>PTJZ01000003.1 GCA_002937455.1 Alphaproteobacteria bacterium MarineAlpha11_Bin1
AGCCGCAGGAATATTGCAAATTGCAACCGTCAGTATGACGAATGCAATCCGACAAATAACTGTCGAAAGGGGGTACGACCCGAGGGATTTCTCGTTGTTTGTTTTTGGGGGTAGCGGTCCGATCTATGCTGCTGACTTGGCCCGTGAACTGGGCGTCGCGGAAGTCATTATTCCACCGGAGCCGGGCAATTTTTCGGCTTTGGGTATGCTTCTCGCTGAAGCGAGACTGGATAGTGCTAGGACCATGATCCTTAACCTCGATGATGGGGCTCTGGGAAATGTTAAAATGGCACTTGAAGAGATGGAAAGAGATGCGACGGCAACGTTGGCCCGGGAGGTGGCGGGATCAAAGATATTCCTTAACAGAAAAATAGACATGCGATATCGAGGTCAGAAGCACACTTTTACCCTCGAGGTTGACAAAGTGCCTGATGATACAAAGGTGCTCCGAGATGAATTTGAACAATTCTATCGCAATAGATTTGGCCATTCGGACGATAGTGCGGCGGTGGAAATCGTTGGCGTTCAACTGAGTGGTTTTGCGCAAACCATAAAACCCGATCTCGCAAGTCTTTATCGACGCAGCTCGAATAAAGTTATTGAGGCCCAGAGCCGACGTGTATTTTTCGGCGAGGAGAGCGGCTGGCGGGACACGCCCGTTTATCGGAGGGATGCAATACCTGTTGGTTTTGAAGCCAGTGGGCCCCTAGTGATCGAGGAATACGGTTCTACGACCGTTGTCGGGGTTGGGGATCATTGCCGTGTGGGAGCTCTTGGTGAGCTGCGCATTCGAGTTGGTGAATAAAAATGTCGAAAGAAACACATTCCGCTGTTGATCCCATTACACTGGAAATAATTCGCCGAGGGCTGATAGCGATTCCCAATGAAATCGATGCGAATATCACTCGGACGGCATTCAGTCCTCTTGTTTACGAGTATAAGGATTTTGCAACTGGGGTCGTTGATCCAGAAGGTCGTTTGATTTCGCAAGGGGATGGATCAATCCCAATATTTGTTGCCAATGCGCTCGGTAATGCGGTTCGGGATGGGCTGGAGATATATGGAACAGATGATATTTATCCGGGAGATGTCATTATATCCAATCATGCTGGAACGCTTGGTCAGCATCTCAATAACGTAGTCATGTACACTCCGATCCACGTGGGGCCTGATAAATCAGATTTGTTTGGTTTCATGTGCGTGCTTGTTCATTGGATTGATATCGGCGGCGGCGCCGTTGGGTCATGCAGCGCTACGGACACAACTGATATTTTCCAGGAGGGTATCCAATATCGGACTGTTAAGCTTTGGAATCGAGGCATTCGGAATGAAGAACTTTATCGTATTGTTCAATATAATACTCGGTTCCCGGAAATGGTACTCGGAGACCTTGACGCGCAACTGGCAGGAACTGTTTCCGGTCGTGATAAGGTTGAAGCTCTAATAGTTCGTTACAGTGTCGAAATTGTTCGCTCGGCTATAGGATTGATATGGGATCAGTCCGAAACCGTAGCCCGCGAGGCAGTTCGTGCTCTCCCCGATGGCGTCTGGCAAGCCTCCTCTTTTCTGGATGATGACGGTGGCGGGGCTGGTGACCCGGTTCCTGTCAATATTGACGTTCGTATAAAAGATGATGCAATGACCATAGATTTCTCTGGTCTCGGCGGGGAATTGAGAGGGCCACTTAATTCAGGCGTGTTTGGCGGCGCTTATCCGGCGGCGCGTATAGCGTTTAAGATGTTGACTGCGCCAGAGGAGCCCGCAAATGAAGGGTGTTTTAGGCCACTTGAGATCATCATCCCCGATGGGACGTTTCTGAGCGCGGGGCCAACGGCGCCGATGGGACTTTATAGTGCTACTTTACCGACGGTAATCGATACAATCATTCGCGCGGTAGGGAAGGCTTCGCCGAGAGCAGTTGCCGGTGGTCACCATGCATCCTTTTCCGCCCACTGGTTCTTCGGGAATGACCCCCAAACCGGGAGCCTCTTTCAGCAGTTGGACACTGGGCACGGCGGATGGGGCGCAACTGAACATGCGGACGGTTCTGGTCCATTTAAAACGATGGCCCACGGCGATACCCTGGATGTTCCGGTCGAGGTTCAAGAATCTCTCAATCCTCTGTTAATCGAGTCAATTGGCTTAAGGGCGGATTCAGGAGGTGATGGGGAGAGGAGAGGTGGTCTCGGTACTGAGAAGGTTGTCCGCGCACTTACTGATTGCCAGGTAAGCATTCAGATTGACAGGACCGAATGTCCTCCGTGGGGAACGAATGGCGGTAGCGAAGGTGCTCCTGGTGAATCATTTGTTGAACAGGCGGATGGCGAGATTCGGCGGGTACTGAAAGGCACTTTTCCGCTTTCGAAGGGTGATAGATTTAGGTTAAAGACCGGAGGTGGGGGGGGGTTCGGGCAAGCTGTAGACCGTGAGATGGAAGCTGTAAACGCTGATTTAAGGGCAGGTTATATATCGCGGAAATGTGCGGAGAAGGTTTACCGTGTAAAGTTTCACTCGGATGGGTCGTTAGACATTGGCGCGACGCAAGATGCTCGAAAATTTCTCGAGGACTAAGATGCCTCGGAGTTATGTTTGTAATCAGAAAACACTCTGCGGGTCGGCGGGGATCAATCATTTCCATGATCAAGGTGTTTCCGGACTTCACGGACGCGCATTTCAAGTGCATCTTTTGAGTACGGCTCCGGCGGGCTATGCCCCCAAACTGGGCCAGGCCAAGCGGGGTCGCACTCCGAGCGCCCAACCACATGTATGTGAAGCTGGCGGACAATATTGCCCAGGACCCCAATATTAATCTTCAATGGATTATAGAGAATTTTGAGTATGTTAGCGGCAATGTTTGTCTCGTCGGATAACTGGATCCGGTCGTCACGGCGGAGATCTGTGATCTCATTTAGCTCCGGTATAGTAGGGACTAAAATTAGCCAAGCATAACGGACATCATTCATCAGTAGAATGCGACAAAGGTTGAGCCTTCCAATATCAACGGTATCTGCAGCTAGTCGCCCATCAAGTTCGAACATGGTGTTGATAGAACTGGTAAATGGCACGGGTTTTCCTCTCTAATTCTATTAACGGCACTCTATTTATAGATTGTTTACCCATCCTGATCTTATGGTCGCCCCAATCGCTGCAGCTTTCTTCTATGCGTAATACTATAAGAGAGGAATAGAGGCACAACCTTTTCCTCTTGGACCCGAGATGCGATGATAGGGGTATGTCTGAGGAAACCGCCAAAATAACACTAACTGTTAATGGGACTCTCCTTGAGAGAACAGTGCCCGTGAGGCGACACCTTGTTGATTTTCTTCGACTTGATCTCAGTCTAACTGGTTCGCATCTCGCGTGCGAGCATGGGGTATGTGGCGCGTGCACGGTACGTGTTAACGGTGCAGCGATACGCGGTTGTTTAATGCTGGCGGTGCAGGCCGATGGGGCGGACGTGGTGACTATCGAGGGCCTCTCCGATAGCGGAGAAGTCGCTGACCTGCAGGCAGAATTTGAGCTACGTAACGCCGCGCAGTGCGGTTATTGCACCCCGGGGATGGTCATCACTGCAGCTGAACTTCTCTCTGCCGGCGGTAGACCCGAACGTGAGGCCATCCGCAATCACTTATCGGGTAACCTTTGTCGATGCACTGGTTATCAGGCAATTATTGATGCAGTAGAAGAAACTCTGAAGAAAAGGGTAGGGATGTGACAGTTGAGGTAGGCCGGCCTAAAACCACGCTGGTTGGCGGAGCGGTAACTCGCCAAAACGTGAAGCGGCTGATCCATGGGCGAGGACAATATACCGACGACATTTCTCTTCCCCATATGCTCTATATTGCATTTGTTCGAAGTGCTTACGGCCACGCAAGGATCATCGATATAGACGCGTCCGCGGCGGAGAGTGCTCCTGGTGTCACTCGTGTGATCACGGGTAGCGAAGTTTCGAAAATTTGCAAACCAATGATCGCCATTGCTGCCCACAGACCTGGGCATAAATCAGCACCGCAACACGCATTGGCCATTGATCACGTCTGCTATCAGGGAGAGCCGATAGCGGCGATTGTCGCCGCCTCCCGAGCACAGGCGGAGGACGCGGCAGATCAAGTAATCGTTTCCTACGAAGAACTTCCCGTAGTCATGGATATTATGGAGGCGCTTGATCAATCATCTCCGCCAATCCACCCAGAACTGGGCGATAATCAATGTTTTGAACACACAGTGATTACTGGTGACGCCGCCTCGGCCTTTGAGACGGCTAAATTTACGGTGGAGCATGAATTCGAGTTTGGCCGGCATACTGCAGTTACGCTTGAAGGACGCGCCATTCTTGCGTACTGGGACACCGTTGAAGAACGTTTGACGGTGCATCATTCTCACCAATCACCCTATCAGATGCAGGATGTCTTCTCCCGTCATCTCGACATACCAGAACATAAGGTACGGGTGATTACACCGGACATTGGTGGTGGTTTTGGGCTTAAGATAAATGTCCACGGTGAAGAGCTTGCCGTTGCTGCTATCGCCAAAATTCTGGGGAAACCCGTGAAATTTACTGCTGACCGGCTAGAGTCTTTCGTTGCCGACTGCCAAACACGCGATCACCTTGGGACTGCCAAGATGGGAGTTAATGCCGATGGTAAAATCACGTCGATGGACTTTGAGAATGCGCTATCTGTTGGGCCCTACACAGCTTATATCCGTTTCGGTTTAGCAGAGGGGATGATGGCAATCGCTTGTGCTGCCGCTCCCTATGCTCTGACAGATTACCATGCCCGCACCCGGGTTGCTTATGTCAATAAAGGCATTGTGGGCATGTTCCGTGGTGTTGGTGTTCCAGTGGGTTGCGCGGTCACTGAAGTGCTAGTCGATCAAGCCGCCGCGAAAGCAGAAATAGATCCAGTTGAGTTTCGTCGTTTAAATTATCACAAGGATGAGGATTACCCTCTAACAAGCGTAGGTGGTTATGCGGCGAAGTTTATGTCGCTTCATAGGTGTCTCGACGCTTGTATCGGAATCATGAATTACGCCGATTTGAGGGCTGATCAAGCCCAAGGCCGAAAAAGGAATATTTGGCGGGGCGTTGGCGTGGCAACGTTCGTCGAGGCTGCTGCATTTGGACCTGTGTATTACGGACCGTCGGGTGCGCGAGTATCTACTCAGGATGGTTGTACAGTAAAACTGGAGCCGTCCGGGGTTGTTCGGGTTATGACTAGCGCAACTGATCAAGGTCAGGGCACCCTGACCGGGATCGCACAGATTGTGGGCGATCAGCTCGGTATTGGTATGGATTCCATCGATGTTATCTCTGGCGATAGTGCGACAACCCCTTACGGCGGCGGCGCTTGGGCTTCTCGAGGGATGGCGATGGGTGGCGAGGCGGCGTTGCAGGCGGGAAAGGCTTTGAAAGAGAATATTCTCGATCTCGCAGCTTCTATATTGCAGACGTCGGCGGATTCTCTTACCCTGGAGAGGGGTGAGATTCGTGACGTTGCGTCCGGTGATGCACGTATGGATCTGGCTGAGCTCGCAAAAGTTGGGTACTTCCGACAAGATACTCTGCCCAGCGGGAGTCAACCTGAGCTTATGGTCACCCGTCATCATGTCCCGGATAGCCCTTATTACATTGCAAATGGTGTCCAAGGAGCGCATATCGAGGTCGATATCGACACAGGTTTTATTAAGCTTCTTGGTTGGTGGGTCGCCGATGATTGCGGTCGTGTGGTTAATCCGTTGATGGTCGATGAGCAGATACGCGGAGGCGTAATTCAAGGGATCGGGAACACCCTTTTCGAGCACAGTCAATACGACGAAACGGGGCAACTTCTGAATGCGACATTGGCAGACTATCTCTTGCCTATGTCCGGCGAAATGCCTGACATAAAAATTGCCCATGTTGAAACGCCGCTCAGTAATACAGAACTTGGGGCTAATGGGATTGGAGAGAGTGGGACGATAGGCGCAATCGCTGCTCTTTGGTGTGCTGTGAATGATGCACTTCGACCACTTGGCGCCCAGGTAACTAAGCAACCTTTCACGCCGGAACACATTCTCGATGTCATTTCAGCAGCGCGTGAATAGGGGCTGGCACTTCTCGGATCTGGACTTCTCCCGAGCTCTTAATTTTTCTGTTCAATAGTTAATATCAAGGGATTTCCCGATTATCTTACCATTTCGGATGCTTCCTTCTGTGAGAGCATGCACTTCTGGCTAAATTTCTATCTATCACGTTCGTCTCACGCTTTTTCCATAACACCTTTGGGTCGCGCCCAGAGGAATAGCGTAACCATGGAAAAGAGAAGAACGAAGGCGCTTAAACAAAGCGACCAATGAATACCGATTAGTCCGCCACCGAAACCGATGGTAAACCCGCTGAAAGTGCGAAATCCCAGACTGCCGACATTGAAAAGACCAATTGCACGACCACGTATTTCCGGGGGGGAATGAAGTTGGGCGAGCGTTCGTGTCATCGAATTGAATGAAAGATCAAGGAAGCCGGCACATATCAGAAGAGCAAAAGCGAGAATAAAATTTTCAGAAATTGCGAAGCAAAGTATCGCGAACGCCCAAAGACCACCTAATATGAATGAGGTACGCGTTTTGGCAGGCAACATGCTGCCGGCTTCGAGGATAATACCCGCCGTCATGGCGCCGATAGCGTTGGCTGCCAGCAGCAAGCTATAATATAGACCTTCGCCGCCGTACCCGAGGTTTCGAGCAAATTCTGGCATTTGGGGTTCGTGTGCGTTGCCTACAAAGAAGGCAGCGAGGCCGGCCAGAAAGGTCATCGAAAATACAACCGGAATCCCCGAAATTTTTCGTAATGTTTCGAACATGTCTCGAAAACTTGACATGGCGGCAGCGGAAACTTCTCTATCTGTATTAATTTCTTTCGGATTTTTAAATAGCCAAAGGGTCAATGGGAGATATATGAGAACGTTGATGAAAATGCCGACTGTCGGGCCGACGGTGATTATCATAGCACCACCGACCGCAGGACCTAAGAGAAGTCCTAGGGTCCGAGATGTTGCGAGAAGTCGGATCGCACTTTGTAGCTGTCGGTTGCCGACCACGTCGTGGACCAGCACCTGACCTGCCGGTGCCCACAGCACTCCCGCAAAACCGTGAACAATGAGTAGGATTACGGCATGCCATTTCTCGAGGCTATCCGTAGCGAATAGTATACCCCAACCAAGCGATACTATCATAAACAGGATCATGCCGGCTTGGATGATACGCCGCGGATCGTATCGGTCTGCCAAAGCACCCGCCCACAAAGACCCAAGAAGAAATGGCAACCAATGCGCTATTACGGCGAAGCCGGCTAGGGAGGGGGACTCAAATACATTAAAGATGATCCAATAGCTGATAACGTGTTCTACGCTATCGGCCATCATCGCTAACGCTGCGCCCAATAGGTATTTGCGCGAGGCTGGATAGCGAAGCGCAGCATAAGACCGGGTGTCGTGAGATGAAGGTTCGGTGATTTCTTCTTTGATCATGAAACGGAAAATTTGTCCTGGAAGTTGCGGGTTTTAAGGATCATGGCCCGGGCTCAGAGTGAAATTAGCATAGAACGGTCGGGCAGCTGAGACCGACCCCATTGTCCGACCGAAGTGGCTACTCAGATCCAAGTTTCCTCGGTGGTTGGCATGTCGCCCCGTAAGCTAAATTACGACGGTTCGAAATCAACTACCAAGAGGGTTTTAACGACTGGGTGCAAGATTTCCTGTACTTCCTTGTGCGCTGGATGTGGTCCGTACGCCGTGAGCGTATCTCTGTCTCGCATCGTAACAATGAAAGCGTGGGTGATATCACCAGCACGTCCTGAAAAATCCTCCCCGCACTCGATCCTCTCTATCCCATCGATCTTTCCTTTTAGTGCGTTGACGGCGGCTAATGCATGTTTTTTTGTTTCTTTGTCAACACCATCATTAAATCCGAGCATTACGATATGTTGTACCGTCATTCTTTGTCCTTCCGGTTTGTTTCCGCTGGTATCGTGCATGCTTCGCCTTCAGCTAACAAGTGCTGCCCTTGTCGGGAGTAAGCGAGGATGCGATTATTTACCACAAACTTAATGCACTTGAGAGGAAGAGGTAAGGATGCCGTTGAGTGAAGAAATCATGGTAGGGGTATCGATCAATAATGTTCAGGGAATTACCGGTAAGACCTATTCGATACATGATCTGATTAAGGCAGGCGTTGAGGCGGAAGCAATGGGCTTTGACGGTGTCTGGGTGCATGATGCGATGATGGGCCGGCGTACGACAGCATCATTTTGTCCGATCAATGCACTAACAGCGGTAGCCGGAAAAACGAGAAAAATAAACCTATGTACAGGTATTCTAACACCTCAGGTCCGCAACCCCGTAATGACGGCCCAGCAATGGGGTACGTTATATGAAATCTCTGAAGGGCGCGCAATTATGGGGGTAGGTATGGGCGCCGGCACGCCAACGCTGATCAAACGAGAATTCGAAGGACTTGCGTGTCTGAAGCATGATACGACCCTTAATCCGGCGGAGCTCTACAAAAAAAGAGGGAAGGTGTTTGATGAATGTCTCGACATCATGCGCCGCCTATGGTCTGAGGACAAGGTTACCTACAGAGGTGACTATTTCAACTTTAACGAAATCACACTAGGTTCTGCACGCCCGATGGAGGTGCCACCAGTTCTTGTGGGATCTGGTATCTATTTTCCAACGCAGCCCGGTGGGCCTGTCCATCATGGCTGGAAGGAACATAATGCCGGCAAGTATCTACCTGGAAAATTAAGCCGAGTAGTTGATTACGGCGATGGATGGATTACGCCTCACGTAACGCCGGAAGAATATGCTAATCACTACGCGACCATTGAGAAATTGGCGGCTGAAAAGGGCAACGGGCGGAAATATGGGCGCGCTTTCAACTGTTTTAGCTGCGTAAAAGACAGTCCCCGCGAGGGCTGGGAATCTGTTCACAGCCATCTTGAGGATTTTCATGGGCCGCCGATAAGAGACGATGTTGTAGACCGCTGGGCGGTTGCTGGACCGCCTGAGAATATTGCCTCGAGACTGAACGAGTTTATCGGTATTGGCGTCACCCATTTTCAATTGGTGATTGGTGATCCAGATCAATTTGGACAGATGAAGAAAATCGCTGATCAGGTTTTGCCTTTATTACATCGCTGATATGTCCGGCAAACGTAAATACATTGACCTTGCTCCAGAAGGAGCATCCCCGGAACTCCACTTTGATTTGCCGGAGCTGGTTTACCCAGAACGTCTAAATGCGGTCAAAACCGTCTTTGAACATGCGCGGGAGAACGGGTGGATGGATCGCGTAGTATACTATTGCAATGGCTTTGAGTACACGTTTGAGCAATTGGAGACGTCTGTGGGAAAGACAATGGTGGCTCTGGTTTCAGCTGGCGTTGGTCGAGGTGACGTTGTCATCCTGAGAATTCCTGACACAATTGATTTAGTGATCACGCTTCTAGCAGTGCAGGCGATTGGTGCGGTTGCAATGCCTACTTATGTGCAGCTCAGAGCAGATGACCTGGTCTATCGAGCAAACGACGCAGACGCTCGGCTACTGATTTCGACACCAAATTTGCTTCAGGAAGCCCTACCTGTCGCTGACAGTCGTGACGGAGCTACTAAAGTGATGGCCTTAAACGTTGATCCGGAAGGTCGTTGTAGGGGATTACAGGAATTTATGCCTGAAGAGCGTGTTTTGCCTGAGTTCGCAGACATGGATGCAGAAGAACTATGCCTGTTTCTCTATACTTCTGGCAGTACAGGAGCGCCGAAAGGAGCGATTCATTGTCATCGAGATATGCTCGCGATATGTGACACTTATTGGCGGCATTGCATTGCACCGGAACCTAATGATGTTTTGAGTGGCCCTCCATCTATTGCATTTGCGTTAGGCTTTGGGATGTTTGTTTATTTCCCACTTCGTCTGGGCCATGCGGCGGTTCTTGAACCTGACAAATCGCCCGAAATAGCGCTTGAACAAATCCAACAATACAACGTCACAATCTTCGCAGGTGTTGTCTCTTACTATAATCGGCTGGCGCATCTAATCCGAGAAACCGGCGCGGATATATCTTCAATCGTACACCCAATGACGGGCGGAGAGCCTCTGACGGAGGAAGTTGAGCGGCTCTGGGATGAGGTGACAGGTGTTCCTCTCGAGCAATTTCTAGGTACAACTGAATCACTACATTGCTTTGTTACCTCGACTAGTCCCAACGAATTACCGAACAAGGCAACAATAGGACATGCCGTTCCTGGGTACGAGGTCGCTGTACTAGATCCTGATACCTTTGAAGTAATGCCCGACGGTGAACATGGATTGTTTGCCATGAAAGGTCCAACCGGCAGCGTTTACTGGAATAAACCTGAACATCAAGAAAAAATCATCAGAAATGGTTGGAATGTTTATCAAGATATTGTCTGGCGCGACGAGGGTGGTGATTTTCATTATGTAGCCAGGGCAGATGAGATGATTATTTCAGCCGGCTACAATATATCGCCAGTCCAAGTTGAGAGCGTTCTTTTACAGCACGATGCGGTGGTCGAATGTGCTTGTGTTCCAGCGCCCGACCCCACCGGCAAACGCGGCATGGTTGTAAAAGCCCATATAGTAACCCATCCGGACTACAATCCTGGCGGAGATTTGATCGTTGAGTTGCAGAATTTTGTGAAATTAAACGCTGCACCGTACATGTATCCGCGGGTGGTTTCGTTTGATGCTGGATTACCCAAGACAGTGAACGGAAAGATTTTGCGTTCCGAACTTCGTGATCTTGCTTTACGTGGGACGGATTAATCCGCGAGGGTCGATACATAATAAATTGTGTGCGTAAGCGTTTAATATCTGTTTTTCTTTCAGATAAAAGATTTTAGCGCTTCTTTGTGGTATTTGGACCGTTAGGTCGTCCAATTTTAGATAGTTGACGTTGCAATACTCAGTATTGTGAGCATACTACTGAGTATATTTTCTTATGAAGGGTTAAAAAATGGAGCCGACTAAAGTTGTGATCGCGGGGGGAGGCCTTGGAGGTTTGGCCGCAGCATTGGGCTTAGCCAAAGTCGGTAAATCGGTTACTGTTCTCGAAAAGGCGCCGCAACTAGGGGAAATTGGCGCTGGTATTCAGCTTGGACCTAACGCTTTTCATTCTTTCGATTATCTGGGTGTTGGCTCAGGCGCGCGGAAACAAGCGGTATACGTCGAGAAGCTACGTTTTATGGATGCAATTACGGGTGAAGAGGTCAATCATATTCCTCTCGACGATGAGTTTCGGGCAAGGTTTGGGAATCCATATGCTGTCGTCCACCGGGCCGACCTGCATAAGGAGATGGTTAAGGCGTGCAAAGAAAACACGCTGATAGAGCTGTGCGTAAATTCGGAAGTTATTGGCTACGATCAGGATGGCACCAGTGCTACGGCGCATCTCGCATCGGGCGATAGCGTGACCGGTGATCTTTTGGTTGGTGCTGATGGCCTTCATTCCGCCATAAGGGCGAAGGTAGTCGGCGATGGGGCGCCGCGCGTTTCGGGGCACTCGACATACCGAGCAGTGATACCAGTTGACGCGATGCCGGAAGATCTGCGCTGGAATGCAGCGACCCTATGGATGGGACCAAATTGTCACCTAGTGCATTATCCGTTATCGGGTTGGAAGGTATTTAACCTTGTGATCACTAAGGCCAACGATGCAACCGAAGTGTTAGCTGGTGAGCCACTGTCCCGAGCTGAGGTGCATGCGAACTTCGATCATATACATGATACCCCGCGCAGGCTTATCGACCTCAGCGAAGACTGGAGGGTTTGGGTTTTGTGCGACCGTGCACCGGTCGAAAATTGGATTGACGGTCGTGCCGTGCTTCTGGGAGATGCAGCACATCCAACCCTGCAATATTATGCGCAGGGTGCCTGCATGGCTCTTGAAGACGGTGTTTGCTTATCGCGCACAATTGAGCGAAACGCAGACGATCTGGACGCTGCGCTAGCCATCTATCAAGAACGTCGCGTTGTTCGCACGGCTCGTATTCAAATCGGTTCGCGGCAGCTTGGTGATAACTGGTTTCACGTCGACGGCGTTCATAGGAAGCTTAGGAACGAAATCATGGGTAGCATGACGGCCGATGATTACTACTATCAGCTCAAATGGCTGTATGGTCATAACGAAGCTCAAATGGCAGCCTGATGGTAGAAGTTGGTAATACAGGCATCCTGAACGATCTATGTCAGGCTCCCGGTCATCTAATGCGTAGGTGCCAGCAAATTGCTGTTTCGGTTTTCCTCGATGAGTGCCGTCCCTGGGACATCACCCCTCTGCAGTTCGCATTGCTTATAGAGTTAAACCGGCAGGGGCCCGACGATCAGGTTGGTCTAGGAGGTGCGCTGGCGCTTGACCGAACTACGACTAGCGTTGTAGTCCGAAAGTTGGAAGAAAGGGGCTTGGTTGAACGAAGCATTTCGAAGAGGGATCGCCGTTCAAAACCGGTTTCGATTACCAAGAGGGGCATGCGACTAATCCGTGACGTTCTTCCGGCGGCTGAAATTGCCCAAGATCGGATGCTGGCTCCGTTGACACCAACAGAACAGGCGCACTTTATGCGGCTTCTTAGGAAAATGGCTGACGGCAACAATAGTGAGAGCCGCGCACCCTTGAGGCGTTAGGAGTTAGTCTCTTCGGAGATTTGGATATTTCATGGTGGTATCTTGTCCGGGTGGCGGGTTGTCAACTGCACTTTCCAGTGACATTTCCTCATGCCATTCGTCTGGCGGGCGTGACTGCCCATTGATACCGATCTGATCAATTCCCCAATAAATTTCGAGCATGTGGTTATCTGGATCGAAAAATTCTACCGCAACTTGGCAGCCGGCACGTCGGCGGCCCAAGTAGGAGATTTTTATTTCATGGGCTTCGAGATGGTCGCGCGCCCGGAACACCTCATCGATGGTAGAGACTTCAAATGCCATATGGTTCAATTCATAACTGTTACCGGCCTTCAAAGCTCCTCCGACCAGCGCAACACCATGGTGATCATTGCTGCAACGCATAAAGACCATACGGCCGGGAACCATCGATGCGGGATAAACGTCGGACACCCTAAAACCCAGCACCTTTGCGTAAAATTCCACTGATTTCTCGAGGTCTTGCACCATCAAAACGACGTGCCCGATTTTATTTATACTGAAAGGGATATCGCCCGGCGTCTGCGTTTCGCGCAGTCTTGAAACGTCTGGTGAGTTAAGACCGTCTTTATCGATAATACCCCTTGCCATGCGTTATCTCCTGCGACATTTAAAAAGTTTTTTGTTCATTATATCTCAAACGATCTGAAGCACCGTGTTGTGTAATACAGAACTGGCTTTAGTTTTCCCATGCAATAAAGATCTTTTACAGCATCTCACTGAGCTAGGAATAAAGAGTAGATGACGTTTATTAATTTTATGATTCTTCTGAAGAGTGTCTCTCGATGTTACATCTCGTAAATGAGATTTGGTCCATCATCATTACCTTCACGGCGATCGTTGCTATTGCGCTTGGCTTTACTATTTCTGATCGGCGGTCTTTGGGGCGGATTTTTCGTATTGATCAAGATCGCGGTCACGGACGGTGTTCGTCCAGTCAACTATCTGTTCTGGTTTACACTCCTAAGTGGGTTTTGGCTGTTTGTTGCCGCCAATATCCGTGGTATGAGGCCGAGGTATGCAAGAACGCATTGGCGATATTACCTACGACTCGGGTTAGTCAGATTCACGCTTGCTAACATGATCCTTTACACCGTCCAGGGTAAATTACCCATAGGTCTCATGGCGGTAATTATGAGTTTCGTTCCGATTTTCACCTACCTCATAAGCTTGATTACAAGAATAGAAAAGTTTTTCTGGCTCCGGACCGGAGGCATCGTATTAGGATTTTTGGGTGCGATTCTGATTGTCGCACCCGAATCCAGTTTACCTGATCGCTCGCTGGCCGTGTGGGTATTAATTGGATTTGGTGCACCACTCCTTCATGCTGTTGCTTATACTGCGTTATCGGAAAAATCGCGGCCAGCGAAAGTTGATTCTTTGACGTTGTCGAGTGGAACGTTGCTCGCCGCATCTATATTTGCGTTTCCTCTTGCAATCGCATTGGGCGAATTTCAGCTGCTCGGATGGCCGCTGTCACGAGGAGAAATAGCTCTTGTCGCCCATTCCGTGCTCGCTGCGATAAATTTTTACGCTATCTTTGAACTTATCCGTATAGCTGGACCCACCTATATGACGCAGGCTAACTTTCTGTCTGTGGGTTTCGGCGTGGCATTTGGTTTGCTTCTGTTCAACGAAAGCCACTCGCTGATCGTTTGGATTTCGATAGGCTTGATGCTGTTAGGCGTCGCATTGGTGAACTGGAGGCGCTGATTTAACGAATTCCATCAAGAGAGAGAGGAATCCAGAACATTAAATCTCACTCTGAAAATTAATATCGAAAATAAGAAAAACCTCGATAATACAGTAAGTTAATATGAAATATGAAATTAAATAATGAGGTAATATCATTAGTGGAAAGTCAAAGACCCTTTAAACGACTTTATTTACGCAGAAGGAAGCCGGCGCCATATTACAGGTCGGAGATTGCTATCCAAATTAGCCGAGCCGACATTGCGGTTAAGATAACTTGAAATCCCGTACGAAAAGCCCTTTCCGATATACGATCCATAACGCCTTTACCTATCCAAGTTCCAAGGAATGAGGCAGCTATCATCGATATAATGAGGGGTACATAGGAGCCGAAACTGACACCAAGTAATCCGAATGTAGTCAGTTTAGCTATATGAACGATCGACATTAGTATTCCGACCATAGCGATGTGGTTACGCCGATCTTGTGCTTTGGCAGCCGTAAAAGTAGCCAGCAATGTCCCGGTGGCACTGATAAATACACCGAGGAACGTGACTATAAATCCGACGAATAGAAAGCGGCCTCGTTCCGGTCCGAACCTTGCAAGACTAGGCACCCATAAAAGGATTAAAATACTTATCGCCAAGGTCAGGAGAAGGACGTTCTCTGGTAGATTTATGAATATCTGACCGCCAACGGCGGCCCCCACGATTGTGCCGATCAGAAACGGTGCTACTGTATCCCACATCATGTATTTCCACCGAGAGATACCGAGGCTAGCGGCGGCTCCAAGCTGAACAATTGTATGTATTGGTATTAGCAGGGCCGGCGGAAATACAAATGCCATGAAGGCCAGCAGAGCCAGTCCTCCTGCTGTTCCTGAAACCGAAGCTATGAATGCTGCGATTAAGGCACCGAAAGACAGTGCGGTGAATACCCAAGCGTTAATCCCGAGCATACCGAGAAATTGACCATCCGCGGCGTTCATCTCCATGAGTTTAACCGCAATAATTTATATTAGAGTTTACCAAGTGCCTTGAGTATTACCTCAGGCGAGATCGGTTGTTCGGTAACCCGACCGTCGGTTAACGGTTTGATGGCGTTATTGACCGCATTCATCATCACGCCAGGCGCTGCGCCCGTTCCTGATTCGCCCGCACCCTTTGCTCCAAGCTCAGATTCGCTGGTCGGCGTCTGGACGTGGCCAACTGTGATATCGGGCATTTCCGACATCATTGGCGTGACATAGTCAACCATCGTGCCGTTTTGAAGCTGGCCGAAATCATCGTATATGCAGTGTTCGTACAAAGCCCCGCCAAGTCCTTGCACGCAGCCGCCCCGAATCTGCTCGTCGGCAAGCTGTTCATTAATAATGCGACCACAATCTTCGACTACCCAGTGATTTAGGTGATTTATCCATCCAGTATCAATGTCAACCTCTATATAAGCGCCGTGGATACCGTTGGTATAGATGTAAGGGGAATCCTGCAGTCGGTAGCGGCGTGTATGCGACAAGACAGGCTGATAGTCGTTTGGTAGTTGACCTAATTGAAAGTGACCGATCCGTCCTATCTCGGACAGTGGAATACGAGGCTCGGTCGAGCCAAGAGTAACTACATTACCATCCACAATATCGAGTTCTTCTGGATCGGATTGTAGCAATATCCCCGCCATATGAAGAATTTCTCGCCGAAGATCTAGCGCGGCTTGGTAGGTAGCCTCGCCGCCGATGGCAGTTGCTCTAGACGCATAAGTACCGCCTCCGTAAGGCGTGGCGTCAGTATCTCCTGAGATCGCCCGTACCTGTTCTATCTGGCAGCCGACAGCTGCTGCAGCGATCTGTTCCATAACGGTATCAACACCTTGACCTTGGTCGGTCACGCCGAGTGCCACGATAACCCCGCCGGATGGTTCTAGCTTCACAGTCGTTGCGTCTTGAGCTGCGATGCGCGCGCCACCGGCTCCATAGTAACCCACAGGACTTGGTGCCGTTCCCTTGATAAAGCCCGCGACGCCAATACCTCGGTAAATACCTTGTTTTCTTAGCTCGGCTTGTTCCGTCTTTAAATCCTCGTAACTCATTAGTCCATAAAGCTTTTCTAGACACGCCTGATGCGACAGGTCTTTCATCGGGATGCCGGACCCTATTTGGCGGGGGTAGGAATCATCCTCCATTACGTTCTTGCGACGAATTTCGAATGGATCAAGCCCAGTGATATCGGCGGCCCAATCCATCATGAACTCGCCGACCGATATGCCGATAGGATGCCCCACTGCTCTGTACTGTGAGGTTGGTACGGCATTGAGATAAACCACGGTCGCCTTCGCCCGGTAGTTCGGGTGCTTATACGGCCCAAAGCTAATATTCAGGATTTGATTGGCCTCAAACACAGAAGTTCGAGGGTATTGAGAGTAGGCGCCGACACCGGAGAGGTCGTCGATTTCAGCAGCTATCATGGTGCCGTCGTTCATAATACCTATCTTGGCCTTAACCCTATTTTCTCGGGCATGAATGTCTGAAACGAATGATTCGAGACGGTCCGCGACAAATTTTACAGGGCGGCCCAATTTTATGGATGCAGCGGTTGCTGCGACTTCGTCACCAAATGTATGAATCTTCAGCCCGAACGAGCCACCGACATCGGGTGCGACGATCCGAACGTTATGTTCCGGAACTCCGAGCGTTTGGGCGAAAACAGTTTCGATCATATGTGGGCATTGGCTGGATGTATGGATCGTAAGCCGTTCTGTCCCCGGATCGTACTCAGAGAGTACAATACGTGGCTCTAGGCTGACCGCAGTGTGACGTCCGAAATAAAAGGTCTCTTCAAGTACGTGATCGGCCTCCTCAAAAGCCTTATCTACGTCGCCAGAACCCAGAGTGTGTTCCCAAGCTTTATTATCGCCCAAATTAGGGTGAATGACCGGAGAGCCCACATCAAGCGCCGTTTCCTTATTAATAACGACTGGTAATTCCTCGTACTCGACGGTGACAAGCTCCCCCGCATCCTCAGCCTGTGCTCGCGTTTCTGCAATTACCATAACTACTGGTTCGCCATGCCAACAAACGCGGTCGACCGCCATTGGATATTGGGGCTCCGCCTTCATATTCTCGAAGACCGTCAGTGTGCCGACCCATGGGCCGGTACACATCTTCGCTAGTTCTTCGCCAGTCATCACCAATTTCACTCCAGGCGATTCATGTACAGCGTTTACGTTTATATGCAGAATTTTTGCATGAGCGTAGGGGCTGCGAACGAACGCTGCGTGAAGGGTCCGAGGTGGCGTTATATCGTCTGTATAACGCCCCCTGCCGGCGACTGCCCGTTTCGCCCGAGACCTAGGGAGTGTGCGGCCGATATAGGAATTGGGGCGTTCGTAGGGGTGAATAAATCCCATTTTTACCCTTTTAAACGTTCGTTATTTATGTTTTCTATTGCATCCACGATGGCATGATAACCGGTGCAACGGCAGTAATTACCCGACATAAATTCGCGGATATCCTCTCGGCTCATCGCGGTTTTTTGAGCCAGCAACTCTGCGGCTGTCATCAACATTCCGGGGGTACAAAAGCCGCATTGCAGGGCGTTACGTTCAACGAATTTGTTCTGAAGATCTGCAATTTCCCCTGTATCGGTAATGCCTTCGATAGTTAGAACTTCGCTTCCCTCGGCTTGAGCCGCCAGCATTAGACAGCCACGTACGACGTCGCCGTCAACGCGGACTGAGCATGCGCCGCAGATACCATGCTCGCAGCCTAGATGCGAGCCCGTAAACCCGAGTTCTGTCCGGATGAAATCGACCAAATGGGTCCTGACTGGTATAGTTTTAGATACTGCTTCACCATTAACCGTCATGCTGACGGTCACCATTTCCTCGCTCATTAAAAGTTCCCCGCACGGCTAATCGCTGTATCCATAGCGCGGCCAGTCAGAACTTTTTGCAGGTGCATCTTCATCGCAGAGCTACCGTGCAGGTTAGCCATTGGATCAAGATCGTTTTCAAGAGCAGATGAAACTGCGTCCTTGGTATCTTCGGACCAAGTTTTACCATTGAGCGCCGCAATAGCATTCTCCCCAATCATAGGCCGATCCTCACTAGCGAAATATACAAGCCGCATGTCATCAATCGTATTCCCAGAAACCTTTCCATAGGCACAGATCCCAGCAATAGCGAAGTCGCCGTGGCGACGAGCTAGTTCCATGAAGACCGAAACGTTACCTTTTTTCTGTATCGGAAAGCGGATTTCGATTAACAGCTCGTTTTCGGCACGAGCGGTTTCATATAGACCGTGAAAAAATTCTTCTGCAGGAATTTCTCGTTTTCCCTCACTGCTCTGGACAACGAGGCTGGCCCCGAGAGCTAAAGCGCAGGCCGGCATTTCTGCGGCTGGGTCGGATAAAGCGATACTACCCCCGATAGTTCCTCGGTTTCGGATGGCCACATGAGCGACGTGTGGCATTGCCTCCGCAATGAGAGGGAGATGTTTAGAAACGATCTCCGAATTCATAACTTCGACATGTCGGGTCAAAGCACCGATTGTGACAGTATCGCCATCTAGCGTAATGCCTTTAAGCTCCTGCAGCCGATTTATGTCGACGAGAATTTCCGGCTGCGACAAGCGCATATTGAGTGTTGGCATCAGGCTTTGGCCACCCGCAAGGATACGAGCATCGTCACCATGCTGGTCAAGCAGCTCAAGCGCATGACCAACGCTTTCCGCCCTTACGTATGAAAATTTCGGCGCCTTCACGGCTAACTCCTCATTTTAGTTTTTTTTTAATCCCTAAATGCCCGAAGAATGTCCCATCTCATGGTAAGTAGTTCAAGGGGGCATCGTGACGCATGACCTTCCTCTTGATCTTACACAGTTCCGCTGGGAAAATCATTAAAGGTGCATGATGGAAAGGCCGGGTCGGTGGAGTTGAAAAAACATAATCGTTACGAGTATTCGCCAATAATTGATCGGCCGGACTACGAATGGCCGGACGGCAAGCGATTAGCCGTTTATTTCGCTTTGAATATCGAACATTTTAGCTTTGGCGAGGGTCTGGGTCATACGCCGACTAATCCGGGTACACAACCCGACGTGCGAAACTACGCATGGCGAGATTATGGTTTGCGCGTTGGAATTTGGCGGATTTTCGAACTTTTCGGCAGTATGGGATTGCCGATGTGCCATCTGATGAATACATCAATCTACGATTATGCTCCACAGATACCCAGAAAGATACGCGACAGAGGTGATGAATTCGTTGGCCATGGCGTAACTAATTCCGAAGAGCAGGGGGCATACCCGAAAGAGGAGGAAGCTGATCTTATAGCGCGTGCTACCGAGGCCTTTCGCGAACATGAGGGGGAAGGGCCGGGTGGATGGATGGGGCCATGGATATCTGAGAGCAGCTATACACCGGATCTCCTGCATGCCAACGGTTACCGGTACATTATGGACTGGTCAGCCGACGACCAGGCATTCTGGATGAAGACGGAAACCGGTTCCATTTTATCCATCCCATATCACATTGAAATTAATGACTCCCCAGCGCAACTTAGTCGTCGTCACACGGCCGACGACTTTACCCGGATGGTCACTGCGCATTTTGATGAACAAATCCGACAGTGCGAAAATCAGCCACTTATCTTTAGCCTTGCAATGCACACGTTCGTGGTTGGCCAGCCGTACCGACTTTCTGGTTTACGAGACATTTTGAAACATATTATCAACCATCCAGAGGCTGACAGGATTTGGCTTTGTAGACCCCGAGATATTTATGAACATGTCCGTTCACTACCCAGCGGCACTGTACCCGGAGGCTGATTTGCCACGGGATCCGAATTTTTCGATAAAGCCTTGTCAAGGGGCTTGAATTTTCTAACGATCTCAAATTTAGAGTGAAAGCACAAAACAGTACTCCAAAAGAAAACGAAAAAATTATTGAACCAATTTCAGTACTTTTCTCTTACATAGACATTGCCTACTATTTCCATAAGGACAATGCGAGGAGACGGATGACGAAATTTCTTTCAGCGGATCAGATCGAATTCTATCGGGACAAGGGTTACCTAGCGCCTCTTGAAGGAATTGACATTGCGGATGCTGAGGGAATGTTGGGAGACCTTGACGCATTTCGAATTGCTAATGAAATGTCTGCAGGTCAACTCCAAATAAAGGGACACCTCTGCTTCCGCCGATCATATGATTTTACTTTTAATGACCGGATTCTGGACGTCGTAGAAGATCTCATCGGTCCCGACATCTTATCATTTGCGTCGCGTTTCTGGATAAAGGGAGCGCGGGATGGTTCTTATGTCTCTTGGCATCAGGATTCAGCGTATTTTGGTTTAGAACCTCACGAATTGGTTACCGTTTGGCTGGCAATTACTGACTCAACTCCAGAAATGGGATGTATGAAGGTACTCCCAGGTTCGCACATCGGCGCAACGTACTCGCATGAAGAGACTTTCGACGAAAAAAATTTACTGGCCCGGGGGCAGGTTATTCATGGTATTAATGACAGTGATGCCGTTTACCTCCCCTTGAGGCAGGGTCAGTTTTCTTGTCATCATGAACGGATACTTCATTCGTCCGATGCTAATAATACTGACACGGAACGGGTGGGTCTCGCTCTATTCTTTATCCCAACCCACGTGAAATCCACTATCGGTCGTCGCACTGCCTATCTTGTTCGGGGCACTGATGAGTACGGTCATTGGGACGACGATCCTATACCACAGGGAAGGTTTGATTCAGATATTATAAGCCATATACGTTCTGCCGGCGCTCGCTACGTTGATCCGCAATACCGGCAGGAAGCAGAAGCTTAAAGGAATAGTTGTGGAATAGTCGCTGTCTTTCTCGGCTATATTACTCCTTCGTTTTTAAGAATGGAGATATCATCGTCTGAGTATCCATAACGTTTCAACAAAACTATCGTGTTTTCCCCATAAGCAGGAGCCGCGGACACCTCCTTCACATCGTGTCGATTCGGAGTGCGACTCAAGTGAAGTGGCTGACCCACCAACTCAATATCACCTCGTATCGGAGAAGTTACCTTACTGGCGATGCCGCTATGCACGATCTGCGGGTCTGCAAATACCTCATCCATTGTGTAGATCGGTCCGCATGGTACCCTAGCCTTATTCAGTGCCTGTATCCAAAATTCTGAAGGCTTTTGGATGGTCAATTTTTCGATCTCGACAATTAGCTCGGCGCGGTGCTGAACACGGGCATCAAATGTTGCATACTTGGGGTCGTCAATAAGCCGTTCCATTCCTAATGTCTGACAAAATGCCGACCAGTGATTGGGCATGGGTGCAATGTTGATGAAGCTGTCTTGTGTCCGGAATGCACCCATAGGAGCTATTGTGGGGTGATGATTACCTTGTTGCGGGGCCACCTCTTTGTCGATCAGCCACCGAGCGGCTTGGAAATCGAGTAGAAATATCATCGCCTCTAGGAGGGATGTTTGAACCCACTGCCCTTCGCCGGATTTCTCTCGTTCAAGTAACGCTAGCGCAATACCGTTGGCACATAGTATCCCTGCTGTCATATCACTTATTGCGGCGCCGGACCGCATCGGTCCCTCGCCCGGAACTCCGGTGACCATCATATGACCGCCCATGCCCTGCGCAATCTGATCTAAGCAGGGCCTTTCAGAATAGGGCCCGTCTTGGCCAAATCCGGAGATGCTCGCATAAACGACGCGAGGGTTAAGCGAACGTAAAGTATCATAGTCGACCTCGAGGCGGTGTTTGACGCCAGGGCGCATATTCTCAACTACAACATCGGCATCTTTGACCATGCGATAGAATATTTCTTTTCCTCCATCAGATTTGAGATCCAGTGTCATCGCCTGCTTATTACGATGTAAGTTCTGAAAGTCCGGCGCATTGCGCTGGCCAAGATCGGCATCGGCATCGGCGCCTGGTGTTTCAATTTTTACAACGTCTGCACCCCAATCGGCGAGCTGTCGAACGGCGGTTGGCCCGGAGCGAGCGCGTGTGAGATCGAGGACTTTTATATCGGACAGAACCTGTCCCTTGGGATTATCGGTCATGCGGATTTCCAGTATCAGAATGTGTAATTCTGATGTTTATCGGATAAACCAGTACATATGAATGGTTTGCCTAAAGATAATTCGTGAAAAGACCTGGCACCGGGTATAATTGGCGGCTGGAAACCCCGATTTATGCGACGGCATTTTTCACCGGCAACGTATTTCCGACGATGCACGTGCTGATGCCACTTTGGGCCTTAGAGCTTACTGGTTCCCCCATAATTATCGGTATTATTATTTCTTGTCGCCAAATTTTACCGGTGCTGTTATCCATCCACGGCGGGGTAATGCTCGATAAATACGGTCCAAGAAAAGTGATTATCTGGATGGGTCTTATCGGTGCGCTTTGCACAGGCATGTTTCCTGTCTTTCCGTTTATCTGGGCTGCTATGGTATTGCAGATTGTCACTGGATTTGCCGAGACGACAAACTGGATCGGCGTCCAGAGTGCGGTCGGAACGATTCTGAAAGGGGCTCCCGTTTACGCGGGCCGGATGACCGCATCGGCCCGCACTGGGGGATTCTTTGGGCCAGTTTTAGCTGGTCTGATGTGGGAAACTTACGGACCCCTTGGCGGCTTCGTGTTTCTGAGCTGTTGGTTAACATGCGGTGTCTTAGCCGCCGCTTTCCTGCCCCGCCGTCAAAAAAAGGATGTTTTCTTCAGAGAGGGTTCGCATGAAAATCCAGTCTGGACGAATAATGGGCTCATGATCAAAATATCTGACTACCGAGATACGCTAGCGCTCTTAGCAACATCGGCGATCGCGTTAGTGATAATGGCAACGTTTATGCGTCAGACGGGATCCGGGGTTCAATCGTCGTTCTATGGCGTTTGGTTGAGGCAGGAGCTGGGGCTGGATGGGACTACGATCGGTTTTCTGATCGGTTTTGGAAATCTTGTCTCGGCAGCATCGGCTCTAACAATTGGTTCTCTTACCCGGCATTTCGCGGATCACTGGTTGCTTCTTTGGATGGTTGGGTTAGCGATTGTCGGCGTCGCGTTGACGCCGATGTTGGAAGGGCTTCTTCTGCTGTCTTTGGCAATTGGTTTGCGGGGGGTCGGCCAAGGTTTAAACTTACCGCTTATGATTTCTATCGCTTCCCGCGCCGTGGCGCCGAATCTTCAAGGGAGGGTTGCGGCGCTGCGTATCTCTTTCAACAGACTCGGCGCAGCATTGTTCCCAATCGGGATAGGAGCACTTGCGGAATTCATAGGATTAGAAGCCTCATTTTACGTGATCGGATTGTTTGGAGTATTTCTAATTAGCTGCCTGGCTGTATGGGTTGCGCGTACGAAGGGTAAGTTGCAGGAGCGTTGACTATATGCCGTTTTCTATAGTCGGCCGGTAGCTTTTAAAACATCTTCCGGCGTTATGGGGACCGCGGATACCTCACCCTCAAACGGCCGGATCGCATCGTTAACAGCGCTAAGTATAGACTGGGGGACACCGGCCATGCCGCTCTCACCTGCACCTTTTGCTCCAAGAGTTGTTTTCGATGTTGGTGTAGATACGTGTTCGATAACGATGTCTGGCGATTCACCTGACATTGGAACGAGGTAGTCGGCCATCGTAGCGTTCTGCAGTTGACCTGCTGCATCGTAAATACAGTGCTCATACAAGGCATCACCTAGGCCATGTACCACCGAACCTCGTTGTTGCTCCGCGACAAGCTGCGGGTTGATCACGCGGCCGCAATCCTCCACGACCCAATAGTTTAAAACTTTTATAAAGCCTGTATCGGGGTCGACCTCGACATATGCGGCATGAGCGGCATTGGTAAAAATATAGTCTCTGACGCGAAACCTCTCGGTCGCAACTAGAACCGGATGGTAGTCGTCCGGTAACTCAAAGGATCGGAGGAAGGCTATGTTCCCAAGCTCCGCCAATGAGATCCGTTCGGCGTGGTCATCAGCGTTGATCACTATACTCTCTTGGATATCGAGTGTGTCAGCATCGGTCTGCAATAAAACGCCGGCTAGTTCTAAAATTTGCTTACGTAATGTCTGCCCGGCCTTCCATGAGGCTTCTCCGCCGATTCCAGCGCCCCGGGACCCATATGTGCCGCCTCCATAGGGAACCGCATTTGTATCGCCGGTTACCACGCGAACATCGTCAAATCGAACACCGATTGCCGATGCAACCACCTGTGCGAGGGCAGTCTCTGTTCCTTGGCCTTGCTCTGTCACGCCAGTAAGAACAGTAACCCCGCCCGCTGGCTCCAGTCGAATTGTGGTACCGTCTTGTGCTGAAATCGGCACTTTGGCAGGGCCGTAAATCAGAGCGCCTGGGTTTGTACCCTTTATAAAAGAGGCGTAGCCAATTCCCCGATGAATGCCTCTTTCACGAGCGGCAGTTTGGTCCTCTTTAAGCGCTTCGACATTTATCACCTCTGCAAGCTTTTCAAGACATGCTTGATGTGACAGATCGTGTAATGGAATACCTGCGGGCGAAGCTGCGGGGTAAGCATCGTCTGAGATAAGATTACGCCGCCGAATTTCCATACGGTCCATACCTACCGCTGCGGCAGCCTTGTCCAACAGACTATCGCAGATAACGATACCCATCGGATGACCTACTGCACGATATTGAGACGTGGGAACCATGTTCTGAAAAACAACAGTAGTTTTGGCACGAAAGTTTTCGATATTGTACGGTCCGCCAGCTATGTTTAGTACTTGGTTGGCCTCGACGCAGCTGGTGCGTGGATAGGCGGAATATGCGCCGGCTGCGGTAATGTCGTCGAATTCAAAGGCAACGATCTTCCCGTGTATATCGACGCCCATTCGACCAGATAGTCGGTGCTGACGAGCATGAATATCCGAGACAAAACTCTCGATTCGGTCAGCGCGATAGCGTACCGGTCGATTGAGCATCATTGAGAGAACAGCGGTAGCAAATTCGTCGCCATAAAGATGACTTTTAATCCCATAAGAGCCACCGCAATCCCCAGCTACGACGCGGATATTTCGCTCAGGAATACCGAGATGTTTTGAAAATAGAACCTGGATCATGTGAACGGCCTGACCGCCATAATGGACGGTCAGCTGACCTTCGGAGGCATCCCATGATGATACCATAGTTCGGGGTTCCAGCGTCACACCAGTGTGGCGACCAAAATCAAACGTTCCCTCAACCACATACGCCGCGTTATTAAAGGCGGTATCTACATCACCTTTTTCGACGCTTCGTTCGAACATCTTGTTGTCACCTAATTCCGGGTGCAGAACTGGAGCGGTGGGGTCGAGCGCGGAGAGCATATCGGCAACGACCGGCTTCTCGGTCCAGTCGATGACGACCATGTCGGCGGCGTCTTCGGCTATGGAGCGGGTTTGCGCGACAACTGCAATCACAGGTTCTCCCTGCCAGGTTGCTCGATCTACCGCTAAGGCATACTGAGGAACAGATTTTAGTGCTGGCTGGTTGTCCATTATGCCGGTCCACGGCGTCATGTGGTTAGCAATTTCCCGACCCGTTACGATGGCTACGACGCCCGGTAACTTAGATGCCGCTGCCGTATTTATATCTCCTATATCGGCATGGGCGAAAGGACTGCGTACGAAAGCTACTTCAACCGTTCTGGCCATAGTGAAATCATCAACATGACGGCCGCGACCCTCCACTGCTCTTCGTGCCATAAGCCGCGCTGGGGATTGGCCAATGGGAGATCCTGAGGCGAGGGGGGTGGACATTACACTAACGTTAACTATTCATAAGACTAGGTAGGTAAAGTGCCAACTCGGGAAATATAATAAGAAGCACGAGCACAATTAGCGCACAACCGATATAAGGCGCGGCTGCTTTTGCGACCTGCCAAAGAGTGGTTCCCTTGGGGGCAACCGCTACCATAACAAATAAAAGCAAGCCAAACGGTGGTGTGGTGAGACTAATTTCAAGTGCCAAAAGCATTATCAGTCCAAACCACACGAGATCAAATTGCAAAGTTTCTGCGAGTGGGAAGAAGATTGGCACGGTTAAAAGCATCATCGAAACCTGATCCATGAACATCCCAAGGATTAGTAACACCCCAAACATGATCAGAAGGATGACAAGGGGAGCCAATTTAACCTCTGTCGCCCATTCGATTAGACCGGCACTTGCTCCGGTAAATGCCAAAAGCTGGCTGAATGTAGTTGATGCTAAAATAATGAGCAGAACCATAGCGGTCACTCGTAGGGACCCTGCGAACGACTTTACAATCACCTCCCATGTCAATACCCGGAAAAGAACACCCAATATGACAACACCGAGGGCCCCGAAACCGGCTGCTTCAGTTGGAGTGGCTACTCCCAAAATTATCAAGCCGATTACACAAAACACGATAAAGCCCATCGGGAGAACATTTACAATGAGCGACCAGATAATTTCTTTTAGAGGCGATGGTTCAACTGAATATTCAGGGGCCGCCTCTGGGTCCAGTTTTACTTGTCCGTAGATAAGAATTGAATACAAGACGGCCAATATAAGGCCGGGTATCACCCCAGCAATCAAGAGCCCGCCAATATCGATCTCTGCTAGACTTGCAAGCAAGACGGCCAAGGCTGATGGCGGAATGATCATTGCCAAGCCACCGGTTCCTAAAATCGGGCCCATGGACATATGGCCTTTGTATCCCCGTTTCGTCATCTCGGGGACCATAAGCGAGCCCATCATTGCAGTATTTGCCATAGTAGAGCCAGAAAGGGTGGCGAAAATCGTTCCACCTGCCACTGTGATATACGAAAGCCTCCCCGGGAGGCGACCGAAGCATCGGTCCAAGGCATCAAAAACACGAACGGCGAGACCCGTATGGAAAAATAGTTCACCCATAATGATAAATAACGGTACTGGAATGAGCGCGAAAATGGCCACTGAATCCACCGCATTAGAAACTATGAGCGGCATCGCATCTAACCCACCGGTCAGGGTGCCGTCACCCATAAAAATGGCTGCGCCAATTATATTCGTAGTTAGAAATGCGAATGCGACCGGGAGGCCGAGAAGCATCAATACGATAATCATTCCGACTAGAAAGCCAGCAATGGAATACCACTCTGTGAGTATTTCCATTAGAGGGATTCCCCGGAGCTGGCTTTATTAGAGTAATAACTGTCAAAACCAAGCAAGTACCTCGTGAACTCGATTGCAACGAGCGAGAACCCAATTGGGAATGGCACCATTAGTAGCCATTTTGGCATGTCAACCGAACGAAGATCCTGCTCTCCGGTTTTGATTGCCTCTATGGTCTCAAGTAACCCATAATAAACGAAGAGAAGGGATAGAAAAATGCATACAAGATACACAATTTTTTCTAAAATCTGGCGAATTTTTAGCGGCATTGCGAGCCTCAACGACTCGACTACGACGTGACCTTTATGCCGGACCAGATAGGGTGCGCCAAACATGGTACAGAAAAAGAGACTGTATTCCGCCACGGCGCTGTACCACTGAAGCGAATTGAAACCTATTGTTCGAAGGGTAACGTCACAGATTATTCCCAGGAATATAACCGCGAGGAGTATTCCTCCGATTACGGCCAAGCCAAATATAAGCTTATTATAAGCATTGGTTAAGATGGTCATATTGCTAACGCTTAATAAGGGCCCCCTAACCTATGAAGGTTAGGGGGCAATATATTTGGCTAAATTTACTGACCGTGGAAGAGTTTGCTCAACTCTTTAGCTTCAGGTGAGTTCAGATTTTTAAGCCTCTTAACGGGCGTGCCATTTGCCAGCGCAATATATTTCTTCGCTGCAGCACCTGACATCACGACTTCTTTAGCGCCACCCTTTTTATAAACTTCTCTCTCTTGGGCGACCTGTGGGGACCAAATTCCTGCAGAAATTCTCTCCCAGTCTTCCCCTACCTTGAGCATAATCTTCTTACCTTCGGGGCTCAGTTTTGCGAGCGCCTTATTGCTTATAAAGGTGCAGGCCTCGATCTGATAGAACGATGGGTGGACTGTATGGGTTACAAACTTGTTCCATTTAAACTTACGGGTCCAAAGATTCGGAAAGGGGAAGCCGTCGACGACGCCACGTTGGAGTGCCTCGTATATTTCTGGAACGTGTACCGTCATTGTAGTAGCACCAAGAGCCTTTAGAAAACCGTCGTAAATTGGAACGGAGCGCATTTTGAAGCCCTTGAGTGATACAACTCCGTCAGGTCCAATTTCCGGTTTCTTTCTCAGATACAACTGGAACTGAACACTTGAAGCGGTGTGCGATAGTATGATCCCGTTTAAACGTTTGCTCACAGCTTTATTTAGCACTGCCATTCCACCGCTTTTTCGAGCATCCCAAGGCTTGATTTGCTGAGCAGAAAGAGCATCAACTTCTGGGATGGACCCCTGCAGATAACTGGCAGCCGTGTACATGAGGTCGTATATGCCGGACTTAAAACCCTTCGCTTGAGCTGCAGGCTTTCCTAGCTCAGAGCCACCGGTCCATTTGATTTTGAAATGCCCCTTACCACGTTTGTTAGCTTCCTCAATGAATGGCAGATAATCCTTTGCAACCATTGGAAAGCTCTTTGGCCAGCCCGAGATTCCTTTAAGTGTAACTTCAGCAGCGTGTGCAGCAGGGATTGCGAGAACCCCACTCAAGGCAACCGCCGCAACGGCTGAAATAGAAAATCTATTCATAATTATTCTCCCTGTTATTTAAATCACCCTTTTAGGTATTTTGAGGGTCCCCCATTTTTGTTCGGGACGCAAGCCAAACGACGTTTTTCCGGGTATGCATGTCAATTAGCCAAAGCGGCTTTTTTCTCGCTGGCGACATACCATAGCGTTACGGCGGCAGCTACGATAAGCAGAGGTATGGCGCCTATATTCACCCAGTCCCAGCCGAAATAGTGAATAAATGCACCAGAGGATAATGCACCACACGCGACGACGGTGTAGATGACTTGGTTCATCATGCCTTGGGTCTTTGCCCGTTCAGCAGGTTTGTAAGCGGTTGTCATCAAGCTGGTCGCGGCGGTGAACGTGAAGTTCCAGCCGACACCAAGTAAGAACATAGACAGCCAAAAATCTAGAACGGTGATGCCCGAGAGCGCTACCGCGATACAGGCAGCTTCAAGAACTAGGCCGATCATTATAATTTTTACTTCGCCGAGTTTACGGATCAGAAAACCGGTAATAAAACCGGGAGCAAACATGGCGAATGTATGCCATGCAATTACGCTCGCGGTTGCACCGAAACTGTGGCCGCAAATAGAGATCATTGCTATCGGTGTCGCAGTCATCAGGAAATTCATAACACATTGTCCGACCGTCGCTGAGACGGCCGCGGCGATAAATACGGGTTGTTTCATAATCTCCCAAATCGGGCGTTGCTCACCTTCGAGTTGTGCTTTTGTCAGATTGGGGATCCGTAAGAAAAGAAGTGCAATCGCGGCGACCAGTGCCGTTCCCGTTAAGAAAAGGAAAGTGCCCCCAAACTGGCGCACTTCACCAGAATACCAGTCGGCGGGTACCAGGTTTTCCCCCCATACGGCGAGTCCCGCACCCGCAAAACCAGCAAAAACTCCGCCTGCGAGAACTAGTGAAATTGCTATACTGCGGTACCTTTCGGCTATACCGTCGGCCGCAGCGAAACGGTATAGCTGCGCAAAGCCCGCAAAGAATCCAAACACCAAGCCTCCAAAAGATAAAAGCCAAAAATTCATATAAATCACGGCAAAAAAACATAAGATTCCGCTTGCTGCCGCTAAAGCTGTCCCAATCAGGAACCCGAATTGTCGGCCCGTCTTTCGCGAAATCATCGATGCGATCCATGCGGACAGGGCTGTTCCGATCACAACGGTTGCCGCAGGAAGCGTCGCTAGCGCAAGATGAGGTGAAAATCCCGGCAATAAAGCCACTGCGGGTGCGGTCACCATGAATAGGCCGCGTCCTGTTCCAAAGAGCATTTGGCAAGTACTTAGGACACCTACATTACTGATATCACGGGTTGTGTCGGACAAAAGGGGAGCACCATTAAAAAAAGCTCCGACCAAATTGGGCGGGGATTGTTCATAACAGACTGTAGGGGGATCAGGAAGAGTAACAAAAGACCCTCTCGTAAAAACTGAGATGAAATACCCTCATATTTGGGCGACGCCTTTTGATTACATGCAATCAGAACACCTTAGTCTATCGGGTCTCGCCCCTGAATAAATTTGATCAATACAAAAAAGTGCTTCAGAACTATCCACCTCAATAACGCAGATTGCGTTAATATGAATTTACTCGGTCGGTCAAAGCCACTCTGACGACTTTAGCATTGCGGAAGTTAGTTTCTGATCCAATTGATTACATCCCGATGGACACGTCTGCCTGCTAATCTTCGCGGTATTCTCTGGTTGCTTGTGGGAACTATGGCATTCGCTATAAACGATCTATTCGTTAAATCATTGGGACAAACGATTTCGCCTTTCCAAATGGCATTTTTCCGCTACGGAATCGGCTTTGCACTGATGTGTCCGTTTTTTCTCCAGATGGGAGCGGGGAAGCTTAGGACACGCCGACCGGGTATCCATATCGCTCGGCTTATCTTGGCCTGTGTTGCACAGGTTGGGGTCTATACCTCCGTTGTTTACCTCCCGCTCGCGGATGCTACCGCGCTCGCGTTTACCCGTATACTCTTCACGACCATTATTGCGGTAATTTTTCTGCGTGAATTAGTCGGGGGAAGCCGTTGGGCGGCGACGTTTGCTGGTTTTGTCGGCGTTATTGTCATGGTGCGTCCAGGAGGAGCCATTGATCCGGTAGTTTTTATTGCGATAGGTGCGGCCTGCACATTCGCCATTGCCAATGTGTTGATCCGTATCATGTCGACCACAGAGCCACCGAACCGAATATTGTTCTACTATCAAGCGGGAGGTATATTGGTATTTCTCCCGCCCACAATAATATTATGGCAGACGCCGCCAGACTTAATTTCATGGCTCATGGCACTTGCGATTGGATTTCTTACAGCGATCGGAATGATTGGTTTTATAAGGGGATTCGCGGTTGGCGAAGCCAGCGTCATCGGTCCGACGGAGTATATCCGTCTTATTTTTGCAGCAACACTGGGATTCGCGATCTTCGGCGAGATACCAGATATCTGGACAGTTGTTGGTGCTTTAATAATCGTCGGAGCAACCAGTTTCATCGCTCGATTAGAGTCAAAGAAAAGACAAAAATTTTAGTTCGAAATCCATTCAATTATAATTTTTGCTGCATTGATAGCATCTCCCTCGGTATCAAACGGGCCATCACGACGCCCGGTAGGGTGCCAGCCAGATGGGTCCTCCGGATCACGGCGCCACTCGTCCCAAAAAAATCGACCGTCATTGGTCTGGTATATGTCAACGCAGCGTATACCCATTGGGTCTTCTAGGGAGGTTGCTACTATGCGGTTGTGACGGTCAATCATCCGTCTTTAACGAAGTGTTTTTCCAGAAATTCTACCGATCGGCGATGCGCGAGCCTCGCTGCCTCGGCGTCATGGTTGGTTTGTTCGGGATTGTAAAAGGCATGGCCCGCGCCGGGGTAGACATGAAATTCACTATCCGAAAAGCTTTCTGAGATTCTTTGTACGAGTTCGAACGGCACTACGTGATCAGCGTCACCATAGTGCAATAACGTCGGGCAATTCGGCTTTTGGTCGAGGCTGTCGTGTATATCGCTGCCATAAAAAATCACCGACGCGTCAAAATCGAGGCGATTAGCTGCGATCCAGGCCCAAGTACCGCCAGTACAAAACCCCGAAATTGCAACCCGATTATTTGTCCTTCGAAGTAGGGCCGCGCAAGCGCCGATATCCAGCAATACTGTATCTTCTTTTAGATTTTCTCGGAACTGCATCCCGCCATGGTCGTCATAAGCAAAAACTTTATTACGTTCGGTCCGGTCGTAGGTTGCGGGTGCAATAGACTCAAAGCCATCATGCGCGAACCAGTCGCAAACATCACCCAGATGGGTAGTTAGGCCATAGATAGCTTGAAGGAAAATCAAGCCCCCCTTTGCCTCGTCATCTGGGAACGAGTGCCATGCATCAAATTTATGCCCGTCATCAGCTGTGATCGAAATTCGGTTAGCCATAAAAATATCCTCCAGTTGCGTGTGAGGATAATAAAAAGGGGCGGGTGGTCAAATTCTGGGGCGAGGAGAATTAATCAGCCAATAAGCATATTTTTTGGGAGGCCTGATAATTTGCTATTAAAGATTGGTAGCTAACATTTTTTTCTTTAGAAGATCTTTGTCGTTGTGATCATGAGAAGATCATTTCTTATCTTGTCGCGGTCGATATCTCTAACGCTGACATCCGCATAACGAAGACCTCCTATATATCAGCTAGTCTAAGGAGGTTGAAGCGATCTCGGTATAAGCGCACATTGCGCTTGCTCTCGGGTCTTTATTCGGTATTTGGGGAGGATAATGCGTAAGCGGACTGAAAGTTTTAATATCGACAATTCTAAATTCCAGCAAATGGATATTGAGAATAGGAAAGGCTATGAGTTAATAAGCGCCCTTAGAACAGAATTAGAAAACCAAAAATCTGAAACAGATGCGACAGTGCAAAAGGCTATACAGAAATATGCCGATGATATTGCGCAGTTGAAGCGGATGGTTTCAGAGCTTCGGAATGAGTTAGAAAGTTTGTCATTTGAAAAAAATGCGGCTGTTCAACGGGCTGTGCAGAACTCAGCCGATGAAGTTACTCAGCTTAAGGAGACTATCTCCAGCTTGCGGATAGAACTTGAAAGCTCAACGTTCGAGAAAAATGCTGCGGTTCAGGATGCGGTCCAAAGGTCAACCGACGAAATTTCCCAATTAAAACAGACTGCTTTTAACCTTCGTACAGAGTTAGAAATGCAAAAGGCGACGGCAGAGGATGAAATCCAAAAACAAAAACTGGAGAACCGTAAGGAGTCGGAACAGCTACAAGAGACCATCTATCTGTTGAGAACAAAATTAGAGATGTTGACGGGGGAGTAAACGTTTATGGCTCGTGTAAACCGTATCGAGAAGATTACTGAGAACGAATTAGATCTACTGTCCGCTGAAGAACTCCGACTTCATCTGAAAAGTGCACAAAAACAACTCCGAAAACGGGGCTTGCTTTTATCCGTAAGTCAAAACATCGCTGGGAAGGATAGCTTGAGTGAAATCCTTTGGGAGCTTGTAGATATAACTACCAGAGAATTAAGTGCTGAGAGGGGCAGCTTATTCCTTAATGATCCAATAACTGGAGAACTATATTCCAGAGTAGCTCAGGGTGAGTTAACTAGGGAAATACGGCTACTTAATTCTAGCGGAATAGCGGGCTCAGTATTCCGATCCGGTGTCGGGGAGATTGTCCATAGACCATACGAAGACGAACGTTTTAACTCCGGGATAGATGAACAAACCGGCTTTGTAACAAAAAGCATACTCTGCACGCCAATAAGAACTGCCCGGAATGACGTGATTGGTGTCCTTCAAATCCTAAATAAATGCAAAGGGCGTTTCACTAAAGATGATCTCGATATAGTCGAAGCAATAGCAGCCCAAGCGTCGGTTACCTTGCAGAATGCCCAGGGTATCGAGGATATGCAAAAATCCCGCGATAAAGAAATGAAATTCCTTGATGTTGTATCCGACGTAACCGCGGAAATAGAGCTCGGGACGCTTCTTCAGAGGGTGATGGTAGAGGCAACAAATATGCTCAATGCCGATAGAGCAACGCTTTTTCTCAATGATATAAAAACAAATGAACTTTTCTCTCGTGTCGCAATGGGTGATGGTATTGGCGAGATCCGACTACCGAACGACGTAGGTATAGCCGGGGCAGTTTTTCAGTCTCACGAGACGATAAATATACCGCACGCCTATGCTGACCTCCGGTTCAATCCAAGTTTTGATCGACAAACAGGTTATTTTACGAGCTCAATATTGTGCGTTCCCATTACCAATAAAGACGGTGACTGCATTGGTTGTACCCAAGTATTGAATAAAAAAGGGGGCGGATTCACGGAAGAGGATGAGTCCCGGCTCAAGGCATTTACTCAACAAGTTTCTATTGCTCTCGAAAACGCAAAACTCTTCGAGGATGTCTCGAAGGAACGGGCATATAATCACAGCATGCTCACGAGCATGTCCAATGCGGTTATCACGATTGACGCGGCAGGTGACATAATAACCTGTAATAAGGCAGGCTTAAAAATCCTTCAGGTCCAAGCGGCTGAAATACTTGGGAAGAAGGCTGAAGAATTTTTCTCAGAAGGTCGTTCCGTGATCGCCGAAAAAATAAAAACATGCGAAGCGACAAGGAATGCCGATCTAATCTTTGATGCGGAATTCCAAGTTGGAACCGCAGGGGACACAGTATCGGCAAACTTAAGTTTTCTGCCGCTCCGTAATCAAGATCCGGATGGCAGGATGGATCAAGTTGATGAGCACTTGGGGACCCTCGTTATGATCGAGGATATCTCCGATGAGAAACGTATGAAATCTACAATGTCTCGATACATCGATCCGGGTATTGCAGATAAATTAATGAGCGACGGAAACGATATTATGGGGGGGCAGGAAACTGTCGCGACACTGCTTTTTTCTGACGTTCGAGGCTTTACAACAATCACTGAGACCTTAGGTGCCCAGGGTACTGTTACTCTTTTAAATGAATACTTTGACATAATGGTTGAAGCGATAACCGAGCAGGAAGGTATGGTCGATAAATTCATTGGTGATGCAATTATGGCGGGATTTGGCGTGCCGGTCGCTCACGAGGACGATGAAGACCGGGCTGTCCGTTCAGCGATAAACATGATCAAAAGGCTAAGAGACTGGAATATTCAAAGGGAGGCCGAAGGTAAAATGCCAGTGGATATGGGCATTGGTTTGAATACCGACAAGGTTGTTTCAGGAAACATCGGGTCGTCAAAGAGAATGGACTACACCATGATCGGTGACGGAGTTAATTTGGCAGCCCGCTTAGAAAGCGCGTGTAAAGCTTATGCCGCGAGAATTCTTATAAGCGAATTCACACACCAAAATCTTAAAGGCACCTACCAAGTTAGACACATTGATGAGGTAATTGTTAAAGGAAAAACAGAGCCCGTGGGGGTATTCGAGGTCTTGGATTTCCATACCAGTGATACATTTCCAAATTTAATGGAGGTTGTTGGGCATTTCAAAGAGGGGCGGGAGCACTTTGTCAGCGGGGACTGGGATAAAGCAATTAATTCTTTTAAAAAGTCCGTCGCAGCTAACGAAAATGATCTTTTGTCAACAATATATATAGATCGTTGTACCAAGCTAAAGGCTGAAGATCCAAAAGAATGGGATGGGGTATGGAAGTTTGATTCCAAATGACCCGTCTACTCTCGGGGCGTGTAACGTTACTTCCGTATTTTAACCGTTATTTTCTCCAGATTGGAACTTTAAATGCTGGTGAGGTTTGTGAGGGCAGGGGGGAAGGATAGGGTATTGTTCCGCAACCGATATGGAGTCGCGCTGGGTATAGTGATGATAGTGTCCTCGGCCACAGCGGAGGCAGACATGACCGTGGTTGAAGGTCATGTCACTAAAATACGTGACGGGGATACTATTGAGATAGGGCCAATTGCAATCCGACTTAACGGTGTCTCGGCACCAGAAATAGGGGAGGCTTTAGGCAAACAATCAAAAGCTTTTATTTATCGGCTTATAATGGGTAAGCGTATACGCTGCGAATTGAACGGCGAAAAAACCTACGACAGGCTTGTTGGGAAATGTTTCTTCCAGGGACAAGATATCGGAGCCGAACTTATTAGTTCGGGTTTAGCCTTAGATTGCCCCAGATATAGTGATGGGCAGTACAAAGTTTATGAAAGAACGATTGCGAGAGAACAAATTGAATTACCAGCGTATTGCCGATTAATGCCAAACAATCAAGATTAACAATACAAATTATTGAGAGATTCACAGTTCAGTCGTTTATTTGGTATTCTTTAATCTTAGCCTCCGACCATTTTGCCTCCATCTGATCTATGGTGGCATCAGACAGCGAAATTCCCTCATCACCAAGGCTGGCTTCGACGTAACGGAAACGGCGTTCGAATTTTGATGTTGCTTCTCGGAGCGCATCTTCAGCATCGACACCAAGGTGGCGAGATAGATTAACGCTTGCAAAGATCAAATCTCCGATCTCGTCCTTTAATCGAGTATTAGAAACCTGAGCCCTAACCTCTTCTTCTACTTCATGAAGTTCTTCACGAATTTTTGCGATCACCGGCATCAGTTCTGTCCAGTCGAAGCCTTCGCGAGATGCGCGTTTTTGCATTTTCTGTGCCCGCATTAGCGCCGGGAGGGCGAGGGCTATCCCATCCAGTGCGCTTGGCGGACTTCCTGTTTTTGCGGCGCGAGCGCTACGTTCCTCCGCCTTTTGTGCCTCCCAAGCGGCGGTTTGTCTCTCGCTGGAACGAGTCTTGGCAGCCCCAAAAACATGTGGATGTCTGCTACGCATTTTTTTTGTGATGCCATTAGCAATATCGTCAAAGTCAAATCCACCATTTTCGCGGGACATCTGTGCATAAAAGACGACCTGAAAAAGGAGGTCACCGAGTTCGTCTTTGAGTTGTTCATCATCATTGCATGTGATTGCGTCGACGACTTCATAAGCCTCTTCGATTGTGAAGGGGGCAATAGTTTCTGGGGTTTGTTCAATGTCCCATGGACACCCTGTTTTAGGGTCCCGGAGTTGTTCCATTGTGTCTAGTAGGTTTTGAATTGGTGTTGGAGTTTTTTGTGGTGTGTCGTGATTTTCCATTCGAACAACGTATTTAAAATTGTCTTCAATATCGAGTTTTTTCAGAATAGTCCGGACATGTTTGCAAGCGGGGGCGGCGGAACAAGTAACAAGCAACTTAAGACAAATGTCGCATAATGTATATTATGGATAAAAACCAATTGGTAAATCACGGTATATTAAGGGTCATCCCATCATAGGCAGGTTCAACCCCATCGGGACAAAGAGCATTTATCGTGGCGTAATCCGTTTGGAGGTTCATATGCGTCAACACTGCCCGTCTGGGATTAACACGGCCTATCCACTCTAGCGTCCGATCCAAATGGGAATGTGTCGGATGAGGTTCGGTACGAAGGCAATCTACAATCCAAGTGTCGACCCCTTCTAGAACTTCGAAAGCACTGTCCGGCATTTCAACAACGTCCGTGGTGTATGCAAAGTTCGCAATGCGGAAACCTGCAGTATCGCATATACCGTGATCGAGTTCGAATGGCAGAACTTTAATCCCATGGACGTCAAATGGCGTGCCATAAACAAAGCGATGAGGCTCAACGGCAGGTTTGTATAAAATTGGGTCATGCGAACCTTTGGCTGAAAACAAATAACTCCAATTGCTCTCGAGAGTTTTTAGGGTCGCCGGAGTACCAAAGATATCAATACGGCTCTTTGCAAGGAAACTAATCGTTCGCAACTCGCCGATCCCACCGACATGGTCATAATGTAGATGTGTGTAAAGAACCGCATCTATCATGTTAATTTTGTTGAATAAAAATTGATTACGTATATCCGGAGATGTATCGACTAAGATCGAAACACCATCTACTTCTACAAGTATGGATGAACGGGTTCGACGGTTTTTAGGATTTTCAGGATCGCAGCTACCCCATCTATTACCGATTACCGGTACTCCTTGCGATGGACCGCATCCCAAAATAGTAATTTTCATGCAACTTGCGGTCGGCGCGCTTTGTTGAAAAGGCGGAAGAAATTATTTGTGGAAGAAATTGATAATAATTCGGTACTCACGTTCTTAAGTTCGGCGACCTTGGCAGCGGTATGGACCACAAATGACGGTTCATTACGCCGGCCCCGGTTAGGGATCGGCGCAAGGAACGGCGAATCAGTTTCTACCAGAATTCGGTCCAGTGGAACCTTTTCGACGATGTTACGGAGATCCTGAGCGTTTTTGAAGGTAACAATACCGGAAAGCGAGATGTAGAATCCGATATTGAGTGCCCGGCGGGCTAGTTCAGCACCCGATGAGAAACAATGCAGCACGCCAGAAAATGCACCATTTTCCATTTCGTTCTCGAGGATGTCGGCCATGTCTGCGTCGGCATCCCGGGTATGGACGATCAGCGGTAGGCCTGTTTCCCGCGCTGCCGCTATGTGAGTTCTAAAGCTTTCTTTCTGCACGTGCCGTGCGCTGTTGTCGTAGTAGTAGTCAAGGCCGGTTTCGCCGATGCCTACGACCTTCGGGTTCTGTGCCCGCGAAACTAGGTCCTCGGTGCTTAACAGTGGTTCTTCATCAGCCTGATGCGGGTGAATGCCGACGGAACACCATATATTAGGATCAGATTCGGCGATGTTCAGGATCTGTGCGAAACGCGTGACGCGAGTACAAATGGTCACCATCGTGCCTATCCCGGCGTCTTTGGCACGCCGGATAGTATCCGCGCGGTCTTCATCAAAAACGTCGAAATCAAGATGGCAATGGCTGTCAACAAGCATGAGTGGGTCTTTAGCACACTCCGTCCGTGAATTCACGCAATCAGGGTGGCTGATTAAACCTATCGACCTGTGCCAGCAGCGGAAACGCTTTCCAGATAAAGGCCGCGACTACAATCGAGCCGACGCCGCCAACCAGTACTGCCGTCACCGCGCCGATAGCGGCGGCCATGACTCCTGCCCTGAATTCCCGATTTCGTTCGACGCGCCGGTAAATACCGAACTGACGGCGCTAACGCGACCGCGCATCTCGTCCGGCGTAGCAATTTGGATAAGATTGGCGCGAATATAGAGGCTGATCATGTCGACCGCCCCGAGGACAGCCACGGTGAGCAGCGACAGCCAGTATGTCTCCGATCGGCCGAACACAAGGGTTCAGACCTCAAAAATCAACACGTTTGCGAACATTTTGCGCCCGACATTGGGTTCGAGTGCGATCTGGGTCAGCACGATACCGCTTAATCATGGCACCGCCCGCCATGGCGCTACGGAGGAATCCTGCCCCGGCAGCGCCGGTTTCGAGGATATCCTTTGCGAACACTGGAAACAGTGCCGTCGCGCCACCCAGCAGCAGCACCAGGAGGGCGAGCGTTATAGCGCCAAATATAATCTTCTTCGCATAAACGTATCTCAGCCCGGCGAACAGCGTTGACAGCGTCGTCGGCTGGCGTTTGCCCCGCCCCATGCAGGTTTTAATGGCCAGCGAAGTGACGGCTGCGATGCCAAGCGCGTTAGTGGCGGAGATATAGAGTACCTCCGGTCCGGCCCTATAGGTACACAACGCCACCCAAGGCCGGCGTGAATGTGGCTAGCCCGAAATAGGCGAGGTTCAGTACATTTCCAGTCTTGTCATAAACCTGATAGGCGATCGCCACTAGTATCATGTTTAGTGCAATCCACCCGAACAGCTTGGCCGCGATCAATAGCGTGAAAGCGCGATAGGCGAAGGAGGCGAAGTCTTTAGTGGCGTCCGCGTCGCTCACGCGGCGTTATCCCTCAAGAGGACCTACTAAATATCTTCGTCGACGAACCGTGGGAAGACGGGTTCGGGCTTGGGCAGCGCCGAGCCGGCGGCCATCGCGTATTCCGGACGGATATGCACAAAATTTCGAGCGTCCTTGGAGATGGCAAGCAGGTTCAGTATCTTCTCCGCCGAATCCGGCATAAAAGGTTGGATGTAGATACCTAGGCGGCGGATAGTTTCAGCCAGGACGTACAAGACTGTATCGCGGCGTTTTGGGTCTTCCTTGTGCAGCCGCCACGGCGCTTGGACGTCGACGTAGGCGTTGGCTGCACGCACTAAAATCCATATTGTCTCCAGCGCCTCATGAAAGGCCTGATTATCAATATGGTTACGGAGGTTATCAATGACCCCTGCTGAATGGGAAAGAATTTCATTGTCGCCATCCGAGAAATCACCTGGCGTAGGCAGAGTGCCGTTGCAGTATCGGCCAACCATGGATAACGAACGCTGTGCCAAATTACCAAGGTCGTTGGCGAGTTCTGAATTAATCCGGTTGACCATAGAGCGATGTGAAAAATCACCATCATTGCCAAACGGTACTTCCCGCAGCAGGAAATAACGCACCTGATCAAGCCCGTAGGTTTCCACTATCTGGCGCGGCTCGATTACGTTGCCGAGCGATTTAGAGATTTTTTTTCCCTCATTGGTCCACCACCCATGCGCGAATATTCGCTTCGGCGGTTCAAGCCCGGCTCCCATCAAGAAGGCTGGCCAGTAAACCGCGTGAAAACGAAGGATATCTTTACCGACCATGTGCAGATCTGCCGGCCAGAACTTCGCATAAAGTTTTGCGTCTTGGTCCGGGTAATCCATAGCCGTGATGTAATTGGTGAGTGCGTCGAGCCATACATACATAATGTGGCCCTCATCTCCGGGTACGTCCACGCCCCATTTAAAACTGGTACGCGACACCGAGAGATCGTGCATTCCGCCTTTAACGAAGCTGATAACTTCGTTCCGGCGCGATTTCGGAGCGATGAAATCTGGGTTATCTTCGTAAAACTTTAATAGCGGTTCCTGCCATTTCGAAAGATCAAAGAAGTAGCTAGGTTCTTCCACCCATTCGCATATTGCGCCGGATGGCGCGATTTTCTCTCCATCCGCTCCGTCGTCTAGTTCGTCTTCAGCGTAGAACGCCTCGTCACGAACCGCGTACCAACCTTGATAAGTGCCGAGATAAATGTGCCCATTTTCCCGCAGCGCAGTCCAGAGTGCTTGGCTTGCCTTTGCGTGGCGGGGCTCTGTAGTTCGGATGAAGCAGTCGTGGCTGTAATTCATGAAATCCGCGAGCTCACGAAAATTCTGAGAAACCGCATCCGTAAAACTCTGCGGATCTAGCCCTGAGTCCTCAGCAGAATTTTCAACTTTCTGACCATGCTCATCTGTTCCGGTTAGGAAAAAGACGTCATAGCCGTCAAGGCGCTTGAACCTTGCGAGTACGTCACAAGCAAGCGTTGTGTATGCGTGACCAATGTGAGGCGCATCGTTCACATAGTATATTGGGGTCGTGAGATAGTATGTCTTCTTACCGGACATTAGATTTTCCTTGGAGAGTCCGACGGTCATTTCTTACGCGAGATCTATTTTTTCACGTAGAGGGTTTATACACCTGTCTATGCAACATTTGCCATCGTGGTTAGTGCATTCAACATCACCTGCTTGCGGTCCAGATTTGCGTTTTCGGCACGAGCGAACAGAACATTATTCCTCTCCCACACGTTTATCCAATGGTGCACCGGCGCCATCGCACTTAATTTTTCAAGACAGGCAACCTCTTCTGATAGGTATCCACGACCATCGACCCCATTTTCTCTTATACTGTAGGAGACAATATTGGCAACCCCGCGGCTTGCAAGTTCTACTGCCGTTCGCCAAGCTAAATCCGCATCTCGTCGAGCTACCTTATCGGCGAAACTGTGCGCGACATCCATATCCAGCGAAGGCAGACTCTTCATCACCCGCAGCAAGTCACGGTGAAGTGAGACGCCGTCTCCGCTGGCAAGGTCTAGTGCACGCCCGATACTGCCTTCGGAAATATGCAGCAAAGTTTGACGGTCGGGATCTGAAACCTTCGGTAGCTGCTGCGCGATCAGTGTTTCAACCACCTCCGGTCTGAGTTTGGAAAGCCTAAGTTGTCGGCAGCGTGACCGGATTGTTGACAATATCCTTCCTGGCATATGTGAGATTAGAAGTAGGACTGTATTTGGGGGCGGTTCCTCAAGTAATTTTAGCAAAGCATTTGCCGCGTTTGAGTTCATTTCCTCTGCGCCGTCTACAATGATGACGCGCCAGCCCCCCTCGCTTGCTGTAAGCGATAGGGTTTGTCCCACGGCACGAATTTTATCGATTGGAATGATAGTCTGCATTCGCTTCCCGTCATCAGAAAGCCCGCGCTCTATTACCTTAAGATCCGAGTGCGCATTTGATGCTACTCGACGAAATATTGGATTATTGGGATTAATAAAAAGAGAATTGGGGATTGCTGTCGGTATTTCGTCCTCTTGGAACAATGCGGGACCAGCATCCTCGCTCTGTGAGCGCTCACCATGTGCCAGAAGAAAGCGAGCAAAACGATAGGCCAATGTTGCCTTACCAATCCCCTTTGGCCCGTTGATTAGCCATGCATGATGAAGATATCCACCTATCCAAGAATCTAGAAATTGATTTTCTGCATCTTCATGTCCGATGAGATCGGGGTTTTCTCGCGGCGAAAGGCTCTCTGTCATATTGAAAATTTCGTACCGAGACGCTCCCTAACAGAAGCCATTATACGGGACGTAACAGTTTCAATAGTACCGCTCGCGTCGATAACTACGCACCGACCCGGTTCTTTGTAAGCAATCTCCAGAAAACCCTCCCGAAGCCGTTTATGAAAAGAGAAATCCATCTTCTCATACCTATCAGGGGCTTCACCTCGGGTCTGCATCCGCTCCAAGCTAGTTTCTAGCGGTAGGTCTAGAACAAGAGTTAGATCAGGTTTGAAATCACCAAGTATCAAGTCATACAACATTTCAATAGCCAAATTGCTTACGCCCAGCCCGTACCCCTGATATGCACGCGTGGAGTCCGCAAAACGATCGCAGAGTACCCAGCTTCCATTCTTTAACGCTGGAGCAATTTTAGTGGTGTAGTGATCCGAACGTGCCGCGAAATGAAGCAGCGTTTCGGTGGGTGTATCCCAGTCTAATTGGGGATTTAGCAAAAGTTGTCGGATTGTTTCGGCGCCAGGCGAACCGCCAGGTTCACGTGTTGTGATCACGCTGATTTCCTCATTTAGAAGTGCCCCCGCCAGACGAGCAATCTGGGTAGATTTTCCAGTGCCCTCCCCGCCTTCAAAAGTAACGAATTTTCCTCGTTCCATCTGGTTCAGGAAGCCCCCCAGATGAGGTATTTGATTGCCGTAATAATACGGCCCATAAACCCAAGCTGTTCTACATTTGCGCCTGCCGATAGTGGGTACTCCCTATCGGTCATATTGGGAACTTTGACTACGAGCGTACCGAGCGTCTGACCCTCCCTGACGGGTGCAGGAACAGGATTCTTCAAACGGACGGTAACTTTAATTCTGTCATTGGCACCGCGCGGTAAAGTTAGCCTAAGGTCTTTTTTTAGCGTAAGCGGTATCTTTGAATTATCGCCTAGCCAGATATCTGCCTCAGTGACTGTATCACCCTTCTTGAATAGAGTAACCGGCTTAAAGGCTCTGAATGCCCATTCCATCAAACGCAAGGACTCACGTGACCTTTGCCTGACGCTCGTAAGTCCATTTAGTACAACGACTATCCTACGATCACCGTTCTTAGCGGAAGCGGTTAAGCCGTATCCCGCTGCCACTGTATGACCAGTTTTCAGGCCGTCGGCGCCTATATTCCGATACAACAATGGATTCCTGTTACCCTGCTTGATCTTGTTATAGCTGAAGGACTTTTCGCTGAACATTTTATAAAGTTCTGGAAAATCCTCGATTAACCGTTTTGATAAAATGGCAAGATCTTCTGCTGACATCCGATGGCTTGGGTTGGGCCATCCAGTAGCGTTAGTGAAGGTACTATTCTTCAGACCGAGTTCCCTACCCTTATTGGTCATTAACTCTGCAAAGCTATTCTCACTGCCGGCTAGTGCCTCGGCGACCACAATGCATGCATCATTACCCGACTGGACAATAATCCCGCGTAACAAATCGGCGACGGAGACTCTGTCACCAATCTTTACGAACATTTTGGAGCCGCCCTTTTTCCATGCCTTCCTGCTGACTAGTAACTTGTCTTCCAGCGACAGGGCGCCCTGCTTTATAAGGTCGAAAACCATATAAACGGTCATAAGCTTGCTCATCGAAGCCGGGGGCATTGGTACTTCTGCCTGCTTCTGCAGTAAAACAGTGTTAGTGGATAGATCAACAATGAACGCATTTCTCGCTGGGGTCTCGATCATTTGGGCAACTGACGGACCCGAAAGGATCAAGGTAAATAGCGCGGCTGCGGTAGTCAGGCGGGTGGTGAAAAATATCATACTCGATTTCCGTTCGGTCTCGGAGTGATTATCATCGCAAACTATGGCGGATTTGGGGCAAAATACTCTTAGTCTATGACAATCTTGGCTCTCGGAAAGCCGGAAGAAATTAACTGGGAAAGGACTTTGTCCGCACGCTCAAGTGTGAGCATCGGACCAATTCGAACCCGAAAGAATTTTTGCCCCCCCACTTTCTTCTCGCTCAACCACGCCGGACCGTAGTCCGACATACGTATCCGAACTTTTGAAGCATTTGCGAAATCGATGTAGGCGCCAACCTGGACGTACATCTGATTTTTATCTGCTACGGGAACATTTTTAACGTTGATAGGGCTCGGCTGCGTGGTTTCGACCTTGGCGCGTTTCGGGGGTAGCTTAATAGATTGTATCGTAGCCTGCTGTCCGTGAATCGGCTTTTGGATTACGACCTCGCGGGTTACCGGACCCGCGACGATTTGTTCCGAATTTGATATTTTTCTATTCAAAGCAGACATTTTCATTCTCTGGCTCTCATCAGGAATTATTTCAACTCGAACGCTTGCGGTCCCTTTGCGCTGAAAGCCGAGAAGTTGTGCCGCTCGCCGGGAAACATCAATAATCCGATTGCGGGCAAATGGTCCGCGATCGTTAATTCGTAGTCTTAGCGAGCGACCATTGCTCAGATTTATCACCCGAACCATGCTCGGCATGGGTAGCGTTCGATGCGCTGCGGTGAGCGCATTCATATCAAATGTCTCACCGTTCGCCGTTCTACGTAGGTGAAATTTAGGGCCATACCAAGACGCTATGCCAGTCTCGGTATAATTAAAATCTTCTGCCGGATAATACCAAGTGTTTTCAATTCGGTATGGTTTGCCAACCTTGTAATACCCTTTTGTGTTGGGACCAGACCGCTTTGTCGTTCCAGCAATTTCCTTAGCGCCATGCACAACTAGTTGGGTTTCAGCGCAGGAGGACATAATAATTGCAGTGACACTAAGCAAAATGGTATTTCTAAGATTATAGAAAAAAATCATTTCGCCCCCCCAATTTTATCGGAAAGTATCCCTACTGTGACGGCGTAAAGATGGGCGCAGTTATAGGCCATGATTGCCGCATAATTGCGATAGACAATATAAGCTTCGCCATCGGGGCCATCTGGCAGTACGAGCGCGGCTGACATGTTTCGCGCGGGAAGGTCTGTCGCATCGGTGCGCCGTACTCCAAGCTTGTGCCAAGTGCTAAGCTTTTTTTGTTCCGATGTTTTGGCTCGGCAGCCCGGCGCGGAAGGACGTGAGGGTTTGCCCAAAGATATGATCAAAGATTCTGGGACAAGGACCTTGCGTCCCCAAGTTAGTTTATCGTTCCAGCCATGTTTCGCGAGATAATTTGCAATAGAGGCAAAGACGTCTCCTTCATTTTTCCATATATCCCGGCGGCCGTCTCCGTCGAAATCCTGTGCAAAGGCAAGGTAACTTGAAGGTATAAATTGCGGTTGACCCATTGCGCCTGCCCAAGAACCGAAGAGGCTTTCGGGTCCAATATATCCTTTGTTAACCATCTGCAGAGTGTCGAAAAGCTGTTTCCGGAAAAATTTGGATCGACGTGCATCGTAGGCGAGAGTAGCTAGCGACGATACGAGAGGTATATTTGCTTTCACTGCTCCGTAACGAGTTTCGATACCCCAGATAGCCAAAATGAAACGGGGTTGGACACCGTATTTTTTTGATACTTCTTTTAGAAGTGTTTGGTGTTTTAGACCCTTATTTCGACCAGCGGACACAGTCGCGGGCGTAACAACTCGTTGACGGTAGGTTGAGAGCGTAAGTTTAAATTCCGCTTGATTTCGGTCTTTTTTAATTACGCGCCGATTTAGCTGAACATTAGTGAGAAGTCGATCCACGACGTTCGGGCGAATACCACTTTTAATCGCTTCGACGCGAACTCCAGAGAGCCAAGTTTGGAAATCACCTTTTGGATTTGCCAACAATCTATCGGAGATTGTCAGCATCGTGACGGTAAAACTGGTGATAAGAAATAAAAGGCGGCTCATATCTCAGATTTTCAGGTCGATAATCTTCCTCATTAAGTGCCACAGTAAGCGCCGACTCGCGACTCAATTGTCGCTGAGACGTCCTGGTGCCGGAAAAAAAGTGTCAGTTCGACCTAGCATCCAATAAACCAATAACCCAAGCCATTCGCGAGCCGACCGGTTCATTGATGTTAACCCCGTAAGAGCGTGAAATCCGACCTGAAAAGAAGTGTTGCCATCCGTAAGGTGACCAACAGGATACGGTAGAATGTTCCACCCACTATTTCTGAAAACCCCAACGGCGCGCGGCATGTGGATTGCGGATGTGACTAGGACCCACTTTTGATTAAAAAGTTCATTCGCGAGTGCTCGGCTGAACTCGGCATTTTCGAGAGTATTTCGAGATTTTCTCTCGTAAAGTACCCGCCCGTCATCCATTCCCATACGATCAAAGAAGAGCTTCGCGGCGTCGGCTTCCTTAGCGCTTTGATCAACAAGTGAACCGGAGCCGCCGGAAAAGATAAGTCGTGCATTCGGAAATTGACGAGCGAGATAAATAAACTCGGTAAATCGAGCCCCTCCGTTGCTAATAGAAGGCTGTTTCCTTGTTGCCGTAATATGTTGGTTTATTGTTCCCCCCAGCACTATGATTCCAGCGATGTTTGGCGGAATTTCAGGATTGGCTGGGAAACGGTTCTCGAGATGCTCTGACAGCCATCCCCCGATGGGAAAGATGGTGAAGAAGACGATTATTGCGGTTGCAAACACAATAAGTCTTCTTCCCACACGACGGAAACGTGTGAACGAGAGCAAAGTGCCGAGCATCAAGAGAAAAACAAAGACGTTCGCCGGGTTACCGATCAGCCAGAAAATTTTGGAAACAACGAACATTACTTAGGCAGCTTAAATCCTATCATCGAGTACTGCTATAGTCAGCAAGTCCTTTAAGACCTATATAATTAATCCATCGATAAGTAAGTGAAACCCCTGATGACATTGGAAGATCGGTCGCTCTCGGGGCGTAAAGAAAACAACGGTTTCGAATGGAGCGCGTTAACATCTCTTGCGCCTTACCTCTGGTCTCGGGGGGGTACTGAAGTAAAATGTCGAGTGTTATTCGCGCTTCTTCTTCTAGCGGCCGCTAAGGTGGCGACCGTTTATATTCCAATTTTATATGGCCAGGTCGTCGATACCTTGGATGTGGGTGAAAATGAGGTTCTGGTTCTGCCTATCGCTCTGATTTTAGTGCTGGGTACCCTCCGAGTTTTCTCTATTGCCTTTGCTGAGCTACGGGATGCAATTTTTACCAAAGTCGCACAGCGTTCTATCCGAGATGTAGCGCTCCAGACATTTCAGCATCTCCATAGTCTAACGCTCAGGTACCACCTCGAACGACAGACTGGAGGTCTTTCGAATGCGATCGAGCGTGGCACCAAGGCGATTGATTTTCTTCTGAGATTTATGTTGTTCAACATCCTTCCGACGTTGCTGGAAATACTACTGGTTTGCGCCATTCTCTGGGGTCTTTTTAATTTTTGGTATGCGTTTGTAACCCTCGTCTCGATTGCAGTTTACATCGCTTACACGTTGATCGTAACAGAGTGGCGTCTTAAGTGGCGACGGGAGATGAACGAGACGGATCAGCGCGCGAATACGTATGCTATTGATAGTCTGCTTAACTATGAGACCGTAAAGTACTTCGGTAACGAGAGCTTCGAATCAGACAGATACGACGTCGCGCTCCGACGATATGAAAAGGCATCCGTCGTAAGTAAGGTGAGTCTTTCATTATTAAATATTGGTCAAGCACTTATTATTGGTGTCGGGCTGACAATTATGATCCTGATGGCGGGTGGTGATGTCGTCGATGGAACGATGACTTTGGGCGAGTTCGTGATGGTGAACACATATTTAATTCAGCTCTATATTCCATTAAACTTTCTCGGCTTTGTTTATCGCGAAATCAAGCAATCTCTTATCGATATGGAAGCAATGTTCTATCTGCTTTCTACGTCTATGGAGATCCCCGACAGGGAAGACGCTCGAACTTTGGCTCCGGGTAAGGGAGCAATCGAATTTGATAATGTTTCGTTTGGATACGATCCAAAGAGACGAGTTCTTCATGGAATTAGCTTTTGCGTCGCGCCTGGGCAGAAAGTTGCCATAGTCGGCCCCAGTGGGGCCGGCAAATCGACTATCGGCCGACTGCTATTCAGATTTTATGACGTTGATGACGGTTCGATTTTTCTTGATGGCGAGGACATACGCGATATCCTTCAGGCGAGCCTTCGCAGTGCCATTGGTGTTGTGCCTCAAGACTCCGTCCTATTTAATGATACAATTTATTACAATATCGCGTATGGCCGACCCAGTGCCTCGGCGTCGGAGGTAGAGGAGGCGGCAAAATGCGCGGCTATTCATAATTTCATTATGTCTTCACCTGACGGATATAACACTCTCGTCGGAGAACGAGGGTTGAAGCTTTCGGGTGGCGAAAAACAACGGATTGCAATTGCTAGGACAATCCTAAAAGCACCACGCGTCTTGTTGTTTGATGAGGCTACATCCGCGCTTGATACACGGACAGAGCGGGCAATCCAATCGGCTTTGCAACTCGTCTCTCGAGATAGGACGAGCCTAGTTATTACGCACCGACTGTCCACGGTAATTGATGCCGATGAGATTATCGTTTTGAGTGACGGGCGGATAATTGAACGAGGCCGGCACGGGTATCTAGTCCTTAAGAACGGCCTTTATGCATCAATGTGGCGCGAGCAACAGGAATGTGCGAGGCATAAAGAGCTATCAGAAGGAAAAGCTACAACGGTCACCGATTAGTCGGTTCTATAGGTTCAACGCGACCTCGGTCCCCTGGTGGATAGCAGTCAGAGCATCCAAGCCAGCCGATAACTGGGCGCCACCGATTAACGTTGCAGTGGCCCCTGCTTCAGTTAGCTCATTGTATAGATCATTCTCGGAAACCTGACCTGCGCAAACAATAATCGTATCAGCTTCAATTACCTGCTCCTTACCACCGACCGTGATGTGTAACCCTTCATCATTTATACGATTGTATGAGGCACCCGTTATATTTTTTACCCCTCGGGATTTAAGCTCGCTTCGAACAACCCACCCTGTGGTCAGCCCCAACGACTTTCCAGGGCGACTTTCTGAACGCTGAAGCATGATTATCGATCGGGCTGGTGTTTCGGGGATTGATGGAGTCATTCCGCCCGGAGTAAGGTGATCTATATCTATGCCCCAGTGTGCCATAAAACCATTGATCGAGTTGGGGACAGAAGTACGAGGATTACTGACGAACTCTGCAACGTCGAAACCTATGCCACCTGAGCCAATAATGGCAACTTTATCACCGATTGGTTTTCGTCCCAAGAGGGCGTCGATATAGCTTATAACGTTGTCACGATCTGCTCCCTCGATATCGAGTAATCTAGGCTTCACCCCTGTTGCGACGATTATGTGATCGTAGTTTTTAGACGCTAACTCTGCCGCCGTTGGCCGGCTCCTCAGGCAGACATTAACGTTTTCCTCCTCAAGTCTGGCTCCAAAATATCGAATTGTTTCTTCGAAATCTTCCTTGCCTGGAATACGTTTAGCTAGATTGAACTGTCCGCCCAGTTCGTCGCTACCTTCATAAAGCGTGACTGAATGCCCGCATTCCGCACTCGTCAATGCTGTAGCTAGGCCGGCAGGGCCTGCACCGACAACGGCGATATTATTGGGCTTCTCTGAGGTCGTTCGCGCGATATCTAGTTCTCTCCCGGCGAATGGATTTACTAGACATGAAGCTGCCTTCTCTGCGAAAATAAAATCGAGGCAGGCCTGATTACAGCCAATACAGGTATTGATTGCAATCGCCCTTCCATTCTCTGCTTTGATCGCAAATTGCGCATCAGCGAGCATTTGCCGCCCCAATGCAACGATGTCCGCGTCGCCGTTCGCTATTAGTTGTTCGCCAATTTCCGGGGTATTGATCCGGTTGGTTGCTGCAACGGGTATATTTACAGCATTTTTTATTCGTCTGGCGGCATGTCGCCATCCACCTCTCGGTACCATATGTGCAATAGTTGGAATTCGGGATTCATGCCAGCCAATCCCCGTTGTTAAAATATTAGCACCGGCCTTCTCAATTTCCTGTGCAAGGATCTCAGTCTCAAGCCCTGTCAGGCCTCCCTCAAAAAGATCTAATGCGGAGATTCGATAAAGAATAATGAATTGATTGCCAACGCGTTCGCGTACGCGACGGACGATTTCTATCGGAAACTTAATCCTGTTCTCGAGGGATCCGCCCCATTGATCCTTTCGATCATTGGTACTTTCCGCGCAAAAGGTGCTGATCAGGTAGCCTTCGGAGCCCATGATCTCGACGCCGTCGTAGCCAGCCTCCTGCGCTAGGGCGGCACAATTGACGAAATCCTCAATTGTTTGTTCAACCTCATCCGAAGAAAGCGCCCGAATTTTCCGCGGGTTAATTGGCGAGGGAATGCTGGAGGCACCCACTGGATTTTGGACCTTTGCGTACCGGCCTGCATGGAGGATTTGCAGTACAATCCTGCCTCCTGCTTCATGGACGGCAGATGGAATTTTCCGTTCCTCTTCCAACTGATCTGAGGAATTCAGACAGTCGGCGCCTGTTTCGATTACACCTTGTTGGTTGGGACCGTATCCGCCTGTGACAATCAGAGCGGCGCCACCCCTCGCTCTCTCGGCGTAAAAGGCGGCAGCCCGATTGGAGGCATCGCCAAGCAGCTCGAAACGTATGTGCATGGAGGCCATAAAGATTCGGTTCTTGAGGGAGGTGAAACCGAGATCGAGGGGCTCAAATAGGTGCGGGTAGTGTGAGTTTATCATTGCAGCCCTTTTGGAGTGCGCCAAGCAGAGAAGCTTAGCATAGGAGTGGTGAAATAAAAGTGTGTGTGTCCCGCTAATGATGGAAATTAGAGCATTCAGATAGGGAAATATCGCTCAAGCCAGTCGCTTAGTATCGTTATAATCCGAGGGTTTTCCTCACCGAACATAAAATGATCAACATCGGCTACAAGATGGAGATCGGTTGGCTGGCCCGCGCGTTTAAACATTTCAATTGATTGTTCCGTCGGGGTGACTGAATCCTTTGAGCTATGAAGAAGGAGAAGCGGTCGCGGGGCGATCTGCCCGATGACGTCTTCTGCTCTAAATTCGAACATACTGATGGCTGTATCGGCTGGAAACATCATCACAGAACCAGGGGCAAGGTTGCGCCGCAGATGTTGTGGGATAGGGACGATGTCATACCGTGGAACCATCAGCACCTCACCTGTTTGGTTTTTATACGCGCGACCGCGTTCCATCATATTTGTAAAGGCGGTCCATGCTTCTTTACCAATATGTTGCTCACGGAATTTGCGTTCACCGTTGCCCCAGCCGCCAGATGAAATGGCAGCCGATACACGTTTGTCCACGCCAGCCGTGTATACGGTCACTGCGGCCCCGAAGCTTGTACCAATCAGAGCAATTCGTTCAGGATCGACCTGATTAAGGCCCTGAACATAAGTGATGGCATTCATAGTATCTTCGACCTGTTCTAGGCAGTTGATATGGTTGGGTTTACCTTCGCTGTCACCGCAGCTTCGCATGTCAAAACGGAGTGTTACATAGCCCCATCTTGTGAACTTGCGAGCCGGCCAAATGCAACTTTTGCTCTCCTTGTTACTTCCAAAACCGTGAAGCACTAGAATCGCTGGCCTTTTTTCGTCGGGCGTAATTTCATCCGGAATATTTAGGATTCCGCTCAGCGTAAGATCTTCGGATTTAAATGAAATACTTTTTTCCACACCGGTTACCAGTTTTGATTGACGGCTAGACAGAAAAAAACCCCCTGTATCAATAAGATACAGGGGGTTTTTGTTAGTCTTTCTTAATGAGAGACTCTCATGCCGGCCTCTTTATAAGCTTTAACCGCACCCGGGTGATATGCCGGGCTGGGGACGGTGCCCATGTCCGCTTTTTTATTTCGGTTGAAGGGTCCGAAACTTTTACCGAGAGCTTTCTGGTTCTCAATTATGGCCTTTGTGACTTTATATGCGAGTTCGTTGGTTGTTTTGTTGTGCGTTAACATTACGTAAGTCATTTCCACGACATGCGTCGGTGCCTTGATGCCAGCAATTTTTGTATCGGATATCTTGACCAATTTCAGGGCGTTATATGAAACTTTTTTGAAGGCGTTGTAGGGTCCTTCCGAGGTGTCTAGGTCTAGGTAGCGAATTCCGCCTCTATTTCTCAACTGGTTGTTAATTTTCTTAGCTAGCCCCGATCCAACCGGGACCCAAGAAACATCTACACGACCAGAACCCAAGCCTAACGCCGCCTTAGCGAGCCCAGCCATCGGGACATGGGTGAAATCTTCAAATTTTACTCCGCCATTCACTAACGCAGCTTTTAGAAAGTCTTCAACAATCGCAAGCGATGTGAACTTAGATGGAATTTTCTTTCCTTTGTAGTTTTTCAGATCTGAAATTTTCTTTAAACCAGTATCGGCAACGACAGCTACTCCCGACCGAAGTGGAAACATTACACCGACCATTCTGATATTTTCCAGTTTCCGACCCTTAAATGTACCGACACCATCGGCAGCATGTTTAAGCTCACCACCATTAGTAAAGCCGAAATCAATTTCGTGCCGATTAATCATTGGCAGGTAGGTTGTAGAACCGCCCATTGGCTGCGCTCGCGCCGTAATATCAGTTTTCGCTGTAACTACCTTTGCGACTGCAATTCCTGTCCTGTGGCCGAGAGTTCCCTGAGGATTCGTTGCAACACTGTAAACTTGAGCGTTTGCTATTCCAGCGGTCGTAAGCAGAACGCCGACGGCGGATGCGTAAATAATTGTCTTCATGATTTCCTCCCTTAATTTTCAATTAACGAAAATCTAGAATAAATTGCTCTTGGGGCCAAACTTTTCATTTCGCTGATTGAATTTAATTGCCTTTATAATGTACTTGGCCCTTGATCATGGTGCTTGTCCCGAAAATACGTTGGTAAGTTGCCGCATAACGCCATCAAATCTATTTAGAGGCTATGAAGAGGAGTTTCTGCTGGACATCGCCAGAAACGTGAGAGCTAAAATCCCGAGAGAACAACCCGCTATATCCGCGATTCCTTGAAAACCTACCGCTTGATCGGGGATCATCGCGGCGACACCCAATAAAATCAGTAAAATTCGGGGTGGCCAACCCATCTGCCGACGGAAATAACCTATTGCTGCAACTGATATTAAATAAACACCCACCAGTGCTGTTCCCGCATCAATGGCTATCTGCAGATTATCATCGCCGAGCAAAAGTAAACTGGGAGATATAACAAATAGAAATGGAACTACGTAGGCAGTCCAGCCGAAACGCATTGCGACAAAGCCCGTAGTCATAGGATCCGCCTTTGTGAGCGTCGCGGCGGCAAATGCCGCGAGGGCAATGGGCGGCGTAATCATTGACATCATTCCGAAATAAAGAATGAACATATGTGCCGGCACGTCGTCCACGCCAGCTTCTATAATTGCCGGCGCTATCAAGGCTGAAAGTAGAATGTATACCGCTGTGGTCGGCATCCCCATGCCCAAGACGATGCAGACAACCGCGGCTATTATTAATAAGACCGCCAGATTATCTCCTGCGATGCTTATCAGCGCGGTCGGTAATGCGAGGCCAAGCCCAGTCATATTTAGAACGCCGATAACTATACCTGCTGCGGCAACAATCATGATTAGATTGATTGTCACTAATCCTGTTTCGGCGAGAATTTCATATAAGTCTTCTAGCCGAATGCGGCGGCCCTTATAGCTGAAGATTGCTCCGGAGACTATAAGTACGGCGGCGGCCCAGACAGCCGCAACTGCCGCAGGTTGGTTCGCCCAGAAGAGTAGGTAAATTAGAACAGCGAAGGGTGGAATGAAATACCAACCTTCTTTAAGAACTTGCTTTAACTTTGGAATTTCCTGATTTACTGCGGAAATATCATCTCGTGCGGCAATCAGGTCGACCTGAATATATGCAGCGAAATAATATATTATAGATGGGAGTAATGCCGCAATTACGATCTCGGCGTATAAAATTTCGAGGGTCTCGGCCATGAGAAAAGCAGCAGCCCCCATTATGGGGGGCATCATTTGGCCGCCAGTCGACGCTATGGCTTCTATTGCCCCAGCGTGGGTTGCTTTGTAGCCGGAGTCCCTCATTAAAGGGATGGTGACGACACCCGTAACAACGACATTTGAGACCGCGGCACCAGAGATAGTGCCGAATAGCGCGGATGCCATCACTGAAATCTTCGCCGCGCCACCACGTCTTCTACCCATGGTTGCCATCGCGAGGTCGGTGAAAAACTCGCTACCTCCGGCACGAAGTAGTACTTGTCCCATTAGGATAAACATGATCACAATTGTTGTCGAAATAACGAGCGGTGCGCCGAAAATAGCATTCGGATTGAATCCAAGGTTCATTCCTATCTGCCAAAGTGGCAGATTGAGACCAACTAGGCTTCCGGGAACCATGTGAGCGAGAGGCGCATAAATTAAGAAGACCCCGACTACCCCAAGAAGAACGTATCCAGCTGAGCGCCGCAGCCCCTCTAAAACTAAGAAGGAGAGGATCGCGCCAATGAAGATCACTTCGTTGGTGCTATTTGCGAATCCCTCTTCCTTTAAGCGCAGGTAGTTAAGGCTTACATATAAGAGGAGAATAATTGTAAAAACCGAGAGAATAAGGTCGTACCAAGGGAGCTTTTCAGATGACTTTCTTGTGATACCGATGGTCAAATAGGTAACTGTAAGCGCAAGACCTAATACAAATGCCTGAAAGGTCTCCTCGATAGGCGCCATGTCCAGTAGCGTCAGGAAATCAAGGTTCCAGATAAGGCAGCCTGCGGTCATCAGAGCGGCTGCTCCTCGGGCTATTTTAATATGTTGTGTCATTAAGGCCCCGCCACTGGATAATGTTTATCTTTGTTCTTATCGTTTCGCCAAACACTAAATATTATTCCGAAAGCGCTGGCAATTGTATGATTCATAGAATTTATAGCGTCTCTGGATCCGCACCTATAGACCTATCAAATTGGCCAAGGCTATGATCAGTACCTGAATGGTTACCAATGTAGCCTCTAGGATCTCTATAGCGGCCCATACAGTGGGGTAGCGTGCAATTAACGACCACAGATGACCCCAAGATAAATGCATCTTCAGAAACGGAGATCACCGCCCTACCCTCTGGAAAAACACAAAGTTAGCACCTTCCATCTTCGGAAAAGATGTCTATGTTCTGCGCTGTCGGAGAGGTGCCTGAGTGGTTGAAAGGACCGGTCTTGAAAACCGGCGTGCGTGCAAGCGTACCGTGGGTTCGAATCCCACCCTCTCCGCCATAACTGACTGGAAAATCGCCCAACATTGATAATAAATACAATATAGTTCACCGAACTAGCCCCACTATCATCGGTCTTGAATGCCTATGGGCGTAAAAGCGTCTCGGGAGTTCGAATATTCCCTCCTTCGCCAAATGTACTCTTCCTTAGTCCCTTGAATTACCCCGAATTGGCACTGCAAATTGTTACTTTGGCCGAATGTAAACTATATCGAAGAAGCGGCAATTTCGGCTTCGGGTAGCACGTCGTAGGCATAGAGATGTTTTCGAAACTCTGCATGTGCGGTTAATTCGTTGTCCCTCTTTTCAAGATCGGAATAATCCAACATCGAATCTACCCGAAGCCCATTTTGCCGCGCGCCGAGAACAATATCTGCAACGCGTTTACGGCGAAGATTTTCGTATGCGGTCAGAGCGGCCGCAGCATTTTCTTTTTCCGTCTTAGAAAGAATGATTGCCAACGCCATGCCGTCTTCCATTGCCTGGTTCGCACCTTGGCCGAGATGTGGCAGCATTGGGTGGGCGGCGTCCCCCAATAATGCAAGGCGTCCTTTAGTCCAAGTTGGAAGGGGCTCTCGATCGTAGAGCGCCCAACGGAATGTTTGGTCGACCTTTTGTAGCAGGGCCTCGATCCTAGGGTCCCAATCCGCGAATTCCGCGCGAAGAGTGTCCGGGTCACCGGGAGCCGACCACGATTCTCGCATTTGCTCATCTGTCGGTACAAAACCAACATAATTTATCATTTCCCCGCTACGTACGGGAAAGACAAGAAAGTGTTTTTTGGGGCCGGCCCACATCAGCCAAATATCCATCGGCCAGTCCGGAAGCTGATCCCGAGGCACTAGTCCACGATAGCTAATGGTGCCGTGGAACACTGGCGTCGATGGTGGAAATACGAAGGGTCGTAGTTCAGAATGAATTCCGTCAGCCGCTATCACGATATCGGCCTCGATTTGGATGCCATTCGCAAAAATCACCCGAGCATGCTGATCATCCTGTTCAAAATTTATCGCTTTATGACCGCAATGAACGATACCATCATGAAGCTCTGCAGCAAGTAGTTCGACCATATCTGCGCGGTGCATTCCGTATGTCGCGTTCCAGCCAGAGGCATCTTCAACTTGAACTGGCGCTATTGGGCTACCGTCCTGACGGAGGTATTGCGAACCCTCTCCGACAAGCGCACCCCATCTCTCTACTGAAGGGCCGAGACCGACGCGCTCAAGTTGACGGACGCTGTTTGGCGTGAGGAAGAAGCCTGCGCCAATCTCGCCTAGCTCGGGCGCCTGCTCATAAACCGAGACTTCAAGGCCCTGCGCGATCAATGCATTTGCTGCAAATAGCCCGCCGATTCCTCCACCGACAATTGCAACCTTTGCTGCAGTTCCCGACACAACTTTCCTCCCAAATTTCAGAAATTAAGGTTCCGTTTCCTGTCTTCTAAGAATACAATTCGTTAAAACGCATATACCTATATAATAATTTACACCATTTTGCTGCGGCGAAGTGATATAGTCGGTATAAATCTTTCTAATACACATTCTCTTAAAGATGTGTATGGTCTTAGGACGTCGCGAGGTCGTCGATGCTAGATCGTGATACCCGCTTATGCGGTTAGCTCATTTATCTATCCCGGCAATGTGAACGTTTTTCAGTAGGAATCCGCATAGGGCGGTATTCTATACAATTGTCGTGAAAGGACAGAAAATGGCTAAAGGTACAGTCAAATGGTTTAATCCCACAAAAGGTTTTGGGTTTATCGAGCCGGAAGATGGTTCCAAGGATGCGTTTGTGCACATTAGTGCTGTTGAACGGTCGGGACTTTCCGGACTAAACGAAGGCCAAAAGGTTTCATTCGATTTAGTTCCCGGACGTGATGGCAAAATGGCTGCCGAGAATTTGGTAGCGGAAGACTAAGTCACCTCGGGCGGCCGCAAGGCCGCCCGTTTCTTTTGAAGCCCCCCCGGAGAAGAATTTGCCCCGAAAGCCAAATTATCGTTTTGAACGCCAAGAGCGCGAACGGAAAAAGGCCGAGAAAAAGGCCGCTCGAGCGGCAGCCAAGGCGGAGAAGAAGGCTGAACCGGATCCCGATGCGGCTGACAACGCAAGGGGTGCCGCTGAAATCGATGAGGTTCAAATTTAATATAGCGTTAAGTCTATATAAAACTTGATATTAAAAATGCTCGAGGTTACCTCAGAGAATCTGTGATTGGTATCTTCTTTGCGGAGATGGATGGCAAGATACTTCAGAATACTTAACACTACCCGGCTTAGTCTATAGTCGTCTGGCCGCTACCGACGCTTATATAGCGTATCATAAAAGCGCGTAAAGATCGGTAAAGTTCGCGTGACTAACGAAAGTTTGCTTTTATGATTAGTAACCCTCGAATTCCCTATCAAATGTCCAGCGAGCGTCCGCCGCTTAAAGGCATCGACGAAAAACCGCTTCAAGTCCATTTGGTTGTGAACGTGGAACATTGGTTGTTTGATCAAAATATGCCGAGAAAATACCTAACCGCGCCCCATGGCTTGGAACAGATACCCGATATACCGAATTTCAGTTGGGCAGAATACGGAATGCGGACAGGAATGCCCCGGCTTTTGGAATGCTTCAAACGACGGAACTTGCCGGCAAGCGTTAGCCTAAATGCCGGAGTTATCGACGCCTATCCTTCCTGCGCTAAGGCAATGCTTGACGCTGGTTGGGAATTTGTCGGCCACGGTTTGCATCAGAAATCTATTCAAGGCGAGACCGATGAACGGGATATTATTGCGCTTGCTATCCAGATGATTGAGGATTTCACCGGCAGCCGGCCGGGAGGTTGGCTAGGACCAGGCCTAAAGGAGACTTTTGACACACCAGATATCTTGAAAGAGTTGGGAATCGATTATGTATTCGACTGGGTTATGGATGATTTGCCCAACTGGATGACCACGAAACATGGCCCGCTTTTATCCATACCATACACATTAGAGCTCAACGACAGTCCTTTATTTGCAGGACAAAACATGAGTTCTTCTGAGATGTACGAACGACTGGTGGATACGCTTGAAGTATTTGAGCGGGAGCTAAAAACACAGCCTCGGATACTGACTTTAGCGTTGCACCCCCATTTGATAGGGGTCCCGCACCGCTTTGCATACCTTGAACGAATGCTGGATCTGCTCCAAGCGCGCGACGACACAAATTTTGTGGTGGGACGTCAAATCGCTGATTGGTATATATCTGCTTGCCCACCGGCCTAATTAGCTAAATAAGGAACAGTGTGTAATTTGGCTTTTTTGTCATTAGAGACATTAGTTCGAATGTATCTGTTTAGAATTTTCTCACTTACCTTGGCCGTAGGCCGTTTATGAGAATAGTTTACCCCGAGCAGGCATTTATTGCGTCTCGATTCTCCTTTCAAATTTCCGATATATGAACTTACCACTGTGGCATTTTCTTGCGTGATCGTCTCGTCTATTCTGTAGTCGAATAATTTTTTGGATCCAATTGTTGGCGCGTCTCTCCCCAATTCTTAACCAGGACATAAAGGTCATCAGCCTCGTGTGTTTCCCTCACATGATGAGCCATGTCTATTGGTTGGTTATTCCCCCGATGTACCTTGCCCTAATTGCCGCTTTTGGGATAAGCGGGAACGAATTTGCGTTTCTCGGCTTCGTGGATAAGCCTTTCACTGTAATCGCAACGGTAACAACCGTTTTTGCGATTGCGACTTTTATTTTTCAGACACCGGTTGGTTTTATTGTAGACCGTATCGGAGCGCGGGCGGTTTTGGCAACGGGTTTGGCCATAGAGGCAGTTGCGATCGGGCTTTTCGGTGTCGCAACGGCGTATTGGCAACTATTGATTTTAGCCGCCGCTGCCGGAGTCGGACATACGGTTTTTCATCCTGCTGACTACGCTATCCTCTCAGCGCGGGTGAGCGAAGAGCGCATGGGTCGCGCGTTTTCCATTCATTCCGCGACCGGCTATGTCGGGTTTGCAATAGCCCCGATTTTCATGACAGGGGTAGCGGCAGTGTGGAATTGGCGCATGTCCTTTATCTTGATCGGCATAATTGGTTTGGTTGCATCCCTCCTACTTCTGACCCAATCAGAGGCTTTGAAAGATACTGGGCAAACGTCGGAAAAGAGAGAAAAAAAGTCCGAAGGCAGCCATTGTGAAGCCGATAGTACTAGGGCAGGTATTAACCTATTGTTATCATTGCCGATTCTGATGTGCTTTCTCTATTTCGTGCTACATCAGATGGGCGGCGGTGGTATCCGTAGTTTTCTTGTTGCAGCGCTCGGTGAAATGTACGGTACACCGGAAGTTGTCGCAGCAACTGCACTAAGTGCCTTCACGGTAGGTTCAGTCTTTGGGATCCTTTCTGGCGGTTGGGTTGCCGATAGATTTGGGCCGAGGATCACCACAGCTTTCATAACTCTAGTTCCAGCGGGCATCCTGATTGCCCTGTTGGGTTGGTTTGATATGCGTGGCGTATTATTGATCGGAATGCTGGCATTGTCGGGCTATCTTATTGGCTTACTTATACCCTCAAGAGACATTCTTCTCAGGTCTGTTACCCCGCCCGGGTCAATGGGAAAGGTCATGGGTTTTGCTTCGACCGGTTCAAACCTCGGTGGTGCCCTTATTCCCCTAGTGCTAGGTTTTGCGTTAGACACCCTAGGCGGTCAATGGGTTTTCTGGATCTGTGCCATTTTCGTAGCTGCCGCCTTTCTCACCTTCATCACTGCCAAAACCCAATTTAGCAAAAATGTCCATCAATAAACTTATAGATAATTCGAAAATTGAGGCACACTAGTTATTTTTCTCGTTGTGGCCGTTACATATAAACGCCTGCATGTCCTTAGCTGCTTGGACTATAATTAATTTTTAACCTTACCGCGAAGTTCTTGGACAAAATTCTCTACTTGATCTAATTCATCGTCTGCAAGCCGTTCAATATTTGCAGTTAATCTTAGGTTATCTGTCTGTATCTCTTTAATGGATGGCCCAATTCCAGGATCCAATAAGACTTCAAAGGTCCTTACCTCTTCCCTTATCCCCTTCACTGCGACTTTACCTAATTCTTTACAATTTATTTCATTTGAAATTTGGCTATACGTATCGAATGAAATCAGGATAGCGCCGGGTTTTGACAATGCTTCGAGGCGGGCTGCCAAATTAACTTGGGAGCCGATTACAGTGTAGTCTAACCTGTCTTCGCTTCCAAAGTTACCCACGGTGCAGTAGCCGGTAGCGATACCAATACGTATCTCTAATGGTTCCCTTAAACCAAACTTTTTCGACCACTCGTTTTTTAATTCTTCCATTTTTAGCTGCATCGATACCGCCATATTGACACAGTTAATAGCGTCCTGTTGCACTCCCTCTGTTTCTGGGTCGCCAAAAAAGACCAATATTGCATCACCAATGTACTTATCTATTGTACCGCCGTGAGCCAGAGCAATCTGCGACATCTCTGTAAGGTAATAATTTAACATTGATGAAATTTCCTCCGCCTCTAAGGCGTCAGAAATGTCAGTAAAACCAACAATGTCCGAAAAAAAGACTGTTAGTTTTTTTCGTTGGCTAACTATGTCCGCTTGTTTTTCACCCGAAAAAATCGAGTGATAGATTTGAGGTGAAAGATATTTAGATAGTTGGTTAGAGATAGATTCAATCTCGGCTTTTTTTTCTACAGCTACTTTTTGTGCATTGATCGCTAACTCTTTCTGTTTTTCCATTTCATCAGCGAGATTTTTTCTTAATTGCGCCTCTAACTTTTGTCTTTTTAGTAACTTGTCTAATTCCTTTGCCTTTTCCTTTGCAGTGTTATTAGCCTCAATGGCCAATGTCTTCTGCTTCTCCAACTCAGCGGACAAATTCTTTCGTAATTCTAATTCAAGTCGCAGCTTCTTTAGCTCTTTCTCCAAAGCTTTATTGTTATCGTTGATGACCTTCTTCGCCGCCACCGCTTTCTCTGACTCGTCTTCAAACCCAGAAAACACAGATTCTGATTTTTTAAAAATTTTTTTCATTATGAAGAAGATCGAACTCCAGAGATAAGTGTCAGAGAACCCGGAGCGGATTTTAAACACTGCTCTCGTAATATTCTTACTTTAGGTGAGCCATGAGCCCAAGGACGCTCGTTAATACTATATATTTCTCCGTGCTTGAGTCTTCTAATTTATTTAAATTTCTGTCCTTAAGGCGACCGTTAGCTTTCCCAATTTCACGCCAATCTGAGTAGACTAACTATTAAGATTACAACAGTGAGTCAAAAATCAAATATTTGGTATAGGCTGAGACTAGAGATCTAGAGTACATACGGGGAAGTCTATATCAATCTTTGTCAGGTGGTTGATATAGTTACCCATAATCACGAATATCACGTTAGAAAATACTTCTAAAATTAAGCTATTCGATAAACCGGCTTCTTTCGCTTCAGTGACTTGTTCTTCCGGCACCTGACCTCTGTTTTCCACGATCGAGACGGCTAAATCTAACATCGCTTGCTCGATTGGGTTATCTGCTTCGCAAAGCCGTGACTTAATGATATCGGCTGTATCTAGGCCTAGGCCTGAGCAAAATTCAGTATGTGCAGAAACACAGTATCTACATTCGTTTGCTTGAGATACAGCCAAGGCGATCATCTCTCTTTGTGGCTTGGTTAAGTGTCCAGAATCGAGTGCCCCTTCCATACTCATATACATATCAAGAGTGGCTTCGGAATGAGCCATTACTCCGATTATATTAGGAAGCATTCCAAATGCTTCCTCAATGTTTTCTAATTTTTCTTTAACAACAGGGGTGGTTTGATCTTTATCTAAAGGGGTGATAAGGGACATAAAGGCTAATCCTTTTAGGTGACTATGAATGTGCGCAAGTGAATACGCACTATTCTTATAATTTATCAAATCTTCTGACTTCGTGGAACGAAAACCATAGCAAAAACATAGGTGCTAGTTCGGCTGCTATTGAAAATTCCTATAAGGCCGGTAATGCTACGAGCCAGTGGTTGCTTTCCGGTGTGCTGGGCCGTAGGTTGCATGAGACCAAATTCTTTGGGGCTTTGCTTGGCCGACTGGTTTTGCGGAGTGGTACATTTTGGTAATGACACGTCAAACTGAAATTAATCCCCACAAGGACGTTCCTCTGATTTCTTTCCTAGACCTTGATCCTGAAGACGAAGATTTTCTGACCGCTGTCGTTTCGGGATTGTCGAAGAAAGACAAGACCCTGCCCTGTAAGTTTTTCTATGACGAACGCGGCTCAGACCTTTTCGATAGAATTTGTAAATTGGAAGAATATTATCCGACGCGCACCGAGATTTGGATCTTGGAAGAGCGCCTTAACGAGATCATCGAATATATCGGGCGCCGCGCGCACCTAATTGAACTCGGAAGTGGCGCAAGCGTGAAAATTCGCACGCTTCTGGAGGGATTACCAGACCTTGTGCAATACACAGCGGTCGATATATCGCGTAGATTCTTGCTTCAGAGTGTTGAAGCGCTAGCAATTGACTACCCCGATTTGGATGTTGCGGCGGTGTGTGCTGATTACACCAAGACATTCGAAATTCCGCCCCCAAAGAACGGTAAAAGCCTCCGTGATATAGCTTTTTTCCCGGGCTCCACTATCGGTAATTTTACGACGGTTGAAGCAGAGGCATTTCTTCGTCGACTAAGAGGGGTTATGGGCCCAGGTGGCGGGCTTCTTGTTGGTGTGGACTTAAGAAAGGACCCCGACACCCTAAGAGCCGCCTACAATGACGAAGGTGGTGTGACGGCGGCCTTTAATCTAAATCTGCTTGTTCGGATAAACCGGGAACTAGGTGCTGATTTTGATGTAGCGAGTTTCCGTCATCGAGCTATTTACCTTGAAGATGCTGGTCGGATCGAAATGCATCTTGTCAGTGAAAAAGAACAAACTGTCTCGATAAGTGGCAGAACATTCGAATTTAAAATGGGGGAACACATTCATACCGAAAATTCTCAGAAGTACTCTTTGGATGAGTTTCGCGGATTATGCGCTAGAGCTGGTTATCTCTCGGCCGCTTCGTGGACCGATGAAAATGGTCTTTTCAGTGTCCATTATTGTTCGGCAGGACAGGACTTAGATACCGATAACAGTGATGGCTCTTAAAATTGATATCATTGTCGATACGGTTTGCCCTTGGTGTTATGTGGGCAAGAAACGTTTTGAACGCGCGCTTGAAATCAGTCCACAGCCAGATATTCAGGTCGGTTGGCGGGCTTTCCAGCTTAATCCCGATATGCCAGAGGTCGGTAAGGACAGACGGGCTTATGTCATGGAGAAATTTGGCGGAATTGAGCGTGCCCGTGCTGTTCATTCCTCGCTTTTAACTGCGGGTAAAGAAGTAGGTATTAAATTTAATTTCAATTCTATAGAGAAAACCCCTAATACAATACATTCGCACCGTTTAGTAAGGTATGCGGCGGGGAAAGGCCTTCAGACCCCCGTTATCGGTGCTATTTTCGATAGCTATTTTCGACAAGGTTTAGATATTGGAGAGCTGGATGTTCTAGCTCGGATCGGCGAATCCGTTGGGCTAGAATTCGATCAAGCCTTGATGTTCCTCAAAAGTAACCGGGACAAAGATACCATCCTCGCAGAAGACGAACTGTCGCGAAAATTAGGAGTAAATGGGGTGCCCTGCTTCATCGTAAACCGGACTTATGCGGTGTCTGGCGCGCAATCCCCAGAAGTTCTCTTGCAGATTTTCGACTTGGCGAAACAGGAGGAGAAACGGCCTACTTCAGGATGAAAAACAGGTCGATAAGCCATTTGCAGCGTTTTCGATTACGTAAAATTTTACCGGGTCTTTACGTCCCCGTATATCTGTCTCGTTTTGAGGAATTCCTGTCACATTGATTTCTGCCTTTTCAGCGACGTCGTTAGAGAATACTAGCTCTGCGGCGTACTCCTTAGTCATTGCCTCAAGACGGCTTGCCGTATTAACGCTATCGCCAATCGCTGTAAGTCCGAAAGCCGTGCCATAACCCATTTCTCCAATTATCGCGGGACCGGAATGGATACCGATTCCAATACGTAGGGGTTCATCGAGTTCGTCGTGAAGTTGTGAATTTAGATCTGCCAATTTTTGTGACATACTCTGTGCTGCCTCCAGTGCATCACGTGCTCCTGATTTGCCATCGCTGCTGGTGCCGAACAGCGCCATTACGCCATCGCCAATAAATTTGTCTAAATGGCCTCCCGATGACTCGATTGCCTCCCCCATGTGGGCAAAGTATCGATTCAGTACAAATACCACGTCGTAGGGCAGTTTTTTTTCAGAAAACTGTGTAAATGATCGTAGATCTGCGAAAAGAATAGAAATCTCGCGTTCCTGCCCTGCCATATCAGGACTTCGACGCCGGGCATCCTTTACTGTTGCATTAGCCGGCAACAAGGGAATTATTGATATATCTCCCGACGGTACCGCCTGACAGGCAAGCCTTACTCTCGGTGGTGCGCCGACACGCTCTAAGACACGTAGTTCTTCCGCTTTTGGTTCGCCGAGCTTTTCCTCCCCCTCCAACACACGGACCCGACACGTAGAGCAGCGCCCTCGGCCGCCACATACGGAGGCATGAGGAATGCCATGTAGCCGGCTAGCCTCGAGAATGGTCGTTCCCGTCACGTTTCGGAAAACTATGTTATTTGGGTATTGTAAGAGATAGGTACCCTTCCGGCGCTCCATAATAGAGCGGGTAAGGCGACCTATAAGAGCGAGACCGATCAGCCCGAAAATGGTTGATCGAATAAAATATGACAATTCGTAAACCAGATGAACGCCATCGGCGTTGGGAGCTTTAAAGGATGCGATGGCGGCGCGTCGCCAGTCAATGTCTTCATAAAGCGATAACACCTCCTTTCCCCCTGCATAAAATCCGATCCATGACGCGATCGGGATAGCAACCGCAAATGCGAATAGCACCGGTTTAAATGTCTCGAAAATCGGTTTTAGCCGGAGCCAGAAATACAGACCGATGCATCCGTGCACCCAAGTCGCGAGCAGGCCTGCTGACTGTGTAAAGACGGAAGTGTCGGAGAATTTCCATATCGCAAGTAAAACGAAGGCATAAGAATCATTGGCACCGAAAATTCGATGTACGCCGCCGGTACCGACGAAGTGTAAAGCAAGAAAAAGTGGAATCGAAAAACCAAGCGTAATCTGCAGGGCTTCGCCACAGGACATTCTGAGGGACCTCCGGGAGTAGAGAGCCCAAACCGCAAGCAGGAGATGCACTAATAAAGCACCTCCGAAGGCTATCGAGCCGGCTGGATTACGCCAAATCATTACGAACCATTCCCTCCCCGCCTCCATGGCGGCGAGGGAATGAATTCCCAAAATATGATTTATCAGATGACCAGTGACAAAAGCGAAAAGGATGAGGCCTGTGATGAGGCGAACTCTGCGGATCATCGTAAATCCCTATCGCCTACGAGTCGGTGACGGGTCTTATTTCGATTTTTTTTCTATCGATGCGTCGAGTGAAAGCTTCAATGATTTGAATTCATCGCAATTGGTACCGCAAATTTTTTCCAACTTATTAAGTTGTGTCTTCGCAGCCTCAAGGTTATCTAGCTCGACATAGGCTTGACCAAGATACTCGTTGGCGCCGAGGTGTTTCGGATCAAGGGACAAAGCTTTTTTGTAATACGAAACTGCGCGGGCGAAGTCGCCTGATTTCCGGTGACTGTATCCCAGGTAGTTAAGAGCGTCAGGGTGGTTCGGTTTTTTTTCGATTACATAATTTAAAAGGTTAATAGCTTTTGGGTAATGCTTGGCATTTACTGCTTTGACTGCCAAGCGATAGCTGTCATTAACACTCGCCTCTGAAGCGGTCTCGTTATCGTCGCTTGAACCTGCGGCGTTAACTATGACAGGAGCCGAAAAAAGCATTGTTGCGCAGGCTAAAACAGCAAAAGTTCTGGTCATTACAGGATCCTCTCAATTGACTTTGGGCTAAGTTAAATCGGGTAATTCCTTATATCGTACGCTGAACGGAATTTTCATCCGCTTCAAGAAGAAAATCGCAGCTGTAGGTTTTTCTTTAGAGTGATCTGTGTTGTGCAATTAATTTAATAGGTTTGGATCAATTCATAGTTAAGAGCGCTTGTAGAATGATGATGAAAGGCCCATCTTTAGCCAATGTCCATCAAAGGAACCGAAAATTCGGGTCGTGGGGAAGCACCCTCACGTGCGCCGAGACAGCGTAGGGGGCGGTTTCGCAGCCATATTCGCGGGTACTTTTTTGCCGGTGTACTAGTGACAGCGCCTATCGGCATTACCTTCTATATCTCCTGGTTACTTATCCGATGGGTCGATTCAAAAATCACCCCGCTAATTCCTGCAGCCTACAACCCCGAGACCTATTTGCCATTCGCGTTGCCAGGGCTTGGACTTATAGTCGTCTTTATCTCTTTGACGTTCATCGGTTGGTCAACTGCTGGTCTTCTTGGACGTCTTTGGATGCGGTTGTCCGAGAATGTTCTGGCTAGGATGCCGGTTATCCGCAGTGTCTATGCGGCGGTTAAACAGATAATCGAGACCATCTTAAAGCAACAATCTAACGCATTTCGCGAGGTTGTACTATTTGAGTATCCTCGACGTGGCAGTTGGGCTCTCGGATTCATTACAGGACAAACTCAGGGAGAAGTTCAGAATTTGACGGCTGACGATGTCGTTAATGTTTTTCTGCCGACAACACCAAACCCGACATCGGGTTATCTACTTTTCATACCGAGACGCGAGCTTGTCATTCTCGATATGACAGTCGAGGAAGGAATCAAGATGGTGGTTTCGGGTGGTATTGTTACGCCGCCTGATCGAAGGTCTTTGGAAGAGCAAGGGAAAAAGGTTGTTGCCAAAGCCAATGGAGATACGCGAACAATTCGAAATGACTCAGATACAAAGGCTGCTCCGGAGTAATCAGCCCGATAATGCTGTTTTCACGACGGCATCTCGCTCGAACAGATAAAGCAATGTGCGCAACGCCTCACCTCTTTCAGAGTTTAATTCTGGGTCTTTCTCTAGGATAAGTTTTGCATCGTCACGGGCTGCAATTATTAACTCCGTATGAGCAGCAAGATCGGCGATCCGGAACTCCGGAAGGCCGCTTTGTTTGCTGCCTAAGATTTCCCCCGCCCCGCGAAGACGCAAATCCTCCTCGGCAATAATAAAACCGTCATCCGTTTCTCGCATGACTTTCAATCGGGCTTTTGCCGCATCACCCGGAGACTCGCCATACAGGAGTATGCAGGACGATGAACGTTGACCGCGCCCCACCCGGCCGCGGAGTTGATGTAGCTGAGAAAGGCCAAACCTCTCTGCGTGTTCGATAACCATAATCGTTGCCTCCGGAACGTCCACACCGACTTCGATTACTGTTGTCGCGACTAAGATGTCGATATCACCCTCGGCAAACTTAGCCATGACTGTATCTTTTTCTGATGCTTTAAGGCGTCCGTGAACCAATCCCACCCGGTCTCCGAAACGCTGGGAAAGAGCGGCATGCCTCTCGGTTGTTGCAGCGATATCAAGTGAGTCGGAATCGTCAATTAACGGACAAACCCAGTATACTCTTGCACCTGAAGAAACGGCTGAGCGCAGCCGGTCGATCAGTTCCTCGAGGCGCGAAATCGGCATTGCGCGTGTTTCAATGGGTTTTCTCCCCAAGGGTTTTTCCATCAGGCGCGACGTATCGAGGTCTCCATAGGCCGTCATCATCAGCGTTCGAGGGATAGGTGTCGCAGTCATCACGAGGATATCCGCTGCTTTCCCCTTCTCGGCAAGAGCAAGTCGTTGATGAACGCCGAACCGATGCTGCTCGTCAACGACGACTAGGGCGAGATCCGCAAAAACGATATCATCTTGAAATAAAGCATGCGTACCAATCACAATTGGCGTTTTTCCCGTCTTCAAGCTGGAAACTATCTCTTCGCGTTTTCTGCCTTTGTCGCGGCTTGTGATAAGGACGACGGGTATCCCTATTTCTTCAGCTAATGGTTTGATCGTAGCAAAATGCTGTCGTGCAAGGATTTCAGTGGGTGCCATTAGCGCAGACTGGGCGCCGTTTTCTACCGCGGTTAGCATCGCTATCAGAGCGACAATCGTTTTCCCGCTGCCGACATCACCTTGTAACAAACGAAGCATCCTTAAACTGGATCTCATATCTACGCCGATTTCCTTAATTGCCGCCTTTTGGGAGCTTGTGAGCGAGAAAGGCAATAGGTTTTCGACGCGTTCGCGCAGTATGCCGTCGCCGTTGATAGATCTCCCAGGCCTTTTTCGTTGACGCCGGCGAACAATCAGCAACGCGAGCTGGTTAGCAAGTAGTTCATCGTATGCTAGGCGAGCCCGCGCGGGCGTGTTGGGAAGAAGTTCTCTGTCCGATAGCGGTCGGTGAGCACTGTTTAAAGATTCCTGCCAACTGCCCCAGCCTTGCTGCTTGAGCCACGCGGTGTCCTGCCATTCAGTGAGATCGGGAGCCATTGCCAAGGCGCTCGAAATTGCCCGGCCTAGCGGTTTCAAGGTTAGTCCCGACGTCATTGGATAAACAGGTTCTACTGTTTTTATGCTGGTTATTTCGTGCAGTGGTCCGATTCGATCGGGGTGGGTAATCTGAATTTCATCCCGGTATTGTTCAACGCGACCGCTAACTACTCGTGTTTCGCCCTCCGGTAGTATCGATTTTAGATAGTCTTCTCGACCATTGAAAAATACCAAGTTGAGGAAACCACTCTCATCGTGGCAACGTACTCGGTATGGGAGGGCTCGTCTTGGTGCAGGTTCGTGTTTATCGACGATAATTGTCAGCGTCGCGATACTTCCTACTGTAGCTTGAGAAATTATCGGCGAGTATCGCCGATCTATTATGCTGACTGGCAGGTGCCAAAGGAGGTCTACGATATTCGGTCCGGCCAGTTGACAGATGAGGTTGCCAATCTTGGGCCCAATACCGGAAAGGCCAGTAACTGGGGAAAAAATTTGGAAAAGAGGCTCTGGTCGCATGAAAAAAGGGTATATCCGGCTGACAATTGGTTACAACCAAATTATACCAGCGTTCTATAGGAAGCAGGAATGCCTGATAGAATTGAAAAGATCCGGCGAAAATTACGATTTCGAAGTCTCCGGCGAGGTACCAAAGAGAGCGATTTGGTGATCGGCGGATTTGCCGAGTCACATTTGCAAGAATTAACTGAGGATCAACTCGGTTCGTTCGAGGAGTTGCTCGACGCAAACGATCAGGAAGTCCTCAGCTGGGTTATCGGCATAGCGGAGCCGCCGACTGCGCTCGATACAGATGTTCTGGATATGATAAAAGAATTTAAGAAAAGCCGTTAAATTATTGAAAAAAATATGAAAATGAATATAAAAAACGGCCGGTACCTAATGTCGGGGGTACCTGAGGGTTATGATGCGCAGATTTTAGCAGATGCGCTGAAAGATCGAACGGCGACTTCGTTACACATTCATATCTGCCGAGACGCATCGCGTATGGCAGCAATGCAGAACGTTCTTATTTTTTTTGAACCAAGATTGGATGTTGTTACCCTGCCCGCCTGGGATTGCTTGCCTTACGATAGGGTATCGCCAAATCGCGAAATCATCGCCTCCAGGGTCGATGCACTTGCGAGACTAGCGGCGCGGGATCCCGATTGCGAAACGCCGTTAATATTACTAACAACAGTCAATTCAATTGTGCAGCGTGTGCCGCCAAGAGATGTAATACTCGGGGCGAGTAGGACTATTTCTGTAGGCTCACGTGTCGATCTAGAAGATCTCAGCATTTTTTTCGCGCGGAATGGCTTCGAGCGGGCAGGTACGGTCCGCGAACCAGGTGAGTACGCTGTTCGTGGCGGAATAATTGATATTTTCCCGCCGGGTGGATCCCTGCCCCTCCGCGTTGATTTGTTAGACGATGAAGTTGAATCTTTGAAATGTTTCGATCCAGTCACCCAAAAAAGCTTGGATAATGTAGATAATTTGATACTCCGGCCGGCCAATGAGGTTTTGCTCGATGCAGAATCAATTGCTCGCTTTAGGTCAGGTTATCGCGAAGCATTTGGCTCGGTCACGGAAGATCCCCTTTATTCCGCGGTTAGCGAAGGTCGTCGTCAAATCGGATTGGAACACTGGCTACCACTTTTCCACGAAACACTAGAAACGGTGTTCGACTATCTTCCCGGGGCATCCGTTAGCCTAGACAACGACGCCGATCAGATCCGCGATGCTAGACTGGAAATGACCGCAGATTACTACGAAGCGCGGGTCACCTTTCTGGAAAGTCGTCTTGCAAATGATGTCTCCAGTCCGCAGCCTTATCGGCCACTTCCAATGAATCGGTTATACTTATCGGCGGCGAATATTGAAAACGCAATGAAAGAGAGACTAGTTATACAGTTTTCGCCTTTCGAATCCCCCGACGGAATTGCGATATTCGGCTTCGACGAGGTTATATCTGTTGGTGCCCGACGTGTTCCAGATTTTGCCGCTCTCCGGGCACGATCCGCCGCCGCGATGAAAAAAAATGATATTCCACCTGACAATGTGTTCGTCAGCGTGAGGAGTAGGCTTATTCGGGAAATCGCAGAAGGAAGACGTGTCGTCGTTACGGCTTTTTCCGCTGGCTCCCGTGAGCGACTGGGGCAGCTTTTGACTGAGGCCAAGGTTTTGGGCTTAAAAACTGTCAAAAATTGGCACGATGTTCAGAAATTATCGCTGGAGAATATTGCCCTTGCGGTCCTACCTGTCGAAAGGGGTTTTACGGGAGAGCAGCTTTTTCTGGTGACTGAGCAGGATATTTTGGGCGAACGAATCGTTCGGACGGAAAAAAAACGACGTCGTGCCGAGGATTTTATCGCCGAGGTATCGGAAATAACTACCGGCGACCTAGTGGTACATGTAGAGCACGGTATTTGCCGGTATGACGGCCTTGAAACATTAGATGTCGCGGGTGCGCCACATGATTGCCTGCGGCTTGTTTATGCTGGCGATGACCGGTTGTATGTACCGGTAGAAAATGTTGAGGTCCTCTCGCGCTACGGCTCCGGGGACACGGGGGCGACGCTTGATCGTCTCGGCAGTGCTGCGTGGCAGGCCCGAAAATCAAAGATGAAGGATAGACTTCGGGACATCGCTAATCAGCTTATAAAGGTAGCTGCTGAACGCTCTCTAAGACCGGCAACCAAGATCGTGGTTTCAGATCCGATTTACCAAGAATTTGCCGCTAGGTTTCCGTATTCGGAGACCGAAGATCAAATACACGCTATTGACGATACGCTTAAGGATTTACAATCAGGAAATGCAATGGACCGACTTGTTTGCGGCGACGTCGGTTTTGGTAAAACGGAAATTGCCTTGCGCGCAGCGTTTGCGACTGTCATGTCGGGTGGACAGGTTGCTATTATTGTTCCCACTACTTTGCTCTGCCGACAGCATTTCGCAACCTTCGTAGAACGCTTCAGGGGTGTTCCGGTGCGGATCGAACAGCTGTCGCGCCTCGTTAACGGTAAAGACGCAGAAAAAGTCCGGTTGGGTTTGAGTAATGGTGAGGTTGATATCGTTATCGGCACTCATGCTTTGCTTAGCAAATCGATCAGTTTCAAAAGGTTAGAGCTGTTGATCGTCGATGAGGAGCAGCATTTTGGTGTAACGCACAAAGAACGCCTTAAAAACCTGAAAGCCGACGTCCATGTACTCACTCTGACTGCAACGCCTATTCCGCGTACGCTCCAGATGGCTTTGAGCGGCGTGAAGGAGATGAGCCTAATCGCCACTCCACCGGTGGACCGACTCGCTGTCCGTACATTTATCATGCCATTCGACGATGTAATGATCCGTGAAGCAATAATGCGTGAGCACTTCCGAGGTGGTCAAATTTTCTATGTTTGTCCAAGGGTCTCCGATCTTAGGGAAATCGCTGAGCGATTAGGTAAATTGGTACCGGAAATAAAAGTTTCGGTTGCCCACGGACAGATGGGCACACGGGCGCTGGAAGACGTGATGACTGAATTTTATGAGGGTACAATAAATCTTTTGCTGTCAACGCAGATCGTAGAATCCGGTCTCGATATACCCAGTGCAAATACGATGATAATCCACCGCGCGGACATGTTCGGCCTGGCGCAGCTCTATCAGCTCCGGGGGCGTATCGGACGCTCGAAATTGCGAGCTTACTGTTACATAACACTTCCGACCGACCGAAAGCTGACTGAAACGGCAAAGAAGCGGTTGGAGGTAATGCAGTCGCTTGATACCTTGGGAGCCGGTTTTAGCCTAGCTAGCCACGATCTAGATATCCGGGGTGCCGGCAACCTGCTTGGCGAAGAACAATCAGGACATATCCGCGAAGTCGGCGTGGAGCTATATCAGCATATGTTGGAAGAAGCGGTTGCTGCTGCCAAGGGGGTGGAGAATTCTGCGGGCCGAGAATGGAGCCCACAGATCAATGTGGGAATACCTGTCCTTATTCCGGAGAAGTACGTTTCGGATCTCGGCGTCCGGCTTGGATTGTATAGACGAATCGCGGAACTGCAGAATCTTGAGGATACTGATTCCTTCGCTGCAGAACTTATCGACCGGTTCGGAAGTCTACCGGAAGAGGTAGAAAACTTGTTACAGATCGTGGCGATCAAAAGATCATGCCGAGAAGCGGAGATTGAGAGGATAGACGCCGGTCCGAAGGGTGCGACGCTGGTCTTCCGAAATAATCATTTCGCCAATCCTGGAGGTCTCGTCGCTTTCGTAACGGAGGATCTTGGACGGACCAAATTGAGACCAGATCACACTTTTGTCATTCGACGGGATTGGACTAGGGGTTCCGATCGGTTGCGCGGCGTTCGCTTACTAGCGGCAAAGCTTTCAGAGATCGCACAAAACGCGCCAGCAGAGATGGAGAACGCGTAAAGTGAAAACGGTCAAATCACTTTTTTTCGAAGATTTTAAAGTTGGTCAGGTGATAAAGACCGACTCTCGTACGCTTGAAGAAGCTGAGATAATCGAATTTGGACAAAAGTATGCTCCTCTTCCTTACCACACGGACGTTGTAGCGGCAAAGGAGACCAGCTTCGGGGGCCTTGTCGCCGCCGGTTATCAAACAGCGGCGATCACGTTCGGTCTTTTTGCCAAGACCGGAGCGCTGGCGGAGAGTGGAATGGGGTCTCCGGGGGTCGACACCCTGCGTTGGAAACATCCTGTCAAACCTGGTGATACCCTCTATGTTCTGGCGAATATCCTCGAATTGTCCGCAGGCGATAAAAAAGGTGGTCGCGATGCTGTTCGGATTCGCTATGATACGATTAATCAGCATGATGTAATTGTCATGACACTAACCAGTCTGCATTTCGTCCGTCGTCGTCCATAACAATAAATACGGTAGTTATTATGTCCGACATGCTCCCAATTCGACTTGCGGCCGGATCCGGTCCTACTTTCGGCGTTGATGACCTTAGCTGCGCCGCAGCTACCACTCTTGGGCTGTGGAAAGACGAAGGTTTGGATGTCACATGGACGCCCGTTCATGGGGGTGTGGCCGCTATTAATGCAGTTCTAGATGGAACGGTAGATGTATCTTATGGCGGGCTAGGCCCCGTTATCAAGTCGCGGGCGGAAGGTAATCCAGTCTGCGCTGTTGTCTCAATGGCGCGGGGACTGGCGCAAAATCTGATTGTACAACTCCCAATCCAGACGACCGAAGATTTGCGAGGGATTTCCTGGGCGCTTGATGGAACAAATGCCCTAAGTCATCACATGGCTCGGCTGACAGTTCGTGCTCTTGGAATCGGTGAAGAGGATATCGACTGGCAGGTAGTTGGTCCACCTCCGGAGCGGATTGATCGTTTGTTGGGTGGCTCGATCGATGTATCCTTGATCCGGGTTGAGGAAGCGGTTTCACTGAGCCTTGAACATGCCGACAAGGTTCATAATCTGTTAGGCTTTGCACAACTAAAAAAACTGGTGCCGGTCCAGCCACACGGAGTCCTTGGAACGTCTGAGGCCTACACAGTAGAACATAGTGAAGAGCTTGCGAGGCTGAGCCGCGGTATGATTCGTGCATCAAGGGCTTTGCACGATAATTACGAGACATTTCGTAAAGTATATGACTCTCACGTTTCGGTCCCAGTACCGGAAGACAGTATCTACCAGATCTGGCAACAGGAACACGAGTCCGGCGGTTTTGCGGTTAATGGCGAGATGTCGGACGGGCATTGGGCGGCGCAGCTAGAATTGTATCGTGAGCTTTATCCGGGCCTTCGCAAAGTCTCACAAGATGAAATACTCTCGCGAGAATTTGTCGCCGACGGGCTAAATGCTCTGGGACGCCATTACAGTGATTTTGATAAGTCCTGATCAGGTCGTCGCTGAGATCCTTCTTTTTTTTCGGGAGGCATTGGCGAAAAGACCGCTGATTAGTGCGCAGACACTAAGTACGGAAATTACCTCAATCATCGGAAAGAATGTCTTGTCGTAAAGCGCCGAAATAAAAAGCGAAGCAAGGGCGGCAGCGGAAAAATGTAAAAACATAACAATTCCTGATCCAGTTCCAGTCAGATTTGGTTCTGAGTTAATCGCTGCTGCCTGAGCGTGCGGCATTGCTAAGCCTTGTGCTAGTCCTATCAAAGCCCCGGGCATGAATAATGCAAGCGGTTCGTCCGGTATGACCAAGACAGACAGTGTTAACAGCTCTACCGTTATGATACCGGTAAGACAGCCAAAAACGATCATATAGTCGCTTGATACCCGAGTTCCCAAGCGCCCGGAAATGAAATTGCCGGACATGAACCCCACGGTAAGTAGGATAAAGTATAGCCCGTATTGTCCCGACGTGCCTCTATAATGGTCATTCATCAGAAAAGTGGAGTACGCGGCGAGCGCAAAAAAAGCCCCCGACGTGAAAGCAGGTACTAGAGCGTAGCCGATGAAAACTGGGTTTCGCAAAAGCTGAGAATAATCCCTGAAAAGATTGGTTGGTCCGCGGTCCCTTTTGTGATTGTGATGGGTTTCGCGGATTACTAAGCCTCCTAGAAGCACAACTAAAAGTGAAACGCCGGTTGCGAAATAGAAAACAGCATTCCAGCCGAACAAATCTGAAATTGCCCCGCCGATGGGCGGGGCCAACGTTGGCCCTAAAACATAGGCGGTTGTTATATATGCGATGACCTGTGCTAGTTTCTCAGGTCCATAGACATCACGGGCGATGGCACGGGCTAAAACAATACCACAACCTGCGGCGATGGCCTGAAACAGGCGCCCGACAAATAGGATCTCAAAGTTCCAGGAGATTGCACACAATGCGGAACCGACGACAAACAGGGATAGACCCACCATAAGTACCGGTTTTCGCCCGAACTTATCGGACATTGTTCCATAGGCTAGAGTACCGAACGCCATGACGAATAACACCAAGCTAAATGTCAGCGTCGTAAGTAAGGTGGAGACGCCAAAGGCCTGCTGTATTGTCGGCATGATTGGGATGTACATGTGAATTGCTAGGGGGCCAATTAAGGTGATCGTTACCAAAGCTACCAAAAAGGCAATCCCAGGCCCCCTATCAGCGGTTTTCGGGTTCGTGTTCAGGATATGAGCTCCCGCCGAAGGACTTTGCCTACAGGACTTTTAGGCAGCACGTCGATAAACTCAATGAAGTGTGGCGTCTTGTAGGGCGCCATTCTACTTCGTACTGATTGTCTAATTTCTCTAGCTATTTCGTCCGTAGCTGCTGTCCCATCCTTCAGGACGCAGACGGCGCGGATACGGTTACCGATCTCCGGGTCGGCCATTGGGACTATGCAGGCTTCGGCAATAGCCGGGTGTTGACGTAGTATATTCTCTATTTCATAGGGCGAAATAAAGATCCCTCGGCTTTTGAAGCAATCATCATTGCGCCCCGCTATACGGTAATAGCCGTCCTTGTCCCGAGATGCTAAATCTCCGGTGTGGTACCAGCCATTATGGAGAACCTCTGCTGTTTTTTCCGGGTCCCTGTGATAGCCCAGAAAGAAACCAGGGTTGTCTGAACGGATCAGGAAATGCCCAATTTGATCGTCGGCGACCTCGTTGTAATCGTCATCAAGGACGGCAACCTCGGTGCCTGGTATCGCTATCCCTATAGAACCGGGGACAACAGGTTTTCGCGGCCCCTGCCCTAGAACCATCTGCATCTCCGACACGCCGTAGTGTTCCCATATGTCGCAGCCAATTCGATCCTTGAATTCTTGCCAGGTCGTCGCCTCTAGGGCTTCCCCGGTAGCATTACAGCCCCGTAATGATGACAGGTCATATTCATTCTCGACGCCCTCCATGGCGAGGATCCGTCTATAAACTGTCGCAACCGAATACATCAGCGTGACCCGATGTTCTTGAATGGTGGCAAGAATGTTTTCTGGAGTTGCGCGACCTTCCAAGATTACGCCCGTGACGCCATTTCGGAGTGGAAACATCACATTGTGTCCCAAGGCGCTAATAAAACTCCACTCGCCTGTTGCGTAGGCGCGATCCCCGTTTTCTGGCGGAACGCGCCAAGCGTTGGAATCACCAAGGGCAATGACCCACCTATGTGCATGTACGATACATTTAGGACGTCCAGTTGTACCTGAGGTATAAATAAAAAACGCCGGGTCATCAGATGCGGTATCCGCCGTTACAAAAATCTCCGAGGGCGCGTTTCGGATGAGGCCTTCATAGTTATCCGGACTACATTTTTGCTCCTTTGCGAAGACAATTCCTGTCGGGAGATTCTTCTTCAGCTTTAGGAGAGGCTCCGACAGTGATGCGAGCGTGACCGCTGCCTGTGCCTCGGAATGTTCAATCACATAGGCGACTTCCTCTTCGCTGAGTAGGGAGTTCTGTAGTACTGGTAGCGCACCTAATTTCATAAGAGCAAGAACGGTTTCGGCGAATTCTACGCAGTTATGCATTCGCACGAGTACCGGCATGCCTTTTTTTATGCCAAACTCGGCCAAACCGTGGGCGAGCTTATTTACGCGGTTTGAAAATTCGCAATAGGAAATTTCACCGCTATTCCAGACAAAGGCGGTGCGATTTGAATAACCGCGCTCCTCAAATCGATCGACGACTTCGCCGGCGATATTCATCCGTTCTGGTATTTGTCGGTAGTCGACAGGCAAATCAATCATTTTTCGCGGGGGCGCCAGGGTGGGTTATCGTAATATGGTCCCTTGTAGTCGGCTTCGCGTTTCTCAATAAAAGCGCGTATGCCTTCTCGGCAGTCGCCTGTTCGGGTGATTTCTTGGATCGCACCAAATTCACGTGCCCAGCCTTCATCGGTCCGATTATGGTTCCAGTACATCCGAACGAGATCCTTAGCGTAGCGGACGGATAGATAGGGGTTGGATGCAACTTCACCTGCATACTCGAACGTTTTATCGAGCAACTCGTCGTGGGGGAAAACCTTTTCCACGAGTCCGATTTCAAGCGCTTCGTTGGCTTCGATAATTTTACCGGTAAGGATCATGTCCAAAGCCTTACCAACTCCAACCAGTTTTGGGAGGTTCCGGGCGCCGCCGGATTCCGGAAGGAAACCAGCTGGTACAGCGACTTCACCCAGTTTGGCCTTATCAGACGCAAACCGGAGATCACATAATGTACAGATCTCAAGCCCGATCCCTACCGCAGGCCCGTTGATGGCTGCGATCACGATACAGGGCAGATCTTCGAATTTCCTGAACGCTCGTTGAAGGACCTGGTGACGCAGATCATTGAAAAATAGACTTGCGATTTCCTTGTAGGCGCCGAAGTTTCCGAAATCAAAGTCTTCTTCCCCGGCACCCAATGGCCCGGCTTCTGATTTGAGGTCTCCTCCCGCCGAGAAACCCCTGCCTTCGCCGGTTATGATGATGACCTTGATGTTGCTGTTGTGGCCAATTTCGTCACAAAGAATGTCTAGTTCTACACGCATGCGGACGTCGACCGCATTCAAAAAATCTGGCCGGTTCAGGGTCAAAAGGCCTATCGACATCTCTCCCGGCTGATTGGGGTTTTCTCGGATTTCCCATTTTAGGGCCTGGTATTCCATTTCATTTTCTCCCTTACGTTTTCAGGTGCCGACACGGAACGGCGTTGTCAAGCCACGCAGAGTGGCGATGACGCTTAGAGCGGTAATTTTTCCGGTTCCAGGGTTTTCCTCAGACGGAACGTTTTCAATGCTAAAACTGAAACGAGCACTGTCTGCTTCAACTTCGATAAAATGGGTATTACGGTCGAGGCTCGGGTCTGCCCAAATCTGCAATTTGGTTCGATCTACGCCTATACCAGCAAGTCCGAGAGCTGCAGCGACGTTGACGTTTGCGGGGAAGCCCGCCGCTCCTTCGCGGGCGGTTCCCTCGAATACTTTAAGCGGTTCTTCGAGGTTTTTGATAGAGATGTCATGGTTTTCAAGGTAAGGCGCACCTGTTAGCGAATACGGTGGTTTGCGGGTGATCATTGTAACTTCATAAATTTCACCTTCGGCTGCCGCGCGTACCGCGTCTAATCCTAGTAGTGCCCCGGTCGCAAGAATTATCTGGGCTCCGTTTTCTTCGGCAATATCGACCATTTCCTTATGAATGAGTAGTCCGGCACCGCTAACGGTTATAAATGTGCGTCCCGCTTTAAGAGCAGGCTCCGCTATTTCTGGAAAGGCGATTTTCGGAACGCATTCAACGATCACGTCACAAAGATCCGCGAGCTCTTGAGCCCCGACTACTGGCACGGGGTCGCAGTAGCTTGCCATATTCCGTTTGGCTTTCTTACGGTCGCGCGAACAGATTGCTGTGAGTTCTAAACCTTTGATACCTCTGTGCAGCGCGGCGGCCACTGGCTTCCCGATAGCCCCAAAACCCGCTATTCCTACTTTCACATTCATTCTCCGTTTCCCCGTGACTTAGAACAGGCTTAACGCCAAAGTGTACGCGTATCAAACCTTTCACAACGGCAGAGTTGCATGGCACTTTTATTTATGTGCAATGGCGAGGATCCCGATATCTGGATGGACGCACTACGCGAGGAAATGTCAGAACTAGACATAAGGTGTTGGCCAGATCAGGTCGGCGACTTTGCGGATATTGATGTTGTGCTAACATGGGAGGCACCGCCAGGCGTACTGGCGATGTTTCCCAACCTGAAGGCAATATTATCACTTGGCGCAGGGCTCGAGCATTTGTTGAGTGACCCGGAGTTACCGCGCGGGGTGCCGATCGCTCGGCTAATCGATCCGGGTTTGAAAACCGGAATGACTGAATTCGTGACAATGGAAATTCTGCGTCATCACCGTCGCGAAGCAGAGTATCGAGCGCAACAGCGGGCTGGCAAATGGAAGTTGCTGAGACAGACCATGTCTCGGGATCGAAGGATCGGTATCCTTGGTCTTGGGCATCTAGGATCGGCATGCGGCGAGATACTGATAGAGCTCGGGTTTCCCGTTTGCGGCTGGTCGCGGACCTATAAAAAAATCCCAAATATAGAGAGTTTTATTGGAGAGGACGGTCTTTTTTCCGTTTTAGAACGCAGTGATATCTTGGTTTGCCTGTTACCATTAACGCCACAAACCGAGGATATATTGGATGCGACAACTCTCGGCGCCTTGCCTCGCGGTGCCTTCTTGATAAACGCGGCGCGTGGTAAACATGTCGTCGATGATGATTTAATCGACGCTCTCGACAGTGGTCAACTTTCTGGGGCAACGCTCGACGTATATCGGGAGGAGCCACTGGGCCGGGGCCACCCGTTTTGGACACATCCAAAGATCGTCATGTATCCTCATGCCGCGGCATGGACGTTGCCTGAATCAGCCGCGCCCGTGATCGCCGATAATATCCGGCGTGCCCGCAATGGCAAAGTCCTCAATGGACAACTAGATACGATGAAGGGCTACTGATGCATTAATGTAATCAGAACGGTGACCGTTAGGATGTTTTCGATTTAATTTACTTTGGCAAATGAGATCATTGATCCGACCGATCAGCAAAGAATTGGATAAAATGGATGCGAAATGCATTTGAGCCACCGGGTAAAGAATTCCCGGACCACCAAATGTTTCCGAGAAATTTTATACCGGCCGGTATTACTTGCAGATCTAATGCGGCCACGTAGGGGTAATCCGGTGCAATCGTCTATAACTTACTATCTAACGCCCCTTATAAACGGGTGGCCTTTTCTCTCTAAATGCGCGGACACCCTCTTTGTGATCTTCGGACGTGATTAAGACAGATTGTCCAATACGTTCCAGAATGCGTCCGGAAGCCATGTCGATGTTCTCGCAGGTATTCATAATCGCCTTTGCAAGTCCCATCGCCATTGGCGCTTTGGCAACTAGTTTTTCTCCCAGAGTCCGTGCTTCTTCCTGCAATTTCTCTTTCGGGACTACACGGGTTACGAGACCAAGTTGAGCAGCTTTTTCTGCATCTATAAATTCGCCGGCCAGAACTAGTTCTTTGGCCCAGCCTGGGCCAATAAGTTTAATCAACCGAGAACACCCTCCGGATCCGGGTATCAGATTGATATTACCTTCTGTGAATCCAAAACGTGCATCTTCAGAACAAATTCTGAAATCACAAGACATTGCGAGTTCTAGTCCGCCGCATGCACAGATACCCTGGGCGGCGCAAATAACCGGGATTTCTATCCTCTCCAAACGATCAAAAAAATCATGGATCCACCGATATTCGATACGAAAGCGCTCCGTCGGGAAATCCTGTTCAAACCATGAAACATCTGCACCAGCGCCAAAAGCCTTTTCACCTTCGGCATTAACGATAATTACCCGGATGTCATCGTTAGCCTCAATACGTCGTTCGATCCACCGAAAATCCTCTTTCATACCTTCGTCAAAAGTATTCAGACGTTCCGGACGATTTAACGTTATTGTAAGTATGTGGTTAGATATATCGACCTTCAAAGCGTTGAATTTGTGGTCAAGTATAACGTTATTTGTTTCGGTGATCATGCGACGGTCCTCGATGGCGTTTGGTAAAAAAACCGCCGGCCACTCTTACGAGGGCCGGCGGCGGATCATAAGCCGACTAAATAGCGTGTTAACGCTGCATCGACATCAAAATTTCGCGAGTGCTATCCGCCAGCTCGCAATTAACTGCTTCAAAGGCTTCTATTGTTGGAAACATTAGACCTGTTCCCTCCATATGATCCCGCATCTCTTTTAAATAACGGTTTACAATTTCCTCGGTCGTGTTTCGTTTTAGACCGTGTTCTAAACAGAAGTCATTATCGGCTCCTTCTAAACGCCCAAAGGCGCGTTTTAGACAATTTGGCATAACGCGATCATAAACTTCTTGAAATGCAGCGAGCTGAGCGGGGTCTTTCGCGAATTCTTTGAGGTTCTCGACACCGTTGCCGTAATGGTCTTCCTCGTCCTCTAGGACTTCTTCCTGGCTTGCGCCCCAAGGGAGATAACTTGATTCACGATACTCCATTATCTGATGGCTACCAGCGCGGTCGACCGTGAAGTTGAAAACAGCAATGTCTAACCAATTACCAAGGTCCAAAGCCCAGTATTTTTCAGCATCGGGACGTCCGGCAATAATTTCCTCTGGGTCCTCGCCGAGATCAGTCAGAATATCATAAAGACCCCTGCAGTGACGTGCCTCCTCAGATGCAAATTCGGCAGCTATTTCTTTTTCCTGCCAGTTTGGTGCGGCACTGATTGCACGACCAAACACTTCAGCTGTCGCGGATTCGGCGTAGATCTGCCGTATCAATAATCGGATGAGCATTTCACGGTATGGCCCGCTGACCTCTGACGGATGATTATATGTCGCGATATTATCAATCGCAGCAGTATTTGTATCCACGGTATTCTCCTGATTGAAGTCGGGAATTCATGTTCAAGAATTTATAGGCAAAACATCTAAACTCGATTGAAAGCAGATTGGCTAAGCACTAAATATAAATCAAATCGCCATTTTTTATATAAGTTATTACCATGAGCAATATTAAAGACGTAGACCTGAACCTTCTTATAGTCCTAAATGTGTTACTCGATGAGCGAAGCGTTAGTGGCGCCGCTAAACGCCTCAACCTTTCACAACCGGCAGTCAGCGGGGCCCTAAAGAGATTACGTGAGGCATTCCATGATCCATTGTTTGTAAGAACTCGCCAAGGTATCCGACCTACGCCCCAGGCGCTACAACTTATTGGCCCATTGAAATCGGTATTACGTGATATCGAAACAATTTTTGCTGTTACCGATTTTGTACCTGAGACTGCTGACTTTACGTTTACTGTTGCAGCTACTGACTACGCGCAAACTACTTTCCTGGCCCCATTAATTAATCGGGTCAACGCTATTGCCCCTGGTATTCGATTTTCAGTCGTCCCGACTGATATACGCCGAATGCCGGAGCAATTGGACCGTCAAGAGATCGATATAGCCATAACCGTTCCGGAAATGGCGCCACCCAACTGTTTGTCAATCGAACTGTTTGATGATCGTTACGTTTGCGCACTTGATGTTGGGCATCTTTTGGCTGAGCAGGAACTTAGCCTAGACAAATTCTGTGAGTTAGATCACGTCCTTGTTACACCGTCGAATGACGGGTTTTTTGGCCCGACAGACGAAGCTCTTAAAAAGCTGGGTAGAGAACGACGTGTTTCGGTTACGATCCCTAATTTTCTTAGTTTGCCGAGCATCCTCAGTGGCAGTGACTTTATCACTGTTGCTCCGGAACGTATTTTACGCCCTTTCGAAGGTTCCGTGAAAATCTTTCCGCCGCCTTTTCCTTTGCCGCCATTTCGAATGATTGGCGTGTGGCATGATCATTCAGAAAATTCGCCAGCCCATACCTGGTTTCGCGACCAGATTAGAAAACTTGCTATCGATCTAGGTTAACTTATTAGGACAAAGACGCATCGGAAAGATCTGACCAACCTTTGTTTGAACGATACGGAGTGTTTTATAGGGCTTGTGGAATAGATATCGGAATTGTGGGTTTCTCTTCGGAGGCGAAGGGCGTAGATTTTCGAAAGCCAACTATTAAATACTGGGGATGTTATGCCAAAGCTTTCACTTGATCAGGCGCAGAAGATCTTATCAAAGACCCTCGAAAAAGGGCGGGATATGGGTTTAAATCCACTGACTATCGCTATCGTAGACGACGGTGGAAGCATAAAGGCCTTTGCCCGAGAGGATGGTCCTGGTGCAGCTTTGCGTCCCCAGATTGCGATAGGCAAGGCTTTTGGTGCTGTCGGTATGGGTATTTCTTCCCGCGCGATAAGCGAACGTGTACTTGACCGACCGCATTTCGGTGTCGCTCTCGTTGGGGCGTCCGATGGTCGGCTCGTTCCGGTCCCGGGCGGTGTTCTGATCAAAATTGGCGATGATATTATTGGCGCGGTAGGTGTCAGTGGAGACACTTCAGATAATGACGAAGCAGCAGCCATCGCAGGTATTGAGGCCACGGGCCTGATTGCAGGCGTCTGATCCTAAACGTGTCACAGGCAGCTACCCTCTCCGAAGTCGATATTGTTCGTCGTGACCGCCGTGTCACAACTCTAATCGGCGTGTCTCATGGCGCGAGCCATTTTTATCAGCTCGCACTTCCACCGCTATTTTACTTGATTAATGCTTCTGAAGGCATGAGCTTTGCTCTTCTCGGTGCTTTAACCGCAGCATTTTATGTGGCATCCGCTGTCTGTCAGCCTTTGTCCGGATTTCTGGTTGATAAGTTTGGCGCAAGAACAATTCTCCTAATGGGTCTAGGCCTGATGGCTGGATGCACAGCACTAATGGGGTTGCTACCCTATTATCCGGCCTTGTTTGTATTGTCTGTACTGGCTGGCATAGGTAATAGCGTCTTCCATCCTTGCGATTACAGCATCATGAACGCAACCATCAGCGACAAGCGGATTGCGCGGGCGTTCAGCTACCATATGTTTGGTGGATACGTCGGGTATGTAGCGGCACCAGTTGCTATGACAGGAATTGGCGCCGCATTTGGCTGGCAGCCCGCAATCATTATTGCCGGAGCGGTTGGGTTGCTGCTGTTTGCCATTCTTTGGGGAGGAAGCCGCGATTTTCGTGACAGTACTCACGAGAGGGCGGAGAGTGGCGTAGCCGAAGAGACCCTCGGTGACAGTCTGCGCACCCTGATGGGTCCCCCCGTCTTGCTTTGCTGGAGCTTCTTCCTTTTTGTGGCAATGGGTCAAATGGGATTAATGTCATTTGTTCCAACCTTAATGAAAGAAATATACGCCTTCCAACTCGAGGCGGCCGGAGCCTTTGTGTCAGTTATGATTGCTTCCGTCATGACGGGCGTGCTGTGCGGTGGCTATTTGGCCGACAATTTCCGGAAACCTGACATAATCGTAACCATCGGTTATTGCATCGCCACTTTAATGGTGGTGAGTATCTGGTATTTCGAACTTGTCAGTTGGCAGCTTTTTGGAATTTTTGCAGTGATAGGTTTCATGTATGGCATTGTTTTTCCCTCCCGGGAGTTGCTGGTGAGGGCGGCTACACCAAAAGGCGCCAGCGGAAAGGTGTTTGGGTTTGTATATTCCGGGATGGATTTTGGTGCTGCGGCAACACCCATTCTATTTGGTTGGTTTGTTGACACTGGGGTGCCCCGCTATGCTTTTCTGTGTGTGGCGTTTCTCTGGGCCGCATCGGTCATAATTATTCTTATGACCAACAACGCGACAAAACGCCTAGCGTCCGGAACGGTGGACTAATTTTCAGAGCGTTGCCCTCGCCGAACGTCGCCGAGACTTCCGAGTAATCGGTGTTGTAGGTGGTTGTCATTTTTTTAGTTATTTTTACCAATTCGTGCTGCCACCCTTATCAATCTTAATTCATCAGTCGGTTTTTTTGCCTGTGGGCTTAGCACTATTTCTATGGGGTTTGTTCCCCCGACGGCACTCTATCTTTATCTCATTTTCGTGATAACCGGCTTTCTTTTCGGATTTGGTTTTGCCTCTCGAGACCTTTTGGTGTGGAACCTTGCACCAGCAGGGGCTAGCGGCGCGGTTTATGGTTTTGTTTTTTCAGGACTTGGTATCGGCTCAACGTTTATTCCTCTGATTTACGGTTATTTTCTTGGTGTTAGTATGGAATTTTACATTTTTTATGTCGGAGGTATCTTGATCATTCTTGCCGCCGTTATTATTTGGCCGGCGGGTAAGAGGGTCGACACTTATAGAAGATGAGCGTTTCAATTATCGTCTCTATAACTCAAACGTCCCAAGGTGGTCTTGTCGCGCTTTGAACAAGTTAGATTTTCTATCGTGACGGGTTAAAAAAACGGAGCCAACGCCTGCACCAGCTTTAACGGCTCCGCCCATCACAAAGGAATACAGGAAGGAATTGGTGGGACAACCAAAACGATTTCCTCTGCGGCGCAATTGCTTCACGGTTAGGGAGAAAACCATGAAGCAGACTAAAAGTACTACATATAGTGTTTATAGACTAAAAGGTATCAGCTTTTGGTATATGTTCACAAACGATCAATAGAGGGGTGCTGGTCACCCGATTCCTCCGGAATCAGCTTTGTTCCCAGTGTTTTAAAGAACTTTTGGTCCAGGCAATTACTTTCGATGTCGAATCGATTCGCCTCGATCCAACATTTCCTGAGGTCGATTTCTTCGCATCTCGACGCCATACTGCTCTATGTTTTTCTTCGGTAGTGAGCCGTTATGTATTATTTCCGACGGTCGGAAAAGCGCGGGGCTTTCACTGAACTTTCAAATTCAGTTGCCAAAGTACCTAAATCCAACACATTTATGTCGGGGGTCACTTCGAAAATTCGCTTAGTTTCGTGGATGACGTTCTGTGCGACGGTCGTGGCGTTACTCTCTGGATTAATCTCGATCGATAAAACGAATTTATCAGCACCGTTGTTTTCAGTAATTAGTTCTGCCTTGAAGTCATTCACATCTGGAATATCGAAGATAAAATCCTCGTACTCCTGATGATTGATATTTACACCGCGGATCTTGAAAAAACCCGCAGTGCGGTGAGCGTGTTCAATGACGGGAAAGACCGCGAATTCAGACGAGGTCTCTCCATGCCGTTTCCAGCTTACGATATCTCCAGAATTCCATCGGAGGAATGCTGCGCCATTATTGCTGAACAATGGTGTCATGACCAAAACACCGGGCTTGCCTTCAGCCACCGGTTTCATCGTTTGTTCATCAAGGACTTCTATATGTGCAAGGTCGGTCCAAATATGAAAACCATCTCGTTTTTCGCTCTCCGCGCCCATCATGCTGCATTCGGTCATACCGAAGCAGTCATATACTTCTGCGCCCCAGTCGCGCTCAAGTTTAGCGCGTTTAGCCGCCGATACGGGCTCTGCAGTGCACATGATCCGGCTGATGCTACCACCTTTAAGATCAATTCCCTTGGCAGCTGCCAAGTTGGCAAGGTGCAATCCATAGCTAGACATGCCCATCCAGATTGTTGGTTTCAGACTACTAATCAATTCTAATTGCATCGCGGACGGCAGCGACGCCCCTGCCCCGCCCCAGATTGTGCCTACGCCAATAATACGTGCCGAACGAGCCCACATATGACCTGCTGGATGAATACCTAAAGGGAACGATATATGGGCGACATTACCAGGCTGTGTACCCGAGCAATGAAAGGTACGAGCAAAACCGACCATGTTGTAGCAGATATCTTCATATGTTTTCGGGTAGAATAGCGGCTTACCCGTACTCCCACCTGATCGCCAGTATTCACAGATCTGGTTGGGTGGAGCGGTGCAAAAATCCGTGTAAAACTGCTCCGTTGTCATTTCCCGAAGCTGATCTTTATCCAAGATAGGAATTTTTGACCATTCCTCAGGATCATCTAATTTTTTTGGATTAATATGGTCTAATTTTCCCTTCCAAAAAGTCGCTCGTTTTGCCTTTTCAAAGGCGACAGGTTTTTGTCGTCTCTGTATCTCTTCTATTGCCGCTGGCGATTCAGGAATTCCCAGAGCCAAGGTCTCTTCGGAGGTGTTCATTTCTCGTTTCGATAAATTGAGGCTCCGATCCATCGGCTATTTTCAGTATGTCCGGGAGGCATGTTATCTGACCGTTCTGCCTCGACCATTAATGCGAGACGAGCCTGCTTCTCGTTCGTATCTTCGGGGATTTCGTGCAAAGCGTTTTCGAGAAAACGTTCATAGTCCGATCCGACAGGACATACGTCCTGACAACGTCTACAACCCGTCACAACTCCAGATCCTCTGAGAATGCTTTGCCACAGATTAAAAGAGGACTCCGAGCGAACAAGATTTAGCTTCTCCATCGGATCAGTTTCATCGAATATATTTTCTAGGTGATCGGTCAACTGGGAAAATCCATGGGGCGAACGATATCGGTCACATCCTTGCCAATCCCGTGTCCAATGGCCAACTACGTCGCCCGGACAAGTTGATAAACAACGGCCACACTCCGGCCCCTTGCACAATGCCTCCGACATCGGCGAATCGGTATCGCAATCCAAAGTACACATCACAGCGGTGAGCATTACTCGAGGCCCATATTCTGGTGTTAGTAGTTGGAGATTTAGTCCTAGTGTTCCCAAACCGGCCTCGACCGCCGCATGATTTAGTGAAATCAAGGTCGTAAGATGTTCGTCGGGATCATTCTGGTACGCCCAAGGATCGACGTGGGTCGGAGGGATAATTATTCCCGGATAGCCTAAATCTTCTAGCCAGTAGACCAAACTGAGTGACACTTCTTCAAGCATCGTCAAAGTCAACTCATCGTTATAGTATTTGTGCCGCTCGTCCCAACGCTTGATGCGAGTGGTTCCACTGGCAAAGCGCATCCCAATGATTATAACACGGCCGGAATCATGCTCGGTTATATCCGACGGTCCATTGGGAAATCCGGGTGGCCGATTGGCGTCAAGTACCGACCCATCGGCTATACCAACAATATCGGCACCCAGTGCACGCGCTTTACCCTTGATTTCGTCAGCTGTTATTGGCGCCTTAAATGCGGATACCATCGATGTTTCCCTCTATTCATCTGTATTAGCAGCCATGGCCGCTTCTTCTTTTTCTCGCTGTTCCTTCTTGAAGGCCTGCATTTGGCGTGCCACCATCCCCTGGTAACCCTCTGGACCGACCCAACGTTCATTCCATTCATTAAGACCATCGATTTCGTCGCCGTTCTTTCGCGCTTCTTTAAAGCCTTTGGCCTTCTCTACTTTTTCAGGTGTTTTTTCAGGAATAACCTTCTGTATTTGTGCTAAATGAGCATGATAGTCATTACCGACCGGGCAAACTGCCAAGCAACGTGGACAATCGCCAAATGAGCCAACGACACGAAGCAAACCCTGCCAAAAACCAAACAACTCTCTATCTTTTAGTAATATCTTTTGTTTTTCCTCGGACTGTTGAACGAAATACTCCCAGAACTGAAGGATTGTGGTAAATCCAAACTCTTGAGCTTCTGTCGCGCAAGCTCGTTTATCAATCCCAAAATGGCGTACAGCATCTGAAGGGCAGGAATACAGGCAGCGGCTACAAGATTCTCCTATACAAACCTGTTCCGTAATTCTTTCATCTGCCTCTATGGAAGCTTCCGTAAGGATTCCGGTTAAGTAGATTCGCGGACCGTACTCCGGAGATAAAATATTGACCTCGAGACCAAATGTTCCAAGACCGGCCTCTATTCCGAGGTGGCGTGTACTAAGCCTTCCATAGCTTGCATTCTTATATGACCAATCCGTTTCCTGAGCAGCAGTAACAAATGAGGGGTGGCCTTCGTCTTCAAGCCAACGTGTTAAATGAAATGCCGATCTATCCATTTTTCGCAACACCAGCATATCGATATATTGAACAGGGACATTCGATTTTGCCCTGAATGCCCCAACAGGTATTCGTTTAGCAATAACGACCACGCTTTTTGCAAAGGGTGAAATTCGCTCCGGTGTCTGTGGCCATTTGGGGTCTGGCGGAAATTCATTCAACGTGCCGGCGTCAACGATACCGACCAGGTCCGCGCCGAGTTCCTTCGCCTTTTCCTTTACGAGATTTGAGTCGAGATCGTATTCCATCACTGGATAAAACTGTCACAGCCAGAAACAGACAACAATGTTTTTTATGAATTATTAACGACTATCATTGAATAGGTTTTAAGTTGTAATTACTTTAGAATAGGTTGTTCGGAGGTTTTTTATTTCACTCGATCGGGTAGCAGTTTTGGTGAATCAAAGACGAGTTGCACGGTTTGTGTGGTGCGAATAATGCCTTATTTCTCTGCAGATCCGAATTTCGTAACTTGAAAAAATACGGTTCTTGCCATCTTCCATAGCTTCGCGATGTAGAGGGTCGCGAGTCCAATTAACCAGCGCTTTCTCGTTATCCCAGAATGAAACCGTGCTGGTGCGGCCATCGTTGGAAACGTGCGAGTAACTCTCTTTACCCTGAAAACCCGGCACGTCATCTGCGGCTGGAAGCAGGTTTTGAAGCCACTTTTGTTGCTCTTTCTCCATTCCGGGGTGAATCTGAAATTCTATAAGACAGATAATCATATTGTTTCCTATCAACTTAAACGCACCATTGTAGAGAACTAATATCGAGCGTATTAAATCACCTTAACTTTTTTTATATACCGATGACCAACGAACTAAACTCCGATGTCTCTCTAAAAGAGAGTCTCTCACCGCTCGCAAGCGTCGAGAGAGCCGCGTTTGAATTGCGAAGCGGCCGTCCGGTTTTCGTGGTCGATGACACGGACAGTGCGGCACTAGTCCTTGCAACCGAGATGCTGACCCAAGAAAGGGCTAATGCTCTGATAGAAAATTACGGGGACACTCTCCCGCATATAGTCTTGACCCATGAACGGGCAGAAACTCTGAAAATACGGCTGTATACGCCAAACGTAGTTCGCATTCCATATCCTCATTGGCTGTCCACCGATCAGGTTCGACAGCTTGCCGACCCTCAATTTGATTTATTGACCCCCATGCGGGGGCCTTTCATCGCGAAGCGTGATAAAGTCTCAGATGCCGTCGTTTCATCGGTTAAGCTTGCAAAAGTAGGGCGTATTCTTCCGTCAGTTCTTGAGGTTTCTCTGCCGGCGGTTTCTGTTGCCAAGTATCCGGAAATAATTACTGTAAGTTCTAGTAGCATTAGCAGCTATGATATTTTGGCTGCATCAAAACTCAGGCGTGTTACAGCAGCTGATGTTCCTCTAGTTGGGGCAGAAAATAGCAAAATTATTGCATTCCGGCCGGAGGATGGGGGAATTGAGCACCTTGCTATTGTAATCGGTGATCCATCTCCCTCGGCACCCGTTCTTATCCGACTGCACTCCGAATGCTTTACAGGCGATTTGCTGGGTTCGTTGAAATGTGACTGTGGCGATCAGCTTCGTGGAGCGATAGAACAAATTGGAAAAGAAGGTTCTGGAATTCTTCTTTATCTCGCTCAGGAGGGACGGGGTATCGGCCTAATCAATAAATTACGAGCGTACGCCCTTCAGGACCAAGGTTTCGACACGGTGGAGGCTAACCAACGTCTTGGCTTTGCCGATGATGAACGCGTATTTTTAGCGGCGGCAGAAATTCTAGGACAACTTGGATTCTCAAAAGTGAGGCTCCTTACTAATAATCCTCGTAAGGTAAAACAGCTTGAGGAATATGGCATTTGTGTCTCGGAGAGGGTCGAGCATAAATTTGAATCGAATGAACACAATGAACGATATCTCGCGGTAAAGGCTGAAAAAAGTGGTCACCTGTTTTAGTTAACCCGTTTATAGAGCTATCTGTATATCCGACGGCGATAATCATGATTCCGCTTATGCATTGGGCTATTCGGTTATAAAAATCCGTTGGCTTGCCGTGTTATTTGGAGGTGGGTGCGCGGGACTAGGCGGGGCATATCTACCGCTTGCATATACACCATTCTTTGGACCAGAAATGACGGCAGGGCGAGGCTGGATAGCGTTGGCATTGGTGGTGTTCGCATCTTGGATGCCGGGCCGTCTGGTTATCGGCGCCTTTTCGTTTTGAGCGGTGAGCATTCTGCAGCTACAGGCCCAGAGCGCGGGTGTTAATATACCGTCGCAGATGATGGCGGCCCTTCCCTATCTCGCCTGTATCGCTGTTCTACTGTTAATCTCCTATAAACGTCGAAGCGCTGGCTCTGCAATGCCTGGCTCACTCGGCATATCATTTGTAAATGATCCCTGAATTTATTCGGCATTATATACCGATAACAAAAGGTTTTTGTGTCTCAAACATTTACGGGCCTCGTATAATCCTCAGTCGGCGCTTCCGGAACAAGTCTGCCCTACTTGCAATCGGCAACGCTTATACCGCCTGTCTAAGTCGGACCCGCGTGTTGTCTGTAAAACGACTAAAAATGTATATCTTTCAGTTTCGTATGTAGTTTTGTTACATAGTTTACTTAGCAAGTAATGTGAAACAGGATCACCGCCAATTAAGCGAGCGCTTTGGAAAAAAACGTACAGCTATAGCTTTCTCCTTTTTATGAATCCTGCGATACAAATTATATAATTCGCATGCCATAAGAACGTTGTTCACTCGCCCTGCTCTGCGAATGCATGACCATTTAGTCAAATCTGCACATAATTGTTTACAAGTTCGATGTAGTCATTGGACAAGCTCTTGGTTGGGGTACTGATCAATAGTTAGGCAGCTAGACGGGGTAGAGAGGTTTTTGATCAATGAAGGTTGGATATGGTCAAACTTCTTTTTCTCTTGAGGAGGTCAACTACTCGTATACTTAAATAAGTACATTGCCAAATTTATAGAAAATTTAGTACTTGTGTAGTATTTCTCCGAATTAAGCGGTTGGAAGATTGATCTTCGTTTAAACATAAGTTATGCCCGCGAGTATTACTTTTTTGGCGGTAAATTTAGGACAAAATCCGCCATATGCACTCCCGATACTCTGACACTTAAATCCTTAATTCAAAGGTCAATATGATCGGTTTGCCCGCAGCTTTGCGTCAACAACTGCCAATTTACGGCGCCGGCGTTTTCTCCAACAGCAATGTAACCATTTCGTCGATAATCGTTCCCTTGTGGGCGGTTTACTTAGATATTTCTCCCGGCGTAATCGGTGTATTACTGGGAATTAGGCATTTGCCTGGCCTGTTATTCGCAATTCATGGTGGGGTTTTACTAGACCGACTCGGCGCCCGACCGGTAATGATTGTATTTGCTGGAATAGCGGTCGTAGTTCCCCTACTTTTCCCTGTTATGCCTTGGGTCTGGGCAATGTTGTTGCTTCAAATGCTGTGGGGTTTTTCAACCACTATGACTTGGATGGGGGCACAAACGAGTGTGTCGCAGCTTATGCGCGGGAGTACTAAACATGCCGGGCGTTTATCGGTATCCGTTCGTCTTGGCATGCTCGTTGGACCGCCATTAGCGGGATGGGGGTGGGATACCTGGGGACCATGGGGAGGATTTATCGCGATATCCGTCTGGGCACTGGGTCTCCTGTTGTCATGTTTGACCATTCCTACTTTTCAAGTAGCGGTACCCCAAACAGTGCGTCGGTTTAGATTAAATGACCTGATACCACATCGAGCTGATTACGTTGCCGCATTACGTATGATGACGATCCCCGCGATTAGTGTATGTGTTTACTTAAGTGCAGTCCGGATCGCGAGTTATGGTGTTCAGGAGTCATTCTATATCGTTTATCTGAAAGAAATCGGCATGAGCGCTGAAAACATTGGCTTATTGGCTGGTACCGGACATTCCTTGCTTGGCGCCGTCGGTGCACTAATATTAACGTTTGCGCCGCGGATAAAATCAATTAAGCGGCAGCTTTTTTTATTTTTAATAACACTCACCATCGCCGTGGTCTTAATTACTATTACCCCAATGCTCCGTGATTTTTGGCCGCTATTTGCAGCGATCGCTCTCCGTGGGCTGATGCTCGGGTTCAACCAGCCATTAATGATTTCTGTTATGGCAGCGGCAACACCACCTGAAACACAAGGGCAAACAGTGGGCCTTCGAACAACGGCTAACCGGGCTGCATCAACTATCATTCCAGTGGCAATGGGTTTGATGATTGAAGCTATAGGGATTCAACTGAGTTTTTATCTAATGGGCGCTCTTATGATGGCGGCTTGTCTCTGGATCTGGCTACTCATGTTAAAGGGACTTAGAACCGGTCAAATCTCCGATTGAATATCACTCGACGACTTTATCATAACTCAATAGGCATCTCGGTACCTATTTCAGATCGTTCAATCCAACGAAACTGCCGGCATTACGTGCGGTAAGTACGCGCATGAGATGGGCAAATCGCTGCCGATTAGGCAAGTGTTTCTCAGATCGGAACAAAACAGGGAATCCAAAGGCGTGGATTCGGACCCGCGGCTTGCCGAGATCGTCCAAAACATTGATCCGGGCCACCTCTTCAACGACATTGGTAATATTGCGACCTGTAAAATCATCCCCGAATACGTATAGGCTAATGAGACGATCCTGGCGATAAAATCCACGTACCGCCGCGACAATTCCCTCAACGGGGCTACTGTTACTGAAACTGTTCCAATTCTTCAGTCGATCAATTACAGCGCGGCGACGGGAAGGAGTGTCCGGTATCCAACGACCGCTGTAGGTTTCAAACATGTAGCGGCCCATATCGTTCATTATCTGTATACCTTTGACCTTTGGATAGACTTCCAGTACTTCCCGCACTTTTCTAACTACTAGAGGCCAAGCGAATTGCTGCATGCTTCCTGAAGTATCAATGATGAAGAGGATATATTCGCTGTCGACTGGGATCCCGCCAATGACGGCGTTATCCTTCGGGGGCCTATATTGTGGCTGGTCCAGTAGCCTCCTCATTTCCTGCGTTAGGTTCTGACGGACTATCGCAAGTTGTTCGGCCTTTTCTTGTTGTTCCGCAAGCTCCACCGCAGCCGAAACGGCGCTTATCCGAGCTCTCGACGTCTCCTGCTCGATTTTCTTTAAATCCCGGCTAAATGCGGCAATATATTTTTCCTGCTTTGCCAGTTGAGGCAATAGCTGTTCTCGTTTTTGGACGTGCTTATCGCGGGTATCGTTCCGAATCATTATTGAGCCTGAAAGGTCTTTGGTAATTTGACTAAGGGTCGCTGGTTCGAGCGCGAATGCTAATACCAGAAGAAGAATTACCGCGCCGAAACCGCAGGAAACCACGTCCAAAAAAGACATCGAGAAAATTTCGCTATCCCTCCTTCGACTTCGGTTCATGGCCAGTCTCTCGCAGGTGTAATGAAGGAACCTTTTGTTTTTATAGCTAGCTCCCAGAATGAGACCGCGGCGATTGGGTCACCCTCGATCGGAAAGAGCAAGGTGTTGACGGGGATCATAGCGGGGAGACTTTTTACAGCAGACTGAAAAAGTTCAACGCGCTCATCGCTAGATACTTGCCCCATGCCTTTCGCCATAAAATCTTGTGTCGGGAGGCCGTCAGTAATCAGGATTATACTGTCCGGAATTGGTTTAAAACTTTTTGGAACTCTGAAAGCACGATGAAGGCTAGTGCCTCCCTCAGGCGTAATCGCTCGTATCCCGTTGAGAGTGTTTTGGAGGTCGGTTCGACTGTCCGAGCTTAGCCAGCGGCCCTCTGAACCCCCAATAATAGGCTTTGCCCGTGTGCTGAAAGAGTAAATTTGGAACTGAGTCCCGGGCTTGAGGTTCGCGAGCAGCCATTGAACAGAACTCAGCGTTCGCTGCCATTTTGGAGCACGTCGTCTCTGATCAGGTTTCATCAGCTTACGACGGACAATATTCACTATAGTTTCATCTAGCATACTTGCGGAGCTATCCACGAGAATAAGCGTCCGTTTCCCACCTAGTTTGAGACCAGTAAGATACTGCCGCTGACCATCTCCGGAAAAAGCTAATTTTCGTGTTCCGAGTTTGGAGTTTTTCGGCCTCTTAGATTTCAGGAGTTTTGTGCTAGCCCGAAGAGCTGCCTGTTCTCGCTCCAAACGAGACTGATCTCTATTTACCTTGGCGAGTTTTGATAGGGATATTTGCCGGGCACTATCCGCCTTATTCCGTTCTTTGATTCTTTGATTTATGAGGGATTTAAGCCTTCTGACCTCAATTTGTGCGGTTTTCAACTCTTCGCGAGTTTCAACTAGCTGTTCTGAGGCTAACTGCTCGGATATGGTAGCTCGGTTTAACACGCCTCTCAGGTCTTCAAATTTTCCCTCGCGTTTTTTGATGACCTCCCCATTAAGGATAACCACCAGAAGCACTACCGCGCCAAAACCACAGAACATAATATCGAGAAAGGCCAAACTGAATGGCGAGACGGGCCTTTTCTTCATTCTGTTGTTTTATGTCTCTGAACTGCGAAGACGTCGAACGAACCAGTCATCGCAGTAGCGGCGCACATCAAGGACCAATCTTTCCTGCGATGATTGCATCGCATGAACCAAGAACATCAGGATTATGGAAATTAGCAACGCAATGAATGTCGAGTTGAAGGCAACCCCGAGGCTTTGTGTAACTCCAGTGATATCGCCTGCAACAGCACGGTGGGCCTGTCCAAGGGCGTTACCAATTCCTCGGACGGTACCGATAAATCCAACCGATGGTATGGCCCAGGCAATGTAACGGATGATTGATAGTTCAGATTCCACCCGCTCAGCTTCTGAGTCGCAAACCGAGTGTACGACGCTTGAGGCATCCTGAACACTTCTGGTAGCCGAAAAACGGTCGATTGCTGCTAACATTACCCGGGATAATAAGTAGTCCTGCGCTTCGGGCGGTAGACGTTTGCGAATTAGAGAGGATGCCTGCTTCGCGGTTTCGACCGACACGTACTCACCCTCTGGAAGTCCAACAAAATCAAGCTTTAACTGTTTTTGCTGGCGGTAAACGCGCACCGCTTTATAGCCGAGGATAGAAAGAGCCCAGAACATTAGTATGAAACAGACTTCCTGCTCAAAATCTCGAAGAACGACATAGAGAGATCGCTGCGGCTCGTAATCGGAATTTTGTGCAATCTGCGTTTGTTCAATCTTATGAAATGCTTCTGCATTTGGGCGGATTATCCCTACGTAAACAGTGTGCACAACAATAAAGGCGACGAGGAGAGCAAAGATCTGAAATATAAGTTCTGACGGAAAGAATTTTTTCATTTTTCTGGCTCAGATATCGGAAGGGAAAGACACCGGTTTTCCGGGTGCAATAGTTTCCCGTGGACGAAAAACAGTTTGACCGGGCTTGTAAATTTTATTTGGCGGTGGGGATAACTGTGTCGAATGGTCGGAGCTGGAGGATGATGGCGATGACTGTTCTCGATTATCCTGTGCGGTTGCAACAACGCCATAGACCAACGCTGAGGCGAAAATGGTGGCGAAACAAAGGGAGTTTAATTTAGTTGGGAATCTGAACATAACGGGCAATCCTGAATCCGATATCGTTTCTTTTCTCATCCGAATAGTCCCTGAATGATAGCCGTAATTCCGTAATTGAACCATGACGCCAACTTGACCCGCGAATAACATGAAATCTTCCACTCTTTGGTCCTGTCGGATCGCGGGATAGTTTTCTTCCGCCGGCAGAAGCGTCGTAGAAATCGTTAATCCATTCTGCGGCATTACCACCCACATCATATAAACCGAGTATATTTGCGCGAAAGCTACGGACAGGCGACGTTTTCCTATAGCCGTCGCGATAACCTTGGATCTGAATTGGAACCAATCCCGCTGCGGTCTGGTCTGCAAAATTTCCGCTTCTGGCGATCGGCGGCATCGAGAAACCCCAAGGGAATTTCAGGGGATTGGATTTCGAACGTTTGCCCGCTTCGTATCGAGCGACATAAACCCATTCTGCCTCGGTCGGTAGCCGGTATCCCATTGTCAGCGGTAGAATGGCGACCATTCTCTTCTTCTCCTCGTGATAGGCGGGTGGGTGGCCCTCTAATTCGCTTATCCAGTTCAGGTAGCGCGCAGCATCGTCCCAAGTCAACGATACCGCTGGTTGAGCGTCGCCATTCAGCCCGCTGCCCGAATTATGATTTGGTCGGAAACGTCGATACATGGCATTGGTGACCTCAGCCTCGCCAATGGCGAAGCTTTTTGTAAGTCCGACTGGATACAGGGTTTCATTGGATCGTCTACCACGCTCGCGGCGGGACGCTCCCATTTTGAATTCAACCTCGCCATCTATAGGCACTATGCGGACGACATGCCCCGATGACGTATTGATACTTTTTCGAGATTTTTGGCGGAGTACGTCTAATTGTTTCTCAAGAGTTATTTTCAAGCTTTTTGAGGCGGCTTTTCGCGGAGAAACCATGCCGCGATAGGTTATATAACCTGGCTTGCTGATCTCAATGTTATGCGGCCGGGTTTGAAGGCGCAGGCGTTGCGAGGCGGCTCCGACTGGTCGGCCGTCAATCTTTAGTTTGGCTCCCGAAGGGCTTGTCTTCAGAAAAATGATGCCAAACTCAGGGTTTAGTTTTGCAACAATGGTTGTTGTCTTATCGGACTTTATCGCAGCAGAGAGGATTTTGGGTTTGTAGCCAAGTTTGGTGAGACGTATATCGTAAGTCTTTTGACCAACGAGGTCGATTTTCAACGGTGTGCGGCCGCGAAACATGTCACCAATCGTCACAGTGGCATTTGATGGCCGAGATGAGATGAACAGCTTACCATCGATCCGTTCCAGTTGGATTGTCCCTAAATCGACGGCTCTACCCGGAGAAATATCAAACTCCCGATAGGCAGGTTTCCATCCTGGTTTAGCGAGTTCGAGACGGTATTTACCCCTCAGGGGTTTTGCGAGTGATGGTGTACTACCCACGAGTCGACCATTAAGTGTTAGATCAGCGCCTTTTGGATTACTAGTAACCATTAGTGTTCCCCATGCTGGATCCAACGCTACATTGAGCACCTGACGTTCGCCCTTACCTGTAACTTTTACCGAAGTTTGGACAGTTAAGTATCGCTCGGATCTGATCTCTACAGAGTGTGTGCCTGGACTTATCTCGATATCAGTCAGGGGGGTTGTACCAACAAACTTATCGCCAAATTTGACTTCCGCAGGTATATCGGGTGCCGTTTTAATAGATATGAGGCCGGGAAGTTTAAGCATCTGAAAGAAAAACCGATGACTATTACCAAATTCGATTCTTACGCTTTCATCCAACGGCCGATACCCCGGGCTTTTGCTCCGGACTTTGTATTTTCCCGGTAAAACGAGAAAGCGGTCGCCGAATGGAATGGCTGGGAAGATCCCCGAGAGCGATATCGATGTAGGAGATGGCTTAATATCAAGAGTTACGAGTGACGCGGAAAGAACGAACGCTACACCTGCTACAAGGATGCCGAAAACTGCGATTATATAGGGTTTGGATTTCCATCTTTGCAATTTTTCTCTTGATACCCTTTCCGTTGCTCCTCGTTCTGGAAATGCTGATGATGTTTGTGTCTTGGAATTCGAGCCAATCTCATTTTGAGAATCGCCTTTTACGCTAGGCGCGATGACCCTTAAATCTAATCTATCACCTGAAATATTTACCCTTATGCGGATATCGCCTATGCGGATGGTATCGGTCGCCGTTATCCAGACCGACCCCTTTATGATTTTGCCATTTTGGTATACGGATCTACCTCCGCTCTCTGTTTGGAGGAAATAGTGGCCGTCATGACCCCTTAGCCATAGACATGGATCCGCTTCGGCCTGCGGCCCGATTGAAAGTGTGTTGTCTGCCGTGATGCCTAAGGCGATTGGCAGATCCGACAAAGACAGGTCACATTCGCTTTCACCGTCAAAGATGCGTATCAACGCTCCTAGATCCTCTCTGTACATTTAACAATTACGGACGCGGTATTGTTGGCACCGCGAATCCAAAATTCGACGCGGACATCTCGATACCCGGTACGTGTTCCCACCGCGATATATTTGCCAAGTGTTAATTCTATACTCTTCTCTATAAATCGTCCCAAACGAGCAATCCGATATACCGTGACGTGGGTTTCGCCATCCGACCTTAGGAGCACAGTGTGGGGTACGGATGCATTGATCACTAGGTCGTTCAAGCGCTTTATTTTAGAGGCCAGACGGGGTCTAGAGGCCAGCGAATTTTTTCCCTCCTTTATCAATTGACGTGCATGTTTGAGCGGTTCTTCCGAATTTAGTCGGTCAGGTTCTTTTATATAATTGTTAATCTGGTTTTGCAGAAGAAACATGCGTTTTGAAAGGCGAAGGCCATTGATTCCTGAGGCGGCGTTTGGGTCAATCGTTAGGACTTTCTGATATTGTGTTGCTGCTTTTTCCCAATTCTCATTCGCGGCCGCCTTCCGGGCATTACTCAACAGACTGTCAATCGCAGCATCCTCTCTTCGCTGTTTAAGCTGGGTGCTGAGGTCTCGGAGTTCTTGCGAATGAGGCCTTATATTTCGAGCCTTTGACAGGGCGATAGCGGCGATCTCAAATTTACCCTTATCGATACCCTGGATGGCCTCAGTTACTGCCCGAATGTAATTCATTTCCGAAATCAGTCGCCCGGTTCGCGAGGCTTCTTTCTGCGCCGGTCGATAAGCGGGGTCCGCATTCGCGGCATCGCGGAATGCTCTGTATGCCGCTTCTAGGTGGCCGTTTAACTCGAGGCGCCGACCTTGTTCTACTAGTTTAAGGACAGAAGGCAACGACGCCGCTCGAGCAAGTCCTGCAAGGGCTTCAGGGTTATCGGGTTGAATAGCGACGGCAAGACTAAATGCCGTCTCAGCGGAACGGGCCTCGGCATTCTTTATTGCGAGACGACCTGCTTTAATCGCCATGATTAGACGTTTATTTTTACTCTTTTCAAGAGTTACAAGAAGTTCTTTAACGTGCTGAAATTCTTTTATAGAGATGAGATAATTCTCTGAATCGAACGCCGCATTTGCCTGCTGAAGCGCCTGTAACACCTCGGGGTAACTAACGGTCAATCTGTTTTCCCCCCATATTGTTACTCGATCCCTCTCGAGAAGCGATTTTTCGCGGAGTATATCTTTTAAAAGGCGTTCGGCAGTTTTTCTTCGTTTGTCTATTAGTGAGGGCATAGTCCCCGCTCCTGACGGGGGGCGATTAGCGGATGGGGACACCGCTCTTGTGGGCTTAATTTCCCTATTTTCGGAATTCTTTATAGGCCCCAGTGGTTCTTTGTCGATAGTCGTAGGAAGCACAAAAACAACTGCTAGCGCGACTAAGATAAGCACAAGCAAACCGAGGCCTACCCCTAAATTTACTCTCTTGTAATTGCCGTCCTCATGGAATGGTTTTGGTCCGGAAACAGTCATTTACGTTATCCGATCCGGCGATTTAGCCAGTTAAGCTATGTTTGCCAATGCTATCCCCAAATTTTGAGGATGATTTATCAAGGGGCCCGACCTCCTGTTCGTGGAGTTTCTTCAGAATTACCCGCCACTGCCGAAATTTGTCCTCCACGGATCCGGTGAGTTCGACCGCCTCTCCTTCAACTTCAAGCACCACGGGCGTTACTTCTGAAGCAAGCGATTCACCGAGTTCTTCGAGCGCGATTTGATGGAGTTTACGATCGGCACCTGCTGTTTCAGAGAGTTGAATGGCCTCTCGAACGGCTTCGGCAAGAACGACCGAACCAACGGAGATCCCGGCAGTACCGCAACTAGGACAGTTGGTATTGCTCTGCGCTCCAGCAACGATCAAAGCGGTACCCAAAAGTCCCGTTACAACGGCTTTGGCGGCCCGCTCACTCTCAAGTTTTTCGGCCTTCCTCACGGCGTTCATTTCTGTCAGTCGTGACGTCCTCCACTGCGTGTAGGCTGCCTGAATATTGTGCGCAAGCCCATCGTACTGAGCGTCAAGGGTTTCTACTAATTGATTTTCTCGGGCACGGATACGCTGAATGCGTTGAAAAGAGGGGTCATCGTTCGACGGGAGCCGAATAACCTTGTATGTACCCTTACTTTCATTTGTTTTGGAGGATTTAGTACCTGAAAAAAGGCTCCCTAAAAAATCATTTTTAGTTGGTTTTTGGACTATTTTACCTTTTTTTAGATAACCTCCATATATATCTGGCGCGAATTCGGCAGCAAATTTCAGTTCCGCGATTTGTCTAATTTGGTAGACCCTTTTCTTTGGTAACGTGTTGAATTTCTGCGCTATATCATTTGCCATTTGATTATATAACGACTGAAACGGATCGGATCCCTGCTTTTCTGCGGTTTCGTACCTATCTTGATCGACTACGCCTGAATACTCTTTTGAATACCAGTTCGTGCCGGATGCATCTGACACAACCAAGAAAAGTTTTAGTATTTCCCCATCGGATTCGAGTATTTCACCTGATACCGCGATTTCTCCATTATTTTTGATTGCCGGAATGACCCGGACCGGGCCCCAATGCCCGGATTTCTGCATCGTATCTCGTAGCTTGGTCGCGATATAATAGCCCTCGGCGCGACGAATTTCTCTCGATACACGCTTGGCCTTGGCATCTTCGTCTGCGTTCTCACCAGATGCAAATGTACTAATACGAACTTCCAAAAGATCATTTTCTGATATCTCAGCCCTCGGTTGAATAAGCTTGATCTCTTTTGTGGTAACTGTTCGTTTCTGGTAAGTAGAAACACAACTAGTTCCAATCAAGCAAATTACCACTAAGCCAAAAAGGCGGAACATTTTTGTTCTTTGCATTTCACCACATGCTCTTACTTTTTGCGACATATGCCTCACCTTACCTGAATAACAACGGATAGGGTCAATCACGCGTTGCCTTTATCTTTCGGTATTCTTCCCAGAGTTTTTCTTTTAGAACTGGATCTTTTTCGTCTTCTGCCGCTTCTCGGATCTGTCTGGCTACGACATCATCATCGTTTCCTCTCTCACCCACAGAATTATTGCGTTTAGTCTCTGCTGTATTCTCCCCTCGATCGATTTCACCGTCAGGCTCCCTGGTATTTTCGCCAAGAGGGATAGGTGACCTATCAACATCCTCTGAGGTTTTTCCCCTGCCCTTCTTTTGATTTCTATTTAATTCGGATTGTTTAGCCGCTTTCTCAGACGGTAAATTAGCTTGTTTCGCAGATCTTTTGTCCGAATTCCCCCCGTCGTCGTTTGATGACGATTTGGGTTTTTGCGCTCTTGATCCGCTCCGCGTCGGCATACTGATCTGCCGCTGAGAGGCTCGCTCAAGCGCTCTTTGTCTCGAGCGCGAGAGTTTTTTGTCAACGACGGCCTCGAGAGCTTTTAGCTCGTCTTCAAGCGACCTCGATTTTTCTCTAATGGTCTGTACCTGTTTCGGCAATTGTGAGGCTCGTCTCCCAACTGTTTGTTCGATTAGGCAGTCTGTTCCGGATAGGGCTTTATTTCCCCCAATACGTCGGACTTTTTCACAGTTCTCGAGTTTTTGTCGATGAAGGCTTGCGACAAACTCCGCATACTCCAAAGCTTCTTTTTTGTTAATTGTTCCTGCATTTCGCTGGGCCCGGTATAGATTGCGTTCACGGAGCCACTCAATATCACTAGCTTTCAACTGATTTAAAGCCTGGTGGAGGTCTGAGGTCTTTTTGGCTGAGGTAGTATCGATAACTCCAAACGATAGAGCCATTCCAGCAATTAGATAAAGGGCCGAGAGGCCCCTCTTCCGGCAACTGACCCTATTTTTATTTCTCCGAATGTCTGCTCAACCTCAGTTTGAGGCCCCTTTAAATAATTAATGGATACAACTTGGCCCGTTTAAAGAAATAGAAGGACTTCGAAAAAGTCCAATCTATAATTTTGTTTAATGTCACTATGCCGTAATTAATCTTATCTCGAAAAAACGCGCAATCGTAGTTTAAAACTTTTTTGCGATACTAGGTATTTTACTCCAGTGAGAGATAATTAGGGTCTTAAGAACGGTTTGACTCAAAAAAATTAATAACCTCTCTAATAACCTTGTTCAGATGCTCTCGGTTCCTTCCCGACCCACCCTCATTCGTGAAGCATTTATCGATAAACAATCTACGCGTTGCCTTTGACCCATCGGCAAAACGCCAACCACCGATTTGCATTCGGATCAATGGGTTAAAACGGCATCCGTTCACGGCTACACCTCTGGTAATTCGGCCGTCGGTACTGAAAAAATGGTTGGCCCCCTTGATCAATAAAAAAGTGACGAGGTTACCCGCTTTTCGAAGCATTTTGATGAAATGCTGACAAGGTTCAAGATAGTAGTGACTTTCCGAACCTTTAATAATCAGTACAGGAAATGTTGCCTTTATTGGTTCCGGAAAAGCGTTGCACCCAGGCTCAGCCGCAGCCACTGCCCGCCATGGCTTAGCATCGGAGGCGTATTGAATGTCAAACGATTTCCCGACTTGTGCAGCTCCGAAGCTGAAACCCGTATAAAAAATATTACCATTATCGAAGCGGATGTCTGAAGCCAAAATCTTTTTAAGATCAAGAGCATAACGATAGGCATTCGGAAACTTCTTTTTATCCCTCGGTTGAATATCATTTTCAAAAAAAGCATCCAAGGCGGCAACGACAAAACCACGTTCGATTCCGTTTTTAATTATTCGAGAAGAATACTCATCCGTCCTTCCTTCACCATCGGCAAATATTAACCCGTCACGGCCAGCCCCGTGTTGGGTAACAATAACTGGGTGAGGACCTTTCGAATTTGTGGGAACCCAGATTTGAGCTATTACCGGTCGTTCCTTACCACGGCTAACGCTTTTAAATTTAAATACTTCTGTGGAGTAATTCGGGTTTTCTGCTATGGCAATCGGAGGCCCAAGAAGACTTTCAGATAGCAAAATGATCGAGAATAAACAGGTTCTTTTAACTCTCATGAAACCCATTTTCCGAGAATCCTAGAAATGTTTGTAAAAATCTGAGATGTAGACAGATTATAGAGCAAATATCGTGTAAATCTTCATTCTATCCACGAATAAAAACCGCCCTAATTTGCTATCCCCAGCTATCTTGGTATCATCGCGCTTCTTGCAGTAACTAAAGGGTTAATCATGAAGCGCCTAATTTTTTCAATATCTTCGGTTTTAGTATTTTTCGGTTGGAGCAATATTGCTTTTGCTGGCTGTGGTAAAGTTACAATCGCAGAGATGACTTGGGGGTCAGCAGCTGTCGCCGCTCACGTTCAAAATACTATTCTATCAAAAGGTTTTGGCTGCAAGACCGAATTGGTTCCAGGTGACACCGTTCCGACAGTTACTTCGATGACAGAGAAAGGAGAGCCTGATTTAGCACCTGAAGTCTGGATTAACTCTGCTCGTAAGGTTGTAGAGAAAGCGGTGGCAGAAGGCCGACTAAAAATCGCTGGCGAGATCTTATCTGACGGTGGAGAAGAAGGCTGGTGGGTTCCCGAATATGTAGTAAAAAAATATCCAAACCTGAAAACGCTACAAGCTGTATTGGCAAAACCGGGACTTTTTCCTGACAAAGAAGAGCCCGGCAAAGGCCGTTTTTACACGTGCCCCCCCGGATGGGCATGCGAAATTGTGAACAAGAATCTGTATAAAGCATACGGATTAAAAAAAGCGGGCTTTACAATCTTTAACCCAGGTTCAGGCAAGGGGTTATCAGCGGCAATCGCTCAGGCTTACGAGCGCAAGAAACCAATATTTACCTATTATTGGGCGCCGACCGCTGTCCTTGGAAAGTACCCGATGGTGAAGTTGGGTGGGATGAAACATGATGCAAAATCTTGGTCTTGTGTGACGAATAAGGATTGTGCCAGTCCTAAAAAGAACATGTATCCGAAATCAACAGTCGTAACTGTCGCAACAAGTGATTTCGCTAATAAAAACACGGAAGCGTATGGGTTTATTTCCAAGTTTTCGTGGCCTAACAAAGTTGTCAATGAATTGCTTGCTTGGAAAGAAAAGACTAGATCCACAGCGGCTGAAACGGCGAACCACTTCATTGCAAATTATAAAGGTACTTGGAGCAGCTGGGTCTCAGCAGAAGTTGCTGCAAAAATTAATAAGTAACATTTAAAATATTTAATCGGGCCGGCTTTCGCTGGCCCGATTAACCAAAAAGAGTTCAAAATGGATTTTTTTGGTGCGGACTTTCCAAGTTTAAAATTGGATACCCTGCGTTACTTCGAAAGAGAAATTGACAAGGCCTACTTAGAATTCTCCCGGTCATATGGGGCAGACATAGAGAGCGTTTTCGATCCTCTATTGTATTTTCTTATCTGGTTCGAACGGATTTTACTTTGGGCACCATGGTGGGCAATAATCATTGTTATTGGGGCCTTGGCATTCCTTGCTAGTCGTCGACTTTTTCTTACATTCTGCGTAATCGCTGCATTCTGTTTTATCGGCTATCTCGGCATGTGGGAAAACACCATGCGGACAATGGCTATAATTTCTGTTTCTACACTATTTGCGATCTCTTTGGGTCTGCCATGCGGGATCCTGATGTCACGATCTGAACGCTTCCAAGGGGTGATGACCCCCATCCTAGACGTGATGCAAACGATGCCAATTTTTGTTTATCTAATTCCAGTAGTAATGCTATTCGGATTAGGGAAGGTACCTGGGATGATCGCGGTTGTTGTCTATGCGATTCCCCCTGTGATAAGGCTCACGAACCTGGGTATAAGGCTGGTTGATAAAGAGCTCTTGGAGGCGGCAGACGCCTTTGGAGTTAGTCGACTTAAGAGGCTTATAGGCGTTGAAATACCCTTGGCACTTCCGAATATCATGGCCGGAATAAACCAAACCATCATGATGGCATTATCAATGGTAGTGATCGCATCAATGATTGGGGTCAAGGGGCTGGGGCAGCCAGTTCTTCAGGCGGTAACAAATCAATATTTTGCGCTTGGCTTACTTAACGGTGCGGCTGTTGTCACACTCGCCATTGTATTTGATCGCATTACTCAGAATTATGGGCGCCGCATTCAAGCGGCTCGTGGTATCAATTCGTGACACCCCCAATAAAAAATGAGGGGATAGAAATCCGAGGACTGTATAAAGTTTTTGGAACCTCGCCGAGATCTTGTTTACCTCTCATTAGAGACGGTATATCTAAAAGTGAGCTTCTCGAGCACCACAATCACGTTTTGGCGTTAGAAGATATAAATCTCTCTGTAGCGCCCCATTCAATACACGTCATCATGGGTTTGAGTGGCAGTGGAAAATCAACCCTTATACGGCACGTAAACCGTCTGATCGATCCGACCGATGGCATCATTCGAATCGGGACCGAAGATGTTTTGAACATGGACCACCGCAGGCTTACGGAATTTCGTCGAAATAAAGTTAGCATGGTTTTCCAGAGGTTCGCTCTCCTGCCCCACTACGACGTCGCCGAGAACGTTTCTTATGGGCTCAAGGCGCAGGGCTTATCAAAGGCACAACGTGAAAAAAAAGCAGCCGACTGGATTGTCAAAGTTGGCCTTGAGGGGTTTGAAAACGCTTTCCCTCATCAACTGTCTGGTGGCATGCAGCAGAGAGTTGGTCTCGCCCGCGCTCTCGCCACCGATACCAACATACTTCTTATGGATGAGGCTTTTAGCGCTCTCGACCCCCTCATTCGGTCTGAAATGCAGGAATTGCTTCTACATTTACAAACCGAGTTGAAAAAAACGATCCTGTTCGTGACACATGATCTCGATGAAGCTATTCGGATCGGTGAAAGGATCGCTATTTTAAGAGACGGTTTGATAGTCCAAAATGATACTTCTCAAGGAATTGTTCTTAACCCTGCTGACGATTACATCGCAGAGTTTACGAAAGGTATTAATAGAGGGCGCGTGATAGAGGTTGGATCGATTTTGAATAATGATCTATCCGATCAAGATCTGACGAAATGCCCGTCTAACACCTGCCTGGAAGATGGTTTGTCAGCCGCCATGAATACCCCGGATGGTAGGCTTCTTATAACGGACGACCAAGGTAATGATGTCGGGATACTCAGTGCATCGGAAATCGTTGCAGCGATGCAGGTTAAATAGGAAGAATCTTTATCTTCTACTAAACTCTACAAAATTCTACTTAACCTATTATAAACATTTAATAATCTATAAAATAGATATTTTGTATTTTCCGTATAAGTCTCATAGGTTAAATTACGCCACAACAACTTTACTACCATCAATTTCTATTTTTATTTGCTAAATCGGAAGGATATTGATCAAAGATAGAAATGATTTGAATCTATAGGATCAACCGACGAAGAGGAGTTTCGAAATTACCCGTGCGTACTTTTCAACAAATGACTAAGGCAGATGTAGAGGAAGCGCAAAGGGCCTGGGTGAAATGCGTTACAGACCAAAATGTCGACGCATTGTTAGACCTTTATGATTTCGGAACGAAGGAGGCGCCTCTCCTTTTTAAGCCAACTTTGACAGATATCATTCGCACTGATCGTAAAGCGGCAAAGTCATATTTTGTTGGCGGTGATAAGAATTATCCCATGGACGAAGGCTTCCTGTCTCAAGGATGGAAAAGCGTTAGGTTTCAAAGTGCAGCTGGCCCACTCAAGACAGCCGCTGGGAACGGTTTCATGGACTTGGGACGTTACACCTTTGTCGACGGCAATGGGGCGGAGACAAAAGCCGACTATACTTTTATCTATCACAAGCTTGAGGGAACTGTTCTTATCGCACTACACCATTCATCTCTCACTTGGCTACCCAAGGCCACATAGGTGTATCATCCGCAATATCTAAACATGTTCTTTTCCAGCACGTAAATTCCTAGAATACGGAATGATCAAATTTACACTACTCACGTGAACGGTAGGTAAAAACCATCAATTTACTGTTTCAATTATTTGGATGGTAAAGCTTTCACAAAGCATCTGAATTGGCTTTTCCCATCTGAATTTTGCCGGCGAATTATGTAGTGGCGTGTGAGGTCTTTTATACAGTCTTGGTCGCTCACATCGGATGCGAGAACACTTACAAGCCATTTGTCGACTACCATCGGCCATATAATGTCTGCCCGGGCGAGCGTCTGACGAAAACGCGTAGCGTCAGACTTTATCTGCCAGATATTTTTCGGGGTTGGCGCCCAGCTTACTTCATTGATGATGCTATAACGTGGAATGGTATCACCGCGTCGTCGGCCCAACGCGAAGAATTCCGCGTGAGATATCACCGATGTATCCAAACCCTGAGAAAGGATAAGTAATTTCGGCTGCTTCGGGAGCTGTTTTCCAATCAGAAGCTCTATAGTCTCCGCTGACTGCTTGCTTTGTGCTATACGAGGGTCAATTGGCTGACCTCGGCGTGTCGTAATTTGCTCCACGCTTTCCCAGACTTGAACGACCTGAGAGCCGCCCAGAACAAACAGGCTGCAACAGACCGCAATAAGCCAATCACGACGAGTAGATAGTACTGCCAAAGCCATTGACCCCCAGCCTCGGCGTATTGCGAACAGAGTGACATCGATTAACATAACTAGCCCAACTGCATGCAAGGTCCACAGAATAACTCGCGTGAAGCGCGGGATAGAATTTAATTCGTTGAAATAGTATTCGCCAAAACAGGTTAAGTGGAACCAATAGAGAGCGGCAAAATAAACCGTTGCCGTTGTCACTAATAATATAGGTGTCCTATGTCGTCCGGAGAGCACGGTACCTATCAAGCCAACTATACTGGCCAAAGTTAAGATCAGTTTATAACTCAATGTATAATCGACTATTGCACCAAAAAATCTGTTCGCGAGGTCACTCCAATCATAATTTGATGCAGTGACAAGCGCCTCGGCAGACAGGGTTTCAAGCGGTCTATACATGCATCCGCTAATGTTAGTGTCGAGCGCCCAAATCGCAGCGATGGCCGCGGTAGGTCCCATCAAAAGAGCTCCGGTCGCAACAACGCTGCGCAGTCGGGATAATCGACTAGATCCGCCTCGAAACAATATAAGCAGGCAGACTAGAGCTATGCCGGGTATGAATAGAATTGCGGCTGATTTGATTAAATAGCACGCTGCCAAAACGGTGCCTGCCGCTCCTTCAAAATGTCGATGATATTCGTGTGATAGCTCCGAAGCATAAATGAGTAGAAGAAAGGCAACGCCGCAATATATTTGCGGGGCCTCAATCAATAAAGTTTTTGACCAAAGCGGGCCCATGGCCTGCGCTGCCGTAAACAAAAGAATGAATATCCAACCAATTAGGCCTGCCGGTATTGGGTGTAGGTGGCCTTCTTTTCTGACCAGCCCTGTTACGATATCATATACAAGCGCAGTGACCGCGACACAGAACACAAAAGGTGCGGTGGCAGAGATGCCTAAGTCGCTTATTCCTCTCAATTGCCATGGCAATGCCAGCAAAAATGGCCATCCTGGTAAATAGCCACGAAGGTTAAAGGACCCGTGAGCCTCTTGCCAGGTTTCCTCGGCATTTAGTCTGAGTGGATTAGAGAGCCAATGTGAAAATTCGTCTTGACCGACCGGGAGATAGTCTAGTTCTGGGCGTAGGATAACAACGACGAAACCAATGATTAGAAAAATAAAGGTTGGATGAGAGAGGAGTATTGCCCAACTCGGACGCCAGTGAATGGCTCTGAGCCTCAGCACAATTCCTGTGACTGCTAGCAAGACTAGGATTTGAAGGATTGTCACCATAGCCAACCCGGCGAGCAACATAAGGAAGCCAAGGACGGTTAGGATGGCGTAGCCGAGAGTAAGCCTCAAACCTATCGTTGGGAAAGGTAAGGCTATGTTCAATCTCGGCCAACAGCCCAAGCCCGCACCAATAAATGAATAGATTAATAGGCCAATCATAACGCGCCTCTTATATAGGCAGGAGCCCAATTAGCAACTAACCTAAACCAGACAAGTTATTGCCGTTATTTAGATTGCGGTTCTCCTTATCTACAACGTATGCGAAGTTTGTCTTGAAGAGCGAGTCTCCAGAGAACTCCATGTTCTCAACGGATTTGACCCGGCCACGACGAAGCGAAACTATTCCTTCACAACTAAATGAGTAAATCAGAGGTTGTTATTGAAAACGTCTGACACTTAATAAAGTCTATCGTACGTTGCAATTAAAGCAGGGAAGGCAGGAATGTGACTAATGGTGGGAAGACTGCCAGTACTATCATGCCCAAAATGAATAGACCGACAAAAGGCCACGCAGCCCGGAACACCTCCGAAATTGTTACTCGATCGGCTGCACCTTGGAAGGCAAATATGACGTAACCAAATGGTGGAGATATCCCTCCAACGGTAACGTTCAAAAGCATTATTAGCCAGAACCAGACAGGGTCGAAGCCCAAGGTTGTCAGCAATGGCTGATATATTGGGATCACAACCATCATCAGAGCGATCTGATCAATGAACATGCACATTATGAAAGGAATTAGCATCATGATGAACAGCATGAGCATCGGAGACCAATCGAGGGTGACAATAAGATTGGTGAGTTCTGTAGTGGCACCAGTAAACGCTAAAAGCTGACTGAACATCCGAGACGATGCCATGATCAATAGGATCATACTGGTAATAAATGCCGAGGTGCCAAGCGCCTCAACGATCATTTTAAAATTTAAACGGCGATAATATGCTGCAGTGATAAGGGATGCCAGTACACCTGTTGCAGCGGCCTCCGACGGCGTCGCAATTCCGAACATAATAAAGCCCATTACGGAAAATATTATGAGCCCAAAAGGTAAACAGCTCCCCACTGCCTTCAATTTCTCAGCCGCACTCACATGAGCTACGACGTCTCCGCTGGAATCAGGCGCGAGTGAAGGATTAAGCCTAACTCGTAACATTGTGTAAAAAAGGAATAATGTTGCGAGCAAAAGACCGGGGATAATTCCACCAATCAATAGCCCAGCAATTGAGGTGTTTGAGAGCGTTCCTATTACAATTGCCAAAACGCTTGGAGGGATAATTGGAGCAAGGCTAGCACCGGCTAGCATTGTCCCTATTGATAATTTTGTATCATACCCTCGATTACGCATAGTCGGGAAAAGTGTTCTAGCCAGCATAGCGGCAACCGCCATTCCTGATCCTGATAACGCTCCGAAAACCGTTGATAGTGAAATAGTAAGGACATATTGACGTCCTTTCATCCGACCAACCAGTTTGTCGACCGCATCGAATAGAATTTCTACCGACCCGGAACGGAACAGTATTTCCGCCATTAAAACAAACAGCGGAATTGTTGCGAGGTCTGTGTAGTTGGCGGTATCGAAAATGGAATTTGCGACCATTCCGAACCCGGCTTGCCCAAGAAAAATTGCAACACCGGCCAGATTGATTACCAAAAAAGCGACAAATAAAGGCGCACCTGTCAAAAATGCCGCCAACAAAAGAAGCAATGCTGTTATGAGTATGGTTTCCCATCCCATCGGTCACCCCTCCCCAAATCCGCCGGTAGATCCTGCCTTACTTGGATCAATTTTACGCCAGTCTAAAAAACGTATGAAGTAGATCGTAGAACTGGCAAAGCCTATAGGGAGGAACACTGAAATTAGGTATTTAGGTACCGGCTTTACTGCCATAATGTGCACGTCATTGGTCCACTGACGCAACGTCTCGTCTGCTGTGATCCATGTAGCAAAGCCACAGGCCAATGCCCCCATTAAATATGTGAACCAGACGGCGGGTCTCACAGCGCGCCGCGGAAGCACTTCAAAAATCAACGCGACGGCAACATGTCCCTTTTTCCAAGTAACGTAGGGCATCATCATGAATGTACCAATGCATAGGGAATATGATACTGCTTCACTAGCCCACCATTGCGGGGAATTAAAGAAATAGCGGCCAAAAACTTCGATTATATATGAGCAAAAAATAATGGCCAAGGTCAGGCATCCGAGGTAGTACCCGATTTGAGCCGTCTTATCGTGCCAACGTGTCGCTGTTGAAATAAGCATGATTATGGGTCGATTCTTTGCAGAAGAATTACAGAAAAATCGGTAGCCGCGGCGGAAAATTTCCGCCGCGACTTGTTAATTTTATTAGCAGTGAATTATGGGGAAAGGCCAGCCTTAACTGCCAGTGCCCGCATTTTCTTAGAGTCTTCACCACAGCATTTCTCACCGAGCGCCCAAAGGCCGTCTGAGAAAGCTTTTTTCATCGCGGGAATTTGATCCGCCGGGACCCGGGTAATCTTTACGCCTTTAGCTGCTAAAGTAGCGTCTTCTTTAGCCTGCAGTTGATCACCAATCCAGGGCATTTCGAGTTCGGTCATTTTGCCTGCGGAAAGAAGTATAGACTGCTCATCCTTCTTGAGCTTTTTCCATTTTCCCATATTGATAAGTATTGGGAGGGTTGATGTGCCAAACGTCGGCCGGACCTTATGCTTTGCCACTTCGAAGTGTTTCATACTCAGCATACCTGCCGCAGGCCAAGCGGCTCCGTCTACCACACCCTTTTCCAGGGCTGAGTAAACCTGTGAGCCAGGCATAACAACTGGTTCTCCACCAAAAAGTTTAATTACTCCGTGATATGTTTGGGTGCCTCTGATTTTTCGGCCCTTCCAATTACCACCTTTGATCGGGTCTTTTAGAAAAATGTGATATCCGGCGGTACTGCTGGGAGAAATTGCCAAGAGCTTAAGGCCATGGGTCTTCTGGTAAAACTTATCTAGATGATCCCAAACGCCCGATGTCCGTTTTCCAACGGGGTCAGCATTCAGCGCGTCCGTCACCGCTGCAAGGCCTTTTGAACCCATGTGATAAACGCCATGGGTAAACAAGATATCAAAAACTCCGGATTTAACCGGTTGAAGCTGCTGGAAACCGGGAACTACCTCTGGCCCACTGATCCGTAGCGTAACCTTGTCACCACCGATTTTGGCTACATTTTTTTGAAAAGTATCCAGCACAACATATGTCGGCCAAATATTTTTATTCCAACTCGCTAACACCTTAAGTTCAGCAGCAGACACCGATGTAGCTGCCATTAACACCCCTGCCGAGACGGCAGATGCTATAAATGATCGCATTTTCATGTTTAGTCCCTTTTGAAATATTACCTCTAAAGATCGTAATTATGCGAAAAGCCACTCAACCCCTGGCTACGCTATATCCTATCGTATACAGAATTCGCCGGACCGCAATGCCCTGTGCATAAAGTAATCAAGGAATTTGAAAGAACCCATCAAGGCCAGAATGTATTCTATAAAGTGCGATTTCTACCGCCAAGCATTTCAAACCCGAAAAAATTTTTTTATGTGACGCCACCTTTGATGATGATGTGGTAGCCTAAAGCAGTATTCTTAGAAGTTATGTGCGAGCCGTCGCGAATTCTTCAAACAAATTTAATCGATTTTGTCGTCGCCAATCATACAATTGTCAAACGGTCGAAGATTAGAGACGGAAAACTTTAGATGATATATGAACTGCCAAATTTGGTGCCACCAAAAGATCTTGAGAAGATATTAGAGATTATCTCCAAGGGTAAATTCGTTGATGGAATGCAAACAGCGGGACTGGACGTCGCCAATGTAAAGAAAAATAATGAACTCAAACTAGGCTCATCTGAAGCAAACCAGATCAATCGGATTATTCAGCAATGCATGGCGGAGAATAATGATTTTCAGATCATTACAATGCCATCGAATATTACTAAGCTTTTAACCAGCCGTTACGGCGTGGGTATGGGGTATGGTGATCACAGTGATAATGCCAGAATGGAATCGGGAAAATTTCGTTCTGATATTTCTCTGACTGTCTTCCTCAATGAACCGGATACCTATGAGGGCGGAGAATTGGTATTAAACACTGATATCCGACCGGAACCATACAAATGTGCCGCCGGTACATGCGTGATTTATCCCACTTATTTTCTGCACCGGGTTAACCCTGTTACAAAAGGTGAACGGCTAGTTGGTTTGGGTTGGGTTAACAGTCAGGTTGCAGACCCTATCCGGAGACAAGTCTTAATCGACTTGGCTTTGACGTTAAGTTATTTAATGAACAATGCGGCAGGCGGGGTCGATCATTTGGAGTATATCCGCCTCGATAAGGTCTATAAAAATTTGCTGCGAATGTGGGGTTAATTTAGAGGCCGAATTATTCCATTGTACCTTTTCGTTCTAAAACTTCGGTGTCGTATAGCTTTTAATACCGCCATATCCAGAATAGGCGCTAATTTTAGATATCTCGATTACGCCGGGAAGTCATTTTTTTGGCCATGCGGGGTGCCCGACCAGGCGTCGACCATGGACACGCAGCTATACAGATCCCACATCCCTGAGTGTCGTTAAAATAGGGAATGCATTTATCGAAATCGACGTACCATTTCGCGACTCCTCTAACGGTATTTTTTTTGTGTTTTATTGCGTCTGGCGGGCACGCTTTTGTGCAAATTTGACAATTGGTGCAAAAATCATCTGCCCCGAATATATCAGGGGCGTCTTCGGCTAATGGAAGGTCGGTCAAAACGCCCGCTAGGCGAAAAGAAGAGCCAAATTTTCGATTGATCATTGAACCATGTTTGCCAAGTTCTCCAAGTCCCGCTTCAATCGCCGCTGGTATTAGCAAAATAGGCCCTGCGGCCGGACCACCGTGCGGTCGCGCATGATAGCCGTTGGTCTGAATAAAATTTGCCATCGATCGCGCGACGCGTGTACCACGATTATATTGAGCGATTACCTCAACCGGTGACTCTACAGATGGCGCTTTTGAGAGTTCATGGTGGTCCATGGAAACGCCAATAATGATGATCCATGGTTCCGGGGCTTCATAACCTTCAAAAATCCACTCGGGACGTATTCGGGTAATGCCTACAAGATCACCTTCATTACCTAATATATGTTCCTTTACTAGTTTTACCCAGTTTGCTGGGGTTTTAACGGTCGGTTGATCGGGTATGGTGGCTGGAGAATTTCTGCCACGACCGCCAAATCGGTTCTGAAAATTTTGTAGCTCAGGGCGTTCGTTGTAGTTTTTCAGATAATAATCCTGCAGTTTTTTATGAGGCAGCTCTATATCCCCGTAGTGCCAGAAAATTGGCGTCGGTGGACGTATTTCTGACTCTCCTAATCCGTTAAGGGTATTTCCCGAGACATCCGGAAAAAGCGCGATTTGGTGAGCAGGCGGCTTATAAGGAAGTTTTTTATCTGCCCGCATCACCTTTATCCCAGTCACCATTATTGGCTATTTTTTAATATATCTCGCGTAAAATAGGAAAGTCTCGGTCATTTTTGAACGTTGTTGTTTCTTCATCACGTCGAATACGCCAGACCCGATCGAAATACTTTATCAACAGTAAATCAGAGGACAATGCCGTATAAGTCTTTTTTTTTCGTCGCCATTGTTGAGTTTACGGAGCTACGCTGCTACGCCCCCTGCCCGACCGTTTATTCCTAGGTTAAGAATCGAATGCATCTGAGAAATTGGCAACAAAATTTCATCGACGAGTTTCCGGAGGTGATTAAGAAGTATCGAAGGTTTATTGTCAAAGCGCCAACTGGGGCGGGTAAGACAGTTCTCGCCAGTGAAATCATCGACCGCTTTTATAAAGGCAAAAAAATTATCGTTCTGTGCCATCGACTGGTTCTTCTGGAGCAGCTGTACAGAGCCCTTAGCGATAAACATGTTGTCCGCAAGCTAGAGGTATCGGATGTGGGCGATGCTTTTGAAGAATACGATATTCTACTCTCGACAAGTCTTCGAGCGAGAGAGGTATTGAGTGACGCGATTGCCAAGGCCGATGTTATCATTGTTGATGAAGCTCATCGAGTTTCACCCAATGGAAAAGGATACAAACGTATACTTGATGACTTTGAGGAGCGAGGTAAAGAAAATGCGCCGTTGATCGGTCTAACGGCCTCACCCGAGCGTCGAACGGGTGACCAGCGTGATCAACTTAATCTAGCATTCGATGCAATAATAGATTGCGCAAATATCGAGGATTTGATCGATGAGGGCGTTCTCGTAAAGCCCATATACCGCCCACATTTTGTTCACGATCTAAACCTAGATAGTATTGATATAAGCTCAGGTGATTTTCCGATTGAGAAATTGTCGAATGCGATCATCAGGTCATCGATGATTGATTATGCAATCTGGAGCTATAAGGAAGAGCGTTTAAAACTCAAAGTCACCGCTATATCTGCTTGGTTTTGCGCCGATATCAGTGTTGCAGAAGCAACATTATGTGCGATCGAACAATGCGGTTTTAGTGCAGCCATCGTCACGGCCAAGACACCGATAAAGGAAAGAATGAAATTGCTAGGCCTTCATGAAGCTGGGGAGATTGAGGCAATCGTTTCAGTCGGAGTGCTCGCTGAGGGTTGGGACAATCCAAATTGTAACATAATTGTTCATCTCCGGCCGACGCTGTCCAAGGTGTTGTGGGGCCAATCTGTCGGGCGCGGTTTACGGTCGGCGCCAGGAAAGGATAGGTGTGTGGTCATAGATGTGAGTTCCAATTGGAGTACGTTTGGCCCAGTGGAGAAGCTGGAGTGGAGCCTATGGAGTCATCGAAAATCATATATGCAGTTCATGAACCGATTCAACTGGATCGGCCAACAACAGGATGGCGAAGACAGCGGTGATATCTATTTGTTATGTAAGAATGAATTAGCCAATGAAACACGGTGTTCACATATTTATAAAAAAGGTTCTTATGAAGATGATACTTGCCCTGTGTGCGGTACCTATGCCGCTGTAGATATCTATAAAGAGCAAAAGCTGGACAAAACCCTTAATGAAAACGGGCTGCACCGGCTATTTTTCGAACGCGTACCTGAAATTTATGAAGACATGGACATGTCAGTCTGGAGTAACCTTGGGGACATGGCATGGAGAACAGCAACACTCGAAGACCAAATGTTCCTTGCCTTCTGCAAATCTTTCGTAGAGGTCTCCGGTGAGCCTACTAAATCCGAATCTGACTACTGGGATGCAGCGCTTGCCGCCGAGGCACGAATACGCGCGTATCTGGTTGAGAATGATATTCAGATCGTAAAGCAAGAAGACTTTGACCTTTCCGTAATTGCTGACGGTTTCTTGGCTGGAAGAAAGATCCATACGCTACAGGCACATTATGGAGTTTCCGTATGCGGCTCGACATTCAATGCAAACACCAGAGAACAAAACGAACGTAAGTATCAAAAAGCTCTGAAGATTTCTGAGCGGCTCGCGATGATGGGGTGTTCTTCTAAGGATAATCTTCCTTACTTCAAAGCGTCAGAGTACGTAAAAAACTAAAATCACAAAAAGATTTGTTGTAATAATAAAAGCTGGATCCCGTACGATGCCGTTACGACAGAACTTTAAATTAAAAATTTATTTAATTTATAGAAGCGCCTGTTCCAAGTGATAAGTCTCAGCGTAATACAACGGGGGGAACGGTTAAACGTAGTCTAGTCTCGTTGAATATTGGTTTGTTATCCGATTGTTATCTCTATTTTTTAATCTAGAGAATTAGTTTGTGCCATGAAAAATATGTCGCAAAACAGCGGCTAAATGTTCAATCTTTAGACCTCTAATTTCCAACTGTTCTAAGCACAAAGTATGATTCAATACGCGTTACGCCGGGCAATTTAGACAATTGTTCCCGATGGACCCTCTCATAATCCGATATGTCTGCTGAGCCAACGCGAAGCATATAATCATCCCGACCCGAGATCATATCGCAGCCAAGAATGTTTGCACTACCACTGACTGCATTTTCGAAGGCTGCAAGGGCTTCATCATCATGGTGCTGGAGACCGATATGGACGATCACTGTTAACCCGATACCGAGCGCCTTTGGATCGACCCTCGCAAGGTAGCCTTTGATCACCCCGGTACGCTCAAGTGTACGAACCCGGCGAAGGCAGGCTGAAGGCGAAAGACCGACTAGATCCGCGAGCGCCGTATTAGACATCCGCGCATCCTTCTGGAGAAAGGTAACGATTTTGTGATCTAATGGATCGAGATTCATAAACACAATTATATATCAAAAAAAACAAAAAATACGAAAATTTTTGCGTAATAGATAGAGTTTCATATCCTTTTTGATCAGTAATTTCAGTAAAGGCCGACTAAAATTGTTAGATGAATGAAATAGATGTCATCCCTACTTTCACCTCTGCTCCGTCATCGTTGAACCGACCCGCCGGCGCGCTAGATAACCCGGAATTCGAGCTACGCGCGGCGATGAATGATCGCATTCTCATCTTGGATGGCGCCATTGGAACCACCATTCAAAGTCTCGAACTGCCTGAGTCCGCCTATAAAGGCACGCCGCCCGCAATCCATAACTGTTCCAACCACGGCAACCATGATGTGTTGAATATTACTAGACCTGATGAGATTCGGCGGATCCATGACGCGTATCTGGCGGCCGGTGCTGACATCATTTCTACGAATACATTTAATGCCAACCGCATATCCCAAGCAGATTATGAAATGCAGAATGAGGTATACAGGATCAATTGGGAAGGCGCGAAAATCGCCCGAGCATCGGCAGACGCGGTTCAAGAATCCAATCCAGACCGTAAGGTATTTGTCGCGGGCATAATGGGACCGACCAACATGACTGCCTCCATCTCCAGTGACGTAAATGATCCGAGCCATCGGTCAGTTTCGTTTGATGAACTGCGAGATGTATACAAAGAGGCCGCATTAGGTCTTCTCCAAGGTGGTGTCGATCTTTTAATGGTGGAGACGGTCTTTGACACGCTGAACGCCAAAGCAGCTCTTTTTGGCTGCGAGGAACTGTTTGATGAGCTCAATTTTAAGGTTCCGATGATGATATCTGGGACAATTACTGATGCTTCAGGACGGACCCTGTCGGGCCAGACCCCAGAGGCGTTCTGGACCTCGGTTCGCCATGCCAAACCACTGATCGCCGGACTGAATTGTGCACTGGGGTCGGAACAGCTTCGTCCCCATCTTCAGGAATTTTCAAGAGCATGCGAGGGATATGTCAGCGTACACCCCAATGCCGGCCTTCCGGACGAGTTCGGCCTCTATACCGAAGGCCCCGAGGAAATGGCAGCTCATCTTCTAGAGTTTGCCCAAAGCGGTTTCGTCAACGTTATCGGCGGCTGCTGTGGCACCACGCCCGAGCATATAGCAGCAATAGCCGAGGTTGCTAAGGACGTACCACCCCGTCCAATACCAGAAGTAGAACTTTCTACACGCCTTAGTGGTCTGGAAAGATTCGAGTTCAACGAGGTTACCGGTTTCGTCAACGTCGGCGAACGAACAAATGTTGCGGGATCGGCAAAGTTTAAACGTCTGGTAATTGCGGGTGAATATGAGAAAGCGATAGATGTGGCCCGACAGCAAATCGACAACGGTGCTCAAATAATCGATGTCAATATGGATGAGGCACTCTTGGACGGCGTGGCAGCTATGGAGCGTTTTCTAAAATTAGTAGCGACAGAGCCGGATATCGCCCGCGTGCCCGTGATGATCGACTCCTCAGATTGGAACATAATCGAAGCCGGGTTGAAATGTATTCAGGGCAAAGGAGTAATCAACTCGATCAGTCTCAAGGAGGGTGAGCCTACGTTTTTAAGCCACTCGGCTAAAGCTCTTAGATATGGTGCAGCCGTAATTGTTATGGCCTTTGATGAAAATGGACAAGCGGATAGTTATGCCCGCATGGTTGAGATATGTCAGCGTTCCTATCGATTGCTGACTGATCGTATCGGTTTTCCGCCAGAAGATATCATCTTCGATGCTAACATCTTCCCTGTAGCTACCGGTATTTCAGAACACAATCACTTCGCCAAGGACTTTATTTCTGCCATAACCGAAATCAAAACGACCTGCCCTGGGTCCTTAACCAGTGGCGGAGTGAGTAACGTTTCATTTTCTTTTCGCGGTAATGACCCAATGCGGGAGGCCATGCATTCGGTATTCCTATACCATGCCATCAAAGCCGGCCTAGACATGGGTATCGTCAATGCGGGTCAGCTGACAGTGTATAAAGATCTGGATGGCGAGGTTCGAGATCGGATTGAGGATGTGATCTTCAATCGGCGTGATGACGCGACCGATCATCTTCTTAAGATTGCGGGTAATATGTCTGGCTCTGTAAAGGACGCTGGGCCAGACCTGTCTTGGAGAGAAGACACTGTGGAAAAACGGCTTGCTCATGCCTTGGTCCATGGTCTGGGCGAGTTTGTAATAGAGGATACGGAAGAGGCACGTATGGCGGCAGGGCGCCCTATTGAGGTGATTGAAGGGCCGCTAATGGCTGGTATGAATATTGTTGGGGATCTATTCGGATCAGGCCAAATGTTCCTGCCACAAGTGGTTAAGAGCGCTCGGGTGATGAAGCAAGCGGTAGCCCATCTTAACCCATTTATCGAGGCAGAGAAGACGGAGGCTTCCGATGGGAGTGCCGGCAAGGTTTTACTAGCCACAGTAAAAGGAGACGTGCACGATATAGGTAAGAACATTGTTGGCGTGATCCTTCAGTGTAATAACTACGAAGTGATTGATCTGGGGGTTATGGTACCCGCAGACGTGATAATAGAATCCGCAAGGGTCGAAAACGTCGATATGATCGGCCTCTCAGGCCTGATCACCCCGTCACTCCGGGAAATGACTCATATTGCTCATGAGATGGAACGCGCCGGCCTTACGCTGCCGCTCCTAATCGGGGGCGCAACTACGTCAAGAGTGCATACCGCTGTCCGTATCGCACCAGCCTATCAAACTGGGCCAACGGTCTATGTCCCCGATGCATCCCGTTCCGTGGATGTGGTGGGGCAATTGACCAGCGCAGAGCGAAGGGGTGACTTTATCAACGACCTCGCCGCCAATTATGAAACAATTCGGATCGAGAGGGAGCAACGCGAGGATGACACTCGCCTTCATACAATCGCGGTTGCTCGCAACCATAGTCTAAAGGCTGATTGGAGCCTGGTCGCGCCCAAACCCCCAAACCTGAATGAATTGAAGGTGTTCGGAGAATATCGAATTGACGATCTAATTGGGCGAATAGATTGGACCCCGTTTTTTCGGAGTTGGGAGCTTGCCGGCAATCATCCTGCGATTTTGGAGGATCCGAAAGTCGGAAAAGCGGCTCGCGATTTATATGAGGATGGCACTGAGATGCTAGCACAGATTGCGAAAGAGAAGTGGCTGAACGCGCGGGCAGTGATTGGTTTCTTTCCTGCAAATTCTGTGGGTGACGATATTGAAGTTTATACAAACGACGACCGAAAAACCGTCCGCATGACCTTCAATTTTTTACGCCAGCAGATGATGAAAAGCAAACAGGGAACTAATCTTTGTCTCGCCGATTTCGTTGCCCCTAAAGATACTGGTATTCCGGATTATATTGGCGCATTTTCAGTTACCACGGGTTTCGGTGTTAATGAGCGCGCCATTGCTTTTAAGGATGCGGGCGATGACTACAGTGAAATCATGCTTAAGGCCCTCGCTGACCGGTTGGCGGAGGCATTTGCAGAGCATTTACACGAACGAGTCCGAAAAGAATTTTGGGGGTATGCGCCAGATGAGGATCTTGGGAGCCAAGAAATAATAAACGAAAAGTATCAGGGCATCCGCCCCGCACCCGGATATCCTGCTTGTCCGGATCATAGCGAGAAGACTAAGTTGTTCGAGCTTTTAGATGCCCCCGTTAACGCCGGTATCAAACTTACAGAAAGTTTTGCAATGACACCTGCTGCGTCGGTCAGCGGCTTTTATTTTGCTCATCCATCATCTAGTTATTTTGGCATTGGTCGTATAGGCAGAGACCAGGTCGAGGACTATGCTGACCGAAAGGGCGTGAACACAAATGAGGCAGAGGTTTGGCTCTCACCAAACCTAAACTACGCACCTAAAACATAGATGGTTTTTATGAACGGATCGGTTTAATCAATGTTAAACTAAGGAATATAGTTTCTCGTCAACCGGGTTCTTCAAGAGGTAGTCTGAAGCCGTTATAGCGGCTTTAGAGCCCTCGCCCATAGACATTATAATTTGTTTGTAAGGCACAGTAGTTACATCTCCACATGCATAAATGCCTTCGATAGAGGTGTTGCAGAGTTCATCGACTACTATCTCTCCATATTCGTTGAGGTCCACCAACCCATCAACGATTTTACTATTAGGGACTAGTCCAATCTGAACGAAGATGCCTGAGACTTGGCATTCTATTAGTTCCTTAGTGTCTCGCTCTTCATATTTCAGTCCGACAACCTTTCCTCGCTCGGACAAAATGTTGTTCGTTTGAGCGTTTGTTACAATATTTATGTTGGGTCTTTTTTCTAACTGGTCCAGCAATATTTGATCTGCTTTTAAAGTCGGCAAATACTCAAACAAGGTTACTGTCTTGGCAATACCCGCCAAATCAAGAGCGGCTTCGACACCCGAATTCCCTCCTCCGATGACAGCAACATCCTTACCCTTGTAAAAGGGACCGTCACAATGTGGGCAATATGCAACCCCGTTACCAATATTTTCTTGCTCGCCAGGTATGCCGAGCTTTTTCCAATTAGCCCCAGTTGCAATAATTATCGTGCGGGATCTTATGATCTCACCAGAGGAAAGGATGACGTTTTTTAATATCCCGGGTTCCACACGCTCGACGCCAACGTGCTCTTTCAACGTTATGGCGTAATCAGACATATGCTGCTTTAAGGCATCAGTGAGTTCTGAACCAGTCGTACTGGGAACAGAAATAAAATTTTCAATTCCTAGAGTTTCTCTTAGCTGTCCCCCAACATTCTTTGTTACGACCGCTACCTTAAAACCCTTCCTAGCTGCATAAATAGTAGAGCTAATTCCAGCAGGCCCGCCGCCTACCACAACAACATCCTGAATAGGAATTGAACTGGAGGACCCCGGTTCACGGCTCGTCCCGAACTCACCTATTTTTTCAATCAGAGCAGAGACTTCTACCCTACCGTTTGCGAATAATTCCCCATTTAAATAGACGCTTGGGACCCCCTGTATATCGCGTTCGTCGATGATATCTTGAAATAAGCCACCATCAATCATCTCACTCGTTATATTGTCATTTAAAATGGCAAACTGGTTAAGTGCTTGAACAACCTCAGGGCAATTATGACACGTCAGGCTCACAAAGGTTTCAAATGAGAGAGGCTCCTGGATGTTGGTAATGATCTTCTTAAGATTTTCCTCCAGTTTTATTTCGACACCCCCACTTTGAAGGATTGCGAGAATAAAAGTGTTAAATTCATGACCAGTGGGTATCCCCGAAAAGTAGATTCCGGTCGGTTTACCGCCCACCTCTATTGCAAAGGTAAGAGGACTCCGCAGTTTTTCGGCAAATTCCCTCTCATGGAACTCAATCAACCTAGTTGTGTTTGCAACAGACTTTATGAATTCAATGAGTTCAGCCCGTTTTTCATGATTACCGCTATTCAGTACAATAGAAACGGGCCTACTCATTCCATCCGCATAACCGGCGATGGTCTTCTTTATTTCATCGGTTAGCAATAGAGCGCTAATCCCTAGAAGGTCCCAAAATTGGGATGTTGAAGATCATTTTAATTATCTTCAACTAAATTTTTCCAACGAGATCTAGTGATGGTGCGAGTGTCTCTTCACCTTCTTCCCATTTTGCCGGACAAACTTCATCGGGATGTTGCCTGACGTATTGAGCGGCCTTTACTTTCCGCACCAAACTAGAGGCATCTCTCCCAACACCCTCGCAGCTAATCTCCATAAATTTAATCATTCCATCTGGATCAACCACGAATGTGCCACGCTCGGAGCGGCCTTCATTCTCGCGTAGGACATTGAAGCTTCTAGAAATGTTAAATGTGTTGTCGCTGATCATTTTAAATTTGATCTTTCCCACAGCAGTGGAAGAACCATGCCATGCCTTATGGCAAAAATGACTATCTGTAGAAATTGCGTAGACATCGACCCCCATCGCTTGGAAATCATCATGGTGATTTGCCAAATCCTCCAACTCAGTCGGACATACGTAGGTGAAATCCGCCGGGTAAAAGAAGAATACATTCCATTTGCCGATCATTTCTGAACTGTCAACAGTCACGAAGTCACTATTGCCAGGCTCAAAGGCTGTTGCTTGGAATGGCTGTATTTCGGTGTCAATTAGTAACATACTGTGAGGTATCCTTCAGAATTAAGAGTTAGGAAACTGGGGTCGACCAGACAATGGGCCGACCGGACAATACAATGATACTGTTTCTTAATATCATTCTAAAGTAGGTTTTTTTTATATATCTAATTTTTTTTCAGAGTTGGGTTGAGAGATTTACCTAATATATAGATCTAATAAATTATGATTATTTAGTCCTCAGCGTTCATGACCCTATATTGAAATATATGACAATCCACCGCTCTAGCGGAGACCTGCTTCAAGTTTATGGGCGCTCTGGGAATAGCCTGCAATTTTGAGCTCACGAAGGATATTACGATGAGTTTTCTAAAAGACCGATTTCATGGGGTGATCAAGAAGCAGGGATTGAAAGCGGGGTTAATCCCGGTTGCAGATTTGAATGGTGAAAATGACCGTCTTAACGAAATCAAACGGCTTGATCTTGAGGAAAAGGACCTTAGTAATGATAGGCATCTAAATAATGTAACCGAGCTTGCGTGCTACCTCACCGAGAAGCCCCAATCGACGATCAATCTTCTTACGGACAAAAGCCAACTCTCAAAAAATAATCACGGATTTTCAATTCCCGAGCAAATTTTGGTACGAGAAATTCCGAGAGATATTAGTCTTTGCCAATATGTCCTTAAACACCCACGTGAACAATTAGTGATCGAGAACGTGCGGGAGAACAATAAAACACAGAACTTCCATAAAATGGCTTTTGCACCGGATATACAATTTTATGCCGGTACACCGATTGTCACTAGTAAAGGCTTTACAGTTGGCACGTTGTGTGTGACGGATTCGAAACCGGGTAGACTCCCCCACAATATGCGTGAGGGTTTGCGACTACTATCTGATCAAGTTAGTAATATTTTGGAATTTGGTGCGCTTAAACCACAATTCGACAATTTGGAGAACGACAAGAAAGTTTCTTTAAAAGCAGATGCTTCCTTTTATTCTTCCGCATCAATTTTGTTTACCGATTTTGTCGGGTTTACACATATATCGGAAGATATTGACCCAGGAGAACTTATTGAAAGCCTGGACGAATTCTTTTCAACCTTTGACCAAATCGCGACAAAACATGATCTAAGTAAAGTCAAAACCATTGGTGACTCTTATATGGCGACTGGGGGAATACCAGATGGCCGTCAGGGCCATGCAAAAAAAGCATGTATGGCTGCTCTGGACATCACACGTGCCGTATCTGGTTTGAATGTTAAACGAGAAGTTTTGGGGCAGGCTCCTTGGAAAATAAGAGTGGGTGTCCACACCGGTCCAGTAATTGCCGGCGTCTCCGCGAATGGTTTCGATGTGTGGGGGGATACAGTCAATCTCGCATCACGACTGGAGAGCTCTTCGGAGCCCGGCAAAGTCCATATCTCAGATATGACGCGGCAATCTTTAGGTGATACAGCAACCGTTACTGACCGGGGCCAGATCAACATAAAAAACAAAGGTAAGATACAGACATACTTCTTGGACAACGTGTCCGATTAGGACTTTATCGTTTACAAGAAAGAAGGGAACAACCAGATATGTTGTTCCGACGACGCTTCGAACATTGGGGTATTGTTATTCTTTTTAGCTCAGCCTGTATAGTTAAATACGCGATGAAGATATTTAGGGATCGTTAATGGTATTCTTGGTTTTTAGCAAAATTTCGGCCGATTTTTCTCTAATATGAGCAAAGGAAATTGGAAATTTATATATCCGATCTATATTCCAGGGACACATCTTTAAATGTCGCCAAAAATTGAGAGGTTATCCTCCTTCGAATTCGATCACGGTGAGGTAATTGTCGATGTTAGATCGCCTTCCGAATTTAAGGAAGATCACATCCCCGGCTCAATAAATTTACCGGTTCTAAGTGACAACGAGTTTAAAAAGGTCGGGACGATTTACAAAGAAGTTTCCCCATTTGACGCATCAAAAATTGGTGCCGCGCTGGTATCAAAAAACATTTCAACACACTTGGGCGAGTATTTTTATGACAAGCCCCAAACTACGAAATTTGTATTCTACTGTGCCCGCGGGGGAAAACGTTCGAGTTCCTTTGCCCAAGTATGTTCGATGGTCGGTTGGCCTACCTGTGTAATTGACGGGGGATACAAGGCCTATAGAAAGCATGTTACTGGAAGCATCGAAAAACTTTGTAACGGATATAAATTCCTCTTGATCGGCGGAAAAACCGGTACGGGTAAGACAGAAATCCTCAATCACTTAGAGGTTAAAGGCTATGACGTTCTTAACCTAGAACGGCTTGCAGTTCATCGCGGTAGCTTGCTCGGTGCTCATAAAGATCAGGATCAACCGGCGCAAAAGCTTTTTGAGACAAGGATCTTTGAAAAGATAAAAACCTTTAATGATCAGAAAACTATTTTTGCAGAAGCGGAAAGTAACAAGATTGGTCGTGTTTTTATTCCTGCGGCATTGTGGAAGAAAATGAAGGCAGCGCCAATTTTTATTATTGAGAACCAAAACGAACATCGTGTGAGCTTCATATTAAAGGAATATGACCCTGATTTTCTGCAACGAAAAGCAATTCCCAATCTGTTATCGTTTATTGATAAAAAATCAAATGCTATCGATACAGAAAAACTACGGAAGTTAGTTAGTGAGGGAAAATGGAGCGAATTCGTTCAAGAAATACTCACCAGTCACTATGATCCTTTATATCAACATGCCATATCCAAGCGGATTGCTCCGATAGTTAAAAGATTACAGATCAATCAGCCGGTGGAGCAAAGCATACCGTACCTCTGCCAAGAACTAATAGAAGCTTGCGGAAGTTGAAGATCAAGCCGGCTGGTATTTCTGCTAAATATAATCCAAGCAAGTCCTCCTAGGCAGTAAAAAGCGAGTCAAATCCTTAGGACTTTCATGAAATCTCCTAGATTTGACTACTGAGAAACAGCCTGTTCCAATAATTCCTTAATATCCTCTTCGCCGGTCTGGGCGATAAGGCGCCCAACTTCTTCTCCACTCTTAAGGAGGATTAGGGTCGACCGACGCGGCACCTTTCGGTTCCTCGTAACCTCTTTGTTTCGGAAAGTATCCCAGTCAACGAGGATAAAAGTGATTGCCTTATTATATTTTGGATTGCCCGCACGGAGCTTTCTCAGCACTCGATCTTGACGAGCGCAGGTACTTCACCAACTTGATTTGTAAAAAAGGAGAGCGGAGCCGCCTTTTGAAAGTGCTTCTTTAATTACGCCCGCTTTGTACTCGACCCAACTAACATTAGCATTTGCTGCGATTGGGGCCGCAGTGCAAAAAAACAATACCGTAATTAGCCCAGTAAAATAATTTTTCATAAATCTTCCTCCTCTGATCGATACGTCATAAAGCAACTGATAGATCTTGAAACCAAATCGGAATTATTCCGATAGCCCATGATTCTATAACTTTGGTGAAATCAAACAGGATTGCGACGCCCACGGCAACAAAAGCTGCTGCCAAAATAGTTTTTGAGTTTTTTGCCAGTCTTTGAAACCTCGCAAACCGCCGTGTGACGGTCTCCCGGGCGCCATAGGCTAGTAACAGAATTACGGTTGATGCTCCCAAAGCGAAAGTTGTCATGATGGCAACCGACCAGAGTAATGATCCTCCCTGCGATGCAATTGATATCGCTCCGCCAAGCGTCGGACCAATACAGGGTGACCATGCTGCCCCCAGAAATATACCACCGATAAAATGACCACTAAGACCCCTGTGAAGTGATGCTCCAGCAAGTCGATCACCTTTGTTAGACATGCTGACAGTGATCGTGGTGAAGCGGTTGTTAAGCGCCGGCACCATCAGGACCACACCAAAAAATATCATTGCTAATGAACCAATCTTTGCCATCAGTTCGGCGTCTAGACCAATTGTTGATCCCATGGTCGCAACCAAGGCGCCAAGCACGACAAACGAGAGGCTTAAGCCAGCAGCGAGCGCCACGGGGCCGCCCCGTTCCTGTTGGAGAAGGGAGCCGAGAATAATTGGCAGGACCGGAAGAACACACGGATTGATGAAAGTCAGCAATCCGGCTCCATATCCAAATACAAGTTCCAAAATTATACCTCCTGATTAGAAGGAATTCGATAATTCCAACAGGCACAGAAAAGATAATCAACATAGAGTTTTTAAGATTTCTCTGAGGGACAGGCGGAGTTGCCATTATAGGACTAGATGGCCGGACCATTTAAAACTTAACGTTGGTATAGCCACCACACCCTGAGGATATCCGAAAAACACCTTTATTTTTTGACTATGACGATATTTGAAAGTACTTGAAATTTTACGACAAAACTCGAATGAAAGATTTTTTCAATTTATTGGAAAACCTAGTCCACTTTTTTTGTTTTTTCGTGAGCAGTAGTAAGACATAAAGTTAAAGTTGCGACTACATCGGTCCAGTCACCTTTAATCAGATAGATTTTGACTGAATTTTACTTCGACAGTGTCAAAGGTTTAAATTTTACCAACTTGCGAGCGTTATCTATCCCATGCGAGCATCTGATGCCGGCAACTCCAAAATCAAGAAAGTCGTCAAGAAAAGTGTGTTGGACATTTTTTAATTACCTCGTGTTTCTAGATCAGAAGGCTTTGCAAATTAGTAATCCTCATCTTCTCTCCAAAAGACATGGCAAGATATAGCAATTTAAAATGCAGCCATAGGTTTACGCCCTTGGACTGTAGTCCGACGTAAAAGTCTACGTTCTCCAGCAGAGAAATCGGTGCGTGCGTGATTTGTGCATCGATTGTCCCAAGCGACCAAATCACCAGGTTTCCATTTATGTTGATATATAATTTCAGATCGCTCTGAATGTTCAAATAGGCGGGACAGCACACTCTGACTTTCTTCATCGTCAAAACCGATAATTCGCCGTGTTAATAACCGGTTTACATATACGGATATCCTCTCGGTTTCTTCATGCCGAATAAATATTGGGTGTACAGCGCTACCTTTATAGCCATCCACTCGAAGTGACCGCTTCATTTTGGCTGAGACGTCAACACCTGTATAAAATCCTTGCTCGGCTTCCGCTTTGGATAGTCGGAGTTTTAGATCTCCGGGAAGTGTATCGAAAGCTAGGCACATATTTGCGAACAATGTGTCTCCACCCTCTTTGGGAACCTCCAACGCATAGAGCATTGTGTACCTATATGGGTCCCGCTCATATGCACCATCTGTGTGAAAATGCATCTCACCATCCGGCAAGGAACCGATTACTTTCCCATCTTCTCTAATATTAGAGACCAGCATCACCGACTGGTGCAGTTGATCTCCGGATTTTGATCCCCTCGAATGCGGCGATTTTGAGGGGAGCTCGCCAAACATACGAGAAAAACGTACCTGATCTTTATCCTGAAGATTCTGGTCAGGGAAAATAAGGACGTGATATTTAAGCCAAGCTGCATGTATCGTACTGAAATCATCGCACGATATATCCTTTGATAGGTTAATGCCAAGCACCCGCGCACCCAAAGCCGCGTCCAGCGGCATGATTTCTATTGACACGTGTCCCTCCCCTCGTTTGATCGGTATCGCCTTCGAACCCAAATCCCAAATTAACTTAGCTTTATTGAGATGCGACTGAAACCTGCTCGAACTTGCGTGGACGTTTATAAGCCCTCTGGGCGAAGCTTATACAAAAGGTCGACTCCTGTTGGAGGCTCACCTAGCCCAGTGAATAGAGATTAGACTGGACGGGTAGTGTATCTGTCAGAATGGACATAGTAATATAATATTCAAAATTTGAACCAAAATCAGAAGTTTGTCTGGCCAAGTTTGAGCTGTAATACGTTTTCATACAGAATTGGAGTTACAAATGCAGGGTTATGAGCCATTTATAGAACTAGTAGAGGTCGAGAAGGCAACCGGTGACAGAAAACACCTTTACGACGATCTAGAAAGGGTAAGGGGTAAAGGACGGGTATCAAACCTTTTTAAAGCATATGGGGCTTTTCCCGAGCTTGGTATAGCAAATTTCAAGAGACTTACTGTCTTGCTAAGCCGCGGTACGCTCAGCGAAAAGCTGAAGGAATCCGTGATGACAGCTTTGGCCGTCATAAATCATTGTGATTACTGTGTTTCCTTTCATGGATCGCAACTGCAATCGCTTGGTTCAAGTGATACGGAAATCGCAGCTGCGCGAGAGTTTAATCCAGAAGATATTGATTTTTCTCCCAAAGAAAGAGCGCTTTTTGAGTATGCAATGAAGGCCAATGGTGATGCCCACTCAATTACTCCTGAGGACATCAAAGTTTGTCGTGATTTGGGAACTACGGATGCGGAATTTGTTGAAATTCTGGAGACGGTAAATACAGGAAATGCGTTTAACACTTTTGCAGGTGCTCTAAATATTGGCGCAGATAACTTCCTTAGTTATGCGATGGACGAGTATCGTGAGAAGAAAGCGGCGGCGAATTCATGAGTACCTTTCGGGATATCAGTCAGGTAGAAGTTTTTGATGAAGTCATCGGCAGCGGTTCACTGACGCTGGTCAAGTTCCAATCGGAGCTTTGTGTCATTTGCCGCAAACTAGATCCCATGCTTGTTGCTGTGAAAAATGGATTTGAGAAATCAATAAATGTAGCAAACGCAGATGTCGAAGCTAATATTGACCTCGCAAATCGGTATAACATTCAGACGCTACCAACACTGATTCTATTTAAAAAGGGTACCGAACTCGACCGGCTGCAGGGGTTTCAGACTGCGAGCATGCTCCGAAATTGGATTACCCCCTTCTTAGAAAGTTTAGGCAATGAACGAAAAAAATAATTCTGAAGTTTCTTTAATTGACACGGAACGCGCACCCGCCGCGCCAGGCCCGTTTTCTCATGCCGCAGAAGTAGCGGATTGGGTCTATACATCGGGTATGGGAGGTCTACTTCCGGAGACAGGAGAAGTAATTTCCGACGACGTTATAGAGCAGACGGAACAAGCTATCCGCAACGTGGAGGAGATACTTTCAGCAGCCGGCTGTGGCCTGACCGATGTGGTCAAGGTAACTTTATACTTGACTGATATGGCCGATTATCCGCGGGTCAACAAAGTCTATGAAGATGCATTTTCGCCACACAAGCCGGCCCGCACCTGTGTAGCGGTATCGGCATTACCCGTCAGGGAGAGAATGAAGCTGGACACGGTAGCTTACAAAGCTGCACGATAAACCCTTGTAATCACGAAAGGCCCTGAGAGCCACGTTACATTGAATTAAATACCGGGATCCCAAAAATAAAGATGCGTTTTCACAAAGGCAAAGAACTCCTGCACCATAAGAGATGATGGCACAAATCGATAGATTCTTGTACACGATGTTGAGGTAAAAAATCTCTTCTGATCGCAGCTTTGGTTGGGTTTTTACCGTTTTGTTCGCGGTGATCGGGCAGGTGTCTACCACTTCTCGTTCTCGTTGACCGCTATCAGGGATATTGGGCGGAGCCATCGCTCTCCATGAACACACTATAATCCTCGCGCAGAAGATGCTCGGCGGCGGGCACCCAGCAATCGCCAAATTAGAAGATGACTTATTTTACCTGCCATCCAGTTGCCCTTTTTTCGGCACACTGACGCCATAAACATCCAGTAACCCCCAATCATTCTACAATTGGATAACCCAAGAAGCACGGGGCTAAGGATGAATATCTGTATTAAAAAGCGGTGCCTATCTTATTTAATACTCACCCTTTTGGTTGCGGCAATTCCAAGTGTTGCATCTGCCATACCGAAAATGGATGTAGCAAGAGGGAGCCTGATAGCGGAGGGTGTAAACGGATTTGTTCTTCATCTTCCTTTGGTTTCAACTGATGTCGCCATCAAGGTAACCGGTCCAATAGGGCGAACCATTGTCCGCCAGACGTTTCAAAATGACAGTGATCAGTGGATCGAGGCCCTGTATCTCTTTCCTTTACCGGACAATGCAGCGGTTGACCGCATTCAGCTATCGATTGGAGATCGTTTTATCGAAGGTGAAATAAAAGAAAAGAAAGAAGCTTCGGAGATATATGCAAAAGCCAAAACAGACGGATACAAAGCCGCTATTGTGGAACAGGATCGACCGAATTTATTCCATACTTCTGTGGCAAACATTCCTCCTCGAGGTCAGATAGGCGTCGTAATCGAATATCAGCAAAGCCTGAGTTGGCGGGATAGATCTTTTGGGCTCAGGTTCCCGCTGGCAATTACGCCGCGTTTTCTGCCCGCCACGCAGGAAATATCCCAGCTTATAGAGTTAAAAAGCGGATGGAAAATGCTACCCGGCGAAAGGTCCCAAATTATGGACATAGATGGAGGTCAGGTTTCAAAAACAAAAATTTCGATGTCCTTATCCCCGGGATTTGAAATTGGGAGGTTGGAAAGCCCCTCCCACCCAATCCGAATCATCTCCCGCTCTGAGGAAGAAGTGAAGCTTCTGGTAGGTAATGACTCAGGAGAGCTAAAACCCAGAGACTTTATTTTAAATTGGTCACCAATTTCTTTAGAGGCGCCAGAAGCAGCTTTTTTTACTGAAAGACACCAACACGAAAACTTTGGACTGGTGATGATTACCCCGCCCGAAATTCAAGCCGAGAGTAATGTCGCCCGTGAAGTTATTTTCGTCATTGATACATCGGGCTCCATGGATGGAATTTCGATCGAAAACGCTAAAGAGGCGTTGATCGCTGGTATCAACGGTCTAAGGCGGGGCGATAGTTTTAACGTGATCAATTTTGATGACACCGCCACCAAGCTATTTCGTACCCCCGTCTCGATAAGTAAGCGAAACCGGAGCACCGCCAAGAGATATGTGAGATCGCTCGATGCAGACGGCGGAACCAATATGCAATCAGCTCTATCCCTCGCTCTTCTCAAAAACAAATCCCGCTCACATATTATCCGCCAAATTATATTCATCACAGATGGCGCGGTAACCAATGAAACAGCTCTGTTCGGTTTTATAAATAAGAATTTAGGTCACTCACGTCTCTTCACTGTTGGAATCGGCGACGCGCCAAACGGTTTTTTTATGAAGGAAGCGGCGGAAGTTGGGAGAGGAACCTACTCCTTCGTAGATCCAGGCGTCGATACGAAGATAACCATCGCCAGACTATTCGAAAAAATCAGCAGGCCTATACTGACAAATGTCCAAATAAATGGGGAAGGCATATTTGATATAACCCCACAAAAAATTCCTGATTTATACCTTGATCAACCGCTAGTGTTTGCAGTTAAGCTGAGAAAACCTGCGGCGAAGATTCTGATTACTGGACGTTTGGGAAACTCAGAATGGAAAAAAACAGTTAGGATGACGTCGACAGACGTTGTAGCAGGTGTGGCTACCGATTGGGCAAAGCGATCCATAGACGAATGGCGTCGCAAACACCTACACGGAGCGACACCCGAACTGATAAAGAAACACATAACTGCGCTCGGTTTGGAATTTCAACTGGTCACCCAGTATACCAGCCTAGTCAGCGTAGATAAAACGCCATCAAGGCCCGACAAAGCGTTTCTTCAAACACAGGCAATACCCGCCTTAAAACCTGACGGATTGAGGCTTAAAATAAAAAAATACAAGGAGCAACCTGCCTACTCCCCTTCCCCGCTGGGCAGTCCAAATGCAATCGTGAGTTTTGCTCAAACAGCCGACGGTTATGAGAAACGGCTTATTTTGGGCCTGTCAATTATGATCATGGCAGCCCTCGGTTTCATTATCTTTATTCGCAAATGGCGGATTTAGCCGTGAATTGGCGCTACCGCGCGCGGCTATCTTTATGCGTTTCTATTGGTGCATTCGGGTTTGTCATATTGCTTAGTGGTTTTTGGGTACCCGCAAAAGCTCAACTCGCCCAATTTTTGCTCGAAAAAAGTTGGTACTATTACAAAAAAACAGGAGAGTTTCGTCGGCCCTGGCCGTGGGCCGACCATCACCCGGTTGGTCAAATCGAGGCTCCCGTGCAAAGGGTGAAACAAATATTCCTGGAAAATGATAGAGGCAGCAGCCTAGCGTTTGCCCCTGCATTAAATCAACACAGCGGTAAGGCTGGCTCGGCACTGATCATTAGCGGACATCGTGACACGCATTTCCGATTTCTTAAATTTCTGAAAATAAATGACCCAATTGTGATCGATTTTCCATCCAAGCGAAAAATCTTCAAAGTGGTTGGATCTCAGGTAATTGACTCGCGAATAAAGAAATTGAGCCCCGAGCGGTTTCCAGGAGGGTTAATCCTCGTGACCTGCTATCCGTTCGATGCTCCCGCCGCAGGCGGGGCTCTTAGATATGTAGTATTTTCCCTGCCAATCTGAGTTTATCTTTAATTTATATAATGTATTTCTAGTTCACCGACTTTAACGAAATAGCGGCACAATGGCCGCTAAGTCTCTGAAAAGAATGGTGCGCCCACCAAGACTCGAACCTGGGACCCACTGATTAAAAGTCAGTTATAAATCATTATATATCAATGGTGTGGACACCTTCGAACCGAAAGAACGCGTTAATAGACGTCAATACGTTACCGGCTAAGAGTTCACTCCCTTGTCGTTATCGTTCGCCGCGGCCGTCTTCCCGTTCTTGTGATAATCATGATTGGTGACGAACACCTCTCCGGTGTCGACGTTCAAGTAGACGAACTTGTCGCCGTGCACTTCCCGCGCACTCTCAATCCAAGCGCCTAGACCGCGAAGACGCAGCTTCTCCATCGCCTCGCTCGAGTATCTACCCATATGATTTTGCCATCGAATGGTCCATCGCCGTACAATAACTGAAATAATTCGTGACTTTCGAGCTAGTAGCGGGATGATTTATCTGCTTCCAAGGCGTGTACGGGAATATACCCGTCGCAGAGGGCTGTTGGACAAAAATGATAGGGTATCTAGAGTGATTTAATGGCGCATCCCGATATACAGACTGAAATTATCGAGAAATTACTGGCAAAGCCAAATCAGAAGGCCGATGAACTTGCTCGTGAGATCGGCTGTACTCGAACCGAAGTAAATAAGCTTCTGTATGGATCACTTAAATCCCAAGTAAAACAAGACAGAAATTATAGGTGGCATCTCGTCGCTAAAAGTGAGAGACATGCTGCGCCGCAGGCTGGTCAAGAAGATGAGGGCTTCGCGGATACAGACCTAGCTCTCCTGTGCCGATATTATCTCGCGTGTCTCGGTTTTGATGATACCGACATTACAACTTTTCTGACGTCAAAGTACGGCGATCCCGATTACATTGAGTTGCCTGCCTTACCTCGCTCAAATATTGATCTTGCCGATAGTGAGGGTGCGAGAAAGATTCTCGGTCGCAAGAGAACAGAGCGAGGTCGTTATGGCCTATATTTTGGTTATCCGACCCACCTCAACTTGATAAAGTCGAAACGGTCTAGCTGGCAGGGCTTTATGGTAGAGCCAATTCTTCTGTTTCCTATTGAGCAGGAACAGGGGACAGGAAGGCTCACCATCGACCTTAGTTTTCCGATTGTTAATCGGAGACCATTTCAGAATTTCACAAATGTTGAGCGTGAAATGCTGATGAATGAGTTGGTCCAATTGGAACAGGAATTAGGCTTCGCAGGTGAAGACGGTATGCCTGATCTCGATGAAGTTGCGATGCGACTACAAGCCATTCGCCCTGAATGGCCCTGGAAAGAAGAGATCGACCCGGACGATTTTCACGAAGATCGAAAACCCATTGGGGAGCTAGACGAGGCTGGTATTTATAATCGAGCTATAGTGATAATGGCGGAGAAGTCGCCATTCACTCAAGGTTTAGAACAAGAACTTCGTGATCTAGCTCATGTCTCTGCTAACAAATACTCTTCAACAGTCCTAGGGCGTTGGCTAAGCGGTAACCAAGATGACACTTCTGAGGCAAGTGAGGAGTTGGAGCCTCTCCTAGAGGTCCTTCCAATGAACTCGGAGCAGCGGCAGGCCGTGTCTGCGGCTCTAACGCAGCCGATAACAATCATAACGGGGCCGCCAGGGACCGGTAAATCTCAGGTGGTGACCAACCTGCTCGTGAACGCAGCTTGGTCAAACAAGAAAGTCTTGTTCGCAAGTAAGAACAACAAAGCTGTCGACGTTGTCGAAACTCGGGTGAACGCCCGTGGGTCGCGCCCAATCTTGTTAAGAGTTGGTGCACAACAAGGCTATCAAGCTCGCCTCGCTGAATACATTCTTGCTCTTATGTCTGCGACTACTACTGACGCGGAGAAGGAAGACTTTGCCGAGGCGAAAGAGGTCCATGAGCGTTTACTTGCAGAGCATTCAAAGTTAACAGTCGAGGCGCAGCGCCTAATAGAGGCACGAAATAGGGTAGATAGACTTGAGCAGGCGGCTGAAGACGCTCGTTCAGTATTAGGGCAGGAAATTTTCTCACGAGCGGTTAGTGCGGATACCGAGGGTTACGCCGTTGAACTAAAATCGATTGGTGAAAAGCTTGACCGCGCGGACAGAAGTCTTGCCGGTCCTATCCCTTCTCTCTTCTGGCCGTTGGTTCGCAAGGGGCGGTTTGCGGAGTTATCTGCGTCTTTAAGGGTAGCATCCGAGGCGTTCCCCGCACTGAATTGCGAAATGCCGTCTGAGCCGAGAGAGGATGACGACATTTTCAAAATTAGGCGCGGTATTGAGAATGCATCAAGCCATCTAGAGCAGCTTGTCAAAGCAGAAGAGTATTTGTTCGAACTTAAATCACTACAAGAAATGCGCTCGCTAGAAGCAATATCTTCTGAAGAAACAAATGTGCTTCAGCGAATTGCTCGGCACTCAGAACAATTATGGAATCTCTGGTTGCGCCTGCAGCCATCGACCCTGTCGGCTGATGAACGCAAGAAGTTGGGAAAATATACGTCGCTGCTAAAGATGGTTATGGAAGCGGGCGAAGATGGGCAGCTGTCTCGTCAAGCTTTCGGCAAATATAACTCAATGCTGCGTGACATTTCGCATCTGCTCCCTTGTTGGGCGGTCACGTCTTTATCAGCAAGAGGTCGTATACCCTTGGAGCCTAGTGAGTTTGATATCGTAGTGTTTGACGAGGCCAGCCAGTGTGACATCGCATCTGCCATTCCTCTCCTGTACCGCGCAAAGTCTGTCGTAATTATAGGAGACCCAAATCAACTCTCCCATATCAGCAGATTACAAAGAGGCCAAGATCAAGCTTTGCTTGAGCGCTACAATCTTCTCGAGGATTTTCCACATTGGGCATATTCGCATCAATCATTGTTCTCTTTAGGGTCGACCCAAGTATCCGGTGGAGGAATTGTAAGTTTAGTTGACCACCACAGGTCTCATTCAGACATCATCAGTTTCTCAAACGAAGAGTTTTACGAGGAACGACTGCGGGTTGCGACAAATTACGATAAGCTCCGGGCGCCCAAGAGGTCTGAGCCGGGCATCAGATGGATCGACGTAAAAGGCAATGTCGTCCGGCCTGGAAGTGGAGGTGCCATAAACTCCGCAGAGGCAAATGCGGTTGTAGAGACCTTACGCGATTTGGTCATCGGTCGTCGTTATGAGGGGACGGTTGGTGTCGTTACGCCTTTCAGAGCGCAGGCAAATGCCATAACCCAGGCAGTTCACAAGGATGAAGTACTTTCGACGGCGCTTATGAAGCAAGGCTTCCTATCTGATACAGTACATAAATTTCAAGGAGACGAGAGAGATGTAATGATCTTTTCTCCTGTTGTTTCAGCAAATTTTCCATTGGGCGCTCTGGGTTTTCTGCGATCGAATGGAAATTTGTTTAACGTCGCAATCACTCGTGCGCGTGCTCAATTAATTGTTGTAGGAGATAGGGCATCTTGCGGGGCGTGCGAGGTGGGTTATTTGTCTCGCTTTGCTAGGTACGCTGCTTCTATTCAAAAAGATTTCAAACAAGAGACTGACCGCCAGCTTGAGGAGTATGGCCCCCGTTATCCTAACGTAGCAAAGCCGGAACTGGTATCTGACTGGGAGCGTGATTTCTACGTTTCTGCATTTGCCGAAGGGATCAAACTTATCCCGCAGTTTAACATTGAGAAATACATTGCGGACTTCGTACTCGTTGACGGAGAACGAAGCCTTGTCATAGAGATTGATGGTGAGAGATATCACCGAAATTGGTCCGGCGAACTATGCCGCAGGGATCAAATCCGAAATCAGCGTATGTTCGAACTGGGCTATGACGTAATGCGGTTCTGGGTTTACGAAGTTCGCGATGACCTAACTGGATGCCTTCAGCGCATCAAAGCATGGCGAGGCAATATTTAGTTGGGCAAAGCAACAGGCGAAAGGCGCGATCGTCAAATTAACTGACGCCAAAAAGAACAAAGGTTGATCAAAAGTCAGTAAAAAGTGTCCACCCTTTGTAGAAATAGCGGCACAATGGCCGCTAAGTCTTTGAAAGAGTTGGTGCGCCCACCAGGACTCGAACCTGTCAATTATTTTTAAACTATTTTATAAGTCGTTGAAAACATTGACATTTTGTCCGGTGGGCTATTTAGGGTGTAACCCTGTGAACAATCTATATATTTCAAACACTTAATAACTAACGATAAAACCTAATTCGCACACAATCGCACAAATCGTACACAATCGCGCACACCGTACTTGCCTATTTGGAATTAATTTCTGGGAGCGATCAAGAGCCTGGATATCTTTTGCTCCCGCAGTTGTTCGGTTAGCTTCAGTAGCATCTTCTTCTACTGCAACAAACGGACAGGGGTTAGGATGGAGATCAGCTCATGACGATTGACTATGACAGCGTGCCGGTCACGACCGAAGAACGTTACGACGAAGAAACTAAAAGCATGCGTTGGGAAATCCTAATCAACGGCTGGTCAATAGGTAACAGTAGCAGCGAGGCAAGTGCTATTGAGCGGGGCGAGTGGTTGTTGCAAGACCCCGGTGGCAGGGTCACACTGCGTCGGCTTGGTATTAAAGATTGGATGTTTTCTCGCACGCCGGAAGAAGTGCAGCAGCGTCGTAAGGAACAGATAGCAGCGCGGCGTGAAGAAATGCTGCAGCGGTTGCGGCGCTAAATGCATCTGCCGCCCACCATTTACAATCTAATCTCCCCCACACCTGACAGATGAATAAAAATGCCTACCGGGCATATTACAAGAGCATGCAGGGGCGTCCAAATCGCACACAAATCGCACAAATTGGCTTTTTCAAAAGCTAAGTATTTGTTTTTGCACCAGAAAAATGGTGCGCCCACCAGGACTCGAACCTGGGACCCACTGATTAAAAGTCAGTTGCTCTACCACCTGAGCTATGGGCGCTAAATTCGTTATATAACGGGGTCAATAAATAGGTAGCCACTTCTTTCCGGTCAACAGAAACCTTCGGTTTAAAGAGTTTTTACCCCTTTAATCTTTCAGCCAAACGTTTCGAAATTCGCGGAGAGACAAACTGAGTTATATCCCCGCCTAATTTAGCAATTTCCTTGACCAAGCTGGATGCGATAAAGTGGTACTTATCGGACGCCATGAGGCAAACTGTTTCCACGTCTGGCGCCATCTTGGCGTTCATGCTCGCCATTTGGAATTCATAATCAAAATCTGATACAGCGCGGAGCCCACGGACAAGAATGGTTGCATCTACATCATGGGCAAAATCAATGAGGAGGCCAGTAAAGGGACGTACTTCGATGCGGTCACTGAGGCCATTTTCGAGATGCTGGATCTCCTCTCGAACTAATTGAACACGTTCATCTATAGTAAAGATAGGGCCCTTACCCGGATTAATAGCTACGCCAACGACAAGATGATCCAGCAGCCTTGCGGCTCGGCCAATGATGTCGGCATGACCGTTGGTAATGGGGTCGAAAGTACCCGGGTATATCCCGATTTTTTGTGGGGCCATAGTTCACGTCCGTGATTACTCGATTTTAGTAATTTTTACGCGTGTCCGCCTTCATCGTCTACTTCGACTTTATGATTAATGTCCTCACCGACCTTTTTGGCGCCCTCCTCGGAGGGTAAGATTTCGTCGGGGCGTGAGGGATCCTCATTGTCTTCGGCTTCATTCTCGGTTTCCTCAAGGTGGGCGACCGATACAACTTGCTCGTCTTCAGCCGTGTCGAACAGAGTAACGCCTTGAGTAGATCGCCCAGCAATCCGGATATCAGAAACTGGGCTCCGAATTATTTTGCCGCCATTAGTTACCAGCATAATTTGATCGGTGTCTTCCACAGGGAATGAGGCGACAACAGGACCATTACGGCCCTCTGTTGTGATGTTTACGACCCCTTGGCCACCACGTTTCGTAATCCTGTATTCGTAAGCGGATGTACGTTTGCCATAACCATTTTCCGTGACGGACAAAATAAATTCTTCGTCGGCCGCGATTTTTTCAATTTCTTCCTCACTCAGGTTCACCGTCGTGTTTGTCGCATCATTCATTTCGACAATTTCTTCAACACCGTTATCGTCTTCATCACCTTCCTGTCGACGACGTAACTTCGAAGTACGCAAATATGCATCCCTATGAGTTGTATCAAGCGTTGTGTGTTTTAATGCCGCCATAGAAACAATCTTCTGTCCGCCTGACAATTTTATGCCTCGAACACCGGTCGAAGTTCGCCCGGAAAATACGCGAACATCTGTAACTGGAAAACGGATGCTTTTGCCGCTATCCGCAGCCAAGAGGATATCCTCCTCTTCAGTACACGTCTGAACACCAATGAGCTGATCACCCTCATCCAATTTCATCGCAATCTTGCCGTTTGTCATTATGTTAGTGAAATCTGACAATCGGTTACGGCGCACGCCCCCCGATGCCGTTGCAAAAATAATAAAGAGATTACCCCAACTCTCCTCATCCTCCGGCATGGGCATAACAGTGGTGATTGTCTCACCCTCTTCTAGGGGCAGAAGATTGATTAGCGCCTTTCCACGCGCCTGCGGACTACCTTCGGGGAGCCGGTAGACTTTCAGCTTGTAAACGATCCCGCGAGAGGAGAAAAATAGGACCGGTGTATGTGTGTTACAGACGAATACATTGCTGACGAAATCTTCGTCGCGCGTACTCATACCAGCACGTCCCTTGCCGCCACGCCTCTGTGCCCGATAACTGGTTAGCGCTACCCGTTTGATGTAGCCTGCGTGGCTGACGGTAACAACCATTTCCTCCCGTTGGATGAGGTCTTCTATATTCGTCTCAAGTTCAGAATCCTCAATCGCCGTCCGGCGGGGCGTTGCAAATTGTTCTTTAACGGTAATCATCTCATCGCGCATTATCGATCGGATCCGCTCGCGGGATCGAAGGATATCCAAGTAGTCCTCGATCTCAGTCGCCAGACCGCTTAACTCCTCGGCGATCTTATCGCGCTCAAGGCCGGTCAACCGCTGCAAACGAAGCTCTAAAATCGCCCGAGCCTGAGCTTCTGAGAGGCGGTACCTGCCATCGACAACCACATGATCGGGATCATCAATTAATTCAATCAGAGAAGCGACATCAGTCGCCGTCCAATCTCTATTCATCAGTTCGGTACGCGCCTCAACTGGGTCTTTGGCACCGCGGATCAGGGCTATTGCTTCATCAATATTTGCCACTGCGATTGCAAGGCCCACCAGCACGTGTGCTCGGTCTCGGGCCTTTGAGAGGTCAAATTCTGTCCTTCTCCGTATTACTTCTTCTCGAAAGTGAACGAATGCCTCGAGAATTTGTTTAAGGTTTAGAAGTTCCGGCTTACCCTCGTTTAGCGCCAGAGTATTGACACCAAAACTGGTCTGTAGAGGGGAATACCTATAAAGCTGATTGAGAACTACGTCCGCGAGAGCGTCTCTCTTGATTTCGATCACAACCCGCACACCGTCACGGTCAGATTCGTCTCTTAGGTCTCCTATTCCCTCGATCTTCTTATCGCGAACCATCTCGGCTATACGCTCTATCATCCGAGACTTGTTTACCTGGTAGGGAATTTCGGAAATTATAATTGCTTCACGGTCCTTTCGGATTTCTTCAATTGAGACACGCCCCCGCATTACGACGGATCCACGCCCGGTCTCAAAAGCATTCGTAAGTCCCTGACGTCCGACAATTATCCCCCCAGTCGGGAAATCGGGACCGGGAATTACTTGCATGAGTTCGGCAATCGGCAAATTAGGATTATCAATTAACGCGCAACAAGCATCGATCACTTCCCCTAAATTATGCGGTGGGATATTCGTAGCCATACCTACCGCAATACCGCCCCCACCATTCACCAATAAATTAGGAAACTTCGCGGGTAATACGGTTGGCTCTTTGGTTGTTTCATCGTAGTTAGGTTGGAAATCGACAGTTTCCTTATCAATGTCGTCCAGCAATTCTCGGGCCACACGCTCCAGCCGGGCCTCCGTATAACGCATGGCGGCCGGCGGGTCTCCGTCCATGGAGCCAAAATTACCCTGACCGTCTATGAGCGGGAGACGCATAGAGAAGTCCTGGGCCATTCTAACCATCGCATCGTAAATAGCTTGATCACCGTGCGGGTGATATTGCCCCATAACATCACCGACTACGCGGGCTGATTTCCGGTATGGTCTATTCCAGTCGTAATTACTCTCGTTCATCACGTGCAAGATGCGTCGGTGAACCGGCTTTAGGCCATCTCGCACATCGGGCAGTGCGCGACTGACAATAACGCTCATGGCGTAATCGAGGTACGATTTCCGCATTTCCTCTTCGATCGAAATCTGCTCAATATCGGGATCGAAAGGCGGCGGGGGAACGCTCTCTTCAGGCAAGGGTCTTATCTTTCTCGATAGCGTCAGCGGACTGTCACAGGGGACAGATTGTTAGACAATTTTAGACCTCTCGGCCGATTCGAACAAGAAAACGGCGAGCTATAGAGTATCCCTAAATAATTGAAAAAATTGAAAAATAATTCCGTCAGACGATTAAGCGGCATCACCAATGTGGCCGTTGGCAATAGTATCTTGTTTTCTACTAAATGAAAAAAACCCTAATGACCCAACCAACGTCCTTTGGACAAGTGCCTACTTTGAATTTTCAGCACCAGCCGCCGCACATTCCTACTACTTTACGAATTAAAAAGGTATCTCGTCGTCTAGATCTCCACCGCCGCTCGACGCAGGACCGACACCTTCACTCGGGGAACCACCCGTATCTTCATAACCTGCCTCGCCTCCGAAGTCACCTCCGCTAATACTGTTACGGCTGTCGAGCATCGTAAGCTCCCCGCGGAAACGGTTAAGGACTACTTCCGTTGTATATTTTTCAGCGCCTTGTTGATCAGTCCATTTGCGTGTAGCCAGTTGCCCCTCCACATAAATCTTGGAGCCCTTCTGTAAATATTTCTGCGCAACTTCGCCGAGACGTTCATTGAAAATAACGACGCGATGCCATTCGGTGCGCTCTCGCCGCTCCCCGCTATTACGATCACGCCAGCTTTCAGAAGTTGCAACGGAAAGACTAACGATCGGATTACCATCGTTGGTGTGTCGGACTTCGGGATCTCGCCCAAGATTTCCAATCAGAATTACCTTGTTGACGCTGCCAGCCATATCATACTCCCATTTGCCGTTTTGGGGCACCGCAACAGGCGCCCAAATAATTCGACATCATAATACCAAGCTGTTGAAACTACGCCACGGGCTTTAAAGTTATTTCGCCGGTTTATTCACAAGGAATTAAATCCACAGTACACAACCATAATGTATGAATTGTTTAGTAGAGTATCTCTCCGGACTGTCCGGAAAAACGCTACGAGTGAATTTATCCAGGGATTATTGGATTGCGTCCCGACATCTCATTTATAATTTTGCCGTCTAGCCAGGAACGCAAGTTTTCAACCGTGCCGACATACCAATTGCGATAGTTCTCCACGGTAACGTATCCGAGGTGTGGAATTATAACTGTATTCCGCATGTTTCGAAGTGGATGATTGTTCGGGAGGGGTTCAACATCGAAGACATCAAGCCCCGCTCCAGCAATAGTGTTGTTCTCAAGGGCGGAGATCAGGGCTGCTTCTTCGACGATTGGACCTCTTGATGTATTAATTAAATAAGAACTTGATTTCATGCGGGCGAGGTCCGCACCTTGTATAAGGCCACGCGTTCGATCACTGAGGAGTAAGTGAATGGTCAGGAAGTCTGCCTGTCCCAGCAGTTCTTCCTTAGATACTAAGACGGCACCCGCTTCGTCGCAGCGATCCTGAGTTAGATTCTCTGACCAAGCAATTACCCTCATACCCATAGCAATACCGACACGTGCGACGTCCATGCCAATTCTCCCTAACCCCATGATGCCAAGAGCCTTATCGCGGAGACCAATCCCCACCGTTTCTTGCCATGCCCCTGCCCTCGTTGCCTGATCTTCCTGGGGTACGTTGCGCGCCAGAGCGTGGATAAGCCCCCAGGTGAGCTCAGCCGTTGGATAGCCGAGCGAGGGCGTACCGGTACAAACAACGCCATTCTCAGTAGCGGCATCGACGTCAATGGATAGATTCCTCATTCCACTACTCACTATGTGTTCCAGCTTTGGAAGTTTTTCTATCAAAGAGCGTGGGAATGGTGTTCGTTCGCGCATTACCATGACGACTTCATAATCAATGAGGCGAGCTGCTACCTCGAATTCATCTGACAAATGATCATTAAAGACCGTGATTTCGATATCACCATCGAGAGGGGTCCAATCTGCCATCTCCATAGCTACATTTTGATAGTCGTCTAGAATTGCCAATTTTCGCATTTTGCCGCGCCTCATGAACGTTTCACGACCTTATCGAGTCGCTTTGGATCAGATCCCACCCTATTATCTTTATCATCTAAATAGCTTTATTAGCCGTAAATAAATTCTATGCAATCGAAGATCATTGTCCGCGGTGCGCGCGAACACAACCTTAAGAACGTGGATGTTGACATCCCTCGGAACGAATTGATCGTTGTTACCGGGTTATCGGGATCGGGCAAGTCGACACTCGCCTTTGACACGATCTATGCAGAGGGTCAACGCCGGTATGTAGAAAGTCTATCAGCATACGCCCGTCAATTCCTTGAGCTTATGGAAAAGCCCGAAGTGGATTCTATTGAAGGATTGTCACCGGCGATATCCATAGAACAGAAGACGACATCACGAAATCCGCGGTCAACCGTCGGTACTGTTACAGAAATATATGATTATATGCGGCTGCTATTTGCTCGGGTCGGTATCCCCTACTCTCCCGAGACCGGTTTGCCGATCGAAAGCCAGACGGTTTCTCAGATGGTGGACCGCATAAAGTCGATAGAGGTCGGAACGCGACTTTATTTGTTGGCGCCAATCGTACGCGGAAGGAAAGGTGAATATCGCAAGGAATTTCTGGACCTTCAGAAGAGAGGTTTTACGAGGATCCGGGTGAACGGCGAAATGTACGATATTGAGGACACCCCCAAGTTAGACAAGAATTTCAAACACGATATAGAAGTGGTAGTCGATCGACTTGTTGTTCGCCCAAACATGGGGAACCGTATTGCTGATTCTCTCGAAACCGCACTTGGTCTGACAGATGGCCTCGCAGTTGCCGAAAATGCTGATAATGGTGAACGAACAATATTTTCTGCGAAGTTCGCCTGTCCTGTTTCGGGTTTCACCATTGACGAGATAGAGCCCCGGCTATTCTCGTTTAACAATCCGCACGGTGCCTGCCCGGCCTGCGATGGATTGGGCACGAGGATGTATTTCGATCCTACACTAGTTGTTCCTGATCATGACAAATCGCTCAAGGAGGGCGCGATTGCGCCATGGTCAGATTCAACGTCAAGTTATTATCAGCAAACTCTGGATTCGCTTGCCCGGGCTTTTAAATTTTCGTTAACCACGCATTTCAAGGACTTACCGAAGAAGGCAAAAGATATAATCCTTCAGGGATCGGGGAATAAGTCTGTCAAAATGATCTACGCCGATGAAAAGAGGTCTTACACAATTGACCGGCCATTTGAAGGTGTCATTCCGAATATGGAACGACGACTCCATGAGACCGATTCCCACTGGATACGAGAAGAACTTGGCAGGTATCAGGCAGTATCCAACTGCGAAGTCTGCGGTGGTGCGCGTTTGAAACCCGAAGCCCTCGCGGTCAAAATCGATGGTAAAAATATTAGCAATGTCACCGACTACTCCATTGCGGCAGCAGCAGAATGGTTCTCAACCATCTCTATATCACTGACCGACAAGCAAAGAGAAATTGCGACCGGTATTCTAAAAGAAATCAACGAGCGTTTGGGATTCCTGAATAACGTCGGGCTCGATTATCTTACCCTTTCGCGAAAGTCAGGTACTCTATCAGGAGGCGAAGGACAACGCATCCGCCTTGCTTCACAGATAGGCTCGGGCCTTACCGGGGTCCTGTACGTTCTGGATGAACCGTCGATAGGCCTACATCAACGTGATAACGCACGCCTACTAAAAACCCTTAAACATCTTCGAGATATAGGCAACACAGTGATAGTTGTAGAACACGATGAAGAAGCAATTCGGAGTGCCGACTACCTAATCGACCTCGGCATCGGGGCTGGCGTCCACGGCGGCAATATTGTTGCGTCAGGTAAACCGTCGACCGTGATACGATCAAAAAAGAGCTTAACGGCTAAGTATCTTCGCGGGGAGTTGAAAATCCTATTACCGGCCTGCCGGCGCCAAATCTCTAAGAAACAGGTATTGAAAATTGCCGGGGCTACGGCAAATAACCTGAAAAATGTGGATGTCGATATTCCAATCGGATTGTTTACGTGTGTCACTGGGGTTTCGGGTGGCGGAAAATCCAGCCTAATTATAGAGACGCTATATAAGGCTATGGCACGGCGGATTAATTCCTCTCGCGTAATCCCAGGGCAACACAAATATATCAAGGGTTTAGAACTCGTCGACAAGGTCGTGGATATTGACCAGTCGCCGATCGGACGAACACCCCGCTCCAATCCCGCTACATACACTGGAGCTTTTACCCCTATACGGGACTGGTTCGCAGGGTTGCCGGAATCTAAGGCTAGAGGTTACAAGCCTGGCCGGTTTTCGTTCAACGTCAAGGGTGGGCGCTGCGAGGCCTGCCAAGGCGATGGCGTTATAAAGATAGAAATGCATTTTCTTGCCGATGTTTACGTTCAATGCGACGTTTGCAACGGTAAACGCTACAATAGAGAGACGCTAGATATATTATTTAGAAACAAGTCAATAGCAGATGTTCTTAATATGACTGTCGAAGAAGGTTTCGATTTTTTTTCCGCTGTACCTTCGATCCGCGACAAGTTGGAAATGCTGAACATGGTGGGGCTCGGATATATAAAGATCGGTCAATCCGCTACAACACTCTCGGGCGGGGAGGCTCAGCGTGTGAAGCTATCAAAGGAACTAGCCCGGCGCGCAACCGGGAAGACGGTCTATATCCTTGACGAGCCGACGACTGGGCTCCATTTCGATGACATTCGCAAACTTCTTGAGGTGCTGCAGGCGTTGGTCGATCAGGGTAACACGGTCATCGTGATAGAGCACAATCTCGATGTCATCAAGACCGCCGATTGGATCATCGACTTAGGCCCAGAAGGCGGCGATGGTGGTGGCGAAATAGTCGCCGTGGGTACGCCCGAAGACCTCGTAACGATGGAGAGAAGCCATACTGGTCAGTTTCTTGCACCGTATCTTGGGGATGCAATACAGATCTCGACAAAATCCGCTTGATTTGGTTGGTTTAAATAATCGCCGTGTATTATCAGCGGGTATTCTCTGCAAACGCAACTTATATCATCTACCAGTCTTTATCTCTTTCTGCTCTCGCTCGGGTATCTTCGCTTTATTTAGACGAAAGCTCTGGGGGTCTGCACTCGACCGAGCCGCAAGAATAAGGCATTTTCCGCGGGTCTCATTTTAAGATTGCACCAGGATTGCGTATGAAACCCCCTATTCATGGAAAACAGCTCTCGAAAGAAGACTTCCTCAATGGCCGCCACGATGAGATGATCCTTCAAGCGGGTCTCGCCGACGTGATGAAACGCACACCGGTTGAGGTTCGCATCGCACGCCGTGATGAAATGCTTCAGAATTCGCCGCCCGGCCAAATGGTGTGGGTTTTTGGTTACGGTTCGTTGATTTGGAACCCGGCCTTTGAATTTGACGAAATCCGTACCGGTATCTTGTATGGTTATCACCGTCTATTCTGCTTTTGGTCAAAGATCGGACGCGGCACGCCAGAGGAACCGGGCATGATGTTAGCCTTGGACCGCGGCGGGTGCTGCAAGGGGATCGTTCTCGGCGTGAAGCGAGAGCGGGCGCAGGACGAGCTAACTAGCGTTTTCATGCGCGAACTGGTTGGTGAAACCTATCATCCAAAATGGGGGCAGGTTCGAACAGACAAGGGAACGGTGTCGGCGATCACGTTCGTTGCCAATCGTGAAGCAGAACAATACGCAGGACGTCGGCCGCTTGAAGAAATCGCCCATTATATCGCTCAGGGTTCTGGTCATCTTGGCCCGTGTAAAGATTATCTATTCAACACAACTCAGCACCTAGAAGACCTCGGCCTACACGATCCAATGATGCGGGAGCTGTGTAACCTGGTTGAACGGAAGCTTTCATTAAATGATTCCTGAACCGGTTCATGTTATTGGTGGTGGCCTTGCAGGCTCAGAAGCAGCCTGGCAGTTGTCAGTGCGTGGAGTGCCGGTAATTCTCCATGAAATGCGGCCCGAAAGATCAACCGAAGTACATCAGACAAGTGGTTTAGCGGAGTTGGTTTGTTCTAACTCATTACGCTCCGATGATGCCGAATTTAATGCGGTTGGACTTCTCCACGAAGAAATGCGTCGCTGTGGATCTATTATCATGATGATGGCGGATAAATACAAAGTACCTGCCGGTGGTGCCTTGGCGGTTGATCGAGGAGCATTTTCCAATGCCGTGACGAAAGCCTTGTCAGAACAGGAATTGATCACTATTGAACACGGCGAGGTAACCGGTATCCCGCCGCCGGACTGGAAGAGCGTTATCGTGGCGACAGGTCCTCTTACATCTCTGGCATTGGCACAGGCGATCGTTGGCGTAACCGGCGAAAAATCCTTAGCGTTCTTCGATGCAATCGCGCCAATAGCTTATACTGAATCTATAGATTTCGACAAAGCTTGGTTCCAGTCACGTTATGATAAGCCGGGTCCGGGCGGAACTGGAAAGGACTATATCAACTGCCCATTGGACAGAGAGGAATATTTGACCTTTCTAGAGGCGTTGCACGACGGTGACAAAACTGAATTTAAAGAATGGGAGAGAAATACCCCTTATTTCGAGGGTTGTCTGCCTATCGAGGTAATGGCAGCGCGCGGCAATGAAACCCTCCGGTACGGTCCAATGAAACCGGTTGGCCTTACCAACCCCCACAAGGACGATAAACCTTACGCCGTGGTCCAGTTGCGCCAAGACAACAGTCTCGGAACGCTATACAATATGGTTGGCTTTCAGACAAAGCTGAAACACGGTGAACAGACCCGAATATTTCGGATGATCCCGGGGCTAGAAAATGCAAGTTTTGCTCGCCTCGGGGGTATTCACCGTAATACCTTTCTGAACTCTCCGCGCCTCCTCGACAGAAACTTACGCCTTAGAGCTATGCCGCGGCTACGGTTTGCAGGTCAAATTACCGGGGTGGAAGGTTACGTTGAGAGCGCCGCCATCGGTCTTCTTGCAGGTCAAATGGCGGCCGAAGAAGCACAGCTGTCATCTTTTTATCCGCCGCCAGTCACGACAGCCATTGGTGCGCTACTTGAGCACATTACCAGCGGTGGCCATGGTGAAACGTTTCAACCTATGAATATAAATTTTGGCCTTTTTCCTCCGCTCAGAGAGAAAATTAAAGGTCGAGAACGCAAAAAAGCCCATTCAAACCGCGCGCTCCGCGATCTTAGGGCGTGGCAAGACAGTTAGATTACTTAAAATAAATCAAACTCTACCCGTTAACACCGCTCCAAGAATTCGAAGTTGTCGGGCAATGCGAGAATATTCTAGACCTTCCGAGAAGATATTGTTACCGCTCGTGCGAAGTCGTTTAAGGTAACCGGAGGCGAGGACTACATATGCTACCGCAGGCCTAGCCTTCTTCTCAATCGTCTGCATTCCCACCCATTTCTCCAGCAAAAATTCGGCGAGTATATTGACGGCTGGACTTACATCGATACCTTCGGAATTTTGCGACAGTAAAGAGCTCGAAAAGCCGGTATGCCTCAGCAAATCTTTCGGAAGATAAACACGCTGGCAAGATAGGTGAAAAGGCGCAGCCCGCAGCAGACCCGCTCCTCCCCACAAAATACCAAGTAATCGCGCCTGTTCGCCCCCCCCACTGACACCGCAGATTCGGTATCCTAAATACGCTAGTTCGCCGGCGGTCGCGGACACATAATTCTCGAATGCATTAATATCCTCCGGAGCTTCATCAGCCATGTCAAATACCCGTCCATCAATCATCCGATCAAATGATTCCTTCGGGAGTGAAAATTTTTCTATAGCGGCGGCAAGCTCTGTCACAACCGCGTGCTCTCGGGCCGATCCCGAGTAAATCTCCTCTACTGCATCTCGCCACCATTGGAGTCGGATTTCTCCGAGTATTGCCTCAGAAACACGTTCTCTAACTGATGCGATTTCTATATTAAAGGCATAAAGCGCCATTAGCCCGCGACGGATTTCGCCCGGGGCAAAAGCCGCCGCGAAATAGCGGTCGTAATCGTAATTCCGGACCTGCTCTTCGCAGTAATCGCGGTAGTTTCTGGACGACATCGAGCAGGAGTTTAGGCGGCGTATTCCGAGTCGTACAGGGTTTGGATTATCATGTATCTATGTCTCTCTGGTCTGATCTTCTTATTGAGCCGATGCGCAACGCCAACGGTGACACACTTGTTGCTATCCAACGATTTAAAATCGCCGTCACCACTGGTGAGGTAAGTGGGCTAGAAAACATCATAGTTTCCTCTGTGAATCGGATTCGACAGGCCGAGGAAAAAATAGTTGCCGGCGTAGAAATAAAACTCATTGGGGAATTGCTTACCCTAGCTCAATACGGCGCCGGATCAATCGGAAAGAGTATCTCAACGATCGTCGGCATACCCAAGTCTGCGTCACAACTAGAAGCTATTTTTATCGCAAAGTTTCTTATAGAAATCGTATTACGACGGGATGATTACCAAGGCCTTTTTCCGTCGGAACTCCTTAGACTACATGGGATCAACCGCTCGGAATTGAATGACGATTCTGCGCGCCCGGTGCTAGCCGCTATTGTCAAGAGAGCGGAAGAATCTGTCGTCCAGCTTCCGCGTTTAAATGCAGAAAACGTGAATCGAGAAACGGCACTATTCCTTACTAATGAGAGAAAGTTACTCAAGAAAAGGTTACATCGGCTAACCATAAATCCCCTAATGAAAGGCACTATCGAACTCAATTCTTGGGACCGTTGGCAAACAACGGTAATCACACGCTTGCGCAAAGCAACTTACGCGTGACAAAGTCCCGCTGCCTTTGATTTAAAGAAGATTCGTAATGCCCACAATTCATATAGTCGGTGCCGGTTTATCCGGTCTTTCCTGTGCGACGCACGCTGCAACGACCGGTTTTAATGTTATCGTATACGAAGCAGCCGGCCACGCCGGTGGCAGAGCACGATCTTTCTATGATGAGAGTCTTGGCTGTATTATTGACAACGGTAACCATCTTTTACTAGGAGCGAATAAAACAACCCGGACTTATCTCGCGGAAATTGATGCAGCAGATTCAATTCGGGAGATCAGCCCGGCTGTCTTCCCATTCCTCGACTTTAAGAGCGGCAAGAGATGGGGCATTCGTCCGGGCAAAATATTTCCCCCAATTTGGATATTCTCGAGCAAGCGCCGTATCCCTCATACTCGACCGATGGAGTATTTTTCCCAAATTATTCGGCTACGCCGAGCTGGTGAGGCCGAAACAGTAGCAGATGCAGTAGGAACAGAGTCATTATTGTTTAATACTCTATGGCAACCAATGTCTACAGCAGTGCTGAATACTGACGCAACTGAGGCATCAGCCTCACTATTATGGCGTGTGATAAAGGAAACATTTGTTCGTGGAGAAAAAGCCTCCAGACCTTGGTACTTCCCAAACGGGCTTGGGGAGGCGCTAGTTCGTCCGGCGCAAGATTTTCTTAGCGCAAAAGGTGTTCATATTCGATTCAGTAAACGGCTCCGCGAGATTCGTTGCTCCGAACACCGAGTGAAATCCTTAATTTTTTCTGACGACGTCATCCCTTTGGATCGACGAGATGCGGTTGTTCTCGCGGTTCCCCCCGAGGCCTGCAGAAGAATTTTTCCAGTTATAAAAGCACCCTCTGATGCGAAAACTATTGTTAACGCCCATTTTCGATTAGAGAATACCCCATCACTCCCGGGGAATGGGCCTTTCCTCGGTCTAATAAATGCCGAGACACATTGGATTTTTGTACGTGATAACATAGTATCGTTGACAGTGAGCGCCGCGGACGCAATAGCGGATGAACCCGGCCACCAAATAGCAAACAGGTTATGGATCGAAGCGAGTGCGGTACTTAGGTACCCGTTAAAATGTCCCCCGGCTTGGCGAATTATCAAGGAGCGCCGCGCGACCTTTGCTCAAAATCCAACACAAGTTAACGCTCGACCAGTTACGACAACCGGCGTTGAGAATCTTTTCTTAGCTGGCGACTGGACCGATACCGGTCTCCCCGCCACCATCGAGGGTAGTATTTTGTCCGGGTTTCGTGCAGCCAAGTTGGCAGGCGAAAAGGTCAAGTTTGCTGTCTACACCGACACCAAATAATACATTTACGATTCGGTTTTTCGGTCAGTTTCATATCTCAAAGAGCGAAAATTCATTATCCCCTTGTTTTTAATTGAGTTTTCATTTCGAAAATTCCGTCCCTTATAAAGTTTATAAAATCTTTCATACGCGTTGAACCAAGAATTCATTCCCGTTAGCATCACATCGTTTCGAAACTGAGGGATGTGAGAATGGCTAAACTACTATCTGATCTTACAAGTACGATTATCGCTGGCGTAGTCTTGGCTATCGTACTTATTATAATTCTAGCTGGTTTGCCGGACGCCGGCCTGTCAATTGATAATGCCTCCTGGGCTTTTCTTTTCCGTTGGCTACATGTGATCAGTGGCATTATGTGGATTGGGATCCTCTGGTACTTTAATTTTATTCAAATACCAAATATGGGGAACATTCCCGACGAGCAGAAGCCGGCAATCACTGGTGTAATCGCGCCGGCTGCCCTCTTCTGGTTCCGCTGGGGTGCGATGTCCACCATTATCACCGGCTTGATCCTTGCTTGGTTAAACGGCTATCTCGCTGACGCCGTCGCTATAGGATTGACAGATGGCGTTCCAAAGCACACGGCTATCGGTATTGGCATGTGGCTCGGTACAATCATGTGGTTCAACGTCTGGTTTATTATCTGGCCGAACCAAAAGAAAGCACTTGGAATTGTTAAAGTCGCAGCAGATGAAAAAGCGAAAGCTGGCCGCACAGCAATGCTGTTCTCTAGGACGAATACAATGTTGTCGATACCGATGCTTTTCGCGATGGTTGTGGCGCAAAATCTATTTTAACCAGATTTTTTGGCATGGAATGAAGGGGGCTTTTCTGCCTCCTTCATTTTATCACTCTATGGCAATCAATGCGGCGGCGACTGGGCGATCTTCTGCGAGCAGAACATTAAAAGTTCTACATGCTGCACCTGTGTCCATCCACTCAGAAATAATCCCAAATTCTCTGAGATAATTCCGAACATCATCACGTGGAATTCCCATCCGTTTTCCACAACCAATCAAAAGAATTTCAATATCAGTTTCGTCGGTTGGGACACTTTGAATTGAACCGCTGGAGATATCTTCATAGCGATCTACAGCCCATGAGATTGTGACTTTTGGTAGGACTATCACCGAACCACTATGCCGTTCACCGGAAATCCAGAAAACTCCGTTACCATAGCTTTGTATGCTCTGCTGAACTGCACGTACAGGCGGCATCACACCATTCATCACTTTTGATGAGTATTCCCTGTTGGAGCGTCATCTATATTATCCCCGACAATCAGGCCAGAACGACGTAGGTTCATATAAACTAGCAAGGGTACGGCGATAAATATTGATGAATAAGTGCCAACTATAACACCCCAGATCATGGCAAAGCTAAAACCTTTAATAACTTCTCCACCAAAGAAATATAACGCGGCAAGAGCAATCAACGTTGTAAGGCTGGTCAATAGGGTGCGCGATAACGTTCCGTTAACAGAGAGGTTCAAAAGCTCGTAAAGTGGCATCTGTTTATATTTTCGCAGATTCTCTCGGACCCGATCGTAGACCACAACGGTATCGTTGATAGAATAACCGGCGATAGTCAAAATCGCCGCCACGGTAGAAAGATTAAACTCCAACCCCAATAACGAAAAGATACCAATTGTGAGAATTACGTCGTGAAGGAGTGCCGACACCGCACCCACCCCGAATTGCCATTCAAACCGAAACCAGATGTAGACAAGCATCGCGGTCAAGGCGACTAATACCGCCGTAATACCAGCCTCGATTAGTTCCCCGCCCACTTTCGGACCAACAAACTCCGTTCGACGATAACTGACCTCGTCACCGAGCGAAGTTTTCACTTTTAAAACAGCAGCTTGCTGCCCCTTTTCACCATTTGGTTGCCGCTCAATTCGTATAAGAACATCGGTGGGCTGACCAAATTCCTGTAGCTGTACCTCACCGAGATTTAGGTCATTGAGAGTCCTCCGAATTTTCGACATATCTGTCGGTTGATCTGTTCTGATTTCCATTAAAATACCACCTCGGAAATCGATCCCAAAATTTAGACCTTTTGTGAAGAATAAGCCCGCGGAACCAATAATCATCGCAAGAGAGAGAAAACCTGCGATCTTACGAAACCGCATGAAGTCGATCTTCGTACCGACAGGGACTAGTCTGATAAGACGCATTTCTGGACCCCCTATATGGGCAACTTTTTAGGCCGCCTTCGGTGCAACCACGTCACTACCATGAGGCGGGTCACCATAATCGCAGTAAACATGGACGTAACAAGTCCGATCGCAAGCGTAACCGCGAACCCTTTTATTGGTCCCGATCCAAATTGGAACAACAGAATCGCGGCAATAAGCGTGGTGATGTTCGCATCAACAATCGTCGTAAGTGCGCGTTGATAACCGGAGTCCACAGCCGATATAGGTGTTCGTCCGTTACGTTCTTCTTCTCGAATACGCTCGAAAATCAAAACGTTTGCATCAACAGCCATACCAATGGTTAGCACGATCCCAGCAATACCCGGAAGCGTAAGGGTTGCCTGCAACATGGAAAGCACCGCTGAAATCAGTATGATATTCAGAACGAGCGCGACATCCGCCATCAACCCAAACATGCCATAAGCAGCTGCCATGAATATTATCACCAAGACTATCGATAGAATGCTTGCGAATTTACCGGCAGCAATAGAATCCGCTCCCAACTCTGCGCCAACAGTGCGTTCCTCGAGGACTGTAAGCGGAGCCGGCAACGCACCAGCCCGCAGCAAAAGTGCAAGATCTTGAGCTGATTGAACGTTGAAATTGCCAGAAATAACGCCATTACCTCCGAGTATAGGTTCACGGATTACCGGCGCACTGATGACTTTTTTGTCTAACACGATTGCAAAGGGCTGGCCGACATTCTGGCGCGTAACATCACCAAAACGGCGTGCACCGATAGCGTCAAACCTGAATGATACTACCGCCTGCCCATCCTGAAAGGTAGCTTGTGCATCAACTAAATTTTCGCCATCTACCATTATACGGCGTTTAATCAGGTACATTATAGGATCTTGATCACCATTCCCCTCATTGATCGCGGGAAGGCACATTGTCCCGGGAGGACGGCGACGTCCGGCACCACAGCTATCTGCGGCGGAATTCGTGCGGTCTAACAAATGAAAGGTCATCTTGGCAGTCGTACCGATCAGCGCTTTTAGACGTTCGGGATCGTCAAGACCGGGTACTTGGACTAAAATACGGGCAGCGCCCTGCCGCTGAATCGTCGGTTCTCGTGTGCCAAGTTCATCTATGCGGCGACGCACAATTTCAATCGATTGTCCGATAGCCGACGTCAAAATCTTTCGGCGGCCGGTTTCAGAATTACAAACAGTGTATGATAATTCATCGGTCAAGACCTCGTACAATGGGTCGAATGAATTCGGCTCGATATTCCGGACAACCTCTCGGGCGCGCCCATGGTCTGACTCCGAACGCAAATCAAAACCCACGCATTCATCCCGGGTTCCCAACCGGCGGTAACCTATACGCGGGGATCCACGGCGTAATCCATCACGAATGGAATCGACGAGCGCTTCCCTACGCTGCGCTAAAACCGAGGCAACATCCACCTCCAACAGCAAGTGCGATCCACCCTGCAGATCTAGCCCAAGGTTCATCTTCTGGCCGGGCAACCAGCCAGGTAACTCTTCAAGACCCTTGTCACTCAGGATGTTTGGAAATGCAAAGAGAGCTCCCATTACACCAATGAGAGCAACCAAAAGCATTTTCCACTTAGCGTAGTAGACCATTTAAAACGTACTTTGCGAGTTAGACACGAAACTTCAGCTCTTTTTGCCATCTTCGGCGTCGACATCATCGTCTTCTTCGTAGTCTTCTCGATCTACCTTATCTGCTCCGTTATCGTTTTCTTTTCCGGACTTGGCGGGAGCGGGATCTGTCTTGCTTAGACTCTCGGCGATCATTCCGCGGAGAACGCGAACTTTCACACCGTCCGCCACTTCAACAATCAATTCTGTCTCATTAGGTACCCGCGTAATCAATCCAATCAATCCTCCATTGGTAACAATACGGTCGCCGCGACGAAGATTGCCGAGCAGTTCCCTATGAGCTTTCGCCTTCTTTTGTTGCGGACGAATAAGTAGAAAATAAAAGACAACAAATATTAGGACTAGTGGAAGGAGTTGTTCCATTCCGCCCAATCCACCACCACCGGCGCCCTGCGCCCAAGCTGGCGAGACAAACATGCTTTTCTCCGCGTTGAGTGAAAGTTTTCGGAATATACCGGTCCACCGAAAGCATGCAACACATTCCGGGTGGGGGTAAGCCAGGGAGTTTCACCGAAAGTCCCCGTATGTTAGGGTTGCGCCATTTCAAACTTCTTTTTTGAAGCCCATGACTGACGCTGAAACCAAACAGCTAATGAAACGTATTGCGGATGCTCTCGACCGACTAGCACCACCACCAATTTTGGCGGAGATTTCAGAGAAAAATGATACTTTCCTCTGGCAGGCGGAAACGGAGTGTCTCGAACCAATTGTAATGATCAACAGAGTAAACATTGAACAACTGATAGGCGTGGACCGGCCTCGTGATACTCTACTAGCAAACACCCGACAGTTCGCGGCGGGGTATCCCGCTAATAATGCCCTACTCTGGGGTGCGCGCGGCATGGGAAAAAGTTCTTTAGTAAAAGCTGTACACTGGACAGTATCCGAAGAATGGGATGGTTCCTTAGTCCTCGTCGAAATTCATCGGGAAGATCTTAGTTCTCTAGCAAAACTATTGGCGGTTTTACGTAACAGCAATCGTAAGTTTATTTTGTTTTGCGATGACCTTTCTTTTGATGCCGATGACACAACGTACAAATCTCTTAAAGCAATGCTAGAAGGCGGAATTGAGGGGCGACCCGAGAATGTGATTATCTATGCAACTTCTAACCGTCGTCATCTTATGTCGAGGGAGATGATCGAAAACGAGAGTTCTACTGAAATCAATTCCGGTGAAGCCGTGGAGGAAAAAGTATCTCTTTCAGATCGCTTTGGCCTTTGGCTAGGATTTCACAATTGCAACCAAGAGACTTTCTTCGAAATCCTTGACCGGTACGTTGAGCACTACGATCTCGACATCGACCAGAAAACGCTCCGGGCGGAAGCAATTGAATGGTCCATGACCCGTGGGGCACGTTCTGGTCGGGTTGCGTGGCAATATATTCAGGACCTTGCGGGCCGCCAGAAAAAGCTTCTCAATTAGTTCTGGGCGGCAGCTGTCTGCCGCCCTAAATAGCGTTCGGGATTTACCGCTCGGTTACCCCGCCGTAATTCGAAATGCAATTGTGATTTATCGACGCTGCCTGTCCGACCTACCCTAGAGATAACCTGTCCCCGCGTGACTGTCTGCCCGGTTCGGACAAGTAACTCCGAGTTGTGGGCGTATGCTGAGATCCAGCGGCCAGAGTGTTTAAGCAAAAGAAGATTACCGAAACCACGAAGTTCATTACCTGCATACGCCACTATACCATTTTGAATTGCGCGGACGGGCGTCCCCTTCTTTGCCTGGATGTTGATACCGTCGTTTTGTAGACCCTTTCCGATTGTTCCAAACCTAGACAGCACACGGCCGCGCACTGGCCAGATAAAACCACTCCTGCTTGGAGCCCGCAGGTTTGTTCTGGGTCGCAGTATGGCTGAACCACCGCCCCGCTTTTGTTTGGCAAGTAGAGAACTTTTACCTTGTATTTCTCTTGTCGCACCAGAGCCAAATGCGGTTCCATCAGAAGACTTCTCTGATACCGAATTTGGTGATGCCCTCTCTCTCCGTCGCGGATGAGACTGATTTCCGGGCAGTACTATAGTTTGTCCAGGAGATAACCGATAAGGCGGAGCAATCCTATTTAAGCGAACCAAGGTAATTGGTCGAGTATTGTACTTCTCTGCAATTTGATAGACGGTTTGCCCCTTCCGAACGGTATGCACACGGTAAAAGGGCAATCGGAGTTTTTGCCCCGGGTAAATTGTATAAGGCGGCTTAAGGCTATTAACTTCGATTAGGCTTCGAAGCCGGACACGGTATCTACGAGCAATTTTGTAAAGCGCATCTCCCTGACGAACCGTGATAGTTTTTCCCTTGGCTGCCCGTACTTTGGGACTAATTCGGACAGTTTCTCCTGATACACCTTGAATCACGGGCGCCATTCCCACCCTCTGACCGCATGCCGACAAGGTCAGCACTAGTGGTATAAAAAGTCCAATCCCTAAATTCTTTAACAACTTATTTTCCATTGGCGTCAAATTATGTTCAGCATTTACGAACTTCAACCGCCATATTTACTCTCCGACTCTCCTATCAAAGGCACAAAGCGGACCGGCCAAAGTTTATCGGTTTTAACTTCTCCCCCTTGATCAAAGTAGAACTTGAAAAGATTCTGGTTTCTTCCGGTTTCTCCCATCGGTGCGATCAGGGTACCGGTGGGTGCAAGTTGATCGATCAGAGTTCGCGGTATTTGTCGGCTTGCCGCAGCCGTAACGATAATACGGTCAAAAGGTGCTTGGCCAATCCAACCCTTGGTTCCATCACCTAACTTAGTGGTAATATTATTGATACGGAGCGCTCGGAATTGTTTTTCAGCGGCGTCAAGAAGATCTTTGTGACGTTCAATTGAGTAAAGGCGCCGACACAATTTCGCCAGAATAGCTGCTTGATATCCCGAGCCGGTACCGATTTCTAGAACTTTCATCCGGGGACCAACATCAAGTTCCTGTGTCATGAAGGCTACAACCGCGGGTTGACTGATTGTCTGTCCATTACCGATAGGCAAGGCCATATTCTCATAGGCTTGATCCTGAAAAGTCTCTGGAATAAACAATTCCCTCGGCGTGCGCTCAATCACACTAAGTACCCTTGGTTCTTTTATCCCTTGCTTTCTCAATTCCATGATTAGCCGTATGCGGTTCGCCTCCAGTGTCATTAGAAAACCCGCCGAAATGCCGCCATCGTGGGTCGGTGAGTTAGGTCGAGACATAATGGTGTAATCGATATACGACCTTCGTTTACCGCCTTTAGGTCCGAGCCGGGAAGTGACGGATCCTCCCTCCGCTCATTACCTATCCATAAATAGTCGTATCCTCTAGGGTCTCGACCCTCTCTAATTTTATCTCCGATCTTTCGGCGCCCCTGAAATGTTATTTGTGTGCCACCTATCTTTTTTGCCGGGAGATCAGGAAAATTGACATTTATAAGAACATTCTTGGGCCATTCCTCCTGCGTTATTTTTCGTATGATCCTGGGTCCGTGTTGTAATGAAGCCTCCCAGCGGACCTTTTCCCCGTAAACGCGAGCTTGACTGAGTGCGATAGCTGGGATGCCGAGCAATGTGCCTTCCATGGCGGCAGCCACGGTACCGGAATATGCTATATCCTCACCAAGATTACCTCCCGCATTTATGCCAGAAAGAACAAGATCCGGTTTTTTTTCCATCATAAGGTGCTGAACTGCCACGAGAACACTATCTGCCGGCGTTCCGTCTACAGCGAACTTTCGTCCATTGATCTTTCGAACCCGGAGGGGAAGGTTGATAGTTAAAGAGTGTCCAGAGGCACTTTTTTCACTCTCCGGCGCAACCACCCAGACATCAGGTGAAAAAGACTTCGCAATCTTCTCTAACACCTTTAGGCCCGGCGAATTGATCCCATCATCGTTAGAGATAAGGATCCTGGCGCCGCGCAGCTGCATTAGTCTGCCTTAAGAGCATTAATTTTTGTCAGCCCACCCATGTACCCCTGGAGAGCATCGGGAACGGTAACCGACCCGTCGATATTTTGATAGTTTTCAAGAATAGCTATCAGCGTACGCCCAACCGCGAGACCGGAACCATTAAGCGTGTGCAAAAAACCGGTTCCCTTTCCTTCCGTAGTTCGAAACCGCGCATTCATTCGGCGAGCCTGGAAATCGCCACAGTTGGAACAACTTGAGATCTCGCGGTAGCGACCCTGACCGGGAAGCCAAACCTCTAAATCGAATGTCTTACATGCGGAAAATCCCAAATCACCCGTGGACAATAAAACGACCCGGTAATGCAAACCCAAACGCCTCAGCACCTCTTCGGCACATGCAGTCATGCGTTCGTGTTCCTCTGCTGCCATATCTGGATGCACCACACTGACAAGTTCAACTTTCGGAAACTGGTGCTGTCGCAACATACCCCGGGTGTCCTTACCTGCAGCGCCCGCCTCCGACCGGAAACAAGGAGTAAAAGCAGTGTACCGAAGGGGAAGATCTTCTTCAGCGAGGATCTCGCCCGCGACCATATTGGTCAAGGGAACTTCGGCTGTTGGTATCAACCAATGATCCGTCTCCGTTTTGAAAAGATCGTCGGAAAACTTAGGAAGTTGACCAGTACCGAACGCTGCCTCATCGCGAACAAGAAGTGGTGGATTTACCTCAGTATAACCAAACTCCGAAGTATGCAGGTCAAGCATCATTGCCGAAAGTGCTCGTTCCATTCGAGCAAGAGCCCCGCTTGTTATGACGAAACGTGAACCCGATAATTTTGCTGCACGTTCGAAATGTAACATCCCGAGGCGTTCGCCGATATCAACGTGATCTTCTGCTCTGAAATTGAATTCAGGCCTCTTTCCGATAACACGAATTTCAACATTGTCATCTTCATCCTCACCATCAGGGACATCATCAAATGGTAGGTTGGGAATCTCTTGCAGAAGATCAAAAATAGATGCGACCCCCCGCTTCTGTTCCGCCTCAAGGTGCGTCATACGGTTTTTCAATTCTGCGACTTCAGAGATCAAATCGTCAGCGGGTTCACCCTTACTCCTCAAACGACCAACCTGCTTAGAAACTTCATTCCGCAGTTTCTGAAGTTCTTGCAACTCTGTAGTGATACGTCGATTTGACCCATCGAGTTCTATCACCTGGATAGATAACGGTTCTAGACCTCGGCGCGCTAGCGCCGTATCAAACTGTTTGGGATTGTCCCGGATCCATCTTATGTCATGCATAATATTTTGTTCTAGCTGATTTTCAAAAGAATCTCAGGCCGTCCGATTGTCAGGCCCCTGCTCTAAATCTTCATGGTCTACGTCGTCATATTCTTTTATTCGGCGTTTTTCTATCATCCGTGCACCAAGAATCGAAAACTCATAAAGAACGATAATCGGGATGGCGAGCCCAATTTGGCTAACGACGTCGGGGGGAGTGATTATGGCAGAAAAGACAAAAACACCGATAATTGAATATTTACGTTTCGCTGCAAGCTCCGCCGAGGTAACGAGGCCCGCTCGTGCAAGTAGCATCAACAGAACGGGTAGTTCAAAGGCAAGTCCAAAAGCAAAAATCAGCCGTAGCACTAGAGTAAGATACTGATCTACCTTTGGTTCTACCTGCAATGGAAGTGTCCCGTTGCCGCCTAATGTTTGAAAATTAAGAAAGAATTCCCAGGCCAGTGGCATTATAAAAAAATAGACTAGGGCACCGCCGAGGAAGAATAAGATTGGAGTAGCCACCAAAAATGGAAAAAAGGCACGTTTCTCATTCTTGTAAAGACCCGGCGCAACAAACATCCACATCTGCATCGAAATAATTGGAAAGGCGAGGAAGAGAGCGATATAGAAAGCTAGTTTGATCTGAGCAAGAAATGGTTCGTAAAGCGCGGTGAAGATCAGTCGAGCACCGTTCTGATCTTCTAAAGCCCGAGCGAGAGGTCGAACTAAAAAGTCGTAAATGTCTTGGGCAAATACAAAGCTAACTGCAAACATCAAAAAAAAAGCCAAAATGCTATATATTAGCCTAGTGCGAAGCTCTACCAGATGACCTAACAGCGGCATGTTTTTTTCATTTTTCATCTTATCGTTCATACCGCCTTCTCCGGATCATCGTTCTCCTCTCTATTTGCCGGATTGTCTTTCACTTTTTTTAGGTTTTCTGGTACCCTTATCTCGTTTTCTTCGATGAAATTTGAAACGTCATAATCTACGAAATGCTCTTCAGCTGAGTCTTTATTTAATCGTCCCAAGTCGGTTAAATCATCCTCCCTATCGAGAACATCCATAATTTCTTTACCGACAGAGCCAATGGGTTCACCTATAGTTTTGACTGAATCCGATACTTTATCGAATTCTGCCTCACGAGCCACTTCTTCGAGCCCTGATTGGAATTCCCGCACGTTGTGCCTCACCCGTCGCATTAACCCGCTCCAAGTTTGTATTACCCTTGGCAAGTCCCTAGGTCGAAAAATTATAATCCCAAGAACTAAAACAAGCAGAAATTCCCAGCCGCCGATATCAAGCATGGCCGGGTGCGCCTTTCTTCAAAGATATGAACGTTGCTGAAAACTCAGCTTTTCGCCTTTTTGTCTTTTTTTTTGCTGGCATCCGACACCCCAAAGTTTTCATCGGTCTCCAGTCCTTTTTCGTCCTCAATGACGGACTTATCTTCCTTCAAGTTTTTCTTGAACGCATTAATACCCTTTGCTGCGTCGCCCATCAGGCGAGGGAGCTTTCCAGCGCCGAATAATAGGATCACTACCAGTGCGATAAGTCCGATTTGCCAAGGTCCTAAAGACATAGCCAACTTTCATGATAAATGTTTAAAATCTATAAGATAATTGCAGATAGGTGAATAACTCGCAACGAAAAGGACAACTATCAACTATGCCTCCCTCAGAGATCCCAAATTTCCTGATCAACGCTTGCTAAATAAACAGGTACCCCTCGGTCACTAAAAAACCTCTTCTAGGCATATTGCTCCTGATGCTTTGCGAGGACGAAAATATGGGGGTGCTCCAGACTGGGGATAGCCTAATAAATTTCGAGGTTGCCCGGGAAATAGTGTTCGATGCGGGGGCAAGAAACGTCCGTTATTTCAATCATCGCATTTATGTGTTACCTATCCTCAATTTAAAGTTCGTCGCCGTCCGAGAGTGCCTCTGCGTCTCCCTGCTCCAGCGTACCTTCAGCTGACGAATTCTCGTAAAAATCACCACTATCACCAATTATGGTCCCTGCAGGGCGAGTATCGAGTAGACCGGATGCTTTAAGTTCGTCGACTCCGGGCAAATCTGCAAGGGAGTTTAAGCCGAACTCGCCAAGGAAGGCTGGCGTGGTACCCCATGTAGTGGGCCGTCCCGGCGTTCGACGACGCCCTACCGGCTTTATCCATCCCGCCTCAAGTAGAACGTCAAAAGAACCTTTGCTGACAGATACGCCACGAATTTCTTCCACCTCGCTTCGAGTGACCGGTTGGTGATAGGCGATGATAGCTAGGGATTCTATAGCAGCACGTGAAGGTTTTCGACTGATCTTTCGCTCAATCCGCAGATGGGGGGAGAGATCCTCCGCAGTACGAAGTGACCATTTCCCCGCGACACGAGCTAGATTCACGCCACGGCCTTCGTACCGCGCTTGTATTTCGGTGAGTATAGCCCCGATATCAGTCCCCTCCGGAAGACGCTCGAGAAGAAAATCTGTGCCAACTGGCTCTGTTGCCGCAAATAATAAGGCCTCTACTATCCGAGTCTCTTGTGTCACGGCCTCCTCAACAAAGTGACCGCCTCCACCACCCGTATTTGTCTCTAATTTTTCTTGGGTTTCTTTTGCCTCCGTCACAATACTTTCATCCCTTTTTTCAATCATTTGACGGGGCTTCCTTCCCTTTTACATAAAGTGTGTCAAAGGCATTTGATTGGCTTATGCTTGCCCTACCTTCTTTCACTAATTCAAGGCTGGCTGCAAAAGTCGAAGCCACACCGGATCGCCAGATAATCCCATCAGTCAAACCATCGGGTAGAAAGGCGTTAAGGGTTGTCCACTCACCAACATGACCAATAATTCCCCGAAGTCGCTCGATTGCGTCACTTATCGAAAACAACTGCGATGCTTCAATCGTCAATTGCGAGGCGGTCAAACGGCGGCGATTATCACCGTAAGCTTTAAGTACTTCGTAGAGCGAAAGCTCGTAAACCGAGGTTTTAATCACCTCCATTCCCTCAGGTGCGCCCCGGGCAAACACGTCTCTGCCAAGCCGAGGCATGACCAACAATTGCTCGCCTGCTTTTCGCATTGAATCTAGGCGGCGCAACTGGAATTTGAAAGCTTCAGCAAGTTCTGGGCCTGAGCCCTCATCGCTTTCTTCGGTTTCGGGCAGCAAGAGCCGCGATTTAAGATATGCCAACCAAGCCGCCATGACCAAGTAGTCTGCTGCTATTTCGAGCTGAAGCTGTTTGGCGGCCATGATAAAGGATAGATACTGTTCTGCGAGAGTGAGGATTGAAATCCTAGTCAGGTCAACCTTTTGCTGACGTGATAGTGTAAGAAGCAGATCTATAGGCCCCTCAAACCCGTCCAGGTCTAGGACAAGTTCATTTATTTCCTTTATTGATTCTTCTTCGAATGTGTCCGTCGTATCGGACATGCGGACCATTTCCCTTCCAAAGGCACCAAGCCAACAATTCAAAATTATAGAAGTTTCGCTAGGTGCAGGCTAATAACGAACCACTACCGGCGTTGACTTACAGCTGGCCCAAAAACGCTGAAATCCGCCATTTCGCAGCCTCGGCATCGAAATCATCCGAATCGAATACCCTTTGTCTTGCAGAATTAAGGCGTGCCAGTGACTCCTTTCGCATCTGTGGACAATTTTCAGCGATGGCAAGCATATTCATAAAATTTCCGTCGCAATGGATTGCGATGTCGCAACCTGCCGCAAGCACCGAATGAACGCGTTGTTCCGGCCGGCCTGATAATCCCTCCATACAGACGTCATCGGAAAACAACAACCCGTTAAAACCAATTTCGTTCCGGATGATCTCTTCGATCAATACTGGCGAGGTACTACCAGGCTGTTCGCTATCGACCGAAGAATAAATGACGTGTGCGGTCATACCGGCGGGCGCATCGGACAAGCCCGAAAACGGCACAAAGTCGGTTAGGCGAAGATTAACAAGAGGCGCATCAACCTTGGGGACTTCCTTATGGCTATCAACCAACGCGCGACCATGCCCGGGAATATGCTTGATCACCGGTAGGATCCCACCCTGAAGAAGTCCGTCACACGCTGAACGCCCCAGAATGGCGACAATAGAGGGGTTATTAGAAAAGGCGCGATCACCAATAATTTCGTGACTGCCTGCAATAGGAATATCTAGTACCGGAGCACAATTTACATTGATACCAAGAGGCGTAAGTTCGGACGCAATCAAACGATAGTTGAGCGCAACGCAAGCCGCTGCTTCATTAGCGTTATCTCTGCTATAATCACCAAACATTCGCATCGGCGGATATTCTGACCAGTGAGGAGGATGCAAACGCTGAACCCGTCCACCTTCTTGATCAATCATTATGAGGATTTCTTCATTACCCGAAACAACCCGAAGACTCTCGGTTAGGCGCATCACTTGTTCTGGTGTATCTAAGTTTCGATCAAAAAGTATATAGCCCGCAGGCTTACAATCTCGGAATAATGCTTTCTCATCGGCGGTAAGTTTCAGTCCAGCACAACCATAAACGACGGCCGCTGGTCCTGGCTCAGCGGCGAACAACGAAACAGCTTAGGTTCTGCAATTTAAGACTTCCGCAGAGGGTCGAGGCTTTCTGCTTGGAGGCAAAAGACCCCACCTGCATCCTATAAAAGGTGCCGCGACCATCACCAAGAACCGCCCTTTCAACAACCAGGGGCAAACTACCGAGCAAATCTTTGTGTCTTATTTTTAACAATGCCCAATTTCTTCGTAAAACCGCCTCCGATCTCATTGATGAGATTTGGATCCGATAACGCCCCAAAGTAGATTTCTTTGCAGACGACGTAGGGGCTACGGTCGCCGGCTTTGTCGGTGCAGTTTTTATATTTGGTTTCTTGGCTGTTTGTATTTGTTTCAAGGTTGACGATGGTTCCCGACCTTCTCTCCCAACTTTTTCAATATTTGTTGAAAAAGCCGGCCTTGAAGAACTCGCCGAACTAGGTGCCTTCGAAGATGCTGACCCGGCCGCAGGTGAGCGAATACGTGAGGTTTTTGAAGGAGCCTTGATCGGTTGCTCGGGTAGCGGCAGCAGTCGCTCAACGCGGCTCGACGGTTTTTCTGATTCAAGTCGCGTGAAAACTTCCTTGTCTTGATTGGGGACTTTCATCCCACCAGGGCTTTTTGGGCGGATCTTGGTTGGACCCTCGGCGGCTTGAATCACCGGAGGGATCTTGCTTTCTCCGGCTTGGCGTCCCTTGTTGTAAGCATATAATACGATGACACCGACCCCCATTATCACAGCAATGGCTACGAGGAACGCCATAATTCGTCGTCCACGCCAACTATATCCGGAAGGATCATCTCCTTCCTTTGTTGTAAGTGGCAAATCACCCGGTGTTTTAAATTCGTCAGCCATCAGCGCATCTCCTCAACCGGTTTGACACCCATCACCGCCAGCCCCGAAGCGATTACAACCGCCATTGCTCTCACCATTGCAATTCTGGCTGCTGAAATCTTTTCGTCGTCAGCAATCAAGAAACGCAGACCGACATTCTCATTTCCCTTATTCCACAGCCCATGAAAAGCAGCGGCCACATCCCCAAGGTAATATGCTATACGGTGCGGTTCCCGCATGATAGATGACGTCTCGACGACCCTTGGCCAACTCGCCAATAACCGAATCAGTGCCAACTCCGCTTCGTCGTCTAGGACGGACATATCAATTTGTGAGAGACTCGCATCGTCAACTGAAAGACTCGGAAAAAGGTCATTTGCATTGCGCAAAACAGAGCACGCCCTAACGTGGGCATACTGGACATAAAACACTGGATTATCGCGTGATTGCTCGAGAACCTTTGCTAGATCGAAATCGAGAGGAGCTTCATTGCTACGGGTTAGCATCATAAATCGCACAACGTCCCTACCCACTTGGTCGACCACCTCTCGGAGAGTTACGAAGGTACCTGCCCGCTTGGACATCCGCACGGGTTCTCCGTCTTCGAGAAAATTAACAAGGTTACAGATGCATACATCCAAAACACCCTCTTCGTTTGTGACAGCTTCAACCGCCGCCCGCATCCGTCTTACATAACCTTTATGGTCCGCACCCCAAACATCGATCATTTCCCGGAAGCCGCGCCTATATTTATCAAGATGATAGGCAATGTCGGCAGCAAAATAAGTCCAGGTGTCATCTGATTTCCGGAGAGGGCGATCGATATCATCCCCGAAGAGAGTCGAACGAAAAAGGTACTGTTCTCGTTCTTCCCAATCATCCCGTTTTTGTCCCTTAGGTGGTTTTAGTGTGCCCCAGTACACTAAATCTCGAGACTTCAGTTCTGATACTACTTGCTCTATCGCATTTTCATCATGTAATGATTTTTCTGATCGGAACTCTTGGTGTTTTATCCCGAGCGATATGAGATCGGAGCGTATTAAATCAATCATGGCATTTATCGTAAAGTCGCGGACCACTGGCAGCCACTTTTCGACTCCTTCAGAAAGCAGTGAGTCTCCGAAGTTTTTAGCTATTTCCTGCCCCACTCTAACAAGATAATCTCCAGGGTAGAGGTCATCAGGGATCTCGCCGATATCATCGCCCAACACCTCACGGTATCTCAGAAAGGCGGAACGAGCGAGCACATCGACTTGGACGCCAGCGTCATTAATATAATATTCTCGAGTAACCTCGAACCCAGATTTCTCTAGTAGGGCTGCCAGTACGTCACCAATCACTGCGCCCCGCGCATGGCCTACGTGCATCGGACCGGTAGGATTTGCGGAGACGTATTCGACGTTGATCTTCTTTCCTCGACCTAGGCTATTAGCGCCATACTCCGTTCCGGCACTAAGTATCTCTGTAATCTGCTGTTGCCAGACAGAAACATCTAGCCGTAAATTGATAAAACCGGGCCCCGCGACATCCACCGTTTTAATTCCAGGTTCGAGCTTCAATCCTAGAGCTATTCTATCTGCGATTTCTCTAGGGCTCTCTTTCGCTTGATTGGAAATGATCATCGCGACGTTTGACGAAATATCACCATGTTCTGGATCGCGCGGTGGTTCAACCGAGATCCGACCAAGATTCAAATTAGGTGGCAAGCTCCCATCCGCACACAATTGCTTTACCGTACGTTCGATAGCCTGCCGATAGTTATTAAAAACGTTCATCTATTCACTTCGTATACGTCATAAAGTCGGCGATGTTCATCAAGTGCAAAGCGGTCGGTCATACCCGCGATGTAGTCAGCGATATGCTGTGCTCGCAGCTTCTTTTCAACCCCTTCAGCGCCCGGCCGCCAATCTTCTGGAAGACACTCTGGTTCTTCCACATACAGTTTGAAAAGATCGGCCACCACCCTGCGTGCCTTGCTAGTCATCCGGTTTACCCTGTAATGCCTATACATACGCTCAAAAAGAAACAACTTTAGGGACCGATTATCAGCATCTAGTTGATTAGAAAACGCAACCAAAGGCCCGGGAAATTGCCTTACATCCACCACCGACTTTGGATTTGCGTCGGAAAGTCTTTGTGATGTCTCAGAGAGAAGGTCGTTGACCATCAAGTTGATTAGACGTCTACCGATTTCATGAAATAGGCGACTATTCTGCAGATCTGGATATTTCCCGCGCACTTCCGAAATGATAGGGCCAAGAATGGGCACATCTACGAGATCTTCGATGGAAAACAAGCCAGCGCGCAAGCCGTCATTAACATCGTGAGAATGATAGGCGATATCGTCCGAAAGAGCGGAAATTTGCGCCTCAATACTGGGCCATGTATTTAATTCGAGGTCGTGTTTCGAGTTATATGCATCAAGAGCGCCAGGTAAGTCACCCGTTATGGGTCCGTTATGCTTGGCAATCCCCTCTAGGGTTTCCCAAGTTAGGTTTAAACCGTCAAATTCTGCGTATCTCGCTTCTAAAGATGTAATTATGCGTAGTGTCTGAATGTTGTGATCAAATCCCCCGTGTGGTTGCATTGCTTCGTCGAGGGCTTCCTCGCCAGCATGCCCAAATGGCGTATGACCAAGGTCATGTGCAAGCGATAAAGCTTCTGCCAGGTCTTCATCAACAGATAGCCAACGAGCCAGAGACCGTGCAATTTGAGCGACTTCCAGACTATGAGTGAGGCGTGTCCGATAGTAATCACCCTCATGATAGACGAATACTTGGGTTTTATGCTTCAGACGCCGAAAGGCACCCGAGTGAATAATCCTGTCTCTATCGCGCTGATATATACTTCGAGTCGGGCTTTCTTCTTCTGGAAAAACCCGCCCTCGGGACAGCGTCGGTAGACACGCAAAAATCGCTAGCTTGGATTTGGGAACAGATCCATCTGCAGGGCTCATTGCCGCAAACTAGACCCGGATATCCAGATCTGCAATGGAATCGGATACACAAAAGCCGTTTTTCCAATCGAAAAAGTTGACGAAATCTTTTCTTCAAAATAGATATGATGTGTAAAGGAGTAGAAAATAACTATGGTCGATTGTCTGGAAGAGCCTTCTGCACAAATAACTGTCAGCGATTCCGTTATTTGTCGGCTGAAGGAACTTCATGGTGACAAAGAAAATGCGGGAATGATGCTGCGGGTTTCTGTTAGCGGCGGCGGATGCTCGGGATTCCAGTATACCTTTTCCTTCGACGATCAAATCAACGATGATGACCGAACGATCGAAAAAGATGGTGTTACCGTAATCATTGATGAAATTTCATGGGATTACCTGGTCGGTTCCGAGATTGACTACAAGAACGAATTAATCGGGGCATATTTCTCTATCGAAAATCCGAACGCGGCATCCACCTGCGGCTGTGGAACATCGTTCGCCATCTGAAAATTCAGATTCCTGATCTGCCGAGCCGGAATTTGAATTTTTTAGACCGCATTAATCTCTTTCCCTCAGGCAAAATAATTGGTTCATCTGGAGCTAGATCCCCATAAATTTATTTAGCAATGAGGCGGAATCATGTTGAGGCTAACCGAGAGAAGAATCCACCGAACAGAGTTGAACCGAATAGTTTTACCGGCCCTGTTGTCACCAAAATTTTCGGAAATTAGAAATTCTTCAACGAAATCTATAAATATCGTTCCCAAATCCCATTCGGTGCCAGTGTTTCATTAGGAATGACGAACCGGTAAGAATTAGAGAAAAAATTATCAGCTTACGGAAAAAATCTTGACCATCATCGCTACTTGGAACGTCAACTCTGTGCGTGCCCGACTGCCACGTCTGCTTGAATGGCTTGATGAATTCAAACCAGACGTAGCCCTGCTCCAAGAAATTAAAGCTACAGAGGAAACGTTCCCCCGCCTAGAAATTGAAGATCGTGGCTATAACGTCGAGATCTATGGCCAAAAGAATTTTAATGGTGTGGCCTTGCTCTCTAACTCACCTATCAAGGATGTTATTCGAGGCTTACCGAATAACGCCGAAGACCACCAAGCACGTTACATTGAGGGTTTGACTGCGGGCATTCGAGTCGCCTCCATATATCTCCCAAATGGGAACCCGGTACCCGGCGATAAATTTGATTATAAGTTGCGCTGGATGGAATGCCTTTGTGAACACATGCAAGACTGTCTAACTCCAGATAAGGCTATCGTATTTGGGGGAGACTATAACATCGTACCCACCCCTGATGACGTTCACGACCCGGAAAGCTGGTCGAACGATGCACTATGTCGGCCAGAGAGCCGAAACTATTTCCGTCGAATGCTTTATCTAGGACTTACCGACGCATATCGAGTATTTCACAAAGGACCGCATAGATACACATTCTGGGATTACCAACGCGGCGCCTGGCAAAAAGATTTTGGGGTCCGGATCGATCACCTTTTACTCTCTCCGCGGGCAACGGACATGCTCAAGGATGCTAATATCGATCGCGGGCCGCGCGGAAGAGAGAAAGCCTCCGACCACACCCCAGTCTGGTGCGAACTCGAGTGAGCTCTCTTCTGGAAGCTATTCGGTTTATCCTTATTGGCCTAATATTTGGTTTAATTTGGGCGATCGTGCAGTACACGAATGGCCAGATGACCGATTTTAAGTTATTGGCGGGACCAATCATAGTTTTCGCCATTATAGGACTAGTGATGTGGGCCATTAGACGCGCCATAATTCTGATACGCTCACGTTAGATATCGGCGTAGGTGTGCGTTTCCGCTCTCGCTCCCGGATGTACAACCGCACCTTCATTTGCATTGCCGACCGTCTGGGCGTAACGCCATAAAGCCCCCGACTGATAATCATGCTTCCTCGGCTTCCATGATTTCCGTCGGCGGGCAAGTTCCGCCTTCGACACGTGTACATCTAACTTACCTTTCTTAGCGTCGATGGAAATAATATCACCGTTTTTAAGGAGACCGATCGGACCGCCAACAGCTGCCTCGGGCCCAACGTGCCCGATACAAAATCCACGCGTGCCCCCGGAAAAGCGCCCATCAGTGATCAAAGCCACCTTTTCGCCCATACCAAGGCCATACAATGCTGCAGTTGTCGACAACATTTCCCGCATTCCGGGACCACCCTTAGGGCCCTCGTATCGGATCACTATGACGTCACCTTCCTTGATTTTCCTTTCCACCACCGCTTCGAAGGCATCCTCTTCACAATCAAAAACCCGAGCCGGACCCTGGAATGTGAGCTTTTCCTCCATACCGGCGACCTTAACAATCGCACCTTCTGGCGCTAGCGAGCCTTTAAGACCAACAACCCCGCCTGTTGGCGAAAGCGCATCTTTCACCCTGTAAAAAACTTTCTGTTTTTCAGGGAACTTTAACTTAGAGTGGTTTTGTTTAAGCGTTTTACCGGTCACGGTGATACAATCGCCATGAAGCAACCCGTTATCTAACAATTCCTTAATCACTACTGGAACGCCGCCCGCCCGATACATATCGGTCGCCGTGTAAGTACCGCCGGGCATTAAGTCCGCTATATACGGGGTTTTTTTGAAAATGCGCGCGACATCATCGAGTGTAAACTTGATTCCAGCTTCATTAGCAATGGCCGGCAGATGCAACCCGGCGTTGGTTGATCCTCCGGTGGCTGCGACTACCACCGCTGCATTTTCAAGTGACTGTCGCGTCACAATATCTCTAGGACGAATATTCTTTGCCAAGAGCTCCATAACCGCGACACCAGATGCTCGGACCATCTCATCGCGTGACTTGTATTTCGCGGGGGCTCCAGATGAGGTGGGGAGTGCAATCCCCATCGCCTCAGCCACGCACGCCATCGTATTTGCGGTGAATTGTCCACCGCAAGACCCTTCGCATGGGCAGGCAACGCTCTCTAGCTCTTGCAGTTCGTCTGCGGTCATATTCCCGGCAGCGTACTGGCCTACACCTTCAAATACGTCAACAACGGTGACATCCCGGCCCTGAAATTTACCCGGCAGGATTGTGCCGCCGTAAACAAATACCGACGGAACGTTTAGCCGAACCATTGACATCATCATACCAGGTAGGGATTTATCGCACCCAGCCAATCCCACTAATGCGTCATAACAATGGCCCCGCATCGTTAATTCGACGGAGTCTGCGATGATCTCGCGAGATACTAATGACGATTTCATACCTTCATGACCCATTGCGATACCATCTGTGACCGTAATCGTTGAAAACTCCCGCGGTGTCCCACCGGCAGCCTTCACTCCCCGTTTAGCCGCCTGTGCTTGCCGGGAGAGGGAAATGTTACACGGCGCGGCCTCGTTCCAGCAGGACGCTACACCCACAAGAGGCTGGGCGATTTCTTTTTCAGTCAGCCCCATCGCATACAAATAGCTGCGATGTGGCGCCCGCTCCGGACCAATCGTTGTATGCCGACTAGGTAGCAGCTTCTTATTAAATTTACGTTTGGCTTTCTTCGCCGTTTTTTTTGTGGCGCGTTTCACAGCACCCGATCCGTCGGGCATGTCGTTCTCCTGTCGGTGAAATATTTCTTGGGACAATAGTCCCGTCAGCAGATCCCGGCTAGTTTAACACAAAGTCAGGAGAGATAACCTTTATCGCGATAGGCATCTAACGCACCGGGATGAATGTGTACGCCACCGAATTCGATTGCCGCTTTACCGTATAACCGAATTGGCTCAAATAACCGGTCCAACCCAATAAAAAGCGGATTAATGACCGCGAGTTCTTCGAGGTTATTAAGCATAGTGGTCACAAACTGCCGAACGATTTCGGGATCTGTTCGAGCATGCGTTCCTACTACGTTAATTACCGCGACCTGATCTGTGTTTTTATCTAACCCTCTGAATAATCCCCCTGGCATCTTTTCCAACCTATAGAATTCAACCTTTTCAAAAATGGTCTTCAGATCAGCCGGTGAATAATCCAAAACGCGGACATCCTGTTGTTGACTAATGTCATCCATTATCACGTTTGGATAAGGGCACTGCCATTGTGCATCAACGTATCCGTTTTTTATCGCCTCGCTCCCCTCTAAAAAGGAGAGATAGACTGGCTCAAAGTCACTAAAAGAGATATCAAGCGCACCAAAGATAGTGTGGATATGTTGCACCATGCCACTACCTTTCGGGCCGATTGATACCCGTTTACCTACGAGGTCGCGGACGTATTTCAGATCACTATCAGCCTGAGTAATAAAAAACATGGCGCCCGAATTCGCCGGTGCAACCATCCGGATATCGATCGGTTTATTGAAGGGATGATCTCCCCTGTAAGCGCATCCTATCCAATTCGAAGCCATGAAACCTAACTCAATTAGGCCTGCATCCAGCCTTTTTGCATTTTCAATACTGGCTTGACTGGCATCTATGATCTCCGGGTCTATTCCATAATCTCGTTTAAACAACGTCGCTATCGATTTTCCCTCCGTCCAGAATGTACCGCCGCGCTCCGACGTCCCAATCCTAATCTTTGGCATTTCTATCCCTCTTATTCTTCGACCATATACGACAACGACTTAAAGCTTAGACAAACGGCCCAACGCTTCCGAAAGCTTGTCATGTGATATTTTAATTTCAGCTAGACGCTTGTATTGCCCGTCAACAACCTCAGCGGGAGCCTTGGCAATAAAATCATTATTGGCCAATTTCTGATCTATTTTTCTAATTTCTCCTTCAACTTTCTCGATCTCTTTTTCGAGGCGGTCGACTTCACCGGAGATATCAATAACATCCCCCACTGCGAGCGCGGTGGTAGCTTCATCAATGACAACTTGCACGGATCCAGAAGAAGGAACTTCTTCCGCAAGATCAACAACCGACAATCTTGCCAGTCGGCACAAAAGTGTATGGTGAGCGACCAGCCTCCGCTGGGTTGTTTCGGACGCGCCTACGACCTTAACGGCAAGTTCCGCCTTAGGAGGCACGTTCATCTCTGAGCGGACCGTGCGGATAGCGCTAATCAAACGGATTAGCCAGCTCATTTCTTCTTCAGACTCGGAGCAACTTAAATCAAGACTAAATGCGGGCCAGACATGATCCATTAACATTCCGTCCCTACCGCCTTCCGGCCCAAGCTGTTCCCAAAGTTCTTCAGTCACAAACGGCATCATTGGATGTAGAAAAGTTAGTAATTGTTCAAATACCCAAGATGTAGTGGCGCGTACCTCGCTCTGCTCAGCGTTATCGCCGTCTTGCAGGATCGGTTTACTAAATTCGAGATACCAGTCGCAGAATTGGTGCCACGCGAACTGGTATGCAGCCTGAGCCGCTTCGTTGAAACGATAATCCTCTAACGCACTAGATATTTGCTCACCTACCTTTACCGTTTCGCCGACAATCCACTTATTAAGGGTGAGGGCGCACGATGCCGGATCGAAATCAGACACCGGGCTGCAATCATTCAACGTTGTGAAACGTGCAGCATTCCATATCTTAGTAACGAAATTTCTGTATCCCTCAATCCGTCCGGCCGATAGCTTGATGTCCCTTCCCTGAGCCGCTAGAGCGGTCAATGTAAAACGCAGAGCATCCGCACCATACTGGTCAATCAGCTCCAGCGGATCCAATACATTGCCCTTACTCTTCGACATTTTTTGGCCATATTCGTCACGCACGAGAGCATGAATATAAACATCTCGAAAAGGAACGGCTCCATCACGGAAATGAATCCCTAACATGATCATCCGAGCTACCCAAAAAAAGATAATATCAAACCCTGTCACCAAGACACTTGTCGGGTAATGATGTGCGAGTTCGGGGGTCTCCTCAGGCCATCCTAGTGTTGAAAACGGCCATAATGCCGAAGAAAACCAGGTGTCAAGAACGTCTGGGTCCCGCTCTAGATCAACTTGCTTTCCATAATGCGCAGCGGCAGCCGCAAGCGCCTCTTCTTCGGTCATCTCGACAAAAATTTCTCCGTCAGGTCCATACCATGCGGGAATCTGGTGGCCCCACCAGATTTGACGGGAGATACACCATGGCTGAATATTCCGCATCCACTCAAAATAAGTATTTTCCCAGTGCTTCGGGATAAAACGGATATCGCCTTTTTCAACCGCTACGATCGAAGGTTTCGCAAGGGCTTCAGCATCAACAAACCATTGGTCGGTCAATCTAGGCTCTATAACCACTCCAGACCGGTCGCCGAACGGTACAGTCATGTGATTATCTTCTATTTTGGATAAAAGTCCTTTGGCCTTCAGTTCCTCAACAACCTTTTCTCTGGCTTCCTCACGGGTAAGACCCCGCAAATGCGCGGGGACCTCGTCGTTGAGATTAGCATTTACATCAAAAATATTTATCATCGCCAGACCATGGCGGCGTCCAACCTCAAAATCGTTAAAATCATGAGCCGGTGTAATTTTGACTGCCCCGGAACCTTTTTCGGGATCTGAATACTCGTCGGCAACTATAGGAATAGAACGTCCAACGATGGGTAGGATGACATTTTTACCGACTAAACTGGCATAGCGTTTATCTTCTGGGTGGACGGCTACCCCGCTATCACCCAGCATAGTTTCAGGCCGGGTGGTCGCGACTGTTACAAAGCGATCAGGTTCACCTTCTATCGGATATTTAAAATACCAGAGACTTCCATTTATTTCATGCTGTTCGACCTCAAGGTCAGATATCGCGGTATGCAACTTTGGATCCCAATTTACCAGTCTTTTATCCCGGTATATCAGTCCCTCCTTCCGGAGTGTCACAAAGACTTTTCTCACCGCCAACGACAGTCCTTTGTCCATCGTGAAGCGTTCACGTTCCCAGTCACAGGAAGCGCCGAGCCGTCGTAACTGTCCAATTATCGTACCACCCGACTCGGCCTTCCACTCCCATACTCGGTCAATAAAAGCTTGACGACCAAGATCATGACGGTTTTTACCATCTTTAGTCAGTTGCCTCTCAACAACCATCTGGGTAGCAATACCAGCGTGGTCGGTTCCGGGCTGCCATAAGACATCTTTGCCCCGCAGCCTCTCAAAGCGAGCAAGGATATCCTGAAGAGTATTGTTGAGAGCATGCCCCATATGGAGGCTTCCCGTCACATTCGGCGGTGGGATAACGATCGAATACGAAACACCATCGGATGTTTCTTTACGGGTGTGCCCACAGCCAAAAGAGCCATTTTTTTCCCATTTATCGTAGGTTCTCGCCTCTACCGTTTCCGGCTGATAGGTCTTATCCATCTTTCTCACACAGCTATAATTATCTTTAAGTTTCGTGCTCGCCACTAGCACTCATCCCATCGCTGATTACTAGCGGCACAGCGTTTGAGTTCAAGGCTTATTCAGAACGACGGCTGATATACCCCACAAAACCCTATCTTTCAGGAATTTATTGGGCCTCATCGTTTAGGCGTTTAATTTCTGTTTTCAGCAATCGTTCCACCAGAGAATCTAGATTAGCGTCTAGCCATTCCTTGATAATCGGCCTCAAAACCTCTTTTACGAGGTCTTCAACGGTCTTCGCTTCAATACCCAGATTAGGATTTTTGCTTTTACTGCGAGCGGTGACGTCGAACCCGGAATTGTTTGACAACGATTCTCTCTTCCCAAGATCGGAAACGAGACGATTTGTAAAAACCCGAACGGCTTTTGATTCAAGTGGCTCTGTTGATTGTGTTCCAGTCTGCTCCTTAATAACTTCGTCTTTACCTTCTCCTTCTTCGAGACCTTTATCACCAAGGTTCTCGCCAGTCTTAAGATTTACAACGGTTCCATCATCTTTGACTTCGTCTGTGAGTTCCAAGACATCCTCGAATACCCGAGTTTCTTGTTCCAATGCATCTAGAGAATTCGGTTTCGATCCCGCCATTAAATTCATGTTATCGGTTGGCGGGGCAACTACTTTCTGACCGTCTTCAGAGATAATTTGCCGAATGGAAGCTAGTATCTCTTCCATCGATGGTTCCTTTTCGGCCCTCTGGTCGCTCATAGAATGACTACTCCCGGATAAAAGAAAAGCGACCTTACACGTAACATTAGTAGCTTAACTTTATCTTAACAAAACACATTCTCTGACAAATTCGGTACGTTATCATTATCTTCCATCGATCATTATCTTCCATCGTCGGCGCTTAAACCCCACCATTTCCCGCGGGCACGCTGATGATGTTTTCCGGGATCGTAAAATTTTACCGGGAGGCCAAGTTTTACTGCGGTTAGTTCTCCAACCGCGCTACGCAACCGATAAGTTGCTACTAACTCATCCCGCATCGTACGAGCTACCCCGACTCGGGCATCAAGGAGTTCTTGCTCAGCATCAAGCACGTCAAGTACATTTCGGGAACCTACATTTACCTCCTCCCGAACTCCTTCCAGCGCAATTTCAGCCGCCTTCACGGCAGAGCGAAATGCTTGAATCTGGGCGCGCCCCGTCTGAAGAATTTGCCAGGCTTCGGTCGTGTCTTCGATCGCGTCACGAACTGCTTGATTAAATTCATCGCGGCGTTGAGAAACAATCTGTTTGGCCGCTCGAATTCTCGACCTCACCGACCCTGACGCATATAATGGCACAGTAATCTTTGCCGTCATGGATAAGACTTGGCTCTCGCTCCGCGGCGTTGTGGTTTCTTCATTGATTTGGGCAGACCCGTTAAGCGTCAACGAAGGCAGAAGTTCGCCGTTAATTTTGCGCACGTTACTCTCTGCTGCTTTTGTAATCAGTCTAGACAGTATCACGCCGAAATTATTAGATTTTGCACGATCAATCGCATCCGGCAACGACGATGGAAGGTCCGTTAATGGCTTCTCCAGCTGAAGTTTATCAGGCAGATCTCCCACGACGTTTTTATATGCGGCACGCGCATCGATCAAAGTGCCATTAGCCGCTATACGATCAGCACGGGCACGCGATAGACGGGACTCTGCTTGCGATACTTCGGTCTTCGTCACCTCACCAACCCGAAACCGGTCTTCAGTCGCTTCAAGTTGCTTTTCAAGTACGCGTTCGTTGCTTTTATTTAGCTCTAGGACAGCCTGATCCCGGGCAACATCTCCATAGGCGGTAGCTGCACCAAGAAGAACGGATTGCTCGGTCAAAGCGAGGCGAGCACGGTCCGCCCGTACAATATATTCCGCCTCTTCGACCTCCGCCTCAGTTCGTCCACCCCGATATAGGTTTTGTGTAATGGTCAACTCGGCTGTAAAGGGTTCCGTGACTTCAGCCTCCTTGGCGGCTGGACCTGTGATTGTACTATCAGAACGTTTCAATCCAGTAGTACCAGTCACCCGAACGACGGGACGCCAGTTCGATAACGCCTGTGAAACACCCTCGTCGGAAGCCCGCAACCGAGCTCGTTCGGCTCGGATTCTAGGATTTTCTCGGTAAGCTTTTACCAATGCCTCATCGAGAGTCTGGGCCCCTGCGGAATCTAACGACCAGATATTTACAAAGCCTATGGTCAGGGCAACCCAGAATTTTAAAAATTTCATCAGAAAGTGAATCCTAATTCGCATTTGAGTTCGGGAAGATCAAAAATATTCGCATCAAAAAGCGGCCGGCCCGAAGGTGTACCGTTTTGTTTTACCCAGAGCCATGCCGAACCAATACCATTTGGTTCTTTCCTAATCGCGCAGAGACGCCCACCTTCCGATAGCTGATCGAAATATGTTTCAGGTACTTTACCGAGAGCGCCATTCACCAAAATCACGTCATAGGGAGCTTGATCCAACCAACCTAGTTCAATCGGACCCTGTTCGATGACTACATTGTCCATCCCGAGTTCAACCATCTGCAGCGTTGACTTCTTCACCAGATCCTCATCGCTTTCAACAGCGACAACGACGCGGGCGATCCTTCCCAGAACCGCGGCTGAGTACCCTGTTCCGCTCGCCACATCGAGCACCACTTCGTCCGATTTAAGCTCTGTCGCCTGAATCATTCGGCCCAGGATCATTGGTTCGATCATACCCCTACTTGACCCAATAGGGATGTCTTCATCTATATAGGCAAGCGACGAGATATCTGTGGGAATAAAGTCTTCTCTCGGGATTTCACCCATCGCGGCCAGTATCCGCTCATCCCTTACCTTATTAGTACGCAATTGGGTATCTACCATTGTTTGCCTAAGGCTATCAAAATCTGGCATCGAGCGACGATCACTCCGCTATTTAGTATCGTGGTTTTAGGCCGTAATTTCGCAAAAATCTATTAGCTTGCAGACAAAATGGCTGATCGCCATGTATATCCTGTTAACCATAATAATCCTAACCAAGCCACAACAACATATGCACTCGTTACACGGAATATTGACCCCTCACCACGTCAAGCCTATATAGCGCGGCCTAGATAGATAAAGGCCCGGTGGGAGAGAGGCTATCCAGCGGATTGCAAATCCGTGTACAGCGGTTCGAATCCGCTCCGGGCCTCCAGTGTCTGCTAGAGCTTCCCTATTTTAGGAAATTTTCATAAATAGGTGACAATTTTTTATTTTAAGGTTTCACATTAATATCTTTAAATTCGTTCTAATCACTCGTCGGGAGCTCAGCTTTGCTAGTTTGTTCACTGTGCCTAAATTTCCGGTAATACAGAGAAATAGACTATTTAAATTTTGAACCTCTCCTTATTCTAAGACGTGTTGCACGTATTGTAATCATTTACGAGCCCGCAACACGGGAGACATCCAGTGACAAACCCTTTCGAAACCAATCTCGAAAAAAATCCAGCTAATTTTCAGCCGTTGACTCCGCTCAGCTTCATCGAACGAACTGCCTCAACCTACCCCGAGAGACTTGCGGTCGTTCATGGTGATATCCGTCGTAGCTGGGCAGAAACCTATACACGCTGCAGGCGCTTAGCCAGCGCGCTCGAAAATCACGGGCTTCAACCCGGAGAAACCGTCGCCGTCATGCTTCCGAACGTACCTGCAATGGTCGAAGCACATTTCGGGGTCTCGATGATGGGTGGCATTCTTAATGCCCTTAATATTAGGCTCGATGCGGATGCAATCGCATTTATACTACAGCACGGAGAAGCAAAGATACTGCTCACGGATCGTGAGTTTTCTCAAACAATCGAGCGGGCATTGTCGAAGCTGGATGAAAAACCCTTCGTAATCGACGTTGACGATATCACTTACGACGGAGGCGACTTTCTTGGCCAGATAGAATACGAATCCTTCCTTGCCGGCGGCAATCCCGAGTATCGCTGGGCTTGGCCTGACAACGAATGGAATGCGTACTCGCTTAACTACACGTCGGGAACGACTGGAAATCCGAAGGGCGTCGTTTATCATCATCGGGGGGCATTTCTAAATGCCGTCGGTAATGCACTTGTCTGGGCAATGCAGCCGCATCCCGTCTATTTATGGACACTTCCGATGTTTCATTGCAATGGTTGGTGTTTTCCATGGACCATCGCGGCTTTTGCCGGGACTAATATTTGCTTGAGGCGAGTAGAAGCGGAACCTATCTTCAATGCCATAACCGATCACACCGTAACCCACTTCTGCGGAGCGCCTATCGTGCTTAACATGATAGCCAATGCGTTAGATTCGGATAAAAAGCCGTTCAACCACACAATCGAGGCTATGACAGCGGGCGCTGCCCCACCGTCCGCAGTGATTGAGGCTATGGAGACCCAAGGTTTCAACGTTACGCATGTCTATGGTCTTACCGAGACCTACGGCCCCTCAGTGGTAAGTGCTTGGAAAGAACAATGGAACCAAAAATCGATTGCCGACCGCGCGGCGCTGAAAGCGCGTCAAGGCGTGCGGTATCATGTATTGGAAGGATTGATGGTCGCCGACCCCAATACCTTGGAGCCAGTCCCTCAGGACGGTGAGACAATGGGTGAAATTTTTATGCGCGGCAACGATGTCATGAAGGGGTATTTGAAGAACCCTAAGGCAACTGAAGAAGCCTTTCAGGGTGGGTGGTTTCATTCAGGCGATTTAGGCGTGTGGCACGAAGACGGCTATATCGAACTCAAGGATCGGTCGAAGGACATTATTATTTCGGGAGGCGAAAACATTTCCTCCATCGAAGTAGAGGGTATCCTATACAAGCATCCAAAAGTCTTTGAAGCTGCCGTCGCCGCCCGTCCGGACGAGAAGTGGGGAGAAAGCCCTTGCGCGTTTATAACTTTGAAGGAAGGAGAAGAAGCGACCGACGAGGAAATCTTTGCGTTTTGCCGGGAAAACATGGCCAGGTTTAAGGTACCGCGTACAATTGTTTTCGGCCCCCTGCCAAAAACGTCAACCGGCAAGATCCAGAAATTCATTCTCAGAGAGCGTGCCAAAGAATTTGGTAACCGGAACGATGCCTGATTTCATTTGGGATACGCCGGAACTTCCATTCCCCGCCGCCTCGCGAGACCGCATAACGGAGATGCAAAAAGAAGGTAGGCGCCTCGCTGTCGAGCGCGCGAGACAGTCCCGCTTCTTCAGTGGCAAACTTTATCACATTAACCTTGAATATGTGCATGAGCCGGAGGAGTGGGCAAAAGTACCACTGCTGACTAAAGACGAACTTCGTAATATCGCTCCTGAGGATTTTCACGACGTTTTCTGCATCGGTCCCCGACCAGAAATAGCCGAATTCTGGCGTTCCGGCGGGTCGACGGGAAAGCCATTGTTCTACCCTCGCTCACACAACGATCTGAGACTAGCTAGGGAGGGGTTTAGGCGCGCTTGGGAGGCTGCCGGGATAAATAGGGGTGACCTAGCGCATGTATCATTCCCACTGGGAATTCATCCAGTTGGTCAGGTTTATTGCCGAACGGCTCAACAGATGGGTATAGGAGTTAACTGGTGCGGCGCAGGCAACTCAACCCCATCCGAAGTCCAGGTCGAACTTATTCGAACACTCAAACCAACCGTTTTCTGTGGTATGGCTAGCTACGGCCTTCAACTAGCGCAGGTTGCCGAACGCATGGGATTCGATCTTGCTAACTCCTCTGTAAAAACCTTCATGACGGCAGCCGAACCGGTGTCCCCAGGAAAGCGCAAACGCATAGAAGCACTTTGGGGCGCGGAGCTTTACGACCAATTCGGTTGTACGGAAGGTTCCTTCATGGCTAGTGAATCTGACTGCCACGACGGGATGCATTACTGGACAGACATGTTCGATCTGGAGGTTATCGACGAACATACCGGCGAGCCAGTTCTCGAAGGTGAGAACGGCATTCTTGTGATGACCCCCTACTGGAACAACGAGATGACCCCGTTTTTGCGTTGGGAGACAGGCGACTACGTTTCATTTATTGAGCATGGAAAAACGGATGGGCCACTATCGGTCTATCCGATGATCCGCCACGCCGCCCGGACATCCGGATTTTTTAAGGTACGAGGCGTTAATATAAATCACGCAGATTTTGAAGACTTTATGAACCGAAAACTCGATATCTCAGATTTTAAGGTCGATATTTGGGAAACCGACACACTCGATAGTATGACTATATCGATCGAACTCGGAAAAAATAACAATGTCGAAAACACGATCAATGTTCTCAAACAAGAGGTCCGTAAGGTCTTCCAGGTATCACCCGAAGTCGAAGTGATTGTTCCCGGGACGCTCGAAAAGGAATTTCAGACCCAATTAAAACAGCAGCGTTTTATCGACAACCGCGGCTGAGACCGCAAGGGAACCGGAATTTTGAACAAGCCCGCAGCTGCACCCAGCGTCTTAGTAATAGGAGCGGTCCTCACACTTTTAGTCGCTGCAAATCCCGTGAGCACAGACACACTTGCTCCCGGTGTGCCCGCACTCCGGGATTATTTTGGGGTCAGCACAAGTAGCGCAAACCTCGTGTTTAGTACCTACGTGTTCGCATTTGGCTTCATGCAACTGATTTATGGGCCAATTGCCGATAGGTTCGGCCGCCGCCCGGTTCTTCTGATTGCAATGAGTTTATATTGCGTCGCAACTATCTTGTGTGCTTTCGCCCCTACATTTGAGACCTTGCTTTTGGCACGCGCGCTACAAGGAGCCTCAGCATCCGCCGCCCCTGCGCTAGCGCGCGCGGTTATCCGGGATCTATATGGCGTCGATGGCTCTAGAAAAGTAATGAGCTATGTGATGTCGGCATTTGGTATTTTCGCGATCGGAGCACCCGCCGTCGGCGGCATTCTTGTCGCTTGGCAGGGATGGCAGGCCTCATTCTTTTTCTGCACGGTATACGGACTTGTCACTATCGCAGCAGTATTCGTCTATCTTAAGGAATCGCGTCCGGAAGGGGCCCCTGACGCCCTTAAACTCTCGACGACTTTCGCCCTATACGTTCGATTGACACCAAATCCCCGATTTGCAGTTAATTGTGTGTCGAATTTGTTAATGTACTCTGCCATGTTCGTCTGGCTATCAGGCAGTATGCTTGTGATCGTCGACGGCTACGGTATTTCACCCGATATTGGCGGCCTACTCTTCGCCTTCGGATCCGCAGGATTCATGGCAGGCGCAGCGGTTGCTGGAAGGCTAGGAACGCGCCTTGGACCCCACATATTGATCATGACGGGAAGCGCAATCGCAATATTCGCAGCCGCAATTATTGTTCTTCTCGGCTATCTCGAAGTTCGAAACGGAGTCGCGGTTGCCTTGCCCGCCCTAGTATGGATGTTTGGACACGGGCTTCACTATCCGCAATCGATGGCGGCTGCGGTGGCTCCTTTCCCGGAGAATGCGGGTGCGGCATCATCCCTAATCGGCTTTTATCAAACCACTGCCGGGGCGATAGCTGCGATCGCAATCGGCATCCTCCACGACGGATCTGCTGTACCATTCGGCGGTTTGATGCTCGGGTTAAGCATCGCAGCGCTTATTTCCTACGCTCCTTTTTATCGACGTTTTCTCTGATACTGAAAATGTTTTTCCAAAGACTGTGTTCTCTTATGCCAAGGAACACAAATATTCCCGATTTCAAGGATTCACCAGTTTTGAATATACCTAAAAATCGACATCATCATTATAACGGGTCAGAGGTAAGAGATCTTGCAACCCGAACGGAGAACCGGTACGAAATAGATCTATGTTCGAACCATATTATAGACCGAGCCTACTAGGCAGATTTATTTTCTAAGGCATATCATTAACATCCTATATGGAAGAGAAAAGTTAGTAGGATCTGAAACACGGGTAAAATTGAATTTCTGGCATTATTTTCGGAATGTAGTTGATGGCCTTAATCAATTCTGAACAATCGTTTGTCGATACAAATTTTTCAGCTCTTTCAGTTACACCATGTTCGCCAAATATCGGGGCGGAGATTGGATTGTTGGATTTAACCAAGCCTCTTAGCAACATCGAGGTAAAGGAACTGAGGGACGCTTTTATCAAATACCAAGTAATTTTCTTCAGAGATCAAAAAATATCTTTCGAAGATCACATACGTTTAGCCGAATATTTCGGAGTACTCGGGTCTCACGTCGGCAAATCCACGATAAGCAAGACTACCGAGGATCCTCGTGTGAGAAAATTTCATTACGATGAGAATACGCCGCGCGTCTCGGGTGATGTATTTCATACGGATCAATCGTGCGCCGCGGTGCCCCCCCTCGGAAGCATTCTTTATAATCACACCCTTCCACCGAATGGCGGAGGTGATACTCTTTTTTCCAGCATGTACGCGGCTTACGACGCCCTTTCGGTGCGAATGAAAGTTTACCTACAAGGCCTTACCGCATACCATGACGGGGTTCCAACCTTTGGTGCAGGAACCCCGAATGCAAACCATCCGGTCATAGTAAAACATCCGGAAAGCGGGAAAAAGTTAATATACGTTAACGAAGTTTTTACGATGAAAATTAATGAGCTGTCAGAGCATGAAAGTAAGGCAATTTTAGAGTATTTATGTGCACATTGCGCTAGGCCTGAATGGACTACGAGGTTCAGATGGAAGCCTCACTCAATTGCCTTCTGGGATAATAGATGCACCCAGCACATGGCGATATCAGATTACCTACCCAGTGTTCGATCTGGGTATCGTGTTCAACTAGATGGAAAAAGTCCGCCCGTCGCCGCTTGAGCGTCAAAGTGTAAATTTTAGTTTTGGTACGAGGCCAAATAACCTTCTTAAACAATACCTGTTCAATTGGACTAGCAACAAAAGGCTGCGGATGTTATACGGCCGGGTCTGATGATCCTCGGTAGCTCAGTTGGTAGAGCAAGCGGCTGTTAACCGCTGGGTCGGGGGTTCGAGTCCCTCCCGAGGAGCCAACACCCTTATCCAATCCCCGTAATCTGGGATTGATCGATAAGCTGGGACATTTTGCTGGGGGCGGGTAGGACAGAACTGTTTTTGATATGTTCCAGTCCGCTCGACCCCAGTTTCTTTTTATTCGGCTGGGCAGTGTAAACGTCAGCTTGTTTTGGCGTTATCCAGCCGAATGTTGCTTTCAGCTCCTCAGTCCTCGCCTCCTGATACGCAAGGGTTATTGCCAGCGTTTTTCGCACTCCATGCGCTGAGAAAATTTTTGTTAGACCTGCCTCGTCAATCTAACGGCTAAATCGCATCGCCAGTATTACGGCCCCAAGGCTGGACGAACAGCCTTGGGGCCGATGCCCGTGGAAAAGGACCTAACCTCAATGCAACTTGTGGTGCTAAGATTATGCCGCCGCGGCTTCCTCTGCTGCATGGGCCGCTTTCACGCTGTCGCGGGAGCAGCAACGCTCATAGTAGGCCGCCACGTTCGGATAAGCCGACAGGTCGACCTTAGCCGGGACGGTCCAGTTCAGGATGGCCGCGGCGTAGCAGTCCGGCGCCGAGAAATCGGCGCCCATCAGGTATTGTTTGTCCTCTAGCGCGTCATTCATGTAGCTGAGTCGGACGCCGAGGCGGTTGCGGGCGATATCCCGGTAATCGTCGGGGATGCCCGGTAGGAAGATCGGCGGCAGGTTCTTGTGTAGCTCGGAGCCGATAAAACTTAGCCAGTCCATAACCTTGTAACGTTCCGGCGTGCCGGCGGCCGGGATTAGGCCTTTTTCCGGGTGCTGATCGGCAAGGTACTGTATGATCACGCCGCACTCGCTGAGGCCGGTGCCGTCCTCCATTTCGACATAGGGTACATAGCCCTTCGGATTGTGCGCTTTGTAATTTGCGCCGTCGTCAAGCTTCTTTTCCATCAGGTTGACGGCGACGAGTTCAGGTTCGATGCCCAGTTCGCGCATCGCAATATGCGGGGCGAACGAGCATGTGCCCTTGGTGTAGTAAAGTTTCATCTGGTTATTCCTTTTTCGTCATGATTGCGAGCTCGGCAAAGCGTGCAAGCAATAACTCAATACTAATCTCAGAAAGGATTGAATAAGGATGGGTGTCCCCCCTGAACTAAGCCCTTGATATCAGATTCTTTTTATTGGCCTAGCCAGCGTAAACGTCAGCACTCCTTGATGTTTTCCAATCGATCTGCGGCACAAAATTCTTTTATTTATCTATCACAGGGCCCTTCCGCAGGGCCCTTCGCGCAAAAATTTTTATGCATCAAACACTACAAAATGGCAATCACGTTAAGATATTTATTTAACAGTCAGGCCACCGTTAAAGAACAACTTCATAACTTCTATAAAGGGCTGTTCGTCGAAAGAATCAAAGGCGGATACAGATAAATATAAATCCGATATCGAGCGGCGGGGTGTTTTGGTTCCGACATCCTTCCTCGAAGTCGACAAATGCAACCATTGAAGGGACGACGGGGGCCAAAGGTTTCCGATCTAAATTATATCTCCGTTCAACTTATAAGCATTATCCAACCTACGTTAATTTAAAATTCGTAGTATAATTATTAAAAATTTTGAACCGGAATTAGGATAATGCCCGAGGCAATTGAACAAAGACTTGCGGCGATATTGGTCGCCGACATGGAGCAATACTCCCGACATATGCATGAAGACGAGCGAGGCACCGTCAGGGAATGGCAAGCGATCCGCGAAAAAATTATAAAACCGAGTGTGGATAAATTTTCCGGTCAAATTATCAAAAACACCGGTGATGGATTTCTAGCGGAGTTTAAGACTGTAAGCGGTGCGGTTGAGTGCGCAGTAGCGATGCAAAGTCTCTTAATTGGTCGGGCAAACCACCAACCGGAGCAGCAAGAATTAAAATTCCGAATGGGTATTAACCTAGGCGAGATTACATTCGATCAGGACGATTTTTATGGTGACGGTGTCAACATTGCCGCACGGCTGGAGGGTCTATCTGACGCACCGGGTATTTGTGTTTCATCGCTCGTATACGACCAAGTACGAAAGAAGGTAAATTGCTCTTTCGAGGATATCGGTGAGCATACGGTAAAAAACATAGATGACCCTGTTCGAGTATTTCGTATTTCCTGCGATGGGCCACCGACCAAAAGCGCGGAAAATTCAACAGAAACGAGCAATGAGGCCCAAATGCCCTCAATTGCGGTACTTCCGTTCGACAATATGAGTTCTGACCCTGAGCAAGACTTTTTTGCGGATGGGCTCACAGAAGATATTATTACCGAGTTATCACGTTTTAACGACCTGTTTGTCATTTCAAGGAACTCAACTTTTACCTTCAAAGGAAAAGCAACGAGGGCAATAGAAGTCGCCGAAAAATTAAATGTACAATACGTGGTTGAAGGTAGCGTTCGTAAGGCCGCGAACCGTGTTCGGGTTAATGTACAGTTAATTGACGGCCGTGCTGATCGGCACGTTTGGGCAGAACGTTATGATAGAGATCTAGAGGATATTTTCAAAATACAGGATGAGATAACTGCATCAATTGCGTCAACGTTACCGGGAAGGATCGTTGCCGACAACGTAGATCGCGCTCGAAAAATTCCTACTGAAAGCATGCCGGCTTACGAGTGCGTTCTTGCTGGAAAGGTACTTCACCACAAGAGTAACAAAAAGGATAATGCCGAAGCCTTAAGACTCCTTGAGCGCGCTATAGAACTAGACCCAAGCTATGCACATGCAATCGCGTGGAGAGCCTGTGTAACAGGCCAGGCATTTACATACGGTTGGCTAGAGAAAGATTTTTCCGCTGCACTTGAGGGTATAACTAAAGACTTAGAGAAGGCCCTATCACTTGACGGTGATGACGCTGATATACACCGAATTCTCGGTGCAATTAATATCGCAAACAATAACCTTGAACAGGCGCAACGTCATCAAGAAAAGGCGCAAAGGTTAAATCCTAACTACGATTTAGTAGTGGTCCAATCTGGGGAATTAATGACGTGGCTTGGACGTCCAGAGGAAGGAGTGAATTTAATCCGCCAGGCGATGGAACTTAATCCATTTCACCCTCCACGATTTTGGGGTCACCTCGGGAGAGCCTATTTTACCGGCAAACACTACCAGGAAGCGGTATCTGCAATGGAAAACATTGAAACGCCAGATGTACTGCAACTCGCATACACAGCCGCTAGCCATGCATATCTTGGCGATATCCAAAAGGCCCGGATCTTCACTGACGCCGCACTTGGGCTTAATTCGAACCTGACTATTAAAGATATTATGGCCATGCAACACTACGGAAACGCCGATGATGTTTCCCATCTTAGTGAAGGTCTATCATTAGCGGGTTTTATAAACTAATGAAAACGCCTTTTGGGTTTTAACTTCTAGTTTGGGTCCTCTAATTCGGCTTTAAAGATAAGGATCCCCATTCTAACTTGTTACAAAGGAAACTTGGCGAAAAAAAGGGATTAACTATGACGGTTTAAATAAAGCGTATATTGCTACAAATAATCGATTATAGATTAATTATTTTTCGGGTTCCTAAAGGTTATTTTTTGTTAAATGATCAAAACGTTTTCCTCCTTCGTGTCTTCTCTGATTATCCGTTTTTATAATTTTTTAGATATATTTCTATAATCAAAGGTTGAGTCTTGGATCTCATTTTAACATTAATCTTATTTATAATAACATTATCTGTTTTTACATATGAGATATCTCGGAAAAATAAAAGGAATGTCTTTCCTTTTATGACACTCGTGGCAATATATTATCTATTCTTTTATGGAATATCATCAATCTGGACCTCTCTTTACCAGCTTCACCCAATATATCCCCTAGAACTCGGCGGAGTCACAACTGTTTACATTGTTGCATTCATCTGTTCACAATTAATCGGCTATTTTCTCTTCTCTAATTTATTATTTCGGTTTATTGATCGAAGTTTATTTCGCCGACTACAGTCACCTTTAAATATCGGTTTGCATAATTTTCAGACCAAACCGATGCTTGTTTTATCGAGCATCGCAATATTAGCCCATTTCACATTTTCCGCCGTTCCACTACTGAAGGAAGTACCGAGCATTAACCAACTCCAACAACCTTTGTGGTATTTTGGATTTGGAGTTTTAATTTGGCTATCTCTTGGTAAGAAACGGCCGTTAAAAGAGATTTTTATCGCGGGATTTGCTTTTCTACTTTGCCTCGTGAACTTTGTTTTGACAGGATTGACCACGCCAATTTTCATATCACTTTTTATCTTTTTATCTGCGGCGTTTTATTGGAAAAGATATTTCTCCACAGTAGCTACATTCATTTTCTTGAGTGTACTTTTCTCAAGCTATAGTCATGTCAAATATGTCGCAAATACATATATCAAAGGTGGTGAAACAGGTATTCGTGACTTCAAACCGAATATATCCTCGTACTCTATATTTGCATCGGTAAACGCTGCGGCTAGAAGATCATCCCATGGGCTAGTTCTTGAGAAAGTAATCCAAAAAACACCTAGAGAAATTCCTTACGCAAAATATTCTCCTTTCTTAGACGCAGCGATTAATCATATTCCACGAATAATATGGAGAACAAAACCCGAGGAAGTCCGGGGAAACTGGTTTGGAAAACGGTTTTCTTTTGTCCATCAAAATGATCATAGAACATCTTGGAACTTGCCATGGACCGCAGAATTTTACCTTATTTATGGCCCGATAAAGGCAGTAACTATTAGTTTCTTTATTGGTGGTTTTATATCGTTATTCGTAATATTTTTATCATTATTACGGCATAGGCCAATCGGATTTGGGATTTTTTCATCGTCGATAATTCCATTATTTTACCAAGAATCAAATTTCTCATTAATGTTTGGGAACATAATCACTATCGCATTATTTTTACTCATATCATCATATTTATTTATGTTAATATATAATTTCTTTCTGAAATCAGTTGAATACAGATAGCGATAAAACAGTTCGCCACCTACTTTTCCAACATTATACTAGTTGTCGGAACACTCTCTTTTTAAACTATCCCAACTCATTCCACCTCATATTCGAGTAAGTCTTTATTACCTAATCTGAAATACCGCCCACAATAATTGAAATAAATCCCTCGGAGGACGCAGAGAATCTTTTGACGGAAAATGTACCGCGACGTACCTTTATCAAAACGCCCCTGTATAGTGCTGGCGTTAATAACACCGCAAGAATATCCTTAATAACCAGTCTAAAATTTGCTCCAGGGGGTCACTATGGCGAAAAAAGAAAAGTTGCGGAAAGAATGTGTTTACATTCCTGGTATGACCGAGGCCTTAAAAAAGGGAAAAGTACCGTTGTCACCTGCCGTTAAGGCCAACGGATTTGTCTTCGTGTCGGGCTTACCACCAATTGACACAAAGACCGGGAAGCTCGTCAACGGCGATATATCTCGTCAAACGCGTCAATCACTAAGGAATGTCCGGGACGCGCTAAAAGCGGCTGGATCCTCAATGGATCAGGTTGTGAAAGTAAATATTTACTGTTCAAATTCTGGATATTTTGACCGGATCAACGATGAATATCGGAAATTTTTCCCAAAAAATCCACCAGCCCGGACTTTCGTGACCGTCGGCTCATGGCCTTGGGAGTTCGACGTCGAGATTGAATGCACCGCCTTGTGTGACTTATAGGCTTATCGCGGGAGAATAGTCATGGCGTCTCGCCTACCCATTAATCTGATGAAGTGGATCAACGACCACGACGAAGTCCTTAAGCCACCAGTCGGTAACGCCCAGATTTGGCAAGATGGAGAATTCATGATCACTGTTGTAGGTGGGCCCAATATCCGTACAGACTATCACGATGATCCTGGTGACGAATTCTTCTACCAACTGAAGGGCGATATGAACCTGCGGATTATTGAGGAAGGCAAACCTAAAGATATGCCAATTCGCGAAGGTGAAATTTTACTGTTACCGTCGCATACACGGCACTCCCCGCAACGCCCAGCTGATACCGTAGGTCTGGTAATTGAACGTATACGCCGGCCCGGGGAATTAGATGCATTCGAGTGGTATTGTGAGAAGTGCGACACGAAGGTTCATCGACGTGAAATCGAAGTGAACAATATTGTCACAGACCTCCCACCAGTTTTCGAAGAATATTATGGGGATTCGAGCCTAAGGATATGTCCATCCTGCAGTCATCAAAACCCCGGCAAACCAGACAGCTAGACTTATTAGCGTATCCTGCCTTTAAGACAGCCATTTGATAATAAGTTTAAAAATATGCATTCAACTACTTCCGTCAAAATAAAAGAGAGGGGTACTAACAACAAAAAATGTTAGGTGCCGTAACCACGGGTCTTCACCGACATGCGGAAATCAGTGGCCTTTGTGGTGGCCGAATCCCTGCATGTTGCCTTTTATTCGGTCACCCATCGCGGCAGCCGTCGTGACCTCGACTTGGATGATATACTCTCCAGCCTTTTCAAATACTAACGTAAGCGGAAAAAAATCACCTACCTTGAGCGGCTTATAAAGGCCAATCAACATGACGTGGTATCCGCCCGGTTTCATCTCGACCGTACCGCCGACTGGTAGGTCAATACCATCAACCTGACGCATACGCATGACACCATTGTCCATCAGGTGGGTATGAATTTCTATACGTTTTGCGACACCTCCTTTTATCATCATAAGACGGTCTTTAATCTCACCGACGTTAACAATCCTTAGATAAGCTGCCCCGTTCTTGACCCTACCCAGGGTTGCACGTGCCCAAGATTTCTCAATTTTTAATCCGTTCATACTATGAGAACGAGAGTCATTTTTATCGCGCATTATCTTGTGGGAATGAGCGAATACTATGTTTGCGGAGGTGATTACTATTACAGCCGAAATACCGATTCTAAAAAGCCGATTCATTTAATTTTTTCCAAAAGAAAATTCCATTTAAGGAATGATTTTGCTGGACTGTGTAGCGCTGTTACGCAGCTATTCTACCACATTTGGTGATTGTTAGTTAAATCCCAAATCTCGACGGTGAGTTATAACATACCCACTTGTATATTGGACTTAGCCTGAGGTGAACTCTGTTCGAAATGGATAATTAGCTCGAAGACGAAACCAACTGCGCACGAATAGCAATGTTCACGCGACGTCGATATCGGACATGGACCCTCTAATAGGCCTAATCTTTTGGGAAAGAGATATCTAGCCACAATTGAAAGCTAGGGTCTGCCGCGACAAACCCCGGCGGCAATGTATAAGAAAAAATATTATTTCTTAGATTATAAATGTTCCGTTGAGATCTTTAAGGTCAATTCACATGCGATGACGCTTGGCGGCCTTGCCGAAGCAGCTTCATGGCTGCGTCTAGCCCATCGACTGTCAGTGGAAACATACGGCCTTCAAGGAGCTGATACGTAATCCGTATGCTGGGCGTCGACATCCAACGCTCCGGAGGAACGGGGTTAAGCCAAACCGCATCGGGGTATTTCGCAAGAAAACGTCTCAACCACAAATCGCCCGGCTCTTCATTCCAATGTTCGATTGATCCACCTACTTCACTTATCTCGAAAGGGCTCATGGTCGCATCACCAACAAAGATGACCTTCCAATCGGGTCCGTACGTATTCATGACCTCCCAAGTCGAGGTCCATTCGTTATAACCTCTCCGATTTTGTCTCCAAACACGCTCATACAAAAAATTATGGAAGTAATAATATTCAAGGTGCTTGAACTCTGTTCGCACCGCTGAAAACAGCTCTTCCGAAATACGGATAAAGCTGTCCATTGAACCTCCGATATCGAACATGGTTAACACCTTTACCTTGTTCTTGCGCTCGGCGCGCATCTTGATGTCAAGCATACCACCGCGGTCAGCAGTAGATTTTATCGTCTCATTCAGATCAAACTCATCCTCAGCCCCTTCGCGGACAAACTGGCGTAAACGACGCAGAGCCATCTTCATGTTGCGCGTGCCGATCTCGGTTTCGCCACGTAACGACCGGAAATCTCGTTTCTGCCACATCTTCGCGGCACTTTTACCGCCGCCATCACCGCCGATACGTACCCCCGCCGGGTTCTGACCATTATTGCCAAAGGGCGATGTTCCACCGGTACCGATCCAGCGACTGCCTCCATGGTGAGCAGAGTCTTGTTCCTGCAGTCTCTTTGCCAATTCGTCCATCAGTTCTTCAAAAGACATGGCATCGATCTCCTCGTCGGAGAACATTTCTCTAGCGAGACCGTTTAACCAATCCTCGGGAATATGTTCATCCATAAGGCCCGCGGTTTTATGCATCGCCCCCTTAAAGAAATTTTCAAAAACAAGGTCGAAGGTATCAAAGAATCGCTCGTCCTTGACGAGAGACGCTCGCGACAAATAATAGAACTCATCGATATTCGCTTCGGCAACCCCCTTATCTAGTGCCTCTAAAAACGTAAGATATTCTCGTATGGTGACGGGAATTCTGGCTTCTCGAAGATTGTAAAAGAATTGGACCAGCATCGGGTATTAAGGATCCTGTCGTCGTGACATAAAGGCAAGGCGCTCAAACATGTGAACATCTTGTTCATTCTTTAACAAGGCACCGTGAAGTTTTGGAATTGCCTTGGTTGAGTCACCCCGCAGTACCTCGGGATCGATATCCTCAGCAAGGAGCAGCTTGATCCAGTCCAGTAGTTCAGAGGTCGACGGTTTTTTCTTAATACCGTTAACATCACGAATGGAGAAGAATACCTCCATAGCTTCTTTTAGAAGGCGTTTTTTTATATCTGGAAAATGCACCGCAATGATCTGTTCCATCGTTTCTTCATCCGGAAAGCGAATATAGTGGAAGAAACATCGGCGCAAAAACGCGTCGGGGAGTTCCTTTTCGTTGTTAGACGTAATGATAACTACCGGCCGGTTAACTGCCTTCACCGTTTCCTTCGTCTCGTAAACGTAGAATTCCATACGATCGATTTCGCGCAGCAAGTCATTGGGAAATTCGATATCAGCCTTATCGATCTCATCGATTAGCAACACGGCCTGCTTTTCCGAAGCAAATGCTTCCCACAGCATGCCACGCTTTATGTAATTGTTTATATCCTGAACTCGATCATCACCGAGTTGAGAGTCCCGAAGCCGTGAAACCGCATCGTATTCGTATAATCCATGGCTCGCTTTAGTAGTAGATTTGATATGCCATTCGTGAAATGGCATATCAAGCGCCTCTGCCACTTCCATCGCAAGCATAGTCTTGCCAGTACCGGGCTCGCCTTTAATTAAAAGGGGACGCTGAAGAGTGATAGCAGCGTTGACGGCCGTCATGAGATCATCCGTCGCGACATAATTTTGTGTACCGGTAAACTTCATAAAGTGATCTTTCTACGGAAAACAGTTACAATACGGCCGGAAAATAATGCACCCCCCACCAACGATCAAGCGAGTGCCTCTGTATGATCACTATCTCCCTCGCCCTTCACGTGCTCGCCACAGTCGTATGGGTAGGTGGTATGTTTTTTGCCATCATGGTTCTTCGTTTGGCCGCTGGAGAACTTGCACCTCCGACCAGAGCACCTTTATGGGGCCGCGTCTTCGCGAAGTTCTTCCCGTGGGTTTGGGTAGCGGTCATTATCCTTCCATTGACAGGTTACTGGATGATCTTTGCGGTGTGGGGAGGTTTTTCTTCACTTCCAACACACGTCCATATTATGCATGGGATAGGCCTTATAATGATCGCGATCTACCTTCACCTTTGGTTTGCGCCCTACAAGCGTTTTCGAGCAGCGCTCGCAGATGGAGACATCCCAACGGCTGGCAATAATCTCAATCAAATCCGCGTGTTGGTGACCACTAACCTTTTGGTCGGGTTAATAACCTCGGTGATTGGAAGTACTGGGCGCTACTGGTAGAAACCTAAAAGGTTTAAACAACCATATGTTCTATGAAAACCCAGAAACTTGCAAAGGACTGTGGTGACTGCAGCTACGATGTGAACAACCGAAACTCAACTCCGGCAAGTGCGATAACGATCACACCGCAATTAATTCCAGCTACTTTAAAATTCAATCCCAATGAATCTCTGTATCTGCAGCCGATGTCCCACCGAGCTAATTTAGATTTTGATTTTTTAGTGAGAAAACAGATGAATAACGACATTCCCACCCTCGTTGAAACGGACTGGCTAGCCGCCAATCTCTCCAGTGGTGAGATCCGAATTATCGATGCTACCTGGTATCTTCCTACCGTCGATCGTAACGGGATAGAAAATTACAATGATGGGCATATCCCTGGGGCCGTCTTTTGGGATATCGACGCAATTTCCGATCCAAATACTCAGTTACCGCATATGATGCCAGATGAGGCGATATTCGAAGGTCACATGAGAGAGCTAGGCATAGGCAGCGAACATCACATCATCGTCTATGACAATGTGAAAATGATGACGGCACCGCGCGTATGGTGGACGCTTCGAGCGTTTGGACACGATAAGGTTTCCATCCTGAATGGTGGTCAGAAAAAGTGGGTCGCCGAGAACCGGTCACTGACTAAAACCAGTTCCTGTACTCACGCGACAAATTTTATCGCGCGCTTAGATACTCTTATGATACGTTCAATCGACGAGGTCCGGGAGAATTTGATTAATAATCAAGAACAATTACTCGATGCCCGAACCTCCCGCCGTTTCAATGGCATCGACCCAGAACCCCGCCCGGGATGTCGGTCAGGGCATATCCCCAAAAGCCTTAATTTACCGTTTAATCAATTAATCGATGAGGAATCTGGCTTGTTCAAATCGGCGGAAGACCTCAAATCTATATTTGACGCCGCCGGCATCGACGAGGCTAGCACGATCGTTACCACGTGCGGTTCGGGGATAACCGCCTGCGTTTTGGCACTGGGTCTTTACTTGACCGGACGATATGATGTAGCGGTCTACGATGGTTCCTGGACTGAATGGGGAGGCCATGAGGATACGCCAGTAGCATCCTGATGCCACCCTCTATATGTTACTCATTCTAATTTCCACAAGTTTTCGAGAGCCATGAAAGAAGATACCAAAATTGTTCATAAGGGACGCGACCCCGACGCCAATCACGGCATAATAAATCCCCCGGTGTACCACGCCTCAACAATAGCATGGGGCTCCGTCGCCGAGATGGAACGTCGACGCGAGAATCGGTGGGAGCCCGGCGTTTACACCTACGGTCGACATGGCACGCCAACCCACGACGCACTGGAAGAAGCCTTTGCGGCAATCTCAGGTGGTTATCGCTCAGTTGCAGTTGCTTCAGGTCTCGCCGCGATCAACGCCGCCATGCTCGCTTATTTAAAGCAAGGTGATCATGTTTTGATGGTAGATTGCGTTTACGGTCCTGCACGGAATTTTTGCGATAATGTTGTCGGCCGGTTCGGTGTCGAGACAACTTATTATGATCCAGCGATCGGCGCGGGCATAAAGGACCTGATCCGCGATAATACCAAAATAGTTTATGTCGAGGCACCTGGCTCGCAGACCTTCGAAATGCAAGATATCCCTGCGATAGCTCAAGAAGCCCACAGGCGTGGATGTGTGGTCATCATGGACGATACCTGGTCGGCAGGTATTTACTTCAAACCTTTCGAGCACGGCGTTGACGTCTGCGCTATGGCCGCTACCAAATATATTGTAGGCCATTCGGACGTGATGATGGGACTTATCACAACGACGGAAGAACATTGGGAAATGGTGCGTCCCTCTGCATCCGTATTAGGCGCAAATTCAGGGCCTGACGACGTCTATCTCGCACTTCGTGGACTTCGTACCCTCCCAGTACGCCTCAAACGACATATGGAAACTGGCATCACATTAGCTAAGTGGCTGAAGGCGAGACCGGAAGTTGAGCGGGTATTTCACCCGGCTCTGCCCGATCATCCAGGTCACGATATCTGGCAGCGAGACTTCACTGGTGCGAGCGGTCTTTTTTCGTTTGTCCTGAAAAACGAATTCGATAGGCCGAGCATCCACTCCATGCTCGACGAAATGGAACTTTACGCAATGGGTGCGAGTTGGGGTGGCTTCGAGAGCCTGATCATGCCTTCTAATCCCGGAGGCAACCGTACGGCCACCAAATGGGAATACGAGGGCCAACTTATCCGTATTCATGCCGGCCTAGAAGATCCAGAAGACTTGATTGAGGATCTTCAGCAGGGCTTCAACCGCTTAAACGGAAATGGCTGAAACCGATCCAAAACAAGAACCAGTTCAAGTTTCTCTGCTAACTGGATTTCTCGGGAGCGGCAAGACAACGCTTCTGAATAAGCTGGTTAAACACCCTGAGATGGTAGAAACCGCAGTCTTGATCAATGAGTTTGGTGAAATTGGTCTAGATCACCAGTTAGTAGAACGCATTGACGAAAACACTGTGTTGTTAAACGCTGGTTGTCTCTGCTGTACGGTTCAGGGAGACCTTGTAAACGCACTATCGGATCTGTTTTTTAAACGTTCGAGAGGAGAAGTTCCTTATTTCCGCCGCGTACTTATAGAAACTACCGGCCTCGCCGACCCCGCGCCAATTATTCATACATTAATGACGGCACCGCAGGTGTGCCAAAGATTTGCCTTGGATGGCATCATCACAACCATTGACGCAGTCAACGCCGAGAACGAATTGGATAGCCACGAGGAGTCTGTCAAACAAGCAGCGGTCGCGGACCGCCTCGTAATTACAAAATCTGACTTAGTCACTTCCGACGATCTAAAGGGACTTAAGGACCGGCTAAGTGCACTCAATACCGGGGCACCCCAAGAGGTGGCTATTATGGGTGAAATCGCACCTTATAAGGTGCTCGATACCGGCCTTTATGATCCAAAGACCAAATCAGTAGATGTCCAGCGTTGGCTTCGAGACGAAGCCTATTTGAAGGAAAACGGGTCAGACCACCAACATCCCGATCACGGGCACAACCATCATCACAATGATGTAAACCGTCATGATGACTTGATCTCTGCCTTTTGTATGACTCGAGATGATCCCATCGATTGGGAGGCTTTCGTCGCATGGATTCGCATCTTGATCGGACAACATGGAGAAAACCTTCTTCGCATCAAGGGAATTCTCAATATTTCGGGACGCGACAAACCTATCGCAATACACGGCGTGCAGCACATGTTTCACGATCCGGCAGAACTAGCCGAATGGCCGGATGAAGACAGACGGTCTCGGATAGTTTTCATTACCCGCGGCCTCGATCAAAATGTATTAGAGGAAAAACTAGACAGCTTGACCGAACAGGCTGCGAAGCTCGATAACTAGCCCCCTGTCCAACCGTTATATCCAATGGTAAATAACGGTATGCGTTTTATATTCGTCCCGCTTGCTTTTATAGCACTAACCCAGCCTTCACAACCTGAAGCGGCACCGCTCACCGTCTACGCTGCCGCTAGCACTCTGCCTGTTATCCATTCTATTGAGAAGCTTTGGATCCTAAAACACAGCAGAAAGCTCCGTGTGGTTTACGGTTCTAGTGGTGCCCTAGCCCGCCAAATTTCGGCGGGCGCACCGGCAGATGTTTACATCTCTGCTAATCCAAAATGGATTGACTACCTGATTGAAAAAAAATCCGCGCACGGCGAGACTCGACATTCGGTCCTCGAAAATAGGCTCGCATTGATCTCTTCAACCCATGCGAAACGAATTAGAATTAAAGATCTCTCTTCAGCGATACCCGCAATTCTAGCAACTGGCGGACGGCTCGCTCTTGGCGATCCCCGACACGTGCCTGCCGGCCAATACGCTCGTGAAGCACTTCGAAGTCTCGGAATCTGGAACAGCATAAATAAACAGACCGCCTATACCCATAATGTCCGTTTTGCACTCGCCTTGGTCCAAAGAGGGGAAGCGTCTCTTGGTATAGTTTACCAGACAGATGCGAGGAATGTGCCATTGGTACAAATAATTGCGAAATTCCCAAAAGAATTGCATTCATCAATTAAATACGAAGTGGTCGGTACTCGTTCTGGTCATCGGTCTACCGGCGATTTTATCGCTATACTCAAATCAGCGGAGGCTAGGACGCTTTATCGCACAGCTGGCTTCATCGTTCGAGACCAGTCCTAGATGCTAGACCTGAGCCCCGTCGAAATTAATGCAGTTCTCCTTAGTCTAAAGGTGTCTATCTGGGCTGTGGGTATCAGCCTACCGCTGGGAATTGCAACTGCCTTGATCCTGGCAAGGCTGGAATTTCCAGGAAAAATACTTCTCGATTCACTTATTCATGTGCCGCTGGTGGTACCTCCGGTGGTTGTCGGTTACCTACTTCTTTTATTGCTTGGCCGAAACGGATATTTTGGTGGCTGGCTATACGAGACCTTCGGCTTAACGGTCGTATTTTCTTGGCAGGGTGCGGCCGTCGCAGCCGCGGTGATGGCCTTTCCGCTTATGGTGCGAGCGATACGCCTTTCAATTGAGACAATTGATAGGCGTATCGAACAGGCTGCAAGGACACTTGGTGCCGGGCCGCTACAAGTCTTTTTAACGATCACTCTGCCGCTCTCTGGAACCGGTATCGTCGTCGGAATAATCTTAGCATTCGCCCGCGCGCTCGGAGAGTTTGGCGCCACCATTACCTTCGTTTCCGCCGTTCCGGGAGAAACCACGACGCTTCCTATTTCTCTTTACACTCTGTCGCAGGTACCGGGAGAAGAATCGGGTGCTATTAGACTGGTAGTCCTGTCGTTGATCATAGCTGTCGGCGCAATGTTTGCAGCTGAACTGCTCGCTCGCCGAGTTCGTAAACGGATTTCTGACGCATGAGTCTTTCCGTGGAAGTCTGCAAAACCCTTGGCGATTTATCCATCGACGCTCGGTTTGATTGTGGTGACGGTATAACCGCTCTATTCGGGAGATCGGGCGCTGGCAAGACCAGCATCGTCCAGATGATGGCAGGTTTAATCCGCCCAGAATCCGGACACATCAAGATCGATGACGTAACGGTCTACGACGGTATGCTAAACATCGATATAGCCGCACATCAACGGCGTGTCGGGTACGTTTTTCAGGATGCACGCTTGTTCCCTCATATGAACGTCCGGCGTAACCTAGAATACGGACGCAGGTGGCGGGGCGTCAGGGGTTCCTCGCCGAGTTTCGATGACGTAATCGAGGCACTCGATATTGCTCGCCTGCTTGACCGGCGCACAAATTTACTGTCTGGCGGGGAACGCCAACGTGTTGCAATTGGCCGGGCACTTTTGTCAGGCCCAAGTGTCTTGCTGATGGACGAGCCGCTTGCTTCTCTAGACGCGGAACTTAAAGCCGAAATCATTCCCTTTATTGCACACGTTCAGGAACAGTTCCGATTACCAATGGTCTATGTCAGCCATTCGGTAGATGAAGTTCTTCAGCTTGCCAACACAATGGTATTGCTAGCTGATGGTCATGTAGCCGCCGTCGGACCTGTGGAAGACGTTATGAACCGCCCCGATCTTATTCGAATTACAAGGACCGGTGATGCCGGGACCGTCATCACGGCACGGGTAACGAACAGGGACGATAGATTCGGAATAACAACCTTATCCTTTCAAGGCGGAAATTTTCGCTTACCCGCTAAAGCAATGAAAACCGGCGAATTGGTGCGTCTACGTGTTCGCGCCCGTGACGTCAGCCTAGCCCTCAAGAGGCCGGAAGACGTATCCGTACTAAATATCTTTCAAGGAAGGGTTATCTCCGTCTCCGATACAGATGATTCACAGAGCTACATTTGCATAGATGTTGGGGGAGCAACCATCTGGTCGCAGATCACCCGTAAATCCGTCTCAGAGCTTGGGATCACCCCGGGTATTCGGGTGTTTGCGATGGTCAAAGCCGTCGCCATTGACGCCCCGTTAGCGCATCCATCAAGAACCATAAAATAACACAGAAAATCAAACCTCTTGCCCCCACACAATTCGCAAACTTATTTGCCTAGAAATCTTTTGATTTAGCTCGAATTCAATTCGGACCTTCTGTAAACTATACATCTTAAGTTACTTTTAGTTAGCCAACCACATTATGCGAACGTAGTTCCCATTACTGTCGCTTCTGTTTCTCTCAATGCCAAACGAATGAAAATTTGAGGCAAGAAAGAAACCAAACTTTCTCCAAAATAAGACTTACTGCAGCTTGAGTTCCCGCGCGGCTATAGAGATTTTCAGGAAGCCTAAGTGATTCTTATCCCTCAGTTCCATATTTATCTCGCGTTAGGCCGCCTAACTAACCTCCCCCCGATTATGCGGTACGGTCAGGTTTATTTCCGGACCAACAGGAACGATCCCAGTCGGATTTATATCGGACTGGCCGCCATAATACCCCCTCTTGATACCTGAAATGTCTATGACATCCGAAAGCCCAGGTGTCTGATAAAGTTCAAGTGTGTAATTCCACAGAGACGGATAATCCTGAATTCGGCGGATGTTGCATTTAAAATGGCTGAAGTAAACGAAATCAAATCTGATCAACGTTGTAAATAATCTCCAGTCAGCCTCGGTTGGGTAGTCGGCCACGAGGTAACGGTGTTTAGAAAGAATCTTTTCAAGGTAATCCAAAGTCTCAAACATCGGGCCTATATATTCTTCATAAGCTTGTTGGGTTTTTGCGAAACCACAACGATAAACCCCATTATTAATGGTCTCGTAAATGCGGTCATTCAGCTCGTCGATACGGGTCCTGTACACCTCGGGATAAAGATCAGGAAGATCATTTTCCGCCCACTCGTCGAATTCAGTATTAAGCATCCGAATAATTTCCGAGGACTCGTTATTCACGATTGTCTGTCGCTCCCTATCCCACAAGGTTGGTACGGTGACGCGGCCTGTATAACTCGGGTCGGCCTTAATATAGACATCATGAAGTTCTAGAATGCCACTGTCGGCTGGCTGAATATCGTCAATGCCCTGTGTATATGCCCAACTACGCACCCTCGGCTTATCAGCCAAAGTCGCCGAAATCGTATTTTCGAGTCCCTTTAGACGGCGGATTATTTGCGTTCGATGGGCCCATGGGCAAGACGGTGCAAGGAATAAATGATACCGATCAGGTTCCGACTTAAAACCGGAAGAGCCGTCCGCCGTGATCGTGTCACGCCAAACGGATTCTGCACGTACAAATGTGCCGCCCGTCGGGTTCCGGTATTTTTCATCATCATCAATCCACTTGCCATCAATTACCATGCCCACTGAGCCACTCCCCACAATATGTTTATGCAATCTGATCTTAAGCCCTTGCGGAGAAACGTGAAACTATACTAAAGCGATTGGACAGCGTTCCGACGATCCGCCATCATCCCCTGATGCAATGGGGATTGAGAGAGGCAATGGACTACCAACTACCCGAAGAATTAAGAATGCTGAAGGAAACACTTCGGCGATTTATCGATAACGAAGTTATTCCGATCGAGCGCGATGCATATGAAGGACCAGAAATGGTGCCGGAAATTCGTGAAAATCTGGAAACGAGGGCCCGAGAGCTCGGTATTTGGGGCGTTGATGTGCCAAAACATCTCGGCGGGCTCGATATGGGGCTTCTCGCCCGGGTCGTCATATGGGAAGAAATGGGCCGCACGATCGCTTTTCCACGACGCAAAAAATGGATATTTGGCCCTGATGTCAGCCCCCTACTTGCCGAATTCGCCAACGAAGAACAGACAGAGAAGTATTTGAAACCCTGCATCGAAGGGAAACTAAAGCCCGCATTTGCTCAATCGGAACCCGATGCCGGCGGGGACCCAGCTAGTATGAAAACAACAGCGGTACGTGACGGTGACGAATACATTATCAACGGAAACAAACGGTGGATTACCGGCGCGGACACTGCCGATTTTTTTCAGGTCATCTGCGTTACAGACCCTGAAAAAGGCAGTAGAGGCGGAATCTCGTGTATCTTAGTTGACGCAGACACGCCCGGCGTCAACGTCCTCCGCAAACAGCAGACCATGATGGATGACCAACCGTGCGAAATGGCTTTCGATGATGTTAGAGTATCCGTGAAGAACCTTATGGGTAATGAGGGAGATGGGTTTCGAATGGCACAGACTTGGATTACAGCAGGACGCCTTCGCCACGGGGCACTTGCGATGGGTTGCATGGAGAGATGCCTCGAATTAGGCGCCTCTTATGCCAAAGACCGGGTCACCTTCGGTAAGCCTCTAGCCGACCGCCAGGCCATCCAGTGGATGCTGGTCGATACCTATGCTGATCTGCATCAAACCCGGCTAATGTGTTACTCTGCTGCGTCAAGGTACGACGCCGGCGATGATATCCGCTGGGAGTCCTACATGTGTAAATATCTCGGGGACCGAAAAGGTTTTGAAGCAACTGACCGATGCATGCAGATGTATGGCGGCCTTGGACTGACAACAGACTTCCCGATAGAAAAACTATGGCGAGACTCTAGATCTTTCATCATTACCGAAGGCCCAGAGGAAATCCTGAAACATTCGTTGCAACGCCACGTTTTGAATGAATACGGCTGACGCGCTTGGACTTTCAGGCGTTTATCAACGATCCACATTACGGCCGCCTGCGCGGAATTGTACTAATGGTAGCATCGACACTGGCCTTTTCCGGCATGCACACAACAATTAAGCATGTTAGCGGGGACGTTGATACCTTTATCATCGTATTCTTCCGCAATCTGTTCGGATTTGTCGCACTGATGCCGCTATTTCTGAGACACGGTTTGGCACCATTAAAAACCAATAGGATTGGTACGCACACGATGCGGGTCATAATCAATTTTGTCTCCATGGTAATGTTCTTTTACGCGCTATCAATCACACCGCTAGCTGAGGTCGCGGCGCTGACCTTCTCAGCACCAATCTTCGCGACCGTACTCGCGATCTTCATCTTTAAGGAAACCGTCGGATTAGGGCGATGGCTCGCGATCTTTATTGGCTTTGCTGGCACGGTGGTCATCCTGCGTCCCGGGTTCGAAGCCGTGAATGTAGGCTCCCTACTAGCCATCGGCGCAGCTTTGCTATGGGGTAGCGCAGTAATGATCATCAAGGACCTCGGCCGCACGGATTCGGCACTAACGATCACAACCTACATGGTGCTACTCCTGATTCCTATATCCCTAGTCCCTGCGCTGTTTGTTTGGGAATGGCCGAGTTGGGAACAGCTTGGCTGGCTCTTGATTGTCGGCATCTGCGGCTCCGCAGGACATCTATTATTGAACCTTGCCTTGAAGGAAGCCCCGACCAATGTCGTGATGCCGATTGATTTCGTCAGGCTGATCTGGGTCGCGATCTTCGGTTATTTTTTGTTCGGCGAAATACCCGACATTTTTATCTGGATCGGCGGCGCGATGATCTTCGCTTCAGGCCTCTGGATTGCTCACGCAGAGAATCTAAAGCGCAAGCAAGAAAAATAGCTTTAAATAGAATAAATGCCGGTTCGAACCCCATCCTCATGAGACAAAACCGTCAGTTTTCAATTGTTGATTCTCTCCGATCAAATATCTGATAGACACTGATGGCCTCCCGCCCGGCCATTCCAGGCCGATAAATTCAGAGTATTCTCGCCCGAAATATTTTTCTCACTCGCATCATCCAACATTTTCAGATCCCAGATGGCGTTGGGAGCATCGCAGTCCCTATGTGGCCAGTCGGTAATATAGAGCGGACATTACTTGGCATTTGTAAACCTCAACCTAACTCAAACTATCTCGCGATGATTGGTCTGGGTGATGATTTCCTTGATCAGGATCTCGCATCTAACCTCAATACCTGTGTCTATGATATATCCCTCTAAGTTGGCTATTATGCCGGTCTCATACTATGGATATCGCCAGACTGAATCTGCGCGGGTATTCTGTTGTAAGTTAAAAGGGAGACGCCCAATGCGGCCATTTCATGTCGGTAATATTCTCGTATCCAGCTTTATCGAACGGGATGGTCCCTGGCGCGCACCGACTGTCATGTTTCCGACCGCTGATAAGGCGACTGCTTTGTTACACCTCAAAACAATGGCACCCGAGGTCTATGACGCCGCACAAGACCTGCTGGTCATCACCTACCAGACTTTTGTCGTGCGCACACCGAAACACAACATTCTCATCGACACATGTGTTGGCGAACATAAGCCGCTGCGCGGCCCCGCTCTCGATTTTCCAAAACAGCCTTGGCTCGACGGGTTCGCCGCGCATGGCTTGCGTTTCGAGGATATAAACTATGTTTTCTGCACCCACCTACACGTCGACCACTGCGGCTGGAATACACGGCTAATCAATGGAAAGTGGGTACCGACCTTTCCCAATGCCACATACATTTTTGGGAGAATTGAATACGAAGCTTGGGAAGCAGCCGCAAACGAAGCCGAACGTAACGAACCCCGTTCCGCAATTTGGGAAGACAGCTGCCGGCCCATAGTTGAGGCTGGACAGGCAAAACTGGTAGATGCCGATTTTGAGCTGGAGGATGGTATCTGGCTGAGCCCGGCCTTTGGCCATTCTCCCGGACAAGTCTGCGTCAACTTTAAGTCCCAAGATAACCACGCAATTTTCACCGGGGATATGATGCACCACGCTCTCCAATGCGCGGAGCCGGATTGGAGCACCTGCTTCTGTCCCGCTCCCGAAGAAGCCGCGGAAAGCCGCAAACGGATTCTCAGCAGCGTCGCTGACAGTAACACCATAGTCGTACCCGCGCATTTTCCGGGACAGACTGCTGGCTATATCGATAGTGAGGGTGATGCCTGGCGTTGGCGCTATATGAAATTCAATGATGGAATCCCAACCCGCGTCGGTGATCAACAATCAACGCCTGTCTGAAACATCAAGAAAAGGAACTGGTTAAGACCCATCGTTCTCAATCGTTAAATCCATATAGTGATGCAGGATTATCGACAAGGAGCATCCGCTGTACGGCTGGGTCGGGGGCATAGCGCGGTATTAGGTCCACAAGGCGGCCGTCATCCGGCATGCCTTTCCAAAGATTGGGATGCGGCCAATCTGTTCCCCATAACACTCGCCGGGGGTTCGTCTCGATTAGAGACTGAGCAAATGGAACCACATCATCAAAGGGCACTCCACTTTGCGACAGTCTTTCGGCACAGGATATCTTAACCCAAACGTCTTCCGTACGCATGAAATCAATCAGAAGTTTAAACGGTTCCGACTCCAAACCGTGCTCAACTTTGACCCTAACCATGTGGTCAAATACGACTGGCAACCTAAATTTGCGGAGATCGGAATTGAACTCGACGATGTCCTCCGCCTCGATATAAATCACGAGGTGCCAGCCCAGTCCCTCGATCTTTTCCGCGATGCGGTGTACCCGATCAAAATTCGGTGGGCCACTAAGATGACGCGCGAAACTGAATCTTATACCCCGGATGCCGCCGTCGTGCAGAGCTTGGAAATCATTTTCCGTGAAATCTTCATCAACAATCGCCACACCCCTCCAGCGACCATTGGATGACGCGATGGCATCCAAGGTTGCCGAGTTATCGGTTCCATGGCAAGTCGCTTGCACGATGACAGAGCGGTCAAATCCCAACAGCCGATGAAGCTCCTCGAGTTTGTCTTTCGGTGCATCTGCCGGCGTGTAAGTGGTGTTCGGGTCGTAAGGAAAGGTAACAGAAGGGCCAAATACGTGGACATGCGCATCGCAGGCATCGGGTGGTGGGATGAACGTCGGTTTACTAGGCGAAGGATGTGGCGGCGGAGGATATTTCATGAAAAACTCGATTGGAAAGTTATGGTAATTTTTAAGACCATACGTACGATGTCAGCAACATTTTCCGTTCATCTGCTAAAAATTCCAAATTGAGAAAATCAAGGTAAAACGAACTTTCTGAATGATAGTTCAAGATAATTCCTGACTCCCTCCAAACGAAACCTAAGCCGCAAATGAACACGGCGGGGCTAGAAAGTCGGCCAGGACATTATTATTATTTTTACGCTATGGTTTGCGATTTCATTTATCACCTATGTCAGAAAGAAACTTGGAAGGAAGCGTTAAAAACGGGAGAGTTTTCCGGCTCGGAACTCGACTTGAAAGATGGGTTCATTCATTTCTCCACTGCGGATCAAGTAGCCCAGACCGCTGAATCGCATTTGAAAGGCGTCGAAGGCCTAGTACTCCTAAAAGTACCGATAAGTCTTGTAACAGATTCCTTGAAATGGGAAAAATCTCGAGACGGCAAAACCTTTCCCCACTTATACCGTACGCTTAAGAGCATAGAGGTCATCGATGTCACAGAACTTCAATTGAGCGGAAATAATCGGCACGTCATTCCCATACTAGATTCATGACTAACTGGGTACCGACCAGTTAACGGTATGTCATAGGATTCGTTCAATTGTTAATTCCCCCACTTGCCTGCAGACGAGTCCCTTAGGAAAGGGGGTTACCTTCTGTCTATTTGTTTTAAGATGAGTGAGCATTTTCTTTAATATAGGATAACCCCTCACCGTCAGCATACGCGCGAACCGCAATTCTAGCCTTTGACCATGCAAATCAAGTAATTTCAGGTATCTCTGCCTATATAAGGAAGAATAAAACATGACCCAAGTTGCTGGGGAAAATTACGGCGCAATCGATATTGTTTGCAATGCCTTTACGCCAGTCGCCGTCGAAAACGGCTGGATGTCAGTAGATCCTAAGTTTCGTGAAAAGGTGCGAGTTAAACCCGAATACATAGACGGAGTTACAGCCGAAGAATACATCGCAATGATGGACCGCTGCGGGATTGAACGTTCATTTCTAGTTGCGTCTCGCTCCGGGGATCTGCGAATTCAAGGTTCAGCTCACATGCCGACCGACTACATTGCGGACCTCATTCAGGAGCATCCCAACCGATTTTCTGGGCTTATTGGGGTAGACCCATCGAAAATCATGGATAGCCTAGCGGAAATTAAACACGCGGTGGATGACCTAGGCTTCGTGGGGGCACACCTTTATCCGCACTGGTTTGATGAAGCACCGGATGCCGCCAAATATTATCCATTCTATGCGAAATGCTGCGAACTAAATATCCCGATACAAATGCAGGTAGGACATTGCCTTGTCTATAACGCCCACCGCCATCTACCAAGTGTCGGTCGTCCGATTTGTCTAGACCGAATAGCACTAGACTTTCCAGACCTTAAATTAGTTGGAATCCACGTGGGGTACCCATGGTATGAAGAGATGATTTCCGTCGCCTGGAAACACCCAAATGTCCATATAGGGCTCGATGCTTACGGGCCGAAACATTGGCCCACGGCAACAAAAAACTACATGAATAGTTTTGGTCAGGACAAGGTTATGTTCGGCACAGACTGGCCGGTAGTGGATCCCGAAAGGGCTATGGACGATATACAAAAAATAGATTGGAAAATTAATGCAAAACGTAAAGTTCTCAGAGATAATGCATTGAAACTATACAATATTCAGTAGTTTCAAAATAAACTTTTCCAAGTCTTTTCTAAGAAAAGGGCCGGGACAGTACCGGCATCGTATTCTACCGGTACAAATGTGAAATTAAGCCCTCTTATGGTCCAAAATAGGTACCCTGAGCCAATGGTGACTGCATTGAACTGTAAGTAAATCCGGTCGTAGGGGATGTAGCAGAAGTGACGAATTCCTTAGGCATGAGAAACTCCTTGAAATTTCCAATGAAATCCCAGTGGATCACCATCTAATATATGAATAAGCCTGAGTTACCAAAAGAAGCAGCGGAATTCCTAACTGAAGTCCCGGCCTGGGTGCAATGAACCACAGTGTTCGCAGGTGCGCGCCGCCATTGAATTGAAAAAGTTGTCATAGGCGCGGGATACGGGGTCCTTAGTATAGTCATTGACGACGAAAAACTCTTGATGGATCTGGGCGTCACAAGTGCCGCAAAACCATTGAAACGTATCAGTTTCACCCGCCTTTCGCATCCGTTCCCCTACAAGCAGAAATGCGTCGGATGAAAAACGAGGCGAGTGAGGGATGCCCGCGGCGGTGTATATTGTTTCCCCCTCATTTAAGACCGCGATAGCTTCCTTACCTTCGGGTGTCCTGTAATGCAGGTTCATACTGCCTTTTAGCATGGTCATATGCTCGTCGGATGGATTTATATGGAACTCAGAGCGATACTCACGCCCTCGTGCTATAAACATCAATGTATCGGCACTCTGCCACAAAACTTTAACGTATTTGCCGGAGTAGGCTAGCTCCTTTGTAATTGCAATATGATCTGCGATAGGCATCGGCAGCATGGCGTTTTCCCTCTCTGTCGGTTCAGGCAGCTGCGGCCGCCGGCGCCGGTCTACCTAGAATAATATCGGACGCCTTTTCCGCAATCATAATGACGGTAGCGTTCAAATTACCCCCTATAATATCGGGCATAATTGAGGCATCGACCACTCGGAGCGCATCTATACCATACACGTTTAACTGATTATCGACTACAGCGGTATCATCAACACCCATTCGGCAAGTGCTCGTCGGGTGGAATACTGTACTTAATGTCTCTCTAATATATGCATCAACTGCATCGTCATCATCTGTGTTGAGTTGGTCCCCGGGAGCGAACTCTGCCCCGCGAAATTCATCGAAAGCCGGCTGTGTACCGAGCTTTCGCATGATGCGAAAGCTCTCGCGTAAAACACGGCGATCCTCATCTGTCGACAAAAAATTGTTAAGAATACGTACGGGATCTTCTGGATCCAATGACCGCAGCGAGACCCTACCTCGACTCTCTGGCCTCAAATGGCAAGCCCGAAAGGCGTAGGTTTGTTCAGCTGCGGGCATAATTCCTGGAAACCACTGCTTTGCAGACATGGACATGGAACGAAAAAAAATCTGGATATCGGGAATTTCCAATTCTGGTCGGCTTTTCACATATCCAGTTAACGAAGATGGAGGAGATGCTGCCATCCCGGTACCAAACAATTTTGCTCGTGCAACATGGTAGGTCAGGCGATCGAGACGAAGATCTCGATGAAATTGGGAATTTCCAATGTAATTATATTCTATCCCAATGGCTGGATGATCCTGTAGATCATTCCCTACACCAGGCAAATCATGCACTACATCGACACCCATCTCCGACAAGTCACCCGCGGGCCCAACTCCGGACAGCATCAGAACCTGAGGCGAGTTTATAGATCCTCCTGAGAGTATTACTTCCTTTTCGGCTCGGACTGCCCGCTTTCGACCGTTCTGGATATATTCAACCCCAATTGCACGACCATTTTGTAATAAAATCCGGGTTACATGAGCTCGGACTTGGACTTCAACATTGGGACGCTTCATGGCCGGGTGAAGGTAGGCAACAGCCGCAGACTGCCTTCGGCCGTTAACCGCGTTCACCTGCAATCGAGCAAATCCTTGCTGCGACGCTCCGTTGTAGTCGGTAGCCCTTTCGAAACCCGCTTGGTCGACCGCAGTAAAAAACGTTTCAAATATAGGATCTTTCGTATCCGTTGTCCTGATTTTCCATGGACCATTGGAACCGTGATACGGATCGTTCCGGTCCTGAAAAGCTTCCGCTCGTTTGAAATAAGGTAAAATGTCATCGAATGACCAACCAGTCATACCCTTCTGGCGCCATCGGTCATAATCCGCGTGATTACCTCGAACATACGCCATCATATTAATTGACGACGATCCACCCAGAACCTTACCCCGAGGATGAAATAATCGTCGGTTATCTACATGGGGCTCAGGTTCAGACTCATACGACCAATTATATTTTGGGTCATGCCATATTTGGCCTACACCAAGCGGCATATGGATCATGAAACTTTTGTCACGATCACCAGCTTCCAGCGTTAGAACGCGGTTTGAACTATCTTCGCTGAGCCGGTGAGTGAGCACACATCCGGCAGACCCCGCCCCCACGACAATATAATCAACAGTTTGGTTGAACTCAGTCATCGACTCCCCCCCCGCCTTCTTGTTTGGAAAACGTTAGCAGTAGAAGCGGCGGGTCACAACAATTGGAAAACCTCCCAAAATCCTGTTTATTCAAACAAAAGAAGGTTGCCCTCGACGATCTAGCTCAGGCGATGTTGAGTTCATTCTTCAGGTAGGTGATGATTTCATCAGACTCGTACAGCCAAGTTGCTTCACCTTTCTCGTTTGAAATCTGTAGGCACGGGACCTTGTATCGACCGCCCCCTTCAATCAAAGCCTGTTTATGCGCTTTAACTTTACGCGCATCACGAATCTCAATCTTGATTGAGTTTCGCCTTAATTCTCTACGGACCTTGACACAAAAAGGACATGCATTGAATTGATAAAGAGCAAATCTGCTAGTCCTCTCATCAAGTTCAGCCTGCTCTTTAACACTTCGATAAACAGGTTTCGGACGGGTTAACACGTCGTAACTCAATACTAATCGGCCCAATAACCATCGCAAAAAGTTCACAAATCCCTCCATAGATAACAAAACTTTCATTTGAGCGTATTTAATCCCTATCACAAAATATAAACTACCAGATTATTAATAACGGAGACAAAAATGCAGCGCTGGAAGTTCGGAGAGGTTGAGATAACTCGGGTTATCGAATTTGAAGCTCCACTCCTTGATCCAATAGCTTTGTTTCCAAATGCCGATCCCAAGACAATCAGTAATCACCAATCGTGGCTACAACCACGACTTCAGGAACCTACAACAGGGCTGCTTATACTTGCCTTCCACACATACATAATTCGAACTCCAAGTCACGTCATCCTCGTGGATACTTGCAGCGGGAACGATAAGGAACGCCCACAAAAACCGAGGTATCATAAAAAAAACTGGCCCTATCTGGAAAATCTCATGGCGGCTGGCATAAGATTGGAAGAGGTTGATTACGTATTGTGTACTCATCTCCATGTGGATCACGTGGGCTGGAATACACGCCTCATCGACGGGAAATGGGTCCCTACATTTCCGAACGCCAACTATCTTTTCTCAAAAAATGAGTGGGAATTTTGGCGAGAAGAATTTAAGTCATTGGAATTCAGTGAAGATTTATATCAAGAAGATAGCATCTTCCCCATCTTAGAAGCGGGCCTGAGCGTACTAGTAGAGAGTGATCATGTGATTGATGATTGGGTGAGGTTATCTCCCTCGCCTGGTCACACGCCGGGACATGTCAGCGTACATATTGGAAAAGAGACCCCAGAAGCTATTATGACGGGTGATCTTATGCATCATCCATTGCAATGCGCAGAACCACATTGGAATAGTTGTTTCTGTGTCGACCCCGCCCAATCCGCAGAGACGCGACGTAGCTTTCTAGAAACCTATTCGGGATCTCCTGTCCTAGTAATGCCAGCACATTTCCCCACCCCTGGTGCTGGTCGAATTATAGCGGCAGACACCAACTGGCGTTTTACGTTCGATGGTGACGATCAATAATTTATTACCGACTTGGAAATAAGTTATTGAGGAAAAAGAAGATTTATGGGTGGGTTCAATACTGCATCGATCAAGTATATGTTGGCACACCTTTTTCTCAAAGATGGATACAAAACATGTCAGAAGATTTCGTTCAATTAATGTATCTTTCTAATTCCAAGCCGGAATTAAAACAGTCTGACCTGGATGCCATACTCGAGGTCTCGCGGCGCAATAATCCTTCAAGGGGGATAACTGGACTTTTAGTTTTCGCAAACGGTGTGTTTATCCAGGTGTTGGAAGGACCTACGACAGAGGTTCATAACCTTTTCGAAACAATTTGCGACGATAGCCGTCATGAAGCGGTCGCAATTATCGCTGAATACCTTGATCAGGAACGCCTGTTTTCGAAGTGGTCTATGGCATTTATACAATCAACCTTCGACGAACTAACAAAAATCACTGATACCCCCAAGATGCTCAATCGAGACGATGTACTCGAATTATTGTCCAACGATAAGACAAAAGCAGCCCGCTTTCTAAAAGACTTTGCGACTTATGTCGATTAAGTGGCTGCGGCATCAAAAATATAACCTCTCCATACGGTAGGTTTAATATTCAATTGGGCGCCCGTGCCAAGCATTCGGCTCAATAAAACTGAGAATCGTAACCTTATCGAAGGTCGATTACTACCTTTGCTTCGTCTTCAAACTAAAACCGGGTATGCAGAAAAATGGATGACACCAACCACACCTTAGTCGATGCCCATTACGCCTCCGCCCTTGTTTCCACAATTTCGAAATTGCGGTCTAAAATTAACGAAATAGAACGGCCGTGGAAGAATTGCGTTCTCGGGGCGTTCGAGTATTTAGAGGAAACTGCGAACGATGCGCTAGGAGCGCAAAACGCCCGCGCCGTAAAACTTCACATTGAGATGCAAAGAGATTTGTTCGACTTTATGCCCTTTTTCTCGGAGATATACAAAACTAACGAACTATCTGAGGTCTGCCCTGGCGAACCACGACGAGTAAAAGAACAAATTTATGCATCAGCTAGGCTTATAGAATGGTTGCTATTCCGAAAATGCGGCGCTCAACCAGAGGAAATAGAAAAGTTATTTAATTGGCGCGAGTTGGAGCGGTTGACGGGAATTTATTGCAGAGTACTTCAAACAGTCGCCACCGACATCCACGAAATTTTGGGTGCGGACAGTTTACCGGAGCCAAGCGCTTCTAAAGCGAGTGAAAATCTAACTTCATCTTCGGTTCCATACTTGAATCTCGTTAAGAAACATAGCTAAGTATCAAACGACTTTATGTGGAAATGGGGCAACGAACATAAGTCATATTAATTTATATTAAATACTTCGGCCAATTTCATTAGGAGGAGGTTTGACCCATACCTTTGCGCGGCTGGGTAGCGGATTAGCGGCCCACTAATTAGAATCAGAGCTCTCTTATCAGCAATTATAAGTCCCTTCTTTAATATAAATTGGATGAAAACTAGCGGCGAAAACAATACTTTGGTCCCGAAAATCCAACCGATAAAGTTGGAACAAATTCTGGAGACTGCTCGGACCCTAATAAGCAAGAGAGTAATTGATCGTAATTTTACTTACCATATTCCAACTATCGGCTCCATCACAACGGACAGATATCTATACGTCAGTATGGTTGTGCTCCGCGGTATCGATGTCCCAGAGCGACTAATCCGCTTTCGAACTGATTGTAGAACACTCAAATATACTGAGTTATCTATGCATCCCCAAAGCTGCATCCACTTTTACGATTTATCTAATAAGATCCACCTAGTTAAAGCCTACTGCCGAGGTACATTCTAACGATAGCCTTGCGAGCCAGGCGTAGCTGTCGAGCACACTATCAAGTCAATTATGTTATACCTCGGTTAACGGCCCAGGCACTCAAATACGCACCCACAAACCGCCCCCAGTCGCTCTGACGTACTCGAAAAGGATGGCTTTAAATTTTTTGTATGGTTTAGGCCCAAATACATCAACTAGAGTGGCTCCAATTATTCGCCTCCGGGCATCTTCGAGCCTCATTTGTTTGGTCAGAACAAGCAGACCTAACAGCGAGATGACTTGCCCCATAGGTTGATTTTATTTTTGAGAATAAATCAATTTTTCCTTTAGCATGATTTGAGCTTCAATTGCCTTGATCACGCGTTTACTTGAAGGACTGGTTAGTGAGGAAAACCAGTCCACGAGCCGGCCGTCGGGCCCAATTAAGTACTTATGGAAATTCCATCTCGGTTTTGCAATCACGCCAAGTTCTGAAGCGGCCCATTTGAAGAAGGGGTGAGCTTGATTACCTATGACATGGTTTTTTTCAGTCATTGGAAAGTCTACTTCAAAATTAAATTCGCAAAATTCTTTAATCTCTGTCGTTGTTCCGGGCTCTTGACCACCAAAATCATTTGAAGGGATACCCAACACTACAAATTCTCGGTCGCGGTATGCCCGCCAAAGCGATACAAGGCCTTTATATTGACGAGTGAAACCACATCGAGATGCTGTATTAACTATTAGCACAACGTGGCCTTTGAAATCAGATAGTGGAAGTTTTTGGCCATTTAACGAGTTAAAAACAAAAGCGTGAGCGCCTGCTCCCTCGTTTGTAGAAACAGCTAAAAGCATAAACTGACAATTACCTATCGAAGGAAGTCGTAGTCCGAAAACAAATAATAATCGGATTACGTTCCATTTTGAAAGCCAATTAATTCTATCAAAATAGTCTACCTAATTTTTATAAATAAAGTGCGAACAGCCCGAATTAAAAAAAGTATATGGGTTAAAAGGAAAGTACCAATATTGTTGGTGGAAATTCTCATTGAATTTTTGTTTTGAATAGCGGGGGGTCTTGTCGCGAAACGCTTTTCCGAAAGACGAGTAAGACCCCCAGCTACTTCACTATTTTCTTCGTGTGACCGAAGGCCTACATCCTGACTGTCGAAACAGCTTCAATGCTTGCCGATAGCCGGTCTCCTTTTTTGATTTGACCGTGCGAAGCGAAGGCCGAGGCGATGTCGACACCCACGTGAGTTCCAACCCTGTTTGATTCAATGACGGAAGCAGAGGTAAGAAAATCTGAACCTAAAAACCGAGTTGTTCCCGAAAACAAAATCGAAGCGTTGTGAGCCGCTGCCAAGTCGGCTCCAGCATGCACCTCAGTCGCGACCTTGACGGGCGAGGAGTCCGGATTTGTTGCCTGAGCTGAGCTAGAAAATGCAGCAATTAAAGTTGACGCAATCAAAAGATGTGAAAATTTTTTCGACATGGTTCATTAAAATCCTTGAGGTTACTAGATAAGGGTATTTTCTTTACGTGCCGTTATCCAAAATAGATCAGACTGCCCCTCGGATTTTTCCTCATCCATGGTCGACAATTTCCGCTAAACCAAAAAATGTTCGTTAATCAACCTATTCTCGGAGTCGAAGAATTTAGTTTGTGCTCTGAAAGAGAATCCAATCGGCGATTTCTAGAGCTACCTGCCGTTCAATACCCTCGAAACCATGGTGGTGAAAAGGTCCGCACCCACGACCGCTGGGAATACCCCCGATATACCTCAAAAAGTTTTTGCGAGGTGCAGAAACCTGATCAAAAAAAACTTTTGCAAATTTATAACGCGTCACCGAGCATTCATCTTTCGAATGATGTGCAATTAATATTGGGACGTCGATACTATTACCGATGATGATCTCCATCGAATAATTGACTGCTTTCGCCGAGTTATTTGTATAAATCCCGGAAGCTAGAACAACTCCGTCTATCGTTTTAGGGAATGTTTTTGAATATGCACCGGCATCTACAGTGCCTCTGCTGAAACCGACGATAAAGATCGGTCGATTGTTTCGCCGCTTAATGAACTTTACAAGCTCCCATATTGCCTCCAAACGTTCTCGACTAGCACGGTATTGGTAACCCGCCTTTTGTCTACTTGAGCGGTTAGGCAACAGATAAAAATTAATATTTTCATCGAAGAATACGACGCGCTGCCTGATGAGAAAATTATTACCTCTCCCATCTTGGTTTCTGAGCCCCTTACCCCCAATAATAGCGATAATATTTGCTTTGGACTGCGCGCCCTCAGACGCATGGATATCTAAATTAGAGATACCGGCTACTTTAAATTTGAAACTTGTTGCTAACGAGCTGACAGAAAATGAAACGCCAATCACCAAAACTATGAAAAATTTTGAAAGGATTTGTGCCCAATGAAAAATTGCCAAACTCCATATTTGGAATAGCGTGAAAGTTTGGAAAAATATTCGAGAATCAAACGAGATACCTTAAAGCGCTAATGTTGGTCAGCCTGATTATTCTATCACTGGAACCTTGTCCACTAAGAGACAGAAAAATTATCTTCGAATAGCTCTTCGATTATTAGCGTTCCTGCTTTATTGTAAATTTTTGGATGGCTTCTATGAGTTTCGTGGCAGGCATTCTTCTCCAATTGTTTTTAAATTAAAGGCTTTATCGCCGTATTAAAAACTCTCTCATATCGGGTTCTTACTATTCCAGGACCTACCCGTTAACAGCTTCCAAGCGTTGCGATAACCAATAGCATGCCTCGCTCCATCGGGCAGGTCGCGCATTATTAGCCGAATGTTTTGGACTCTTTTCCTAATAAATTTGTCAAGCGGCCCTCGACCGCCTCCATAATCAAGACCAACAACGAAACGGTCTGCAAAATCGATAATTATCTCCTTCCACTGATCAGCAAGATCAGGAAACTGCCGATCACTTTCGCGCCGCCAAATTATGGTATCTAAAGTTTCTTCACCGGAACAATTATAGATTCTTCCAGGCCGACCTGTCGCTAAGTCAAAGTAGAGGTTGGGGTAGTTCCGCAAAAGATGTCTTACCCTGTCGGCAGTGAAGTCACTTTGTTTCTTCGGTTGCCGGATTTGTCCAAAATGGGCGTGTATGACTTTGGCACTCGGATACGCCTTCAGCATTCTTTCGAGCCCTCTAAGGAGTAAATTCTCCGGTTCATTATGAATAACAAATGCGACGGCGCTATCTGCTGAAAGTTGGAACAGCCGATGTGCGTTAGGGCCCTCTATGGGAACATGAACATCACGGAAGGTATTGCCCGCTCTACATTGCCGACGGGACATATAGTGTCGGAATTCGAACTCCCCCATAATTGGATAGGCGCCGGACCGTATATGTTTTTCAGTCTGGCTAATAAAGCTATTTTTACCCCTCACCCAGTTCTTATTTGTGCCGCCGTTGCTAGCAAGCAGAAAACGGTTGGGATACGAGTTTACAACTTTGTGGATATAAAAGCCCCAGCGGTAACCCTTCTGCTTTTTACTATTCCTACGCGCCTGATATCCATCAAAAGCCATCAACGCAACGCCGACTTCATCCATCACCGGTATCGCTTTACTAAGATAAGCCTCTCCATCCTGGCGTTTAAGACTCGACTGCAAATCGATCAACGGAATTTCACCAATATCCAAAAACGACTGAATACGTTTTCGCCACATCGTCTCCAACTCAGCGCGCGAATAATTGATATCGAGTGGCTGTTCGGCATTTGAAACTGAAACACTCATTAAAATCAAAAATGCTACAAAGACGCTGAGGAATTTACGTACCTTCATTTTACTTTTCCGTAAGAGGTTCGCAATTAGATGGCGCGCCCGGAGAGATTCGAACTCCCGACCTGCGGATTAGAAATCCGCTGCTCTATCCAGCTGAGCTACGGGCGCCAAGTAACAAGTTTGTACCACGTTTTCAATCGCGTTGCGACGAGATGAACTCATAGAGATTGCGAAGCAAGCTTAGCTGATAGATAAAGTAGCTAACTCATAGGAATAATTACTCGCGGGAGAGAAACTCATGGGGGGAAAACTTACAGGGAGAAAAGCAATTATCGTTGGCGGTGGGGGCGGAATCGGCGGAGCGATTGCTCGGCGATTTCACATAGAGGGCGCGGCGGTCGGTATTGTAGACGTTGACGAGAAGGCAATCGAAGCCCGGGTGGCCGAACTGAAAGACGGACCCGGAACCGCCCAGGTATTTTCAATCGCCATCGATATAAGCAATCCTGAGGGAGCAAAATGGGCGGTTAGCGAAGTGTCCAATGCGATAGGAGGGCTAGATATTTCCGTTCACTCTGCTGCCAGCCGTGATCCGACAGCACCCACGGAATATACAGAAATCGAGAACTGGAACGAAGCAATTCGGGTAAATTTAACTAGCATGTTTCTCCAGTGCAAATACGTAATTCCCGAACTGCGAGCCAAAGGAGGAGGTGTAATTATAAATATCGCATCGCAGCTTGGAAGTGTGGTTACTCCGGGCCGCCCCGCCTACCATGCAACAAAGGGTGCTGTAATCCAGCTTACCAAAGCAATCGCTGTCGAAACTACACAGGACAATATTCGGGCGGTAACGATCTCGCCAGGTGCTATAGAAACCAACCGTCTTCTAGCCCGTCATAAAAACATCGAAGTAATTCGCGAAAAACTAACACCTGGCCATCCAATCGGACGTTTAGGCCAGCCGGATGATATCGCGGGCGCCGCCCTTTTTGTAGCCAGCGATGATGCCGCCTTCATGACCGGTACTGACCTTATTGTCGACGGCGGATATACGGCAATTTGACAAAATGTCCCGCGTTCTCATAACCGGTGGCGAAACTGGACTAGGCCTCGAGCTAACCCGAGCGTACTCCGCCGCCGGCGATATTGTTTCTGTAATCTGCCGTGAATCGTCAGCAGAGTTGGACGCGCTGGCCCCGCACGTTAACTACGCCAAAGCTGACGTAAGGGATCCCGGGGTCATCGATCAAGTCGCTAAGGAAATCGGGCATACTCCAATAGACATACTGATCAATAACGCAGGGATAATGATTAAAGACGATATCAACAAAATAGATCTCGCCGCCCTCCGTCTGCAATTCGAAGTCAATGCCCTTGGCCCACTCAACATTGTACTCGCTTTCCAACAACTTCTGCACACAGGGTCTCGGGTAATAAATATTTCCAGCCGGCTTGGGTCGATCGACGACAATGAAACCGGCGATGACTATGGCTACCGGATGTCAAAAGCAGCACAAAATATGCTGACATCGAACCTATCCATTCAGCTTCGTAAAAAAGGTGTATGCGTCGTCGCCCTCCACCCCGGGATTGTTGCAACTGGCATGACCGGTGGTTTCGGTACACCCGCCGCTAAGGTGGCCAATGATCTTAAGATTACTATCGAAGGTCTCGACGAAAGATTTACAGGAAAATTCTTCGACCGTTTTGGTAAAGAAATTCCCTGGTAGAGCACTAAGTAAAGACCAAGCTAAGATCGGGGATTGCAATCAACAAGATTGTTACCAGAAGCATAACGAATGCAAATGGCATCGCTCCCAGAAAAATCTGGTTCAATGTTATCCGGTCGTCATTCAAAGTAGATTTCACAACATAGCACGTGATTCCTAATGGAGGGGTTAGCAACCCAATTTCAACGGCAATCACCGTTACAACCCCGAACCAAATCGGATCCCCGCCAAACATTGCAAGAGACGGAAGCGCCAACGGCAAAATGATTAGCATAATTGAGATGGAGTCGAGGATCATGCCAAGCAAAATCAAAATTAATACATAGGCGATTATAAAAAGGGTATAGCTGTCCCCCACAAAACCTCCCATCTGCTGCGGTAAACCGGATAGCGCTAGCATGCGCGAATAAATATTTGCGGCAAGAATTAGAAATAGAATGGACACCGTGATGTGGCCCGTTTCCACAAGGACTCCCCAAAGCGTCTTCCAGTCCAGTTTTCGTCTGATGAGTCCAATCAAAAGCGCACCAAATGCACCTGCCGCGCCTGCTTCAGTAGGAGTGAATATACCACCATAAATTCCACCGATCACCAGAACCATGAGACTGAAAATCGGAAAAAGTTTTAGTAACGCTGATCTACTCGACTCGTCACCATTCGTCTGGTCTTGCATCACTTTGACGTCACCTACCCACTCCGGTTTCCAAGTAGCCATGCCAAGTATGACAAGGGCAAAGGCGACCGCGAGGATAAGCCCGGGGATTAAGGCTGCAATAAACAAAACGCCAACTGACTGTTCCGCAATAAAGGCGTATACAATAAAAAGAAGACTCGGCGGTATCAGCATCCCGAGAACAGAAGAGCCAGCCACTACACCCACAGAAAATCGTGCCGTATATCCTTGCGCCATCATTTCCGGCGTAGCGACACGGGTGAACGCGGCCGCGGATGCGATAGAGGAACCTGTAATCGCAGCAAATACGGCGTTTGCTGCGACTGTGGCTATCCCGAGCCCTCCCCGAACCCGTCTAAGCGCCCATCGAGCCACTTGGAAGGTATCCTTACCGACGTCGGTCGCGGCCACAAGTAATCCCATCAGCACAAAAAGCGGAACCACACCAAAAAAGTAGTTCTTCATATATTCCGCACCGGCCTGCGGTAACATTCTTTCAGCGATAACGGTGTTTCCCTTCATCAACCAGATGCCGCAAAAACCGAGGACTATTAAAGCAATTCCGATAGGCATTCCTGCATAAATCAGGATTAACATGAAGATTATGGACAGAATTCCGATTTGCGCATTTGAGAGATCGGCGGATGTAAGCCAGTATATAATGATGGCAAACCCCGCCAACCCTAACAGCCAACCGTAGCCTCCCTTTACACCCTCAACGCCGGCTAAGCCCTTACGAAAAGTTCGGCCTGCTCCAGAAACCTCTCGGATGAAGCGCAAAAGAAATTCGATACTGGTTGCAATTCCGCCAACCAGCAAAATTAAATAAAACGGCCACACGATAAAGGTAACCACACCGGGCACGCCAGCAATCTCGTCTTCGGCCCATGCATCCGAAAACTCACCCCAAAACCCTTGGGCCATAATAAGAAAAACAACTATCCCAAATAAATTGAAAATAGCATTGAATACACGCCCCGCGAAGGGACGCTTAATTTCAAGCCATTCAATCAGTAGTTCTGCACGAATGAACTTCCCTGCATGCAGGGTATTCGCAAGTTGTAAATAAATTGTACCGGAAATAGAAAAAGCGATTATTTCAGGAACGCCATTCAGCGGATGGTTAAGAACATTCCGGGCGAAAATATCGGCGCAGATGATCAGCATCATACCGAACACCCACAGGGTGCCGACACTATTCATCAAATTAGTAAGGCTGATGAAAAGGCGAACAGGCAGACCGATCACCGTCTCTCTACCCGATCCGTCACCCGCCTGAGCGGGGTCTGTCACCCGCTAAGTCCGTTAGAAGGTCCGATCAGAGGCCTTCGTCCCAGTTCCGTAATGGTTTGGCACCCGACGCTCGCGCAACATCCATAAAGGTTTTCATTACTACCCTCGCAGGAATACCTTTCTTTTCGTTCGCATCTACCCATTCCTTGGCAAGGTTCGGCATCGCAGCTGCCCAGCTACGGCGTTCCGCCGCCGGCAGGGTAGTAACGATAGCTCCCTGTTTGGCCATTAGTTTAAGGAATAAACCGGCTTTTTTCTCAATGATTGCCGCCTGTTTCGAGGAATACTCGCCGCCAAGCTTCATAAAAATATCTTGCATGTAAGCTGGCAGGGAATTCCAAGTGTCCTTGTTCATCGTGATGGCACCGGATATCGGCCCTCCCATATCAACTACTGTCACGTACTTGCCCACTTCGTGGAGCTTAAAAGGAAACATCCCGGTCGTAATCGAGATACCGCCGTCAGCTACACCGGTTTTCACACCGTTATAGTACACCGGCAGGCCACCATTTACTGCAACTGCGCCGGTTCCCCTTACCCAACCAGCAAGTGCGTCAGGAGCATACAATTTTCTACCTTTAAGATCCGCAACTGATTTCACCGGGAATTTGGTGAAAATGTTGTATGTATCGGCGACTTGGATACCAAGATAAACTTGATTGTGCCTATCCCAGGCCTTTTTCATCGCTGCCACGTCTTTATGTAGCTTCTCACCGATTGAATTCAGAACCTTTACATCCCCTGTCACAAACGGAGCGTAGAATGATACGTTCATTAACGGCATTTTAATCGGCTCCCAGAGAGTGCCGACCCAGCCTAAATCAGCCAGCCCGTTCTGTACGCCTTCGAGAGTGTTCTTGAAATTATAAAGCGCTCCAGCATATGCTTGAGTCCATTTGATACTGTCCCCCTTACCGGCCGAAGCTACCCGAGACATTGACTGCGGGACCACGTGATCTTTTATAACTTGAACCCAAGGGACTATGGGCGGATGACTCGATCCTGCCGTTAACTTAAATGTTTTAGCTGTAGTCCCCGAAACACCCAGTAATACCATAACGCTGGTGGCGATCGCCCCCGCAGCAAGTGTTTTCGTTAATGACATTTTAATGCTACCTCTCCTGAACATTTTATAAGACGTTTGCACGTCGCTCTTTTATTCACATAATTATTATTAGAATGTTCTTCTAAAGCCAAGCGCTTAACGGACATAGCAAACGGACCATAAATTATGCTGAGTTACGGGAGTTACAGGTATTCCTAACACGTTGAGAAGAAAGGCACTGTAAAGTTAGGGACTACCGCGTGGGTGATTTCACCAATGGCGATATTCTTATTACGATCGACAAAATTGAAAATGGTGTGGAATTGGCAATCTAAGAGATCAATGCCCTTACCGACGCGCGTTACTCTCGACGTACGTGTTCCGGACCGGGAACAACGATCTAGTATTCTTTTCACGATCCGATTACCTCCTATGTCGTAACGCCGATGGCACTCGGCGTTGACCGTTGTATTATACGACGGAATAGCCACCCGTTTTGTACATACGATAAGATTATCGGTACTTCTAATACACCGGTAAATAGTGGCCGATTTCGGTCTGCTGGACAGCGGCAACCGGTTTGGTCATGTTCTGCTGAAATGTTCATATCGCATTATTTTCCCACAGACTACGAAGACGGCCGGACTAAATTTAGGGCGGCTGCAGAGAAGGCGAATGCTGATTTGCACGTTTACGGTGCTAACGTTAGGGGCCCCGAGGGCAATGCAGTCACGACCGATGTAGCCCTAATTGGCCAAAAAGACGCTCCATACGTTCTGCTATGTAACTCGGCGACTCACGGCGTCGAGGGCTTTTGCGGGTCTGGAATATTTTCGGGGTTTCTCGACAGTGGAGAGACGCAAATCCTACCGAGAAAAATACGCTTGGTATTCATTCATGCCCTCAATTGCCATGGCTACGCTTGGCTCCGGAGAGTTACGGAAGAGAACGTGGATCTAAATCGAAACTTCATCGACCACAACCAGCCCCCTCCAAGGAACACGGAGTATAGCAAACTTCATCCATTCATTCTGCCAGATGTCTGGGATGCGAGGACCATTTCTAAATCTACCGAAGAACTAGAGAGCTATGCCTCAAAGACCTCAACGTTCAAATTACAATCAGTCCTGACTGGTGGCCAATACGACCATCCTGATGGGATTTTCTATGGCGGACGGAAGCCAACCAAATCTCATAGACGGTTTATGGAAATAGTTGAAAATCACGTCGTCGGCGCGGAACACATTCTTTTTCTCGATTGGCATACGGGGCTTGGCCCGTATGGCACCGGCGAACTTATAGGAATGACCCGACCAGGCAGCCATCATGGAGATCGAGTTAATAATTGGTTTAGTCACGGCCTTGAGGCCCCCTCAGAAGGCCAATCTCCGTCTGCGCCACTGACGGGAACGATCGGATCGGGCCTACGCCGATTTTTTGCGGAGACAGAGACCGAAATTACCAGTCTAACCGTCGAATTCGGTACCTATCCAGTTCGCGACGTTCTGATGCCGCTAATCGCAGACAATTGGCTTCACGCAAAGGGAAACCTTGAGAGCGATCAAGGTCGTTCGATTAAGAAACAGATCCGGAAAGCCCTCTTTCCCGACGAGGCCGACTGGAAAGAGCTTGTCTGGGTCCGCGGACGTCAGATTCTACGGCGAGGGATTCGAGGTCTAGCAACACTGGAATAATGGAAGAGAAAAAACTTTGGGCTTCTCCGCCCGCATGCCCAACCAATCAGGCATTGCGATGATAAAATATTCATATAGCCCGCTCTAATGGGTCCAATTTTTTTTCCTGCTGTGAGCAAAATTATCTGAATAGGATTTTAGCTTGATCTTCCGTGGTCTCGGCTGGCTGACCTGGTAATGGAGCCCTTTTCTCTCGCAAAAGGCAATCGCGTCCTCCTGACTGGAAAACCGCATTTTTATTTGATTACGCGTATCCCCCTGACCAACCCAGCCCATCAAGCTATCGTTCCTTGGCTTTGCACCTGGCTCGAATTCAACAACCCAATCTCGTGATTTGGCTCGACCAGACTGCATTGCATTTTTTCGGGGTTTGTAAATACGGACCTTCAACATGAAAATTTCCTGATGGTGTAAACGCCACGGATAATTGGCGTTATAGGGCTCACTCGATTGCAACTTCTGATCTAACTCGCTAAAACTCTTTTCAACCTTTAAAAAATCGGACTAGAGTTAAGTATTAGGTATGTCCGCCTAATTGGGGTTGTCCACCTTATCATAATCAGAGAGGCATCATGACTGTTTTTTCTAAGTTTGCGCTTGCTGGAGCGGTACTCGGTACCGCTGCAATGCTTGCACCTCCCGCCCAATCACAAGGCTTTGACTTCGCGGGCAAACAAATAAAATTTGTAATCGGTTTCGGCTTTGGTGGAACCTACGGGAAATACTCCAGAATGTTCGCGGAGCATCTGAAAAATCATATCCCTGGAAAGCCAAACATTATTGTTGAGTCCCGCCCGGGTGCTGGTGGCCTCAAAGCTGCTAATTATGCCGCCAAGGCCATGCCAGCGAATGGTCTAAACTACCTCGTCCCGCCAGATAGCGCAGTCGTCGTCCAACTGATGCGTCCCAAAAAGGCGAAGTTTGACATGAGTAAATTCACTTGGATCGGCTCGGCAAACCAAACTAATGTCATCCTGGTCGTGAGATCCGATACCGGGGTCAAGACTTGGAAGGATATGCGGAATATATCTGTCCCGATGGGATCCACAGGTCTTGCCTCAACCTCAACTATAATGCCAGGCTTGGTCAATAACATGCTGGGTACGAAGATGAAGATCGTAACCGGCTACAAGGGATCCTCAAAAACCGGCTTGTCGGTAGAACAGGGCGAAAACCGCGGCGCAGCCTTTAACTGGCTTTTCTGGAAATCCAAATACGAGCGTTGGTTCAAAGGTGACAAACCGTATGCACGTGCAGTTCTTCAACTTGGCCATTTTAAGGACCCGGAACTGCCAAATGTTCCAATGATGAAGGAAGTTACTGATAAAAAATATCACGATGTCCTCAACTTCATCGGATCACTTGGTCTAATCGGGAGGGGCGTAGCTGCGCCTCCCGGAACGCCAAAGGAAGCTATCAAGGTCCTACAAACCGCCTGGGAAAAGATGGTCAAGGACCCAGCTTTCTTGGCCGATGCGAAAAAGCGGAAACTACGTGTAATTCCCGCAAATGCGGCGACTATCCAAAAAGTGGTTAACGACGCAATCGCCAATACAAGCCCTGAGGTCGTGAAAAGAGCCTCAAAGCTCTCTTATGAAGGTGCAGCAAAACTCTGAGGGCGGTGATCAGAAACAACAAAAAACGGCCTCTCCATTCTAGGAGAGGCCGTTTTTCTGTAGACGGCGTTATTTCTGGGGATATTTTAAAAGCCATGACAAATTACAAATACAATTCCGCCGACAATCACATCGACCAACGCTGGATCCCGGCTAAACTTTGGCAGGATCGTGTTGCCGAGAAATTCAGGACAGCAGCACCGAAAGTCGTCGAAAATAATGGTGTTTGGGTTTGGGAATGGGAAGGTCGGGTATTTAGTGGTCGGGATGGTGGCGCAGCGGACAGCCCTGATAACCGAAAAGCGTTGGAGGATTATTACGGTGAATACGCCAATGACATACCCGATGGCGCCCTGCCGCCGGCGGACCCCGACATAATTCTGAAGCACATGGACATGGCCGGGATATGGGCATACGTCGGCTACGCTTCGGTTCGCAAGTGGGAAATTCATGACCGCGCCCTTCGACATGAGGTGCACCGGGTCTACAATGACTGGATGATGGAATTAAACACCGTCAATCCAGATCGGCTTTTGATGCTACCGATCATGCCGGTATTCGAACCAGAAGCCGCAGTTGCGGAGCTGGAGAGAATGAAGAAATCCGGCTGCAAAGCGATCGAATTTCCCGTTGCCGACATGGCCGAGGAAATCTGGCACGAATGTTGGGATCCATTCTGGTCCTCCTGTGAAGATGGCAATGTGACTGTCTGTAGCCACATCGGTGACAGCGCGGGTGCCCCTTACCCGCCTACCGAACGTGGTGTGCGTATGGCGTATTTCTCTTGCGTGCCGTTTAGTGCCGCCAAGCCAATATCTCAGCTCGCTTATTCAGGAACACTCATGCGCCACCCAAAGTTGCGATATAATTATGGCGAATGCCGGGCCGGTTGGGGCCCTATGCTCTTACAATGGATGGATCGCCAGGCTGTTGAGCGGCCGGGCCTTTTTGCCGACACCGGACTAAAAGAAATGCCTAGCGAGTACGTTAAACGTCAGGTAACCATTACTTACGAAGAAGATTATGTGGCTGGAATGTTACTAAAACATCCGGACTCTGGTATGGCGGATATCCTAATGTGGGGAGCTGATTATCCTCACGGTCAGGGCGTATGGCCGAATGCTGATGAAGTAATGGAGAAAACATTCGTCGGCGTTGACCCTGAGATTCGAAAAAAAGTGGTATTCACCCGTTGTATGGAAATGTTTCAGCTTACCGGCCCAGATCCTGCTTCGATCTCTATCCAACTCTAAGGTCTATATACTAAAACAATTCAACCCTTCCCGAATCCTTGATAAAAAAGGAGAAAGTTTATGGCCAAATTACGTCACGTTGCGCTCTCGGTTCCAGACCCCGAAAAAGCAGCAGATTTCTATTGCGAGGCCTTCGATATGGAGCGCGTCGGCAAAACAAATTCCCCCCTCGCCCGGGGTTGTTATGTATCTGACGGAACTATCACCGTTGCATTATTGGATTATAAATCTGATGAATGGGCCGGTTATGTCGAGGGTGAAGACGAACGTGGCAAGGACTGGGAGGGTATTCACCATATGGGCTTCTGGGTTGATGACATCGAGGAGACCGAAAAAAAAATCGAAGCCGCCGGGGGGAAGTACTTTCAGGGGCGTCCTGATGAAGATGCACCAAATACATTTTATGAAATGAAATTCCGTGATCCCCACGGCGTAATCATTGACTGCACCCATTTAGGTTGGGGCGGTTCCGTAAAGGATGTAGTTCCAGCTGGCAAAGAAAAATCTGGGAAAGACGATTAACGTTGTAAGAAAAGGGCGCCGAGAGAAAAGCTGCTTGCAGGACCATCGATACAAATTTTTAATGAGCTGTATTCGAATAAGGCAACAATGACGAATTTAGGACGTTGCAGTGATATTACCGCTTAGCTCTCATAATCGCATAAGCAGCTATCACAATAGCAATAGCTACAAGGGTCTGGCTGGATATTTTTTCTATCAAGACAACTAGATTATCGACTACTGAATTGACGTACCAGCCTGAAGCCTCTCCCAACAATAAATAAACCAGAACAATAATAGCAACGACTGCTACGCCGGCCTCAACAAAACGGAAAACTATTCCACGGGCCGCAGTGAGAAATTCTGTTACCGCCTGCATCGATTTATTATCGTTGGGAGAGGGAGGTTAACTAATTTAGCGGCGGAAGAGCCACAAAATTACACCAAGGGAAATCAGGCCAACAAGACCTGCACTACCCAGTTCTTTAACAAGGGCGATAATATTACCGACCACGTCCCCTAAAAACGCCATGTTAGATCCGCCAACAAGTAGCGTCGCCACGATGGCTAGGGCTAGGAGCGCAATTCCGATCTCCGTTATGGATTTGATCGCGCCTCTCGCACTGTCAAACATTGTTTCCTCCATTTTTTTCTACAATGACATATTTGTTAAAACCGAATTTAACGAATCAATCCAGCATTAAAAAAAGATACCCCTAATTGAATATTGAATACTTCAATAAAGAATCAAAAATTATAAAAACCAAATACGATAAAAATTAATTTATATTTAAATTTTTAAATCTAATAATTATCTTTTATTTAAATTATATTTTTTTTATTTACTTTTATTAAAGTAATTTAAAATACCAGTCGGTGTGTCGCCAACTCTGGTTGTGTCCGTCCTACCAAAAGCCACAGCTACCAGCCATTTTTATCGAAAAATTTTTCCAGCAACGATACCCATCATCGATTATGAAACCTAAATAACTACAACGTACGTTTCCAAAGCTATGAAGACATTTCCATCTTTAAACATAGTGTAGTGACTTGGTTTGGTATTTCTGGCCTTGGAAAAATCTGATGAGGTAATAGGAATACCAGAGAACACAGAGACGGCAGATAACTTGAATATTATCAAACGAATACTTTTTTGCTTATTCATAACACTGTCTATCAAACAATTAATTATGCTAGCGGCACTCCTCTGTAGATTATGATTAAAAAGTCCAACTTACCTGTAAAGTTCTGCGCAGTCTGCGGTAAGCATTTCAGTTGGCGGCGCCGATGGAAAAAAGTTTGGGGTGACGTGAAGTACTGTTCTCAACGATGCCGCAGAAACAAATCATAAGCCTCTAAGACAGGTATTTAAATTGGTTTGCTCCCGATGACCGATTGAACACAACGACTAGCTTTTACCGACAGCTATCAATCCGGGGTAAATGATACAAGCTCTTCACCTTCTGAAACTTGATCCCCCTCTGTATAATTTACGGATAAAACTGTGCCGTCAGCGGGTGCTCGAATCGTATGCTCAACCTTCATTGCTTCGATTGCTATTAAGGGCTGTCCCGCAGTGACTTTCTCTCCACCCTCCACAAATACCGCGACGACGATGCCAGGCATATCAGAAAAGAGAGAACCCTCCACACCTCCTTTACCACTCACATACGCAAGCGGATCATCGATCGACAGCGTCACAAACATCTCCCCCGAAAAGATGTTTATAACTGACTCGTGTTTGACCACGTCTGCTCTATATTTTTGACCATCGATCATAGCTTCAAAGCAAGTTTCCGAAATCCATCGGCCATTGGCATCTATTGTGCGGCCGTTTTTTGTTAACCCATCAAATGACAGAACAAATGTTTGCGGACTACCGCTTTCCATAATCGTTACTTTTTTATTCAATGGTGAGCCAAGCCGCCAGCCGGAAGAACGTTTCCACGGTGATTGGTCATCCTCACCCTCCGAAGTTCGGGATAGCTCAGAAAGCGCAGCAAGAACGATGAACTCTGACGGTGGCGCCTCATCAACCAGCGTTAAGTCATCCAAATTACGGGGTATAAACTCCGTGTCGACGCCGCCCTCCCGGAACTCACCGTGGCTAATGATAGCCCTCAGAAATTTCTCATTCGTAGTGGGCCCTGCAACACGAACAGCGCTAAGGGCGTTAGCCATCGCTGTGCAGGCCTCGCCTCGCTCACTCTCTGTTACAATAATTTTGGCAATCATTGGGTCATAGTGAACTGTGACCTCATCACCCCGACGGACACCGGTATCAATTCGCACAATATCGGTTTCCCGCGGAACCGCTAAGTATGGAATTCTACCAAAGCCTGGAGCAAAACCATTCGCAGGGTCTTCTGCATAGAGGCGAACTTCTATCGAATGTCCAGTAGACGTGATCTCCTCTTGCCTCAAAGGTAATGCTTCACCGGCAGCGACCCGAAGCTGCCATTCGACCAGATCGATGCCTGTAATTTGTTCTGTAACCGGGTGCTCAACCTGCAGTCGGGTGTTCATTTCCATAAACCAAAATCTGCCGTCGGGTGCCAAAAGAAATTCGACTGTGCCGGCACCCACATATCCAACAGCCTTCGCAGCGGTCAATGCGGCGGCGTAAAGCCGGGAACGCGTTTCCTCCTCAAGATTAGGTGCCGGGGCTTCCTCTACAACCTTCTGATGACGCCGTTGAATCGAACAATCACGCTCGAATAAATGGACTATGTTGCCATGTGTGTCGGCGAAGATTTGAACCTCGATATGCCGCGGGCCCTCGATCAGTTTTTCGACCAGAAGCGATTTATCACCAAAGGATAAGGAAGCCTCGCGCCGAGCCGATGCCAGCGCTTTAGTCAAGCCTTCCGGTGCAGAAACGATGCGCATACCCCGCCCACCACCCCCGGCAAGGGGCTTTACCATTACTGGATAGCCGGCGGCCTTTGCAGACTCCGCCAGTGATTGGTCATCCTGTCCCGACTTAAAACGACCAGGCAGAACGGGTACGCCAGCGTCTGCCATAATACACTTTGCTTCTGCCTTTGAGCCCATTTGCCTGATGGCCTTTGCGGATGGGCCGATAAAAACAAGGCCAGAATTTTCGCAGGCTTCAGCAAAAAGTGAGTTCTCAGAAAGAAAACCATAGCCGGGGTGCACGGCTTGTGCCCCCGTCTGAAGTGCGGCGTCAATCACCGCACCGATATTTAAGTAGCTTTCCGACGAGGGCGCCGCACCTATTCTAACGGCTTCGTCTACCGCTGTTGTATGCATAGCTCCTCTGTCCGCAGAAGAATACACGCCAACAGTTAAGACATTGTGTTTTCGGCATGTTCGCGCTATTCGGCAGGCGATTTCTCCCCGATTGGCGATAAGAACCTTTTCGAACATAAAGTATAGTATACACTAAAATACTTAATATCGTGCCGGCTTACTAATAGACTACTACATTCGGAAAATACCGAACTTAGTCGCCTCTATTGGTGAGTTCAACGCAGCTGACAGGCTGAGAGCTAATACCATCCTAGTTTCAGCTGGCTCAATAATTCCATCATCCCAGAGGCGTGCTGTTGCGTAGTAAGGATGACCTTCGGCTTCATAACGTTGTCGGATTGGCTCTTTAAATGTCTCTTCCTCCTCAGCCGACCAATCGCCCCCTTTAGCTTCTATTCCGTCTCGGCGGACGGTCGCTAGAACGTTCGCAGCCTGTTCCCCACCCATAACCGAGATGCGAGCGTTGGGCCACATAAACAAAAACCGAGGGTCGTAGGCCCGCCCACACATACCGTAATTCCCAGCGCCAAATGAACCTCCGATGATTAACGTGATCTTCGGGACATTCGCACAAGCAACCGCGGTAACCAGCTTTGCCCCATTTTTGGCAATTCCACCCGCCTCGTATTTCGCCCCAACCATGAAACCGGTGATGTTCTGAAGAAAAATTAACGGGATCCGTCGTTGGCAGCATAACTCGATGAAATGAGCTCCCTTAAGTGCGGATTCTGAAAATAAAATGCCGTTATTCGCAATAATGCCGACTGGATAACCGTGTAAACGAGCAAAACCGCACACGAGCGTGGTACCATAAAGTTCTTTAAACTCCTCGAACTCCGACCCATCCACTAGTCGTCCGATAATTTCTCTTACTTCAAACGGTGTGCGCAAATCCGTCGGCATGATTCCGTTTAACTCAAAGGGATCGAGAATTGGTTCTATCGGATCGGCCATTACGATTTCAGAAGATTTTGTCACGTTCAAATTTCGGACGGCACGGCGAACAATCGTCAAAGCCTCTCTATCACTATTTGCAAGATGATCCGTCACGCCTGAGACCCGCGAGTGCACTTCACCACCGCCCAGTTCTTCCGCCGATACTATTTCCCCAGTTGCAGCCTTTACCAGGGGAGGGCCTCCGAGGAATATCGTACCTTGGCCCTTAACAATCACGCTCTCATCAGACATCGCCGGGACGTAGGCACCGCCAGCGGTGCAGGACCCTAACACTGCAGCGATCTGAGGAATACCATCCGCCGACATAGTCGCCTGATTGAAAAATATCCGCCCGAAATGATCGCGATCGGGAAATACTTGATCCTGGTTTGGCAAATTTGCCCCGCCGGAGTCGACCAAATAGATACACGGCAAATTATTAGCTCGGGCTATTTCTTGCGCTCTGAGGTGTTTCTTCACCGTTAGCGGAAAGTATGTGCCTCCTTTCACAGTAGCATCGTTGGCGACAATCAAACATTCGCGACCTTCGATACTTCCAATTCCGGTCACGATTCCTGCAGATGCAATATTGGCCTCATACATTTTATGAGCAGCTAGCGGCGAAAGTTCCAGAAAAGGAGACCCCGGGTCTAAAAGTGCGTCGATACGGTCGCGCACAAACATCTTTCCGCGACTTTCATGGCGCTCCCGTAATGCCTCACCTCCACCAAGACGCACCTCGGCCATGACCTTGCGAAGATCACCAATGACCTCCACCATTGCCGCTTCATTAGCTTTAAAATCGGCGGAGGCCGGGTCGATAGCAGAATACAACTTTGGCATAAATTACTCCGTTACAATCTGTCCAGAGTATAGGGTTAGGAGGACAGCTAAAGCGACAGAAACAAATTTGGAAAAGCGATTCATGTGCCCATAAAAGGTTCCAACAAGATATTTTACGGTACTCTCGGAGATACTTTTCACCGCTCCGGAAAACCTATCTATGAAAAATAATATGGCAGGTTGGCAACGAATATATTATTGGAAATATAATATTTTCTGCCTTATTTTCAATTAATTATGGATTTTTTTTAAAGTATTTTATCGGATTGAAGCACTCTCAGAATATAACTCCCGGCCTATCAACATTCGTCGAATTTCCGATGTCCCCGCGCCAATTTCATATAACTTTGCGTCTCTCACGAGGCGGCCAGTCGGGTATTCATTAATATATCCGTTTCCACCGAGAATTTGCAACGCCTCCAACGCCATCTCAGTGGCCCTCTCCGCAGAGTATAGTATAGCACCTGCCGCATCTTTCCGGGCAATCCGACCTCGATCACAGGCTTTAGCGACAGAGTATACGTATGCTTTCGACGCATTCATATTAGTATACATATCGGCAATTTTACCCTGAATGAGCTGGAATTCGCCGATTGGCTTACCAAATTGCTGGCGGTCGTGCACATAGGGCAAAACCACATCCATACAGGCCTGCATTATCCCCAATGGGCCGCCCGACAAAACTGCCCGCTCATAATCCAAACCACTCATCAGAATTCTGACGCCCTCGTTAACGGGCCCGACTACATTTTCTTCGGGGACGAAACAATTCTGAAAGACAAGTTCTGCGGTGTTGGATCCACGCATGCCCATTTTGTCTAGTTTCTGTGTAGTCGAAAAACCCCCAAAGCTTTTTTCTATCAAGAACGCGGTAATACCTCTCGAGCCCGCACCTGTTTCCGTTTTGGCATACACAACCAATACATCAGCGTCTGGACCATTGGTAATCCACATTTTATGACCATTGAGAACATATCCCCCGTCTGCGGGGTCAGCCCGGAGCTTCATTGAAACTACGTCAGACCCGGCGCCGGTTTCTGACATTGCCAAACCGCCAACATGCTCACCTGAGATTAGCTTTGGTAAATATTTTATCTTTTGGGCGTCGGAACCGTTACGCCTGATTTGGTTAACGCAAAGGTTGGAGTGTGCCCCATATGAAAGACCTACAGAAGCTGAAGCCCTACTAATTTCCTCCATGGCAACAACATGTTCAAGGTATCCCATGCCAGCACCACCGTATTCTTCTTCTACCGTCACGCCGAGCAGTCCGACGCTCCCCATCTTTTTCCATAACTCCATGGGAAATTCGTTTGACCTGTCAATCTCCGCCGCGACTGGGGCAATCTCGGACCGCGCAAAGTCTTGAACAGTTTCACGAAGCATATCGGCAGCGCTACCTAGGTCGAAATCAAACGTGGAAAGCGCGTTTAAAATCATTTCTGGATTCCGAAAAAAAATTAGTAAAAGCTTAAGGAAACATATCAAACATTCGCCGGGATACGTTTCCTGAATTCGGTTCGCCAGTCCTCTATCGGTTGAAAAGTCGGATCGGCTTTTGCGTGTGCTTCCGATGCGGCATAGATTTCCTCATCAGACATTGAAAAATCAATTCCGTGGCGATGAGGCTGATTGATATACCACGGTGTATCCATAAACGCCTCAAGCCGGTTTCCCTCAGGATCGAAGAAATAGACAGACCAGGCATTCCCATGATCTGTGACGAAAACCTCTTGAACGTCCTCGTCTGTCGTTACTGCATCGTAGACCTGTCGTAATTGCAAGAGACTATCGCATTTGAAGGAAATCTGGTTCACGGTTGTCTGCTCTGTCTCAGGCTTCCTACCTTCCGCGACAATTACTTGATGGTGATCCTTCGGATCTCGGGACATGAAGGCATAGCGGTTACCGTTGAGCAAACCCTCATCAGCGATACCAAACCCAAACATTCGGACATAGAAATTCTTCATTCGCTCAAAATCCTGCACCCAGATCCCGACGTGAGCAAGTTTCATCTCTGGTAGTTTGGACATTGGCAGATTTCCCGTCTAATTATATTATCTAATCTTAGGCGCGGTCTCGTCCGCTGCGCAATTATGACGGAATTACCGCACTTGCATATAACGACGCAAACGTTATTGATGCCCTATCAGTTCAACGGAGTGTGGCATGAAAATTACTTCCTATTCAGTAAACGGCAACGAATCTTATGGCGTTATCACCGATGCCGGGATTATTGACGCGCAACCGCTTGCCGGCGGTCCAAAAACATTGCGCGCGGCGATCGCCGCCGGCTCATTAAATATAATTGCGGAAGCTGTCGTGGGTAAATCACCCGATCATAGTCTTGATGATATCGAATTTCTTCCAGTGATCCCAGACCCTGATAAGATCATTGCTGTCGGCCTGAACTATCGCAGCCATGTTTTAGAGGGAGGCCGCGAGATTCCGAAATGGCCTATGATTTTTACCCGATTTGCCAATTCGCAGGTTGGTCACGCCCAAGCGATGATTAAACCGAACGTATCTGAAATGTTTGACTTCGAAGGCGAGATGGCGGTCATTATAGGTCAAACCTGTCGCCACGTTTCCGAAGCAGATGCCCTTTCGGTTGTTGCGGGGTATTCCTGCTATAATGACGGGTCAATCCGCGATTATCAGAGACATACCAGTCAGTTCGTACCCGGCAAAGGGTTCTACAAGTCAGGGGCCTTTGGTCCTTGGATGGTTACAGCTGATGAAATAACTGACCCGGGGTCCTTAACACTTATGACTCGGCTCAATGGTGAGGAAATGCAGAGGGCAACAACCGACGACCTACTTTTTAATATCCCACAGTTGATACATTATCTTACCACCGTCACCGAGCTAGTGCCCGGTGACGTTATCGTTTCCGGTACTACTGGCGGCGTCGGCGTCTATCGTGACCCACAGGTATTCATGAGTGAAGGCGATACGATTGAGGTCGAACTCGATAAAATAGGAGTTTTACGAAATACTATAATTAACGAACGTATATAGTCTAATTGCCATTTGCCGAATAAGGTTTCCAAATTTGCCAGTATCGATCCCAAATGGACGGGTTTTGCGCCTCCCAATCACCGGAATGCCCATGCCGTAAATAAGTACCAGACCCCTTCCCGGGCTCGAGCCAAGCCAATTTACGACTGTCAACTAGACTGTACCAACGTCCGGCAATTGGATCAGCGCAAACTGAGAAGCTTTAAAGCAGCTGCGAACAAATCATGATCCGGTTCTGCTAGAGCGCTGAGCGCGGTAAAATGATCGCGGCCCGTCATGCTAAGGGTCGAAGTCTCCACTCCCTCATCGCCCCAGGCTTTCGCGAGATCGCATGCCTGGCGATCAAATTCGTCGTATTCGTCGTCTCCGAAGGCGATGATTGTAGGACTGAGGGTATGAGGGGGAAGAAACATAGGACTTACAGCTGCCACGTCACCCTGCTCAAGTTGGACCGCGTCATTCAATGGGGTTAGCCGGATCGGCTCAAGATCATAAATTCCACTTATCGGTAACCCACCAGCCACCGCATCGGTGGGCATATCTATATCTACAGACGGCCAATCGGTAGCCTGCATCATTGCGGTAAGATGTCCCCCGGCAGAATGTCCAGAAACGACTATCCGATCCCGATCGTAACCATAGTTATCCGCCTCTTTCCACAAGTAAGCGATGGCTTGGCGACATTGCTCAGTCAGCGATGCGAGCGTCACACTGGGGCACAACGAATATTCGATATTGGCGAAAGCGGCCCCATGCATATTTAATTCCTTGGCAAGGAATTCAAATCCCTCCTTATCATTCCATTGCCAATATCCTCCATGGATGAAAGCGAACATCGGAGCGTTATCGGACTTTGGGAGAAAGATATCGAGTCGTTCCCGCGGATCATCACCATAAGCTACATCGAGAAACCCTCTTGGTGCACTCGCACGATATTCGGCCGACCGCTGGTTTTGGTCATTTTTGATTGCTGCTAGTGCCTCTTCACTGATCTGCACACGGTTGTTGTATTGCGCATATAGCTCATCGACGTCGTAATCCCGGTAAACGGCCTCAGTCATTACATATCTCCCAATATGGTCATAGCCCAGCTAGTTCTTAGCCGTACTAAAATACGAGCCTACCTGGCAAGTAATTAAAATCCACGGCCGTTCTCTTTAACCTCAAAAAACGAAGAATTGGATAAAATCACTTTTCCAACCCGAGCATTTTATTTGCAATTACAAGTAACTTAATACAGTATACGGTTAGTTTAGGGAGAACTTAGATGACAATTGATTTTGGCTACTTCACTCTTTCCGATAACCATTACCCGAATAATTCCAGATCTGCGAACGACTTCGTTCTTGAAATCCGCGAACAAACAATATTGGCAGACAAACTGGGGTACAGTTCGGCTTGGATTGGAGAACATCATTTCGACCGTCTAGGAGTGAACTCACGACCCGACATATTGCTAGCTAGCATCGTCCCTGAAACTAAAAATATACGCCTTGCGCCGGCTGTAAATGTCCTACCAATTCATCATCCAATCCACGTCGCAGAGATGTGGGCAACCCTCGACCTGTTATCGGGTGGTCGCGTTGATTATGCGTGCGGTCGAGGGTACGACGCCGACGAATATCACCCTTTCGGCGCCGACTTTATGACCTCCGCTGAGGTATTCGAAGAAGGAATGGATATTGTCTGGAAAGCTTGGACTGAAGACGGCCCATGGTCGCATGAAGGTACGTACTACAACATTAAAAATATGGATATCACACCGAAGCCTATCCAGAACCCTATACCGTTCTATGTCGCATCTTTCTCTGAGACTTCTTCCAAGATGGCAGGCGCAAGAGGGCATAACATAATTTATGCGCCGTTTGCAGCAGCGATGGTATACGGAAGTTTGGACAAAGCCGTAGACAGTTACCGCGAGAACTGCGTCGCAGCGGGTAAAAAACCCGGACGTGCGATGTGTAGCTATTTTATTCATATCTCTGACACGCCGGAGGAAGACGAATTCGGACGTCAAGCAATGATAGACTATTTCCAACACTGTGTGCTCAGGGCCTTCCCCGACGATCCATCGACGATGCCGCCAACTATGCATTACTTCATGAAGATTAACGAGATTCTGCGCAACATGACCAAAAATACGCTTTCATCAAATTCTGTGCTACTCGGTAGCTCTGAGGAAATCACAGAACAGCTCAAAAAAGTCGAAGCAGCGGGCATTGATGAATGCATCCTATATTTCAACGTTGGCAAAAAACCGAACGGCCTAGTTAAGGATCAAATGCACAAATTTATGGAAGAAGTTGCACCTAACTTCGAGAGCTACCAGGTCGCTGCAGAGTAACTGGACGTGGAACTGAGCACCTACCTACCTTATCTGGTCAACCGGGTCGGTCAGCGTTTTATCTCAGACATAGCGCCAACCCTCAATGAGGTTGGCGTCGATATCCAATCCTGGCGAGTACTTATCGCTCTCTACCAACGTGACGGTCAGCCGGTCGGAGCGCTGTCCGAACTAACGAGCATTAATTTTTCCACCTTGTCGCGGGTCCTAGACAGAATGGAAATGAGGGACCTTATAAAACGCACACGTGGTTCAGATGCCCGCTCTTTCACTATCGAAATAAGTGCGTCCGGTCGCGCTGTCACAGATAAAATCCTACCTAAGGCTGCCGCACTTGAAGACGTAGCAACTGATGACTTCTCAAAAGCAGAGCTTGCAACCCTCCGCCAGCTCTTGACTAAGCTATATGCTGGATTGGACGCTAGTAAACAAATCGAAGACCGAATAGCAGGCTAAATCTCACTCTCGCCGCTCTGTATTTGGGAACCTCCCATTAGGTTGCCTGTCACATACATAGAAAAACTGTAACCCCATTTTTGTCACGTGATCGCCGAGAACAGATTCTGTGTTATATAGGTCCAAAGTAATCTGCCGCAGGATAGTTCACAATGAAAAGATCAAAATCCGTCAGACTTGTCGCAATGGGAACGGGGTTGTTATTGATCACCGGTTGCGAGGAGGCCAAACTCGATACAGCTTTATTCGAATCCGTAAAACAGTGCACCGAGTTGGGGTTCACACAACAAGAATGCGTGACAAATTATCAACAAGCGCAACGTACACACATATCGGCAGCGCCTAAGTACACTTCGCAGAGCGATTGTGAGGCCGATTTCGGAACGAAAAAATGCGAGGTAGCTCCACAACGAACGACCTCTGGCGGCAGTGTTTTTATGCCTATGATGGCGGGATATATGATGGGAAGCATGCTTTCCGGCGGCGGTCGGGGCCAACCGCTTTACAGGGCAGCTGGCAACTCGAAAACCTTTAGGACCGCCAATAATATGGCCGTCGGATCAACCGTCGGAAGAACAAAGGTTGCCCAAAGTGCGACCCAAACCCCAAAAGCAAAGACACGCACCACATCGCGTGGCGGGTTCGGCGCTAACGCACGGAGTACAGTGCGTAGGTCGTTTGGTGGCTGATGGATGAGCTCCTCTCGCGACGTAACTAAGTTTAAAACTCAGGTCGTAGATTGAAAGATGGACCGAATACCGGTTGAGCCGCGCGAAAATTGGCGCGAAACCGCAGAAGCACATGGGTTTCGTTTCCATAGCCCCGAAGATGAAGCTTACTGGGACGAAAGGCTCTACTACCGTTTTACAATGGATCAGATTGAAGGCGACCTCGAAGACCCGACTGAGGAAATAGAACAACTATGCTTTGAGGTGGTCGAACGCGCGCTGTCGGATGAAACTATTATGAAGCGTTTGCAGATCCCAGAGGAATTTTGGGATTTTGTCGCTAACAGCTGGAGAAATCAGGAAAGAAATTTATATGGTCGGCTAGATTTTGCCTATGACGGGCGCAACCCAGCAAAGCTTTTTGAATACAATGCCGATACCCCGACCTCGTTATATGAGTCTGCGATCTTTCAATGGGTTTGGCTCGAACAGGCAGTTGAACTCAACTTGATCCCGGACGGAAGTGACCAATTTAATTCTTTGCACGAAGCTCTGACGCAAGCGTGGAGCAAAATGGTTATTAACGGCACCTTGCACCTCGCATGTTGCAAAGATTCCGATGAAGACCAAGGAACCGTTGAGTACCTGGCGGACTGCGCCCGACAGAGTGGACTCGAAACCCGATTAATCTATATTGAGGACATAGGCGTAAATGGTGAGGGTCGCTTCACAGATCTTCAGGATAACCTTATCGAAAACCTCTTTAAGCTATATCCATGGGAATGGCTCATGTCGGAGGAATTTGGGCAACATATTCCAAAGTCCGGCGTCCGTTTTGTAGAGCCGGGTTGGAAAGCAATCCTCTCCAATAAGGGATTGTTGCCCCTTTTGTGGGAGATGTTCGAAGGTCATCCCAACCTGCTGCCGGCTTATTTCGAAGGCGATCCTGCGGCCTCTGCCTTAGACGGTAATTTTGTACGCAAGCCATTATTTTCGCGCGAAGGCGCTAATGTGGAAATATTCAGAGACGGCGACCGGATTATTAGCGTAGATGGAGATTACGGAGCCGAGGGTCATATCATTCAGGCGCTTCACCCTCTTCCAGACTTCGATGGCAACTACCCAATGATCGGATCTTGGCTAGTCGCGAGTAAGGCCTGCGGTATTTGTATCCGCGAAGATACCACTCTCATAACCGGCGACGACGCCCGGTTCGTACCACATATTATCAGCGACTAATACGACTTAAGATACACAATGTCCGACCAACACAAGTCACTCCTCCGATTTCGTTTTATCGTGTTGCTATGTTCCCACGCGATGATATTTGTCGGTTCTGGAAGCCTTTTTCTGATCGCAGTCACGCTAAAGGATCTTTCTGCTGAATTCGGCTGGCCCCGCGAAGTCCCCTCCCTGGCGTTTTCGCTCCAATTTATCGGTGGCGGGCTCGGGGGAATTCTAATGGGATATCTGCTCGACCGTCTGGGCGCGGTCGTACTTCCAGTCGTAGCCACCTTTGCGGTTGTCACAGGATCTATCCTTACCACCCTCGTTGACGTCCAATGGCAACTGTTTTCAGTTTATCTAGTTTTATTCGGTTTTCTTGGACAGGGGAGTCTATACGCACCGTTAATGGCCAACATTTCAAAATGGTATGACAGAAGGCGCGGCATGGCAGTGGGCATCGTGGCTAGCGGGCAGAGCCTGTCGGGGATCATATGGCCACCAATATTCGGAATTGCCGTAACGGAGGTGGGGTGGCGCAACGGCTTTATAGGATTCGGGATTATCGCCGGATGCATCATGCTACCTATGTGTTTAATTTTTGTCCGCACACCGCCGGAAACTTCAGTTCTTCAGGCCGCAGAGGCTTCGGAGCAACCAAACAAGACCGCGTATTCTCGGCGCGGCGCTCGCCGTAGCGAGACAAGCCTGAGCTATCTCCATTTACAGATGGTGCTATGCGCTGCAATCATCGGCTGCTGCGTATCTATGGCTCTACCCCTAGCCCATCTGGTAGCGCATGCCACTGACAAGGGGCTGCCACTGACCGACGCTGTAACGGTTCTCTCCGTAACCCTTATGGCCGCATTTTTCAGCCGAGTACTCCTGGTCGGCATTTTGTCCGATCGTTATGGTGGAATGTGGGCTTTGTTTTCCTTTTCCGCACTTCAGGCCGCTATGCTCGCGCTATTGGCATATGCAGACACAACTTTCCTACTTTACGTGGTCGGGATCGGCTTTGGCCTCGGATACGGTGGTATCTTTCCAGTCTACGCAGTAATAATTCGTGAATATATGCCACCTCAAGAAGCCGGCCGACGCACCGGAATTGTCTTCCTATTTGGGGCCTGTGCGATGGGCCTTGGCAGTTGGATGGGCGGCGCCCTATTCGATGCGACTGGCAGCTACGACCTACCCTTCCTTATCGGCGTCGCTGTCAATTGCATCAACCTCATTATTGTCGGAATTCTATTAACCAAAACTCAACCCACCTCGCCTGAAGCTGCCCCAGCGTCAGGTCCGGCTTAGGGAGCAGATTTCATGGAAATTTCACTCGATGGGCGAACAGCCCTTATCACCGGTGGCAGCGAGGGTTTAGGAAAGGGCATGGCGATCCGATTTGCGCAATCTGGAGCTGATATCGCCATCATAGCCCGCCGGCCGGACGTACTAACCACTGCAAAAGCAGAAGTAGAAGCCGCCGGAAAGGGTAAAGTAATTGCCATCACCTGCGACCTTCTGAGTTCTGAGGAAACAGCCAAAGCATTTTCAGATGTTGAAGAAGCCTTTGGAAAAATCGACATTCTGGTCAACAATGCCGGTACATCACGAGCAAAACCATTTGAGACGGTCACCGATAACGATTGGGATGAAGATATACAACTCAAGCTGATGGCGGCGGTGCGTCTATGCCGGTCTGCCCTCCCGGGAATGAAACAGCGAAAATGGGGTCGAATTATAAATGTACTCAACATTGGTGCTAAGGCACCGACCGCTAGCGGTGCCCCCACTGTCGTATCCCGGGCCGCCGGACTGGCGCTGACCAAAGTACTCGCCAGCGAGGGAGCACCGCACAACGTCCTAGTTAATGCGTTGATGGTAGGGTTAATTAAATCTGCCCAGTGGGAAAGAGCCTTCGAAAAAGAAAAGGACGCATTAGACTATGAGGTTTTCGTCCAACGGATAGCAAATAAGCGAAATATTCCGCTCGGTCGTATCGGCGAAACCGACGAATTTGCCAATATTGCCTGTTTCTTGGCTTCGGATCAGGCTGGATATATCACCGGTACGTCAATCAACGTGGACGGCGGCGCATCACCGGTTATCTAGGAAATCCAAAATTATCGGTAGTTTTGGATTTCTATGTTGGTTTAAACACGCGAAGTAGACAAAAAGATATCTGGCTGGGTTTTACTCTTTGAAAAGGCCCGGCACTTAGGCCTTTTCCGAATTAATCAAGTGTTGAAGCCAGCCTATCCATAGCTGCGGAGATTGTCGGAGTATCAGCCGCGAAACAAAGCCGCATCCAGCCCTCGCCATCATCGCTGAAGGCTAGACCGGGCGCCAAGCCAACACCAACTTCATCAATTAGTTTTTGCGCGAAAGCAACAGAATCCTTCATTCCTTCAACCGCAAAAAATGCATAGAATGCCCCCTCAGGACGCGATAACGTTACCCGTTTCATTGCCCCTAAGCGCTGGACCACTATGTCGCGGTTTTGCCGGTACCTCTTCAATGTTTCTTTGATGAACGGCTCTCCCTTACGAATAGCGGTAACACCAGCGTATTGCACGAATGTCGTGGGATTAGCGATATTATATTCAACCAATTTCTCAAAGCCTTGGCCGGCATCAGCGGGGTGGGTGATCCATCCAAGACGCCACCCAGTCATCGACCATGACTTAGAAAAAGAGTTGATTACGATTACTCGGTCTTTGGGATCAGCAATATCCAGAAAAGATGGCGCCCGACCGAGTGGCAGGTTCGATTCGTAAGCAAGCCGAATATATACCTCGTCTCCGATAAGCCATATCCCGCGTTTGCGACATTCTTCCAATACCAATTTCTGCTGGGCAGCGGGCATTACCCACCCGGTCGGATTACCCGGTGAGTTGATAAACACTGCCTGAGTGCGACCATCACAAGCCGCAAATAATTCATCGATATCCAGTTTCCAGCGGCCATCTTCTCCTAATTTAAGAGCGACCTGACGGGGCTCTGCGCTCATGATGCGCACGGTCTCTTTACAATTAGGCCAAATTGGACCGACGGCAACCATATTATCACCAGGTGCCATCAGAGCCTCAGACACCATCATAATCGCATTCATTCCGGAACCAGTTACCGTAATCCGATCTAGATCTATATCTCTGCCGTGCAAAGACGACGCATAGGTAGCGATAGTATCTCGTAAGAGCGGTACGCCACGATTTTTGGCATAAAACACATGATCATCGTCAAGGGCCGCGGTGGCCGCATCCTTGATGAACTGCGGGGTCGGCACGTCGGGTTCGCCAAACCAGAGTTTCAATAATCCATCACGACCCATATTTGGTTCGGCAATATGGCGTATAAGTGAGCCGGGTAATTCTTCGAGACTTCGACGCAGACCATTTGGCGCTCTAAGTTCTGTGGACATAATTTTCTCTCGATCTATTCCTACGGATATCGGATAAAATCCAAATACCACACTTAGGGATACGATACCGACTAACTAATAATTGAATTAATAACTTCAACGGGGCTTTTTCATCGTGGCTATTTATAACTATGACGCCGACGCGCAACGGGTATACGCTATTCTGAAGGATGGCGGGATAGGCGTAATACCGACCCATGTCGGGTATGTCATCGTCGCTTGCGAGCCCGAGGCGATCTGGCGCATCTTCACGGCAAAAAAGCGCAAACCTGAAAAACTCAACGCCGTCATCGGCTGTAAAGAAATGCATTTGGAGCTGCACGACCTGCCTGATGAGCGCCGTCTAATTGTCGAAGCTATCACGGAGGAATGGGATCTTCCGATGGGGACCGCGGCCCCGGTCCTTATGGATCACCCATCGCTAGCAAACCTTCCCGACGACACATTAAAACAAACGACACACAACGGGACACTCGCAATGTTACTAAATGCCGGCACTCTAATGGAAAAGATCGCGCAGCTGGCATTTGCCGAAAACCGTATGGCGATAGGTTCCTCTGCGAATGTATCACTCCGAGGTGTCAAGTTTCACCCCTCAGAGATCGAATCAGAAATTCTTGCAGTAGCTGATATCGTAATCGATTATGGTCTAATGCGATGGAACCAATACAATCATTCATCTACAATGATTAATGTTAGCACGATGGAAGTTATTCGCTATGGCTCGTGTTTTGACCTGATTGAAGATCTCCTTCGCAGCCAATTTGGCATCTCACTCCCCCCAAACCCCTATGGAAGCTCCTGACGTGAAAGCACTTATTTACGACGATTATTGTGACCTTTCTGGTATGAGAATCGCTGAAATGCCAGATCCCAAAGCAGGACCCGACGACGTGTTGGTTGAAGTGCACGCAGCGGGGCTGAACCCGATCGATTGGAAGGTAAGATCTGGCCAGATGCGTGGACGGTTTGAACTTGAGTTTCCGGATGTCGCGGGAAGAGACTTATCCGGCGTAGTGATCGCAGCCGGTCAAAACGTGGATCACCTAAAAAAAGGTGATACTGTTTTCGGCACCTGCCCACCAGACCGTTGGGGTAGCCATGCGGAATTAGTTGCGGTTGCAGCCAACGCTCTAGGCATCAAGCCCCCCGAGATTTCCCACATTGAAGCAGCCTCTATTTCCCTCGTCGGACTGACCGCGCTCACCGCTCTGGAGCAGACCGCCAATATCGTTGCCGGAATGAAGGTTTTAATCCATGCCGGCGCCGGCGGCGTCGGTTCATTCGCCATACAGTATGCCAAGTCCCGCGGAGCGCTAGTGTATACCACAGCAAGCCCCACAAATACTGAATTTGTTGAGAATCTTGGGGCCGATAAGGTAATAGACTATCGCTCGCAGGATTTTCGTGAGGTCGTCTCCAATATAGACATAGTCTATGACACCTTAGGTGGAGACACTAATATACGATCATACGACATTCTAAAATCTGGCGGCCTAATGGTTTGCCTCAATGCGGAGCCGGTCCCTAGTGAAAAAACGCGCGAGGATATTAGGGTCGATACCCCCTTGGTTAAATACGATCGAGCGGGCGTCGAACGTATCGTTGAACTAATTCAAGTAGGCGCCGTTAGGCCCAGTGTTGGGAGCGTATATTACCTCGACGACGCAATCGAAGCTTACGGTCTAAGCGAGACCAATCACGCCCAAGGCAAAGTTGTTCTGCAGATGAAATGAACGCTTTGTTGAAATTCAAATACGTTTAAAAGGATTTGGTTTTATACATACCGAAGGCAAGAAACGTGGAGATAACTGTCCTCGGAGGCAAACACGGATGATACGCTACGGCGGCGGATACCGCGGAAACAGAGCATAATATTCGTTTCTGGCGTCGAGATTTTGATGCTTTTGGAGAGGTGTCCGCAAGCAAAACAATCACGGCAACTGACCCTAACGATCGCCGCGACATTCCATTCGGGATCATCACCAGCGGTGTTGCAACCGCAATGAATGGTGCAAAACTAATTAATTCACCGTTACCCGGAACGGCTAAACACGAGTTATGCGAATTAATTCCGCCTCACTTGCGAGATGGCCTTCGTGAACGCCAAGATTTTATGACTATCGCAACATCGATGTGGAGTCCTAACAGTTCGAAACACTTTGAAAGTTTGTAGACCTAATCGAATACCTTTGCCTCATGGCCCTTCAGACGGGTTGACCGATCCCGCCGAGAGCCTTGCGGCAAAAGCTGGTAATTCCGTCGTAAATACGTAATTTCTAAAGGCGACGGAACAAACTCATAATTTTTAAATATTGAGGCAATTATGAGCGGGAAAACATTTTTTAAGACAACCGTATACCGTTTTATGAAAGGGTTTGCGTTTAAAGCGACAAAAACGCTAAGCTTTGAGGGATTGATGTTGGCTACTCGTTCTTATCGCCGTAGAGCGCGTATGACGAGAAGCGCTCGGACAGTAAGGTCAAGACTGCACAGATCAATTATATAAATGATTAAAATAATTAGACGTCGATTAAGGAGTTACTATGCCGACAGGTACCGTTAAGTGGTTCAACCCCACAAAAGGTTTTGGATTTATTGAGCCCGACGAAGGCGGGAAAGATGCGTTTGTTCATATTTCCGCTGTTGAGCGGGCCGGACTGCAAGGGTTGCGTGAGGGCCAAAAGGTCGAGTTTGAGCTAGTTCCTAGCCGCGATGGCCGAAACGCTGCTGACAACATTGTAGCACTGGACTAACTCTCGGATTTCCTAAAAAAACGATAGATCCGTCTATCGCTTTTGATAATAAGTCTCAGTTGACTTGGCGAAGTGCTAAAGTTGCCACTTTGTCGATAACACCTGTGCTAGGATCAACCACAACCTTGTGATGTTCTCGTGCGTATGCAGCTGAAATTTTAGCATTCCAGACATCTCGCGCGACGCTATGGGGATCTCGTTTTAGTGGATCACCAAAACCACCACCGCCTGGCTGAACATGGCGGATTAAATCGCCCTGTTCCAACTTTCTATTGATTTTACTGGGCAGAGAGATGTGGTGGCCCGCATGAGTTGTAATCTCGTTTACAGCGGGGCTTGCCTCCCCACCCCCGGCGAGCCCATAAGGTCTGATTTTCATCCGGTCAGCACGCAGTTGCAACCCCGCCTCCCTCGCCAAAAGGCGGTATGATCGAGCAACGCCAAGGCCACCGCGAAATTCACCTGCGCCACAACTATCTGGTACAAGCGCATATTCTTCTACCCGGACGGGATGTTGCGATTCCATTGTTTCGACCGGCGTATTCGAAAGATTCTGCGAGGGATTTGTTATGGCCTCGATCCCATCCTTATCCGGTCGACCGCCCCAAGCGCCACAAATCATGTCAACAATGATAAATGGATTTCCATCGGCCTTATACCCACCCAGAGACACAACCGTATTACCGCCCTCGCCCGCAGCCGGCACTATATCTGGCACGATTTTCGCTAAAGCACCAAACATTGTGTCAACGATACGATATCCTGTTAACGCCCGAGCAGCGCAGGCAGCGGGCATTTTCGGGTTCACGATAGATGCCTCGGGTGCTTTTACGTCTATCGCCCGAAACACGCCGGCATTATTAGGTATATCGCCTTTTAGGACGCATCGAACCGACAAATAGGTGCAGGAATTGGTGTAGGATTTAGTCGAGTTCAGAGCTGCAGGCACTTGTGGGGCAGTGCCCGTATAGTCAACTGTTACCCCATCACCATTAACTGTAATGGAAGTTTTAATTGGAATAGGTTCGTCAGTGAAACCGTCATCGTCTATATAATCCGTGAATTCATACACCCCGTCCGGCCACTTCCGGATTTCCTCTCTGGTCATGCGCTCGGCATAATTAAGAAGCTCAGTGAAATAAATTTGGGCCCTCGTTGCACCATAACGATCAAATAGTTTGCTCATTTCACGCGCGCCGGTACCACAAGCAGCATACTGCGCTTTCAAGTCACCGATAACACGATCTGGTAATCTAACGTTTAAATCGATTAACTTAATTAGAGTGTTATTTATTTTTCCATTTTCAAAAAATTTTAACGCCGGGATCCTTAGCCCTTCTTGAAAAATTTCCTCAGAATCGCTGGCGTTTGATCCCGCCACACGCCCACCAACGTCTGTATGATGACATATGACAACCGTAAAACCCTGTAGATGAGTTCCATGAAATATCGGCATGAACATAAAAATGTCTGGGAGGTGCATTCCGCCCTGATAGGGGTCATTGAGTATTACTGCGTCCCCCGGAGAGAGACTATCACCGTATTGTTCTAACACCACGCCCATTGCCTCCGGTACAGCACCAAGATGAAGTGCTACGGTTTTTGCTTGCGCGATCATATTTCCAGATGCATCGCAAATTGCGGCAGAGAAATCCATCACGTCCTTTACTATCTCGGACCGTGCAGTGCGCATGACGTCATACGCCATTTCATCAACAATCGAGTCTAGGCCATTTTTGATAACAGCAAAGGTAATTGGATCAATATCAGGGGTCATTTTCAATACACCATCGCGCTATCAGGAACATCAATGACAACACTCCCACAGCCATCTGCAGCCGCAATAGAGTCCGGCGGCAAAACGATCGTTGTATCGTAAGATTCAAGTATTGTAGGACCCACAATCAAACCGTCCGTAATTGTTGTCCGTGCTCTAGTAGGTGTCGGTGTATAATCCTCCGTCACCGAAAACCAGGCCGAACGTTGTTCGTCCGGGATATCAAGCGCCACAACCTGAGAATCAATTCCCTTAAAACTTAGACGGTTGTCCCGAATACCCCGGGCAGCTAGTCGTATATTCACAAGTTCTTTTGCCTCATCATTTATATATCCGTATGTATCTTCGTAAGCCACCTGAAAGGCGCGCTTTAGGACATCGAACCCCTGTTCGAAAATCTCTTCCGGGTTAATTGGGACTGTCAATTCCGAGGACTGCCCGATATATCTAACATCCGCGCTGAATGATAATTGTATCTGGCTGTTGGGAAACCCGTCGATACGTAAACGCTCAACACCCTCCTCACGCAACTTAGCAATGGCCTCAGCAAATTGGGGGACCTCCAGTCTCGCAATAGGTTGGAGCAGGTTACGTACAAAGTTGTGTTCCACGTCAGATGCCAACATTCCGACCGAACTAAACACGCCTGACATCGGTGGCACGATTACCTTTCGAATACCCAGTAATCCTGCCACTTCCACAGCGTGCACGGGACCAGATCCACCGAATGCCATTAGAGCCATATCCCGCGGGTCACGTCCCCTTTCAACTGTTACTGAACGGATAGCTCGAGCCATAGCAACATTGGCGATTTTTCTGATCCCTGCCGCCGCTTGGACCATGTTTAGTCCAAGTGGTTTACCGATTTTCTCCATCACCGCGTTTTCAGAAAGCCCCACATCGATTGCTAGACTCCCACCAGCCAAGCCATCCGGATTGAGGTACCCAAGAATGACGTTTGCGTCGGTGACGGTAGGTCGGTCGTTACCAAGACCGTAACAAGCAGGACCAGGATCAGCTCCAGCGGATATCGGACCCACCTGGAGTAAACCGCCCTCATCGATCCAAGCTATCGAGCCTCCGCCAGCCCCTACCTCGGCTATATCTATGGCAGGCACTTTCAACATATAACCACCACCCTTAATAAATCGGCTTGGGGTAGAAATACCATCACGGAACTCGTACTCCGATGTTAGACTTGGTTCGCCACACTCGATAATAGAAGCTTTCGCTGTCGTACCACCCATATCGAACGCAATGGCATTCTCATAGCCATTGTCTTGTCCCAAACGCGCGGCCCCCATCACTCCACCCGCCGGTCCCGAACCAACCGCAAATACTGGTACGGCGCTGGCTGTCTCGACTCGCATCATGCCGCCAGATGATGCAACTACCAGAAGTGGTGCTTTCATTCCCGCGTCGGACAGGTTTAGCGTCAAATTTGCAAGATATCGTCTCATTTCCGACAAAAGGTAAGCATTGACTACTGTGGTCGACGTACGTTCGTATTCCTTCATCTCGGGCAACACATCACAAGAAGCTGTCACTAATAGGTCGGGAAAGTTTTGATGCAGAATGTCAACAGTTCGGCGTTCATTTGAAGGATTCACACAAGAGTTAATGTAGCAAATAGCAACGGACTCAACCCCTTCTTCGACGAGCATCTCGCCAGCCGAAATTACCTCTTCCTCAGAAAGCGGGTGAACAACCTCTCCGTCAGCGCCCATTCTTTCGCTGATCTCTAAGCGATACCTACGAGGCACCAATGGCTCCGGCTTTTCCCATGAGAGGTTAAACATCGTGGGAGTTCGGATACGACCAATCTCGAGAATATCGCGAAAGCCTCTTGTCGTGATTAGACCTGTCTTAGCTCCAGATTTTTGAAGAATCGTATTTGATCCAACCGTGGTGCCATGCACTATCTCCCGAACAGCGCTAAATTCAGCCCCAAGGTCTTTGAGCAAGCCCGCCAAGCCGGTTACTACTGCTTGTCCCGGATCGTTCGGCGTAGAAGCCACTTTACGAACATGCAGGGTTCCGTCTGCAAGCTGTGCGACAATATCTGTAAAGGTTCCCCCGATATCACAACCGATATGGATTTTGAACTCTGTCATGTGGCTAATCGATTTTTACCTGTATTAAGGAGAACCGATTCTGCGCTGAAGTCGACAGCCATGCCAGTAACAAAACAGACCGTATAATTATAGAGGAAATATCACACACTCGCCGACTGTGTCCCAAAATCTTCTGCCGCTTCGGCAGAGCATACATCCTCCGTCGATCCGGTAAATCCCGATGTACACGCCACATCGGTATAGTTGCTAAGTTTATAATTATGAGGAATTTATGGACAGAGTCTATTCTTATGCCTGAGTTAACTAGATAACTCGCATTTTGAGGCGGGTTGAGGCGGATACTTTGGAGATGTCTCGGGAAAAGTTTATACTCACCCCAGTCAAGATATAAAGCGCCTCGCTGAGTAAGCCCTTACGCTCCAGAAAACTACAAGGAGCTAATACCCATACTATTTGAGCAACGCGAGCCCGCTTTTAAGGGATAATGCCTATTTATTATTTGGTGAACGGTTCTGGCTCACCCTCGGGTATAGCTACTCGAAATACATTTAGAGTAAATGAGATTAGAGTGTAGTAACCGCAAATCCCGATCAGTTCCACCATCAGCTCATCACCAAGAAGGTCAACGCCGCTCTTGTAGGATACGTCCGAAAGCTCTCCGGTTTTGACTATTTCTTGCGCGATTTCATGGACCAACTGCTCCTGGTCCGACAGGGGTTCTGGGTTTTTACCGGTTCTAAGTAATTCAATCGCACTGGCATCTACACCCTCCTCCACTGCTAACGGCGCGTGCGCAAACCATTCAAAATTTGCCTGCCAATATTGGCCGACAGTGCAAATCGCTAATTCCCTTAAATTCCCGGGTAAATTCGACCCGTAGCGTAAAAAGGAACCTAATTTTTGCGCTGGATCAGCGAGTCCGGGAGCATGCAACCAGGGTCCAAATGGTCCGCGAATTGACCCTCTTGTCTCAGTAATTGAGTCCGCTATCCGTCTCTGATCATCGGAATATTTATCAGGGTCGGGGGCGAAGAGGCGCTGCATTCTTACTTTCCTAGGGATTAAATACTTTTAGACCTTCACCATATCGTCAACCTTTAACGACAGGCGTTCGCGAGAATCGTGCGCTAATAAACTCAAACTCTTCAATTTTCCGCCCCCAAAACTTCGGTAAATACCCTCGGAGTAGACCCGAGAGAAGGGATGCAAAAAATCATCCGACGTTTCCTCATGAAACTGACAATTGATCTCCGGCAACATAATATCAGAATTGGATTTGATCCTATTCACCAGCCAAACCAAGATATCTACGGAACGGCATGGCATCGAATACCCCCCCCGTCATTATTTTCACTCAATTATACTCATAAATCCAAGATTACGAAAAATCCTCGAATGAGCAAGTTGCATTATCCATTAACTACGAAACCGAATGGTACCCACCTATCAAATATCCGCTCGGCGGACGAATTACAGCTGAGATCACTTGACGCACTCGAACTTCCTGACACAGTATCGCAATTGGTTTAGGTGGAGAGAGAGCGAGATGACTGGCTGCATCGTGGGCTGGGCCCACACTAAATTTGGAAAACACGAAGGTGTTGAACTTGAAACCCTCATAGTCGAAGCTGCCACGGAGTCCCTTCTCGACGCCGGTATCGCACCCGAAGACGTCGACGAAATCTACATTGGACATTTCAATGGTGGTTTCGTGACGCAGGACTTCCCAGCATCGCTGGTCCTTCAGGCTCACAAAGGTTTGCGTTTTACGCCAGCGACACGAGTAGAAAACGCCTGTGCTACAGGTACAGCTGCAATTTTTCAGGGGCTAAACTCCATTGCTGCTGGTAATGCAAGGATTGTACTTTGCGTCGGCGTCGAAAAAATGACCGAGTTAAATAGCACTGCAATCGGCGAAGTTTTGACAAAAGCAAGTTATTTCAAGGAGGAAGGCGGAGAGAACGGCTCCTTCGTCGATATCTTTGCGCGCATCGCTGAGCGATATTTTAGCGAATACGGAGATCATTCCGACGCCCTGGCACAGATCGCGGCCAAGAATCACTCCAATGGTGCAGTTAACCCACTGGCCCATTTCCAAAAGGATCTGGGATACGACTTTTGCCGCACGGCTTCCGAGAAAAACCCTTTTATTTCGGGTCCGCTTAAACGTTCAGACTGCTCGCCTGTAACTGACGGAGCAGCAGCGGTTGTATTAGCTAGCAAAGAAGTTGCGTTGGGAATGAAAAAGGCAGTAGCTTTCCGTGCTGCCTCCCACGTTAATGACTTTTTGCCCATGTCTAGCCGCGATGTGACACAATTTGAGGGTGCAGCCAAGGCATGGCGGCTAGCATACAATCAAGCAAATATTGCCGTAAACGACCTTGACGTTGTCGAGGTTCACGACTGTTTTACCATTGCCGAACTTCTAATATATGAAGCTATGGGCCTAGCCGAAAAAGGGAAAGGCGGCACCGTCATTGCGGAGGGTGTTTCTGCCAAAGATGGCAGACTGCCCATTAATCCATCGGGCGGACTAAAATCGAAAGGGCACCCGATTGGTGCAACAGGTGTGTCAATGCATGTTATGGCCGCAATGCAGGTGCGGGGTGATGCCGGTCCACTGCAAGTTTCTGGAGCCGAAATAGCTGGCGTGTTCAATATGGGAGGGTCCGCCGTGGCCAATTATACCTCTATTCTCGAAGCAGCGCGCTGACTTACGTCTTGAAAAAGCAGCCTCAAGCCCAACGCATCGTTGTAAGACCGATAAAATATTTGGTCAGTCGAATGCCGTTAACCCAGTCCCTCATCACTCCTAGTGAATTAAAGATAAAACTAGGCAACGGCTTATGAACCTCGCAGGCTTTCTTCATGACGCTGCTTATCAAACACCGGAAGCGCCCGCTCTAGCGCTAGGTAACGAAATAGTCGCTACATACGCCCAGCATTCTGACCGGTCGTCACGATTGGCCGAAGCCCTTCTGGCGCTCCCCGGAATAGAACCAGGCGACCATGTAGCAATTGCTATGAAAAATGCGCCAGAATACTCCGAAATCATGTTCGGAGCGTGGCATGCCGGTCTTGCGATCGTCCCCATGAACGCTCGCCTTCACCCAAAAGAATTTTCTTATATCCTCGATAACGCTGGCGCTAAGGTGTGCTTCGTGGACGGCGATTTAATCGATGTTATCGGCAGTATCACAGATAATATACCGGACCTGAAACATTTAATTCAGGCTCCATCGACCGGTTACGCTGAAATGGTGGCAGGCAATTCGAGAGAAGTCTTCCCAGTAAAGGGAGACGATCTGGCCTGGCTCTTTTACACTTCTGGGACCACTGGCCGCCCGAAAGGGGCAATGCTGACGCATGCAAATTTGCGTGCAATGAATGCCGCTTATTTCGGCAGCGTAGACGATATTAAGCCGACCGATTGCATCATACATGCGGCACCATACAGCCACGGCTCCGGTCTTTACCTAGTCCCTCATGTTGAACGTAGCGCCTGTCAGGTGATTCCAGTATCGGGTGGCTTTGATCCCGCCGAAGTTTTGGACCTCCTACAGACTTGGAGTGGCACAACAATTTTCATGGCACCTACGATGTTAACTAGGTTGATAAATGCACCCCAAATGGACGAGGCGAATACGCAAAACTTAAAAACCATCGTATATGGTGGCGCCCCGATGTACACTGAGGATTGCTTAAAAGCGCTCGATAGATTGGGGCCTAAGCTCGTACAAATATATGGTCAGGGCGAAGCACCGATGACCATTACAGTACTGTCACGCGCTTTGCACGTCGCTAGCGACACCGCAGCCTACCTTGATCGCCTTGCATCCGTCGGAAAGGCTCAAACCGGCGTCGAACTGCGCATCGTGGATACTGACGACAACGATCTGCCGGCGGGTCAAATCGGCGAGATCCTCGTCCGTGGAGATGTTGTAATGAGAGGTTACTGGAATAATCCTGATGCGTCTTTGCAAACCCTTCGCGACGGCTGGCTTTATACAGGTGACATGGGAACACTGGATACAGACGGCTTTCTTACCCTCAAGGACCGCTCAAAAGATCTGATTATTTCCGGTGGATCCAACATTTACCCCCGAGAGGTTGAGGAAGTCTTGCTCCGCGATGACCGGGTCCTAGAATGTTCGGTAATTGGACGGCCCCACCCGGATTGGGGTGAGGAAATCATAGCTTTCGTTGTTCCGAAACATGGAGAGGTAATTACAGAATCCGAACTTGACGCACTTTGCCTTGAGTACATCGCGCGTTTTAAACGTCCAAAAGCCTATCGTTTTATCGATACCCTACCAAAAAATAATTACGGCAAGGTTCTAAAATCCGAGTTACGTCAAACGGTTTAATAAAGACTTCGGTTAAACTCCTCCTATTTAAACAAATAGAATCTTGTCTCTATAAAATTATTAAAACCGTCGCGACTTCCATCTCTCGTATACCGGTTTTCTTTCCCCTTGCACCTATCTCTGGGCGATAGGATGAAAGACCTTCAAACCATCGAGACGGAATGCGCCAATAGCACTTTGACCCTCTGTACCAGTAAGCCAGTGAATAAAGGCTCTGGCTCCAATAACGTTCACGTGGCGGTGTTTGGCTGGGTTTATGAGAATCACGCCATACCGATTGACAAGACGCTCATCCCCCTTCAGCAAAACATCGAAATCGTTTTTATTACTAAAGCTCGCCCATGTCGCTCGATCTGTGAGCGTATACGCACCGAGACTAACTGCAACGTTTAGCGTCGCCCCCATTCCACTCCCAACTTCTCGGTACCAACCCCCGCTATCTAAACCCGGGTCTAACCCCGCCATCTTCCATAAGGAACGTTCTCGAATATGGGTGCCACTATCGTCACCTCTTGAAACGAAGGAAATCTTCCTTTTGGCAATTACTGAAAAGGCATCCGACACGGAGGACATTGCGGCTACACCAGCTGGATCAGATTTTGGTCCGATCAAAACAAAGTCGTTCCGCATAACGTCATGCCGCTCGATGCCAAAACCTAAATCAACGAACCGCTCTTCCGCCGCCCGTGCGTGGACTAAAATGAGGTCTGCATCTCCATTTCTACCGTTCTTTAACGCCTGGCCTGTCCCCACCGCTACAACGCGCACACCAACCCCTGTTTTGGAACGGAATTTAGGTATTAGATAGTTAAGTAAACCTGAATTTTGTGCGGATGTCGTTGACTGTAAAATAATGTAATTGCGCTCGGCCAATACCCGTGTTTGGGTTGCCGGGAAGGTCATCAAAAAAGCTGTCAGAACTATGCAGTTTAACAACCTAAACAACTATCTCACCTTCAAGGTACGCCCGAGCCACGTCGGATTGAGGATTACTTAGAACTTTTTCGGTAGTCCCTCTTTCCGCTTCTTTACCGTTATACAGAAAAAGGACGTCCTTCCCCAAGCGACGTGCCTGACCAATATCATGCGTAACCAAGACGATTGCGGTTCCTCGTTCATTTGCCTCCAAAACTAATGTCTCGATCCGTTGTACCGACGCAGGATCAAGGCTAGCGGTTGGCTCATCTAGAAAAAGAATATCTGGCTCCGAAGCAAGAGCTCGCGCAACAGAAAGCCGTTGCTGCTCCCCAACCGATAACAAACGGGCTTGGAGCCGCCGAGCTTGGGTTAGTCCGGCGCGAAGTAGAGCCAGGTCAATCATTGCTGGTCTTTGGTGGCGTGGTATCGCCAGCGCAGCTAATGCATATACAATATTTGCCTCGACAGACCGCCTTAGTAGCACGGGTCGCTGGAACACCATTGCCTGCCGTCGGGCTCCATCATTCGGGCCTTTCGCCCAGGTTATGGAACCCGATGTCGGCTCAAACATCCCATGTAACAATCTCAGAAGTAAACTTTTTCCAGCACCATTGGGTCCGAGGACAACTGTGGAAGTGGCCGGGTGGACAGTCAGAGAAATTCCATCAATCAAAGCCTTTGAACCAACTGAGAACCGGAGATTCCGAGCCCGAAGTGGCAGGATAGTGCTACCCATGGGGTATCTTTCGCGAACGGTCGCCAAGAACAGCAACTGCGCCATTCACCAAAAGTGAGATTCCCACAAGTATTATACCCAGAGCAAGTGCTAACGCTAAGTTGCCTTTCGAGGTTTCAAGAGCGATTGCAGTCGTCATCACGCGTGTAAGGTGATCAATATTACCCCCAACAATCATTACAGCGCCGACTTCGGCGATGGCGCGTCCAAAACCGGCAAGAGAGACAGTAACTAGGCTATAACGGGCGTCCCACAACAAGGTTATAATCCGCCGCGACCCGGAAACGCCTAATGACCTCAATTGTTCATCGTATTCAACAGCGAGGTCCTCCACCACTTGTCGCGTTAGCGCGGCGACAATCGGCGTGACAAGAATAGTCTGGGCGATAACCATAGCGAGGGGTGTATAGAGTAGACCAAATACACCCAGAGGGCCTGCTCGCGACAAACATAAGTATACCCCCAAGCCAACCACTACCGGCGGCAGTCCCATCAATGCATTCAAGAGAACAATAACAGTCGGTCGCCCATGAAACCGGGTCACGGCAACGAAAGCCCCGAAAAACATGCCGAGTACGCAAGCAAAAAATACGGATGTCAAACTGACGGCCACAGATAATCCGATGATTTCTATCAGGTCGGGATCACCTTTGAATATTAACTCTGCAGCGAGAAAAAATGCAGTCTTTAAATCGTGCATAACCGCGTTGTCCCGAATTATAGGTTTTTCTGCAACACATTAGGCGCATAGGCGTACAGATCATGTCTATTTTAATGGTTTCCAGAAGACAGCACTAATATACAGTCTATTAAATTAATAACTTATCGACGCAGGGGTATCTGCCATGAAGATAGACGTATTCAATCACGTGTTTCCAATCGAATTCTTTGAACAGGTCGACGGCTTGATGCCGGACACCGCTGTCAAAAGGTGGAAATCGATTAAAACAATATACGACATGGATGCGCGCCTCCGAATGCTTGACGAGTTCGACGATTATCAGCAAATCATTTCTATGTCTCAACCACCGACGGACGCGATTGCGGGTCCCGATGACAGCCCAGCTCTCACACGTGTCGCAAATGATGGAATGGCAAGAATTTGTCGTGAACATCCTGATCGTATGCCGTGGTTTATAGCTTCACTGCCGATGAATAACACAGCAGCGGCTGTAGCTGAGGTAGATCGAGTAATCGATGAACATAATGCCGTTGGGTTCCAGCTTTTTACCAACGTTAACAATAAAGCATTAGACCAGCCTGAATTCCGTGATGTATTCGCTAAAATTGCCGAGCGGGGGAAAATCATATGGTTACACCCAACACGCCCCGAGACACATCCGGATTATCTCACAGAGGACAGATCATTTTATGAAATCTTTTGGGGTTTCGGTTGGGCATACGAAACAAGCACAGCAATGGCCCGGATTGTCTGTTCCGGTATGTTTGACGAAATTCCCAGCCTAAAGATAATCGCACATCACTGGGGTGCGTACGCACCCCACGCCGAGGGTCGTTTCACACCAGCATGGGAGAGCCGTAATGCGGTAATGGGAGATGAACGGGGTTTCGCGGGCAAATTAAAGAAGCCTCTTGTGGATTACTTCAAAAAGGACTTCTACGGCGATACGGCTATGTTTGGCGCCCAAGCCGCCAGTCAGGCAGGCTTCGACTTTTTCGGAGCAGACCATTCCCTTTTTGCCACTGACGCTCCATATGATCATGAAGGGGGATCTTATAATATCAGGTCTACATTAAAGGTTTTGGAAAATCTCCGCTGTGAGGATGAGGACCGCCAGATGATTTTTGAGGAAAATGCCCGGCGCCTCTTTTGCATTTAGACAATAAAACATCTCGTAACATGTTTTAGGGATATCAAGTGGTAATGAAAGCACTACCTCTTTTAGCGATTCAATTACTTGCAATCACGATTATCCTTCAAGCCCCAAGCGTCGTCGCCAGCGGCCCGGGGCACAAACACGGCGCAGAGTTGATTAAAGAGATTAAGAAGAAATTTCCTAATACCGACCATGCCGTGATTATCTCTAAACGGCGTGATATTATGCATGCACTCGGCGACAGCATGAAGAGAATAGCCAAAGGCCTGAAGCAGGAAGTTAGTATTACCGACTTAAATGAGGCCGCTATAAAGATTGAAGAAATCGGTCGGATTATCCCAAGTCTTTTTCCTCCAGGCACTGGAATGGAAACATACAACGGCGTTACTGGCGCCAAGTCTGCAATCTTCTCAGATGCCTCTGGCTTTAAAACTCTTTCGTTGAAAATGTCTTCTCTGGCCTCCGATTTTATAGAAGCGGCAAACACTGGAGCCAGCACAACGGTTCTTAGATCAAAATTTCGTTTGATTGGGAGGCAAACCTGCGGAGGCTGCCACCGTATATATCGCGAGAAACTTAGACACTAGAAAAAGGACCACTCCGGCCGCTCCACATAAGGAAATAGTGAAGTTGCCCTCAACAATTATTCAAACGAGGACGAGAAATATTTCTGATTGGTCCGACCATAGTGGATACCTAAAAATGTTCGATATGATCGTGGAAATCTAAACTGGGATAGTGGGATATGTACGATGATTACGGCGCCTTCATGCCAGGAGAACGGCTGAGGATTGAAGGGTCCGCAAACGGGCCACTGACCGGAAAAACTTTTGCAGCGAAAGATGTTTTTGACGTAGCAGGCCACCCCACAAGCAATGGGCATCCGATGTGGCGGGAAACGCACCCTTTACCGAATGCTAATTCGTCAGCCGTTGACCTACTTCTCTCTGCTGGTGCCAGTCTCTATGGAAAAACCGTGTGCGACGAAATGTGCTATAGCCTCGCGGGAGATAACGTCCACTATGGTTCACCCATTAATCCAACATCTCCAAGCCGCTCTATTGGAGGTTCGTCCTCTGGATCAGCGGCGGCCGTTGCTGGTGATCTCGTCGATTTCGCGTTGGGTACGGATTGTGGTGGTTCGGTCAGGTGCCCCGCAAGTTTCGCAGGTATATACGGTATTCGCCCAACACATGGACGGGTCGATGCCGATGGGGTAGTGCCCTTGGCTAATTCTTTTGACGTCGTTGGCTGGTTAGCGAAGGATCCCAGCATATTGCGGGCGGTGGGTAGCGTTCTATTGTTAGACGAATCCCTCAATATCTCACCGACAAAAGCCATCTTTGCAGAAGATGCTTTTGCGCGACTACCAGCCGCAGATCGTGCAATAATAGAGATTGCTGCTTCAAAACTGATCAAGCGCCTAGGGCTTGAGACAATCCCTCTTCAATTGGCCCGAGAGGGTCTCGATCACTGGTATTCCGCCTTCCAACATCTTCAAGCATTGGAGATATGGGGCGAACACGCCAACTGGATAAAATCTAAAAAACCTTCATTCGGGCACGGTGTCAGGGAGAGGTTCGCTTATGCGGCCAAGCTTGCCACTGCTGATCGACAGAGATATCAACCGGTTCGCGCCAACGCCAGAGAGCGTATAAATACTCTTCTGGCTGACGGTAACGCTATCATTATCATGCCGACGGCACCTATTAGCCCGAAACGAAAAGCCAGCGGCGCACAGGTCGAAGACTTTCGCAGAAGGACGATGGGCCTGACTTGTCCAGCAGGTTTATCAGGCTGTCCGCAAGTCAGCCTACCACTCGCGGATGCGGCCAGCCCGATCGGTGTTTCTATATTAGGGCCCCAAAAAAGTGACGAAATTCTGCTTAAAATTGCAGACGATATGGCTACGTAAATCAAGTTCCGTAAATATTATTGCATACCCGCCCCAAGCGATGGTTATGATAAAGTTCCATCCTCAATACCGTTGAGGAAGTGGTTTAAATTGATAATCACAGGGAGCAAGTTTAGCTGCCATAAGAACCTATTTATCAATATCACATTACAAACTGTAAATTCCGATAATTTACATAAGACATGATTCCACTTCTTACGTATGGGCCCGTATTTGAGAAGACAAAGTTAAGGTCAAGTGAATGAAAGCGATACGTTATAGCCAGTATGGGGGTCCCGAGGTCTTGGATTATCTCGACCTACCAGATCCAATTCCCGCCCCGAACGAAGCTCTGATTGCAGTTCGTTGCGCTAGCGTCATACCCGGGGACTGGAAAGTTCGGTCAGGAAAATTACACGAAATGTTTCCGATTGATCTTCCGACAATACCAGGACGAGACGGCGCGGGCGTAGTTGTTGCAACCGGTGAAAGTTGTGATTGGGCCAACATCGGTGATGAACTTTGCTTCGTTTCAGAGCATGTCGAACCAGGCAGTTACGCAGAACTCATTGCCCGGCCTAGAGAGATGACCATCCCCAAACCGCAGAATATCAATTTTGCTGAGGCGGCAGCTATGATGCACGCGGGTGTTTGCGCCTGGATCGGGCTAATCGAGAACGCGGGGATATCTTTCGGACAAAATGTACTGATACACGCAGGAGCTGGTGCTATCGGTGGGATGGCGATCCAGATCGCTAGCAGCTTAGGGTGCAACGTGACCACGACATGTAGCGCTGCCAATTCAGACTATGTTCGGGAACTAGGAGCCCGTCATGTGGTTCCATATGACAGGGAAGAATTTCGCGACCAGGTAAAGAAGCAGGACATAGTATTCGACCTAATTGGCGGTATTGTGCATCAAAATTCATGCAGGGTCCTCCGAGCGGGAGGAACCTTAGTATGGCTCATTGCCGAACCTTTCGACGATGTGAGTTCGGAATATGACATCCACTGCAAGCAGGCGATCATCCACGACCGTCGGGATACAATGGAAAGACTTTCACAGCAGGTTACAGCCGGTATATTAAAGCCACAGGTTTCTCGACTATTACCGCTAACGCTCGCAGCGGAAGCACATAAAATAGTCGAAGACGGTTCAAACACCCGCGGCAGAATTATTCTCGAAATCGGGGACGGAGCTTAAATAAGTGTAACGTTGGAAATGGTAAAATTGAGATGAAATATCGCGTCGGTATTGATATCGGCGGCACCTTCACCGACCTCATTCTGATGGCAAACGACGGGTCAGTGCACGCTGAAAAATTGCTCACGACACCAGACGATTTTGGTCGGGGTATCGCCACTGGTCTCGCTGCCGCCCTAAAAAACGTTGGTGCGCAACCAGAAGACGTGGACGTAGTCGTCCATGGTACAACAGTCGCTACGAATACTATTCTGGAAGGAAAGGGAGCCTTAACCGGGCTTATTACGACCGAAGGCTTTCGCGACGTGTTAGAGTTACGCCGCCTTCGTATCCCGGAAATGTATTCTCTCAACTGGACCAAGCCGCCACCTCTAGTGCCTCGTCGATTACGACGGGAAGCACGAGAAAAGGTCGGGCCTCAGGGTGACATACGATTGCCTTTGGAGGAGGATACCGTCGTTGCCGCCGGCGAACGCCTGTTACAAGAAAACGTTTCCGCCGTCGCGATCGCATATTTGCATTCCTATGCGAATCCAGATCACGAGCAGCGAAGCGCCGAAATCCTGCGCGATATCTTAGGCCCGAAGGTATTCATCACATGTTCAAGCGATATTCTCCCGGAAATACGAGAATATGAACGAACATCGACAACCGTCATAAATGCCTATTTGGGCCCTATTTTGTCGGACTACTTCGACTCTCTCCAGCGTCATTTAAAACAGATCGGTTTGTTGGCCCCTGTACAGATCATGAAATCCGACGGCGGTGTAATGTCAGTAACCGCCGCTGCAAATAAACCGGCGTATATTGTGGAGTCGGGCCCAGCGGCAGGTGTTATTGGTGCGGCCCGGCTAAATACGACCGAAAATGTCATCACCCTAGATATGGGAGGTACTACCGCAAAAGCATCGATGATCGAAAGTGGACTAATAGCCCGCACAGGAGATTATGAGGTTGGGGCCGGCATTAACCTCTCAAGCAAGTTGGTAATGGGTGGCGGGTACGCATTAAAATTGCCGGTTATCGACATATCCGAAATTGGAGCCGGAGGCGGGAGTATCGTCTCGATGGATCGGGGCGGCCTGGTAAAGGTCGGGCCGGAAAGTGCGGGCGCCTTGCCAGGCCCAGCATGCTATAACCGCGGCGGAGAGGAGCCAACATTTACAGACTCCGTTGTGACCCTTGGCTTCCTCAACCCAACCCACTTAGTAGGCGGTGATCTCCAGATAGATGCAGATAAAGCTCGTCGAATTATTGATACAAAGGTCGCGAAACCGATCAATCGTGACCCGATAGAAACCGCCTGGGGTGTGTTCCAAGTAGCCTGCGGCACGATGGTCCGAGCAGTAAAGGCGGTATCCACTTATCGCGGACGTGATCCTCGTGATTTTTCACTCTTTGCATTTGGCGGCAATGGACCCGTAGTCGCTGCAGAAATCGCCAATCTGCTAGAAATGAAGGAGGTGGTAATACCACCAACGCCGGGCGTATTTAGCGCATTTGGGCTGCTGCTATCCGATGTGGAACACGAAATTAGCCGCGCCTGGCTTAAACGGTTGGCCGATGTGACTCTCGATGAAATGAATTCAGCATACGAGACCTTAGAACACGATTTATGTAATTTGATGCATGATGAAGGTTACGCATCAGCGGACTTTTCCGTCTCGCGGTACATCGATCTTCGATACACCGGTCAGGCGCACGAGCTGACGGTCGAAGCCACATCTGGAAATGTCGCGCTCAGCTTTGATGCACTGGCATTAGCCTTCGGCGCGGAACACGAACGTTCATATGGCCATCAAGCCGAGACGGAGGCAGTTGAATGTGTAACTCTCCGTTTGATAGCCAGGGTTACCGAGAAACGACCAGAGCGAAAAGACACGACCTCCGGAGGCGAGAAATGCATCACTCAACCTCGCAGAGCCTATTTCGGGCCAGATCATGGTCATATGGAAACGCCAGTAATTGACAGACACGATCTGTTAGGCCCGATTTCTGGACCCGTTATTATCGAGGAATATGACTCGACGTGCATCGTGCCTCCTGGCTGGAATGCGCAGTTGGGCCGGCAACATCATATTTTACTCAAGAGGGCGATCGAAATATGAAAATCCAATCACCGAATATCGACCCAATCACCATGGAAGTTGTGCAGAATGCCCTTGGTGCGATTGCAGATGAGATGGCGCTAGTCATTATGCGGACTGCGTATTCCACAATCGTCCGAGACTCAATGGACTATTCCACCGGTGTATGCGATCGCCACGGGCGTATTATAGCCCATGGGATGACCATGGCACTGCATTTAGGTTCATTTCCGGACGCGATGGCGGCTCTTTTACGGAATTACGGTGACGATATGTTTCCGGGCGATATGTTCATCTGGAATGATCCGTATGCTGGCGGCGGGCAGCACCTACCCGATGTTTATATAGTCAAACCGGTTTTTATAGACGGAGAGGTCGAAGGTTTTGCAGCGTCGCTGGTGCACCAGATAGATATGGGGGGTATAGCGCCTGGCTCGGCCGCCGTGTATGCCCGAGAGATTTTTCAAGAGGGACTGAGGATCCCACCCTTACGGCTTTATCACAAGGGTGTGCCAAACGAGACGTTCTTTAAGTTGATGGAAAAAAACACTCGCATTCCTGATAAACTTGCCGGTGACATGCGGGCCCAAGTCGCCGCCTGTCGAACAGCAGACACTGCGATAACCGATCTCTTAAAACGTTATGGCCCAGATACCTATCGAGAGATCGTCGAAGAATTGCATAACCATGCCGAGCGCGTTATGAGATCTGAAATCAGCGCCCTGCCCGACGGAACTTGGTCTTTTACCGACTATATTGATGGCCTGGGCGAAGAACCCGAACCAATCCCTTTAAAAGTAACTATCACGATAGACGGGAATGACATGACGCTCGACTGGACTGGGTCAGCGCCACAAGTTGACGCGGCAATCAACTGTCCCGTCCCCTTCGTAAAATCGGCATGCCACCTCATCATGAAATGCATTGCTGAGGAGGAAATACCTAATTTTGAGGGATTTATCCGACCGTTGGATATTATTGCGCCCACAGGCACGATCGTAAATCCGATTTCTCCGGCCGCCTGCGCCGCGCGCGCAATTGTTGGCTGGCGTTCTCTGGACGTTCTCCTCGGCTGTTTTGCGCAAATCGTACCCGAACGTGTACCAGCGGCCGGTGAAGGCGGGGTGACTTTCCCTTCTTTCAGTGGATATGACGGCGACGAACGATTCGTCTGCACAGAAGCCTGGGCCGGGTGCTGGGGCGCCATGCAAGATCGGGATGGAGCATTCGGAATTCCTAATCCGGGCGGCAACCTTACCAACCAACCCGTAGAAATGGTTGAGGCGCTCTTTCCTCTTGAGGTTACCCGTTACGGTATGGTCGAGAACTCGGGCGGACCGGGCAAATTTCGTGGCTCTAATGCATATCAGCGAGAATACCGGTTTCTCAGCGACGAAACACAGATGGTCATGCGATCCGACCGGCGGCGCTTCCTTCCTTATGGCTTAGATGGCGGTTGCCCTGGCACACCGTCGTGGAATTTGCGGAATGTAGGCACGTCCAACCAAGGGGCAATTCCTGTTATGCCGATGGGGCCGGTTTTTTTCAAGAAGGGAGAGACTTTCCTTCATATCTCCGGCGGCGGCGGCGGTCACGGAGCTTCTATTGATCGCGCGCCAGAGGACGTCCTTGACGACATTCGTGAAGAGAGATTTACCGTGGATTATGCTTACGACGTTTATGGTGTCGTGATCGATGGCAACCCCCAAAGGGTAAACAAAAAGGAAACCGAACGCCGTCGCGCCGAGTTACTTTCCCTTTCATTAGATAGAGAGTATCCACCCTATTTAAGACATTTTCACACCGCGCTCGGCATCAAAGACTTTCGTCTCTTCGGGGAGCGGGAAATGGAGAGCTAAAATGGGCTTTTAAATTCTGGTATGGCTCAAATAAATCAATTTCCTTAGACCTTATTAAATTTTTATACGTCTGTCTGAAAACAGAAATATGATGGTGTGTTCGCGATATTTGGAAAGACGCTTTATGGTAACGTTTCGTCATCTCATCATAAATTTTTCGAATCCCGGAACCGGTTTCAATGCCAAATAACATCCATCACGCAGGCTACACCCGGCAGCAGACAATTGCGGTCTTAGTTGGATCCAGCGTCATGCTGACTATGAGTATGGGCATGCGCCAAAGCTGGGGATTGTTTTCGGTACCCATTACCGACGATCTAGGTATCTCCGTAGCCGATTTCATGTTGGCCATTGCTGTCCAGAACTTAGTCTGGGGCGCAACCCAGCCCATCGTGGGAGCGTACGCCGACAAATTTGGCAGCCGAATGGTAGTCATTTTAGGAACCATTCTCTACGCGGCAGGAATCGGGGTTACTATGGCAGCGACAGGCACTTTGATGCTGATCGTAGGGCTGGGATTTATGATCGGGTTGGCAATGTCGTGTACGGCTCTAATGCTGGCTATGGCCGCGTCGGCGCGCGCTGTCTCGGTATCCCGACGCACCTTCATTCTCGGTATCATTTCGGCAATGGGATCGGTTGGATCATTTATCGCCGCGCCATTAGCGGAGGGCCTTATATCAACGCAGGGTTGGTTGATAGCAATGGTGGCGTTCATCGGGCTCTGCGTTGTTATGCTTCCGGCCGCTTTCTTCGTGGGGTCCGGTGACAAAGCAGCCGCTGAAATTGCTCGAACTTCCGCCGAACCCGACGCCAATTTGTCGCTGAAAGACGCTTTAAAAAATGCATCCCGCCACAGCGGCTATGTAATTACCGCAGTCGCGTTTTTTGTCTGTGGCCTACAATTAATTTTCATCGCCATGCACCTACCGAACTATATTGCGCTATGTGGGCTTGATCCGTCACTCGGCGCATGGGCACTCGGTACGATCGGCGCTTTTAACGCGATCGGATGCTATCTGCTTGGATGGCTTGGTGACAAATATCCAAAAAACATGGTGCTCGGTGCGGTATATGTGTTGCGGTCTATCTTTATCGTAATTTATTTTCTCGTTCCGGCTACTCCGGCGAGCACCCTACTCTTTGCGGCGATTATGGGAATTCTATGGCTCGGCATCGCGCCGGTTCTAGCGGGATTCATTACACAGATATTTGGTCTAAAATACGTTGCCACGCTGACCGGCATCGCCTTCTTCTTTCACCAAGTAGGTTCATTTATAGGTGTTTGGGGTGCGGGATTGATCGTCGATACATTTGGGTCATATGACCGTGCCTGGCAAACGGCTGTATTAATTGGACTCATCGCCGGTTTTGCCCAGATATTGGCTAGCGACAGGCCGGCACCGAAATTACCAGAACCTGCAGCCGCCTAGCTGACATATTTCAATCTGGATATATTACCGGGATGCGCCGCCATATCGGCTCAATAAGCGCGAATTCGAACATATCTTCCTGTGTGTAAGGATCATTGCAGTGAAATTCCTCCACCATCTGACGATCTGCCGAAAAAACGATTACATCTCCGGTTATATAGATTGCCGCTGGTATCAGTTCCCTCACTAACTAAGCCGCCACCGTATACCATAAGTTTCAGGAAAGGCTCCTGACAGGTCGCGTGGGCTGGCTGCAGCTTTGCACGCTGCTCCGCCCGGCCCGGTCAATCGCGTCGGATGAGTATATACTTCATGCCTCGGTCCTTTAGGTTCCAGCTATAGACGTACCGGCTCGTCGTGCCTCGACGACTAATACTTGCACGCTATGGTGACAAAAGGTCGTTTTACCAATTAGCCACCGACTATGGTTGCGATTGCAGGAATTTGGGCCGCGAGAAATAACCTCTTTCCATTATTTTCGGCAGAATGGTTCTGAAGGACAATAATTCCGCCCTATTCCGTCCAACCAACAATCGGCGTAAATAGATCCTCGACATCCATCGTCTTATCGATGAATCCCTGATCAAAAAGATAGCCAACGGCGGTCTCCAGCGTTTTTCTGTTGGGCTCAACACCATACGGGCAAGGGTCACCACCAAACAGTTCATTCATTTCATCGATATCTGCGAACAGCCAGGGCACCATATACCGTTGTGCTCCGGAAAACCGCATCTGAGCCAACGCCCATTCTTTAGCGTCGGATAATGCCTTAAACAGCGACTCCGCCACCCAAGGATGGGCCTCGTGAAACGCCTCCGGCATTATCATGGTATGCATTATTGGATAAATCCCAGTGCGTTCGAAATATGCCCGCTCCTCCGCCCGGTAGTCAGGAAACAGTCGTACCACATCCTCACTATCAAAAAATGCCTGAGGCGCTCGGGCGCCGAAATATGCATCGACTTCTCCAGAGGCTAAAACCCCACTAATCGATTTTTCTGGACCGATAAGCTCTAATTTAAGATCACCCGCAGGACGCAAGTCCATCGTTTCATCGAACTGTCGAGGTGTATCAACACCGCCTTCGAACCAAGTGACATCCGAAAAATCGACACCATATTCAGATTTCAGTATGCCACGGATCCATACGCCCGCTGACTGCCGGTATTCCTGAACAGCGATACGTTTACCAGCAAGATCGGTCGGACAAGAAATTGACGCATTTCGATTTATAAAGATAAAACCATGACGAAATAGTCGCGAAGGAAATACCGGCAAAGCAATATACGGAAAGTCACCTCGCGACTTCATGGTAATATAATGGGCGCTGGACATTTCGGCGATGTCGAAGGATTTGGTCTTCAGCATCCGCGCGAAGATCTCTGGTGGTGACTGGATCTCGACATATCGGAGATCAATTCCTTCGGGCTTTATTAACCCCTCCTTGAGAGCCTGAAGCCGATCGTAGGGTCCACACGCCATAGTCACCGGAAGGTCGGTCATTTTTTATCGCCTCTTATATTACCTCTTGGCAACATAATGCGTAATAAACGGTATCTAATCTACTCTCAGGGGTTTTAAAAAATTCCTAAAAATGAAAAAACTGGACCCATGCTTCTTTACCTCTCAACGAAGCTTCGGCCATTGATCGGAAATTGGTCGACGGCAACACAGTGCAGTATACTCATCGTGATCTCTGGTGTGCTTATGTCTAGCCAATTGGTCATTGTACGTTTCATTGGGGATGACATAAGCGTATTTGAAATCATTCTCTTTCGTGCCCTATTCGGATTACTAGCCATTTCGGGCCTAATCGCCCGCGGTGCTAAAACCTACCTCCGGCCGAACCGACCAGGATTGGCTATCCTTTGCGGGGCATTAGCCTTTATGGCGAGCACTTTCTTCTATTTGGCTGCGAAAGAACTTCCGGTCGCAGATATTACCGCCATTCACTTTGTAAGACCTGTTTTTGCTGCACTTGTAGCAGCTGTAGTCCTTAGAGAAGCCCTTCATGGAAGCCGCATCGCTGCTATTATCGCAGGCGTAACTGGAGCTGCGATAATCATCCGACCCGGGTTTACGGAAGTGAATATTGGCGTTTTGTTCGTTCTGGGCGCTGTTGCGGTCCAGAGTTGGAATCCGATCAACCGCAAACTACTATCAAAAAGTGATCATCCAGACACGGTCGCTGTCTGGAACGTGCTTACGATACTGCCCCTAGCCGCGGTGACGTCTTATTTTTTCTGGACTACACCGACTTGGGCCCAAATTGGCTGGATGGCGGTAATTGGCATATTGGAAATAGGGAACCAGCGTATCCTAGGAAGAGCGTATCTGCGCGGTGACGCGATCGTGGTCGTCGTTCTCCACTACACACGTCTCCCCATCGCAGCCTTGATCGGATTCCTCGTCTTGAGTGAATTTCCGGATATATGGGTCTGGATCGGAGGCGGGATTATTGCAGCAGCCTCCATTTATCTCACAGTTCAGGAACGAAATACGGAGATTGGTTGATCCACATGGTGAACACGCCCGCCTTCGATAATATCCTTACCCGATATATGCCGCCACCGGCACTAGCAGGGGTGATGGCAATGCTATGCTACGCGGCAACGTTTATTATTGTTAGAGATTTTGCTGGTATTATACCTCCAGCTGCGATCACCTTTCTTCGTTGCACTATCGCATTAATTATTCTCTACCCTATCTGTCGAAAAAGACTGCGAGCACAGCAGTCCGTAATTCGGAAACATTGGCGGTTTATAGCGCTACAGGGTGTTCTAATCATCGTCTGCGGTAATGGGATCATGTTTGTTGGACTACAATTCACTACAGCGATCAATGGAGCTCTGATCAATTCCGCAGAACCGGTTACGATTATGGCGCTTGCATGGCTAATGTTCCGCGACCGCCTCACGATCATACAGTGGCTGGGAGTTTTTGTATCACTCGGTGGAGTAATTTGCCTGATCGGACGCGGGGAGGCCGGCGTACTATTGGACTTAGACCTGAACCTTGGGGACGTGTTTGTTTTCATCTCAATCTTATGCTGGTCGGTTTACGCCGTCCTTATGCGCAAGATACCGCCCGAACTTGACCGCCTGAACTATCTTTTTTGCATTCTATTAGCCGGGGCCGTCGCTGTGTTCCCATTTTGGATACTAGAAAATTTGTATTATATTCCAACCCCGATTTCTTGGGCCACCGCTGGAGTAACCGGCTCAATGGCATTATTTACGTCAATCCTCGCTTTGCTTTGGTGGAACCGGGCAGTCGAAGGTCTGGGAGCCTCCCGGGCTGGTCTATTACTTCATCTAATACCAGTATTCACATTCATTCTTGCACTCGGTCTATTGGGTGAGGAGCCAAAATTTTTCCACGCGGTTGGTGTCGCGATGATCGGATTAGGGATTTATCTCACAACGATACTCCAATCAAAAAAACACCACCCAAGCGACCAACCCTCAGCTGCTTCGGCATCCAACCCTGACAATTAAATATCGCAAAGCATCTCAGCGACTAACATGATAATGACAGCCGGAGGTTTTCCTTCATCAGGAAATGGGATGTCTACAAACCGCCTAATCCCTACCTTTTTCATATAACTGACGGCAAACCCGATAAAATCATTAACAACAAATTAGGTATAATTCTCAGCTGAACCTAGGTCGTCAATAATCGAGGTGAACCAGTTTAACGATTTTGTATTGATATTCTGGAATACCAAGTACCAAACGGGCTAACTCATATAAAGCCGTATTATAACCGCGGTAGAGCAGAACCTGGTCCTTCAGGCTGTCTCACTACAGGCCATATTTTGTTAAAAAGAAAAGTGATCCCATGCGACTGGTGTAACGTAGATAAATAGGAGTGCTCGGTCTCTCCGAGCTTTCCTCCCTTAGAGGCGTAGCCTCCAACTTAGCCCCGGCCATCCACCGGGGTTTTTTTTAGACGAACGGTCTACCGCTCCGGGCATTCAATAGTGTTCAAAACACAACCTTTTTCGGAGGACTTTTGCAAATTTGTTCAAGTGGCGTGAAACTTAAAGAGCCTACTGTCTGACAGAACTCTGGTGGTTCGGGTAATAAGAACTCTGGGTGCGGTCTACGGATACAAAAATTTGTGCCCCAACTAATCGTAAGCCGAATGATCTCGTTTTATGTAAGCCCACGGTGATTTTTCTAGGATGATTATCACGCTCGTGTCTGGATAGCCGTGACTTCGTCATCGTCCTCATACCAATGATCAACTTTGTCCCAGTAAAATGCGCAGTAATCCTGCAGATTGAACCTCATCATCTCGTCATATGGTCTCTCGTAGCCCCATGCAGCATTGTAGGATTCTTTACCCGCGACCCGGATACTCCAATAGGACGCCTCACCCTTATACTGACAATACGTGGAGTGAGTAGTCCGATGAAGATAATCCGTCCTCACGTCCGCGAGAGGAAAATAATATACAGGAAGGTGATCACTCTCATACATGATCGCTCCTTTAATAGTATCAGCTATCCACTCTCGACCATATTTAACCCGTACGCGACATGGTGACGCCGCTAGATAAATCTTTCTGTTTGGATTTGTAATAAAGCCTGGTGCCCGATTAGCCATCAACTATCTCCACATTAAATCGCAACAACAAAAGTTTAGCCAGGCAGAAGCCAATTCTATGTTACTAAATTAATCTGGACAAACTTCTATAAGAGATGATGTTCATGGTTCAATCGCCCGAATGAAGTAAGTTATGCAATAAACAGTTAAATCCCTCTGCTATACTGAGAATTAATTATGGTCTACGACCTTTCAAAAGCCTCGAACACTGAGCGTAATGACCGAGAGTTTGTCCTCGCAGCGGTAAGTAAATCTGGCATATCAATTAAATACGCGTCTGAACTTTTTCGAGCGGATCCAGAAATCGCGCTAAAAGCGGTTCGGCAGAATGGCCGGGCACTCGAATTCGTAGCCAACCACCTGAGAGACGATAGGAAAATTGTTTTGGCGGCGATCACCAAATGGGCTATCGCACTGGAATTCGCGTCCCCCGCTCTTCAAGATGATCGTGAGGTGGTATTTAAAGCGGTAAAAAAGTGGGGTATAGCGCTCAAACATGCCTCAGCCCGGCTACAGGCTGATCGAGAAATTGTCTTAGCCGCGGTAAAACGGAACAGTGCAGCCATAAAATATGCCTCAAATGAACTTTTCACAGAGTTTGACATGAGCGGTACCGGTCGCCAGTTAGGCACAGGTGCCGTTACGCTATCCCGCAAAATACAGTAGGCCCCTACTGTTGGCCTCTAGCAAACCTAAATAAATTACCGCTAAGTCTACTGATCAGCGCTACTCGGGCTTGGACGTTCTGTCCCCCCTACAAACATCCGATAGCCCAGCCTTTCATGAGGCCAATAATCCCATATAGCGTAGTGCTGAACTGCCCGGTTGTCCCAACACGCGACCGTATGATCAGTCCATTTGAATCGCATTGTCCAGTTAGGACGCTGAAGATGTTGATACAGGAATTTTAAAATATAGCGACTCTCATCGTCGGGAATACCCTTTATATAGCGGGTGAAATATGGATTAACGTAAAGTACCTTGCGACTATTTTCCGGGTGTTTGATCACAACCGGGTGCTCCGCAGCAAGGTGAACCTCCTTATTTATTTTTGTCACCGAAGCATCAAATGCTTCTGCGGCACTATGAAATGCTACTTTTCCGGAGAGATAATCTTTCATACCCTGGCTTAGCTCTTCATAGGCCTTTGCCGCCGACAAGAACATTGTATCACCTCCACCTTCTGGCGGAATGATTTCCTGATACAAGACGCTAAATTTTGGTGGAATGTCCGTGCAACTTTGATCGGAGTGCCACGCTTCACCCGAGATACGCGGCGATTTCTGGTTAAAATGCTGTTTACGTAATGCAGGGTATCCCGCCACAGGCTTCGATGCAGTGCTTTTACCTCCGACGTGGACGTGTGGTTCTCCAAAATATCGGACAAACCGATCCTGTGACTCAGGATCCATTTTCTGCTCGCGAAAAAATACGACCCCAAACTCATTAACAGCAAATAGGATCTCTTCAGTCTCGCTGTTTGTGAGTGGAGAGGTCAGATCTACTCCCCCGATTTCCGCACCAATATGCGGAGAACATTTTTTTATATTGATCTTTTCATACACCATCCGCTGCTCCCTCAAACATCGAATTCGTAAATCAGCTGCAGCCTAACGTCGCCAGATCAGTTAAGGAAGCTGCCCATAGTAATGATCACGCCTCAAGTCACCCGAAGAATTTGCCCATCGCGATCATATAGACAATCAATGCCTAACCCTCAACACTCGCATCCGATGATGTTTACGCAGATGTTCTTTAAAACCTGACGAGTGTACTCCATGCGCCGCTATCGTCTTGTTAATTTGAAATATATTTCTAATCCCTCTCGTAAAATTACATACCTTCAATTATTCGACAGCGTTCACAATTAAATCGATCAGTGGCTTGCGACGACTCATCAGCCGTCACATAATTAGATTTGCTTTTCAACAATCGAAAGGAGGTGATCCAGTGTCTCATTGTCTAATTGCGCGGTCTCAAGCTGCGCGGATCTGGATCGTCGCCTCTGACGAAGAATGCTTCGCCTGAGTTGACGTTTTCATGGTCCCCTTGGACCGTTACTGACAATGGAAAGGTCGCCTCTCCGAAATGGAAGGCGGCCTTTCGTCTCTTTCTCGACATATTTAGAATAGAATACTACTTAAACTCGGCTCTATCTCCCAGAACTCCTGCTATAGAATCATCGTCCATTATTAGCGTGATTTCCATTTTTATAAGATCAGTCCAATCTAACGCCCAATTATGCAAAGCGGCCGCGTCGTCTGTTTCACAAATAGCGAAGCCGCCCTTACCATCGACGTGGTGATAACGCGAATGCATCATTATACCTTCCGGAGGCATACCTCCAGTATCCATGAACCGTTTGATCGTCGTATTTCTAACGTCTGGTGAGTGGGTCCAAGCAAGTTTAAAAAGCATATTGATTACCTTTGGTTGAGTGTGAAACTGCCATTGGTGATTATTAAACCCGATCGACTACAAAATAGCATTACCAAATAAACCGCTAGATCGGTTCATAATCCTGTAAATTTTTTTTTTAAAATTTGATTATTTCCTATTGCAAGTGAGAGTGATTCTCATTAAGTTTAAAATGCTCGAACTCGAAACTTTAGAGCACCCAGCGACTTATCGGCTCTTCATATCCCGGAGCGCGGGTCGCTGGGAAAACTCCCTATTAACTTGGGAACTCCTCGGCGATCCTTCGGTATTCCCTCACCGCAGAAACAGATCGCTGAGGAGTTTTTTTCGAGCCACCTTCTATATTACTTTTTCAAATAGCTCCCCCTGAATAATAGCCTACCACCCAGTCGAATGGTCGGCGCAGGATAGTTTATTAGTATAGACCGGTGGCTCGGATTTCCCCTTCTTGATTGAAACACCATAGAGAAATTTTTACAGTCAACCAAATCATACGTTATTTATTGTCCTTGCAAGCTCAATGGAATAACCGGAATTTATTAATGAACTCGAAGTTAAACTAGATGCCTCCGAAAAAATACTCGATTTCAGGCGGTCTCAAGGATCCCCTTTATTTTAACGGCAGCTTCTGGATCGACCCCCCCGAAGAGGAGCCTATCAGCATCAGTAAGGTAATCGGTAATAGATAGTGGAAAATTTTTTCGGCCCCGGCTTTCGCTAAACCAGCGAAAGACATTGGGTGCCTTGACCGCCCATAACCCCAAAAGGCCCAGGTCAAATAGGCGGTTGACGTAAGGTGTGACTGCACATTCTGCGAGACTATATGTATCCCCAGCTAGGAATTTAGTGTCTACCAGCACCTCTTCCATATCGCGTATCAACTTGTCGATCACCTTCACTGCATTTACCACGAGTGACGCTTCTAAACCTTCCTCGTATACTGTTGCAAATCGGTCGCGACGGTTTTGATCAGGTATTCTTGAAAGTCTTAAAGCTTGTTCCTCCTTGTTCAACGATAGGAAGGCGGGTCGATAAGCAGTCGCGTGAGTCAAGCTACCTATAGATGGATGCACGGTGTCATCCATCCTCTTCATCCAAATCCGCACCTGCGCTCTATTTTCTGGGTCTTTTGGCATTAGGGGAGGCCGTGAGTACATCTCATCTACATAGTGCAGTATAACTGATGACTCGACGATTACCCTACTGTCGTCCACTAACGTGGGTACCACCGCGTTGGGGTTCAACTTAAGATAAGATGGCTCGAACTGGTCTCCTGCACGCAAATCAATGTTATGACTTTTGAACTTAATGCCCTTTTCGTGAAGCGCGAGGCGAACCTTGATTGCACAGACCGAAGTGGTACCGTCAAAAAGTGTGAGCATTTGTGTCATCGAACACTAAAAAGAATCATTTTAGCCGTGATTAATATATTTGTCGGCACAAAGCAGACGTTTTTAATATTAAGGAGGGTACAGCCAATGTACATAGCAATGAACCGATTTAAAATCGTCCTCGGGAAAGAGGAAGAGTTCGAAAGAATTTGGGCCGTACGCGACACTTATCTGGAAGATGTAACCGGATTTATCAAATTTCATTTGGTAAGAGGCAAAACAAATGAGAATCACACACTGTATGCATCTCATAGTACCTGGTCATCAGAGGACGATTTTGTTAATTGGACGAAATCTGATCAATTCCGTAAAGCGCACAAGGGCGCGGGTATTCATAGCGGTGTATATTTGGGACATCCCGAATTTGAGGGCTTTGAAGTGATAATATAGCCTTTCTTCCCGATCTACTGCACAAGCTAGAAATCCTCCCCCCGCCCAAGAAGGATCGATACGAATTTCAATGTTGGATTCCAACTGCAAATAACTGGGCGCGGAGAAGCCTCTGATTACCAAGACATCACTTTTAGTTAAAAATTCCGGGTGACGAAAAAACTAAAATATTATTCCGCGGCGGAAATAATGGAACCATTGTAGTCTCGGACAATGGGGTCCCCATCGGGGAATATACCTCTTTCCATTACCCATTTCTGAGTATCCACATATATTTCAGTGCTATACGGTTCGAAGACAATACGTTCCCCCGGTCCAAACAACCGAGTATCCATCTTATCATGGAATCTTGTCGGGAATTCGTTCTTATAGAAGTGAGTATATTTATGGGTATGAAGATCTATGTCTGACTGTGCCCGTCGCAGAGCATTATAGTACTTCTTTACATCGTCTAGATTAGCCGACTCATCAATCATTGAGGCCATCATGAAACTTGTGTCGACTATCTTCCTGAAGCCCAGTTGCTCAAGAAAATACATGGGGCCGCTGAATACGTTAACCGCAGGAACCGCCCCATCAATTAGGAGTTCCATCCTACTCCAAAGCAAACCTTCGGAAAAAGAAAGATCAATTTGATCGGGGTTAAGAAACATATCTAGCGCTTCTATGGTCGAATAATGGCTTCCTGATTGATAGCCCACAGAAATTGGAATGTTAGCAAGGTCCTCGGGACGCTTAATATTTGAATCCGGCGCGACATAGATCCCGCAGGGAGCTACGGAATATGCATCTGCATAAAGTAGCCCATGGCCTGCTGCCGCTGCCATGTTCACAGTCCAATGACACGCAGAACTTACATCGCAGGTTCGGCCACGTTCGAACGACTGGTATGCACCGACTTTATTACCGAGATTACTTTTCTTCCCGATTTTTGAATTCAATTGCTCATTGAACTCGTAATCGAGGCCCTCTTCTTCAAAGTATCCTTTGTCTTGTGCAACCCATTCGTGTAGCCGCATATGTGGGCTTATAATGAATTTACTCATCATTTTTCTCCGAAAACCACACTCTTCCTCGCAAGGATAATCCTAATCTAGCATAGTGGCGAACCGGGTTAAATACACACTTAAGGGGTATCGAACCTGAGTGGGGCAACCAATTGTGTCTTTATCGAGCAGCGGAACAATTTTAC
>PTJZ01000004.1 GCA_002937455.1 Alphaproteobacteria bacterium MarineAlpha11_Bin1
AAAAACAGTTCGTGGAAAACCACATACTAAACCGTATGTTATTGAAATCAGTCAACTGGCGTAAAAAATCGAGCCGCTTGGTATTGTTTCGGCCATAAATAATCATCGATTTCAAGCGCCGCCGCCGAGTGATGGGAATCCGAACAGCTTTCAAATAATATCTGATTGCTAAAATCTGATGCCCGGGCGCCCGTCAGAATTTCATGCCTTTTCGGTTTTGCGCGATATCTTTTTTCGTTCATTTGGATCAAGCAGGCGCTTCCGGATGCGGATGTGTTTAGGTGTCACCTCTACCAACTCATCATCATCTATGTAGCTGATCGCCTCTTCAAGCCGAAAGGTTCGTGGCGTGGTGAGGCGCACTGCTTCGTCAGAGCCGGATGCACGAATATTAGTCAGCTTCTTAGATTTCATCGGATTGACTTCCAGGTCGTTGCCCCGGCTGTGCTCACCGATTATCATTCCCTCGTAAACGTCGACTCCACCACCAATAAAAATCACGCCCCGCTCTTCAAGATTCCATAAGGCGAACGGTACAGATTTTCCGGCAGCGTTTGAGATGAGCACGCCATTACGGCGTCTTGGCAGATTCCCTTTGTGCGGTGCGTAAGAATAAAAAAGTCTGCTCATCACGCCGGTACCACGCGTCTGGTTCAGAAATTGCCCATGGTAGCCAATAAGGCCCCGTGATGGAGCAATGAAGACAACCCGTGTCTTCCCCCCCCCAGACGGGCACATATCCCTTAACTCGCCTTTACGTTCGCCGAGAGATTCCACCACCGCCCCTACATAAGCGTCGTCGACATCAATGACGACCTCTTCCATCGGTTCCTCGCGGGAACCGGTATCAGGATTCTTGCGATATAAAACTCGGGGGCGAGAGACCGACAGCTCAAAACCCTCTCGGCGTAACTGCTCCACAAGCACACCGAGTTGCAATTCTCCCCGACCTTTTACCTCGAAAGTGTTTTCATCTCCCGTCCGCTCAACCTCGATGGCGACATTCCCCTCCCTTTCCCGCACCAAACGTGCCGCGAGAAGACGTGATGTAACCTTATCGCCGTCATTTCCGGCAAACGGTGAATCATTGATTGAGAAGGTCATAGAGAGTGTCGGTGGGTCAACGGGTATAGCCTGCACGGGTATAACATTCCCCGGATCGCAGATTGTGTCCGCAACTGTCGCTTCCTTTAAACCAGCGATAGCGATAAGATCGCCGGCATGAGCGGCTTGGACCGGCACGCGTTCAATGCCCCGAAACGCCAGAAGCTTGGTTAGGCGGCCGGCCTCAACCTGCTTACCATCCCGTCTTAGCGCCACGACTGGATCATTAACCCGCGCAACACCGGACTCAATCCGCCCGGTCAAAATACGGCCCAGATAATTATCATATTCCAAAATAGTCGATAGCATTGCGAATGGCGCATCGCGTTTTGCAACCGGCGACGCAAAGTGCTCTGAAATAAGCTTGAAGAGAGGTTCCATAGAATCTCGCGGTGATTCAAGGTCGTAGGCTGCCCAGCCCTCCTTCGCTGAGGCGTATAGAGTCGGAAAGTCAAGTTGCTCGTCGCTCGCATCTAGGGCAGCAAATAAATCGAAAACTTCTTCATGCACCTTGTATGCCCTCTGGTCTGGGCGATCAGCTTTGTTAACTACAACAATCGGCTTTAAACCGAGCGCCAGCGCCTTCATAGTAACGAACTTAGTTTGGGGCATCGGACCCTCGGCCGAATCGACTAGCACCAGTGCACCATCAACCATCGATAAGATACGTTCTACCTCTCCACCAAAATCGGCATGGCCCGGGGTATCGACAATATTTATACGGACATCTTCCCACTCGACGGACGCGCATTTTGCCAGAATTGTTATACCCCGTTCCCGTTCCAAGTCATTTGAATCCATGACGCGTTCGGCTACCCGCTGATTTTCGCGGAAGCTTCCGGACTGCCGCAATAACTGGTCAACCAGTGTTGTTTTGCCATGGTCAACATGGGCAATAATCGCGATGTTTCGAAGCTGCGGCACAATACGAATTCCGGATGTTAGGGTGTTCAAGAATTTCAGACGAGCGACCGAACACCCTGAAGGCTATGAGTCTGCGGCCGCTATATACAATTGTCGGAAGAGTTTATCCCATTTTTTCTTTCGCTAACTCTTTTAGCGATACTTCGGGCCTGGCACCATAATGGCTGATTACCTCGGCCGCACAGATAGATCCAAGCCATGCAGCCTTTTCTAATTCGTAACCGTGGGTCAGGCCATATAGCACCCCGGCAGCATAAAGATCACCAGCGCCAGTCGTATCGAGAACTTTCTCCACTGGCTCCGCCGCGACTTCTAAAACCTCGTCAGGTGTAACAATCACAGACCCCTTCGCGCCGCGTGTTATGGCGGCAATATCAACTTTACCAACTAGTCTGCCAACCGCCTCATCAAATGAGACTGTTTGATAGAGAGAGGTGATCTCGTCTTGGTTGGCGAAAACAATGTCTACATGCCCCTCAACAAGACGCCTGAATGAGGCTCGATGACGGTCAACGCAAAAGGAATCAGAAAGGGTCAGGGCAACCTGGCGTCCCGCCGCATGCGCCAACTCCGCGGCTTTGACGAATGCCTCCTGAGCTTCGTCTCGGTCAAACAGATAGCCTTCAAGGTATGTGATTTGCGCACTTCCTATTGCTTCAGGATCTATATCCTCTGGGCCCAGAGAGATGCTGGCGCCCAAATAAGTCTGCATGGTCCGCTCCGCATCCGGTGTTACGAAAATCAAACATCGCGCTGTAGATGGCCCATCGGTCGCGGCGCGCATTGGGAAGTTTACACCGGCGCCCATTATATCACTGATAAAGATATCCCCCAGCTGATCATTCCGTACTTTTCCAATATAAGCTCCGCAGCCGCCGAGCGATGAAATGCCGGCCAGGGTGTTAGCGGCAGAACCACCAGAAGTTTCGACGCCAGCGCCGATTTCCTTATACAGCCATTCGGCCTTAGCATCATCGATCAGCGTCATCGTCCCTTTATTTAGGCCGAGCCCGTTGAGATGGTTTTCATCTGTCTGGACAATTACATCGACAATTGCGTTGCCAACGCCGACAACATCAAAGGGCGCATCCGCCATTATAAGCTCCTGGAATCACGAAAAATATCTGGTGCAGAGTATAACGTCGGACAGAAGCGTCGCAATTGAAATGCAATCTTGCACTTACATGAGTTAGGCGGCTAAACAGACAGCACATCCGGATAGAATATCTTGCTAGCCAATAAATGTATTCTGCGCTCTTTCTCGCAATTCAACAGCTCAATGATACGCGCATTCGCCGGTTGGTTTTGCGTGCAGTAGTCGTCAGCGCGTTTATATTCATTGCGCTGGTTTTCGGGATCACCTGGGCCCTCAACGGCATTTCATTTGTTGGTATCCAATGGATTGACAAAGGGCTGGCTTTTTTGGGCGGGAGCGCTGCCTTCTTGATCAGCCTCCTAATTTTCCCCACCCTAATTGGGCTTATCATCTCTTTCATGCTGGAAGAAATTGCGCGCTCCGTAGATATACGTCATTTCCCATATCTACCGGCCGCCAGAGAACAACCAACGACAGAAGTTTTCAAGAATGCCGCTCGATTTGCAGCCATCGCGGTAGGGTTAAACCTGTTATTTTTCGTTTTTATTTTACCATTAATGGTGATCACGATTGTCCTTTCTCCGCTCATTCCCGTTGTTTTCTGGGGGCTTAACGGATATCTTCTGGGGCGTGAGTATTTCGAGTTCGCGGGATTACGACGGGTTGATCCACAAGCCATGCGGTTACTTAGGAGGCGGAATAAAACTCGCGTTTTTGTCTCCGGCATTGTGATCGCGGTGATGATGACTGTTCCTTTGGTTAACTGGCTGATGCCGTTGGTTGCAGCCGCCTATATGGTTCATGTATTTGAAGATGTTCGTCGTCGTGACTAATTAGTTTAAAGGCTTCTTCTTGGATTCCCCAATCCAAGCGGTAATAATCGGGTGCTATCAACCCGGGAAAGACAGAACATGGCGGACCAAGATAACAAAGTTAGAAACAAACCCTCGGCGGTACTACCGCTAAAATCAGAGGCCCCGAGCGCGCCTCCCGCATCCCTGCGGCCGGCTGCCTTAACGCGCCCAATGCGCGAACCTCATTCGGTCTCAAACGCTGGAAATATTAGCAGTCCCGAAGGTAAGAAGCTTTTGGTCGGAAGAGAAATAGAGCTTAGCGGCAACATCAGTACCTGCGACAGGTTAGTAGTCGAAGGCCGCGTAGAAGCAGAACTTCAGGACTGCCGAGAGATCGAAATTTCGGGAACCGGCACTTTCAAAGGCGCGGCCAATATCGAAATGGCAAAGATTAGTGGCAAATTCGAGGGTACCCTGACGGCGCGTGACACGCTTATTGTTCAATCAACAGGACGGGTATCAGGTACGATCCGGTATGGAAAACTGGAAATCGAACGTGGAGGCGAGGTTATCGGCGACATCGGCCTAGCTAACGACACGGCCGCCAGTTAAACCTTCGCACAATGAATCAAATAGTATCCGCGGCCACGGGCCTAGTTTGCCTGATACTGTCAGCCTGCGTTACTAAAACCGACCCGATCTCGCCCGTGGTGGACAAATCAAAATCGAGGGAGGTGTCCCCATCCGTTCCCGTTATTGTCAAGCACCGCCAGATAGATTCGGCGGAACGCCCCCCCAAGACCACTGCTCATACACCGAACCTTGCTCCGGGAGAGTTGCTCGGCATGACGACCTCCGAGATAACTTTACTCCTTGGTGATCCCGTGTTCGTACGCCGTGACCCACCGGGCGAGTTCTGGCGATACCGAACAAAAAGGTGCATTTTAGAACTTTATTTCTATCGCCGCGACAGTGAATGGTACGTCAATCACATAGAAATGCGTCACCGCAACGAACAGGCCGCTGATAAGTCTGGCTGTATCGCATTGCTTCAAGAGCCACCGCGTCGGGGTTAACGATCTAGCGCCCTTACTCCTCATCTTTGGACGGCAGCCTGTCTTGAGCCGATGGTGAGGCGGTCACTTCCTCGAAATCGCCATCGATCACCCTGCCTCCGGGGGGACCCGCACCATCGCGATCCGATGGCCTCGGGCTACTCGCGGGCCCGAAACCGCCGACATGAGTCTCGCCATTTCTCGATAGCCAACGCCAAATACCTATTCCGACCAGCTTCCGAAACAGGGGCACAAACAGCATAAAGCCACACACATCAGTAAAAAATCCCGGGGTCAGAAGGAGTGCGCCGGCCACCAAAAGGCAAACTCCATCAAACACCTCCTGTACCGGTAATTCATTCCGCGAGGCACTTCTTTGCGCCCGTTTTAGCACCGCAACGCCTTGAATTCTGAGTAATGTAGTGCCGGCGCAGGCTGTAATGATTACGATTAGGATCGTCGGCCACAACCCGATCCAGCCACCTATTTCGAGAAAAAGTGCGATTTCGATGACCGGGACTGTGATAAAAGCCAAAAGCAAAAGAATTGGCATGCTTGCGATTTCCTAATGAACGCCTTATGTACTTTAGGTCGTAGTTTCGTGAAATAGGTTATCTGAGTTAACCTTACTTCACGAATGGGTGACAAAGACGATATAGCTAACTCTCGGGCCCGCGTCTATCTAACCCAACCGGGTGAAAAAAGCAGAACGACTCAGCGGAACGGTGCAGGAAAGAAAGATTATGGGTGAAGGATTTCAGTTTCTGGATATCGTTCTTTTCGCGATGGTCGCGGCGTTTTTAGTCCTGCGTTTAAGAAGCGTTCTGGGAAAGCGTACTGGACATCAACAACCGCGCCAAGACCCAATATCACAGCGGACGCAAGATGCCGAGACCGATGGAAGTGTCGTGGATGCGACTAACGTTAACCAACCGCCTCAGACCGATCATAGCGATATCGTAGACCAAGATACCCCGCTTTTGAGGGGTATCCAGGAAATTCAATTGGTAGACAGCACCTTCGATCCAAAAGAATTCTCTGACGGTGCCCGCAGCGCTTTTGAGATGATCGTTCAAAGCTTCGCTGAGGGCGACAAAGATAATCTTCAGATGCTACTCGCGGGCGAAGTTTACGAGAGTTTCGAAGGCGCCATTGATGAAAGAGAACGGGCTGGAGAAACATTGGAGTCGACCATTATCGGAATCAAGGCAGCGGATGTAATTGAAGCGGAGATGGAGGACATGAACGCCCTAGTTACCGTCAAGTTTGTGTCCGATCAAGTAAACCTAACGCGTGATTCCGAGGATCGAATCATTGACGGAGACCCTAACCAAGTAACCGAAATCATTGACATCTGGACCTTCAGCCGAGACACGCAGTCACGGGATCCAAATTGGAAGTTAGTGGAAACTCGAAGCCAGAACTAGGGATCGCAGAGGGGTAACCGTTTTCTGTATGAAAAACCCCTCACCTTTTCTAGCGGAGAATGTCCGGTTTCTCATTTTTGTAGTTATGGTGGTTACGCCACTGGTATTAACGGGGTGCGCCGAAATTGGCGACAAAACAGGTATAGAAAAGCCAGAGTTTAGGCCTGTCACATTCAATGAGATTCCGAGTTGGAATAATGATAATCATGCCAAGGCCTTAGCGGCTTTCCTAAAATCTTGTCCGTCACTAGAACGCAAAGGTATGCCCGATTTCGGCGATACGTCTTTTTGGCGAGATCTGTGTGAAAAGGCCCGCCGCATCGCCACGACAGAAGACAGAAGAGCTAAACGGTTTTTCGAAAAGAATTTCTATCCGGTCGCTGTTTCTGGACGCGAAGGGGCTACCGGTCTTTTCACTGGTTATTATGAGCCAGAACTACTCGGGAGCCGCGAACGATCGCAAAAATTTAAGGTCCCCATATATTTGCGTCCGCCGGATCTGGTTAGTGTAAACCTCGGTCGATTTCGCGGGAACCTAAACGGACAAAGAATTGCGGGGCGGGTGGTAAATGGCAACCTGGTTCCATATCCAGATCGTGAAAAGATCGATCTCGGGGCCCTCATGGACAAGAATTTAGAACTAGTTTGGGTGGATAGCGCAGCGGATGCATTCTTCCTGCATATCCAGGGATCCGGTCGTATTCGCTTGCCGGACGGTACTACTCTACGGGTGGGATATGCTGGTACAAACGGCCATCTCTACACGGCGATTGGGCGCGAACTGATCACGCGGGGTATCGTGTCCCGAGAAGAAATGTCTATGCAGGCTATTCGGGCCTGGCTGTCAGAAAATATCGCCGATGGTAAACGATTAATGCGTAAAAATCGGTCATACGTGTTTTTTCGCGAGTTGACTGGCGATGCTCCGATCGGGGCACAAGGGGTTGCGCTCACCCCCGAACGAAGTCTCGCTGTAGACCGAAGATTGATTCCGTTAGGTCTGCCCGTTTGGATTGATACCATGGAGCCCAGCGGCGCACCGTTTCGGAAGCTCATGATCGCTCAAGATACTGGCGGGGCAATCGTCGGAGCGGTCCGTGCCGATATATTCTGGGGAGCTGGCGCAAAGGCTGCAGACCGCGCTGGCAAGATGAAGTCCCAAGGAAAATACTGGTTCCTATTTCCGCGATTATCGCCAAAAAAACCTGGCCTCGATAGCTATTAACCATCGCCCTCCAAGGCAAAAAAGGCCGTAGAGATATCGAATTGCCCACCAAAATAAGTCTAGTTATAGATTGGTAATCAATATTCCAACTTTAATTGGATTAATCCCAGCCTTTTCATTAACCCATGTTCTCGCTTGCAGATTAGAGGTTTCGCCGTCATTTTAGTCATCCTGTACAAGGAATCCGGGTGTGACTTTGATTAAACAATTAGGGACATTCGTGACCCGACCGCTGGCTTTATATCGCCCGCCTAAATATGAAAAAGAATAAGTCAGACGGGCGCGAGTCGCTCGATGATAATGCACTTTTCCGTTCAGCGATGTTCGACGCGGAGCCTTTAGGTCGGAAAAACAAAGATCATGCCCCGATGGAGCCATCGACTCCACCCCCTATCAAAAGACGAACCGTCACACCAAAACCGCAACCTAAAATCAAGCCTGTCGCGCCGTCAAATAGACAGCTGGAGGCCGGCTTAGCCACCGATTTAGACCGGCGAACGATGGACAAGTTGAGAAGGGGACGACTGAGACCGGAAGCTCACATTGACCTTCACGGCATGAACTTGAGCCGCGCCTATGCCTCATTGAACACATTCATTACCCGGGCTCATGGCTCTGGAAATCGCTGCGTCCTCGTCATCACTGGCAAGGGGTCTCTCAAAAAGGGTGGTGGCGTCATCCGGCAGGAACTTCCCGCCTGGCTGAACTCACCGGAAAATAGACCCTGTGTTCTCGGCTTTGCCCAAGCGCAACCGGCCGACGGCGGGGGAGGGGCATTTTACGTGCTACTGAAACGGCAGCGGTGAGACATTAGTTTGCGGGTTACAGAATAAACTTAGATAAATCAGCGTCTTTTGCCAAATCAGCAACATTTTCTCGGACGTAATCCGCGTCTATTCGCACATTATCACCACTCCGATCAGATGCACTAAAAGAGATATCTTCAAGAAGCCGCTCCATGACAGTCTGTAGCCGCCGGGCGCCTATATTTTCCACTGTGCGGTTGACCTCTGCCGCAAGCTTGGCTAGGGCGGAAATTGCCTCGTCCGTGAACTCTAAGGTCAGTTCTTCTGTTCCCATTAATGCTATATACTGGCGAATTAGATTGGTCTCAGGCTCTGTTAGAATGCGGCGGAAATCTTCCTCGGACAGGGCCTTTAGCTCAACCCTAATTGGCAGTCTCCCCTGCAGTTCGGGAAGCAGGTCGGCAGGCTTCGACAGATGAAACGCTCCAGATGCCACAAATAAAATGTGGTCGGTCTTAACAGTTCCATGCTTCGTCGGAACCGTCGTACCTTCAATCAACGGCAGCAGATCCCTTTGTACCCCTTCACGGCTGACGTCAGCGCCACCTCGACCGTCAGAACGAACACAAATCTTATCAATCTCGTCGAGAAAAACGATGGCGTTTTGTTCTACAGACTCGATCGCCGTCTTCACGACGATATCGTCATCCAACAATTTATCTCCTTCCTCAGCAACCAGCACATCGTAACTATCGCCAATAGTCATTTTCTTTGTTTTAGTTGCACCGCCAAAAGCTTTTCCAAGCATGTCGTTCAGATTGATCATACCCATCTGTGCGCCGGGCATACCCGGAATCTCCATAGTTGGCATCCCACCGCTCGAATCCTGAAGATCAATTTCGATTTCTCGGTCGTCGAGTTCCCCTTGGCGCAGCATAGTACGAAACTTTTGCCTTGTGTCCTTGCCAGCACTTTCCCCGACCAAAGCATCCAGAACCCGCTCCTCCGCCGCGATTTCCGCCTTGGCAACCACCTCCTTACGCATCCGCTCCCGGATCATGTGTATAGCTATCTCGATCAAGTCTCGGATAATTGATTCGACATCCCTTCCGACATATCCAACCTCAGTGAACTTCGTAGCCTCGACTTTTAAAAATGGCGCATCAGCCAAGCGAGCAAGACGCCGGGCGATCTCAGTCTTACCCACTCCGGTGGGACCGATCATCAGAATATTTTTAGGCAGAACCTCATCGCGAAGGTCATCGCTCAACTGCTGTCGTCGCCATCGATTACGCAGCGCGATAGCTACCGCGCGTTTAGCGTCGTTCTGGCCGACAATATAGCGGTCGAGTTCAGATACGATTTCTCGGGGAGAAAAATTAGTCACAGATTATAGGCTTTCGATAACAATGTTTTCATTGGTGTAAATGCAGATATCGGCTGCGATTTTCATCGCCCGGCGGGCAATCTCCTCAGCCTCAAGGTCTTTTTGATCGAATAGGCCGCGAGCGGCAGCAAGCGCAAACGAGCCCCCCGAGCCAATGCCGATAAGCCCATTTTCGGGTTCAAGCACGTCACCCGTTCCTGTCAACACCAATGAGACATCGATGTCGGCTACCGCCATCATCGCCTCGAGACGTCGAAGAAATCGGTCAGTACGCCAATCCTTAGCAAGCTCGACACATGCGCGTGTAAGTTGCCCGGGATGTTGCTCCAGCTTTGCTTCCAGCCGCTCGAAAAGCGTAAATGCGTCTGCTGTGGCGCCAGCAAACCCCGCAATCACACCACCATCCCCCAGAGGCCGGACCTTGCGAGCATTGGACTTTATAACAGTATTACCAAAGGTCACCTGGCCGTCTCCGGCGATCACGACTTTTCCATTCTTCCTAACTGATAGTATGGTGGTACCGTGCCAATGTGTCGGGTCTTTGTCGGTCATGGGCCTCCAGATAGCCAAGGGTTGAAAATAGCGCAGTCAAGTTAGCGCTTTACTAAACATGATGCTTCAGTGTCGCGCGTCAAGGTCTTTAAAGAGTTAGCTGACAAAATTAGCTTAAATTAGACCGCCAATAGTAAGTTGTGACTGCAAAATATTGGCGCGTCAAATAAGGTTCATGTCCAAGTATTCGGCCAACTTTATTCGGAGAGATATCGCGCTAACTTCTCCAGATTTAATCGCCTGATTTCTTCGATTTAACGGGGAGAAGCAGATTATCTATCGGCGTGGTGGTTGATCAGACGCCAGAGATCAAGCTTATTGTAACACCTCATATACTAGCGCCTAACGAGAGTTCCTGATAAAAAGCGCCGGCTTTCAGTTAATTACGGAAGAAGATAGGCTCACCCATGCAATTCTCTTGGCCGTAGGAGCGAGTAACACATTATGCGCGAAGCACAAGTCACCAGAAAAACAAAGGAAACCGAGATCGAGGTATCGGTGAATATCGATGGTGCGGGTGTATACGATGTCAACACCGGTATCGGGTTTCTCGATCACATGCTGGAGCAGTTGTCTCGCCACAGCCTGATGGATCTAACCGTCAGGGCAAAGGGCGACCTGCACATAGACTTACATCACACAACCGAGGATACTGGTATTGCAATCGGCGAAGCTATCCATAAAGCAATGGGTGAGCGCCGGGGCATTATTCGCTACGCGTCAGCGACGATTCCAATGGATGAAACACTGACGCGGGCGGCTATCGATATTTCTGACCGCCCTTATCTAATCTGGAGAGTCGATTTCTCGAAGCCTAAGCTGGGCGAGATGGATACCGAATTATTTAAGGAATGGTTTCAAGCGTTTGCGCAGAATGCGCGAGTGACGCTCCATATTGAGAATCTTTATGGTGAAAATAACCACCATATCATAGAAAGCTGTTTCAAGGCACTGGCGCGCTCTTTTCGCGCCGCCGCAGAGACCGATCCTCGCGCCGCCGATTCTGTGCCGTCAACGAAGGGCACGCTGGGCGGATAAAGACCATAGAGAGCGAATGCGTGTATATACGATATATTTAAGGCAATATTCTCCCTCTCTGGAGTGCGATGCCATAGTCGTCAGAGAAGGCTTTTGCTGGATGGCATTTTTCGCAGCGCCTCTCTGGGCGCTCACGTGTCGTATGTGGTTCACCTCGCTGGGCGTTCTGGCAACCTATGCATTGGTCATACTGGCTGCTTTTATTTTGAAGTTTGATCAAATCACCACGATGGCCATTGTCTTCGGGACGTCCTCGATTGTCGGATTCTGCGCAAATGACTGGCGGAGGATGGCCTTGGTATCGCGCGGCTGGCAAACGAAAGGGGTGGCGGCAGCTGTCGATAAAGACGCCGCGCTCAGACGATTTATCGATCTGCACCCGGATGTATTTCATCAACCGGGGAATACGCCCACCTACTAGCGGATAAAGATGGAAACGATTGTTATAGATTATGGATCTGGGAATCTCCGATCCGCGGCGAAAGCCTTGGAGCGAGCGGGAATAGAATCCAGCGCCCCCGGCAAGGTGACAGTTACAGCCAATGCAGCGGCCCTTGACCAAGCCGACCGCATTGTACTTCCTGGTGTGGGCACATTCGGTGATTGCGCGGCTGGGCTACGGGCCTTGCCGGGCATGGTGGAGGCCTTGGAGAGGAATGTTCGCGAGAAGAAGAAACCATTTCTTGGCATATGCGTCGGTATGCAGCTTATGGCCGACCGGGGGACAGAACATGGTGATCATAATGGTCTCGGCTGGATCCCCGGCGAGGTCCTCCCACTAACCCCAGCAGATACCGAACTAAAGATTCCCCATATGGGATGGAATACGGTCAAGCCAACGGCCGTAAAATCGCATCCTTTGCTTGCTGGTTTTGAGAAAACGGCGCATGCATATTTTGTACACAGTTATGTGATAATCTGTGAAAATGAAACTGATGTGATAGCGACCTCCTATCATGGAGTCCGGATGGCCGCTGTTATCGGTCGAGACAACATCATCGGAACACAGTTCCACCCAGAAAAAAGTCAAAGGGCAGGCCTGAGGCTTCTGGGCAATTTTTTAAAATGGGATGGAGAGGGTATCTAATAGCCAATATGGAGACCACGATTGAACCTTTGGAGGAAGTCTCCGACGAGGAGCTTGAAGATCTCTGCGATGCAGCCGAATCTGCCATTCTTGACGGTGGCGGGTTCGGCTGGTTAAACCCACCTCCACGCGCCGTCCTCGGTAGATATTTCCGGGGTGTCGCGCTAGTGCCGGAACGTCATCTCTTTGTCGGCCGCTTAGACAACCGTGTCGCGGCGGCAATTCAGCTTCAAGAACCCCCACGAAATAACGAGGCGCACTCCCACGCTGCTAGCCTCACAACGCTTTTCGTAGCACCATGGGCGCGTGGGCACCGCATCGGCCCTCGGCTGATAGGGGCAGTCGAGTCCCTTGCAAAGGAGCTGGGTTACCTGCGCCTCAATTTTGATGTCCGCTCAACACAAAGCGACGCCGTACGGCTTTTCGAGAGTCTAGGCTTTGAGTTGTGGGGTACCAACCCAGCCTATGCTCTGGTCGACGGCGAGTTGATTGCCGGACATTATTATTCAAAGGAATTACGAAAGTTGTCGAAGAAAAAGAAAAAAGGTCGGAAGAAAACTCCGACATGATCCTGTTCCCAGCAATCGACCTGAAAGATGGAGCTTGCGTACGCCTGATTAAGGGGGCTATGGATCATTCAACAACCTTCAATGATAACCCTGCTTCTCAGGCGCGGGAATTTGCAGAAGCAGGCTTTGAATGGATCCATGTTGTTGATCTAAACGGCGCCTTCGCCGGAAAACCGGTCAACGCCGCAGCTGTCACCGCCATCCTCAACGCGGTCGACCTACCAGTGCAACTTGGGGGTGGAATCCGCAACATAGAGACCATCACGAGCTGGCTGAAGGCCGGCGTTGAGCGAGTTATCTTGGGTACGTCGGCCCTAAAAGATCCAGACTTAGTCCGCCTTGCCTGCGACCAATATCCCGGGCGTATCGTTGTAGGTATTGATGCGCGGGAGGGCTGGGTTGCAGCAGAGGGTTGGGCTGAAACCTCGACAATAAAGGCGATTGATCTCGCTATGCAGTTCGAGAATGACGGCGTCGCAGCTATTGTCCACACAGATATTGAACGCGACGGAGCGATGCTGGGGGTAAACATAGGCGCCACGGTGGATCTCGCCTTGGCGCTACAAACGCCTGTGATCGCATCCGGCGGCGTACGCGGAATGTCCGACCTAGCTGAACTGAAAAACAATGAAAAGGTAGGAATTGAAGGCGTGATATCGGGTAGGGCAATCTACGATGGTCGGTTAGACCCACGCGAGGCCCTAGATTTTCTGAGGCGTTGATTGTTATGTATTGTTACGTTAGCCAGCCAACATCACAGCAGAAAACTGGAAATGTCTTGCTTTTGTTGGTTGTTAGGAAGCGTCCACCAGTTATTTGGACCAAAGAGGCAAAAATTTAATGTTGAAGGCCCGGATCATTCCCTGCTTAGATGTTAAGAACGGACGCACCGTAAAAGGCATCAATTTCGTCGATCTGATAGATGCTGGTAACCCGGTCGAACAAGCTAAAGTTTATGATGCACAAGGCGCAGACGAACTAACTTTTCTCGACATTACGGCGAGCAACGAGAAACGCGACACTATTTTTGAAGTCGTAAACAAAACTGCAGAACAATGCTTTATGCCGCTTACCGTGGGCGGTGGTGTGCGCCGGGTTGAGGATATTCGGAAGCTATTGCTAGCAGGGGCCGACAAAATATCTATAAATACCGCCGCCATTGAGAATCCCGAGTTCGTCCGTAACGCTGCGGAGAAATTTGGATCGCAATGTATCGTCGTGGCAATTGACGCGAAGTCAACCGGAACCAATAGATGGGAGATATTTACTCATGGCGGGCGAAAATCGACTGGTATCGATGCTATTATATGGGCCGAACGAATGGCTCAGCTCGGCGCAGGAGAAATACTGCTAACATCTATGGACCGGGATGGCACGAGATCAGGTTTCGACACTGAGCTGACGAGGGCGATGGCTGACGTGGTAAATATTCCCATTATTGCATCGGGTGGGGTCGGAACCCTTGACCATTTGGTCGAAGGTATCCGCGACGGCCACGCGAGCGCCGTCTTGGCAGCGTCGATCTTCCACTTCGGGGAATATTCTATTTCGGCCGCCAAAACACATATGGCGGCAGCGGGTATCGCCGTCCGGCCTACTGAGAAACTTAGCTAAACAACTGGCCGCTTTCCCGGAGGTTGCTGGGCTGAAACGGCCTCCGCCAATAGATTTGCTGTTTAAGATTGCGCGAAACAACAATGTTATACTCAAGGGTCTAATTTTACAGATAATCCACAACCCATCTCGGGAATATACAGCTTGTCCTATAGGCGGATAAGGGGAAGAATGGGTTTGAAACATTCCATTTCCGACGATCGGTCAGTAACGTTACAAATTTATTCTGCGTGTCCATGGTAAATACAAACGATACACACATGACTATTCAACGCCTTTACGAGATCATAGAAAGTCGTAAAGGCGGGGATATAGAGTCATCCTACTCAGCAAGGCTTTTGGAATTGGGCACCGAACGAATTGCACAAAAAATAGGTGAGGAGGCACTGGAGACAGCGATCGCCGCTGTGACTAGAAACCGCAAAGCGATGATCGATGAGAGCGCAGACCTGATTTACCACCTTCTGGTCGCTTGGGTCGATTCCAGAATTTCACCGGACGATGTGATGAATGAACTTGAAAGCCGGGAGGGAATATCGGGCTTGGCAGAGAAAGCTGCCCGGAGAAAATAATCGGGGCAGTGATGGACTACGATAACAATAATGTGTTTGCAAAAATCCTACGCGGGGAGCTCCCTTGTGAAAAGGTGTATGAAACTGATCATTCTCTCGCATTTCAGGACATTTCGCCCCAAGCCAAAGTTCATGTGCTGGTGATCCCGAAAGGGCGCTATTGTTCTTGGGACGATTTTTCGTCAAATGCAAGCGATAAAGAAAAAATAGACTATGTCACTGCTATTGGAGCAACGGCTCGCGCGTTGGGTGTTGATACTTCCGGTTACCGCATATTGGGAAATCATGGCCGAAACTCGCACCAAGAGGTGCAACATCTCCACATACATATACTGGCCGGTCAGCCGCTGGGACCAATGTTGGAGGATGGCGACCTGCCGCCAAATACAGAATATCTGCGTAGCACTTCAAAAACCTGATTTTAAACCCTGTTATAGCCGGTGTTGTAAGCAAAGAAGAACGCGGAAGACGCAATTTCTGTTACTGGATCATCACCTTGACGGGCCTCCGATTCTGGGACTCTCCTAAGTGCCATCTATATAAGGGCGGGAATTAATCGTACATTTTTACTATTGTAACTTCCCCACGCGGGCGCACACTGCTATGCCGAGATTTAGTCTGCTAAACTCAGTATCCAGTTATTAGCCGCAACCAAGAGAGCAGCAGCGGTATCGAGGCACCAAGGAAAACTTATTAATATGCGTCAATGGATGAAACAAACGCTGGCACCAAGTGGCATAAAAGCCCGACGAATTTTGTTCGGGCCCGCAGCAGGTTTGACGATGCAGATAGATCCGTCGACCGATTTACGATTTTGGCTTGGCATTCACGAACTGGAGTTAGTTCGTTTTTTCCGAAGGCTGGTATATCCGGGAGCACGGAGCTTTGATATCGGCGCAGCAGAGGGGTATCAGACGCTATTGATAGCACGACTTTCTGGACAGCCCATTGTCGCGTTTGAACCAGGCGCGGTTTGGAAAGAGGTTTTGGTAAGCAATATGGCGCTAAATGGCTATCAGGTGGCCTTAGAACAAATTTTCATAAGTAATACGAGGACGGATTCATCAAGCACAATAGATATCATGGCGGAGAAATATTTTACTCCGGATTTCATAAAGATGGATATTGAGGGTGCCGAAGACGAAGCGCTCGCCGGTGCTATTAAGGTGCTGTCAGACCGCAAGCCCCATATGATCATTGAGGTCCACGGCACCAAAGTAGAACAGAATTGCTTAAAAATTCTGAGAGGCCACGGATACAACCCCCTAACCTTAAATCCTCGTTGGTGGCTTCGGGAGCACCGCCCCCTTGAGAATAACCGGTGGCTGATCTGTGAGGGTCACGAATGAAGGTAGCGAATTACCGCTTATGTGGAGTCATGTGCTTACGGGCTTCTTCGTCCCAATTCCCGGCGGGCCGCCCGTATTGTTTGCCCACCTCATAGCCTCTGCGCAGCGCCGGCCGGTTCTTTAGCAAGTTATACCACCGACGCACGTTCGGGAATTTCTGAAGATCGATGCCCTGTTTTTTATAAGTAATCACCCAAGGCCAGCAAGCCATGTCGGCGATAGAATAGTCTCCGCAAATATAATCCCGACCATCTAATCTTGTGTCGAGAACCCCATAAAGTCTGAGCGATTCTGTGTTATAGCGTTCCTCGGCATAAGGAATTTTCTCCGGTGCATAAAACTTAAAATGGCCGTTTTGACCGAACATTGGCCCCATCCCACCTATCTGCCATATAAGCCATTCGAGAACCTCTTTCCTATCCCGTAAATCGGATGGGAGAAATTGCCCGCTTTTTTCAGCAAGATACATTAAAATAGCTCCAGACTCGAAAATCGAAATGGGGCAGCCGCCATCAGAGGGGGCATGGTCAATAATCGCAGGAATGCGATTATTGGGACTAATCTTCAGAAATGCATCTCTGAATTGTTCGCCGCGATGGATGTTCACGGGGACGACCCTATATTTGAGCTCCATTTCTTCTAGGGCAATGGAAATTTTCCATCCGTTTGGGGTCGGCCAGTAATAAGCATCAATCACGATCTTTCCTCACTACCATTCCGGATCGCGACCCCTGTATCAGCGGTAAAACTAGAGCGGATTCTGGAGGCTTTGGGCCCCCGATGGATTTTGATTATTCGCGCGGAACAAACGGCATTGGCAGGCCCTGATTTGTATAAATCAGAATAGCTCGCGCTACAGTCGGACTTTGCAATCAATGGTCCAATCGACATCGCCTTTTTTCTGTCGAGCATCATAACTGATACGTTTCTTTCTCAACTGTGCACGAACCGCCTGAGCTAGGACGGCACAAACTTCGGGCGGTAAATCTTCAAAATCGAGGCTAACGAAAATCGGTGCCCTCGGCTTCTGCTCAACCTTCGTTCTAGATTTCTTTTTGCCGCCAGGTTTTTTTTTCTTGCCCCAGATGTCATCCCAGCCGGATTTGTACTCCGGGGTTTTGATATTGCTAAAATAACCATAATGGCCAACTGCGGCACCACCAACGGATTCCTTTGCCGACTTGCCAACATTATCAGCGGATGAAACGGCAGTATTATCGGGCGTCGTGGATTTGGTTGAGTTGTCGGACTTTGTTTCGGTTTTCGTAGAAGAAGACTTAATTTCATTCATAGTTGACCATCACACGGGAATAGAAGGATCGAGGGCGGGATACACCGACTTCGCTTTTGATGCAATTATCTTCGGGTTTTTTTATTGGAGAAAATTTGGGTTACGTGCCTTCCTATTGCGCCACCACTAAATGGATGTTTAGTAGCTCCGGAATAGTCACCGGATCCCGTCGGCCGAAACCGCATTCGGTGGAAATGCCGATTTCCCGCCCCGCGTGAATGACGGCTGTATTGAGGCGGCCTCTAGTCCCGTCAATCCCGTCGGAAAAATGAACCAAACCCATGAAAAGCTGAGTTTTACTTTGCAATTTAAGCCTAGCGAGGGGAGCGAAATAAGCGTTGTCCGCTCGGTCATATGGTACAGGCATATGGATGAACTCTACACTGCGTGGGCTAAGGGTCGTTATCCTGTTCGCATAAATAACGCAGGTATCAAGATCCTGAGGCTCGATTATGTGTTTGTGGCCCGGATCACCGTAACAGAGGTGGATGCCGGCCTCGATATCGCCCGGAACAAAGCCAAGGTGCCGGGCGATACGCTCGACCGAAGCGTCCACAATGTTTTCATAGTGTAAAGAGAGCCCGCCATCAGCAGCTACAACCTCGTGACACACATCCCATTGGATGGCGAGCTGATCGTGGGGAATCGCGTCCGCAATCGCCGCAACTTCGAGAGCCAGCGCCGCCTCAATAATCGGTTCAGCCGCAGCACGTTCTGATATCTCGAAAAAACCGACCGTTAGCGCTACCGCCGTTGGTATCGATACTTGGAAACGCGTCCATTCGGGTATCACCCCCTCACGCTTCAGCCGCGCAAACGTAGCGTAGGATTTCTCTGCATTAGCGGCATAGCCCATGTCTTCTATAGAAACGTCGGCAGCATCTACACCATCACGTAGCACATAGAACGGGCGCGATATGTCGTCCTTGTATCCGTGAATGCTTGAATTGGTTGATTTCAGCTCGAAGTCTGGATGATTGTCGAACGTCTGTTTCTGCCAGCGAATCCAATAAGCGCGTTCACCGGTTTCTCCATCGGGCCACCTCGGGGCGGCGGTGCATACTGTATCGGCGATAGCCCGGAATACGGTTTCAGAATCGGCGAGGGGGATAGACCCTACGAAATGTACAGGGCGGACGGTCAATTTACTTTGCTCTCAATAGCGTCCCACAGCACTTTCTCAATATTTACTTCGTTCAGTCGGTTAATTTCTTGGATACCGGTTGGGGAAGTGACGTTTATTTCTGTCAGATAGTCGCCAATCACATCAATTCCAACAAAGGTGAGCCCCCTCTCAACCAGCGCGGGGCCAATCTTTTCACAGATTTCGTGTTCGCGCACAGTCAATTCAGTTTTTTGCGCTCCGCCACCGGCGTGGAAATTCGCACGGGCGTCCCCCTCCACCGGGATACGGGCCACGCCCCCGACCGGCACTCCGTCGACCAGGATAATGCGTTTGTCGCCCTGTCGTACTTCAGGTAGGTACCGCTGAACAATAAATGGCTCTCGATATTTCTGCTCAAACATCTCCAGCAGTGAGCCAAGATTCTCATCGTCTTCTCTCAGATGGAAAACGTCAGCGCCGCCGTTGCCGAATAGCGGCTTGACAATGATGCTCCCGTGCTCAGCACGGAACTCATCTATCGCCCGCCGATCTCTGGTGATTAGCGTATCTGGGAGCACGCCCTCGAATTTTGTGACAAACAGTTTTTCCGGCGCGTTTCGCACCTCGGCCGGGTCATTCACAACTAGTGTATCGGGGTGAATGTGCTCCAACAGATGGGTTGCCGTGATATAATTCATGTCGAACGGTGGATCCTGACGCATCAGTACCACGTCGACGCTCGACAAACAGAGCATTTCTTCACCACCCAACGTGAAATGGTTGCCATGGGCGTAGCGCACTTCCATGGGTCTCGCCCAAGCAGAAAGATCACCATCACGAAAAACTAATCCGTCGGGTTCATAATGGTATATCTCGTGCCCGCGCGCCTGCGCCTCCATAGCCAGCATGAACGTGGAATCGGCATTAATATCGATCGACGCGATATGATCCATCTGGATCGCAACAGACAGGCTCATAAGGGGTACTCCGTTTCTGCTAGGGCTCTTTTTGCCCTGAGGCGGGACTTAGATCAATGGGGCAGGGACCCCGCGTCCTCAGCGGGGGGCTTCGCGTTAAGGAAAGAGATGCCTAGATACCGTCTGGTGATCCAATCGTTTAGCTCCAAGTCACCCTAAGATCGGTTTGCCGACCATATCAGAAGACTTTTGGGAAATACTTGTCGTAATCGACATCCCCGCAGTTTGCTTCAGTAAAGAAAAAGATCCACACCAATTCTCTAGAAAGCGATGTGGAGCATCCCGTGGCCCCCAAGCCGAGTGTAAATGTTTAGTGATTGCGACACTTGAGTTTCTGGATAATTGATAAGGCATCATGGCGTACAGCAGCGCTTTCCGCGCGATCAACAATTACTGTAAACGCTTCGATCGCCGCACCAAAATTCCCCATACGAGCGTGAACAATACCTGCCTCCCTCCAAAGAAATAATGCGCTAGGCGCAAACTTGAGCATTCCGTCGATCACCTGAAGCACTTTTTCAATCCTGCCGGCCTGCTCGTGCCGTGTTTTAATGTTATTCTGTAGCCGAATCAGGATATCTCGGTTTCCGACGGCCTTATAATGCGCCGGCATAAGCTCTGCCTCTAGACCACAAGTAACCTTTATCAACTCCCTTAGATCGGCGGAGGTGCGCTCGATGCCGTCATTGAAGGGGTCGAGGATTATTCGGTCTCTGCCCCCCCCAAGGCGGATCAGAAAATGTCCGGGGAAATTAAGCCCCTCCGCAACAATACCATGGGCTCGAGCCACAGTTATAAAAAGGATCCCGAGAGTGACTGGCAATCCTTTTTTGCGATCTATTACATCCATAATATTGGCATTCCGGATATCATCGTAAGTAATCCTATCCCCATGGTACCCATACGCTCGCAGAAGAACGCCATTGAGAGCGTGGGACAAATTACTTCCAGCCGCTAATGAGTCGCCGACATCGTCCGCAAGTTTCGCCATGTGATCACGATAAGGGTCTGGTGAGACCTCGGGCCTGTCCAAGGCCGCTAACGCAAGAGCGCCCTCACCCAGATCTATACATGCATCGTCGCAGGTACTGATCTTCGTTAGTATGTCTTCTGCGTAGGTGCGCTGTATCAAGGCGTTCAGGTCGATGGTCTCTTTATTTTCACGTAGTTTACCACCCTCTCTACGTAATCAATGCTTCGGGCGTGGTTAATGACACGATCCAGTTCTCGGCGGCTTTGTGCGATCCCGATGAGATAGATTTTTGCACGTACAGTCTCGATTGAATAGTTTATTGAAGACACCTCTTTGTCAAAAAGGAGCCTCGATTTGAGTTGGCCGGAGATCCACGCGTCACGGCCGTATCCGGTCAAACCACCGGAGTCGGCAACTTCTATTTCGTTAATTACTTCAGCAACGCCCTCAGCCTGCCATGCCAGTTCTACCGCTTTTATTTGACTGTCAGACGTATCAAGCGCTCCTGTCAAAAGGACCCGGCCACCATAGACTTGGAACCCGATTTTCCTCCATAAACGTTCATCCTCCTGAGAAAACAGTGCGTTTAAACGCAGTCGTATCGCCGTATCGTCGACAGCGCCCGATATACCACGCTCCTCCATAGCGGCAGTACCGGCGGTTGCGCCGACGCCAACCACAGTGCTCGTGCAGCCTGGAAGGGCCACTGTCACTAAAAGAACAACAGATACTGTTATTGGCATTAGAGAGGATCTGTTTCGAAACATTATGCGCCTCTATATGTTGACCGCGCCGCAAATAGCCTAATGCGTCATCCAAACGAAGAAGGGAACTTTTATAAATGGGAAGTAAATTTGCCCAATCATCTGATTCGCTCCAAGCTTTGATTATATGGGCCGGTTAGCTAGCCAAACCTTTCGGGTATCCGCAGTTTTGGCCCAACCTGGTTAGCGCTCCGTCCCCAAGCGGAAACTTTAATACTTTTTACTTGCGAACAACGGCTGAAACATGTTCGAGGCGCAAAGCCCGCCGATAAACCTCTTTCTTAGATACTCCGGTCGCAGAAGCCACCATTGCCGCAGCATCGCGGACAGACATCTTGGAGATGCCTTCCTTGAGAAGTGCGTCAATGTCCTCTTCATTGGGCGGGCTTTCCTCGGGCGGGCCGACTACGATGATCACTTCTCCCTTCGGCCCCTCCTCCTCCGTATATTTTTTGGCAAGGCCCGATAGGCGGCCCCGGACAACTTCCTCATGAATTTTCGTCAACTCTCGACCAACAGCCGCAGCGCGGTCACCCAAATCTTCGGCGAGAGCGGATAAAGACAGTGCCAGTCTTCTAGGCGATTCTAGAAATATCAGCGTGGCTCGAATACTTGAAAATTCCTGAATTAGATCACTGCGCGCTTTTTCTTTTGTTGGCAGGTAGCCAGCAAATAGGAAACGATCAGTCGGCAGCCCCGAAAGCACAAGCGCCGCCAGAGGAGACGCTGGCCCGGGTACAGCAGTTACATGAATGCCTGCCTCGACCGCTGCTACGACGAGCTTATACCCGGGATCCGAAATCATCGGTGTTCCTGCATCAGATACGAGCGCTACAGTCTCTCCATTTCTGAGCCTCTCGATTAGTCGCGCGCGTACCGATTCGGAACTGTGATCATGATATGAAACAAGTTTTGATCGTATGCCTCGATTAAATAGAAGTTTTCGGGTAACCCGGGTATCCTCGCATGCGATTAGGCTGGCCTCCCTAAGTGTACTAGCGGCACGTTCCGTCAGATCACCGAGGTTTCCGATCGGCGTTGCAACGATATATAGTCCAGGGCGGGGCAGTGTTTTCGATCGTTTACTTGGCACGGTTGGGTCGTTAGGGTGCGCGCCGTTCGTCTCTCGAGAACAAGGTGATTCGCTGTTATCAGGTATCGGAACCATCGATGAAACTTTTTTCCGATTTTTTTCGATTTATAGCCATTTTTATCTTTCTTTGTGGGCTTTCGCTAACAGGGTGCAATGATACGGCAACGCGCGGCGGAGGCAACGCTCCTTTTGTTTCGAGCCCGGTCAGCACTTCCCCACGCCCATCAACTTCTCCCGTTCAATCGGGTCCGATAGAGTCTCCTCTGCCGGTCGTGGCGAGTCGCCCTCCCCCCCCCACACCCGAGCGGGACGTCGTGGTTCTTAAGCCACCGGAAAATATGAAACACCAAGTGCGGGTTGGCTTACTTCTGCCGTTAAGCGGCCCACGAAGTGCTGTCGGGCGAAAGCTATTGGATGCCGCAATTTTAGCAGTGTTTGATATAGCGGACAGCCATTTTGTTCTGGTCCCGATCGATACCAGAAGCACGCCGGAAGGCGCTGTCCTCGCTGCAGAGGAAGCGATTGCCGCGGATGTAAAACTTGTCATTGGGCCGGTCTTTTCCGACGCTGTTGAGGCATCAGCTAACACTATACTGGACGCCGGTCTCAGCATGCTGGTGTTTTCCAACGACCGGGCTGTCGCAAGAACCGGTATTTATCTCTCGGGGCTGCTGCCCGAAACCCAGATCGATCGGATCATGCGCTACGCTTGGCAACGTGGTTTGCAAACAATTGGAGCGTTGGTGCCCCCTGGACCTTTTGGTGAGCGGGTGTCCGATGCTCTTAGGGAGGCAGCCGCAGTCGGTGGAATAGAGATTACAAGAATACGGAAATACGGAAATACACCGGAAAGTATTGCCACCGCTGTAAAGATAATAACTGATTACGACGATCGGCGATCGGCGCTTTTAGAAAAACGAGCTGAATTAAAAAAACGCGAAGACGAAGGCTCCCAAAGAGCCTTGGCTAGACTGGAGGTACTGGAAACTATGGGGTCGGTTCCATTTGATGCACTCTTGGTTGTAGCTTCTGGTGATGACCTCGTGAATCTAGCGGCGCAATTGGGTAATTACGACATTGACACGAAACGAACTCGCATTCTCGGAACTTCGGACTGGGCCGCAGAGGAAACTGGCCGGGAACCCTCGCTGGTCGGCGCTTGGTTTGCAACACCCCCAGTCGAGGCCACCACCGCTTTTGCCGCAAAATACCGAAAAACCTATGGTACGAGCCCGCCGCCTATTACATCATCAGCTTATGACCTAGTCTCTTTAGCGGCCATCCTAGGGTCTCAGACCAATGGGCCGAGATTCGATAGGAAAACATTGACATCTGAAACCGGTTTTTTTGGTGTCGGCGGGCTTTTTCGTTTTCGTGATGACGGTTTAGTGGAGCGTAGCTTAGAAGTGAGAGAGGTCCAGGCCCGCGGAAACCGGGTCATTGACGCGGCCCGCAAACGCTTTGGAAATATCGCCGATTAATAAACATCGGGGATCAGTGCTTCAATCACGGCATTTAGGAGTTGTCGTCCCATTGATGTTGCCCTGATCCCTGCTTCATCAATCTCGACCAGTCCAGCATCGACTAGGGCCTGGGAGCGTTGAAGATCGATACAGTCCGCAAGATCGACCCCGGTTAGTTGGGAAAATAGCGCTCGATCGATCCCGCAGGTTACGCGCATCCCCATCATCAGGCTTTCGATTATATGTTCCTTCTTAGAAATAGTTTCAAAGACCCGGGTCGCGTGGCCTTGCTTTTTGATCGCCGCCATCCAGTTCTCGGGCAGCGTAATCTGCTCAGTGCGCTTGCGAGTGCCATTGATGGCTATTCGGCCGTGGGCGCCGGGACCAATGCCGACGTATTCTCCACCGCGCCAGTAAGTAAGATTATGGCGACTTTCATGGCCAGAGACGGCATAGTTAGAAACTTCATAGGAGGAAAGGCCTGCTTTCTCTGTCATTTCCGACGTTTTTTCAGATAACTCGATAGCAAGGTCATCGGCGGGCAAATCCAACATGCCCTTTTTATGAATTGAGAAAAATGGAGTCCCCCTTTCGATCGTTAATTGATATAGGGAAAGGTGCCCAGTTCCAAACGCCAGCGCCTCGTTCAACTGAACGGCCCAAGCTGGGGTTGTCTGCCCTGGCAGGGCGTAAATCATGTCAAAGGAAATACGATCAAAGGTTTTTTTTGCAATCGTCAAAGCATTGCGTGCTTCCATTGCGCTGTGCGCTCGGCCCAGAAACCTCAGGTCCTGATCATGAAACGATTGTACACCGATGGATACTCGATTAATCCCTGCCGCCCTAAAATCAGCGAATTTACGGGCCTCAACGGATGATGGGTTGGCCTCAAGTGTTACTTCCAGATCCGGCGAGACAAACCAATAGGAAGCAAGCTCATCAAGGACAGCGGCGGCTGTCGACGGGGGCATCAGAGATGGGGTTCCTCCTCCAAAAAACACCGTTTCAAGACGGCGGCCTTTAGTTTTCGCTCCAAAATAAGCTAACTCCGATAATAGGCCGTCTCGCCAAGAGTTTTGGTCTATTAGCCCGGAAACGTGGGAGTTGAAATCACAATATGGGCACTTCGAACCACAGAACGGCCAGTGTACATAAAGTCCAAATCCCCCGGGAGCGCTACTTAGGGATACTTCGCGAGAAGATAAGTTCGCTGAGGAGGTAGACATGCGGGGAAAATGACTGTCAGGCCGCCGGAAAACAGGCGTCTATTAGCTTTCGGAAAGCTGCGGCACGATGGCTATTGGCATGTTTTTTTTCTGGATCGATCTCGCCATAAGTACCCGTATCCCCATCCGCCAAAAACATTGGATCATAGCCAAACCCCCGTTCTCCTCGGGGCGGCCAGACCAAAGCACCATTAACTGTGCCCTCAAAAACTTCTGAATGTCCGTCTGGCCAGGTCAGCGCAAGGGCACAAACGAACCGAGCGCCGCGATCAGGGTTATTTCCTATTTCCTCGTTAACCCGCACCATCGCAGCGTCGAAATCCTTTTCTGGCCCGCCCCATCGCGCGGAATATATTCCAGGCGCGCCGCCAAGCGCATTAACCTCTAAGCCGGAATCGTCGGCTAAAGCCGGAAGATTCGCCATTAATGCCGCAGAATCTGCCTTTAATTTAGCATTTTCGATAAAAGTAAGGCCGGTTTCTTCCGGCTCTGGAAGGCTTAGTTGGGCAGCCGAAACTACCTCCACCGACCAAGGTAACAATAGCTCTCCGAGCTCCCGCACCTTGCCGGGGTTATGGCTAGCAATTATCAATCTTTGCTCAATGAAGGTCCGAGCCATGATCAAGTCAATAGAGCCATCGTCTGTGCCGTAGTCAGCTCCCCTGTTCCTTTTTTAGCGAGCTCAAACAACGCTAGGAACACGTCTTCGGAAAATGGCTCGGTTTCGGCAGTGCCCTGTATTTCTACTATCCCGCCAATGCCGGTGAGAACAAAGTTTGCATCTGCATCCGCATTGGAGTCCTCGGAATAATCGAGATCTAAAACTGGTGTGCCCTTGAAAACCCCGCAAGAAATAGCTGCGATTGAACCAGTTATTGGGTCCGAGGCTATTACGCCCGATTTTTTCAGATGGTCGGTCGCGATTTTAAGCGCCACCCAAGCGCCTGTAACCGCTGCCGTGCGCGTCCCACCGTCCGCCTGAATGACATCGCAGTCGAGGCGAATTTGACGCTCGCCGAGCGCTTGCAGATCCGTGACCGCACGTAAAGATCTTCCAATAAGGCGCTGGATCTCCTGCGTGCGGCCAGATTGCTTCCCACGCGCCGCCTCGCGATCCATTCGATCATGAGTAGACCTCGGCAGCATGCCGTATTCAGCGGTAACCCAACCACGGCCTGAATTCCGCATCCACGGCGGAACTCGGTCTTCAACGGTGGCATTACACAAAACGTGTGTATCCCCGAACTTTGAGAGACACGACCCTTCTGCATAGGGTGAGAACCCGGTTTCAAGCTTAACTGGTCGCATTTGATCGGGGGATCGGCCGGAAGGGCGCATTATGTTCTCCTGGTTTGCGGTTAAGGCCAAGCTATCCAAGCCAGCGCCCCCCGTAAAGCGCCAACACCGTTGACAATCTACCGACCCATACTACATTTTGTTCGTCGTTCGGTAGTCGAGACCATTAACCCGAATATCAGCATGATTAATGACCTAAATGATCGTTCGCGCCAAGTGTTCCGCGAAATAGTTGAATCCTATGTCGCCGATGGCGAGCCCGTCGGTTCGCAGACGCTATCACAACGGCTAAGAATGCCTTTGTCACCAGCGACCATTCGTAATGTCATGGCCGAATTAGAAGATATGGGTCTACTTTATTCACCGCACAAATCCGCGGGCCGCCTCCCGACAGACGCGGGCCTGAGGATGTTCGTAGATGGCCTACTGGAAATCGGCGACCTCAGCTCCGAGGACCGCGAAAACATAGACGCCCGTTGTGTGGCGCACGGTACTAACCTCGAAGAAGCGTTGGGCGAGGCAACATCGCTGCTATCCGGCTTAGCAAAATGTGCCGGCTTGGTGATCGCGCCGAAAACAGCACTTCCTCTTAAACACGTCGAATTTGTAAATTTAGGCGACGGTCGGGTCTTAGCCGTTCTGGTTACAGATGAAGGATTTGTCGAGAATCGGATCATCAATATGCCCCGAGGGACGCCTCCATCAGCGCTTGTCCAAGCTGGAAATTATCTCAATGCCCGGCTTACCGGAAAAACCATCAACGATGCTCGCCAAGCGATTGCTGGAGAGATCGACCAGCGCAGAGCGCAGATAGACGAAATCACTAGCAACTTGATCGAAGCGGGGTTAGCCGCGTGGTCCGGTGACGGTAATACCGGCTCTGCCTCCAGCGGAAGCACCCTTATTGTAAAAGGACAGTCGCGGCTGTTGGACGAAATATCAGCGGCGCAGGATCTCGAGAGGGTTCGGGGGCTATTTCAAGCGCTCGAGACGGAAGAACTATTGGTAAAGCTACTCGACGTGACAGATAGTGCAGAAGGCGTACAGATTTTCATCGGCGCGGAGAACACACTTTTTGACCAGGCGGGCTGCTCACTGGTTGTTGCCCCTTTTAAGGGCGAGAACCAGGCCATCGTCGGGGCCATCGGCGTTATCGGCCCAACGCGTCTAAATTACGCACGCATAATACCGATGGTAGATTACACGGCCCAAGTAATAGACCGGATCATTAGATAAAAGGTAAACAAAGTGATTGATAACGACAAGAAAGAGGAGACGCTAGATCCAGCGTCCGAAGAGACGGAATTGCAAGCCGAAACTGGCGAGGAGGCTGGCAAAGATACAGATGGATCGGAGGGTGACGCGGATGACGGCGAAGTTGAAACCGAAGAAACAGTACTTGAGCAAGAAAATGCAGATCTAAAAGACAAACTCCTACGCTCGCTTGCAGACATGGAGAATCTCAGGCGCCGTTCACAAAAAGACCGCGAAGATGCGCTTAAGTATAGCGCCACAAACTTTGCACGCGATATTCTATCAGTCGCCGACAACCTCAGGCGAGCGATCGAGTCCATCCCAGAAGAGGGCGACCCCGATGGTGTGGCGCTTGCTGGATTTATCGAGGGTATCGATCTTACAGAGAGGGAACTGTTATCGACATTAGACCGACATGGCATCCGGAAAATCGAACCTACTGGTGAAAAATTCGATCCACAATTCCATGAGGCAATGTTCGAAATTCCAACCTCAGAAGCCGAAAACGGTATCGTAATGCAGGTGGTCGAAGTCGGTTATGTGATCCACGATCGTTTGTTGCGCCCAGCACGCGTCGGCATCGCTAAGGCAGAGATTGGGAACAGTAACGAGCCGAGTGACGATGAATAGCCACTCCTCAACGACATTATGAGAGCTATCGGAAAGGCTGTCCTCCTCCGAACTTCGAAACTGACCGTGAAATTTATTCATGCTGTAGATAACAGTCCCAATCAAATTCCCACGAATCTGCTTCCGTTTGATCTTTGAACCGACTGATCTGAGCAAAAAGTGCAAATTCATGCGCAATTTCCGCCTCTTACCCTATTGTAAGAGGACGACTGGCTACCTATATAAATTTCACTCTTAGCGAGTTGTCAAAAACCTTGGGGGACTTTCTTAGATGCCGTTTGGGTCTGGGGGATTCTGCTGAAAAGTGAGGCGTAAGACCATGGGAAAAGCAATCGGTATTGATCTTGGCACGACAAACTCCTGCGTAGCAGTTATGGAGGGGTCTGACGCGCGCGTGATTGAAAATTCGGAGGGCGCGCGAACAACGCCGTCGATGGTAGCGTTCGGGGAAGACGAACGGCTCGTGGGGCAGGCTGCGAAGCGCCAAGCCGTCACTAACCCGGAAAATACCCTTTTTGCTATAAAGCGCCTGATCGGCCGCTCCTATGATGACCCGACAACAAAGAAAGATGAGGATCTTGTTCCCTATAAAATTGTGAAAGCGGACAACGGTGACGCGTGGTTAGAAGCCGATGGCAACAATTATTCGCCGAGCCAAGTGTCGGCATTCATTTTGCAGAAAATGAAGGAAACCGCGGAATCACATTTAGGCGAAGAAGTAACAGAGGCTGTTATTACCGTACCGGCTTATTTCAACGACTCCCAACGCCAAGCAACGAAGGACGCAGGCAAGATTGCTGGTCTCGACGTTCTCCGAATCATCAACGAGCCGACAGCGGCAGCACTAGCCTACGGCCTAGAAAAAAACGAAACCGGCACTATCGCTGTCTACGATCTTGGAGGTGGCACGTTCGACGTCTCCGTCCTTGAAATCGGTGATGGCGTATTCGAGGTTAAATCTACTAACGGAGACACCTTCCTCGGTGGCGAAGATTTTGATGCCCGGATCATGGAATACTTGGCGGACGAGTTTAAGAAGGAAAACGCCATTGACCTTCGTGAGGACAAGTTGGCGTTGCAGAGACTGAAAGAATCGGCAGAGAAAGCAAAGATCGAACTTTCATCATCAGCACAGACTGAAGTCAACCTTCCATTTATTACGGCCGATCAAGCCGGGCCAAAGCACCTCAACATTAAGCTGACCCGCGCGAAGCTAGAAGCGTTAGTAGACAATCTTGTCGAACGCACCATAGGTCCATGCAAAGCTGCGCTAAAAGACGCCGGACTATCCGCAGGTGAAATCGACGAAGTAATTTTGGTCGGCGGAATGACCCGAATGCCAAAGGTGATAGAAACTGTAAAAAACTTCTTCGGGCGCGACCCGCATCGTGGGGTTAATCCAGACGAAGTCGTGGCGATTGGCGCTGCCATTCAAGCCGGGGTGCTCAAGGGTGACGTCAAAGACGTGCTACTACTCGATGTCACGCCCCTGTCTCTGGGCATTGAAACGCTTGGCGGCGTTTTTACGCGCCTGATCGACCGCAATACTACGATTCCAACGAAAAAGAGTCAGACCTTCTCAACCGCTGAAGACGGCCAGAATGCGGTAACCATTCGCGTCTTCCAAGGCGAGCGTGAAATGGCATCTGATAACAAGCTGCTTGGCCAATTTGATTTAGTTGGTATTCCGCCGGCGCAGCGTGGCGTACCTCAGATTGAGGTGACATTCGATATAGATGCAAACGGTATCGTTAATGTCAGCGCCAAGGACAAAGCGACTAATAAAGAACAGACTATTCGCATCCAAGCATCAGGGGGTCTGTCAGATGACGATATCGAAAATATGGTCAAAGATGCCGAAGCCAACTCAGAGGCCGATAAAAAACGCCGCGAATCTGTTGAGGCGAGAAACAATGCGGATGGTCTGATATATACAACCGAGAAAACCATGGCCGAACACGGCGAAACCTTGTCCGACGAAGACAAATCGGCGATAGAATCCGCCATTTCCGACCTAAGAGAAGCCATCAAGCCGGAAGATGCCAACCCCGAAACTATCATTGCCAAAACTGAGGCACTAGCAGAAGCTGCACAAAAGCTCGGCGAAGCACTCTACAAAGCACAGGAAGAGGCTGCGGCAGATGGTGACCAGGCAGCAGCAGACATGGGCGATTCAGGTGGCAGCGAACCGGGAACGGCCGGGGGCGGGGCTGGGACTGATGACGCTACTGTAGTAGACGCCGACTTCGAAGAGGTGGACGACGATCCCAAGGACAAATCGGCCTGACAAGCTAAGCGTGGGTAACGTCCGGTATACCGTCTTGGAACACCCATTTTCCTGGGCGGAGACCTAAGAGGAGCGCTTGAGTCATGGCGAAACAGGATTACTACGAAACCCTTGGGGTGGATCGCAGTGCAAATGAACAAGGACTGAAAAGCGCCTATCGCAAGCTCGCTATGAAATTTCATCCAGATCGAAATCCCGACGATGCGGCGGCAGAGGCGAAATTTAAGGAAGTCAGCGAAGCCTATGATGTCCTCAAAGACGCCGAGAAGCGCGCGGCTTATGACCAGTTCGGGCATGCCGCTTTCGAAGGTGGTGGCGCAGGTGCCGGTGGGGGCGGCTTTGATTTTGGCGGTGGTGGCGGTTTTGCAGACATTTTTGATGAAATGTTCGGCGACTTCGTTGGTGGAGGGCGCGGACAAGCGGGAGGCCGGGGGCGCACCGGCGCCTCACGCGGCTCTGACCTCCGCTACAACATGCAAATTAGCATGGAAGACGCATTCAAAGGACGTGAAACTCAGATTCGCGTCCAAACGGCCGTCACTTGCGACGAGTGCAACGGTTCTGGGGCAGCTAAAGGATCCCAACCGACCGTTTGTGGTACTTGCAAAGGCCGCGGCAAGGTCCGTGCCCAGCAGGGCTTTTTCACCGTTGAACGAACCTGCCCCACATGTAATGGGGCGGGGCAGGTAATCGCGGACCCGTGCCATAACTGCAGTGGGGCCGGTCGCGTACAAAAAGAAAAAACTCTGAAGGTCACCATTCCCGCGGGCGTTGAGGACGGTACGCGTATCCGTCTAGCTGGAGAAGGTGAGGCCGGTGTTCAGGGGGGCGGTGCTGGCGATCTATATATATTTATTGCTGTAGCGCCGCACAAATTATTCCGGCGGGAGGAGGCTGACTTACATATCCAAGTACCGATTCCAATGGCGACTGCAGCCCTTGGCGGATCAATTGAAGTTCCTACCATCGAAGGAAAACGTGCCAAAGTCACGATTCCAAAAGGCGCGCAATCAAGCCACCAGTTCCGGCTTCGCAATAAGGGCATGTCGGTCTTGCGGAGTCAGTCACGTGGTGACATGTATATCGATGTTGTGGTCGAGACACCCGTCAATTTATCTAAACGTCAGGAAGAATTGCTACGCGAATTTCAAGGAGAAAAACCCGCTAAGGGCCAGAGTACGACTAGCCCTGAGTCCGAAGGTTTCTTTTCTCGAGTAAAAGAGCTCTGGGATGATCTGACGGATTAACTTCCTAGCTGCTGATCGCGCAGAAGAACCAATAATTTTCCCATCTTTTCGGAATATTTTAACGCCCCTATACCCACAACCCGCGATCCGGCGGTATTATTAGATTCTAGTATGTCATGCAGGCAGCATTAAGAATGCCGCCAGCGAGCGAAGTCGACCCCAGCCATATACCGCTCGCCATCTCCCCCTTCTTAATGCGTTCAGAAATACTGGGCATCGGCAACCGTGCCAAAAAATAAATCACGATCTGCACCGCCAAAGCAATCAACCCCCAAAGAGCGCAATCAATCAAGCTGACGGAACCGGCGATCGCATTCGCTAGTGGGACGCAAAAGCCGATGAGGCTGCCCGAAAACGCTGTCGCAGCTGCAAGATTGTTTTGCCGGATCAGGGCGATTTCGGGGTGCGGTGTCACCCATATGTAAATAATGATATAGGCCAAGGTCAGACCAATCGCAGTTCCGAGGTACGCAAGAAACAACGGTAGACCCTCTGTAGACAATATTATCATTTCCATAATCGTCTTCCCCACGATTCTATTTCCATCCATTATGCCTCAACGATAGCGTTAAACCGTTGCGCCCGATAGGGTGCAACCACGAATTGCCAAGCTACCTCTTGCGCTTTTTAACATTTCCTCTTAACGACCACGAAAGATAAAAGAAGGATGGAACCAGCATTATGGCCGACATGAAAATTGGAATAATTGGCGCCGGCGGCCGTATGGGCCAAGCCTGTATTCGGCAAGTTACGGAAACCGATGGCTGTATAATTACGGCAGCCTCTGACATTTCCGGATCATCTCTAATCGGCGGTGACGCCGGGGAAGCCGCTGGTGTAGGTGCACTCGGTATTGCGATAACAGACGATGCTTCAGAGGTCATCGCAGCCGCCGATGCTATAATTGAATTTACCTTGCCAGAGCCAACGGTGGAGCACGTAGCTATGACATCTAATGCTGGCGTAGCCCATATTATTGGCACAACTGGCACAACCGTAGAGCAAGAAGAAATTCTGAAAGAAGCTGGCGAGAAAACCGTGATTATGCACGCGCCAAATATGAGCCTAGCCGTCAACCTTCTATTCGCCCTAACCAAGCAGGTAGCCAAGGTTCTTGATGAAGATTTCGACATCGAGATTTTTGAAATGCACCACAAGCATAAAGTTGACGCCCCTTCTGGTACCGCCGTTGCGATGGGGCGCGCGGCAGCAATTGGGCGCGGCGTAAATATCGAAGACGTGGCAAAGTGGTCGCGAGAAGGCATCACTGGCGAGAGAACCCGCGGTGATATTGGTTTCGCGGCCTTGCGAGGCGGTAATGTAGTTGGCGACCACACCGTCACTTTTGCGGCCGACGACGAGCGTCTCGAAATAAGCCACAAAGCCCAATCACGCCAAATATTTGCACGTGGCGCCGTGCATGCAGCATTATGGTCCGCAGGACAAAATCCCGGTTTCTACACGATGTTTGACGTATTGGGGATTGATTATTAGCTAGGTTTGCCCAATCAATGGCGTTAGCTACTGGCGCGCCTAGTCCAGCTTGCTAAGACGTTCGGGTTGACGCAGCTTTTTCAGTTGCTCCTGTAACGCTCGAGCAACCTCTTCCCGTTCCCTGGGCGTTAGAAACGATCCGATTTCCAGATATTTTCCGTGGCTTCCCAACACCAGCTGCGTATCGTGATTAACGGGAAGGTCGATGGTAATTTTCAGCCAGTAAGGATCAAATTTCCACCGCTGGACTTTCCCCGATGGGCTGATGCGCGCCACCAGTAAATACTCGCGCGTCAACTTAATGGTCTCATACGCGCGAGCCGCGCGGTAATTTGCCTTGAATGCGAAGTAAATCAGCACTGCGTCAAGTGAAAGGAACCCGAGGACTGGCCATGCCCCAGCCAACACAAACATCGCACCGGTCACGAAGCTAACCAGCGCGATAGTAAGCATTAGTAACCTGAAACCCCTCATTTCTAAGCTAGCATTGGGTTTCAGAGTTGCTTCGAAAAGATAGTGCCTTTTTTTTATGGAACCCCGGCTTTCTACCGGCGCAATAAACGCTGTTTCTGACATTTTGCGATAATATGAAAAACTGATCAGGTGTCTAGATACACTGAGACCAGTGAACTACGAAAGTTCTTGGGCCTTTTACTAATCCAGCACTTTCCCGTTACGCTTGACACCGGTAAAACTCATTCATGCGCGCCACCATGCCCATGAAAGACGTTGACGAATTCTTCGCCCGATTATCGGCCACCGACCCGGAACCTAGGGGTGAACTTAACTACGTTAACGATTTTACTCTCACCGTTGCTGTGGTTCTATCGGCCCAAGCAACCGATGCTGGTGTCAATAAAGCAACCAAGAATCTTTTCAAGACGGCCGACACGCCAGAAAAAATGCTGTCATTAGGAGAAGCTCAGGTGCGGGAACACATCAAAAGTATCGGGCTTTACCGTAACAAGGCAAAGAACATCATCGCTCTCAGCGAAATGTTAATCGCGGATTTCAGCGGCAAGATTCCCCGGACCAGAGACGAGCTTACAAAACTTCCCGGCGTAGGCCGGAAGACCGCCAACGTAGTACTAAATATCGCGTTCGGCCAACCAACCATGGCAGTGGATACGCACATATTTCGACTTGGCAACCGGACCGGTATGGCGCCGGGTAAAAATGTTGTTCAGGTAGAGGATAAGCTAATTAAACGAATTCCCCCGCAATGGATGCAGAATGCCCATCACTGGCTAATTCTTCATGGCCGATACATATGTAAGGCACGGAAGCCCGAGTGCTGGAACTGCATCGTTTGGGACCTTTGTCGTTTCAAAGGTAAGTCGGAGAAATAGACTCATGTATCTCGCTCGCCATGGTCAGACTATTTTTAACGTGGTTTTTGGCACTACCAAGCGTGATCCTGGCGTTCAGGACCCGCCATTAACCGAGAAAGGACACGCCCAAGCCCACGAATTGGCTAGGCATTTTGCAGAGCTGGAGATAGACCGCGTAATTTCGAGCCCCTACACTCGGGCACTGCAAACCGCGCATGAGGTTGCCAACAGGCTAGATGTGCCGATCACGATTGATGCCAACGCGCGGGAGCGCTCAGCCTATGCCTGTGACGTTGGAACCGAAACACCGGTCCTGGCAAATGCATGGCCTCATCTGGATTTCTCCCACCTACCCAAAATCTGGTGGGACCAGGAGGAGGAACCCCTTGGTGTATTCCACGAGCGTTGCACCACATTCCGGAAAACAGTTGCCTGCGCAGTAAATTGGGACCGGATCGCAGTGATCACACACTGGGGCGTTATCCGGTCACTAACAGGCCGAAGCGTCGGAAATGCCGAGTTGTTGCGATGTGATCCGCGGGACCATCACCTACCCCTCGACTGAACCAATCTTAAACCATTTGTTTGCGCCATAGCTTTTTTAAATACAAACAGAGCCAATTGCCCCCCGCTCCCATCCGTGATAGCCACAGGCACTATAATTATTGGAGTGACTAATGTCCGACGATCCCGACATGCAGACCGATAATGCCACCAATATCAGCGGCGCCGACACCAGCGAAGACGCTGGCCCATTCCTGATCATCGCGCAGTACATAAAGGATCTCTCTTTCGAGAACCCCCGCGGTATGGAGGCTCTTTCGGCCATTCAGCAAAACCCGGATGTAAGCGTTGACGTTAGAACCAACGCACAGCCCCTCGGTGAAGACGGCCTCTTCGAAGTATCGGTTTTCATCCGCGCGGAAGCTACGCTCGAAGACGTACCAGTATTTATCGTCGAATTAACGTATTCAGGTATAGTTCAAGTGTCTGGCGTGCAAGAAGAAGAGGTTAAGCCAATTGTCCTAATCGAAGGGCCACGACACCTATTCCCGTTCGCCCGTGCCATCGTTTCCAACGCCGTTAGAGACGGTGGTTTCCCGCCGTTGATGATTAACCCGATCGACTTTTCAGCGTTATTTATCGAACAGCACGTGGATTCTGATGGCTCGGATATCTAAGACGAAGCCGCCCTATTCACCTGCATCAACGACTTGGAACCATAGAGAATTCTCTAAACTGGAAACAAATGTCTCATGGGCGGCAATCTCGTCCGCTGTGGGTGAGTGCGGCCGCGGGGGCGAAATGTTAGATCCCGAAATAATATCAGCCGGCGCCGGGCTATCATTTGCTGACATCGCAACAGACTCTACAGAAGCAAGGCCGAGGTCTGGTTGCCGCCCACCTCGTAATTCTAGATATACCTCTGCCAACAGCTCCGCATCAAGTAGAGCGCCATGCTTGGTACGCGATGAATTATCAACAGCGAAACGACGACACAGCGCATCAAGGGAGGCTGGGGCTCCGGGGAACCGGCGGCGAGATATCGCCACCGTGTCAACAGTCCTGCTCATCGGTAAGACCGGTCGGTTCAAGCGGCGTAACTCCGAGTTAAGAAAATCGATATCAAATTTAGCATTATGAATAACGAGAGGATCGCTAGCGATAAAATTCAGGAAGTCGTCGACCACCTTGGCAAAGACAGGAAAATCACCCAAGAATTCTTCACTGAGTCCGTGAACGGCTAAAGCTCCGGCGGGCATATCACGTTCGGGGTTTATGTACTGATGATAAGTCTTGCCGGTTGGGATGTGATTAAAAACCTCAATGCAACCGATCTCAACCAACCTGTCACCATTCAAAGGATCTAATCCTGTAGTTTCAGTATCTAGGATTAGCTCTCTCATGCATGCTCCTGCGTTTAACTTTACGTTCGACATAAACATTGGGCGGCCAGTGGCGGGCCGCTTCTTTTCTCATCAGTTTTGCAATCCGTAAAAGATGGCGCAAGGTCTCAGCGCGGCCGCGGCCACTGGGTACAACAAAATCAGCCCTTCTCCGTTTAACGGCGTCAGGAATCTGCCGCGCCTTGATATCATCGAACTTTTCTCGAGTCATGCCAGGCCGAGCGAGTACCCGCGCCTCCTGAATAGACGCCGGTGCCGATACTACGATCGACGCATCGCACCGGACGTCAAGCCCCACTTCAAACAGAAGGGGTATATCGAGAACCGCAAGCCCCACTCGCCGGGCTCCACAGCGTTTAAGAAACCAATCCTGCCTCTGGCGGACTAGTGGATGGATGATACATTCAAGTTTCTCTATCGCTGCGGAATCCCCAAAAACACGGTCGCCCAGAGCATGCCGATCGACCACTCCGTCTATTACCACGTCGGGAAATGCCACCTCGATCGATTTCACCGCTGAGCCACCCTTGCCAAGAACAGTGTGAACGGCCATATCAGAATCGTAGACTGGTATGTTCATCCGCCGGAACATCGAAGCCGCGGTCGATTTGCCCATCCCGATTGAGCCGGTCAATCCGACGATAATCACAGCGCCGCCAGTACGTGGTCACGTAGGGATCTATCAACCTCGGGATCCACACCAAACCACTCACGGAATCCGGGCCGGGCTTGGTGCAGAAGCATGCCAAGCCCGCCAACCACAACGTTTCCGCGAGCGCGGGCCGCGGCCAGCAGGGGCGTCTCTATTGGGTCGTAGACAATATCGCAAACAGACGCATCGGAAGGCAACGCACCAAGCGGAAGATCAAGTGGCGGTTGCCCTGTCATGCCAAGTGTCGTCGTATTGACCAACAGGACAGCACCATCAAGCGCTTCGGCGCGCATTTCCCATGAGACCCCCTCGATCGGCATCCCAAATTCAGACTTTAATGCTTGCACCCGTTCTGACGTTCGGTTGGTGACCCGAATTTCCGGGACGCCCGCATCCTTCAGCCCGGCAACAATGGATCTAGCCCCCCCGCCAGCACCGATTACCACAACGGGCCCCATATCGCCCCGCCAAGTCGGGCAGGTTTCTCGTAGGGACTCAAAAAAGCCATAGGCGTCGGTATTGGTTCCGTGGAGTTTACCATCGCGCACCACTATGGTGTTAACCGCTTTAAGCTTTTTCGCCCAGAGATCGACCTCGTCCATAACCCTGAATGCGACTTCCTTATACGGAACTGTGACATTCATACCGGCGAGTCCTAATGATGGGATTAGTCGTAAGGCTTCCGCGGCGCCACTGGGGTCCATCGCAAACGGCACGTAAACACCGTCAATTCCGTACTTTTGTAGCCAGTAATTATGTATCCTTGGCGATTGGGTGTGGCTAATCGGCCAGCCAGCAACCCCGGCCACAACAGCGGCACCTGTAAAGCTCATGTTTCAAGAATCCCGTGCTCACGTAGATATTCAAGCAGCGCCATCAGAGGTAGTCCAAGGATAGTATAATGAGCGCCACTTATATTGGAGAATAACTGCACGCCTAACCACTCGACCCGATATGCGCCAGGGCTGTGGAATGCGGTCGTGCCTGCAACATCGAGGTAAGCATTCAAGAAGTTATCAGTCGCGTCTGCACGAATCGTCAGTTCTGCTCGATCGACCGCCTGCCAGAGACGTTGACCGTCACGAACCATCACCGCGTAAGATATCAGCTCATGTCGACGACCGCGCAGTAACCGTAGCTGGGCCAACGCATCTGCGCGGTTTAACGGTTTGTCGAAAGTGTCTTCCCCAATGACCAAGACCTGATCTGCACCAAGAACCATTTCACCCGGTATTTTTCGTGATACGTACTTCGCCTTCTGCTCTGCTAATACTTCCGCTAGCAGAAGCGGAGACACCCCCTCCTCTTTTAAGGACCGTTTTACTTCTGTTTCATCCACGCGGGATGGTTCCACTATATGCGGAACGCCGGCCTGCTCTAGAAGCTTGCGTCTGGTATGGCTTTCAGAGGCTAGCACGATTTTCGACGATGAGCGGCCAATTATTGGATGGGACACACTGATTTCAGTCATTCTCGTTCCGAATCCCTATCTTCGTCGAGGTGTGTGTAGTGTTGGTATATTGCTGCGGCGGTTTCTTCAATCGAGCGGCGGGTCACATCAATTACAGGCCAGGAATTCCTAGAAAATAATTTTCTCGCCTCGGCTATTTCTGCTCTAACAGTCGCGATATCAACATAATCGGTTTCCGGTTCTTGGTTGAGCATCAACAATCGATTACGCCTAATTTGGACAAGCCGCTCGGCGGAAGCGGTGAGCCCAACCACCAGCATTCCCTCGAGCTCTAAAACCGTTTTTGGTAAGGGTATATCCGGAACGAAAGGAACGTTGGCTGTTTTAAGCCCGTAATGGTTGGCTAGATATACCGAAGTGGGTGTTTTAGACGTGCGGGAAACACCAATCAAAACTAAATCAGCTGCGGCGATATTCTGAGCGCCCTGTCCGTCATCATGCGCCATCACATAGTTTAGGGCCTCGATTCGGTCAAAATACTCAGCGTTCAGCGCATGCTGTCCACCCGGCCGATTAACTGTTTTACGATTTAGATAGTTACCTAGTGACTCGATAACTGGATCTAGGACGGATACGCATGGAACATTCATCCGGGCACATTCCTCCACAAGAGGTTGACGGGTCCTAGCGCTTACAAGCGTAAATATGACCGGTCCGGGGTTTTCCCGGATGCCGTCGATCACCTGTTCCATTTGTGCTGATGAGCGAACCATTGGCCAGATGTGTTCCTGCGGCTTTACGCCTTCGAACTGTGCGATACTTGCTTTTAGGACGCCAAGCGTGGTCTCTCCAGTTGAGTCGGAAATAAGGTGAATATGAAATTGCTCGCTCAAAATTTGATCCTAGGTGATTCGCAGCCAGCCCAATTAATTAGCGCATATTATGGGGATAAATAGGTGCAATCAGTATCAGATAAAAAACAGTGCCATTCGGTTCAGAATCTATCAGTTGGGTTACTAACCGGATTCGCTCTTAACCAATATCTTGTATAATTTCTATTGTGCACCTAATTCATCCTTTTCGCCGAAAGAACCAATCGCAGGTTCTACACGTATACGGGAGATTTATACATATTTACACTGAAACCATGCACAGTGTGATTATCGTGTTTAAAACTCTGGGGATAGAGTTTTCTCCCCGGGATTCACAGCCCCAACTACAACAACTAATAATTAGTTTTTAAAAAATAATTGAATGGGAAGTACCGCTAACCGCACTTAATGGGATATTTAAACAGTTGTGACTGATACCTTCAAACCTCTCATCGAGACACTAAAGGGGAAACGCATTGATCCTCCGCCAATTTGGCTTATGCGGCAAGCGGGTCGATATTTACCAGAGTATCGGGCTATTCGCGAAGAGGCAGGCGGATTTTTAGACCTTTGTTATAGTCCGGAGAAAGCTGCGGAAGTAACCCTTCAGCCTCTCAGGCGGTTCGGTTTCGATGCTGCGATACTGTTTTCTGATATTTTGGTTATTCCCCACGCATTAGGACAAGATGTATCGTTTGACGCCGGCCACGGGCCACGCCTCGATCCTATCCGATCCGTTTCTGAGCTTAGACACCTTTCTAAGGATAAGCTCCATGAGAGCTTACAGCCAATCTACGAAACCGTAGGTATCGTCTCTGAGGATCTTCCAAACGGCGCTGCTTTGATCGGGTTTTCTGGAGCACCCTGGACAGTTGCCACATATATGATTGAGGGCAAGAGCAGCCGAGATTTTAAAATTTCAAAACGCTGGGCCTTGGGAGACCCGAACAGTTTTCAGATATTAATCGACTTATTGATTGAATCGACAGCTGAGTATTTGGTGCGCCAAGTCGAAGCAGGCGCTGAAGTTCTCCAGATTTTTGATACATGGGCTGGCGTATTACCAAAATTTGCCTATGACCGTTTCTGCTTTAAACCAATTTGCGAAATAGTTCGACGGGTGAAGAGAATTCATCCGAGGGTACCTTTTATAGCATTCCCCCGCGGGGCAGCACTTTATCTTCCCGATCTTGCTCAAAACCCTGAAATAGACTGTGTCGGTATAGACTACTCAACTGATCCGGAATGGGCTGCGAATAACATTCAGCCCTTTGCGACGGTTCAAGGAAATATAGATCCTATTTCGTTACTCGCTGGCGGCCATGAATTGGAACGTGGTGTGCACAGCGTGATAAAAGCTCTGTCAGGCGGCCCACATATTTTAAATTTGGGGCATGGGATCGTTCCGGAAACACCGACAGCAAACGTTGAGAAATTAGTAAAGGTGGTTCGGGGATGACCCGAATAGCCGTAGTCCTGTTTAATTTGGGTGGACCCGACAGCCCGGATTCTGTACAGCCCTTTCTGAAGAATTTGTTCTCCGACCCAATGATCCTGAGAGTCCCGGGCCCATTAAGGTGGTTCTTGTCACGTCTGATAGCTTGGCGCAGGGCCCCAGTTGCTAGAGAGATCTATGCAGAAATCGGTGGGCGCTCGCCGATCTTGCCGGAGACAGAAAAACAGGCTGCGGCATTGCAATCTGCGCTTGGAGAAGGATACCGAGTTTTTATAGCAATGCGCTATTGGCACCCGTTTGCTGCATCTGTCGCGCGGGATGTACTCAAATGGTCTCCCGGCCGTATCGTCCTGTGTCCTTTATATCCCCAGTTTTCAACTACTACCACGGAGAGCTTTACTCGGGTTTGGAGCACCGCTGCTGAAGATATCGGGCTGACGGCACCCACATCGACAATTTGTTGTTGGCCTGATGTTTCTGGATTTGTTGAAACAATCGCTCGAATGACTGACGCTGCGATTGATAGTCTATTCGATAACACTAACTTTAGAGTATTGTTTTCCGCTCACGGTTTGCCAAAGAAAATCGTTGATGGTGGGGATCCATACCCAAAACAAGTTGAACGCACAGCGTCAGCGATTCTCGACCAGATGAAGCACAAGGGAATAGATAACTTGGTTTGCTATCAAAGTCGCGTTGGTCCCTTGGAATGGCTTAAACCGTATACGGAGGATGAAATAAAAAAGGCCGGCGCAGAGGGTCGGTCATTGATTATCGTTCCAGTGGCATTCGTTAGTGAGCACTCCGAAACGCTTGTTGAGCTAGATATAGAATACGCCGAGCTCGCCGCTCGGGCCGGCGTACAGGAATATATTCGAGTGCCAACAGTCGGTGCTGAAAATGACTTTATTCAATCGATTGCGAGTTTAGTAAGGACAGCACCCGAAATAGGCACGGCGTCTGGCAGTGAGGGGTGTCCTGCCGACTCAAAAGACTGCCCTTTGCAGCAGAGATCCACCTGACATGGGTGATTATTATCTTTGGTTCAAGTCACTTCATATACTCTGCGTTATCGCTTGGATGGCCGGGCTCTTATATTTGCCGCGGCTTTTTGTGTACCACGCAGAAGCAAAAATCGGCTCTGTACAAAGTGAAACTTTTAAGGTGATGGAACGGCGGTTACTCCGTGCGATCACTACCCCAGCAATGATAGGGTCTTTGGTATTTGGTGGGTTGATGGTGTCAACGCCTGGGATAATCGACTGGTCGATGGGGTGGATTTGGGTAAAACTTACAATGGTTGTAATGATGGTGGCTCTTCATGGCTTATTTTCTCTTTGGCGACAAGACTTCGAAGCTGATCGGAACACACGGCCGCCAAGATTCTACCGTATCTGGAATGAGGCACCGACTATTCCATTAATCGTTATAATTGTTATGACGGTGATTAAACCGTTCTGAATCTTTCGGCATGGAATCAACATTTGACTTAGACCTGTCTATTTATTAATAATCACACCTTCTTTCGACGCGGCCGTGAGCCGTTCGCCCGAGTTAAATTCCAAAAACGTTTAAAATATTGCAACCTAAAAATAAGGTGTCTGTTGTTCGGACGCCTTTCCGCTTCCGAAAATACCTCCCGGCACCTTGTGCCCTTAATCTTTTATCCTTGGTCCCAAAATTATGAATCTCAAGGAACTGAAACAAAAAACACCCGCCGATTTGTTGTCCTATGCGGAAGAGCTAGAGATTGAGAATGCCTCAACTCTTCGCAAACAAGACATTATGTTCGCGATTTTAAAACAGTTGGCTGAGAATGATGTTCCTATCTTCGGCGATGGAGTGATTGAAATCCTGCAAGACGGATTCGGTTTTCTGCGGTCGCCTGAGGCAAACTATCTTCCCGGGCCCGACGATATATATGTCTCCCCAACCCAAATTCGAAGGTTTGCATTACGTACCGGTGACACCGTTGAAGGTGAAATTCGCGCCCCCAAAGATGGTGAACGGTATTTTGCGTTGCTTAAGGTCGGACAGATTAATTTTGACGATCCAGATAATGTTCGACACCGGATTAACTTCGATAACCTAACGCCGCTCTATCCAGACGAAAAACTTATGCTGGGCGGGGACGACCCCACGGTAAAAGATATGACGCCCCGAATCGTTGACCTGATCACCCCTCTGGGAAAGGGACAGCGAGGACTCATAGTTGCGCCGCCGCGAACCGGCAAGACTATGATGCTCCAATCAATAGCTGCCGCGATCACGGCTAATCATCCAGAAGTTTACTTGCTTGTGCTGTTGATTGACGAACGTCCAGAAGAGGTCACCGACATGCAACGTTCTGTGAACGGTGAAGTTATTTCATCGACATTCGATGAGCCAGCGTCGCGACATGTCACAGTGTCAGAAATGGTAATCGAAAAAGCCAAGCGGCTGGTAGAGCATAAACATGATGTTGTAATCCTGTTGGACTCCATTACACGGCTGGCACGTGCTTATAACACCGTGGTTCCTTCGTCAGGCAAAGTTTTGACTGGTGGCGTTGATGCCAATGCGTTGCAGCGGCCCAAGCGCTTCTTTGGCGCTGCTCGCAACATCGAAGAAGGCGGTTCGATGACCATCATCGGCACTGCCCTCATAGATACAGGCTCGCGCATGGACGAGGTAATTTTTGAGGAATTCAAGGGAACTGGGAATTCCGAAATCATCCTCGATCGGAAACTCGCCGACAAACGCACCTTTCCGGCGATGGACATCACCAAGTCCGGCACCCGAAAGGAGGAGTTGCTGGTAGATAAAGGCGTGCTGGCAAAAATGTGGGTTCTACGCCGCATTCTCACCCCGATGGGGGTGGTAGATGCAATGGAGTTTTTGCTCGACAAGCTTAAGGGTACGAAGTCGAATGATGAATTCTTTGATTCTATGAACCAGTAAACGACTTGCGCGGGAAGCAACAAAGCTGAAGCAGACGCCCCCGGCGGATACGGTCAATACCAGCGCCTAAGGTTCCAGAATGATAGAGCCAGTCGTCTTTCGGGCTGCGAGATCGCGATGTGCCCGAGCAGCCTCGCGCAGAGAGTATTTGTGATTAACCTCAATTTTCACCGCTCCAGACCTGATCACCTTGATCACGTCCCCCGCCATTTTTCGCATCCGGTCTGGGGAGTCTGCAAAATGAAATAACGTCGGGCGCGTCATCACTAGAGAACCTTTGGACGAGAGCAAGAGCGGATCGATTGGGGGAATTGGCCCTGAAGCGTTTCCGAAAGTTACAAACAAACCCCTATGTTGCAGGCAGTCGAGCGACGCTGGCCAAGTGGCTTTTCCGATAGAGTCATATACAACTGGCAGCATTTCACCCTTTGTGATTTTGCGCACCCGGTCAACGAAGTTTTCCCGACTGTAGATTATAGGGTAGTCGCAACCATGCGCTTTGGCCAACCTGGCTTTGCCAGGCGAACCAACGGTCCCTATGACTGTCGCCCCGAGGTGGCTTGCCCATTGGCATAAAATTGTGCCGACGCCGCCAGCTGCGGCATGTATCAGGATCGTGTCGCCTTTGCTTACTTTGTAGACTTGTCGGATTAGAAATTGCACCGTCATACCTTGCAACATCATGGATGCAGCGACGTCGGTGGGAATTTCCTTGGGTACTTTCACAAGCTTTCCGGCCTCAACGTTTCGGACCTCCGCGTAGCACCCCGAACCGGCTGTACCGGTCGCAACCCGGTCGCCAATCTTAAAGCCTGAAACGCCAGCGCCGACGGCCTCAATTTCCCCGCAAATTTCGCCGCCGGGGGTAAATGGTAACGCCATCGGATAAAGACCCGATCTCTGGTAGATATCTATGAAGTTTACCCCGATCGCCTTCGCTCGGATGGTCACTTCCCCTTTGGCGGGCCGCCCAACCTCAATATCCCGCCACTTCATGACCGATGGTGAACCGGTTTCTTCAACGACGATAGCTTTGGGCATCTGCGTTTCCTTCTCTCAAATTGCTAATAGGGATTGATTAGATGTAATCCCCGCAGCGGGTATCTATGGCGAGGGTTTTGCACCAATGTTTTTAAAAAATCCTTAGACGTTCCGGGTCAGGTCATTTTCTATCCGAGAATTGACTCGAAAAGTTTTGATGTCCGGTCGTTGGCTAGCATAGCCGCGCCCTCATCGTAATTATCGCCGCCAACCCGGGAAAATGCATGATCCACGTCAGGATAAGAATAGATGGTGATATTCGGGTTTGGCGCCAGCTTTTCCTTGATCTTCGCTTGCGCGTCCGGCGGGCAGAAGCCGTCATTCTCCGCAACATGAAGTATAAGGGGATTTTTAATGCCCTCTGAAAGATCAAGCGAATCTTCAATCTGGACTGGGTAATATCCAGAACATGCATCTGCGTCTGTGAAACAGGCTGTGGCATATGCGAGGCTGCCGCCTAGGCAATAGCCCACGGCCCCAACTTTTCCATTACAGGCCTCCATGTTGCGGACATGGGAAATAGTCGCGCCTATGTCGCCAACACCTTTTTCGAAGTTGGGTAGGAATGCATTCATCAGTTCAAAAGCTTTATCCCATTCGGCCTGACTTTTATCGGTCAGCTGCACGCCGGGCTCAATGCGCCAAAAAATATCTGGGGCTATTGCGATGTAACCGTTGCTGGCAAATCCGTCGCAAAGATCACGAATGACTTGATTAACACCGAAAATTTCTTGAATAACGACTATACCCGGCCCGCTGCCTGTGGGAGGCATCGCGCAATAAGCAGAAAAATCGCCGCTACCGTCCGCGGAATCAATGGAAATATTGGACATTAACCGGTACCCCCGATCTAATAAATAATGACATATGGTTATGTATGGATGTAACCGCTTCTTATTATTACCATATTAGCGGCGGCGTGTAGAAAAGTCACCGATGGAAATGTAACTGATACGTTTAAGGAAAATGTGTTTGACCTCTTTCAAAGTTAAGCAGCCTAATTTTAGTCGTTAAACCGCCCCTTCCGGAGTAGCCACCACTACCATTCGCGCCAATTACCCGGTGGCAAGGTATAATAATCGGGATTGGATTCGCGCTACAGGCCCTGCCGACAGCGCGTGGCGAAGTATTTGCGCGCGTTGCTAAATTTCCATATGTCCTAGTCTGTCCATGGGGTATATTGGACATCTCTGCCCAGATCGTTTTTTGAAATGGCGATCCTTGTGGCGAGAGCGGCAGGTCAAATTCTGTGAGACGTTCGGCGAAATAGGCCTCGATCTGCTCCCGCGCCTCCTTCAGAAGTTTGGATTCACTGGTTCTCTGATCAATATGACTCCATCCGACATGGATAATATTTCCGTGGTTTTCTTCAATCGACACTGGCCCGATAAACGTTTCTAGCGATATACACGGCATTTGGCTAAATTGCGTACTCAGCCATATGAGGTCAAGGCACCATGCCTGAAATTTTCGATGACGAAACACTACCTGTTGTACGTCAGCGTATCCCGCCCCCCTTTGCTGCTCCATAAAACAGTGTGGCGAGCAGCAAAAATAAAGAGTAGAGGCGGCAAAGATTACTTAACTAGGTTCGATTTAGTATTGATTTTCAGTAATTCCGATATCAACACATTATATAAGTTGTTTCCGCCATTGAACGCTGCGGCTAGTCGATTAGGGTGTTGTTAATGGAACATGAATATATCGATATTTACTGCGAGCGTACTGGCCCAGAGTACTGGTCTGAGCCGCTAAATGCGGTCACCAACTTCTCTTTTATTTTAAGTGCGGTGTTGATAGCGAACCTAATCCGGAAACAGGGCCCCTCGGGGTATCGCGATATCGTTTCTTGGGTCTTCTGTGTGCTGATTCTCACAATTGGGGTCGGCAGTTGGCTATTTCATACTCATGCGACGCGCTGGGCGCTTCTGTCGGACGTCATCCCGATAGCAACATTTATTCTGATCTATACATGGTATGCGCTTAGGCGATTTGTAGAGGCTCCCGCGGTAATCTGTGGTATCGGTGTCGCGGTGGTTCTCGGTGTTGCAATGTTGGTACCTCCTTTGACTGGCTTCCGCGGCGGCTCATATGTAGCAGCTCTGTTGGCAATGATTTTAATCGGGGGTTATCTGCGCTTTGCGAGGGGTCATATAGCCGGATCGGCGCTGTTACTGGCGGCGACGGTGTTCTTCGTTTCGCTCACGTTAAGGACAATCGATTTGCCGATATGCGGTCAGTTTTCCTTTGGCACCCACTTCGCTTGGCACGTTCTGAACGCCGTTGTTCTATTCGTCGTTGCGCGCGCAATGGTGTTGTATGGCAGGAGTGTTTTACCCTGACACTCCGAGCTACCGGAATAAGAACGCCAACTGATTTACATGCAACCCACGTGGGACCCGATGGCTTTGATCTTTCCTTCTTTAAAGTATATACAATTGTACTCTTTGCCGACCCCCAACGCCGTTAATGCTTCCATTATGCTGGAAGAGGCTGGGCTTCCCTATGAAGCGCCCTTTGTGTCGTTTGGGGCGGAGGAACAGATGAAGGACGAATTCCTGTCTCTCAACCCAAACAACAAAATACTCGGCGATGATCGGCCCCCATGGCCCTGGCAGTGAGCCTCTCCCTCTTTGGGACAGCGGTGCGATTCTGATTTACCTCGCGGAGAAAATTAGAAAATTCATTCCAAGCCAACCGGCGGCGCGTTACTAGTGCCTCCAGTGGTTAATGTTCCAAGTAGGCGGTATTGGACCAATGTTCGGACAACTCCGCCATTTCTGTAAGTTTGTTGCTGACAGGATTGTTGATCCATATCCGACAGACCGATATGTAAATGAGACTAAACGCTTATTGGGGGTTTTGGATCAACACCTGTCCAGCCGTCGTTACATTTTGGGTAGTGATTATTCAATCGCGGATATCGCAACATTCCCGTGGGTCAGGGCCCTCACCACGACCTATGGTGCTGGTGATTTGCTCGGTCTTGAGGGGTTCAAAAGCCTTTTGGATTGGCGAGATCGATGTCTCGCGCGCCCCGCGGTAAGAAGGGGGTTTAAAATCCCTTCACGCTCCTAGTTTTTGGTTTATTTTCAATATCTTCGTAGTGCTGGATAAAGGGTCTAGATTGCGACGCTAAGATCCGTAGGATCCGTCAAGGGAAGAGAACAGGTTCGGCCGATACAAACATAAGCGGTGGGTTTGCCGGCAACCTGTTTTTTCCCAGAGGCGGGGTGGTCGTCAGGTAAGGTTTGGTTTGGCGCAATGCATTGAACGATTTTGTTCATATTTGACGCCCTCCATGCAGCGGCGGTGAGGGCCTTCGTTGGGGCCTTCGCGGGATCGCCTATGATTACGACTTGCGTGGCGCATTGAAGCATTTCGTTTGCGCAGAGGAGGCCGGTCAACGGAAAGAAATTTTTGGATACTTCACCGGCAAAGGCTGTAAAAATATTCTCAGCACGTGTTCGAAAGGCATCCTCACCTGTTAGGTAATGAAGTCGGATTAGTGTCGCGGCTATGACGCTGTTACCCGCAGGTGTGGCATTATCGGCGGCTGTCTTTGTTCGGATTATTAGCGCTTCCGCGTCGTCCGCGGTGAAAAAATAACCGCCTTTGGCAGTATCCCAGAAGTGGACGTTCATCGTTTTCACCCAGTGCCTCGCTGTTCTGATATAATCTTTGTCACCAGTGGCTTCGTACAGGGCGACCGCGGCTCGCGACATGTTGGCATAGTCATCGAGTGTCGCAGAGTGTTTAAGCTTCCCCAGACGAAACGCGTGCATAAGCCGTCCGTCGCGCTGCATGCAATCACGGACGAAAGCGAACGCCGATATGGCGGCGTGAAGCCAATCGGGCCTGTTAAAAACAACTGCCGCATGTGCCATCGAGGCAATCATCATACCGTTCCAGTCAGCAAGAACCTTGTCGTCCCAGTCAGGCCATGTACGGCTGTTTCGGACAGCTAGAAGTTTCCTCCGCGCAACGGCAAGCACCCCCTCTTGATCATCGTTGAGCAAATCGGGGTGGCTGATCCGATTCAGAATATTGTGACCGTCCCAATTCCCATCCGATGAAACGTTGTAAATGGTTTTGAAAAGTAAAGATTCGGCACAATCTCCTAAAACCTCATTAATTTCAGAGATAGACCAAACGTAAAACTTTCCTTCTTCTCCCTCTGAATCAGCGTCATAACTCGCTGCAAACGGTCTACCCTCTGTAGTCCCTGCTTCGACGACCATTTCCCGGAGACACCAGTCGATTGTTTCTTCCGCACGTTGGGCGAATAAAGGGTTACCCGTTCCTTGCCAGGACCATACAAGGAGATCAATAATTTGGGCGTTGTCGTAGAGCATTTTCTCGAAATGAGGGGTGAGCCATATCGCATCGGTCGAATAACGCGAAAATCCTCCGCCGAGATGGTCATAAATACCGCCTTGAGACATTTTTGTTAACGAAACCAGCACCGCATCCCTCAAGGCCTCGTCCCCTGTTCGCAGATGAGATCGCCAAAGAAGTTCATGAATTGAGGGATTGGGGAATTTGGGCGGTTTGCCGAAACCGCCATCCACCATGTCGAATTCTTCCGCAATACGGACCGCTGCCTCGTCATTAATCGTAAGTGGGATTTCGGTTGACTTCGCTTCTGACAGTTCTGTCGCCCAGGCTCTTTGGAGTCCGTTTGTAAGGGCCTTTGCTGTTTCATACGCTTTTTCTGGTTTTCCGAGCCAGTGGTCGGAAATAGCAGAAAGAACTTGAGGAAATCCTGGCCTCCCGTAACGCGAATCCGGAGGAAAATATGTACCACCCCAAAACGGCTCCCCAGCCGGTGTTAGGAACATGGTGAGGGGCCATCCGCCCTGCTGACCGAGAAGTTGTAATGCTTGCTGATAGATGGCGTCGATATCGGGTCGCTCCTCCCGATCGACTTTTATGTTAACAAAAAGAGTATTCATTTGCTCGGCGATCGCTTGATTCTCGAAACATTCATGCGCCATCACGTGGCACCAATGACAAGCGGCATAACCGATAGAGAGGAGGATAGGTCTGTTATGTTCATTAGCAGCAGACAAAGCGACGGGGCCCCAGCCGAACCAATGGACCGGATTCTCGGCATGCTGCAAAAGATAAGGGCTGGTTTCTTCAGACAGTCGGTTTCGGCCCATGCAAGGAGTTTTTCTATCGGTAAGTTGTTCTATATATGAAACAGCGGCTTTGCTTTGGAATATGGTAGAGTAAGCGCGACATGGGTGAGCGAAGTCAATCATGAAAGTGTCAGTTGATATTCATTGCAAATTTAAAGAGGCGTGATGCTTCCTGGCTACAGAACGTTGCTTGAATCAACGACGCACCTAACAAAATTCCCACAAAAGGCGTTACTAGAACGAGCCACCGAATTAACCCTAGAAAAAGGATGGAGGAATGCATGGGTTTCGGCATCAATAGTTATAGTGATATATATCTGGCATTTATGGAGCAATACGCCATGGCGCTGGATCTTGGGGGATAGCGCCGACGCCGCCCTTTATCAAGGCTGCGCGAGGCCATTTCTGCATGACTGAAAACGATACTATTTTTGCGCTAGCTACCGCAAAGGGGCGGGGGGGCATCTCAATCTTCCGTATTTCTGGTGTCGCTGCCAGTGTTGTTCTGTTGGCAGTAACTTCCCGGGATGCATTGCCAGAGCCACGGCAGGCCATACGGTGCCGTATGGTGGATCCATCGATTAACGCTCCACTCGACGACGGTGTCGCGATTTGGTTCCCTCAACCGGCAAGTTTTACTGGCGAGGATGTTGCAGAACTTCACTGTCACGGCGGCCGCGCTACTTGCGAAGCTATCGCGGCAGCCCTTTCGGCTTTTCCCGGTATCCGAATGGCTGAGCCCGGAGAATTCTCGAAGCGGGCGTTTCTTGCCGGGAAAATCGACTTGACCGAGGCTGAGGCTATTGCAGACCTAATTGATGCAGAAACCGAAGCCCAGCGTCGCCAAGCATTAGCCCAGCTGGGAGGTGGCCTTTCGAGCCGACTTGAAACTTGGCGTTCCCAAGTAATCGAAATCCTAGCCTATAGCGAAGCATGGATCGACTTTCCGGAGGACGATATTCCCACTGATGTCGAGGTGTCGGTGCGGGCAAAACTGAGCAAGCTCGCGGTCGAAATTGAAGGGTTTTTAGATGATAAACGCCGTGGTGAACGGCTGCGTGATGGCCTTCAAGTGGCTATCCTTGGGGCACCGAACGCCGGGAAATCTTCTCTAATGAATGCGCTAGCTGCGCGTGACGTTGCGATTGTTTCAGAAAAGGCCGGGACCACCAGAGATGTGATTGAGGTTCACCTCGATCTCGGCGGGTGGCCGGTGACCTTGGCGGACACTGCCGGGGTTCGCGATGCGGTGGATCCGGTCGAACAAGAGGGAATACGACGGGCGGTTAACCGAGCTGAAACGTCAGATATTTGCTTGGTTCTTTTTGACCAGACTGGGCCGGTCGACGAGGCGAGTCTTGACCTCTTGTCGCTGCCGGGAGCGATCGCGGTTTCAACTAAAATTGACCTTAAGCCTGGGATGTCCCGGGGGCCGGCGCCTGATGCATTTTTTGTGTCTGCAAAAACCGGTGATGGTTTGCAAGGGCTTCTAAGCGGGCTCGAGAAACGGTCTGCCGAATTGATGAAAGCGGTCAGCGGGGACCCTCCTCTTACCCGATTGCGGCACCGGACGGCATTAAAGGCGTGTTTAGATGCACTACGCCGTGCGTCGACGACTGAAGTGCCGGAGCTTTTCGCTGAGGACCTTCGTCAGGGCGCCCAGGCACTAGGCTCTATTACGGGAAGAGTTGATATCGAGGATCTTCTTGACGTTATTTTTGCCGATTTCTGTATCGGGAAGTAAACGAGTGGTTCGGTATTGTTTCACGTGAAACAAGAGTGGGCGATCCTTTGCTTCTTGCTTTACCTCGGGCCAAGCCGGGCTTATATTCCGCGGAATTATGCTAGATTCTGATCCGTATGATGTGATTGTTGTTGGTGGCGGCCACGCTGGTTGTGAGGCTGCTGCAGCCTCAGCTCGCTTGGGCGCCCGAACTCTGTTGGTGACTCATAAGGCGTCTACAATCGGTGAAATGTCCTGCAACCCGGCGATAGGCGGTCTCGGTAAAGGGCACCTTGTTCGCGAAATTGACGCAATGGATGGCCTGATGGCAAGGGTTATCGATCGGGCCGGAATTCAATTCCGAATGCTGAACAGGCGAAAGGGGCCGGCGGTTCAGGGCCCCCGAGCTCAAGCGGACCGGAAACTCTACCGCGACGCGATGCAGGCGGCGATCAAAGAACAGCCCAATCTATTTATTCGCGAAGGTAGTGTCGAAAATCTCACGATAATCGGCACGGGAGCGGCCCGCCGGGTCGCCGGAGTGATAATGGCGGGTGGCGAAACGATCGCATCGGGTAGGGTCGTGCTCACCACCGGAACTTTTTTGCGGGGCCTTATCCATATAGGAGAAAGAAAAATACCCGCTGGCCGGGTGGGCGAAAAACCTGTAAATGGCTTGTCAGAGACGCTCGAGCTCTGCGGCTTTTCGCTAGGGCGGTTAAAAACCGGAACCCCACCGCGTCTCGATGGTAAATCCATAAATTGGACAGCACTAGAGGTGCAGCCGGGAGATGATCCGCCTATTCCCTTTTCTACTATGACCCGGCAGATTGAAACGCCTCAGATTGCCTGCCATATCACCTACACAAATGAGCGCGTACATGAAATCATTCAGGACAATATCCACCGTGCGCCGATGTATTCTGGTCAAATCGAGAGCACCGGCCCACGGTATTGTCCTTCTATTGAGGACAAAGTACTACGGTTTACGGATAAATCGCGGCATCAGATTTTTCTTGAGCCAGAAGGCTTGAACGATGACACAGTATACCCAAATGGTATTTCAACCTCGTTGCCGGAGCCGGTACAGCGTGCCTTTCTCGCGAAGATTGTCGGCTTAGAAAGGGCGCGGGTGATAAGACCGGGATACGCAATCGAATATGATTTTGTCGATCCCCGTGAGCTCCGAGCGACACTGGAAACCCGACGGGTGAAGGGATTGTATTTCGCCGGGCAGATCAATGGCACCACCGGCTATGAGGAGGCTGCCGCTCAGGGGCTGATGGCGGGCTTAAATGCGGCCAGATCTGCCGGTGATAATAATACACCTTTTGTTCTTGATCGCGCGCAGGCATACATTGGTGTAATGATTGATGACTTGATCAATCGTGGAACGTCTGAGCCTTATCGGATGTTTACGTCCCGGGCCGAATATCGGCTCACACTGCGCGCTGATAATGCCGACCAGCGTCTCACGCCTGCGGCAACGGCCCTTGGGTGCGTTGGGGCCGAGCGAGCGCAGGTTTTTGCAACAAAGATGTTGGAGATTTCTGCCGCTAGAGCCGATCTCGCAAAGTTTTCTGAAACACCGGAGAAATTGTTGGCTAAGGGGGTTAAGGTCTCTCAGGATGGCGTACGCAGGTCTGCCCTTAAGCTGCTGGCTCAGGCCGACGCTGGTATTGAGGCGGTTTTACGCATATGGCCTCAGATCAGCCAAATCGACAGCGGCGTACTTCAGCAGATTGCTCATGACTCGCTTTATGCCGGCTATCTTGACCGTCAACAAGCCGATATCGCCGCGTTTCGAAAGGATGAAGCGCTGACGCTGCCGCCAGACTTGAATTACGCCTCGGTAGGCGGTCTGTCTAATGAAATGCGCGAAAAGTTGGGCGCGGCGCGGCCGGAGACCTTGGGGGCCGCCAGCCGTATTCCGGGAGTGACGCCCGCCGCACTGACGACCCTGCTCCGCCACGTTCGGCGTAAGGCAGCTTAAGTTTGGCGCCAGGCCCCTCCCCCATTACTGCAGAAGTTTTCCAGAATATCGCCAACGTTTCACGTGAAACAATGGAGCGACTTGAGATTTACGCGGAACTTCTCCGCCGGCGCCAGAACGTTCAGAACCTTGTGTCGCGGCATAGCCTCTCCGATCTGTGGGGCCGCCACATGTTGGATTCTTTTCAGCTTACTGCCCACCTGCCCCGGGATGCTGGCTCGATCACAGACATTGGCGCCGGAGCGGGATTTCCCGGATTGGTTTTGTCAATCGTAACTGGTTTGCCAGTAACACTTGTAGAGTCGCGTGGGCGTAAATGTAAGTTCCTCCAAGAAGTAATTAATGCTACCGGGGCGCCAGCGACGGTAAAAAATTCGCGCGTCGAGGTATTTGCAGACGAATCGACTCAAAATTCTGTGGATATTTTAACGGCGCGGGCAGTAGCACCCCTCTCTAAATTGTGTGGAATGGCAGAATCATTGGGTGCCCGGACCTGTCTCTTTCAGAAGGGTGCGCAATGGCAGGGTGAATTGACCGAGGCTTGTAAACGCTGGAAAATGCACGTTGAGACGTTTGAAAGTTGGACATCACCCGATGCCCGTATTTTAAGGATTACCGAGCTGACCCGAAAGTAGGGATTTTATTGTCGGAAACAGGCGCTCCGCGTGGTGGCGACGAACCCATAGGTCTGTACTAATGGAAAAAGAGATGCTTGAGGCCCTCCCCGCTGACAGGGTGTTCACAGAGCAGGACGCCCCGAGAGGCCGCGTAGGGGGTCATGAAAGTGGGCGTATTATTTCAGTGGCTAACCAGAAAGGCGGTGTTGGCAAGACCACTACCGCTATCAACCTAGCGACGGCATTAGCGGCGGCCGGTAGCCGAGTGCTCTTAGTCGACCTGGACCCACAGGGGAATGCATCGACCGGCCTTGGTATTGATCGCGATCAGCGCACCATCGGGACGTATAACCTTCTGCTGGGTGCAGTCGAGTTCGACGCCGCGATGATTGAAACACGGGTGCCGGGATTGGGGGTTATCCCATCCACTATCGACCTATCAGCAGCAGAGCTGGAACTAGTAGATCTGGAAGGACGAGAGCGCCGTTTGCGCGACGCCCTTCGTAGAGAGGCAAAACGGTTCGATTACATCTTGATTGACTGTCCGCCCGCGCTGGGGTTGCTAACGCTGAACGGGCTAGTTGCCTCGGATTCTGTATTGGTGCCGCTGCAGTGTGAGTTTCTTGCCCTCGAGGGGCTGAGCCAGCTTGTACGCACAATCGATAGAGTTACCGAACGATTCAACCCAGGGTTGAATATTGAGGGGATAGTTCTTACTATGTATGATTCTCGGAACAAATTGTCGTCCCTAGTAGAAGACGATGTGCGGAACTACTTCGGAGATAGTGTCTACGATACCGTTATACCAAGAAATGTACGTGTCTCAGAGGCTCCTTCTCACGGACAGCCGGTACTTATTTACGATTTGGCTTGCGCCGGATCCCAAGCATATGTCCATCTGGCGAGCGAGGTTTTGCGCCGGCACGAATCTCAAAGGGAGGAAAGAAATACAACCTTAAGAGGTAATGACCCAACCGCCGGAGGAACAAGGCATGAGTGATGAAAATAGCCGGCCACGTCAATTGGGCCGAGGTCTAGAAGCGCTTTTTGGCGACCAAAAATCCAGTCTTTCTGCAACCTCTGCGGCGCCCGCAAGCCCGGGGGGCCGAGAGGCCGATGCCCGGGGTATGCGAGTTGTTCCCATTGCTAGGCTTATACCGAACCCGCTTCAGCCTCGGCGACATTTTGACGATGTGGCATTGGGGGAACTTACAGAATCGATCCGGGAACAGGGCATACTACAGCCCTTGATCGTACGACCAGTGCGAAACAGTGAGAATACTTTTGAAATCGTAGCCGGTGAACGCCGCTGGCGTGCCGCGCAGCTAGCTAAAGCTCACGAAGCCCCGGTCATCGTCCGGGACTTCTCTGATGCCGAGGCGCTTGCAGTAGCCCTAATCGAGAATATTCAGCGAGACGAGCTATCGCCGTTAGAGGAAGCAAAGGCACTTGCCCGGCTGTCCAAAGATTTCGGTAAAACGCAGGAACAGGTAGCCAGGGTCGTCGGTAAGAGCAGGAGCCACGTCGCTAATATGATGCGCTTACTTTATCTACCAAAGAAAGTGCAGGAGATGCTCGAGGATGGTAGGCTTACAGTGGGGCACGCCCGAGCAATCCTGTCCGCGCAAGATCCGACCAGACTGGCGCTGAAGATCGTGACCGATGGTCTAAGCGTACGCCAAACAGAACTCCTCGGCAAAAAGTCTCGTGATAAAAGGGCTGGTAAATCATCCTTCGTCGGAAGAAAACGGCCGATCCCTAGCGACACCGACACGCAGGCCATTGAGCGCGAACTTTCCAACGGGCTTGGCGCCAAGGTTGAGATAACCTTTGATGGCACCGGTGGCTATCTTCGCGTGAAATACCAGTCGCTCGAGCAGTTCGAGGATATTGTCGACCGTTTAATGCGCGGCCGCCCTGAAAATAGCTGTTAAAAGCTTTTCGGAGAACGGTGTATCCGAGATGAACAGATAGAGCGCTCCCCCCTACTAGTATTTGGATACTTGGTTGAGAACTGTAAATGGGTCGGGTCGCGGACTACAAAAGGCGGCCTGATTGTATCTGGCAACAAAAACCGGCTATGAGGGAGAAGGTATGACTAGGATTGGTGCGCCCATTGTTCGAGAGGAAGATCTTCGATTGCTGCAGGGACGTGGCCGATATCTTGATGACGTTTCTGCGCTCAACCTCGTTCATGCCGTGGTTTTTCGCTCACCGGTTGCGCATGCCGAAATCTTATCACTGAACGTCGATCCGGCGCGGACTGCGCCTGGGGTGCTGGCAATACTGACTGGAGACGACTTGGCGGCACGGGATCTTGGAAATATAGGTGTACTAACACCCTGTAAGAAGATAGATGGGTCGGATGGCTTTGTTCGGATTAGGCCTCTACTGGCTCAGGGGCGCGTGCGATATGTCGGCGAGGCGATTGCGTTTATCGTCGCAGAAACGGTAAATCAGGCAAAAGACGCCGCCGAACTAATCGAATTCGAATTTAATTCGCTTCCTGTTCTCGCGTCACTGGACGACGCGCTCGACTCTGGCCACGCTTCAGTTTGGGAGGAAAATCCTGACAACGAGGCTTTTACTTACAAGCGCGGTGATGAGCAGGCGACGGAGGCAGCTTTCAAAGGGGCGACACATCTAGTCCGCCACCGGGTTTGTGTTAACCGGGTGGCCGGCAATGCAATGGAAAATCGAGGCTGTATTGGTCACTATGACGAATTCGAAGACCGTTATAACCTGCGTGCCACCGTGCAATCGGTGCATGGTATGCGACAGCAGATTGCCGGGCAGATATTTAAGATGCCGCAGTCCAAGTTACATGTTGTATGTGACAATATGGGCGGAGGGTTCGGGATCCGCGGCGGGGTTTACCCGGAATATGCACTCAGCCTCTGGGCATCCGAGGTAACTGGCCGACCGGTGAAATGGATCGCGGAACGCACCGAGAGTATCCTCAGTGATGATCACGCTCGGGGTGGTTTTGTGGAAGCGGAACTTGCACTGGACGAAGATGGTATATTCCTCGGCCTACGCACCCATACCAAGGTGCCCATCGGGGCTTATTATACGACGGACCGGAACGTTGGGTGTGCCACTAGTGGCCTTGGCGGACTAGCCGGCGTCTACGGGATCCCTGCAGTCTTTGCGCAAGTTACCGGTGTTCTAACAAATATGATGAGCAATGCTCAATACCGAGGCGGCGCGAAACCAGAACCCGTCCATGTATTAGAAGTCATGGTGGATGTTGCAGCACGCCAAATCGGTATTGACGCGGTAGAACTACGTCGGCGCAATACGATACCCCCCGACGCGCTGCCGTTCAGAACATCGATGGGCGATTACTTTGATTGTGGGGATTTCACCGGAAACTATGAAGAATGTCTCGTTGCGGCCGGTTATAAAGATATAGAGACCCGTCGCATCGAAGCAAAAAAACGCGGGAAATTGTTGGGTTTCGGAACATCGAACTCGATCACTGGTGTTGCCAACACAAATTTCGAGCATATCGAAATCCGCTTCGATGCAACCGGAGGAGTCACGATGCTTTCGGGCGCTATGGATCACGGCCAGGGCCACGGCACCACCTTTAAGCAGGTGCTCTCCGACAGACTGGGAGTTGAACCGGAAAAGGTGGTCTATCGCTATGGGGACACGGATAAAGTGGCCCATGGTGTTGGCACGTTTAATGCGCGTGTTGCTGTGTTCGTTAGTGCTGCCATTGTGGAGGCTGCGGACAAGATCATTGAAAAGGGCAAGCGCATCGCTGCTCATATGCTCGAAGCTGCGGAGGGCGATATCGCATTTGGTGATGGAGCTTTCACAGTGGTCGGCACAGACCGATCAGTAAGTCTTGAGGATGTTGCTAAGACCGCCTATGTCAAACCAAAGTTACCGCCGGATATCGAGCCAGGTTTATACGAGCACGGTCAATTCGGTGCTAGTTCCGGGGACGGATCAACATTTCCTAACGGAGTACACGTAGCCGAGGTTGAGGTAGATACCGATACTGGGCGGGTAGAACTGGTTCGTTACACTGCCATCGATGATGCCGGCACAATTCTGAATCCCCTGCTATTCGACGGCCAAATCCACGGCGGTATTGTTCAAGGCGCGGGCCAGATCCTTATGGAGGATATAAACTACGAACGAGACTCAGGCCAGCTTCTAACAGGCTCATTTATGGATTACTGCATGCCGCGGGCTGACGATTTTTGCAATTTTAATATAGCCGCCAACGAGGTGCCTACTGCCCGCAACCCACTGGGCGTAAAGGGGGTTGGTGAGTCTGGAACAGTCGGCGCTATGCCGGCGGTGATGAATGCTGTCAATGATGCGCTACACAACGCTGGCGGAACTACCATCGAAATGCCGGCGACGCCAGAGAAGGTTTGGCGGGCGCTAAGAGTTAGTCTTGCCGACTAGCTTCTATCGATAAATTACGATCCGGTTTCTTAATCCAATGTGTGCGGCTGCAACAATCTGCTTATCCGTCCAGCATCTCTGAACAGCCGGCCCGTGCCGCCCAGTACTCCCAAGCACGATAGAATTCCTTTCCATCTGGATTCATGTCTTCGCGGAGGGCAACTTCGGCGGAAGATAGTGGCTTCAGGCCGCCGAACTGAAGTGCTGTCGTTAGGACCCGCGCATTTCGGGGTAACATCACCGATAGTCGAATGACCTCCGATAGTGATCTCCCTGCGGCGACGAAACCGTGGCCGCGCATTAGAACGATACGGTGACTTACGAGCGCCTCAGCGAGATCCCGGCCCTGATCCATGTTGACAACAAGGAGTGTCGTATCACCAAATTTATCAGCAATGTCCCAAACCAGCGGTTTCGGGCCCATAAGCCCAGCTGAATGGATTACCGGTAACAGCGGTTGTTGCGATATGGTAAAGGGCAGAACTTCCTCGGCGTGGCTGTGCACCACGGCCTGTATGGTCGGGTTCCGTTCATAGACGGCGCCGTGGATAAATCGCTCAAGATAGGGATTTCGCGAATCACCGTCGACTGGTGCGCCGTCCAGTTCGAATTGCATGAGGTCGCTCCGCTGGACCAATTCCGGGCTGCGCGAACAGGATAAAAAGTAGCGGTCTGGGTTGTTGGGGTTACGGACGCTAACATGGCCGTATGCGTCGACCACGTTCTCATTGGCGAGAATTCGGTTGGCTACTACTAAGTCGCGAAGCAGGGTTGCAAGTTCGTTCATTTGTTTTCCCCTTTCCTAAGGAACACCAAGATTCGCCGGGGTGTCTGTGTGGTATGATAATCCGTTACCTGTAGAACGACGTAAATCCGGTAGATAAACAGAGATCGAAAATGAAAATAGCTATAGTTGGCAGTGGTATTTCTGGTCTGTCCGCAGCCTATCTACTTGACGGGATGCATGACGTCACCATTTTCGAGAAAAGCAGACACTTCGGGGGGCACACCCGAACCGTGCTGATTCGTCCGGAAGGCGCGTCTGAAGATATACCTGTTGATACTGGGTTTATTGTTTTCAATTATCGTAACTATCCTCTGCTGGCCCAACTATTTGCCGAGCTGAATGTACCGGTACAGAAATCCGATATGTCCTTCGGATTAACGGTGGACGAGGGATGGCTAGAATACGGGACACCTAAATTTTGGAACGTATTTGCTCAAAAGCGGAACCTCGCGCGGCCCGCGTATTGGCGAATGATGAGCGACGTAGTGCGGTTCTTTCGCCAGTCGCCAAATTTTCTAACACGGGAGACTGACTTTACGTTGGGAGACTGTCTAGATGAACTGTCTATGGGCGCTTGGTTTCGGCGTTACTTTCTTGTGCCCATGGGCAGTGCTATATGGAGTTGTCCCCCAGAAACCATGATGGAATTTCCAGCCGCGACATTCATCCGCTTTTTTAAAAATCACGGTCTCTTAACGCTGAGTAATCAGCCTCAGTGGTATACAGTTACTGGCGGTGCTCGCGAGTATGTCCGCCGCTTAAAAGACGCCTTTTCCGGGTGCATACGCCCTTCCGGTGCGGTGCGAATCGAGCGCCCGGCGACAGAGGTTGGCCAATGTTTTGTCACCGCAGAAGACGGGTCGCGTAATGCCTTTGATAAGGTCGTGCTGGCTTGCCATGCCGACCAAGCCCTAGCGCTACTGGATACTCCGACGGAACGGGAGCGCGAAATTCTCTCTGTCTTCAAGTTCCAGAAAAACCGGACAGTACTGCACGGTGACCCATCTTTCATGCCTCGCCGGCGCAACGCATGGTCGAGCTGGGCCTATATTATGGAACACCGGAACCGCAACACACCCGACGTAACTATGTCCTACTGGATGAACCGTCTGCAATCTCTCGATTATCGTTTTCCTCTGTTTGAGACGCTAAACCCGATCCGTTCTGCTGATCCGGAACTGGTCTATGACGAATTCGAATTTGAACACCCCATATTCGATAAGGCCGCAATAGATGCTCAGGGCCTGATTCAGGAAATACAAGGCATGCGCGGCACCTGGTATTGTGGAGCTTGGCAGCGATATGGCTTTCATGAGGACGGCGTATGGAGCGCTTTGAGGGTTGCCTCAGGTCTCGGGACATCGCCGAATTGGACGGTTTGACCCCCGGGGTTGTGGCGAGCTTAAATGGAGTGATATTCAATAAATCTAGGACAGAAAATCGCGCGTAATTCTTCTCGAGAGATAACCGCTTAAGCGTCCACCTAATAGCAACGGGGCTTGGCCATATGCTGCACAAGAACACGGACGAAATGGTCCTTAAATCTTTAGAAAGAATAGAATACGGCTCCATTCGGATTATTCTTCACGATGGTTGCAGTTACGACTTTTCGGGCAGTTTATCAGGACCAAAAGCCCATCTGGATATCCATTCCCCCGATGTACTATGTAACATGGCGGTCGGCGGAGATGCGGCCTTCGCTCGGGATCATCAGGCGGGAAAATGGGATAGCGACGATATCGGGGCACTCGTTGAATTCGCATTTAGGAACGAGGCCGCGCTCGGCAGGCTGATAGCCGGTAGCCCAGTAAAGAGATCCCTTTTCTGGCTTTCTCGGCAACTGAAACCCAACACTCGCCGTCGCGCCCTTTCCAATATTTACGCCCACTACGATCTCGGTAACGACTTCTATGCGCTTTGGTTGGATCCTACCATGAGCTATTCGTCTGCTATTTTTACCAAACCCGATACCTCGCTAATGAATGGGCAACTCGCCAAGTACGACCGTATTCTGGATAGGCTAGGTGGGGTGGCCAGAGATGTACTGGAGATCGGATGCGGTTGGGGCGGGTTCGCCGAGCGCGCAATTGCAGAACGGGATCATCACGTGACCGGGCTGACTATTTCACCGGGACAAGCGAGCTATGCGCGAGCGCGACTGAAGGTAGTCGGCAGTCAGGCAGATATTAGGCTCGAGGATTATCGGGAACCGCGCCGTAGCTTTGAATCTATCGTGTCGATTGAAATGTTTGAAGCGGTTGGAGAAAGATACTGGAGAACGTACTTCGACCGGTTGAAAACGCAGCTTGATCCGAAAGGTCTGGCAATCATCCAAGCTATAACGATTGATGACGATTATTTCGAAACGTACCGACGTGGGGGCGATGCAATTCGGGATAGCATTTTTCCCGGCGGGCTTCTGCCAAGCGAAAAGCGTTTCCGGGAGGAGGCCGCGCACTCTGGCCTCCGAATAGACGATACATATAGATTTGGCGGAGACTACGCCGAAACCCTCGATAGGTGGCTTGCAACTTTTGACCAAAAATACAAACAGGTCCGAGACCTTGGCTTTGATGATAAATTTATCAGACTGTGGCGCTTTTACCTTTCATCATGTTCGGGTGCGTTCCGCAGCGGCCGGACTAATGTTATGCAGGTGGAATTGCGTCATGCCTAGTTATCGAATGCTGCCAGTGGTGATTGTCGCATTTTGGCTCCCGCTAGGGCCCACTTTTGCGGGTTCGACCGTTGATACGGTGGCCCGGTATATTGAAAATCCGAGAAAAATCGGTGAAGGGATTCTCACAATCCTTTTTTGGGATGTCTATCGGGCGGAGCTATATGCGCCGATGACCGGTTGGCGCCCCGACGCTCCCTTCGCGCTCTCCCTCAAATATCTCCGAGATCTCAAGGGAGCTGATATCGTTGACCGAACAATTTCGGAAATGCGCGGCCAAGGCTTCTATGATGATCTGACGCTGAACGCTTGGAGAGGGCAGCTTCAAGATATTTTCCCCAATGTATCGGACGGCACACGATTAACCGGCGTGAGAGATAATGAGGGCAATACAGTTTTCTTCCGCGACGGCAATAAAATTGGAGAGGTCAAAGACCCCGCTTTCACTCGCCGGTTTTTCGATATTTGGCTTGGTGCAAGAACGTCGGAGCCAGATTTGAGGCGAGCGTTGTTCGGAGGAACATAGCTACCATGCCCGGAGCTCCAACAGCCCGGTCAAAGCTAATATTCTATGGAGCTTTAGCTCTGCCCCTGTCTTTCGCGGGCCTACCGCTTTATCTGCACGCACCAGATTTTTATGCAACCGCCCTAATGCAGCCAATTGGGCTGCTCGGCGGCATCCTGATGTTACTTCGCGTAATCGATGCACTTCAGGACCCATTGATCGGTGTCCTGAGCGATCGGTTTTCTCGACATAGACTCGAGATTGTCATAGGCGGTGGGGTCTTGTTGCTGGTCGGCTTTGCGGGTTTGTTCAATCCGAAGCTATCAACTTTAGGCGAGGAAAACCCGCTGACCTGGTTCGCGATATCAGTATTGCTCTGTACGACTGGTTTCAGCATCGTAACAATCAACTACCACGCTTTCGGCGGATTATGGAATGTATCGTCATCAGATCGAACCAGAGTGACTGGGATCCGCGAGGCATTCGCTCTTTTGGGTATTTTGACAGCGTCAATCCTACCCGCTGTTCTCCAAGATACTTTCGCGCCTGCACCGAGTTTCTCGCTGCTGACCTTAATTTTAGTGCCGATTTTTATCGTAGGTGTTTGGCTGTTCTATATCTGGTGCCGGCACCAACCCATTGTTTCGGGACGCAAAGTATCGGGCTCGCAAGCATCCGGTTTTATTTGCTTAATGCGCGACCGATGGGCTCGCCACTTTTACGGCATATTTTTTGTCAGCAGTTTGGCCAGCGCAATTCCCGCTGTGTTAGTGCTATTCTATATTCGAGACCGTCTTGAAGCCGAGCAATTCTCCGGACTTTTTCTATTTACATATTTCCTGAGCGGAGCTCTTTTTCTGCCTGTATGGCAAAAAATTGCAGTACGGACGGGGAAAGTTAAGACTTGGGCGATCAGCATGTCGCTTGCGGTTGCCACATTCCTCTGGGCCTTCACACTTTCTAGTGGCGACATTCTGCCATTTGTCTGCATATGTGTTTTATCCGGCAGCGCGTTGGGCGCGGATCTCGCAATACCACCAGCGATTATTGCCGACCGAATTGTTGCCCAAAGAGATCAGCAACGCGCTGGTCGCTTTTTTGCGGCCAACGCTTTCTGTACAAAATCCGCGCTGGCGCTAGCGACTGGTTTTTCGCTGCCAACGCTGGGTGCTCTTGGATACCAGCCGGGTCAGTCTCTAACTTCGGGTGTCGGCCTGTCTCTTGCGCTGGCCTACGCATTGGTTCCATGCATTATCAAAGTAATTTCCGCGGTTTGGCTTCTCCGCGTCCTGCCGGTTTTGGACGGCCCGAAAAGTTTTGAAGAACCGTTAAGGTCTACTTAGGAACACGGGCGCCAGCCATTGCAGCAAGGCGCATAAACGTTCGTTCGCAAAGAGCGTCGTCTGGCATACCCGACGTTTTACAATCGATCTCGGCCTTAATAAGTTCAGCGCGGGCGCGAGCTAAAGTTTTGAGCCGCCAAAGCTTGATCTGGTTTCTGAAACCAATCTGCTGTTTAAAAAAGACTGGAGGGCGGAGACTTTTCATCGCCTGGTCGGGCGCTGCGCCGGCGGTAATGGCTATTACCACTTCTTCCAAACGCGATAGGTGGCGGCTGGCGGCGCGTAATAATGATACCGCTGACACGCCCTCGAAACGGGCTCGTGAAAGCGCAACTGTTAGCCCTTTCAGATCCCCGCCCGCTGCTGCGAAAACGACGTCGTCTGAGGTGATGGCGGCAGCATCACCAATTATCGCTTGTGCGCTTTCGAGGGTCACTTCAGATTGTCCCAACATAAATAGTACTAACTTCTCGAGTTCCATTCGGCTAACCATCCGGTCGGCGCCCAGATTGCTAGTGATCCAAGACACAACACTCTTGTCGGCCTTTAGGCCGGCGTCGTTTAGCGAATTGAGAACAAGATCTTTTAGGCTTGCTTCTTCGTCCATATAGCATGGGATGCTGGCGACCCCATTACCTTTTTCGAACAAACCACGTAGTTTGGATCGAGGATTGAGATCGCCGGCTTCAATAATGATCAGGGCGTCCCCATTTGCTTCCAGGGCATCAGTCGCAGCGCTGGTGACCGCTTCAGTTGCTTCCCTTAACCGTACCACCCGGCGCCCCCCCATCATCGAAAGGGCGCATGCCTCATCGATCAGTCGCGACGGATCGTTTCGGAGGTCTGCCGGCGTGAATTCGGCGACATTAAATGGATCGGATAAACTACCGGCAATAGTTTTGGTCAAAGATTCCGCGCGTTCCCGGACCAGACCGAGGTCGGGCCCGTAGATCAGCATGCCGCGGATATCATCGGGTGGGTTAGCGACGAAAACATCCGCGCGCGCGGCGGGAACTTTCATCGTGTACCCGGATGGCCTCCCGTCTGGACAAGCCAGACGGCAAGACGTTCCTTAATATTGCGCGCGAGTTGCCGTATTGCGCGGTTACGCGCATCGGCCTGGGCGCTGAGCGTTGCGAAGTCTGAAGTCAATATGTTGTAGCTATTTACTGAACGAGTCTGCCCTGATAATAGCTGTGTACCATCAGACCTGTTCGCGACGGCGTATGAGGCTGCTAGCGTTAGATTTGCCCGAGTCGCAACGTCATCTTTTCTAATAGCGAGGTTGCTTCGGCTTTCGGTCAGATAGACACTTAGTTTGAACCGCGGTGTCCGCGCGCGGCCGCGGGGTTGTAGTTGCTGCAATAGTTCATTGCGCATCATCTGTCCGGTTCGATCCGCAATTTTAGCGATCTCGAAGTTTGCGAGTGCCCTGCCGGACGCTGCCGATCTATCCCCATGGATCGGCTGAAAGCTGCAACCCGATAACAGCAGTGTTGCCGCTCCATAAATAGCGAGGCCCAAGCGGCGGCGATTCCAGGCGCCATGATCGCTAGTGAATAACATTTATGATCCTGTTAGGGACATAAATGATCTTCTTCACATCGTCGCCGCCGAGCGCCGCGGCTACGGTCGGCAGCGAAAGTGCCGCTGCTTCCGCCTCCTTTTGCTCGGCATCATTGGTGATTTCCACAGTACCCCGCATTTTTCCGCGCACCTGTACGGCAATTTTAACAGTATCCCGGACAAGGAGATTTGAGTCGAATTCAGGCCACCCGGTCTCCGCGACAAGCGTTTGGTATCCAAGAATCTGCCATAGTTCTTCTGCCAAGTGCGGCATCATCGGGCCGATGAGTAGCGTCACTGTTTCCAATCCCTCGCGAAGCGCGGGGCCATCGATCTTTGGGTCGACGTCGGCGAGTACATTGACAAGTTCGTGTACGCGGGCGATGGCTCGGTTGAAATGAAATGTTTCTAGGTCCTCAGTGACTCCCGCTATTGCGGTATGAATGGCGCGTCGGAGATCTATGTTGGCGTTATTTTCCTTATATTCTGGCAGGGTGTTTGCGGTACCGGCTACCAGCCGCCACAGTCGGTTGGTGAAACGCCAGGCCCCGCTTATTCCGGCCTCGGTCCAGTCAAGGTCGCGATCCGGCGGGCTGTCGGAAAGCATAAACCACCGGGCGGTATCGGCGCCGTAGGTTTTGATGATGTCTTCAGGATCAATGACGTTCTTTTTCGATTTGGACATTTTCTCGGATCGCCCAACAATAACAGGTTCGAGGGTATCGGCTTTAATAACTGCCCCCCCCTCGCCTTCGACAATGTTGGTAGGTTCTACCCACTCCCCCTTGTCGGTCCGATATGTCTCGTGACAGATCATACCCTGCGTGAACAGGCCAGCGAAAGGTTCGTCGACGCTGCCATGACCGATTTGGGTCATGGCTCTCATGTAAAAGCGAGAATATAGGAGGTGTAGGATGGCGTGTTCGATCCCTCCGATATATTGATCGACCGGGAGCCAGTAATCTGCAGCACCTTGGTCTGTGGGTGTGTCAGCGCTAGGCTCGGTAAAGCGCGCGAAATACCAAGACGAATCAACAAACGTATCGAATGTGTCGGTCTCACGAGTTGCGCAATCGCCGCAGAGTGGGCAATCGACAGATTTCCATGCTTCATGGTTGTTTAGTGGGTTGCCCGGCTCGTCGAAGCTGACGTCATCCGGCAGAACAACCGGGAGATCCGAGGCCGGGACTGGGACGACGCCGCATTTGTCACAGTGAATGACTGGAATCGGACAGCCCCAGTAACGCTGGCGCGAAATTCCCCAGTCCCGTAAACGAAAATTCACCTCCCGCTTCCCGCGCATGGTGGCCTCCAAGCGATCAGAGACCTCCGCTTTTGCCGCGTCGACAGATAAGCCGTCTAGAAAATCGGAATTTGCAAGCATACCTGGGCCAGTATATGCCTCATCACCAATCGAAAACTCCCTTGATTCCAAAGGAATAACCACCGGCAAGACGTCGAGGTTATACTTTCTGGCGAAATCTAGATCTCGTTGATCATGGGCTGGACAGCCGAATATCGCACCTGTTCCGTATTCCATTAGGATGAAGTTTGCGACATAGACCGGCAGGGTTTTTCCATCAATAAATGGATGGTGGACCTGAAGCCCGGTATCAAAGCCGATTTTCTCAGCTTTTTCGATAACGGCTTCCGATGTGCCCAACCGACCGCATTCGTCGATGAATTCCTTTAAACCCGTATTTCCAGTCGCCAGTTCACCCGCTAAGGGGTGCTCTGGCGAAATAGCGCAGAAGCTTGCACCAAAAATAGTATCCGCTCGGGTTGTATAGACCTCGAGCCTGTCATCGCGATTTGCCATCTCGAACGAAATCTTCAGGCCCTCAGATCGTCCAATCCAATTTGCCTGCATCAACCGTACTTTTTCCGGCCACCGGTCAAGTGTGTCCAGGGCGTCTAGCAGATCCTGCGCATAATCTGTGATCTTGAAGAACCACTGGGACAGCCGCCGTTTTTCAACCGGGGCGCCCGATCGCCATCCTTTGCCGTCTATCACCTGTTCATTGGCCAAGACGGTTTGGTCAACCGGGTCCCAGTTGACCCAGCCTTCTCGCCGCTCTATTAGCCCCGATTCAAGGAAGTCTAAAAACATTTTCTGCTCGTGGCGATAGTAAGCTGGATGGCAGGTCGCGATTTCTCGGGACCAATCGATTGATAGTCCCATCATCTTTAACTGCCGACGCATGGTGTCGATGTTGGCGTAGGTCCATTCAGCCGGGTGCACGTTTTTTTCCATGGCGGCGTTTTCCGCCGGCATGCCGAAAGCATCCCACCCCATTGGGTGAAGGACGTTAAATCCGCGTGCGCGCTTGTATCGCGCAACGACGTCTCCCATCGTATAGTTGCGGACATGGCCCATGTGTATACGACCCGACGGATAAGGAAACATTTCAAGGACGTAATATTTTGGCTGGTTCAAATTGTCGCGCGCGGCAAAACATTGCCCGGCATCCCATGCGGCTTGCCATCTGTCCTCGGCGGCTTTGAATGCGTATCGCGAAGGTTTGTCTTTAGCTGGCATTGGGTGTGATTCCCAAATGTTTAAAAAAAGGTTTGGTGACGGTAAGTCCTGCGCATCACCCCGATCGACTCATATGCAAAATTGGGCTCGATTAAAATATATGGTGTGTGCACGTGTGTGTTTGGCTGCAACGCTTCAGTTTGTGTCCCTCAGTTTCCGGCTGATCGCACTGCAACTCGAAGCTGTCGGGCGCGAACAAGTATCTGGTTTTCCAGTTTCACCGAGGTCTTCTTCTCCACACTTGCGTCGACCCATTGGCTCCCATCTCGGCTCTGACGGAACACGGCCACACGAACACCATCCGTGCGTAACTGTCGGCCCAAGATGTATATATTCATCTTAAAACGCTCATCAGGCGTTTCGGGCGGCGTATACCAATCGGTTATTATAACGCCTCCGAACGGGTCGGCTGACGAAAGAGGCATAAAGGCCATTGTATCTAGGGCCGCACGCCAAAGATAGGTATTAACACCGATGCCTACCCCTTTTGGGGTTGAGCGGTCGTTATCTGAAAGGCCAACAATGCTTGAAAGATCAACGCCATCGCCTCCGAAGAAACTTCCTCCGTCGTTGTAGTAGCCCCGTTTTGCTTGGCCAGGTTCAAATGTATCGGGGTCGTCCATAGGGTTGATCATAGGACCGCCGCAGCCCGACAACGCGATTCCGGTCACCAGCAAAGTGGCCTGGCACCACTTATTTATGGTCATTCCTTTGTTCCTCTCCATTCTCTGTACGGGGCGAGCATATTACAGTTAACCATAGCAATTTTATCTTACACCCTTACGTCGGCAATCTTGCGGGATCGCTGATCTGTTTATTGTTTCGAATAATCCGGAGTATAATTCTACTCCTGAGATACAGAGTAATACACCCGTATTTTGAACGAAAACGGAACCCGTTCTGGAAAACTTACCGAGCCTGTCTGCATTGTATGATGTTTAGGACTACTTCGTCATCTTGTTTGAGCCATATTTCGCGGGGATGGGGGCTTGGCAAAAAACCCCCGACAAAGCGTGAGCCCCATAAAATAGAAATATGAGACCTCTGAGTAACACTCATATTTGCCCCAAGCGATAACCGAAAACGGCCAGCCAGCGTGATATGTGTTATTTATGCCACAGCAGGGTGTTTTTTTTGGCACTAACCGTTGATTTTATTGAAGCCGCTGAATTTCTCCCCTAAAAATAACCCAATCGAAGGCCTCTTTTATTATTGCGCCTGAGAGTTTTTAAATAAAAGCAAACGTGGTGTTCCGCATGAGGTGGACCGCTGCTAGCTTAAAATTTCCCTGGAGGGAAAAAATGAAGAAGCATCTACTTACTTCCACCGCTTTAGTTGCTGCCGGTCTGGTAGCCTTTGGCGGTACGGCTATTGCTAAGCCGAAATTGACCGTCAACGGTAACACGTCGGTAATTTTCGGCGTTGGTGAAAATGACGCTGCGTTTGACGCCGCTACCCAAACCAGCAGCATTAACGATTGGGACGTCCAACAGGACGCTGAAATCCACTTCAATGCATCAACTAAGCTTGATAACGGCATCAAGATTAAGGCACGCATTGAGCTAGAAGGTAACACAGACGGTGACCAAATCGACGAACACTGGATGCGTATTTCCGGCTCGTTCGGTGAGATCCGTGTTGGTTCGACGGATATGGTTGCGAAGACGATGACTGCGGGCTATCAGGGCTCTTCGGCTGGCGTCGGACTGAGCCTTCCGTTTGATACGTCAAGGTTTGTCTCCAATCCTGGCGGCGTTACGACAGGCAACGCAAACTTTGCGGACCTTACTTCTGACTCTGAGGGTGTGGCTTGGTACTCCCCCCGGATGTCAGGTTTCCAGCTTGGCGTAGGTTACGTTCCTGCGAGATCGCAGGACAGCAACGGTGGCCGTGAAGCCACAACGGTCGACTCGCACGGTAGATCACTCGGTGTGAACTATGTCACCAAAATGGATGGCACGAGCATCGCTATTGCCGCCTCTTACGAGACCTACGCAGAGTCAACCGTCAACCAGGATGATCCTGAGGTTATGGCCATCGCTGCTAAGGTTGGTTTCTCGGGTGTTAACATCCAGGCGAGCTTTGTTGAGCGCGCAGAGGTAAGCACTATTAGTACTGGTGCAACTGCAGTTGCTGGACTGGAAACTTTTGAAATTGGTGCAAACTACAAGATGGGTGCCAATAAGTTCAGTGTTGCACTCGCGGAATCCGAGACTGTAACTGATGCTGGTGCTGCCGGTGACGGTGACGACCAGTCGATCCTCGCGGTTGCTTGGTCCCGTGCTGTTGCTCCGGGCGTTAACTTCTCGCTTACCGCTTGGTCAGCTGACTACAACGATGGTGCGGTGGGAGCGACTTCCGCCACGTCTAACTCTGGCGAAGCCATCGCCGGCCGCCTCAAGGTCAGCTTCTAAGACTTGATCTTGATTGAACGATTTAAGGGGCGGCTTATGCCGCCCCTTTTTTAAGACAACCTCTCAATCTGTGCAAAATCAATAGAACGAGACAACCCTTAAACCTGTCGGAGAGAAAACTTGGTTTTCGGGCGAGGGAACCAGTGGGACAAATTACACCGATACCTATAGCTTAGTTACTGCTGCAAATTTTGTTTTGTGGTGGGAGGCGCGTCTTTTATCTTTTTTATATCTTCAACGCACCAAGACTCTGTGTTTCGGGGGATAAAGATTATTTTTTGGAGGGGTCGATCCTGTCATTACAATAGTTTGTAAGAGGATCCTGACCAATCTCATTTTAATAGTGGGATTAATGCCTTAATCTCAGGTGCAAATGACATCAGAGACCAAAATTACAACAAAACTCGAGGGCGTGCGCTCAGAAATTGTCGCGGCGGCCAATGAAGTGGGTAGAGACCCTGACTCGGTGTCGCTAATCGCGGTCTCGAAATCTCAACCGCAGGAGCTGGTTGTTGCGGCGCTGAGGTCCGGGCACCGGGTGTTTGGCGAAAATCGCATACAGGAAGCCAAGGGCAAATGGTTAGCGTTAAAGGATGCCTATCCGGATTGTATCCTCCATCTCATAGGGCCACTGCAGTCAAACAAGGCGGGAGATGCGGTTGCGTTGTTTGACATTATTCAAACACTGGATCGTGAGAAGCTTGCTCAAATTCTAGCACGGGAGATGGATCGCCAAGATCGCCGCCCTGAGGTATTTGTTCAGGTGAACACCGGCGAGGAGCCTCAAAAAAATGGTGTACTACTTGGCGAGGTCGATGCATTTATTGAAAAATGTCGGGGTGAATATTCACTACCGGTCGTCGGGTTGATGTGCATACCTCCGATCGGAGAAAATGCAGCTTTGCACTTTGCGCTGCTAGGCGAAATTGCGGACCGTAACGATCTTAGCCGTCTCAGCATGGGGATGTCGGCGGACTACCAAACCGGTGTACGCCTCGGTGCGACGGAGGTTAGGGTGGGGACTGCTATTTTTGGTATTCGCATTGCCGGGGTTAAACAGTGATTTGTCTTTCCGAGCCGGCACCAAGCGGTTCGGGAGTTTTCAGAGGCCTTTGCCGATGACAAGATAATCGGTCTCTGGCTTCCAGATAGCCAGTATCTTACTTAAATCACGCTGAATGAACGCGATGCAGCCGTCCGTAGGTGGGTAGTGTATGCCTCCGGCGACGTGAAGGAATATTGCACTGCCATCCCCGGGCACGACAGGATTCGTATTGTGGTCGGTCACGACGACAATGTCGTAGAGCGCGTCGTTTCGGTAAAGGGGTTCGCAACTTGATGGATAGGGGAGCGTAACTGCACGGTTGTAAGCAGGGTCTTGAGGTGCATCGCACCACCCATCCTCCTCGGACAGGGCGACGACGGAGAGCGCCGTATCTGGGGCGCTAAGGCGCTCCTCTCGATAAAGCACCTGCAAAAGCTTATACCTTCCAGATGGGCTGGCTCCGTCTCCCTCGGTTTTGTCTGATCGAATACCCTTGCGCCCGATGGCGCACCTATAAACAGTGTCGCCAAAACGCGCGTTCCCGTCTGCTGAGACGATTAGATCCATGCAGTTTTATAAAATGAAGAGCGCGGCGTTTGAAGTTGATTTGCTTGTAAGCTAAAGAAATAGGAAATTGTATCCTTGATCAGGCCAGTGAGGTGTAATTTATTGTAGGTCATTGTGATATGTCTGGTAACTTTTCAATAACACCCTCACAAGGCGGGGCGATCTCGATTATGATGGCCTTGATATCAAATCAGGCCGGCGCAGATGATGCCCTAACCAGCGGAAAAAGCTGAGAAATGATTAAAGAAGTAAGTCTCCTTCTGGTCGATGAAGATGAAGTTCTTCGGGATATTTTGCGCGACCAATTGGAGCTCCACAACGAATTTAAAGTTGATGAAGCCTCAAATGGCAAAGAGGCTCTCGAACTAATTAAAGATTCTAATTATGAGATAGTGGTTTTGGATATCAGTCTGCCCGACGTAGATGGTCGCGATCTATGCAAAATAATGCGCCAAGCCGGCATGAACCAACCCATGGTAATGCTGACTGGAGCGGACACTGAAGCTGATAACATTATCGGCGCGGTTTACGGTGCCAACGACTACATTACAAAACCTTTCAAGCTTGAGAAGCTTCTGGTTTGTCTACGCACACAGCTTCGGCGGAACGGGAGTAGTAAAGATGGAAGCTTTGACTTTGGCCCGTATTCCTTCCACCCGGCGACCAAGAAGATAATTGATCGAAAAAATGAGGGTGGCAGAATTCGTTTGACAGAAAAGGAAGCAGAAATTCTTAAATATCTATTCTGGGCCGAGGAGAGCGTCATTAGCAGAGAGGTTTTACTGAATGAAATTTGGGGATACAATTCCGGCGTTGCGACCCACACCTTGGAGACCCACGTTTATCGTTTGCGCCAGAAAATCGAGCGAGATCCGTCAAATGCCGACATTTTAGTTACCGAACCCGGAGGTTATCGACTTATTCGTTGACGTGGCTGGATTATACGATTTTCTCGAATATGAGTTTTTGAATACGATATGCTTTGAAGATACTTACTTCATGCCAGAAATATAATTCTTATAGGGCTTTAATCCCGCCGCCGTCTAGCGAAAGCACCTGACCGGTTATATAGTTCGCTCGGGCGCTTGCCAAAAAAGTAACTGCATCTGCCACTTCGGCGGCTTTCCCAAGGCGGCCGAGCGGAATACCCTTGGCCGGGTCGCCCATACCGGCATCAATCATCTGTTGCTGGCGTTCGGACATGATGGGGCCCGGTGATGCTGCGTTTACGCGGATATTTTGCGGCCCGTACTCGTTTGCTAGTCCCTTGAGCACCAGGTTCAGCGCAGCGTTCACGCTACCGCCGGGTAGGTGGATGTTGATCGGGAGCTTGCCGCCTGTACCGGTGATGGCCACGATTGATCCGGCCCCTTGCTTTACCATGTGTGGCAACACCGCCTGGAAACAGTTGATGTAGCCGAGATATTTTACTTCCAGCGCTTGCCGAAAAATATCGCCGTCGATCTCTAGGAAGGGACCGAAGGCAGGCACGGCAACTGTGGTCGCGAGGATTTCGATCGCACCCATTTCTGAAACAATCTTCTCAGCCCCTGCTTTCACATCTACGGAGTTGGTGACATCTAGGCTGACGGCAATCGCATTACCGCCAGAGCTCTCGATCTCTCTAACTAACGAGTGAAGCGCTCCCTCCGTCCGAGCGGACACAGCTACTTTTGCGCCTTCGCGGGCGAAGCTCATGGCAATTTCGTGTCCAATAGCGCCGGTTGCGCCGGTCACCCAAGCGACCTTGTTGGCCAATTCCATATCCATTTTTATTATCCTCTCTCCGCAGTATTAGATCTGGTTGTGTGGGTTTAAGGCGATCAGTTCGGGCGCCGTTCCAGGATCAGTGCTTGCTGCATACAAGATGGCCGTAGCCACCTCCTTTGCCGCTAAGCGCTTGCCTTTCCGTTTGGCGTAAGCGGCCACCACTTCCGGGTGAACAGCTTGCGCCATAAGCCCAGTGTCAAGTAATCCCGGCGCGATCTCCGTCACCCGTACGCCATATTCGGCAAGTTCGATCCGCATGCCCCGGGTAATCGCCGCCGTTGCGTGTTTAGTCGCCGCATATACCATAGTTAGCGGATACACCTGCCGCGCAAGAACCGATGAAATATTGATAATATGGCCACGGCGGCGTTCTACCATACCGCGGGCCACCGCCTGGCTCAGTCGTAGCAGGGCGTTGACGTTAAGTTCCCACGCGTCGCGCCACATATCTGGATCAGACTCAAGAAAAGGCGCATGCGCGGTCCGGCCCGCTGAGTTGACGAGAATATCTACGTCGCCCGCTTCTTTGGAAAGATGATCGACAAAGCCACCATCTGTCAGGTCTCCGGGGATCGACCTTATCAGTCCATCGGTCTCGGCGGCAAGCTTCTCCAAAGCATTCGCGCTACGAGAGACAGCAATAACGGTTGATCCGGCTGCGGCAAATAGAAGCGCAGTCTCGCGACCCACACCTTCCGAAGCACCAGCGATAAGGGCTGTTTTGCCGTCTAGCTGCATGACTGGTCAGGCTCCTAACGCGGCGCCGCCGTCTACCACCATCTCGTGCATAGTGATGTATCTCGACTGGTCGGAGAGTAAGAAGGTGACGGCGTCGGCAACGTCATCAACTGATGCGATCCGTCCCAAAGGCACGCCAGCACGAAAATTATCTAAATCGCCCTCAAGCAATACTTTGCCAAAGCCCATATCTTCCATCATACGATGGATCATCGGGGTTTCCGTTGCGCCCGGGGCCACGGTGTTGACTCGAATCCCCAGTGGGCCCAATTCCAAGGCAAACACGCGCATAAGGTGGCTTATACCCGCTTTGGATGCGCAATAGGCGCCCTGCCGGACGCGGGGAACACGAGCTGCATTAGACGAAATCGTCACAATCGCGCCGGACTTGCGTTTCGCCATATAGCGGGCGGCTGCGCGGGTTGCGAGCCATGTGCCGCGAAGGTTGACGGCAAAGTGGTTATCGAAATCCTCCGTAGACTGGTCAATCAATGGATTGAGCTTCTGAATGCCGGCCACATTGACCATACCAGAAATACCGCCGGCGAGTTTTTTCTCAGCTATATCTATAGCTGCGTTTACGGATGTCTCGTCGGTTTGATCTGCCTCGATAGCTGTGGCAGATAACTCGGCGGCGACTTGACCAACGGCATTCGCTTGTCGATCGATCAATGCTAGTTGGGCACCGCCCGCAGCCAAGTGCCGCGCTATTGCTTCACCGATCCCCTGTGCCGCGCCGGTTATAACGATGCCCGCGTCCTGTATGCCTGAAAGTTCCATCAACCCTTCCAAATTCCGCTAAGTCCAGCGTCGATACATTCCTGGGTGCTTCCAAAAAGTATTTCCGCATTGCAAACCGATTTGGCGAAAAGCGCCATCTTCGTTGAGTTTGTCGCTAGCCGCACCCCTTTAATCAACTTATCATAAGAGACAACCGAGCAGTTGTCCGCCGTTACCGTGATCCCTGCGTCTAAGAGGACCGAGATTAAGCCCTCAGCTTCTGCAATATCATATGTTGTTCGGTTAGTGTGGATGTAAAACTTAACTTTGATTTCCGGGGAGTTCGTCGACGATTCGATTTTTTCGACTGCTTCCCGTAGCTGTTCGATGGAAGCATGTGGACAGCCGATGGAAACGACGTCGACTGGGCCCTCTTTTCCGTTAGCTGTTTTCCTCCGCTCGGCATCCAACGCGTCGTCGTCTATAATGATCGGCAATGGTGCTGGTTCGCTATACGCGTCGGCCAAGGTCTTGGCCTCCGGCGTAATTCCCGAGAAATGATATATTGCCGACATACTATGGATTGCATACGCTGCGCTGAACGACACGTAATCGTCAATCGACGGTATTCTAGTCAGCCCCTCCAAGGTGGGTATTCTTTCCGCTGCAAGCCGACCAACTAGCGCACCAAGCAAGCTAAACTGATCGACACTTGCCAAATCGGTTTCGACGCGAATCAGCACATTTGGCCGCCTATTTTCTTCGAGATGCATGCCGTACCGCGGGGTAAGCCCTGTCAGTGCAGATGCAACCGCGGTTGCTCCCTCTCTGTTAGTCCTCGCCCCAAGAACTGAATTTATGTATGGAGCGGTAGCGGACTCGCTCCATGCGACGTGCTCACCGAACGACGGCACTATTCCCTGAATAAACGGATTACAGGAGCAGCTCGGTAGCGCGCCCATCTTTTCGCATGCTTCGAGAATACGGATCTGGTTTTCTTCTTCCGCCGTCTTCAGCGGTTTCGTTCGGTCTACAGCGATGGCATTGATCGAAGTCGGAATGACGAAACGGCCACCTTCTACCACAAGGCGTTCCAGGAAATCACCGCCTGCTTTGCCTAAAGCAGTTCCGTCAATGACCAGATGTGCAGAAGTAACTGGGATAAGTTCCGGTGCATCTTGCGCTCTGCCGACAGCTGCGAGCATTTTCATGGCAATCTGGAGAGGCCAGCCTTTTTTGCCGGCCAGCATTGCCTCCTGATCGGTTGTCAGGTTCATGACAACACCTCAACAGTGCCCAATTCACCATCAACAAAAAGCCAAGTGCCGAGCGGCAGGTCTGTAATTTCAGTGTCTAGGCGATGAACCAGCGGTATTTCAGCGATAACACAGCCGGCTATAATAACTGCATCGGCGCGAAGATTTATTATTGCGGCCGGCGCGAGCCCCCGTTTCGCTAATTGCAAAAGGCTGAAAGAGCCAGCTGTCGAACCTTTCCCCGAACGGCAGACTAGAACGCGCCCAGCAATGTTTTTTCCGAGCAATGGGTGGCCAGTTTCGATCACGATTCCAGTTTTTTCATCCACACCGAGATTGAACGCGATCCCCTCAACGGTTATGAGCGCTTCGCCGAGTGCTCGGCCGCCCACGAGGCCGACTCCCTTGTATTTTAGGCCCATCAAACCTCTTTACAATATTACGTCTCCAAAATGCGCAATCCCAACGCTTGCGTCGACCCCTCATTATTAACCCTATCACGCTTCGGGGAAGCTTTTTCAGTAATTTGGGCGGTTTTTTGTAGTAAGGCCAGCTGTTAGGACTATTATGTTCATGTAATGTTCGTTACGGATCCGAAACCAATCGAATCACGCTACCCCTTGTAGGCCAGTATCTTAGCTGCTCATGATGATGTAGAATCTGAGGGTAAGGCTGAAACTCAGTAATAGGCTTGGGCGATAATATCTTTATGATTTGTTCTCGTTTAGCGCGAGGAATGGAATTTTAGGGGAACATTAGATTTATGAACTATGGCTTGGCGATACCCCTAACAGGGTCAACAGGAGACTTAGCTTGCAATTAAATGCTCGCCTAGATGTGATCGGTGACTACCCTTTCGATCGACTTCGTGCACTGCTTGGTGATATAGCGCCACCAGCAGATCTGCCACCAATTCCGCTGTCATTAGGCGAGCCGCAACATTCGCCGCCAGCATTCCTCGCCGAGACGGTCGCCAAGCAGGCTGCAGAGTGGGCGAAATATCCGCCGATGAGAGGTACGGAGGCTGCGCGCGATACCATCGCTGGTTGGCTGACCCGGCGATACAGCTTACCAGATGGTATGGTTGAGGGTAAAACTATGGTCATCCCTGTGTCTGGAACTCGTGAAGCTCTGTTCATGATAGCGTTGGCTGCCGTCCCTCAGCACAAGGATGGTAAAAAGCCGATCGTTCTGATGCCTAACCCGTTTTACCAAGTTTATCTCGGCGCAGCGGTAATGGCCGGTGCGGAGCCGATACTTGTATCTGCAGGAAAAGAGAATGGATTTCTGCCTGATTTTTCGGCCTTACCCGAGGAAATCCTTAGCCGAACGGCGCTTGCCTATTATTGCTCTCCCGCGAATCCCCAGGGAGCGATTGCACCAATGGAAACGATGCAATCCCTTGTCGGCCTGGCGCGCGATTACGATTTTCTTTTGGTTTCGGACGAATGTTATAGCGAGTTATACTTTGGCAAACCGCCCACCGGCGCAGCCGAGGCCTGCGCCGCATTGGACGGTAGTTTTCGAAACGTCGCAGTTATGAATTCATTATCCAAGCGATCGAGCGCGCCAGGACTTAGGTCAGGATTCGTTGCAGGTGATCCTGACCTGATCCGCAGGTTTGCCCGGCTACGGGATTATGGCGGTGCCCCGCCGCCTCTGCCGCTTTTGGCCGCAGCATCAGCGCTGTGGTCAGATGAAGAGCACGTAATAGCCACCCGCGCTTTATATGCCGAAAAATACGAGATAGCTGCTAGCATCCTCTCAAAGAGATCTGGTTACTACAAACCCGAGGGCGGATTCTATTTGTGGCTTGAGGTTGGTAACGGTGAAGAAGCGGCTATGCGTTTATGGCGGGATGCTGGTGTACGAGTAATACCAGGAGAGTATCTCGCCCGGGAAGTCGGTGGCACTCACCCCGGCGCAGGCTACATTCGCCTCGCCCTCGTCCACGATAACGATACAACTGCTGATGCACTTAACCGCTTAGAGAGAGTTTTGTAGGAATGGAGAACTGATAATGGCCACACGAACCCGGAATGCCGGCGCCAACACCATCCTCCCCCCCGAGATAATAGCCTTTTTTAAGCGCCGAGCGGTAGAAATTTTCGGGGTTATCATATTTGTTTTTGGTGCCGCGTTAACGATTTGTATAATCGGGTACGATTCCACCGATCCATCCTGGAACCATGCCGTCGCACGCGAGGCTGGCAACCCCTTAGGATTCACCGGCGCCTGGATTGCAGATATCTTGATACAAAGCATAGGCCTTTCCGCTTTTTTGCCGGGATTAGTTTTTATGGTTTGGGGATGGCGGGTTACGCGACATCTCAAAATGGGCCGTTTCTGGTTCCGTTTTACCTCCTTACCAGTCGCCCTTTTGCTTTCTGCCATGGCATTCGCCTTTGCTGGTGCACCTGAAGTTTGGCCAGTCAAGGTTGGCCTCGGCGGCGTGACCGGCGCCGTTCTTCTTAAAGATATCATCCCACTAACAGAAGCAGCGAAATTGCCGCTCTGGGTGCTCGTGTTTGCTCTGGCTGTCTTTGCGTTCAGCGCACTGGTTTGTGCGCTCGGCATTTCTCGCCAAGAATGGATCAACGGAATACGTAACGCCTTACACGCCAGCGAATACTCAGCTCGTACCAGTCTCATGGTTGGGAGATGGTCGGGGCGGGCGGCAGGGATTATTGTGGGCGCCTCGATTAAAGCTTTCCGCAGTATTAGATTTTCATCCTCCAATAGTCATACTGTTTATGAGTTGGCGCCCAATTTAGCTGACGATTTGGGGGGTGGACGGCGTGAGCCCGTTCTTGATAAGAGGTATAAAACCGCTACGGAAAATGATCACGCGACGGCAAGCAGAAGAAAAATTGTCGCCGCTAAGCGCAAAAAGCCGGCTGCTGGAAAGAGAGCCTTTGAATCGGATCAGCAGGTCCTAGACCTAGGCACCGGCGAATACAGTCTGCCACCGCTAGACGTTTTGGACGAGGCGCCTGCCGAAAAAGACGAGAGCAAGCAAGATGAGGAAGCACTAACAGAAAACGCAAGGTTGTTGGAATCAGTGCTGGAAGATTTCGGCGTTAATGGACGAATAGTTAAGGTCCGTCCCGGGCCGGTTGTCACGCTGTACGAGCTCGAGCCAGCACCGGGTACCAAATCGTCTCGCGTTATCAGCCTTGCTGACGATATAGCTCGCTCGATGAGCGCTGTCTCAGTGCGTGTCGCCGTAGTGCCTGGTAAGAATGTGATCGGGATCGAGCTACCGAACTTACGGCGCGAGCTAGTGGCCCTGCGTGAGCTTGTTGAGTCCAAGGACTATGAAAAACATTCCGGCGCACTCACATTGGTGCTTGGTAAAGATATTGGCGGTTCTCCCACCATGGTCGACTTAGCTCGAATGCCACACCTGCTGATCGCGGGGACTACCGGGTCTGGGAAATCGGTTGCCGTCAACACAATGATTATGTCGCTTCTTTACCGCCTGACCCCGGAGCAATGTAAGTTTATCATGATTGATCCAAAAATGCTGGAACTTTCGGTCTACGACGACATCCCTCATCTGCTTTCTCCAGTAGTGACCGATCCTGCGAAGGCAGTCATCGCCCTTCGATGGGCTGTGCGGGAGATGGAAGATCGGTACCGCGCGATGTCTCATCTCGGCGTCCGAAATATTAACGGTTACAATCAGCGTATCGCCGATGCTTTAAAAAAGGGTGAGACGCTGATGCGCACAATTCAGACCGGTTTCGACCCGGAGAGCGGTGAGCCAATATACGAAGAACAAGCTTACGAAATGAAACCGCTACCATACATCGTCGTTATAGTTGACGAAATGGCAGATTTGATGATGGTTGCGGGCAAGGAGGTCGAGGCGGCCGTTCAACGGCTGGCGCAGATGGCCCGCGCGGCTGGTATTCATCTTATTATGGCGACGCAGCGGCCGTCTGTGGACGTAATCACTGGCACGATCAAAGCTAATTTCCCAACTCGGATCTCCTTCCAAGTGACATCCAAGATTGATAGCCGAACGATTCTGGGCGAGGGTGGGGCCGAACAACTACTAGGTCAAGGTGACATGCTTTATATGGCCGGAGGTGGTCGCATAGGCCGTGTTCATGGACCATTTGTGTCTGACGAAGCAGTGGAACGAGTGGTGACTTTCATGCGGGAACAGGCCCCACCGGAATATATTGACGAGGTGACCGAGGGCGAACACGATAGTCCATTTATTCCATCAGGAGACGTTACTAGCACCGGGGGAGCGGACGAGGAGATGTATGACCGGGCCGTTGCGGTGGTCTGCCGCGAACGCAAGGCGTCGACTAGCTTCGTGCAGCGGCATCTGCAAATTGGCTACAACCGTGCTGCGCGTATTATCGAACGAATGGAAGCGGAAGGCGTGATTAGCAAAGCTAACCACGCTGGAAAACGTCAAGTTATGGCCAGGGATATCGATAGCCGCGATAACTAGAACCACCTTACATTTGCTGAATTCGGGCCTTATAAGAAGGTTAATGAAGCGGACAATTCTTTATGGAGTAATCGCCCTGTCATTTCTGACAGTGAGCATTCCTTTGCGGGGTGAATACTTTATTACCGCACAGGATAAAGCGGATATAGCGCGGGTAGAGGAATATCTCAATAGTATGAGATCGCTGCGCAGCAAGTTCATGCAATATTCGTCTGGCAACCAATTTGCTGAGGGCAATATATATATCAAACGGCCGAAGAAGGTGCGTCTACAATATATCCGGCCCCCTAATATTCAGGTATACGCAAATGGGTTCTGGCTAGCGCATGTCGATACGGAACTTAATGAAGTAGCTCATGTTCCACTAGAATTGACGCCAGCAGGCTTCCTAGTAGGAAAAAAAATAGAGCTAAGCGGCGATGTGACCGTACGCCGCATCTTTCGTAGTGCCAACACGCTGTCGATCGAGATCTTCAAGACGGATGAGCCTGAGGATGGCAAATTCGTTATGGCATTTGCAGAAAGGCCACTATCCTTGCGAAAGTGGGTGGTCACCGATGCGCAGGGCGTTTCGACTTCAGTTATACTCGCCGCGCCGGAGTTTAACGTGATGATCCCGGACGCCGTATTCGAGTTTGACGAAACTAAATTCGAGAGTGAATCAGAGTAATAATCGCACTACTAAAGCGGAATTAAAGTTGCCTTCCATTGCCGTTAATGCGGCTGTGTGATAGCCATTCCATATGGTTGATAGTGCCTTGAAGCCTCTCGTTGGAATTCCCGCCAGCCAAATTTACTTACCAGCCCATTCATTGGCGCAGCACGGTGTCGGGGAGCGTTATATTCGCGGCGTATACGATGGTGCCGGAGCGGTGCCGATGATCATTCCTGCGCTGGCGGATGATTATGATTTTGAAGATCTCGCAAGCCGTCTTGACGGGCTAATGCTGACCGGCGGTCGCGCTAATGTCGAACCCCATCATTACGACGGTAAACCGTTTCCTGATGACGAGGTTCGCGACCCCCCGAGAGATAATACCGTCCTTCCACTGATCCGGGAATGTGTAAAACAGGGAATACCAGTGTTTGGCTCATGTCGGGGCATCCAAGAGATTAATGTCGCCATGGGCGGGACGCTGCATTACCGTGTTCACGAAGTCGAGGGGTTTAATGATCACCGAATGCCTAGGGAGGGTGACATGGAACACAAATTTAGTGAAAGGCACCTTGTGGTGACCTCAGAGAACGGCTTCTTCCATAAAATCTGTGATAGCCGAGAAATCATGGTGAATTCTCTTCATGCGCAGGCAGTAGACGAGGTCGCCCCCGGTTTCGAAATTGAATGTGTATCGGCTCCAGACGGAGTGATTGAGGGAATCAGTTATAAAGATACAGAAACTTTCTGCGTGGGCGTGCAATGGCATGTGGAGTGGCGTTTCGAGGCGAACATCCTTTCGCAAGGCCTGTGGCACAGCTTTGGTGATGCTTGCCGCGCGCGCGCGACTGCTCGGGCCAATGTAAAACTGGCTGCAGAGTAGGTACCGCTCCATCATGAGAATCGTCTCGTGGAATATAAATTCGGTACGACTAAGGCTGGAAACACTGAAGCGTATCGCTGGCCGATTGAACGCGGATTTTATCTGTCTACAGGAAACCAAGGCCCAAGATTCGGATTTCCCCGCTGATGACATTTCCGGATTCGGGTATCCGTATCAGCTTATCCGTGGCATGAAGGGATATAACGGCGTCGCCATTCTCTCGCGGACGCCGCTACTCGATGCTGGGGCGCGGGACTGGTGTGCTCTTGAAGACTGTCGGCACGTCGCCGCAGACATTGGTGACGCGGTAGAACTTCATAATTTCTATGTTCCTGCCGGGGGTGACGAGCCTGACCCCAAAACTAACGAAAAGTTCGCGCACAAGTTAGATTTCTTGAAGGAAGCGACCGCTTGGTCAAAAGGACTTTCAAATAGAGGAAGGCGAATATTGGTGGGTGACTTGAATATAGCACCACACGAAAACGATGTGTGGTCGCACAAACAACTTCTGAAAGTTGTCAGTCACACTCCAAGGGAGGTTGAAGGGCTCTTAACATGGCAGGCTAGTCACGGTTGGTTTGATGCGGTTCGCGCCATCATCCCGGAAGAGGAGAAACTTTATTCTTGGTGGAGTTACCGAAACCGCACTTGGCCGGGTAGCAATCGAGGTCGTCGTTTAGATCACATTTGGGTCAGCCCACTGCTCTCAAAGAATGTGAGAGACGCGGGAGTGTTCAAGGAGGCCCGCGGTTGGCAGAAACCGTCCGATCACGTCCCGGTTTGGGTAGATATTGACCTTGGAGAATGATTGCAGCTTCGGATCTACAGCGTTAAATCACTCTAGAAAATTCTTTCGGAGCCTTTAGTGCCTCAACTTCCTGAGACCTCTTCCCAAGAATATACCGCCATAGACCCAGTGTGCGGTATGTCCGTGGATATTACATCCGAGAAACCGCATCACGAGTATAACGGTGAGAAGTATCATTTTTGTAGCCAGCGCTGCTGCGATCGCTTTGCCGCAGACCCACAATATTTTATATCCGGTGCTCATCTAGAAGCCGCCGCTAACGTACCGGCCGGAACGATGTTCATCTGCCCTATGCATACAGAAATTGTTCAGGAGGTCCACGGTAGCTGTCCAATCTGCGGTATGGCTCTTGAGCCTATGGCCGTTCCAGGCTCCGATGCTAGCCCAAATCCGGAACTCCTAAATTTTTATCGTAGACTCCTAGTCGGGATGCTTTTCACCATACCGATTTCCGTGATTACGATGGGCCCGATTATTGGGCTTCCCATTAAAGACTGGTTGAGCGTCCGCGCGACTACTTGGGTAGAGCTGCTTCTAGCAACGCCAGTAGTTCTCTGGTGCGGCTGGCCATTCCTAGAGCGTGGTGTGCGATCAGTAGTCAATCGCAATCTAAATATGTTTACCCTGATCTCTATTGGCGTGAGCGCTGCTTATCTGTTCAGCCTGACCGCGACTCTGATACCTGATGAGTTCCCAGAGAGCTTTCGTCAACCGGACGGCTCGGTCGGTGTTTATTTTGAAGCAGCCGCGGTCATCATAGTGCTTGTGGTGTTGGGGCAGATTCTTGAGCTCCGTGCGCGTGAGAAAACCGGTACTGCGCTGCGGGCTCTGTTAGACCTTGCCGCGAAAAAAACTAGCCGAGTGAATGATGACGGCTCAGAAAACGAAATCGCTCTGGACGAGGTCCGAGTAGGTGATCTGCTCAGGATCCGGCCAGGTGAGAAAATTCCGACTGATGGACGGATTGTCGATGGGATATCTGCGGTAGACGAATCGATGATTACCGGTGAGCCTAGCCCTGTTGAAAAAGGGCCTGGTGACTTGGTCAGCGGCGCTACCCTCAACGGCAAAGGGCAATTGGTCATGGAAGCAATCTGCGTTGGGGGTGATACGTTGCTGTCACGTATTGTCGAAATGGCTTCTGCAGCCCAGCGTAGCCGTGCGCCAGTCCAGAATATTGCCGATAGGATCGCTGTTATATTAGTGCCGGCTGTTATTTTGGCGGCGATAGCTGCATTTATGGTCTGGTCTTCTTGGGGGCCGGATCCTCGTATCGGTCACGCCGTGGTTGTTGCAGTTTCTGTTCTCATCATTGCTTGTCCTTGTGCACTCGGTCTTGCCACGCCCATGTCTATTATGACAGCAACAGGCCGAGGAGCGAGCGTCGGAGTCCTGATACGAGACGCAGAGGCGCTGGAACAACTGGCAACGATTGATACGCTGGTAATTGACAAGACCGGCACTCTGACCGCCGGCCGGCCGACCCTTGTTGGCATAGACGTTATGATGAATATCCGAGAGGCTCAAATTCTGAGATTGGCTGCCGCGCTGGAACGCGGATCAGAACACCCGCTTGCAGCGGCGATTGTTTTGGCTGCAGAAACGCGGTCTATTCCTCTGGCCGATGCTACCGAGTTTTCCTCTATCACTGGTAAGGGTGTTTCGGCCCGGGTTGATGATCGCCGTATTGTACTTGGAAACCGGGCAATGATGTCGGAAGTCGATATAGATATTGCTTATATCGATGCCCGTTGTAACAGCTATCGAGAAAATGGTGAGACCGTATCTTTCCTTGCGATTGATGGCGCGGTCGCGGCGATTCTAAGGTTCGCCGACCCAATTAAAGAGACGGCGCCAGCCGCGCTTTCACGCCTTCGCCGTGACGGTGTTCACATCGTAATGGCGACTGGGGATAATGAGAAAACGGCAAGGGCAGTAGCCAAAGAATTGGATATTGAAATTATCCATGCAGGACTATTGCCAGAAGACAAGGCCCGTCTGGTTAAAAATATCACCCTATGTGGCGACAAGGTTGGCATGGCTGGTGATGGCATTAACGATGCCCCTGCGCTAGCACTTGCAGATGTGGGCATTGCAATGGGGACTGGACCAGATGTTGTTCTGGAGACAGCAGGCATCACGCTCGTAAAAGGCGATCTAAGCGGTATCATTCGCGCCCGGTTGTTGGCAAGAGCAACAATGCGTAATATCAAACAGAATCTTTTCTTCGCATATATTTACAATGGACTAGGGGTGCCGATTGCGGCGGGAGTGCTTTTCCCGGTGTTCGGCATCTTACTGTCACCAATGTTTGCGGCAGCAGCAATGAGCCTGTCATCAGTATCCGTTATAGGAAATGCGCTGCGCCTTCGGCGTGTCCGACTCTCTTGAGGTCTTGAGCCTTACAGAGAGCCATGCTTGATTAATGGCAAGGATCTTTATGATTCGTAGGCCATCGGCACAGAAACATTATAATGGTAGATAATCCTCTCGTTGGATTTCGGCTATTCAGGCGTTCTCTTAATAGCCTACACGATTGATGAAATAGCGACCCGACCGTATGCCGGCGGGCAGGGGCTCAGGGGACCAGTTTTCGACGGAGTATTCTTGGTCGCTACACACGATCCCGCCCCGAATCATCAGCGCGTCTATTAGCGGCGCGATCTCGGCGATCAGCTTAGCATTGCTTTCCTTAACACCGGTACCGATATCGCAGTGGGCGAGGGCGGCTTTACCACCGATGCGATCTGTGGCGGATGCTAGTGTTTCTACAATGTCACCAAGGATCATATATTTTTCATTAGGAATACACTCCGGATGAGCAGCGATACGGCGGTCGAAAACGAAAATGGCCCGATCGGGGAACAGTTCACGTAAATGATCGTAGGTGCGGCCGTTTCCGAGACCCAGTTCGAGAACTGGCCCCGGCGTATCCTCTATCAGCTCCTTAGCCAAGTTAAGGCAATCTCGTTGCGCCGAAACACGCCGGATAAAAGAGTCCAGTCTGCTCATATACTTGTCGGGTTCCTGGATTTTTACCCGTTGCTGACTTCGCGTAGCTGCGACGTCGTAGCTTCTAGGCGATGGGCTAGTTCCCGCATAATCTCTACCGCCATGTCCGGGAACTCGTTAATCATTTGGAAGAATAAATCCTTGGTAATTACAAGAGCGGTGAGTTCTGTTTCCGCTCTGATTGTGGCTGTTCGAGGAACGTCGATCAGTATGGCAATTTCGCCAATCAGATCATTTTTACCGACCTTTGCGACGGCTAACTCCCCGTTTGGGGTATCGATGACGATATCAGCCTTTCCTTCGAGAATGATATAAGCGGCATCGCCTGCATCGCCCTCGTGAAACAATTCGCGGCCTGCAGCGAAGGTCAAGCGTTCGCTGGTAAATGCGAGTAATTTCAATTTTGACGGTTCGATCTTGGCAAACAGTGGCACCCTGCGCAGGGCTTCTACCTCTTCATTCAGGCTCACTGGTTTCTCCTTGCCGATGTCGCGAAAATCATGAATTGGTCCTGCGGTTTTTTCATATCAACTCGTGTCATTCAGACTGCAGAAGTTCGTAAAAATCCGAACCCTCCCTGTTGAGTTCATCCCAGCTACCTTGTTCAGTGACACGTCCGGACTTCATTACTAAGATCTTGTCAAAACTCTCTGCCATAGTTGCACGGTTTAGTGCCCATACCACTCCACGACCACTCATTTCGTCACGCAGGTTGGAGAGTAGCGCCGTCTGTGTTGCCCCATCTAGGCTTCCAGTGGCTTCATTTAAGATAAGTACATCAGGCCGTTTAAGAACTGCCCGAGCAATACCGATCTTCTGTCGTTGGGCGCTGGAAAGCCGTCCTCCGCCTATACCGGCATGGAAATCTAAGCCAACTTCCATCACGATGTTACGCAAGCCAAGGTCGCTGATAATCGCGGATACAATTTCACCGACCCGATCGGCGCCGCCCGCTTGACCGTAAGCAAGTTTCCCGAACAAGATATTATCTTGTAGTGTCCCGGCCGAGTTGTACGTGTCCTTATCAAAAAATTCTATCCCCCCCTCCAGTTCGTCCGGGAGATTTTCTGAAAAGGCGTGACGGGCTTTCAATATTTGCTCTTGGAGGGCATCGTCGATCACCCCTAAACGATGGCGCGAAGGGGAAATCTTGAATGGCAAAGATAGAAGCATAGTTCGTTCTTCTGGTCGGATCGCATCTATCCCATCACGGCTGATCCGCGTTAGGATCGACTGAAGTTCCGGAAGATCCTCGGATGATATGAAACTGAATTGTTCGAAGAACGGATGCCCAGCGGACAGCCCCGCGAATACTTCAGCCATAGTAGAGGCGATCTGCTGGCCGGCCTCGAGCATTCGACTCGTCAGGCCTTGGCCGTCGAGGACAGAAATTACATATTCGTTTTCAGCAAGGCGATCCATATCAAAAGAGGGCCCTACCGGGGTGCCGAACAGCAGGTTCTCTCCAAGTGTAGCATTTTGATTGTAACGCTCCGAGTCAAACCCCTCGACCAGCGCGGCAATATCCGGGTCAGTAACGCGACTACGAAATTCGTTTCGGGCCTCCAAGAATTTATCTGCTAAGCCTGACTGGGCCGTCGGATCAACGACGCTGCGAAGTCCTAGGGTATAGATATCTTGATCCAACTTGACCATTTCCAGAACATCGAAGATGCGTTTGAGAAGAGCGTCATCATCCGGTACGCCAGCACCGTTATAGTCTATCCAGTTGGCATTGAGGTCGTCGGTGGAATTGCCCGAAGCAGTAGCCTCAGACAACCGACTTTCATGAATTCGGCGTTCGTCTTCGGTGTAATTGGGTTCTATTAGAGGTAGATGTTGGACGCCGTAGAGCAGGTTATCGCGAATAGTATTCGAGAATAGATAAGCCGATGCGCCAACGTAAGAGAGCCTTCTGCCTGTGACTGCCTCCGGCATATCCCCAAGCTTTTCTGGGCCGATCTGTAGGCCGCCTCCAGTTGGCTCCAGAAGAGCTGCTAAAAGCTGGGCCGTTTCTTCCTTCCCGGAACCGCCACCACCAACCATTGCGACATGTTCGGAGGTATCAAAGGTGAAAGAGGCACTATCGACCAGCGTGGCGCCCGTGTCATCCCCCAAGGACAGGCCAGAGGCTACAACGTCGCCACGCAGCGGCTCCACCGACTCTGGTTCACCTACCTGGCGACTTTCTTCCATCATTCCTGGCGGCTGGAACTGTTCCATCACCTGCTCGTACTTAATTTTTGCATCTGCTTGACGCTGATAAAAATTCAGAAGTTCTTTCCAGGGTGCTGCGAGGTCCTTATGGGCGGCGATAGCTGCCATAAGTGTGCCGATCTCGAGTTCGCCCTTTATTGCTAGCCAGCCACCAATCGCGTAGAAGCAAAATGGGCCGAGTTGATTTATCGAATTATTCAGGAATTTGATTATAAACTTCCAAATATAAATCTGGAGGCGGACATCGTATAAGGCCCCTAGGCGGCCAGAAAATTCAGCCAACTCGCGCCGAGCGCTGTTATTTGAATGAATTTCAACAACACCATTTGCTGTTTCGCCGATACGGTCGGACAGCTGACGCACCAAACGAACCCTTTGCTTGCTAAACACTCTTACACGGCTTTGCAGCTTCGGGATCAGGTAGCCCTGGAGTGGGTATAGCGCGATCGCGGCAAGCGCCATAAACCAGTTCTGAACAAACAAAAACGCGAGAATGACTAGTAGGTAGCCGCCTTGGAATACCGGTAACTTAAAAGCATCGCCGACAAACCCGCCCAACGGCTCGACCTCAGCGGTGATCATAGTCACCATTTCGGACGATGATGTTTTTCGAAACTGTGGTAGCGGAAACCTCAGAATTCTACCGTATAGCTGGAAACGTAGCCGGCGCAACATACGTTCGCCCGTTATCCCTGCGTAGAGATTGATCGCGTATTTAAACGCCTGATTAACAATCACAAGAATGAGAAAACCGGCACACAGGACCCAGAGATAGTTAATTTGGTCTAACTCAACACCCACCATCGTAGTTGGAAAGCTGACACTTTTGGCTTGAATTGCACCGTTAACGATCATCTTTGGTAATTCGTAAAAGGCATATAAGAAGGGGAACGACGCAATCGCCATAAGCGTCAGAATGACCTGCTGACGCAGCGAATACTTCATGACGTAACGGTAAATGCTTGTTTCCACTTGGATCCCCACCGATGCGACGAACGTATAAGCTGTCGGTATGTTTGCGACAGTACCCCATATTACCGCAACGTGCCGCCTATTGAATAGCCATGCCGGCTTTTATCTATATCGTGCTAAATATCAGCTTTTATCTAATTCATAGTAAAATGTGTTAATATCAGAAAAAGATCCCTCCAGACATATAATATTTGGGGAGATGTCCAAGGCATGCGATATTCTGCGCAAAACCCATTGGTTCATGCATGATGACAAATAAACAGCCGCAGCGAGCACTCATTTACAGCCATGATAGCTTCGGACTCGGGCATCTGCGGCGTTGTCGTGCTATCGCTCATGCTCTCGTGGACCAGAACCAAAACATGTCCGTAATTATTCTTTCTGGATCGCCAATCATAGGGAATTTCGATTTCAAGCGAAGGGTCGATTTCGTAAGGGTGCCCGGTGTAATAAAGCTGCGTAACGGCGATTACACGTCTCACAGCCTAGATCTCGATATTGAACAGACCGTTGCGCTACGCGCATCAATCATCAAGCACACAGCTGAAGTATTCGATCCAAATATCTTCATTGTCGACAAGGAGCCTCTGGGCCTGCGGGGGGAGGTTGCGGAAACATTAGAAATGCTGTGTGAACGCGGTACACCTCTGGTTCTGGGGTTGCGCGACGTAATGGATGAGCCATCGTTGTTAGCGCCTGAATGGGAGCGTAAGAATGTCATTCCGGCGCTTGAACACCTTTACGATCAGATTTGGGTCTACGGTTTGCCGCAAATCTGTGACCCCCTTGCGGAGATTACGTTACCTCAACAGGTCCGGCGCAAAATGGTTTACACCGGATATCTGGAACGTGACGCCGCGCGCGGCGCGCCCAACGCCGAACATGCGGTTCCTTTCGACCAGCCTCACCTGTTAGTGACGCCGGGAGGCGGTGGAGACGGGGAAGCAATGGTCGATTGGGTGCTCCGCGCTTACGAGTCAGAGGCCACGCCACCATATCCGGCATTGATGGTGTTCGGACCGTTCATGCAACAAGAAAAACAACTCGAGTTCAGCCGTCGAGTCGCAGAACTTAAAAATGTTGAAGCGATAACGTTCGAGGCCAATATCGAACCATTGATCCAAGCCGCGGCGGGCATCGTGGCAATGGGGGGTTATAACACATTTTGCGAGATCCTTTCCTTCGACAAACCGGCTCTGGTCATCCCGCGAACGGTACCTCGTATGGAGCAGTTCATCAGGGCGGATCGTGCCCAAGAATTGGGCCTTGTCCGTATGCTGGAGGATGACGGTATCCGCAATGCTAGGGACATGGCGACCGCTCTGCGCCACCTGCCACAACAGAACCGTCCATCCGATATCGTCGTACCGGGGCTACTCGACGGACTGCCAAACGTTAACCGGCTGGCACGCCGCCTTACTGGGCGCCGCGCAAAACCAATCGCTGCCATTGCAGGCCGAGTCTGAACGACCGTATCGCCATGTCTGGCCGCATCGCCATAGTAGTCAAAGGGTACCCACGTTTGTCGGAAACCTTTATAGCCCAAGAGATTCGGGGCCTTGAAGAACGAGGGCTCGATGTCGAGATCGTATCTCTACGACACCCGACGGACAGCCAAAAACATCCGGTACACGAAGAAATTGAGGCCCCCGTACGATATCTTCCGGAATATCTTTACCAAGAACCACGACGGGTGTGGGTTGCTTGGCGCAAAATGCGGAAATTGTCAGCCTACCGGAAAGTTCGGCGTGCATGGCTACGAGATTTATACCGCGACAGGACAACTAACCGAATCCGTCGCTTCGGGCAGGCCCTCGTGCTGGCACATGAACTGGCGCCAGATATAGAACATATCCATGCTCATTTTCTACACACGCCCGCATCCGTCGCACGCTACGCAGCTGCGCTGACTGGAAGGCCCTGGACTGTATCCGCCCACGCAAAGGATATCTGGACCACGCCGGAATGGGAGAAGCGAGAAAAATTGGCCGCCGCTAGCTGGCTGGTTACCTGTTCTGGCTATGCTCGAGACCATCTGGCGGCGCTGGACAACGGGGAAGGAAAAGTGGAGTTGGTCTATCATGGGCTGGACGCTGATCGATTTCCGCCCGCGCCGAACAGAAGGGCCTTGCGCGATGGGTCTGATCCTGACGACCCATTGTACTTCTTGTGTGTGGGCCGAGCGGTGGAGAAAAAGGGTCACGACATTCTCCTCGATGCGGTGGCGGGATTGCCTTCACATATCAATTGGCGGCTGTGGCATGTCGGCGGCGGCGAATTGTGTGACCGCTTAAAAGTGCGGGCCGAACGGCTTGGTATCGCGGACAGAGTGGTCTGGTTCGGCGCATTGCCGCAAGGTGAAGTGCGCAATCTATACCGAAAGGCCGACTTGTTCGTTTTGGCAAGCCGGGTCGGTAACGATGGTGACCGCGACGGTCTTCCAAATGTACTGATGGAAGCTCAGAGCCAGGGCTTAGTCTGTGTTGCTACCGATGTTTCAGCCATTCCGGAGTTGATCGTCGACGGCGAAACTGGGGTGCTGGTCCCGGCGGATAACCCTGATGCACTCAGAAACGCAATCGCGACGCTCGCTGTAAATTCCGAACGCAGACTGTTTCTAGGCCGCGCTGGAGAGGCGCGCGTACGAAGCGCATTTTCATTCAGGGCGGGGATCGACCGGCTTGCAGCCAAGCTAGGTGCAGCGGTCACTTTATCCGACCGCGATGCGGCCTGAAGCTTCGTACGATGAGGATCGCTTTCTACGCCCCAATGAAACCTGTATCGTCGCCGGTGCCGTCGGGCGATCGCCAAATGGCTCGCAACCTGATTGCCGCTCTGGGGTGCGGGCATAAGGTGGACATTGCCAGCGAGTTCGTTAGCCGCGACGGTATCGGGGATCCAGCAACCCAGAGGGCGCTTGCCCAGGGGGCACAAGAGGAAGCAAGGGTTCTGATCGAGAACTGGCAGAGGGGAAATTCCGAGCGGCGGCCTGATGCCTGGTTCACATATCACGTATACCACAAAGCGCCGGACTGGATCGGGCCGGCTGTCAGCGAGGCCCTCGAAATACCCTATTTTCTCGCCGAGGTTTCCCACGCGCCTAAACAGGCGGGTGGGCCCTGGGACATTGGGTACAGAGCGGCGGAATCGGCCATCAAGCACGGGCTAGGAATTATCGGCCTGTCGCAGCGAGACGCCGCCTGCGTGCAACCGTTGCTAGAAGATCCCGGCAGATATCACACTCTTCCGCCGTTCACCGACACGACGCCTTTCGCGCTTGCCGCAAAAAACCGGATAAAACATCGAGCAGATATCGTCGGGCGCTTTCAGGTGGACGGTAACACCCCGATACTGTTGGCGGTTGGAATGATGCGGGACGGAGACAAGCTCGCCAGTTACCGGGTGCTGGCCGAGGCACTAGGTCGTCTACAGAATAGTGAATGGGCGCTTCTGATCGTAGGCGACGGCCCCGCTCGTTTACCGGTGGAAGCCGCGTTTGCAGATTTGGCCAGTAATCGCATCCGGTTCGCGGGTGGGGTCATGCCTGAGGAACTGCCTGCGTTATACGCAGCGGCGGATTTAATGGTCTGGCCTGCTGTGAACGAGGCATACGGGATGGCAATGTTGGAAGCCCAAGCCACGGGACTACCAGTGGTCGCAGGTGAAACCGGCGGGGTTCCAGATTTTGTCAGACACGGCGAAACTGGGCTTTTGTGTCTTGTCGGGGATGTTGGTGCATTTGCCACCGCCACTGCGGAATTGCTCGTTGCGCCGAATAGGCGGTCCGTATTCTCAAAGAAGGCACTTGCTCGCACGGCCTCAGAAAACGATATAACATCCGCGGCGGTCACGCTCGACCGTATTTTGCGTGGCGCTGTGGAGTTGGGGGCCGTATGACGGAGATTGCTTTGATCCGCCACGGACCAACCGACTGGAACGGGGAGCATCGGCTACAGGGCCGCACTGACCGCCCACTGTCGGCGGAAGGGTGCGAGGAAGTCGCGAAATGGCGCGTTCCCGACGCCTATCGGGTGTTTCGGTGGGTTTCTAGCCCCCTTAGCCGAGCGCAGCAGACGGCCGAAATACTCTCGCTTGAAATCACTCAGCTTGACCCCGCGATTATTGAAATGGACTGGGGCGCATGGGAAGGCCACACCCGTTCGGAGCTGGAAGAAATATACGGCGATGAGATTTCTATCCGAGCCGCAAAGGGGCTTGATCTGCGGCCGCACGGGGGCGAAAGCCCGCGAGACGTACGCGACCGCGTGGCCGCTTGGGCACGCGAGATAGCGGCTACAGGACAACCGACCGGCGCTGTCTGCCACCAGGGAATCATACGGGCGGCGCTGTCATTAGCGACCGGATGGAGTATGGTTGGCAAACCGCCGGAAAAAATGAATTGGGCCAGTGTTCACATATTCGAAGCTGATTCGGATGGTGGTTTCGCGATCGAAGCGCTGAACGTTCCCCTGACAGAGAATGGAGGGAATAATGGCACCTAGAATATTTTTCTGGGTGCAGCATCTGCTCGGGATAGGACATCTGAAACGAACCGCGACCCTTTCGCGGGCATTCAGCCGCGCAGGTATGGACGTGACCATCGTGTCCGGCGGTCACGATGTGCCGGGCCTCGACGTAACAGGTGCAAAGCTGATCCAGCTACCACCCGTGCGCGCGGCAGATAAGCATTTTAAAACCCTGGTCGACGAAAATGGTCTGGAAATCGATGAAGCTTTCTATGAACGGCGCCGCGGGCTCCTGTTGCAGGCTTATGAAGCTTGTTCCCCGGATGCTGTCATCACGGAGCTGTTTCCATTTGGGCGGCGCCAACTGCGCAACGAACTGACCGCGCTGTTAGATGCCGCAAAGACACGGCCAAACCGACCACTTATTGTATCTTCGGTCCGCGACATCTTGGTCAAACCACCCAAGCCACAGCGTGTGGAAGAGATGTTGTCGCGGATCGAAACCTATTATGATCGCATACTTATTCACGGTGATCCAAAACTAATACCCTTCGGCGATACTTTTGGCCCCGCTGACCGGATTTCGGATATCGTCGCCTATAGTGGATATGTTGTGGACACGCCGAAAAAAATACCAGGTGGGCCGGGTGCCGACGAGGTGATTGTTTCCGCCGGCGGGGGGGCTGTCTCTGAGGAACTCTTTAGAGCCGCCATGTTAGCTAGGAAAGAAACGGAACTTTCCGATCGCCTATGGCGTATTCTCGTCGGCCATGCCCTGCCGCAGGCCATATTTGATCAGCTGAAAGAAGACGCGCCAGAGGGTATCGCCGTCGAACGGGCCCGGGCGGATTTTACTACGCTGATGGCGAATTGCACGCTCTCAATCAGCCAGGGTGGTTACAACACAGTTATGGAAATGTTAGCGGCGCAGACCCGTGGCGTGATCGTGCCCTATGCCGGCGGTCTGGAAACGGAACAGACGCTGCGCGCGCGTCTTCTGGAAGACCGCAACGGTATCCGCAGTATTAAGGAAGATCAGTTGAGCCCGCAAGCCCTTGCCCACGCCGTAAATGAAGCACTGGCCGCCCCGCCACCGGATATCTCGGGGCTTAAAGCCAACGGTGCTGATACAAGCGCCCACCTCCTCTCAGCATGGCTCGAGCAGCACTGTCGGACGGCCACATGAGTTCTTGGGGCGACCTAACGGCCGAGCTCGATCACTGGGCTGATGCCGGACGGAACGCGGTGTTCTGGTGGCGAGATGACGATGCGATCGAGCCGACGTCCGCCCTCGAACACCTGCTCGCTCTCCAGCGTGAGGCCGGCGTGCCGGTCGCTATCGCCGTCGTCCCCGCGACCGCGGTGCCTGCGCTATCAGATATATTGTCAGATATGCACGTAGATATCCTGCAGCATGGATATGCCCACCGGAATTTCCGGTCTTCTGGTGACCGGAAATCTGAGCTCGGTGCCGATCGGGATCTGTGGGACATAGCTGGCGAACTGGCCACAGGTCGGGGGCGACTGTTCGATATTTTTGGCGAGGGCGGCTGGGTCGAGGCCATAGTCCCGCCATGGAACCGAATCCACCCCTCGGTAATGTCCCTGCTGCCGGGTCTGGGGTACCACGGTATCTCGACATTCGCAGCCCGCCCAAATGTTGAACCAGTGCCGGGGCTGACGGCTGTCAACACTCATATAGACATTATCGATTGGCACGGTACCGGGGGTTTTGCAGGGAACACGTCCAATCTAGCCGCGGCGATCGCGCATCTTGTCGCGAAGCGCGAAGGGGCGGCGGATGCTGGAGAGGCTACGGGATTGCTCACTCACCATCTAACGCATGACCAAGGGTGTTGGGATTTCATCCGCGAATTCATCGATCGGACGGCATCCCATCCGGCAGCCCGTTGGATGTCGGCGCGAGACCTTTTTCCGGCACCCGCGTGACCGAATACCGCCATACAATACATACAATTGCTTCCGACTATATCCGTGCGGCTTTTGGTCTAGCGGTTACGGTGGGGCCAGTTCTTTTCCTTCAAACAATAGGCCCTGTATACTGGACAATGATATTTTTGGTGTCTTTGTTCATCGTCTATACCGGGAACGTGATCATTCGACATGTTAGTGTCATAGAGCTTAGTATTACGGGAATAATGGTTTCCGGGCCTTTTTCACGTTCCATGCGTTGGCAGGATATAGAGGAGATGCGCCTCCGGCACTTTTCGACCCGTCGTGACGGGAGGCGTGGTTGGCTGCAACTTGTTCTTAAGGGGGGCGGCGTTAAAATTCGGATTGAATCGACTCTCAGTGGGTTCGCCGATATTGTTAAATGCGCGTCGAAAGCTGCTAGTGACCGAGGGCTGGATCTTTCGCCGACCACCTTGGGGAATCTTGAGCTTCTGGGTGAAACGAAAGAGTTATTTACACCTAGTAGCGATTCCCAATGAAGGATTTATTGAACGTCAACGACCTCAAGGTCGAATTCCACGTGGCCGAGGGCATTGTCCCTGCCGTCAGGGGGGCTAGTTTCCGTGTTCCCGAAGGGAAAACCGTTGCACTAGTCGGCGAATCCGGATCCGGCAAATCCGTCGTCTCCCAGACAATTATGGGTATTCTGCCGAAGGCAGCAAAGGTAACCGGCGGCGAGATTATATATACCGATCCCAAAAACAGGAAAACCACCAATCTGCTGGCGCTGGATGCCAACGGGCCGAAGATGCGGGAAATCCGCGGCGGCCAGATATCCATAATTTTTCAGGAGCCGATGACGTCGCTGTCGCCGCTACACACAGTTGGTGACCAAATTTCGGAAGCACTTTTTCTACACCGCGAGTTATCGAAGCAACTCGGGATAGAATTAACAGCCGAGATGTTGCGTCTCGTCGGTTTCCCCGACCCCGCACGCGCGTTGAAAACCTATCCCTTTGAGCTGTCGGGCGGGCTCCGCCAGCGCGCAATGATTGCCATGGCGCTTGTCTGTCGCCCATCCCTACTGATCGCGGACGAGCCGACCACCGCGCTGGACGTAACCATTCAAGCGCAAATCCTGAAGTTGATTAACGATCTGCAACGGGAATTACAGATGGCGGTGCTGATGATCACCCATGATCTCGGTGTTGTTGCTAACGTCGCCGATGAGATCGTGGTAATGTATCATGGTGGGGTGCTGGAACGCGGTTCGCTGGATGATATCTTCCTCAGCCCAGGACATGATTATCTAAAAGCTCTTTTGCGGGCCGTTCCGCGTTTTCACATGGAAGAAGGTGAACGCCTTGTCCCACTGCGCGAGATCCGTCATACAACCGGCCATCTACTGGCGGCACGTGAGGAAGAGGCGGTTGCCCTGGAAAAACCGCTCCTGCGAGTTTCCGGGCTAACTAAAACCTATCCGCTTCGAAAAGGCGGCATCTTTAGTGGCGGCGAAGTTCAGAAAGTGCTGGCAGTTGAAGATGTCAGCTTTTTTGTTCGACAGGGTGAATGTCTGGGCCTTGTCGGCGAGTCGGGTTGTGGCAAGACAACGCTCTCCAAGATGATTATGCGCGCGCTAACCCCCGATTCCGGTCAGGTGATATTTAACGACCGTGGGACCGACATCGATCTGACCGCGTTGGGCGAAAAGGAACTTCTTCCTTACCGGCGGAGGGTCCAGTTTATGTTCCAAGACCCATTCTCGTCTCTAAATCCTCGAATGACGGTATTTGACATCATTTCTGAGCCGTTGCTTATCCACAATATCGGCGACGAGGCCTATCGCGCGGAAATGGTGCAGGAGTTGATTGCGCTCGTTGGCCTTGATCCACGCTATCTTAACCGTTATCCGCATAGCTTTTCGGGCGGCCAGAGACAGCGAATCGGCATCGCTCGGGCGCTAGCCCTGAAACCCGAGCTGCTGCTATGCGATGAGCCGGTCTCGGCTCTAGATGTATCGGTACAGGCGCAAATTCTGAACCTGCTCAAAGACCTGCAGCAGGATCTGGGGCTTACCTATCTTTTCATTTCCCACAATCTGGCGGTTGTTGATTATATCGCCGACCGGATCGCCGTGATGTGCGCCGGGCGTCTGGTGGAAACAGCGCCTCGCGACGCGCTATTCCGGGCGCCGGTGCATCCGTATACCAAGGCCCTGTTGTCGGCGGTTCCAAAGCCCGACCCAGGGTCCCGGCTCGACCTAACGGCGCTGATGGAAGGAAAGGCATCTATTCCCTCTGAATGGCCAGAGCCGTTCACGATCGGCAGCGGCCATGATCTCGGCCTTGTTGATCTGGGCAACGAACATTTCGTACGCGCGGCCCCCTCGGCCAGCGTGGGGGAATTACTTGCATGAAGAGTATAATACGATCCACCGTCTTGATCGCCGGCACTTTTGTTTTTGGTGCAGCCGTCGCGCAAACAGCAAAACCTTTAGAAACACCTTGGTTTAAAAACGATATTGCGATTGGCAAACTACCGCCCATCACCGCGCGCCTGCCGCAGGAGCCGCGCATCGTCCAGCTAGAAAATCCGGGTCGACACGGCGGCACCATGCGCGTCGTTTTTGGTCGTTCGAAGGATACGCGGATCATCGTTGTATACGGTTACGCGCGTTTGATGACCTACGACACGCAGTTTGCGCTGCAGCCGGATATCCTCGCCGGAGTCGACGTCAAACAGGGCCGAATATTTACACTACGCCTTCGTAAGGGCCATCGCTGGTCAGACGGAACACTCTTTACATCTGAAGATTTCCGTTATTGGTGGGAGGATATCGCCAACCACAAAAAGCTATCGCCACTCGGGGCACCAAAACAGATGGTAGTTTCGGGCGAGGCCGCAAAGTTTGAAGTCATTGATAGGCACACTGTGCGTTTTTCATGGAGTCTCCCAAACCCTCATTTTTTGCCGGCGCTGGCATCTGCTACGCCACTCTATATCTATCGGCCGTCACATTATCTTAAGCAGTTTCACGCAGATTACGCCGAAGCAAATACACTGCGCACTAAGGTGAAGAAATCGGGGCGTCGGAACTGGGCAGCCCTTCATAACCGGCGGGATAACCAGTACAAAAACGATAATCCGGACCTACCGACACTCCAGCCTTGGCTCCTACTTACAAAACCGCCGGCGCAGCGCTTTATTTTTGAGCGCAATCCTTTTTATCATCGCGTTGATCAAAACGGTCGCCAGTTGCCGTATACTGACCGGATTGCCATGTCCATCGCCGCGGCCGGCGTAATTCCGCTTAAAACGGGTGCGGGGGAATCAGATTTTCAAGCACGCGGTATAGCGTTCAATAACTACACGTTCCTTAAGGAAGCCGAGAAGCGCGAAAATTTCAAAGTTCGTCTGTGGCAGACAGCAAAGGGCTCGCATCTAGCGCTATTCCCCAATTTGAATGTGAAAGACGACGTTTGGCGTAACCTAATGCAGGACGTGAAGTTCCGGCGCGCTTTATCACTCGCAATTAACCGCCATGAAATTAACCAAGTTATATATTACGGTCTAGCGATCGAGGGGCAGAATACCGTGCTGCCCTCGAGCCCTCTTCACAAAAAAGCCTACCGCGATGCGTGGGCTCAGTTCGACTTGGTGAGTGCTAACTCGCTACTGGACGAACTCGGCCTATTAAAGCGAGATTCACGCGGCGTCCGGCTGTTGCCTGATGGTCGTCCGATGGAAATTATCGTCGAAACCGCGGGCGAAGATACAGAACAAACAGACGTTCTGGAACTCATTCATGATTCATGGCTGGCGGCGGGCATCAAACTGTTTACGCGTCCGTCGCAACGCGAGGTGTTCCGTAACCGGATCTTCGCAGGAGAAACTCTGGTGTCAATCTGGTCTGGCCACGAATTCGGCATCCCAAATGCGGACACCATCCCGGCCGAATTCGCGCCTACCGACCAGCTGCAACTTCAATGGCCCAAATGGGGCCAGTATTTCCAAACTCAGTCCCGCGCTGGCGAACGACCGTCTGACCCCTTCGCACTGGAACTGCTTAAGCTGAATAGGGCGTGGGCCTATGCTCGCAGCCGCCGCGAGCGGCAGGGTATTTGGCAGCGCATGCTGGAAATCAATGCCGATCAGGTTTATTCGATTGGTCTAATCGGTTCGGTGCCGCAGCCGGTAGTTGTGAATAAAGACCTCCGAAATTTACCCGACAAAGGCATCTACAACTGGAATCCAGGTGCCCATTTTGGCATTTATCGGCCGGATACCTTTTGGTTTGATAACGCCGAACGGCGCGAGCCCCAGCGGTAGGATCAGAATAGTATGCTCAAATATCTTGGCCATCGTTTGCTAATTATGATCCCCACGCTACTCGCGATTAGTCTGATAGTCTTCGTTATTATCCAACTGCCGCCCGGCGACTATCTGAGCAGCTACATTAATGAACTTCAAAGTCAGGGCGAAGCGGTCGATGAGGCTAAGATCGCCTTCTTGCGAGAGCAGTATGGCCTCGACAAACCCTGGTGGCAGCAATACCTAATGTGGCTGTTTGGCATGCTGCAGGGCGATTTCGGTTTCTCATTTGAGCACAATCAGCCTGTATCCGAGGTTGTTGGAGATCGTCTGTGGCTCAGCTTTCTAGTGTCGTTCACAACCATCTTGTTTACATGGGCAGTTTCGTTCCCGATCGGTGTCTATTCGGCCACGCACCAGTATTCTTGGGGAGATTATAGCCTTTCTTTTCTTGGCTTTCTCGGTCTCGCGACCCCTAATTTTCTTTTAGCGCTGGTCCTTCTGTACCTCGCTAACCGATGGTTTGGCACCTCGGTTGGGGGGCTGATGGACGATCAGTTCATCGGACAGCCGTGGACCTGGGCCAAGTTCTTATCGATTCTCGAACATCTTTGGGTGCCGGTGGTCGTTATCGGTACTTCGGGGACGGCCGGAATGATCCGCCGGCTGCGCGCGAACCTGCTTGACGAGCTGCAACGGCAATACGTGGTTACTGGCCGAGCCAAGGGGCTAAAGCCTCGTAAGCTGCTGATAAAGTACCCTCTGCGCATGTCTCTAAATCCGTTCATCGCCGACATTGGTAATCTGCTACCGCAGGTCATTTCTGGAGCGGTAATTGTATCTGTGGTGCTGTCCCTGCCGACTACCGGGCCGATGCTGCTGCGGGCGCTGCAAAGCCAAGATATGTACCTTGCCGGGTCTTTTTTAATGTTCCTATCTCTATTGACGGTCGTCGGCGTGTTTATTTCAGACATCCTGCTCGCCATGCTTGACCCCCGAATCCGACTGGGCGGGGGGGCAAAACGATGAGCAGCCCATCGCAATCTGGATCATCGGGGGATGGGGCGCCCGGAAGCGATCGTCTCGAACACTGGGTATCCGATCAACCGTTCGACCCCCACGTCGCCGAGGCGCTGACCCCAGAACAGGAACGCATCTATATGGCGTCGCAATGGCGAATGATGTGGATCCGCTTTCGAAAACACAAGCTAGCGGTCTGGTCGGGCGCAATTCTTGCGCTGATATATTTCTCGGTACTGATCAGTGAATTCATCGCGCCCTACAACATGAACACCCGGCACACTGAACACATCTTCGCCCCTCCCCAGTCGTTACACCTTTTCCATGACGGGGGTATAAGCGCACCCTTCACCTACGGTCTGAAATATACGCTCAACATGGAAAACCTTAAGCGCGAATACGAAGACGACCCCAATCAGGTAAACCCAATCCGCTTTTTATGTCTCGGGGATAAGTATCAATTTTGGGGCTTGATAGAGATGCGGTTTCACCTGATTTGTCCGCCAGAAAATGGCACCTTTTTTCTGCTAGGGACCGACCGGCTAGGACGTGACATGTTTTCACGTATCGTGATGGGCACGCGGATCTCGCTCACTGTCGGCATCATCGGCATCGCTATCAGCTTTATGCTGGGTATGTTCTTCGGTGGTTTGGCGGGTTATTACGGCGGTTGGGTGGACAATGTTACCCAGCGGACAATCGAGGTTATACGGTCCTTCCCTGAACTGCCATTGTGGATGGCGCTATCTGCGGCGCTACCAGTGACGTGGAGCCCTATCCTAATTTATTTTGGCATTACGATCATCCTCGGCCTTCTGGACTGGACCGGGCTTGCCCGAGCAGTGAGATCAAAGCTTTTAGCGGTGCGCGAGGAGGATTTTGTGTCGGCTGCCCGCCTGATGGGCGCCAAGCCCGGCCGTATAATCTGGCGACATATGATGCCGAGCTTTATGAGTCATTTAATCGCCTCAGCCACCCTGTCTATTCCAGCAATGATCCTAGGAGAGACAGCCCTTTCGTTTCTCGGCCTAGGTCTACGCCCGCCGATCACCAGTTGGGGGGTTCTGCTAGCCGAAGCGCAGAACATCAACGTCGTAGCACTTTATCCCTGGCTGATGTTGCCGGTGGTACCAGTTATCATCGTAATCCTGGCATTTAACTTCTTCGGCGACGGCCTTCGAGATGCGGCGGATCCATACAAATAACGAGGGAAAACCTGCCGGCGGGGGCCAAACTGAATTCTAAACCCAAACGCCGAAAACTTCGGTCTTCCTCGCGTCGTTAATCCGCTCTAACAGGCCCACCATATCGCGCACGAACCAGGCACTTTCTCGGCCCCTCACATCCTCGTGAAAGGTTCGAGTAAGTGCATTGTAGCGATACTTGGCAAAGCCAAAATCAGCGAGAAATCCGCTTATTTCGGTGTCGTGGCTTTCCGAAACTATACAAAGAAGCGCATCCGAACCAAGAATTTTCTGCGCGCCATGAAAAGCCGCCATTTCGCCGCCCTCGATATCGATCTTTATCATCGTTGGAATTCGGCTTAGCCCGTCGAGGGCCATTACCGGGACTCGCCGAGTTCCCGTCTCTGTCAAGCGATTCATAGTCCCGGCGCCCTCAGTAAAAGAAGCCTCGCCGGGGACCGCCGCGACGGCACATTCGTAAACTGTGACCTGTCTATCGAGGGCGTTCATCGTGATATTAGTTTTAAGGGCCGAAAGCGCAGCCCGACCCGGTTCAATGGCTTCTGTGTTGGCACCCGCGACGCCGCTGGCTAGTACAGTATACGCCCCTGCATTTGCTCCAACATCAGCGAAAGCATCGCCGCTTCGCAATATGTGGAGAACGGACGCCATTTCGTGAAATTCGTGCAGGCCGTAATAGATGTTTCCGGTTAATCCGGTCATGCCTCTGCCGGCGATTAAGCATGTACCATCCAACCAATCTTTCTTGACTCTATCTTGGGCGCGGCTAACGAACTGCCAGACCGCGACACGTGCAAGAGTACGAAATGGTCTCCGCCTTGCAACAGGGTGGCGAAAGAAATTAGTGGCGGAATTGAAGATTGGGTTCACGAGCAAAGCTTACACTGACGTACTTAGTACGGCGAGGGTTACTGGCGTCATACCATTTAGTTAGTTTAAAGTCCGGGCCCCCCATAGAACACCATATTAAGTTACGATTTCTCAAGCCACAGACTAGTCTCGATCGCACCATCAAACAGGTCTAGTCGCCCGATGACCCCTTGATCCACCCTTGCCTTCATTCGAGTAATTGCAAACCGGCTGGCAAAAAGAAGCCTTGCGGCGTTTCCGACGATCAGCGGCGCGATCGCCAATTGTTCGTTGTATCCTCGCCACCTCCAGTGGGCCGGATATCCGTCGGGTAGCAATATATCATGAGCATGGAAGATGACGCCGGGCGGGAGGCGCGGCCAAATATCGTTTATGAGATAATCAACATCTGTACCGGGCATCATTATATGACTGGAGTCCACAAACAAGAAATCCCCGGCGACGAGAGAGTCGAATATTTTTGAATCTGCCCTGTGTAGGGTAGAGGCCACGTGTTCGACGCCAATCTTGTTGATAGATGCCCTAGGTGCGGGATCTATCGAAATAATACGTGTTGACAGGTCACCATCCGAGACAGCCCGGGCCATGAATCGGGTAGAATGACCTGAGCCGATTTCGAGAATTTGTCGAGGTTGGCGGTCACGCACCATAGTATATGCAGCCGCTGCATCTAGGCGAGGAAACCAGCCTTGGCGCCACCGCGGCTGTGGCGAGGGTTCCGTGCCGATTACCTCTAACTCATCAGCATAGTCGTCGATATTGTCAAGGACAGCCTCAAAGGCGGGCTGGGCAGCGTCGAAGAAAGGTTCGAGCGCTGGGTATCCGTCCGGCTCAGTTACAGACGCTGCATACCGGTAAGGTATAAACCAACCAAGTCGTTTTCCGCAAAGCACAGTCTGTAACCCCATTCGGAGTGCTCGCCATCTTATTCGTGTAATAGGTGTTATCACTAGACAGTCGGGTTAGGGTGAGAGAGTCATGCCTTCGCGAGCAACTATGGTACCCGGTCTCGTCCTTTCAGCCTCTTCAGCGATTAGGTTGAGATCGGCGTCGGTGCGCTCAGGCATATGATGAAATATCACGAGGGTGCCTACACTGGCCGCATCGCAGAGCCGCACGCCTTCTTGCCAGGTGGAGTGGCCCCAGCCTTTATAATTAGGGTATTCACGGTCCGTATATGTAGAGTCGTAAATTACGATATCAGCGCCGTCGATCAACTCGAGGATATTCGGGTCCAATCCGTCTTCTCGCTGCTCAGTATCTGATATGTAACATATTGCTTTACCCCCGAAATCGACCCGATAACCAGTAGCGTTCTGGGGGTGGTTTAATGGTGCTGTACGTAGCTTTGCGCCCTCGCAAGGGTTTAACGTGTCACCGGCGCGAAAGTCATGATAACTTACATCCGCGCTGAATATATCTATTGGTACAGGCCATAGTGGCTCGGACATATACTGGCGCAGGACCCCTTCGGTGCTTGAGGCACTCTCCAAGTGGCCGGACCAAACGCGGAGTGTGTTTCCGCGCTGGAACGCATGACGAAAGAAGGGGAATCCAGCGATATGATCTATATGTGTGTGTGTCAGAAACAGATCTAAATCCTTTACGCCGTCTGCCGCGATGGCTTCCCCGAGATCCCGCAGTCCCGTTCCTGCATCAAAGATCAGAGGATTCCCCCCGCAGCGAATCTCAATACATGATGTATTGCCTCCATACTCGGCCGTTTGGGGTCCTGGAGAAGCGATTGATCCACGAACACCCCAGAAACGAACAAAAAAGTCTTCAGTGGATGACACCCACAGCCCTCCTTTCAAATATGGAAACGACACCCCCCCAATCTTCTATCTATTATAACCGGTTCTTCCCCAGCTAGGGAACCGCACCGGAGATACGGTGCCAGTTTGACCGAGGCCAATAAAATGGTGTTGCGAAATAATCCCGCAAGTAGCACCTATTTAACCCGATATCGCCTCCGCGTTGATAGCCGTCTCGGCCGTCTGAATTGGATCGAGTCATTTACAAGTACCGGTGGCGAGAACCGGTGTGTTTAAAGTAGCTTGTAAGCTTTTTGCGATTTAGGACTGTCCGTGGGCGCCTTCTATCAATTATAGAAGATTACCTGAAAAGCCCGTTCCAGACCGTGTTTTACATCCAGAATGGATGCAGTCCCCCGGAGAGTTCCTGAAACCGGGCTGGGAAATTCTTAACAGAACAGCATTTATTAGTTTTTGCACGATACTTAATCACTACTCTGCGCCGGCACTGGACAGTTCTCTCCTCAAGGGCCATGTATGACGTATGAATAAAGAGCGTTTTGACGTAGCAATTATAGGCGGAGGCATAGTTGGGCTGTCTCTCGCTCTCAATCTTCTTGGAGTAGGCGCCCGAGTGGTTGTGATCGAGCGGGGTAGCCTTGACGATATGGCCGCGGCTACTTTTGACGGCCGCGGCTCGGCAGTCTCTGCGGGATCACAACTTATCCTAAATGGTACGGGACTATGGGGCCCGCTCTCGGCCTCTGCAGAGCCGATTTTAGAGATCCGTGTCGCAGACGGCACGTCGCCGCTGTTTCTCCACTACGACCACCGCGATTTGGGTAAGGGTCCCCTTGGATGGATCGTCGAGAACGCGCACATTCGTCGTACGCTCGCTCAAGAGGTTAAGAAGAGAGGTTTGCCGGTTTTAGAAAAGGTACCTCTGTCTGCCGCCCATTTTTATCCTAGCTATGTGTCGCTAGATCTTGATGACGGTAGAAGTGTTGAGGCTCGGTTGGCAGTTGCCGCCGATGGGCGCCATTCTGCAGTGCGGGAAATGGCTGGGATAGATGCGGTGAGTTGGTCTTATCCCCAAACAGGCATCGTATGCGCTGTAGAGCACGAGGTTTCTCACCAAGGTGTAGCTCATGAGCATTTTCTGTCATCGGGCCCGTTCGCGATTCTACCAATGACGAAAAACCGATCCTCGATTGTTTGGACCGAGAGAAATGAATTCGCTGCTAAAATAATTAAACTTGATGATGCTACCTTCGCCGAAGAGTTGCACTCCCGTTTTGGGAGTTTTCTCGGGGAGGTGCGGGTCGGTTCGGAGCGTTGGTTATATCCGCTTTCTGCTGTTCACGCGCGGCGTTACGTTGCCCCTCGGGTTGCCCTTATTGGCGACTCGGCTCATGCTATCCATCCGATTGCCGGCCAAGGATTGAACCTTGGCCTTCGGGATGTTGCGGCGCTCGCGGAAATTATTGTCGACCGGCTTAGGCTTGGTCTTGATCCCGGAGATGCCGCAACTCTCGAGCACTACGAAAGATGGCGGAAGCCGGATAACATGATGATGATTGCTGCGACCGATTCATTGAATCGTCTTTTCTCCAATGATATTGCGCCTATTCGGCTCGCACGGGACGCCGGCTTGGGGCTGGTCAATCAGTCGCCGCCACTCAAAAGACTACTAATGAAACATGCTATGGGACAACTCGGCGAACTACCGCGGTTAGCCCGCGGCCAACCGCTCTAGCTTTTATTGTCGCGCCAGCCGGAGGGTTGCTGTACCTATCAATATATCAGGGGTCTCGGCGGAGCCCGGCAGAGTCTATTGCAGCAAGATATTCTTCCCAGCGGGTTTTGAATTCAGCGCCAAGCTGATAGAGGTATCGCCATGAAAAAATACCGGTATCATGTAGATCGTCGAACACGATGCGAATCGCATAATTGCCAACCGGTTCGACATTAGCTATTCCAACATGACGCCGACCCGCCACTAGAATTTTTTGACCAGGCCCGTGACCCTGCACCTCCGCCGAAGGGCTTTCGACTCTAAGGTATTCAGCAGGTAATAAGAAATCTGTGCCATCATCAAAGATAATCTCCAGCGTTTTTTCCACCCGATTTACCTTGATGTCGGTCGCGCGTGGTTCGCTGCCGGCCATGGATAATTCTAATACGACTTTGGGTTATTTTTCGTCGTCGAGCAGTCTGGCCTCGTCGGCCAGCATGATCGGAATTCCATCGCGGATAGGATAAGCGAGACGTGCCTGCTCGCTAACAAGTTCTTGGGCGACGGAGTCGTAGGCCAACGGACCTTTGGTAAGAGGACAGACCAAGATTTCCAATAATTTTGGATCAATCCCGATTGTTTCGTGTGTCATTAAAAATATTCCCGGTCCAGTATTAGTTTCTTTGTAGATTAACGTTATCATCGTTCGCGGCCAGTGACATCTCTAACAGTGCCACCATTACATCCGCTCTATCAACTACAGACTCCGCCTCTAAGAGGGCCTGTTTTTCGCTTGGCTGGAAAGGACACATCATTGCGAGGGCGTTAACAAGTCGATCTGTAGACGTTTCTTCAATAGCGTCCCAATTTGCATCAACTTGATTTGCAGTAAAATACCCTTTTAGGGTCCGTAACATCCTGTCGCGGTCAATGCCAACGCTATCGACTTCTGCCAGATCGCCACGATACGGTAGCCAATCTGGTATTATAGTCCGAAACCCCGCGCGCAACGGTAGTTCCTGTTTAATATCAAAACGAATATATCCGCTAAGTGTGACAAGGTAACGGCCATCCTCGGTTTCACTGAACGATGTTAGACGCCCGGCACAGCCGGTTTGGTAGACCTCCGGCTGATCGCCTTCATTATCGCCTGTCGGCTGAACCATACCGATCAACCGGTGACCGGCTAGTGCTTCTGACATCATGCTAAGATATCGAGGTTCAAAAAGGTTCAGCGGTAGTTTGCCTCCTGGCAAAAGCAGAACCCCAGTAAGCGGAAAAATTGGTATCTCCGTTGGAAGTTTCTCGAACGGTGGATCGAATACGCCGGTCATCGGGAATCTTTAATTATCATGAAAACAATACCGCGGACATTTTGCGGCGGCCCACAATTGTGCACTCATCGGTTGGGCTCATTGTATCGAAGAATTGGATTAACTGCTTGCGAGCTGCTTCTTCATTCCATGTTCTATCGATCTTCATACTTTGGATTAGATGTTCAATAGCCTCCTCCCGGCGACCCGCGCCGAAAAGGCCAACTGCTAAATCGAAACGAATCTGATGATCTGCAGGGTTGGCTCCTAAAGCGGCTTCTAAAACATCTAAATCACCCACAGCGGCACTTTGATTAGCAAGTTCAAGGGCATTACGCGCTGCCGTCACATCTGCATTGTCCTCCAGGTCTTCCGGTATTTTTGACAAAAGGTCCGCCGCCTCTTCGATATGGCCCATACCAACTAGGGCGCGGGCTAGCCCGCCTTGTACTTCTATGTTTTCCGGCTCATGGCTGAGGACTTGGCTAAAGATTGTCACCGCACTTTCAAAATCCTCCGCGGAAAGGGCGCTCCGCGCCCGCTCGACGGCCTCAGCGACCGGATCGGTCTGAGTTGTGCCTGCCGATTCAGCAAGCTTTTCGACGAAGGATTTTATTTGGCTTTCTGGCTGGGCGCCCTGAAATGCGTCAACCGGTCGACCGCCTGAGAAACCGTAAACCGTCGGAACCGACTGGATTCGTAGCTGTTGGGCGAGTGCTTGGTTCTGGTCAATATCTATTTTGACCAGCTTGACGGCACCTTTAGCGGCGAGAACAACTTTTTCTAGGATCGGTGTAAGCTGTTTGCACGGTCCGCACCATGTTGCCCAGAAGTCTACGATAACAGGAGTTGTCATCGATTCTTCTAGGACGTCTACCTGAAAGGTATCGATGGTTGCATCCTTAATCAAATCGCCGCTAGGCGTCTCATCAACAACGCCCTGGTTAAGAAATTGTTCCATGCTCTGGATTCCGTTTAGGGGGCGCGGGTTTTAGCCCGCTTGCAATTTAACCAAAATGGCTTCTTAAGCCTTTCCTGACAAGTCCTGTATTTCGAAATTTAGTTAAGCACGTCTGTGGCCTGCGAAAGGTCGATGACCATAGGGTAATGGCCGGTGGCCTCCAGTAACTTTAAAAGATCCGATGGGGAGATAGCGGTTGTTCGATCGTTGGTTAGGGGGAAAAATTGCGGTCTTCCCCACCATCACCTCGGCATGAAGTATGACGTTTATATTTGCCTCTATATCTTTTATTAAGGCATACGGTGTCACGGCGCCCGGCTAAACACCAAGATCGAAAATAACGCGCTCCGGCCTAGCGAAGCTGAGGCGGGCTGGGTCAATGAGGTGAGACAGCACCCGGGGATTCATGCGCCGCGACTCTTTAATAACGCATAACCACAGTGTTCCCTTTTCGTCCATATAGTAGAGGGTGTTACAATGGGCGCCTGGGAGGCTTCCGCGCAAATTCATACTTTCTTTGACGGAAAAAATTGGCTGATGTTCATACGTTTTGGTCTTGATGCAAAGCGCTGAAAGACAACGAAATAAGTCCTCTGGAGTTGCCATGCCGGGAGTAGTTTGGGTGACACTAGTCATTTGACTCGTCGCCGATTCTGATTAGTCGGACACCCCTTGCGTTCCCGGATGCACCCACATATATTTTGCGACACTTTCTCTGGTTGCGGGTGTAGCTCAGGGGTAGAGCGCAACCTTGCCAAGGTTGAAGTCGTGAGTTCGAATCTCATCACCCGCTCCATTTTCTCTAATTTTTTCAATCAACTGTATAGTGATCTCTACCAAAGCAACGGTCGATCTTTCTGCTGGACTGCACTAGGGCTACACTGAGGTGGGATTTTAAGGCTCTCCTTACACCGCGCATGCAAATTCTCCGCTCACGGCCTATTGCCAGACATGAGCATAAACCTCGGCGGCTACAGCCTCTTTCTCTTCCGCACTCCAAACGGTGGAGTCGGTACGTTGGCGTTGACCTTGTCGAGGATGAAGGCCTCGACATCGGCCTTGGTCTGCTCCTTATCCCCGAGGCGATCGAGTTAGGCTAGGCGGGCCCTGATAGCGGTCAGTAATTCGCGGCTCGCCTGTTTGACCCTCTCCCGCTTGGCCTAGCGCATGATACTCATCTGGTAAAATAGCTGATGTCGCCTGGCTAATAACTAAATCATGTCCGATGATAAAGCCTTGGGCCCTCAATTTGTCTGATTATGTAACTTTCACGTATAGATATCTGTAAGAACATTAGGACCTGTATCATTTTCTGTCTGTCATCTGCAGGCATATTTCTATAGAAAATGACTAGATTAAATACTGAAGGCAACGAAATGTCGGAAAATGCGCGAATAGAGTCTGATTCATTTGGCTCGTTAGAAGTTCCTCGGGAGAAGTATTATGGGGCCCAAACCGCGCGTTCATTATTAAATTTTCCAATTGGCGACGAAACTATGCCTCGCGCATTAATATCAGCGTTAGGCATCATCAAACAATCAGCTGCGCGCGTGAACAAGAAGCAGGGAAAATTGGATCCGACGATAGCTGACTCCATTGACAAGGCCGCTGCAGAAGTAGCCGCGGGGGATTTCGATCAACATTTTCCTTTAGTCGTATGGCAAACGGGCTCTGGCACCCAAACTAATATGAATGCGAATGAAGTTATTGCGAACAGGGCCATTGAGCTTTTGGGCGGAGAAATTGGTTCTAAAACGCCCGTGCACCCAAATGATCATTGTAATATGAGCCAATCGTCCAATGATACGTTCCCGACTGCGATGCACATTGCAGCAGCCCAAGAAATAAAAAACACACTGCTACCAGCCTTGGCACACCTTGAGTCTATTTTAACTCAGAAGGTGAAGGAGTGGGCTGATATCGTAAAAATTGGTCGAACTCATACGCAGGATGCTACTCCACTGACGCTTGGGCAAGAATTTAGTGGGTACGCTACTCAAATAGAATCAGGTATTGATCGTATTTCAGATTCTTTAGGGGGTCTCTACAAGTTGGCCCAAGGAGGTACGGCCGTCGGAACCGGCCTTAACACAAAGAGAGGTTTTGACGAGTTGTTTGCCATCGAAGTTGCTCAAATTACGGGGTTACCTTTTGTCACCGCACCTAATAAATTTGAGGCCTTGGCGACTAATGATACTTATGTTTTCGTCCACGGCGCATTGAATACAGTGGCTGTCTCGCTCTTTAAGATCGCAAATGACATAAGATTTCTAGGATCGGGCCCACGATCGGGTCTAGGCGAACTTTCATTGCCCGAGAACGAACCCGGGTCATCAATCATGCCGGGCAAAGTAAATCCGACACAAGCGGAAGCTATGACAATGGTTTGTGCCCAGGTTCACGGTAATCAGGCGGCATTGTCCTTTGCTGGAAGCCAAGGCCATTTTGAGTTGAATGTATTTAAACCTCTGATGGCTAATGCAATGTTGCAATCAATCAAACTTTTGGCAGATGCATCGATAAGTTTTGCTGACCGGTGCGTGGTGGGTATTGTTCCTAATAGAGAAAATATAGACATTTTAATGCAACGTTCGCTTATGTTGGTAACAGCACTAGCCCCAACGGTCGGCTACGACAAAGCAACAGAAATAGCCAAGAATGCGCATAAAAATGGTTCTTCCTTGAAGGAAGAAGCCTTAAAGCTTGGTTATATAAGTGAAAAGGAATTTGATAGCCTTGTTCGTCCAGAGACGATGATTAATCCTAGTGATTAAGTTCATTTTAGTTGGAGGCCACCAAAGGTATAATATTTGAAATATAATGATTGTATGTTCTCGGTTTTCGTAAACGACAGTATATCGTTTCTACCATAGACGTTGCCCCGGAGAACAAATTCCCACCCCCAAGAAGAATATAAACACGAACGGATTTTAGAGAATCTCTTTATTAAAAAAACTTTTAGGAGACACAAGACGTTTATTGCCCGGCTTGATGGTCGCGGTAATCGTTGCATTAGCATCTCATTCCCTTTCGAGACACCATGGTGCCCCAACGATGCTATTTGCCCTTTTATTAGGAATTGCATTTCATTTCCTCTATGAGGAGGGGCCCTGCGCTCCTGGCATTGAATTCGCTTCTCGGTTTTTGTTGCAACTTGGGGTCGCATTGCTCGGACTCGGCATTACGATAAGCCAGATTCAGTCGTATGGCTGGGAAGTACTCTTGATAGTGCTTGGCGGAATATCAGTCACCTTATTTTCTGGGCCATTATTGGCGAGAATCATGAAACGAGAGTGGCGTTTAGGTATACTCACTGGCGGTGCTGTAGCGATCTGCGGGGCATCGGCCGCTCTGGCAATAGCCACAGTCTTACCTAAGAATAGATATTCTGAACGTAACACCGTGTTCACAGTAATTTCCGTCACGACGTTAAGTACTTTGGCGATGATTCTTTATCCGATTATCTCAGACTGGCTTGTATTAGATGATTTTGCGGCTGGTGTTTTCATAGGCGCGACCATTCATGATGTCGCTCAGGTCATTGGTGCAGGATATAGTATATCAGACATAGCTGGTGACACAGCAGCATTTGTAAAACTGTTGAGAGTCACAATGTTGGTTCCAGTCATAATAATACTTTCTCTCGTTTTTCGTCCCAATCAATCGGACCGATCGGACCGCAATACCCGGGTCCCATTATTCATAATTGGTTTCGTTTTTTTTGTTCTCTTAGGAAGCACTGATTTAATTCCAGAAATAGTAAGAATATCCCTCTTAGAACTCTCTAGATGGAGCCTAGTAGTTGCTATATCGGCGATAGGTATGAAAACGGCATTGAAATCCTTGGGAGCCGTCGGTGGCCAAGCGATAATTTTGGTTTGCGCTGAAACTGTTGTGCTTGCCGCCGTGGTTTTAGGTTTTTTATTATTACCTGATTTTTTGTAGGAAAAGGAATGTAGAAGGTTCTTTAAGGTTTTTCTTACAGGTGTATATGAAAATACAAAGGGTATCTTGTCCCCCAACGTGGTTTCTCTTTCGTCCGAGTACGCAAGGGAGAATTCCGGGAATGTAGTGCTAGCCCAATTCAGAACTATTTTATTGGGCTAAACTTAAGAGATCGGTTGCCACCTTTTAAATTGGTAATTTTTATTTGGGTAATTGAAAAGAAATTTTGGAAGGCCGGTTTTCCGATCCTATTCGGATAATAAAGAAAGCTGTCTAATTGTGTCATCGCTATTTTGATCGCGCAGTAATGTTGGATAATCACCTGTGAAGCAGTGATCTGTGAAGGCAGGCAAATCATTATCTCGGCCATTCTCATGGCCCATTGCGCGATAAAGACCATCTATACTAAGAAACGCTAAGCTGTCAGCCCCCATATATTCTCTCATTCCCTCCATGGTGTGCGTTGAAGCTAACAATTGTTCTTCCGTAGGGGTGTCAATACCATAAAAGTCTGGATATTTAATTGGCGGTGCGCAAATACGCATATGTACTTCAGACGCGCCGGCGTCCCTTATCATTTGAACAATCTTTATCGATGTTGTTCCTCGGACGATGGAATCGTCGATCAAGGTCACTCTTTTATTCTTCACCAGAATCCGGTTGGCGTTATGTTTTAGCTTTACAGAGAGGGCTCTAATGGAATGCTGGGGCTCAATAAACGTTCGGCCGACATAGTGATTCCGTATTATGCCTAATTCAAAAGGAATTTTTGCCTTGTCCGCGTACCCTATCGCTGCGGGAACACCACTGTCTGGGACAGGGATTATAATATCCGAATCGACAGGGGATTCTATTGCCAGCTGTTCTCCAAGGGACTTGCGGTATTCATAAACACTGTGCCCTCCAACGATACTATCTGGTCGCGCGAAATATATATATTCGAAGATGCATGGTCTCGGTTCTTTGGGGGAGAACGGTTTTATACTCTCCAACCCACTATCCGTAATTATGACTATTTCCCCATGTTCAATTTCTCGAATAAAGGCAGCGCCTATGATGTCTAGAGCACAGGTTTCTGATGCCAGAATATAGCGCCCATCAAGCTGGCCCAGAACTAATGGACGAATGCCAAGCGGGTCACGTACTCCGATGAGTTTTTTGTTAGTGAGTATAGTCAGAGCGTATGCACCTTCGATTTGGAATAAAGAATCGATAAGTCGAGAAAGCGTGCTGTCTCTTCGTGAGAGTGCCACCAGTTGCATTATGGTTTCAGTGTCGGACGTTGATTGGAAAATTGATCCATCATCAACCAACCGGTCTCTCAGAGTACGTGCGTTAGTAAGATTGCCATTATGAGCGATGGCGAAGCCCCCACCCGCTAGATCGGCAAATAGTGGTTGGACATTTCGAAGAATTGTGTCTCCCGTCGTTGAATATCGCACGTGACCGATCGCGTTTCCGCCAGCTAACGCCTCCAAAACATTTGGCTTTGTAAAGTTATCACCGACCAGACCTAAGCGCCTTTCCGCGAAAAAATGATTTCCATCGCTACTGACAATCCCGGCTGCTTCCTGACCTCGGTGTTGCAAGGCATGAAGCCCGAGGGCGGTAATTGCAGCCGCGTCCGGGTGCCCGAAAACCCCAAAAACACCGCACTCTTCCCGCAATCGATCATCGTTATCTAACGATATATCCATCTAATTTCCTAGGTCTAGGGTGAACTCTTCAGGTTACTTAAAGAACTATAATTACCGAGCGGTGCCATTCTATTTTTTATTACAGGAACAGAGAAATACTAATCGTTGGAAGCTCTTTTTAAATACGATTTTATTTGGAGGTCAAGGAGCCGACCTTTCCAGACCGCTTCACAAGAAAACGCAAAATACCTTCAATCGGATAATGAGCTCAAGGGTTGGCGCGAGTATTGCGGGAGTAAAGAATTGCGACCCTTTCCCGTCAACGTTTGCGTAGACTATCGCGCTAGTCTTTGTTGGTATTAAGCTGCCGTGGTTTCTCCTGAGGGTCGTCTGCCTCGTGCTATTCCCGGTCCAGACTCTATGTCTTCAAGACCCTCCTCGGCCAAGATTTCTGCGACCCGAACGTGCCGCTGTGGCTGATCGTAGCGTGGATTGTACCAGTCGAACGTGTCCAATAGGGTCCATTCAAGTTGCTGATTCCGGGACAATTCTGGCTGATGGCTGGCACAGATTGGCAGGAAGCGAATGCCATACCTTAGGAATCTAATCCTACTGATCACGCGGGTAATTGGGAAAAGCACGATGACCATTGTCAGGCATAGCTTTAGTAGGACGCCCTGGGGAATGTAGGGAGTGATAAGGCGAAGTGCCGCCCGTACTATCTGGAGCCGACGGCTCAAGGTCATTTCGTAGAAATTGTATCCCAGAGGGGCGTGTGGTTTTAGAAGGCGTGGCATGGCCCGCATAGTCTTTTCCGGATCCGGGGTATGCTGAATCACCCCCGCACAATGGACAGCGTCGAACGCTGAAGATCGCAAGGGAATAGCGTAGAGTGACGCCTGGACACACTGTACCGAATTACCATGCACACGAGTGGTGTCTCGGCAGGCATCAATTGCAATGCTCATGTCCAGAGCGACGACACGTGCTCCCATTGTTGCTAATACATCAGAGAAACGGCCCGCCCCTGCACCGCCGTCGAAAACAAGCTTGCCGGCTATAAAGTCTCTGTTCCATCCAGTATCAGTCAGCATTCGATATTCAGTTAGATTTGTCCCATTTAGCCGATCAATCTGTGTATGGCGCCAGCGTTTCCACTGGAAGCCAAATCCTCCGGCATAGTCTTTTTCCTCAGGAACGAACCGGGGAATACCATCTCGTATCGGCCATTTTTCTCCACAGGCGGGACACGCCAGCGTTCCATTTTCCAACCGATCGCCGTCCCAGTCGCCTGCTTCAACCCGAAGAGGGGAGTCATTCGGACAATGGGGACAAATCAGAATATCAAAAAGCCAACGGTGCACGGATACTGAAGTCCCTTAATAAAGAACTTGTAGATAATGAAGGAATCAAGAGGCGAAAAATAGACTATTTATGGCAGAAAGTAGCGTCACACTAATTGTTCCAAATACGGCCGCGAAAGCCAGATTAGGGCCTAAAATTAACTTACTTCTTTGGACGCGGAACATAGCGCTAGCCGTTGCTGTCGATACGGCGGTTACGCCGATCATTGAGGCAAAGGCCCATCCGATAAGAGACGCCTCCATCATGACAGCATCGGCGACGCCAGTCTCCAGTGGAACGAATATGACAAGGACAACAATCATAGAGACTAGCTGGTGAATCCCTAGTAACGAAGCCACCATCATGAAGGAAATTACGCATGCAATTACTCCCCAAGCTGGTAGTGATATGTCGGCCATCGTATCAACGAACCCAAGGTCGCCAATCGCAGCTTCTAAGACCCGTCCAAGAACTAACGCCACGGTGACGACGACAATTTCATCACTCACCCGACCGCTGCCGCGCCAAGTCTCGGTCGCAAGGTGTTTAAACGCCGGCCGCTTTTCTACCATCAGAGAGAAAAATGTTAGAGCCGGGATTGCTGCGATGAGCGCTTTCAGCGTACTTAGCCCCGCGATGGTCGATAGTCCTGCGATCAAGACGGCGCACAATGTCACCGTTGGTATGATCGGCGTGAAGCCTTTTAACGCGCGCCATAGCTCCGCGAACTCTATTTCGCGGGTATACATGAGGTGAGCAAGTAACAATCCAACAGCTGCCATAAATAGGCCGAGGGTCATGATCTCCCATGCCGCTACTCCCTGTATCTTCTGGGTGGCAAAGGCTGAAGCGATCCAAAATGGAGACCAAAGCGGTGCGAGGCACATGCCCCGCTGGCTGGCTTCTGCTGCGCGGCGGCGCGATTTAGCGTCTGCATTTTCTTTAAGAAGCGGCGCTAGAATAGCCAATGCGCCGACTACGAGGATTGACCCAATCAAATGTGAGCCGACTAGAAGGCCGCAACCAATCTGATTGGCACGTAGATTGGTGAGAAGGTCACGTGCCCTTATGATTTCGGGCCTTTGGTCGGCCAGTGTTCGTAACAATATGATGGATCCAAAAAAGGCCATAAAAACAGCTGCATCCTGGAAACCCCGCAATACACCCGTTGCCAGGTCAAAATACACGGCAAGCCCTCCAGCTAGGAGGGTCAGTGGGACGCAAAGAAACAATGTACCGCGACTAATACGTGGAAGGGAAAGAAGAACGAAGATAACCATTACCCAGCCCGCTGCTGTCTGCAAAATTGGTGGCGACCAGATAAGGCGGATAAGCTCATTGACCCAGAGGATAAAAAGAACCGGTTCAGGCCGGAGTATCCTTGAGAGGCTTGCCATTTTCATTATGGAATTATGATGAGCAGTGGACCAAACATTGACTCAAAGCACCCGGAGCCTATCTCTCGTGGAACGCGCATTGTCGTAAAAGAGGTTTACCAAGCGCGTAGTTCAAAACTCCAAAAACGATTGTCCAACCCATACCACTGGCTAAGAGTTCTCTCATCATCCGTATTGGTAATGCGATTTGAAAATCGGAAACCCATTCTTATGGGCGGTTGTGTGAACGCGCGAGCCACAATAGACCGCCTAAATTCAATACCAGAAAATCAGGCGCGGTCGGCGCTTTCAGCCCGGATTGTCCTCATCGATTTATGCTTCAAGTTGTATGCATTTCTGTCGATCCCATCAAGATCTACCCCCGTTACGCGGACAAAACGGGCGTTATCTGGATATTCGATTGAATGGATGACACCCGGGTTAAACAGGCCGACTTGCCCCGGGTCTAGCCGGTATTCTCTTGTCTTCTCTAATACGATATCTCCATCGTCCGACCCGTCCCCCGTCCGCTGCCATTCGCGCATGACGGTGTGTCCGGTCGCCTGGCCATAAATAGCCCAGGATGAGCCGTGGTCATGCGGAGGTGACATAGTTCCCTCTCCCATCACGTGGGAAAGTACAACTGCCCCGGTGGTTGGATCCTCATTCAGTTTGTGCACACCAATCGGCTTATCGGGACCACAAAACTGATCAATAAAGATTTCGTTGGATAGAAGCTTTTTCAACCTCTGTCGAACTTCTTCTCGGCCATCATCATTGTTAGCTTCTATTAGAATGTCGTGAATCTCAGCGCAAAAATCCTGCAAAGTATAGCTCACAACTTTTTCTCCTGACCCTGAAAAGGGATTCATCATAACCGTGAAAAATATATGACGGAAGGTGTTCAGGATGTAGGCGAGGTAATTTCGGTGTAAAGTTCTTATGTATGAAAATGCCTGACCCCAAAGTTAAAGCTGATTGCCGCGCCCGTATCGCATGGTGCGTGTATGACTGGGCCAATTCAGCTTTTCCTACCGTGATAGTGACATTTGTATTTTCTGCTTACTTTGTTACGGCTGTGGCCGAGAATGCGAATATTGGCACCCAACAATGGAGCCAGGCTATCGCCGTATCCGGCCTCATAATCGCCATTCTCAGCCCGATTCTAGGGGCCCTTGGAGATCAGACCGGCCGCCGGAAGCCCTGGCTTGCCTTTTGTTCTTTGATCACGATCGTTGCTGCCAGTCTTCTTTGGTATGCCCGTCCTGAAAACGACTACGTTTTCTATTCTTTGGCCTGTTTCGTAATCGGTAATATTGCATTTGAAATCGGCCAAGTTTTTTATAACGCCATGCTACCTTCTCTAGTGCCAACGGAAAAAATAGGACGTTATTCCGGTTGGGCTTGGGGGCTCGGTTATGCGGGGGGACTTACATGCCTAATTTTAGCGTTATTCGTTTTTGTGCAGGGAAATCCGCCGCCTTTGGGTCTTGATAAAGAGAATGCGGAGCATGTGCGTGTCGTTGGCCCCCTGGTCGCTATTTGGTTTGCAATCTTCTGTTTGCCCTTGTTTCTCTATACTCCCGATGGAGACCGGTCAGCCCAGTCAGCTGCCAGTATCGCGTTAGTAGGCATTAGGAATTTGATTTCCACAATCAGAAGCATTCGCAATTATCGAAATGTGGCGTGGTTTCTTTTGGCTCGAGTCTTCTACGTCGATGGGATGAATACGATGTTTGCCTTTGGGGGCATTTACGCTGCTGGCACTTTCGGTATGTCCGTATCCGAGGTAATCCAATTTGGTATTGTCCTCAACGTAGCGGCGGGATTGGGCGCTGCGGGGTTTGCATGGTTGGACGACCGAATAGGTGCAAAGAATACTATAGTAATCGCGCTTTGTGGGTTGATTGGTTTTGGTGTACCACTGCTTTTGGTCGAATCAAAGATGTGGTTCTGGATAGTTGGCTTACCATTAGGGGTTTTCATGGGTCCAGCGCAGGCTGCGAGCCGGTCACTGATGGCCCGATTGTCTCCGGACGGCATGTCTGCCGAGATGTTTGGACTGTTTGCTTTTTCTGGGAGAGCAACATCTTTTGTCGGGCCGTTGGTACTTGGGGTGGTGACGGTGGCCGCATCGTCCCAGCGCGTTGGCATGGCTACTATCCTGATCTTCCTCGGGATAGGGCTTTCTATCCTATTGTCGAAGGTTCGGGACGAATAGTATTTCCATTACGTAGGCTTCAGAGGTAGCCTTGTTTATGCCCTAGAATGTGGGAGTGGTCTTTTATGATACCCCCAAACTGATACCCCGCCTTGTTTCTATACTTCACCTAAAGATCAATGCCGAAAATGCCGCATACCGGTTAAAACCATGGAAAGCCCTGCATCGTCTGCGGCGGCGATAACCTCCTCGTCTCGAATGGAACCGCCCGGTTGAATGACCGCAGTCGCTCCTGCGTCCGCGGCAGCCAAAACCCCATCGGCAAACGGGAAGAACGCATCTGACGCGACAACAGAACCCTTAACGAGCGCTTCAGTCTCTCCAGCTGCTTTGGCGGCATCCTCCGATTTCCGCGCCGCTATTCGGGATGAGTCTACGCGACTCATCTGGCCGGCACCAATACCGACGGTCGCGCCGTCCTTAGCATAAACAATAGCGTTGGATTTTACGTGTTTACAAACCGTGAAAGCAAATAACATATCCGTTATTTCTTGAGGTGACGGCGCACGCTTTGTAACTACGTTCAAATTTTTGCGACTGATGCGCCCGGAGTCCCGATCCTGCAGCAGGAAACCCCCTGTAAGTAATTTGGCTACGGGACCACTTGCTGCCGGGTCTGGCATACCGCGAGTTTCCAGTACGCGGAGATTTTTTTTGGCAGCAAAAATCTCTCTCGCTTCGCATGTGACCTCCGGCGAAATAATTACTTCCAAGAAAATATCTTTCATCGCATTTGCAGCGGCAGCATCTATTGCTTTGTTGACCGCGATGATGCCGCCGAACGCGCTGACCGGGTCACATTTCAAGGCTTTGGAATAGGCGTTGGCCAGCGTTTCGCCTTGCGCGACACCACACGGATTCGCATGCTTGATGATCGCTATGGCGGGCGTGTCGAACTCGGCTGCTAGCTCGAACGCGGCGTCCGTATCATTTAGATTATTGTAGGAAAGCTCTTTACCCTGAATTTGGGTCGCGGTGGCAACGCCCGGACGTTTCTCTCCGGTAGTGTAGAAGGCCGCATCCTGATGTGGGTTTTCGCCGTAGCGTAACGATTGGACACGGGTCCCAGATAAGGAAAACCGGCGCGGAGACTTATCATTGTTCTGTTCAGCGAACCACCGGCCAATGGCCGAGTCGTAAGCAGCGGTTCGGGCATAGGCATTTCCGGCTAGGCGTCGCCGCAGGTCAAGAGACGTTGCGCCAGCATTTACTTTCATATCTGCGATAACTGCGGCGTAATCAATAGAATCGGTAACGATTGTCACGTCGTTGTGGTTCTTGGCTGCGGAGCGAATCATTGCTGGGCCTCCGATATCAATGTTTTCGACGCAGGTCTCATAATCGGCGCCGCTGGCGACAGTGTCTTCGAACGGGTAAAGGTTGACAACGATCAGATCAATCGGATCGATATCGTGTTGAACCATGGTTGTCAGATGTGCCGGATCGTTGCGCCGTCCTAAGATGCCGCCATGCACTTTCGGATGAAGCGTCTTGACCCGACCGTTCAGGATTTCGGGAAACCCTGTATGATCGCTGACCTCGATCACCGGGATGCCAGCATCGCGCATAGTCTGGGCTGTGCCCCCGGTAGACACAATTTCGACGCCGGCGTTATTCAGAAATTGCGCGAAATCTGCCAGACCTGACTTATCGGAAACAGATATCAGGGCGCGTCGGATAATTGGAGCGTCGTCGGTCATCAAGTTGCCTCCGTGGCGGTTGCGTGTTTAAGCGGATGCCGCTGATTTTTTGTCCGTGTTACGCTTATTCCCGTCGTCGGGAGATCTGAATTCGGGAACCAGGAGATGAACTATCGCCCGTGCTTCGTCCCGGTCGCCGTTAAGCGCTGCGCCGGATAGATCTTCTATGGCCTGCTTCAGAAGGTCTAGATCCACAGGGCGTGGTGCAGCCAGAAGAATTCCGGGATGAGTAGTCGGAACTAGCTCTTCCGATGCATGCAAGATTTCCTCGAAGAGTTTCTCGCCGGGACGCGGTCCAGTAATTTGGATCTCCACGTCGATGTCCGGCTGCCGACCTGCAAGTAAAATGATTTGGCGTGCGAGATCAATAATTTTCACTGGTTCACCCATATCCAGCACGTAGATCTTACCTTGCCCGGCACCATCAGCGACGCCTTGTACAGATGACTGGAGAACAAGCTCGACAGCTTCGCGAACGGTCATGAAATAGCGGGTCATATCCGGGTGTGTAACGGTCAGAGGCCCACCTGCTGCCAGCTGGCGCTGGAATAGCGGCACAACTGAGCCAGTGGATCCCAACACGTTTCCAAAACGGACGGTGACAAAATGGGTCTGATCCCCGCCGTGGCTGTCTTTGTCGAGGTCCAGCGCCTGGCAGTAGCTCTCTGCGATACGCTTTGTCGCTCCCATTATGCTCGAAGGGTTTACGGCCTTGTCGGTCGAAATCAGAACCATTGCCATTGCGCCGATGGCGGAGCAGGCGTCGGCAACCACCTTGGTACCAATGACATTGGTCAGCGCTCCTTCGTCCGGATGCAGTTCGACCATCGGTACGTGTTTCAATGCGGCGGCATGGAATATCAGCTCGGGGCGCTCCTCCTTGAATACACGTCCAATGCGTTCGGCGTCCCGGACATCCGCGAGTATAGTCCGTCGCATTAGATCGGGGGCTTTTTCGCTAATTTCCAAATCGATCGCGTACAGCTGGTACTCCGAGCTATCGATTAGCGCGATCGATTCCGGCCCAAAGTCGGCTATCTGGCGGCAGAGTTCCGAGCCAATCGTGCCTCCTGCTCCTGTGACGAGAATTCGCCGCCCGCCGATAAGCTTCGACATACTATCGCGGTCCAGAGTTGCCTGCGGCCGTCCTAATAGATCTTCTATATTGATCGGCTGGATTTCCGGCGCTGTTTCGATATTTTCGCGAAAATCGTCCAGTTTCGGCATCCGTGCGAGGCTGATTCCTAATTCTTCAGAAATCGACAATAACCGCTGGACCTCTTCGCCTTTAATCTGGGATCGGGTAACGATCAGGCGTTGTGGTTTCCGGCCCTCCCTGCCCAGGCGGTCAACAATCGACGGGATGTCATCAACCTTGCCTAGGACGTGGACCCCGTGAATGTTACGTCCGACCCGACCGCCCTTTTCGTCAATAAGCCCGACGGCGTGCCAGGCTGATTGTCTCGCCCGATTAATAGCCCGGATAAATAGTTCCGCAGCGTCTCCGGCGCCAATCAGAAGAACGGGAATCCGGCGTTCGATATCCCTTTCCGCAGCATCGTGCGCGCGCCGGTCCTTAAAAAGCCGGTAAACGAACCGGGGTCCGCCCAGCAGGGCTAGCAGCACCAGCCAGTTGATCGGAAGCGCCGACCGAGGAATCAGTTCCAATCTCGAAATAAGAAACATGGCGACGAAATAGACTAAGCATATTATGGAGACCGCCTTGATGATTGCGAGAAAGTCTTCCACCGAGGCATACCGCCAGACACCGGCGTAAAGTCGCATGGCCCAAAAAAACACCCCGGCAATCACTGTGTAGCCAACTGTGGCTTGAAGGACAAATTCGAGAGAGAAATAGTTAAAGTCGCCGCCCACTCTCAGATAAAGCGCGACCAAAAACGAAAGCCCCGCCATTAAAAGGTCATGGGCAAAGGCCACCTTAGCGCGGGTGCCGCGGAGGCTGTAGGATTCTAGATGGGGCAATCGTAACATCGGCAAAATTCCAAGAACAAAAATACCACAGATCGTTCGACTCGCCCATAACGGGAGCGGGATAGATCTACTGAGAATAAGGTGGGGGGGGGTGAAGGGAGGGGCCGGAACGAATAGGCTAACGCCGGGAACGGTGCCACGCGACTGTTGCCGAGAGTCCCTGATCGACTGAAAAAGGTGGCGTCCAATCGAATGTTTGCCTAAAGCGAGTGGGATTGACCTGAAGAGAATCGCATAGCCGATTGGCTAGGGCTCTTTTCCTTCCCAGTTTGGCAAGAGCAAGGAAGATACTTGGCGGAATCTGTAGGTCGGGTGTGCGACGGTTCTGGCTGCGGCGGAGCCGTTTAACAAGATCGGCGGTGGATAAGTCTTCCCCGTCGCTTAGTAGGTAATTTCCCGGACCGATAGGCGGTTTGTGGAGAATATAGCCTATTGCACTGACGAGGTTCCCTGTAAACAGAAGGCTGCGTCTGTTTCCGGTGATGCCGGAAAATGGTAGCGGAATTGGTACGTCACATAATCGCATTAAGGCCGCGAAATTGGCACTAACGCCGGGGCCGTATAATAGTGGTATTCGAAGTGAGATAGCAGCGAGATCTGAATTTTCGGATATGTTCCTCAGGATTTGTTCGCCTTCCAGTTTAGACCGGCTGTAGGCATCCTCGGGTGCCGGAATATCCATCTCCGTGAAACCATGACCTGTGGTCTTCTCCCCATTTACCTTGATGGAGCTCAGAAAAATAAAATGTTCTATACCTGTGCTGGCAGCTGCGCGTGCCAGTCTTTCAGTGACATCAACATTGGCACGCTGATACAAATCGTCTGTATTTAACGCGTTTTCGCTCATCACGTGAACACGGGCCGCCAGATGCACAATGGCGTCGACATCTTTCACGACCGGAGTGAAATCTTCCAAGTTTTCGAGGTCTCCGTATATCCGGGTCGCTGTCCATCTCGGCGCGGTCTCCCCGGAACGGATTCCCGCTACGATACTGTGTCCTTCTGCGGCAAGATGACGGCACAGAGCTCTACCGACGAAACCGTTGGCTCCCGTGACTAGGACCTTCAAGAAGACTCGTCCGGGGGGGCGATCGACTGGCTGTCGATCGCGGCAGTGAAGACCTGGATCATTTCGGCTGCCTGCTTTTCCCGACTATATTTAGGAGCTGCAGCTAGGGCGTTTTTGGCGAAATTTCTACGCTTATCATCATCGTTTCGCAGCGCGAGGACAGCATCGGCAAGCGCCTCGGGGTCTTCCGGTGGTGTAATTATTCCAGCGTTTTCCAACGCTACTATTTCAGTTGCCTCGCCCTCAGGAGCGGAAATTAGCAAGGGCAATCCCATCGCCATAGCTTCAAAAATTTTTGACGGGATCACCTCTGCAAAGGTCGGATCATTTTTTAGATGAATCAGAGCAACGTCACATAGAGACCAGACATCCGGCATTCGGTCCTTTGGCTGCATTGGCAAGAACACTATGTTTGATAATCCAAGTTGCTCCGCCTGTTTTACTAGCTCTTCCCGCGCGGCTCCTGCTCCGGCGAAAAGGAAACGAATTTCGTCATCATCCTTAAGGAGGTTGATCGCGTCTATTACTCGGTCAAGCGCATGCGCCATGCCATGGGTACCGACGTATCCAAGCACGAACTTCTCGGTAAGGTCATGCTCTGTCGCCAGTCCAGCATGTCGCGGTCTTGTACTGTAGCGACTTACGTCCACACCGTTGCGTACAACCTGTATTTTTGTGGCCTTGATACCCCGGCTGACCAGATTGCGTTTAAACGAGTATGTGAGTGCAGCTACTGCGGCGCTATTCTGATACAGGTATAGCTCTAGCTTCTCGATAAGACGCAGTGGCAAGGAACGTTTCATGGCACCTACCGCCACAATTGAGGCGGGCCACAAATCACCGAGCTCAAATACGAACGGGCGCCTTCTAAATACCGAGAGAAGCCAACCGCTGACGGCAGCGAAAAACTGGGGTGATGTAGAACATATTACGTCTGGTCGTTTTTCGAACAACCCGGCAATGAAGGCAGAGATCATGAAACTTATGAAATCGAGTGTCCGCCAAAAAACGCCTTTATTAGCGGCGATATACGTTTTAACTCTTACGACACGAATACCGCCCATGTCTTCACATTGCCGCCAGCGATTAGCGTAACCGACAAAAAGTTTTCCTTCGGGAAAATTCGGGGCGGAGGTAATTATAGTCACGCTGTGTCCCTCGCGTATCCAGTACAGCGCGCGTTCATATACCCGGGTTGCTGCGGCATTAGTTTCCGGCGGAAAGTTTTCGGTCAGGAAAAGAATTTTCATCTTTTGCCGAGAGGAAGCAGTAATTCGGTCATGAGCGTTTCCATTTCCCGGGCGGGATTGGCACCCCGGAATGTATAGAACGTTCAGCGGCGTCTATCAGTTGTACAACCAGATAGCCCATCTCGATATCTTCAATTCCACCGCCTAATCGGATTCGCTCTGCGAAGGTGATCAGCGAGGCATTTAAGGGTCGGTTCTTAACGCTAGAGAAAATTTCATCGGTATCCAAGCCATCTACACAGAGGGAAATTTCACCCAGTTCGGTTTCCTGGTAACATCCCGTGCTGCCGCCTGCCGAAACGCAAAACTCGCGGACCTTGCCGTCGAAAGCATTGCCCAGATGAAGCAGCGCGCGGGAGCCGTCGCGGAACGCAAGATCGATGTGAAAATTCTGATATTTAAGATCCTGAACTAAGATGGGTACGTCAGCCCGCGCTGATATTTCTGCCGGCTCGTCGGCGATCGCTGAAAGCGTCATAGCCAGATCGTGAGCTGCCCAGTCCCACAAGGGCCCCCATCCGTTGCGATATGGACCGCGGGCGCCGCCCACTGCGCGAACCGACCGCGGGCCTGTAAAATCGGAAATACTAATAAGTAGTTTCCTGAAGGCGGGGGCATAAATGTGCAGATGGTTCACCAGTCCAGTGAAACCGTATTGTTTTGCAGCATTTCGGATCTTATCCGCGTCAGCGATCGAAGCTGACATCGGTTTTTCCAGCATAACAGGGATGCCGTTCTCAATTAGTTCTACTGCAAATTTAGCCTGATTCAAAGGCGGGAGAGCTAAAACAACGCCGGCAGAATCTGTGGAGTCGATTGCCCTTCTCCAATCTGTGAAAATAGGCGCCTCAGAATCTATTGGCTGGCGAGTTTTTGTACTGGAAGTAACGATGGCGGAAAGTGAAATCCCCGGGGTTGCCGAGATCGCCGCCGCAATGGTGCGGCCCCATGAGCCGGCACCAAGCAAGGCAATTGGTGTTGAGGTCATTCCCCCCCGGTGTAGGCTGCGTCGGTCCAGCCGAAAAATCTTTTCAATCCCACCCCCAACGCTACTTTTGGATTGTATCCTAGTTGCAGCTGCGCCTTGCGAATGTCCGGCGCGCGCCGCATGGGTTCGTCGGCAGGATAGCTATCAGGATACTCGATGATGTCATAGGCAATGTCGATATCCTGGGCGGCTTCGATGGATTTGACTAGATCGAGCATCGAAATCTCCGGCTTAGGATTCCCAATATTGTATGTTTCCCCCGCGATGCCTTGAAGCACAACGTTAATAAAGCCAACCATGGCATCAGTTATGTAGCAGAATGTCCGAGTCTGGATTCCGCTCCCGTATATCTTTAGCGCCTCTCCTGCCTTAATCCGACTGGCAAAATTGGGAAGCACCCGGTAGTCCGTTTCCTGCATGCCCGGCCCGTAGACGTTGAACGGCCGTATGACGTTCGTATGGGTTCCGTTATTTGTGTGGAAGATATAGCAGAGGGTCTCACCAACTCGTTTGCTCTCGTCATAGCAAGCACGGGGCCCTTGACAGGATACATTTCCACGATAGCTTTCTTGCATTGGCACGTGTTTGGGATCCGGATCGCCGTAAATCTCACTCGAGGAAAAAAAAGTAAATCGTGCGCCGTTTTTTCTGGCCAGTTCTAGCATGTTACGAGTACCGGTAATCGCGACCTCCAGTGTCTCCAAGGGATAGGCGCGGTAGTAATAGGGGCTCGCAATCCCGGCGGCATGAATCACGTAATCGAGTTCACCTTGCCAGTCGAAGGGTTTTATCACGTCGTGTTCAATAAATTCGATATTCGGGTGCGAAACCGCTGCAGCCCCGGCTTGCCCAGCTGTAATCATGTTATCGAGCAAAACAATGCGGGCCGGCTTTTTTAGAACATTGGCATTGAGTGCTGCGAAAACTTCCGTGAAATACCGTCCGAGAAACCCGCGTCCACCGGTGACAAGAACGGTTCGTCCCTCAAAGTCGATAGCATGATCACTTAGCCGTTCCACGATTTCTTTTATATCGGTTTGCAGTAAAAACTCAGTCATAGTTCCCCCATCGGGAAGCGGTTAGCCGCCAAGGTGGCAGGAAAGAGGCTATGGACATAGCCGAACATCAGGCAATGGAATCAAGAATCTACCACCCCCTTCGGCGAAGGCAGTATTCTTCTCAATTATAGCATCTGCAAAGTTCCAGGCGAGGATTACCAGTATATCCGGCGGGTTGATCGATAATATATCGCTAGAAACAATTGGAATGTGTTGTCCGGGGCTGAAAAGTCCCTGTTTCAGGGGGCTGTCGTCGATGATGTAGTCCAGCGTTCCGGGCTTTATGCCGAAATGGTGTAGCAGCGTTGTTGCCTTAGCTGGCGCCCCATATCCGGCAATGGAATTTCCGGCATCGATGAGTTCTTGCAGTTCTCTCTTGAACTGGTCGCGTAGGTGGTCGATACGACTGCCGAATTCTTTAAGGGTTGCAGATTGGTCCAGTCCCATTTTCTGTTCCATATCAATAAGGGCGTCGACGGAGCCGTCCGCGATGTGCGGACCACCGGCTTTCTGAACATAGCCGCGCAGACTACCTCCATGGCTGGAAACACGTTCGGCGGCGAACAGTTCAAGCCCGGTCCGAATAAAGAACTGACGAAGTGGCCCTGTCGCATGATACGCCATGTGTTCATGATAAATCGTGTCGAATAATACGTTCTCAAAGACGTCCACAAGGTAGGACACTTCGAACGCGAATACGCCATCGGGTGACAAAAGTTCGGTGATACCTTGGGCGATTGCCGCTAGGTCTTCGGCATGCGCGAACACGTTATTCGCTGTTACAATAGCCGCTGTACCGCGTTCAGCGACAATTTGCTTTGCTAGATCGGGTGTAAAGAACGATGGAAGGGTCTCGAACCCGGAGGCTGAGGCATTGGCGGCAATTCTCTTCGCCGGATCGATTCCTAGCACACGATAATTTTGCTGCTTGAAGAAGCCCAGAAGGGTGCCGTCATTTGATCCGATATCGACGACCAGTGAGTCCGCTATAGGGCGGAACCGGGCGTTTAGAGTTTCCGCGTAGTTTTCGAAATGTTGTACGAAGACCTTTGAGGTGCCAGAGACATACACATAATTTTCAAAAAGAAGCGAAGGGTCGACTACGTCAACTAGTTGAACATGGTGGCAGTCTTCGCATTGAAATACGTCGAGCGGAAAATAGGGTTGATTTCGTTCTAGTTCGGGCTTTGGTACGAACGCGTTGGCTGGTGGTGTGGCGGCGAGCGAAAGAATAAGCGTCAGTGATGAGCTACTGCACAGTTGGCAATTATCGCGCCGGTGATGTAGCTCCGACATAATTTAGTTGTCGTCGCCTGGCTTCCATATCGTCAAGCCCTCTGGTTTGAGCATCTCAATACGGACCACGTCTGCTTCATACGTAGCTTGATCGCGCGGATTTCGGGAGAGGGTGAGAAACACGGTATCTTCCGGAAAGACCATTCCATGGTCGACTAGCGGGGGGGTGAACACCATCTCCCCTGCACGTACGATGACGCATTCGGGTTCTACGTCGCTAGCGGTTAGGCGGTGGTAGTATTCGATGCACCCCGATATCACGTAACAATAATGCCAGTCAGTCTTGTGATAATGGTTGGCGCGCAACGTGCCCGACTTCGACTCGATAAGTACCGCGCTTTTCATTAACCGATCGACCAGCGGATGTATCGCCCCACGAACATCGACAAAGGGCTTTTCCAGGTCAACCTTCGGTTGGCGCGGCCAAGTTGCTCTCTCTTCTTCCGTCACTGGGTCGATATCCGGTGTTTCTGACATGTTGTCTCCGTTTGAGCGTGTCAGCGTGTTAGGCGTTTTCTGAGGATTGTTAGGATAACGCCTATACCGTGTTGAGCGCGGATTTTCTTACCTTCTTCATAACCGCGACCGTGATAGCTCACCGGTACTTCGTAGAAAGCGTTCCCTTTTTGAACTGCTGTCGACAGGATTTCGGCGTGTTGATCCCATCCCATTGCTTTCAGAGACCCGGGGTCCACCAGATCGCGCCGGTATACTAGATAACAGCTGTAAATGTCTGTGAACGTAGTGTTGTTCAAAATATTGAAGACAAAAGTCAGCACACGATTGCCGAACTTGTGCCAGAAATACGAAACCCGCGTGAACTCGGGGGCGATGAACCGGCTGCCGATTACAACATCTGCCTCGAACCGTGTGATCGGGAAAAATAACTTATGGTATTCACCGGGGTCATATTCGAGGTCAGCGTCTTGAAAAAGAATGTAGTCTCCCGTCGCTTCGTTCAGGCCGTCGATTACTGCGGCGCCTTTTCCGCCGTTCTGCGGCCGTTTTATCAAACGCGAGTAGAGATCCGGCCGGCTTTCGAGTAGTTCTAAGGTTCGGTCCGAGGAGCCGTCTTCTATAACAATAACTTCGAGGGTGAAATCTTCGACGCTCACCGCAAACACTCTTTCCAGTAACTGGAGGATTGTAGCTTCTTCGTTATATACGGGTATAAGGATGGTTACGTTAATCAACTTTTACCTACTCATTCTGGGAAAAATTTGGACCATAATGCGCAGAATCGGTCCTTGCTGGCGATTATTATCAGTTTTGAGCACAGGCCGGAGAAAAAATAGTCAGCTCCCGCAATCGGCGACGCGATTTTCGAGGCTACGAGCCATCCAGTTGACTGTGACGTTTGGATCGCGATTCCCATTACAATAACGCCTGACATTTATTATAGACTATCTCAAACACCCCATCTTTGGACTGGTGGACCGTACCGCCAAAACCAGCCAGTGTTCGGGATGGCATCTGGATCGTATCGAGCAAATGAATTCCTATCAGACAACCATCTTCTATAAGCCCGCCGATCATATCGAAAAATGGCACATTTCTCATGCCAGCTTTGCTTGGGTTTTCCCAGTTTCCAGGTAGGAGCAAATGAGTCAGACCTTGCTTCCTAATCTCTGCGATAAATTTTTTCTTATCGTTTGCTTCAGGTCGAGCGTCGATGACGACCTGCATATGTGGGTGGATCATAAACGCGGGGATATTTATTAGATAAGCTAGTTGACGGTTCATAAAGCCTATTTTTGTGCCATCTGACAGATTTTCATTAATCCATTTCGCAGCGTTGGCGCCTGGGATGTTGCGATTTAGAAAACTGGTCCGGGGCTCTGGACTGAGAGCGTAGCTCGCATAATTAGTAGTAAATATTGTTGCTCCTAAAAATTGGATGAAAAGGGTGGCTCCAAGTCCTGCCGCCATTGGCCAGATAAGACGCATTTGTCTGACAAACCCTATAGCTACCGGAAATGCTGCGAGCAGGATTAGTGGGTACACGGGTAATAAATGACGCGTTCGCTGGGTCGTGCCGCTGAAAAACCAGATTGTAAAGAAAATACCGGCAATGATAAGGGGGAGAAGAATTTCTCGGCGTCGATCTGCCCTTAAAATTGTTCCGAGAACAGCCGCTGGCAAAATCAGGAACGAAACGATCCCCAATCCAGTGCGACCGCCTTCCAACCGTTCAACTAGATTGAAGATCGAGTAAAAGGGATACAGTATCCAGTTGAGAAAAGACCTTTCCAACGGCAATTCACCACGACGTAACGTGTCAGAGAAGTATTGTCCGAATTGATTGTTCCAGAGGGGGGTGTCTGGAAATTGTAATAGGTTAGTCAGCAGGGGAAACACAGGGTCGCCGGTATGGAAATAATTCCATAAATACCACTGAAACCCTGCAACGGTAGCCGCGCCGCTGAAAACCAAAACCTTCCTGAAACCATCTCGATCGGCAATAATTGCAAGTCCAGCGGCGCCCGCGAAGATCAGACCGTAATATTTTGATGCAATAAAAAATCCAGCACAAGCACCGGCAAGCGCTAGCGTCGAGTATGAGGACTCCCGGTATGCGGTGAGTAAAAACATCACTGCGGCAAGCGCAAACGCTGCACACCGTATTTCTATTTGACCGCTTCCACCGCCATATAAAACTGCCGGTGTGGTTACGAAAATTGCTAGAATTGTAAGTGACCAGGTTCGGCTTAGTTCCCGACGGACGAGGACGTAAAGCAGCAACCCTGGTGCCCATCCTGTTGCGGCTGTCCACAAGTTAAGCGTCAACTCTCCGCCGGTGGCCAGTGCTGCCGCGTATGTCATATGTAGCAACAAGGGAATAGCGCCGCTTACCGCTCGTGCAACGAACGATATTTTTTCTTCCACGATAAAATCGCGCGGCAAAGCAAAGTGATATGCTAGGGTATCTGCGTCAACTGCCGGGGCAATTGCTTCCAGTAAATCGAAGGCTCCCACGACCGCTAGAATGGTGTACAAGAACAGGTCTGAGTTATGTAGGTGTTGCCGCGCGGAGTTTTTCTTAAACGAGGAAGCCCGAAAGATAAAAGCTGCGACTCCAAGTACGATAACGAACCAAAACAGCGTTGGTGTGAATATACCCATAACGCCCGGGAAAAACAGCAGCCAGCCAAAGAAACCAATACCGAGAACAAGCCCGGAAATCATGCATTCTAATACGTTTTTCAGAAACCGGTCAGCACCCGAAATCCATAACGCGAGTAGGCCAAAGCCAGAGCACGCCAAGAGGAGACCGGTGATTGCCAAAAGAGAAATCATTAACGCCAAGACAGTTTTGCCACCAGCGTTATGTCCCGATTTCCAGAAAAGAACGAAGAATCAGTCGAATTATGTCTTCAAATCCGTATAGATAAGCGATGAGTAGACCCCCAACCCATAGCCATGCAAGCGCGGCCAAAAGCCGGTTGGTCAATAAGGGTTGGAATTGCAATTTCATTTTTGGAATACGAAATAATATCGCGCAGCAAAATTCCACCCAAAGACGGCAACCGTAGCAAAGATTTTTGCAGCCATTTCGTGCATACCAATCAGATCGATGCCGATGGCAAGAGTGCCAAGATTGAAAATAATTCCGATCGCGCTGACGAGATAAAGTAAGAATATGCGTTGATTACGGGCTCGGCGCCCGGTACCGAAAACAAATCTCACGGATAGAAAATAGTTTGCTGCGGTCGCGAGCAAGAAGGATAGAGATCCGCTGACGAGGTAATGTTGATCTATTCCATAAAGGAAAAACGCGAAGATCAGCAATTCGATTAGCGCACTGACACCACCTACCACGAGGTATTTCTGTGCAGCTTTTGCCACGTCGGATTTCCACGCATCGCGGACAGACGCTGCAAATGTTTGGCTAGAGTCTCTCAAGAACCGTCTTTCCTTCGAAGGGCAGTTTTCCCATCTGTCGGAAGGTGATGACGTTACCCAGACTACCTTTGCCATAGGCCGTCCATCTCGTCGATTTTTTTACCTCTGGCCGGACTCCAGCGCTTAGTCGCCATTGGCGGCCGTCGGTGGTTAGGATCGCGCATCCGCCTTCAATCTTAACACTGGCTGGCGTAAAATATCGGCGCTTTATCTGATGCCTGCCGTTCCCTTCCACATTATCCCATATTTCTATTTTTTCTTTACCGAAACGCCATTCCCTATGAAACGACTCAACGTCGGGGACCCCCGTCAACCCGCTCCATCCAAGGGTTCGGCCCGTTCGAGTCCTTTTGAATTTCGGGGTGTGTGGAACGATCCTACGTCTAAAAGAACTGTCGTAATAAGGCCTATTTTTAGGCATCGGTTCATGCTCATCTATAGTCAAACTGTTGTGCATTGCCGCGCCGACATATTCTTCATCGGTATAGCTTCCCCGACCAGGGTCAACAATAATCCGTGTGTTCCCGTCATGCAGTTCAAAGCTCCCAAGGTCTTGATGTCCATGACCGGGTGCAGGCGGCCATCCGTCCGGCGGCACATACGCAAGCGCCTGCCAGTTTTCAGAGTCGAATCTATGCCACCCATCCTCGGCGGCACGGTCAGGAGAAATAGGAGTGACGCGCGATAGCATATTGATGAATGCCTGATGAAGCCCATCATTGGTTATTGAGTTCTCCGTTGCTTCGGCTTTGTTGCCATCGGCGAGAAATGAAAAATATTCAGGCGGAACATCAGGTGAAATGTCCCCTATAAGCGGCATACCTCCCCGAAGGAAAAGAACGGAAACCGCAGCTACGGCGCGTTCAGAGATGTCATGTAGCGTCGAAGCCTGTTCTATTCCGGCGATATCTGCTGCGAGCCAAGCATCGATATAATTTCTCGTTATTAGCAGATGGTAATGACTCGAGCCCTCTTTAAGTAGGCCGGACCGACCAAAAATCCTCCCTGCCTCTGCAATCAGAATTCTTGCTCCTTCATCTATATATTCTTCCAGGCTGAGAGCAAGTCCTATTCTCAGGAGTCCCCGTCCGTTATTCGAAAGGTGATTTGATGTGTAGCGTTCCCCAAAATATTCAAGATTGTTCCGTATTACGCTCGCATGTTTAGTAAGTAGATCGACTGTTTCATCCGGTTTTCCCGGCAAACCATATTGAGCGGCGAAGTCGATGATGTTAATTGCGCGTTCTGCGGCGGTATAAGCGTGCCAGGGCCAACCGGTTAGGTTTCCTGAGAACCTTTCTTTCCAACATTTCCATATTGCGTCGACCCAATCTGGGTCAAGGTCTGATCCGGCAAGTGGCACCCACGCGAAGCGATGTGCGCCGAGCAATGTTTCCAGATCCGGATAATTGCGATCAAATAAGAGACCCGGATTCGCAGCCGACAACTCTACTGAGATTCCCGGCAGGTCGATCGTCGTGACGCCTTGAGGGATACTAAAAGCTCCGTTAGTAGTTCGACCAGACCAGACCGGTGCCTTAACAGCGGAGATTTTGTCGGCTGTCCGGATCAAATAAGGAGGCGGTTTATTTTTGAAATCTAATGATCCTTTTTCAAGGCCTAAAATTCTGCGTAAAAGCCATCGCCGTAAAACCGGATCTCTAAGCACCTGCCGGATTTTCCGGCTCGAAACTGAAATCACAATCGCACCAAGATTCGTCTGGTTTCAAGCAAAGGGAAAGACACCGGGTTCAGGGAGAAAATTCTCTTCTATCCCGTTGATCGCGGCGCGGCCCATTGCAAGCCGTGCTTCCACCGCGCTTCCACCGATATGAGGGGTGCAGAGAAAATTGGGGGCATTAAGTAAATCGTCATCGGTTGGTGGTTCGACCGCAAAGGCGTCTATGCAGGCCGCGGCTAGGTGTCCGTTCAATAGGGAATCCTTAAGTGCCGATTCATCGATGATTCCGCCTCGGCAGGTGTTTATTAGTACTGCTCCGTCTCGCATTTGTTCCAGCACGGCGCCCGAGTAGAGGCCGCGCGTTGTATCGTCCAGCGGTATGTGCAGTGATAGAACTTCCGAGCGGGCAACCAGTTCGTCCATTGAAACCGGTTTGACATCAAACTCTTCGTAAAATTCAGTGTAGTTCCGGATATCATGAGTGAGAATATGGCAGCCCCAGGGTTGCAGCAGACGAACGACCTCTTTGCCTACATTACCGCAGCCATGCAACCCGACGACGCGGCCGCTGAGGTGTTGCCCCATTCGGTGACGTGGGCGCTTCCCATCGCGCATAGCGGCATAAAGTGGAGCTACATGGCGCAGCGCGCAGATCGAAAACGCAATCATCAATTCGGCCACAGACCGCCGGTTGGTACCGCCTTTCCATCCAATCCTAATTCCGCGACTGCGCAGTAGTTCGGGGTCGACATTGTCCAAACCGACTCCCATACGCGAGATAATTCTCAGGTCAGGCAACTGGTCTAGCATCTTCGCAGTTAGATTTTCTAGGCCCATTATGGCGGCATCGTGATCGGCCAGAAAGGTGACTAGTTCGTCATCCGTCATCCGCCTTTGTTCCTTGTTGAATCTTGTATTCGGGTATTTGGCGAGCACCTCGGCGCATAAGGTATTGGTCTGGCAGAATGATATTGATGGGATGGCGACTCTTGTCATTTCTTTTTTTCAGTTTGATTTTCTACGCAGCGCGGGCATTTTCAAGATATTCGATGCAAACTTCACGAAACTGCTTATCGTTGGCACAGGGTGTTTTCTGAAGCTGGTGATCCTTGTCTGGTAGGATAAGCATCAATTCTGATTCAGTGTTTTTTTTATCCTTCGCGATGGCGCGCAGGAATGCGTCCACTGGTATCGGATGCCTCTCAAAGTTCCTATAATTGCGTTTCAAGATGTTATGGCGTGCACAATGAAGTGTACTGTCACCAAAACCGATTTTCCCCGAGACAAAATTGGCCATGTCCATGCCGATCGTTACCCCGATCCCATGAGGAATGACAAAGTCGGTGGCCGCTTCGATCGCATGGCCAAAACTGTGACCGTAGTTGAAAATATTGCGAGGACCTCGGTCAAATTCGTCGGCTTCTATATATGATTTCTTGATCTCCAGTGATCGCCGGATGTAACGCATCATCGTGTAGGATGAGTCAAAAAGCTGATCGTAGTCTTCGGCAATCTGTGCGAACGCCGCGGGTCCATCGATGGCATGGACTTTCAGCATCTCACCGACGCCGGAGCGCACGTCTTTTTCTTCTAGCGTTTCTAGTACCCGGGTCGAGATAAAAACCTCCCGCGGTGGCGTGAAGGTGCCCAAGATATTTTTGGCGGCCCCGGCGTTAATAGAACTTTTTGATCCGATACAAGAGTCCGCTTGGGCTAGCAGGGTCGTCGGATAAAAATTCCAATCGATTCCACGAAGTAACGTTGCCGCTAAAAAACAAGTAATATCCTGAATAATACCACCGCCGATGGCGATTAGCATATGATCTCGCCGCAAGCCGTTCCCAATCAGATGAGCTACGTAGTCAGGCATGCGGTCCAACGATTTATTGGACTCCTTTGCTTCGACCAGCAGGACCGACGGAGCTCCCAAAACATTCTGCAGGATACCCGAGTATAGTTCGGCGAATTGTCGGTCAATTAAAAAATGGGCTTTGGCCGGAACTTTTAGGTCTAGTTTTTCAAAGGCATTCATTTCGAAAGCCGCCGAATAGGGACCGGTATGGGACTCAATGGTAATTGGTGTGGAAATGTCAGGATCGCTTAACATGGATCAAGCTATACCCGGGTAAAGCCACCGTCGATGGCAATGTTCTGGCCGCTGACGAAGGTGTTCTCTGGCCCGGCGAGCCATGCGACGAGGGCGGCGACTTCTTCAGGCCGCCCTAGTCGCCCAGCCGGGACGTCCGCCAGGAGGGCTTTGAGGCGTTCCGCGTTCAGAGTACGGCGAGTCAGTTCGGTGTCAATTATGCCTGGCGATACCATGTTGATCATCACCCCGTCGGCCGCCGCTTCTGATGCGGCCGCGGTGGTAACGCCGTCGAGGCCGAATTTGCTGGCTGCGTAGGATGCTCGACCCGGCCGGGCCAGTTTGCTCCAAATCGACCCGATATTGATCACTCGGCCCCAACCGTTTTTCCGCATCGTGGGCAGCACCGCCTGCATCAGAGCGAGTGGTGTCCGAAGGTTGATGCGATGAATGGCGTCGAAATCGGCAAAGTCTATGTCGGCGAACGGAGAGTTCCGGTTAATACCGGCATTGTTGACCAGAACATCAGGCGCAAGGTTCGCCAGTTCTGAAGCAAAGAGCTCGACCGCCTCGTTGACTGTAAAGTCTATAGCAAAATACCGCGCACCATCCTGTTCAGCACCGTCACGATTGGTTCCTGTCACCCAGACCTCGGCGCCGTCATCGCGCAGCCGCTCGGCGATCGCTTTGCCGATTCCACGAGTCCCACCGGTTACAACCGCTGTTCGTCCGGCGAGAGGAGTGCCGGCGTTCATGCTATCTTCCAAAATTTCAACATCACCGAAGGTAGGTCTCGCATGTCGGAAATAACGACGTTTGCGCCTAGGTTGGCGGGTGGCGTAGTCGTGTATCCATAATCCACCGCGACAATCGGGATAGCGGCGTTTTGTGCGGCAGCGACATCGGTCGGGCTATCGCCTATCATGATTGCATGGCTGAATTCGGGGGTAATCCGTTTGGCCGTTTCCAGTAGGTGCCGTGCCGCTGGCTTTCGTTCCGGCAGGACGTCTCCTCCGACGACCGCCCGAAAGTATTTATGAAGTCCAAATGCATCCAGCACGTCCAACGACAATGCATGAGGTTTGTTCGTGCAAACGCCCATGGCAATTCCAATATCCTGCAGCATGTCCAGCCCTTCGCGAACACCCGGATAAAGCGCAGAGCGTTTCGCGCATGCCTCTGTGTAATAAGTGATAAAGCGGGCGTAAGCTGCCTCGAGGCAGCTTTCGGTCGCCGGTATTTTTGAGGATTTCATTAAACCGCTGGCAACTAAGCTTTTGGCACCACTGCCGATAAAGTTGCGCCCCGTCGCCTCATCGATCGGCGAAAGATCAAGATCAGACAGCGTCCTGTTAAGCGCATCTATGATGTCTGGCGCTGTGTCGACCAACGTGCCGTCGAGATCGAAGATGGCGACATTCATGGTGATCGCTATTTACTTGGCCGGTCGCGTAGGACTTGGGCGGTTAAGTAGCTGCCAATCAGGTGATCGAAAATCATGTGCAGGTCTTCCACGGGACCGTATTCACCTTTCTCTGTAGGGACATGCAAGGAAATATCCGACAGTGTGCGGAGTTTCCCGCCATCAAAACCGGTGAGGCCCGCAACGGTACCGCTGCGCGATTTCACGTATTCAACGGCCGCGATCACATTTGGCGAGTTACCTGATGCAGAAATTGCTACAAGGGAATCACCATCGCAAAAATATACTTTCAACTGCTCCACGAACATGGCGTCGTAGCCTTCGTCGTTTGCAAGCGCGGTCATCATCGCGATGTTGTCGGTTAGGCTGATTACCCGGAAGGGCTTCTCATCACCGGTCCGGGTGCCGATCGACAGATCATTTGCGAAATGCGACGCGGTTGCCGCTGAGCCTCCATTTCCGATGAAATACACAGCATTTCCAGTATCTCGTGCGCTGAGAAGCATTCGAATAAGTGCTTCGATTTCGTTGCAGTCGATCGCATCAAAGCAGGAGGCCAAATATTCAAGATATGCGCGAGCATAATCCGCAGGTTTATTGGCATGCCTGCCGATTAATTCGTCGATCTTGTTCATGTCTTCCAAATTTAGTTAAGGGCAAATAAATCTATCAGATTATCGCCGCCGCTGCATTTCTTCCGCTAGCGTGCTGGCGAGAGCTTTTGCGGCAAGTTTATGGCCCAGTGCCGACCAGTGTCCGTCATGTTTGAAATGAGTCTCTGTGAGTCCCGCCTCTTGGAAAACGGATAGTAGTCCAACCGTTTGAATGTTTCTTCGTTTCAAGGCTGCCTCCACCGCTAGGCGCATATCGCGAAAATCAGTTGCGTTGTCCCGAATTTCAAAGCGAGTAGGAATAACCAGAACATAGAACGGAACAGTGTCGGAAAAATTCCTCCGCAACCGGGCTAACTCGTCCGCCGCGCTGTTCGCGAGATCAGGAATTAGCGCTCGGTCGATACGGTTATTCACAATGTGGGTTCTCTTGACAAGGCCCACGGTAGTGAGAAGTCTATTTATTACGGCCACGCGTTTGAGCGAAACCGCAAAAAAATTATAAAGCGCTAAGTTCTGGGTTAGGTAAAGTTTCATGTCTAGAAAACTGAATCCCAGAAAGCCGGTCGGTTGTTTGGGCTCCTTTCCTTGCTGAGCCTCCGCTAATCTGGATTCTTCTTTGCAGTCGTATTTGCGCAGGTCGTTTTCCAGAACTAGGCCGACGGTGACGGCGATGGGCCTAGCGTAACTCGACATCCGAGCAGCCATAGCTTGGTACCCGCAGATATCTGTGCCGGGGTTCGCTATATTATACACTGGTACTTTTAGCATTTGCTGAAGAACGCTCGAATACATCTCATTGGATTGGACACCCCAACCGAAAGTCATGGAGTCCCCTAGCGCCCACAGCTGCCCGTTGGCCGCGGAAATCGGCTCCTCATTTCTCAGTCCCGCTCCATTAAGTTTCAGATGTATGCGGAAATCACCATTATTTTGGGCAAAATGCCCATCAAAATTCGGCCGCCCGATAGCTGTCTTGCCATGTCCTGGAACTATTAGGGAGCTTATGAAGCGGCCTGAATAAAATTCCTGCCATTGTGGCATTGCGAGGCGGACGATAATCTCGGCCGCGACCAGCCCCAAAAGAACGCTGGTCATCAGCGCGATAGCAATGCCTTTCCCAGAAATAGTCGGTATCTCGTCATTTTCGTTACCGACGGGAAACGATTGAGGATTCATTAAGCTTTCCTGCCGATCACGTCAAAAAGGGCGCCTTCTCGGGCGATTGTTCCGAGCCAGCCGAGTTGGGTGATTGCACGTTTATAGCTGGTTCCGGGGTTAGTCTTTTGAAACATGGAGTTAGCATTTTCTCCGTCGGTTCCCAGTATCGGTGGAGAACAGTTTAGATACTCGATCCCATTTTCCGCAAACCAGCCCTGCACCTCGCCAATTGAATGCCATGTCTCGTGAGGGTTGAAGTATTGGTCTTCTATCCAGATTCTGGCCTTCTTGTCGTCGTGAATTCGATTGCGGACTACATAATCAATTTTCGGTCCAAGATGGCGGATCACTTTGGACCGGACCCAGGTAGGAATGCGGCCGTAGGAATTGTATAGGCCGACAATCACTACTCCGCCCGGCTTTACTTTTCGAACGATATGCGCGAATGCGCCGCGTGCATCATAGGTATGATGAAGTACGCCATGAGAGATCACCACGTCGAAAGCTTCGTCTTTGATTGCAAGATTGAAAATATTCATCTGTGCGAATGAAGACCGTTCCAGCTGATTGCGTTGTTTGTGTTCTACGGCGAGGGCGAGACTAGATAGCGACAGATCCACCCCTAAGGTGTGGTTGTTGTTAAGCTGAAGGAAGTGAGTAAGCTGCCCCGTACCACATCCGCATTCAAGAACGAGCTTATTATAGCCGATAGCATCGACTAGGTCGCGCGAGAAGGGGTTAGTCCACCCCTTGTTTGCGAGAGCGCCAAATTCCTCAAGCCCTTCATAGCTTGGGAATGGGTGTTCTTCGTAAAAAGATTTGATGGTTTCAGTGATGGACCGGGTATCATTTTCGCTCGGCTTATAGAGAAATGGTATTTCATCACGGTGTGGAAAGAATTCGCCTGTGTTGGAGCAGCGAAGACCGCCATCGATGAATTCGAGTTCGTCCTCGTCGGTGCCGCCTGGTGCCTTTAGACACTTGAGGATACGGTCGGAGAACAGGCTTGTATCAGTCACTGTTGGTATTTCCTCAAAAGAAATTTGCCAATCGCAAGTGCGTCCATCTCTGTGCTCATGAAACAACGATAGGCATCCTCTGGCGAGCAAACAATCGGTTCGTCCCGGACATTGAAGCTGGTATTTACGAGAAGCCCGTTGCCCGTTTGAGCCTTGAATTCCCTGAGCAGGTTGTAGAATCGTGAATTGGTATCTGGGGTGACGGTCTGGATTCGGGCAGAGTTATCTACGTGGGTAACGGCTGGTATATCGCTCCGCACTACGTTGAGTCGGTCTACTCCCGTTAGGCCGGCTTCTTCAATCGTCTGCTCGCGCCGTCTGTCTGGGCGCACGCTCGCCACAATCAGCATGTAGGGGCTGTCGTCGTCGAGTTCGAAATATTCCGATACGTCCTCGCGGAGCACCGCAGGTGCAAAAGGTCGGAAACTCTCCCGATATTTTATTTTTAGGTTGAGCATCTTTTGCATTGTAGGTGACCGGGCATCACCTAGGATTGAACGGTTGCCAAGGGCGCGTGGTCCGAATTCCATGCGTCCCTGGAACCAGCCGACTATGCCACCTTCAACCAGAATCTCGGCGACTGTCCGAAAAAGGTTATCTTCGTCGAGTTCTTCATAGGTTGCTCCGAAGGAATCAAGAGCATTCGAAATTTCCCGGCTGTCGTATTCAGGCCCGAGATAGCCGCCTTTCATACCGTCGACACCAATGTGAACACGGCTCATCGTTTCTTCAGAATAGAGGGAAGAAAATGCGGCGCCGATTGCGCCGCCGGCATCGCCCGCCGCGGGTTGGATCCAAATATCGCTATACGGTCCTTCGCGCTTCAAGCGACCATTGGCGACGCAATTTAACGCAACACCGCCTGCCATTACGAGTCGGTCCTCACCGGTGTCGTTGTGTAGTGTTCGGGCAAGTCTAAGGATGATTTCTTCTGTTACGGCTTGAACGGACCGGGCGATATCCATGTCGCGTTGTTCCAGCGGCGCGTCTGGGTTGCGGCGTGGGACACCGTCGAAGATTTGGGCGAACGCATCGTTGGTCATGGTCAGGCCGGTGCAATAGTTAAAATAATGCATATCTAGCCAGAACGATCCGTCGTCTTTAAGGTCTATCAACCGATCATAAATGCGGTCCGTGTATATCGGTTCGCCATAGGGAGCTAAGCCCATGATCTTGTATTCACCGTCATTTACCCTGAACCCTAGATAATAGGTGAATGCTGAATAGAGCATACCGATTGAATGGGGAAACCTGATCTCTTTATTGAGAGTGAGTTTTGTCCCGCGGCCGCAGCCAAGAGAGGTGGTTGCCCATTCGCCGACGCCATCCATTACAAGAACGGCCGCGCTTTCAAATGGCGAAGGATAGAATGCACTAGCGGCATGCGAGTGGTGGTGATGGGCGAATCTCAGCCGATCAGACTTAATAGTCCCCAAGTCAAGACGATTGATCTCACCTACCAGTTCGCGTTGGAGCAGAAGTTTCTGCTTTACCCAGACCGGTATAGATTTCACAAAAGAAAGATAGCCGCGCGGCGCGAAGGCAATATTGGTTTCCAAAAGTCGATCGAATGTCAAAAGTGGCTTGTCGTAGAATGCGATTCTGTCGATGTCGTCCAGTTTGAGGCTTGCTTCCGCCATACAATATCGAACTGCTTCGCCAGGGAATGCTTCATCACCTTTTTTTCTTGTAAATCGTTCTTCCTGTGCGGCCGCTACGATTTCGCCGTCGCATAGAAGGGCTGCTGCGCTGTCATGATAGTAGCCTGAGACACCTAGTATGTTCATTTTGCTGCGGTCACTTAGAAAATTGCATAGATGAACGGGGCAATAGCCGAACTCTGCGCGAGGACCAAAAGCCCGCCAAGGGCCAGCAGAATCAGGATAAGCGGCGCCATCCAGAATTTCCGGTAAACGCGGGCATACTTGAAGATTTGATACAATAGTGAGTTCATTTGTTAACGATCGCTAAAAAATTTTGAATTAGAATATGTCCCTCATCGTATCGGCGTCGGTTTGGCGTTCCACCGGAACGAGATAAGAGCCTGCATTTCGATCAATTTTGCGAGCTATGGGGTCGCGCCCCAAGAGACGCATAAACATGCCTAGCGGCGTTATAACAAAGACAAAGATCGTACCTAGGATTATGTGGTTGTTCACCCCAGCTAAGCGACCTGCGAACGACATCCACAAACGGTTGATGGGTAGCAGAATACCCGGAACCAGGAGTGCGATAAATGCAAAAATGCCTGCCGCAATCAGCAGTCCTGTCGCATCTAGATCCAGCAGGAGCCATAAAGCGCCATAGAGCATTGCCATCGAAACCGCGAATATCAACCCGAATTTCCGATCGCTCAATACTTTAGGTTTGGAGATTGTCATTATGGGGTCGATACTTCCAGTTTACGGGTCAGACTGACAGCTGCCATTTGTCCCGCCAAGCCTCGTCGGCACAATAAATACGGTAGACAAGCTCCATCGTTTTATAAGCATCTTCGATAGAACCGTGCAGGAGTGACTTGTTAATCAGCACTGCGTGTGCGAATTCCTCTAGCTCTAGGGTCCATGAAGGGTCTTCATTGTAGCTGGTCGTACGTTCTAGTGGATTGCCCATGTCGTCGCTAGTGGCACGGGCAACTGTGAGGGTTTCGGCGCCGTAGCTTTTAGATCCGGATAGTAATCCGGACAGAACAATGGATCCCTTTTCTAGGGTGATATCTAGGTTAAAACGATGCCGCCATTGGGTTGCGGACGAATGAAGCATTGCCACGACGCCAGTATCGCTCTGCATCAGCGCATAGGCATTGTCCTCCACATCGTGTTTCCAGAAATTGTTCGACACAATACTATGTACGCGATTGAACTCGCCGCCGAACAGGCGTATCAGGTCGACCATGTGAATGCCCTGATCGAGCAGTACACCGCCACCTGCAAGCGCCCGATCTGTCCGCCATGATGTTTGCCCGAACGTAATGAGCTGAGACTTGCCGTACACGCCCTTAATATTGATAACTCGACCAAGCTCTTCACTTTCAACGATCCGAAGTGCGTCACGGACGGAGTCGTGATACCGGTGATTGAAGCCGTATTTTAGCTTCTGTGTCGGGTAATTGGCTCCGGCGGCGCGTAGGCGGACCATATCGTTCATATCTCTGCCCGGCGGTTTCTCGCAAAATACATGCAGTCCATGCTCTAGCCCGGCAATCGTTACGATCGGGGCGATATCGTTTGTCATGCAGACGAAAAGGATATCCAAGTCCTCTTTCAAGAGATCCGTGTATGTACGGTAGTATCGCACTCCGTCTTCCATCTCGCCATCATCTTCAAAATATCGGTCGCACACAGCGATTGTTTTCATGTCCGTTCGCGCGTCGGCTACTTCTCGCCGGCGTTTACCTACCACGCCGTAGCCGGCGACCCCGACCTTTAGACTAGCAGTCACGATGCGGAATCCACATCAAGATAACGTGGTGTGAAAGCATCGTTAAAAAGAACTTTCTCTGCGCGGGCGAGGTCCGCCGGCGTGTCCACGCCGATCGTTTCAATGTCGGTAAAAACTAATTTCAGCGGAAAGCCATGTTCCAGTACTCGCAGCATATCGATCGATTCGATCTTTTCTAAGGGTGTCTGGGGCAGATCACTGAAATTTTTGAGAAACGACCACGAGAATCCAATCACTCCAGTCTGCTGGTATACCGGTGGATCATTTGCGCGAGATCTTGACGGGATCGGCGCCCGCGAAAAATAAAGTGCATTTCCATCAGGCGCGGCAACAACCTTTACCGTGTTAGGATCGTCTCGGTCTTCGGCCCGATAGAGCCGCGACACAAGATTCACCACGTTTGGTCGGTATTCATCGTAGTTTTGGACAATGAGGCTAATAACATCCGGGTTCACCAGTACCTCGTCGCCCTGCACCATCAGAACAAAGTCGTCGTCGGCGAGGTCGAGATCCATGTTCTTTACCGCCTCTTCTGTCCTGTCGGTGGCACGCTCATGCGTATCAGACGTCATCACGACGTCGGCACCTGCTTCTTTTGCCGCCATTTGGATTTTTTTGTCGCAGGTTGCAATCAGGACACGGTCCAAGGAGGTATCTAGACGACAACGATGCCAGACGTGCAATATCAACGGTAGGGTCAGCAAAGGTTCTAAAGGCTTACCCGGATACCGGGTAGAACCCATTCGGGCGGGAATGATGCAGATATTGCGCATTAGCTCGCGTTTATCTTCGCGCCAGGTTTTAGGGCCGCACGTAGAGCAATCATATCGGTGCCGTAGGCGATAAAAGTGAAGCTGTCTTCGACCATTTGTGCCAGAGATTTTGGGTCAGTGACAACTTGGTGCCCACCAGCCGCTTTGCCGTGTTGCCGGGCAGCTTCCTTTACGGTCGCCCGGGCCTCCAAAAAGGTTTTAGCCGTGAAATCACCGGGCGTGCCGAGATCGGCTGAAAGATCGTAGGGACCAAAAAAAAGGGCATCGACGAAATCTAGTGACGCTATTGCAGACGCGTTTTTGACCCCGACACGGGATTCTATCATCGGGACAAGTACAGGCGCAAAATCACGCAGGGTTTCATCGAAGTTGTCGCCCCACGCATTAAAACGTTCCAGCGACAAGCCTCGTTTACCCGCTGGGGGAAAAAGGCAATGGGATGCAAATTCGGCAAATCTGCCGGCATCTTCGGTATATGGGACCAGGAATCCATGCGCACCTGAATCGAGTAATCGACGCGCCAATATAGGATCAGCCTGTGGCAGCCGGACTAGCGGAGCACAGCCATGCCGTTCACAGACCATGAAAGCGTTTTCTGCATCTCCGACCGAAAAGCTGCCATGCTCCATGTCCAGCGCAATCCAGTCGAAGCCGACACTTGCTAGGGCATCGGTCACCTCTGGCGACCGGACGGTGAGCCAGCCGCCGATACAGGCTTTTTTACTGGCAATCTTCGTTTTTAGATCATTCTTCATAAAGCTCTATCTCGCATTTAGTTCCGAGTGCCACAAAGTCATATCCGGCTGCGCGAATATATGTTCGCGATCAATAGGAGACAGTAGACTGACCCTATCTAGGTCGGCTGCCAGGGTCGAAATTTCGGTGGTCGGTATTTCTAATCCTGGCGGCAGGATATCGACCGATAGTTTAAATCGCGACCGAAATCTTAGCGTTGGCAATCCGCCGACCAGTGCCTCGAGCCCCACCGTCGTTGCCGCATAGATCACAGAGGACACCGCCGGAAGTGATTCTAATGGTCCTTCCGCGTGTTGGACCGAGTCGTCCGGCTCTATCTGAAAAGGGGTCATTGGATGATCACGCACCACAAACCGCCGGCCAAGCTTCGCGACGTGGCGTATAGCCACCATCATTTCATTCGCAATGACGTGGTCGAAAGGCAAAGCGACAAATATTGGTCCTTCTGGGTCGTGGCGGGGACATGCCGGGCTGGAAAATCGCAAAGCTCCGCCAACGTCAATTCTTTTGGCGGGCACGCCCCACGCGAGCAACTGGTTGCGCGTTGACGGCCCGGTACATAACATCCTGTCCGGCAAACCCGCACTTCTTGTTGGTAAAGAGGCCGGTGAATAATTTAGCATATAGCGCCCAACAACTGAGTGCTGATATCCGAGGGTCGATGTGTCTCTTTTCCTAGCCTCTTTCGTGAACGCTCTTTCCCAGACATGATTTTCCCAAGGCCAGGCAACAACATCGGGTGCGATTGAATTAAGCCAGGCTCTCTGGCAATATATTTGCCATTCGATTGCTGCCGCTTGTGCTGTTCCACCTTCCAGCGCTGCTGCGCGTCGAACCAGCCACCCGTACGTGCCGCGGGTGAATTTCTCTGCGGGGCGCCAACGGCGAAATGGCAGCGTAAGTGCCAACACCGGATTACCCCAGCCGCGCAGGCTGACCGTCCGCCCATCGCCTTTAAGCACCTGCGCTCTGTTACGGGGGCAGTCGACATGTAGAACGCGCCAGAGATGTGTTATTTTTTTTGGTAGGTCCCCGAAATATCCGTCTGCGCCGGAGCTGTTGCTTCGAGGGTGGCCGTAGACCAAAAGCCACGCGCCGCTGCGTTTTGCGTCCCGACGATGAGATGCGAGTGAAATACTGTCCGCCGCCGCTTTTAGCGCATAAGATATCCGGGCGAAAAAACCTCGAATCGCTAATCGCATCCGGAGTACGGTGAAGCCCGGCGCCGCGCCCGTCATTGTCCCCACGGTCTCCGCAATGTGACGAAACAACCAGGGATCGTCACATACGGCTAGAACAATATCTTCGCTTGCGACTTGCTTTGCACATATTCTTGCCCATGCGAGCATCTCGCCGAAATCGGAAACATTGGTTGCGCAAGCAATCACATGCGATGGCTGTTCGGCTTGTTCGATGGACATTTCGCAAGCGAAATTTAACCAACCATCCGCTGCCTCTTCGAACGCGGACTCAAGTTTTGCGGCAAGATCCGACAAATGCCGGTGGACGGGAAGGTCCGGCATAGCGCCGGCGATACCGAACCAGCAGTCGTATGCCGTTTCCGGAGGTAGGTCGCCGCTGTGGTGCAGAATAAGGGTCAATTACTCTCGGTGCGCGAGGATATTCCAGGCCCATCCGACATGTTTGCCAAGACGGCGTTCGAAGGGCGTCGTGATTTCCCAAGGTTCTCCGTAGACGAGTAGGCCGCCGTCATGGACGCCGTATCGTGGTCGCCGCCACCTTCGCCACAGCCTGCCGAGCTTGGGTATGTCTCCAGCATTGAATTCGCTTTTACGTATTCGGACCATGCAGAACTTCCCGAACATTTTTCGAATCTGCCGGCCGGTATAGCAACGGGTAATCGGATTAGTAGCCGTTTGCGGGCTGTTACCGATCCACTCTGTTGCGTTTCCCAACCAACTATGTGACCGGAATATACCGCCTTTAAGAATACCGACGCAGAACCACATCGATAACCAGTAATTCACTGATCCCTTGCTGTAGAGCATAATCACCGCTCGGCCTCCTCGGCGAAGCACGCGATACGTCTCATCGATGGCTCGCTCGGTGTCATGAGTGTGATGGAGAACACCGTTCGAATACACGATATCGAATGTTTCGTCAGCAAAAGGAAGGTTTTCGGCGTCTCCCTGGGCGGCATTACAAATTGCATCTTTGCTCAAGAGATTGAATTTACGCTGGGTCGCTGCGGCCCGCTCATGCGTAACGTCGATGCTGGTCATTTGAGCGCCGTATGTTGCAAACAGGGAACTGTGTCCGCCGGCTCCCGGTCCGATCTCCAAGACCCGCAACCCTCTCAGCGCGTCGAGCGGCATTTCCACCACGGCAAGATGGTCGCGCAGCCGAAACATATGCTCTAAACGGCTGAGCCCCGCAGAGAGAGACTCCTTATCAAGAGCTGCATCGTTATCGCCATAGGCGGTTCGATATACCGCCCCCCAAAAATTTTGAATATCGGTCTTTGACCCCTGTGATGTCGACATGCGGTTAGTTAAACTTTCGAAATACCGGTCTGATCGCATCTCCCCGCAACGCGTGGTGCAGGCCGCTTTCAAGCGCGTTCGCACAGATTGCTAAGCTCTCCTCAGCCGCCTTCGCCGTCCGGCTTACCGCTTCGGCGTCGTGCGCCAGGCAAGGGGTGATGTAGGGCATCAAAACCCCGCGATTGATCATTTCTTGGTTGAACAGCGTGCGCAGTTCTGGCGATGGCGCACCGCCGTCGCCTCGGCAGACATATGCCGGGTTGCAGGCTATGCCGTATGCTTCGAAATGGTCCTCCATTCCGGTAGAAATCGCCGCTCCATTAAGGGCGTCGACCAGCATCGCGCCAATATTCCACATGTGATCGCAAACGTTCTCCGTCTCAAACACCCGGAGTGCACCTATACATGCAGCTAGCGCGTGGTTTTCTGCTCCGTGCGTCGTAGAGATCAGAAATACCCGTTCACCGTCGTGATCGAGCCCGCCTAGTTCCATGATTTCGCGTTTGCCTACCAGAGCTGCGATGGAAAAGCCGTTTCCCATCCCTTTGCCGAACGTCGCGAGGTCCGGTTTGATTCCATAAAAATACTGCGCCCCTTTAAGGTGCCAGCGGAAACCGGTGATCATTTCGTCCAGAATGAAAACAGCGCCATTTTCCTGACACAACGCCTGTACGCCCTCCAGAAAGCCATCTGCCGGCGGTTCCGTAGTCGCCGCCTCTAGGATTACGCAGGCGATCTTCCCGGCCTGCCTAGTAAAGAGGTTGCGAAGGCTGTCGAGATCATTGTACCGAAACGGCAGAGATAAATCGGATATCGCTGAGGGAACACCAGCCGCGCAGTCGGTGGTTCCGATAAACCAGTCGTCGTACGAAAAGAATGGATGGTCCTTGCAAAACGCGACATACTCCCTACCGGTATGGGCACGTGCAAGCTTTACAGCGGCCGTGGTAACGGTGGATCCGTTCTTTGCGAATTTCACCATTTCCGCACATGGGATAATATCGACGAGGATCTGCGCGAGGTCGGTCTCCACCTTCGAGGGGCGCCCGAAATTCGATCCGCGTCTGATCTGTTCTATCGCGGCATTGTTGACCTCCGGCCGCCCGTAACCCAGCGACATCGAACGTAGACCCATCGTCCAGTCGAGATACCGTCCGTCGCGATCATCCCAGACCCAGTATCCCTCTCCTCGTTCTAAATAGGGCGGGGCGTTTGCCGGAAACTGGTCGTCGCCCTTAGAGTATGTATGAGCGCCGCCCGGAATCAAATTATGCGTGACGCGGTTGGACCCTTTTTCGCTGGCTGTCATTTGGGGTCCCGCGCCTCCGAATCCTCTTCTGCGTTCACCAATAGCGCCAAAATACGTTCGTCCTGTTCAAACGAATAAGGCCAGACTTTTTCACCCCGAACCGCCGCAATGAAATCGGACATCTCAGCAACATATGGCTCTTCCGCGTGAATGTACCCGTCTTGCACGTCGCCAGGATCGAACGAAGTATTTTCCCAGCAACCGGTCTCGGCGCGCCACACTCGGATGGCATTTATGCTGTGATCCCATTCAACTGTCCCCTCGCTGCCAAGCAATCGAAAATGACGCACTGCAGGGCGCGCAAGAACATCGACGGTCATGTGACCCATCGCGCCTCCGTCGAATCTAAGTATTAGCTGGTAATTATCGTCGATATCGGCGTCGAGACTGCCTTGTTTGGCTTTCATCGCTGCAAGCGATGTGACGTCGCCGAAAATATCCGATAGCCAAGAAAGCTCGAAAGGCACGATTTCGCGACAGGCGCCGGTCTTCGGGTTGGAAACGTAAAAATCTTTGTAGCTTTCCCATGGGTGCCAGTCCGGTAGGTACTGGCCGCTGTGATAGACGAAGCTGAGCGGCTTACCGACTGCGCCAGACTTGGCAAGTTCCTTGATTTTTCGCGGGCCGTCATAATAACGCATCGTGCAACTGGCAGCCGCAACGACCCCGGTTTCGGAAATGCGCCCAATCAGCGTCTCTACGTTCGGGTCAGCGACGCCGGCCTCCGCAAAGAACGCGATACCGCGATCGGCCGCGCGGAGGCCGTAGGTGGCATGTGTATCCGGGGGAGTCGAGATGATCCACGCGTCGGTTTCCGCGGCGAGGGCACGCTCAAGGTCACCGGTGATTTCTATTCCGTAATTTTCTTCTGCCTCTGCGCGTCGGTCATCCCTTGGATCATAGCCTATAATATCTTCATGGCCGAGGCGCTTTAGATTACGGATGCGCCGCTTACCCATCGATCCGAGCCCGATTACAACAAATCTCATTCCGCACACCGTGACGCTGCAAGATGCGCGGCATAGGTTTCAGCAACACCCGCATTTATAGCCACGATGTCTGGCCTGTTTCGAAGAAACGCCATTACATTCTCAAAATCAGGAGGCGTTCCATCCGCGGCCAGACCCTTAATGACAGCCGTAAAAAACGCATAATCTTCGGGATAATCGAGCGTCATTCGAATTTCGGGTCGATTTAATAACGGATCCGTTTCCTGCAACGCTTCCGATTTGAACGCAGGATTCTCTGTGAACAAATGGCCCCATACCTCGGTATCGCGGGCTTCTTTTTGCTTGCAGACCCGTTCCAGCCCACCCCGGCTGACACCAAACCCCGTGGCCCCCAACGGCAAGCCTTCATACACGATAAAGTCCGGGGCCGTCTCATTTTGAGCAGCGATCAGTTTTTCGATATGGCCCGCCGACACGAACGGGTCGTCACCGTCGACCACGATCACAAAATCAAGCTCATAGATCCGCGCCGCGTTGCGGTAGCGTTCGAGTTTGTCATCTTCGCTGCCGCGGAAAGGTATGGTTCCCTCTCGCTCGGCAATTTCTGCAAGAATCTTATCGCGGGGATCTATCGACGTCGCTAGGATGACAGCATCTGCGTTTCCGATGGATTTAAGCCGGCGTAATAGAAATTCCGTTACGTTGGCGTCGCCTAACGGCTTCAACACCTTTCCCGGCAATCGGGTGGCCTTTTCGCGGACCGATAGCAACACACCCGTTTTCATGCGGCGGGCCCAGTCATGTCGAGGGTAAGGCCGGTGTCCGGTTTGATGTCCTGAAGCGCGATGCGGCCGACAATTTCATCTCGGCGTACCGGCGAAATACCCTCATCCGCCCGTTTTGCCGCGACCAGCTTGTCCGTGATTGTGTCGCCGGCTCGAATATGCGCTGCAGCGACAAGACGTTTGCGAACGTTGCGTCGATAAGCGGCCGATGATTCGTCGGTACCGATATCCCCTCTGCCGATTGCCGATTCTGCCTTGCGAACCCGCTCGACGAAGATTTCGAACTCATCGACATTCAGCGCGGACTCAAAGTCCTCGCCTTTTTCGGCGCGATCGTGGGTCAGGTGCTTTTCGATCGCGACGACGCCTAAAGGGATCGCTAGCAGAGGTGCGATCAGAGCGAAGTCATCCTCGGCATCTACATGCTCCGCCACCCCGACGGGTAGGTCGAACAACTGTTTCAGTCGAGTCAACGCCGCCAGATTGGTATCTGCGGGCCTGGTCGGATAGTTTTGGTGGCCATATAAAAGAATTTGTTGACCGGCACCTGAATTCTTCAGGATATCGACAACCGTTTCTATTTCTTCCAGTGTTGCACCGCCGACTCTCAGATAGATCGGCTTACCGGTAGAGCCTACCTGTGCAATAAAATCGTGCTCCTCGAAACATGCAGCGGATAATACGTAGGCGTCCGGTACCAGCGTTTCGGCGAAAATAAGACTGGTGTTGTCATTTGGCATCACGATTAAGTCGAGATCTGTTTTCCTAATCGTGTCGACCACACCCCGCCAATCGTCGAATGAAAGAGATATTTCTTCTAGATAGTCGTATATCGGTCTGACGTCTTTACCCGCCGATACCCGGCCCGGTCCGGCCCCGTACTGGCGGACCATGTATTCAGGCATATGGGTGAAATGAATGCTGATCGCTTCTGCGCCTGCCTGTGCCGCTTTAGCGACGATGTCACGAGCGAGTTCGGTCGATCCGTCATGTGAGTACGCCATCTCAGCAATAATATAAATGCTGTGGTCAGTCATTCGCGGCCAATGTTTTGGTTGCATCGCGCTGCGCCATGAACTCCGCGAACGCGAAATCCTGCTCTGTGTTAATATCGATAGCTGCTTGGGGGTCGATAAATAGAGGTGTGAAACTGTTATGGTTCATGATCAACCCATCTGCTGGCGAGTTTAAGAGATAACCTGTACGCGTGATCACTACACATGTGCTTTCGATATAAGTAGAGGGCTGATCTTGGCTTCTTTCAGCTCTTTCCAAATTGGGAGTAACGCGGCTGAATTCACCGTTATCGCGTTTTTCCCACATGAAAGCTGGGAATTGGTTCACCGGCTCCAGCGAGAGAACTGTATCGGTCTCAGCCGTTTTCATAATCATGAGGCCCTCGTCGATGTATTTTGCTGTCCGGAAGGGAGATGTCGGCTGGAGGTAGGCAACGGCGTCTGGATATGCGTCGCCGGAGCTATCTAGAAATTGCAGACAGTGTTGAATAACGGACATTGCGGTTGTATTAGCGCTTGCTAGTGCAGCGGGCCGAAGAAAGGGTGTCTCCGCGCCGGCCAAACGCCCGAGCTCTGCGTATTGCTCTGAATCAGTTGACAATATGACCCGGTCAAGCTTGCTTTGCAGTGCAGTGTGGATCGCTCGCACAATCAGCGGTTCGCCGCCTGCAAATCTGCGGATGTTTTTCCTAGGAACGCGCGTGGATCCCGCACGAGCGGGGATAATTCCTATGATATTCATGAATCCGGACTGCGATGTTCTAACTTACCGGCAAATAGCACTTCCGACACATTTCCATTTGGTAATACTGATCCTCCGTATGAAGCCGTCGGATTTCGGTATACGCTTCATTGTGCCAAATTTCATGTAGCGGCTGTAGCTTCCAGTTCCCGACTATCGTCTGATCCTGATCGTCGACGCAGCAGATCGTGACATTGCCGTTATATTTAAGAAACATCCGCTGGAACGGTTGAGCACACCAGAAACCTTCCACCTCAGGATATTCCCCAAACGAGTTCCTATCCCTTTCTGTATAGAAGCCATAGCCGACAGAATCGACAAGACGCTTCCACATTATCTTGATGCCTTCGAACTGCTCTAGCCATTCCGGTTCATTGTACATCACCATCGAAAGCCGCACTTGGACATGCGGGAATTTCTCATTCCGAAGCTTCACAAATTCATAAACGTTATCGATTACCTTTCCAAGTGTGGTTCCAACGCGTTGCTGCCCAAATAGATCGGGCGAAACGGCATCAAATGATACGTACATATTGTCGAGGCCTGCCTCAAGCAGTGCTCGGCCACGGTCTTTAGTCAAGAGCGTGGCATTGGAATTCATCATAATATCGACGATCCCATTCTGTTTCGCATACTCGACTTGCCACACCACTTCTTTGTGAGCCAATGGCTCGCCCAAGTAATTCAGCTTTATACTTTTTGTGCCGTATTTAGATGCCTGATCAATGATGTCGGAATATTGTTCCTTTGTCATTCGCCCCAATTCACCAAAGGTTTCGTTGTTGACCATCTCTGTCCGCGGGCACATCGGGCACTTTAGATTACAGATGTTGGTTGTCTCTATGTCTAGATGAAGCGGAAAATCAGTGGTGATTTGGTCACGGGGGATTTCATCCCACATCTGCCGATATTCAAAATACTCTTTCGGTCGATGCTCCTTCCAATCTTCGCTATAGACCTCCTCTTCAAAGGAATGATTGGCATTAAATTCATAGTCATCGTTTGAATCTTCTTCATAATCGCTAACTATGGCGTCTGCTGACTTCGCCCGTACTTCGGCGATGATAGTCACGGCGCGGTTGAGGCCGAGCGTCAGCACATCTTCGTCAGAGTCCGTTTTCAAGTATCGCTCACCCACCTTCAGATATGGGCCAAAACGCCCAGCCCCGGCAAAGATCAAGTCACCGCTTTCCGGATGGGCGCCAATGGCCCTCGGAAGTGACAGCAGACGGAGGCCAAGCGCAAGATCAATATCGGATGGAATCTGACCGCGCAGCAGAGATTGCTGCTTCGGTTTCTCCTTGGACCCTTCGACCGCTTCCCCAAGTTGAACGTAAACGCCGAAAGGGCCTTTGCGCAACGACACCGGCAATTGAGTTTCAGGATCAATGCCAAGTTCTTTCGGACCAATAAAGACAGAATCTTTCGATGCGCCAAGGCGTTCTTTGGTGCCATCCTCTGTAGACATCGTCATCCTTCCAGAAATACACTATTCAGTCATTATGAGCGGTCGTCGCTCAGTTGGCTCTCGACCGGCCCCTCGATTTCGGCGACCAAATGGCTCGCAGCCCGCATCAGCGCATTGTTGTCGCTAAACGGATCGAAGTTGTCAAAATACCACCTGCAGGCTGTTCAACAACCTTATCTATTAATAGCGCCCTTCGCGTTCGAGCGAAGACGTTGCGGATTCGAATTTGCGGTAGTGAGAGATATCTTTTCCTGAGGAATGCAATCCAGCGACGGATTGACAAACAAAGCGTCGACAACGCGCTCTAATGCTTTGTCATCATCGAAGGGGTCGAATTGTTCGCGCAGCCATTCTACAGGTACGTTGATCGCCTCCGGTGCATCGATCATGTGCGCCAGCGCGTACGTGAACGATTGAATATTATCATGCATAAATCCTTCTCGAACCATTTTTTCTGACAAGGGCGTCGGTGCGAAGACCGGATAATAAGCAATATAAGGCTTTCGATGAGCCATCGCTTCCGTCATTACAGTTCCGGCATTCCCGATACCAATTGCCATCCTGTCAATCAGCCATCCAGCGCCACAAACCTCCGTGTCGGTCTCATCGTAATGAACCGACAGCACATCCGGCCCTGCCAGCCATTCAGCCAATCGATGGCTATTTTGCAGAATTTTGTGAAGATATTCACCTTTGCGTCCCTTAGGTTTGATCACCACCAGATAATCGTCTCTACCGGCAAGCACTTCTCGGACGGCCATCAGCATGTCTGCCATCGGTGGCCCAAAGCACTCGGTCGATGCGTCACTAGAGCCGAAAAGCACAATCATTTTTTTGCCCGCTCCCAAGTGATGGCTGATTAGCTCTTCATACTCATCGGCTACGTCCGTGCCCGAACCGAAACATGGGTCCTTGTGCAAAAACCCGACAGCCAACGAACTACAGGTAGGCGACCATGTTCGACCATACGTATCCGATTGATACGGGCCAGGTGAGAGAAAAATATCGTACCCGAGATAGCTCGTAATCGACCCCGGCGAATCAATTGAAGATGTGGGCCAACGAGCCACTTTGCCCCCAAACTTACGAAAGATGATGGCTTTTAGATTATGGTGCTCGTTATACTCCGCAATATCGAGAAAAAACCTGAACCGGGTATTGTAGCCGATGCGCCAAATGTAAATGCTATGAAACGCTTGGCGCATTGCAACCGCCGCTAGCATCGGAACCCGCGCGTCTTTGCCGTGTCTCACCGTAATCCAGACAATCCTTGCGAAAAGAAGGGTGCCCGGCCAAACGACATTCGAAAGCCAGGGCACGGCTGGAACACGGAGTGTATTGACGTTAAGCGTCGTCGCTATCGCAGAATCCACCACCTTCTCATCAGGCTGGTCGGTGACGATGATAAACGGTGGCGCGGCATCTTTAAGTACACCGGCACTCTTTAAGTAATCCGCGAATACACCGAAGATATAAGGACGTAAAAAATTATGTGACGCTAAGGGTGAATTAATTGGATTGGGTCGCCCGGATGCGAGAGTCAGGACGGAAAGAGCTTTCCAGATGAATATCACTCCCCATACCACAGGGCTCAACATTAAAAGAATCCGTGACACAACTGTCGCACGCGTGGTGATCGGGCCCGGGTGCAGGCCGGAATCGATAATGCCATCTGCTGTGCGCCTGTCGATTGGATGCCAACCAGTGGGCACCGAAACAGGACCAAATGGCGGGTCGGTCCGCAGCGCTATTATCCTTGCGCGATGTTCCTGCCTCACATGATAACCTTTCTTGAGGCTGCGTTCTGCCTCCGGATCATCCAGAAAGCGACACATTTCCCGCGCCAGGGCCTGTGCAGCCTGCGATTCAGCAAAAAACCGTTCCGTAGCATCCAAGCCAAACTGCTGCACGGCACCGTCCAGCCGTGAATAGATATCAGCCGGAGCAATCTTGAGCTCCGGGCTGACATGCAAAATGGCATGCGCCAACTTTCTCACTGCCCGCAAAATAGTTTTCCTGATCAAGTTGTTCTTTCCATCAGCACAGAAGCCTGGAAGGCAGGAAACCGCGTACCTTTAACCAAGACTAACGCCTAGGTCGAACGACGGAACTTCTTAATTCGTTCCAGCTCTTACCGGGACATCAATACCGTAATACCCGGCACGCGCCGTTTCGCGCACGAAGTAGAGCGGGTTGTGCTTGCGGACGATCTGGCCAACACCCTGCATCGACGTCCCCAGCTGCTCATACGCATAGAGTAGTTTACTGGTCTGCATTTCATCATATCCGAACGTGACAGCAACGGGCTCGTTTCGACGATACTCCTTTACCGGCCGGACATGACCGTCCGTCTCCCAGGCTGTAAGGTCATGAAGAAAGTGTTCCTCCGCCATGCTTTGTATCTCCACGGGGTCGAGCGGAAGGCGTCGCTTATGATATATGTATCGACCGATTTCAGAGATTTCTTCCCGAATGCGCGCGATGTCTGATTCGGGAACGCCCTCAAGCGCCATGTTCGTCGCAATTTCGATACCGTAGTCGAGATAATCCCTGAAGGCACCTGTCATGCAGATCGCGCGGAATTTGAATAATACGTTGTCACCCATATCACCGGTCACAAAAAGATCGATATTGTCTCCATCCCGGAAAAATGCCGTTGCCTCTTCGCGCGTATCCCAGAGCTCGTTACCCGTTGCTTCGATAAAGTCATTGTATACTTTACGAACCGATTCCGGCGCTGACGGCATTTCAAGCTGCGCCGTTCGAATCCAGTCAAAGGGCGAAATCCCGAACAGACTGAGATAGCGCCGAATTTCGAGCATGGCGTCATCCGAATGAAAACACTGCATCATAAAATGGAGGCCGCGGGCTTCGAGATAGTCGCCGTATGAAAACGTGCTGTTTGCAACGCAGATTTCTTCCAATTCTAGCGCTTTCACGTCACCAAACTTGCCATAGTAATTTGGGACTGGTCGCCATTTCGACACCATCTGAAATTTCTCTCTCGATTCGGAGCCGGACATCTCCGTGTCATCGAGCAAAATCAGCTGGAACGGACACACGTAGTCCATATCCATGTCGACCAACTCTTTTAATCCCGAAATATGAGAATCGAGCGTTTCTCCGGGCAGTGGGACAATCACCGCACTAAACGCACGTGTTGTCTTGGAAAGCTCCTGCGTATTCTCAACCGCCTTCTTCAGACCATCCACCGAAATATTCTGACGCCGGATATTCTTAAGGACCTCGTCGTCCATTGACTGGACCTGGAGCGAAATGGATAGCGCCCCGCGGGTCAGCCGGGCGCATTCAGTTACACGATCAACGCGGTTTTTGCCGGACGACACAACGATATCGAACGGCCAGCTGTATTCATCCTGCAGACGACGAAGCACTTTGCAGGTATCAATATCCTGTTCGTACATGCCGAAATTGGAATCTGTGATCGACAGCGACCATTCCGGCGTAACACGCTCGGCGATGTATTCGAGCTCCGCCGTAATTCGATCCAGCGAAAACCGCCGCACCTTGGTATGGTAGGCCTGCCCTTCAACACAAAACGTGCAGGTGAACGGACAGCCGCGGTTGGTCTGGATCATTGGCTGCAGGCCCATTTCCAAGAACGGGTCCATCAGACCTGTGAGATATGGTGACGGAATTTCATCTAGCTCTATCAGCCGATCGAAAAAATGCCCGGCGACGAGGCTGTCAGTTTTCCGGTCGAGAAAATGAACACCCGGCACAGCGCCTTGTTGCGCTCTGGCGAGATCACCTTCCGCTTCGATCAACCGTTCAGTAAGGCTCAGGAAACCCTGTTCTCCTTCCATATAGACGTGAAAATCGACGCCATCGTTACGGTGAAAGAATTCCTGCTGCTTTGCCATTTCACGCGGATAATTGGGTCCGCCCATAACCGTTACGAGGTTCGGGTTCTTTTCTTTGAACGATTTCAACAGCGACGAAGAAAGGCTGTGGGTCCAGGAATAGTTGCTCAGCGCTATCATATCCGGGGTTTCCTGGTCGGCCGCTTCGATCAGATCGTCCGGTCGTTTGAACAATCTGACATCGACAGCACTACCCAACCGTTTCTCTAGAAAGGCGGCCACAAAACCGACAGGCATAGGGCACATCCTGTTCCCGACGCCGTCGCCCGAATAGAGCATGTCACCCATAAGAATCTTAAGCATCTAGTGTCTCCAGCGGACGTAGTGCAGTTGTTTTTAATACCGCAAGCAGTGAAATCATTTTCTTATCGTGCTCATCGCGTGATCGATCCACCGAATTTGATCTGAAGCCACGTATCTACCAGCCAGTATAGCAGTCGGCCAGGCGGTTATCACGTTCTAGAAATAGGACGAGGAAGCCTTCAAAATCCAGTCGGCGCCAAAGCGGTGCTGTCACGCGCAGTGGGGAGCGTTTCGGATACTGCAGGTAGACCCGCGCGAATATTTTCCGGAACCCTGCGAAACGAGCGAGAAGCTCCCAATCGACGGGTGACAATTCGAATATATGGGTTTCTTCCGGCGTAATTTGCGCTGGCAGATCTTTCGGCGAACGCCTCATCAGGGCGCCACCGAACCGGCTTTTCCGGCGGAACGGAACCGAGAGCACAATATGCTCGGCGGTATCGGCAACAGCCAGACTGCGCAAAAATCCAATCGGATCAAGAATATGTTCCAGTGTCTCGAAACTCATCAGCAAGTCGGGACGAACGCCGTCAAAACTGAAATCCTCGACCCGGGCCAGAACAGCCTCGCCACCCTTGGCATTGATTTTGTCGATCGCGGCCTCATCCATGTTGACGCTGACGACGCGAGACACCGTCCCCTCGGGGGCAAGGGCACGAAGATACGCTGCATGATTGCCCGAAGAATCGCCCAAATCAACAATGGTCAGGCCCTGCCGGTCCAGATGCGCCATTGCGTCCAGCGCGCAACTCGTCTGAAACGCGTGTAGCCCCCGCATCTTTGTTTCCCAATATCGCTCAAAGGCGACCTGGTCGAAGCTCTGTGTATAATGATCGGTAACGTCGGGAACAATTTCACGTAGACGGTTACACAACTTGGCGAGATCCTGCTCCGCCAACGCCGCGCGAATAGAGGATGCCGAGAGCTTCTGATACAGCGCGCCGGTATCGACCCCCATAGACGTTAGCGTGTTGCGAACGAGCGAATATGCGCTCATTGAGGGTCTGTCTGTCCGGCTTCGAGCACCGCAAGCCGTCGTTTCAGGTAAAATAATTCACGGTCGACCATGTAGCGCAACATCTTGCCCGATGGATGATTCGGCACGGTTGTCATCTCTTCTCCATGCTTTCGAACACGGTTCAGCCAGAGGCCGTTATCTCCGGTCTTCACCAGAAGGCCTTTTTCGGGATGTCGTTGAAGGACCTGTCCGAAGGTGCTGAAGAAATCCAGGATATTCGGTTCCGGGGTCGCTTCGACAACCTCATACACCTCGTCATCACAGATATAGAAGTTTGCCGGGCCGGGTTTTCGCGCGCGAATTTTATCGAGGATCATTCGCGACGTCTGCGACCAGTCTATCAGTTCATCCCACGGCGCCTTGCTCGGCGTATAGTGAAAAGGCTGATCGCGTTGCGGTATTCTGGTTTCAGTACCGTTTCGAATATCGCCCAACGCGACGAGCAATAATTCGGCGCTCGCGCTGATCGCCCGTTGTTGAAAATCGCCCATCGTCTCGTTCGGACCGAGCGGTATCTCCCTCTGGGTTATGATATCGCCCGTATCAATCCCGTCATCGATGAAATGGACGGTCGTGCCGGGTGTTTCGCCGTTGATGATGGCAGTATACGCGCCGCCGCCGCCGCGCTGCCTGGGCAGCAAACCGTTGTGAATATTGACCGCGCCGCGGGTAGGAATATCAAGTAACGGCTGGCGGAAAATCTGCTTTGCATTAACACTGACAATCAGATCGACATGGTATGATCCGATGGCCACCAGGGTGGCCGCTGCATTCGCATCGCGTTCGTCAAGGATGTCGATGTCGTTGGCGACGCAAAACGCCCTCAACGCCTCATCATCCGGATCACGCAGATGCACGAACGCGACGATGAAATCGCGATCCGCAACAATTCGGCCCACGCATTCCAGAGCCTGGGGTCCGCCACCGAAAAAACCGATTAGAAGGCGGTTTTGCGATGTATCACCGGTCAAGGTCGGCCCCGTACTTAGCACCGGCGGACACATCTGCCACCACGATCGCACCTGCCGTCACCAAGGCAGTGGTACCCACTGAGACGCTTTGGACAATCGTTGCGCCCACCCCGATATGACTTCCATCACCAACGGTCACTCCACCAGACAGTGTCGCACCCGGCGCGACGTGGACGAACCGTCCAATCATGCAATCGTGATCTATACTCGCCTGCGTATTTATGATCGTCGCTTCTCCGATTTTGCATCCCGGCTGCACGACTGCTCCGGCCATAATCTGGGCTCCTTCGCCCAGTTCGGTATCGCCCGCAACAACCGCAGACGGGTGTATGACGGTCACGAAACGGTAGCCACGTTCCCGAAATTCTTCGTAGAGCTTCATTCTTGCGGATGACGGCTTGACCGACCCGATGCCGATAGCGAGCCGCACTGTTCCCGGGTCGTGATCGGCAATGATATCATCCGTGCCAAGGCATCTAATATCGCCCGCCAGGGTCGCTTCGCTCAGGTCTCGGTCCGTAAATCCCAGAACATCCTCACCGGCTGCCCGCAGCGCTTCGGCCACAACCGACGCGTGGCCGCCACCGCCAAGGATAATGATCCCGATCATGGAGGCTTCCGTCATTCAGAAGCAATGCTCAAGGGTTGCGCTGCCGCCGGTTTTTTTCATCACCACATAGGCCTTCAGGCCGCCATATTCCGAATACAGTGTGAAGTACCCTGTCTCACCGTCTAAATATTCGCGCGCGTCGGGAAACACATCCTCGAGTCGAATCCCGGCATCAAACGCATCGAGATTGGCACATGTCATTGTCTGTTCGACGTATCCATGGCGCGATGCGCTATAAAGCCGAAAACACAATTCCGCACCCGCGCGTGCCGCCCCAAAAAGGTCTTCATACGCATGGACAACAATATCGGTATCCAAGTTATCCGATACCGCGCAGGGCCCCCAGGTCATCCGTTTTGCGGGTACCGCGCTATGCATGACGCCAAGAGATGGCTCCGACGGCAACAGGTCCGGAGACGCCACACACCCGATGCCAGTATTGATCCGGGTCGGCAGCGCGCTGTCGGTTTTTGTGAAAACAAACATTTCATGCCCGTTTTCGGCTGGTATCTGAACCGGCTCGCCACTCGTGAAATCATGTTCATCGCGCCCGTCGGTTACCCGGTATTGTCCCGGGTCTTGTTCAGGATAAACCACTACCCAGCGCTCCATATTGCGCAGTTCCGGGACCCGCAAAAAACCTGCAACACCGGATTGGCTGACGCGATCGGTCTTGTGGACGTTAAAATTGAAATCCGAATGGGTCACCTGGAAATCGCCGGCATTGACCGTCTCGTTTCCAACCAGCATGCGTGTAAAACTCTCACGCAGATGAAACGAAAGTGTGGCCTGACCCGGCGAGCCATCAAGGAAGGTCGCGATGTCGGGAATATGATCGGCCGGGACCAGCTTGAAAGACCCGTAGGGGCCGAGTGCTGAGATGTCGATGTCGACATCTCGTCGTCGGCCGTCCATTGACCTGACCGTCAGGTGGATTTGCTGTTCCGGCTGCTCGGATGCGCCGTTGTGAAACACGCAGAAGGATCTCACCGACCCACTATCCCGCAAGGTCCAGTTTGATTCTTCACCGCGTGTAACGGTTTTACTTTCTTCCACCTCGTGCCGCGAATAGGCCCGTGCATAGCTATGCACCATCGAAATGCTCGTAGGCGTTTCATAGAGTGCCATCAATGCGGGATAAGGGAAGACAAGATTTTCGGTTGAGATAATTTCTATCTCAACGCTTCCTTCATCGACATCACCCAGTACAGGCTGAAAATTTATTACCTCGCCTTCAGAGAACCGCAGCCGGTTCCGTCCGATCAGAGATCCATCCATGGCCCGCGTCGTGGCGACGACAGCGACGTCGATACCGCGCTTGGCCTTCCAGTAATTCATGAAGCTGATTGTCGTCGACATCTTTTCGGATTGCCGCACATAAAAGATGGCAGATGACCGCAAGACGTCACCGAAACCCTCGGTAAGTGATTTTTTCTGACTGATTTCAGCCACAGGCGTGATCCTTCGTTGAGGTCGTTACATCGGTATCGTGGAACGTTTTCTTAAGGAGACCCGGATCGAGGTCTATCTTCCGCAAAATCTCGGCAATCCGTGTTCCGGCAGTGCCGTCACCATAGGGGTTAGTCATTCCGTCGAGTTCAGCCCGGAACGACGGTTCAGCGGCCCGCTCCAATGCGCCGAGAATGTCGGCACGCCGTGGCGGAACGTTGAGCACATTCGCCCCGTGTGACCGGCCGCGCTGGCGATCGCCGATATTAACGACCGGCAAACCGAAGCTCGCAGCCTCGATGATGCCGCTTGATGAATTGCCGATCATCGCAACCGCCATACGCATTAATCCGAAATAGCGCCGGACACCGAGACTGGGCTGCGCGGATGCCCACGGCCGGATCTGCACAAACCGGTCAATATCGTCGATGATATCTTGGCCTTCAGCATCTGCATTGGGATACGTGATCACCGTCGGCCGCTGGATTTCATCAAGGGCCGCAAACATTTCACCGATCTGGGCGGTCGCTGATTGAGGCTCCAGCGTGACCGGGTGGAACGTCGCCAGGATCGGCGCAGGTGACAGCGTCAATCCGACTGCATCTTCGAGTTCAGAGATACCCGGCCAATCGATATCTATAAGATTATCGAGACCTGGTGCCCCCGTCACGTGGACGAATTCAGGCCGTTCGCCAAGCTGTATGACACGGCGTGCATGACTTTCCGAAGATACAAAATGGAGATGGCTCATCTTCGTGATTGCGTGGCGCAGAGCATCGTCTATCGCGCCCTCGGACAATTCGCCGCCGTGGATATGCGCAAGCGGGAGCGCAAATATCAGAGCCGTGGCGGCGGCTGCGAACATTTCGTATCGGTCGCCGAGAACCAGAACCATATCGGGCCGGTTCCGGGAAAATACATCAGCAAAACCCGTCATTCCGCGGGCCATCGAATTCGCGATTTCTTGCGACCCTTGTGTGCCGGTGAATGTCTCTATTTTCTCAGCGACGTTAAAACCGGATGCCTCAATTTCATCAATCGTGTTCCCGAAAACAGGGCTGAAATGTCCGCCACACGCATGTATTCGATGTTGTAGTTCCGGTGTGTTGTCGATCGCTTTCAACACCGGCGTATAAATGCCGAAATCTGCGCGCGCGCCTGTCACGACAGCAATCGTTCTCATTCGAACATATCTGCCGACAACACGGTCCCACCGGGAATTTCCTGGCGAGTACGCGCGCCGATAACCCGCTCCAGATCCGCCGGTGGCAATCCGGTACCGGGGCGCATAATCGCAAGATCTTCGCGCATCAGCACGGAACCGACCGGAATATCTCGGATTGCAACGACGCTTCGCCTCGCCGCAACACGGTTGCGCAGTTCCGCGGCGGATGGTGTTTTCTTCCCGTCCCCGAGCGATTGTTCTGTCATACGAATACCGGCAACGAGCGCCTCGAATTCCAAAGGCTCCAGAGACGCTGCTTGATCAGGGCCCGGCAATGTTCGGTCAAGCGTAATGTGTTTTTCAATCACCCGCGCACCAAGCGCGACTGCGCCAATCGAGACGGCGATCCCGGTTGTATGATCCGAATACCCGACAGGAACAGCAAAGGCCGCCGACATTGTCGCCATCGCGCGTAAATTTACATCCTTCGGATCAGCCGGATATTCGGTGACACAATGTAGAAGGGTTATAGTCTGGGCACCGGCAGCGCGCATGGCGTCCATCGCTATGCCCACTTCGCCCATATCACCCATTCCCGTTGAGACAATCATCGGTCGGCCAAGGCGGGCAACATGCTCCAGCAACGGAATATTTGTCAGATCACCCGATGAGATCTTGAAGGTCTCCATTCCAACGTCGGCGAGCATATCTGCGCTACGGTGATCAAACGGCGTGGCAAGGAAACCAATGTGGCGTTCGGAACAGTGGTCATAAAGGCGCCTATGATCTGCGTCCGAAAGGACCAGTTTACGTAACATTTCGAGCTGGGACTCCTGTCCGCCCGTCGTTGCTATCTGGTATTCCGCTTTGCGCGTCCCTGGCGCTGCAAGAGATTCAGGGTCGAAAGTCTGGAACTTCACGAAATCCGCACCGGCGGCCGCAGCCGCATCGACCAGATCAATTGCAAGATTCACATCGCCGTTATGGTTCACCCCGGCTTCCGCAATGATTGTAACCACATCGGTCAAATCGTGCCCTCATCCGGCAAAAGGAGCTTGGCGCTACTCGGTAGGTTGACAAGCCGCGACTCTATATCCCTTGCGACCTTTAAATCATCAGTGACGGGACAATGCCGGTAAATACTCAGCTTCGATATCAACCGCCAGCAGGGCCTGGCCTGAATGCCGCGCTCATTAACATCGTCGAGAAAAGCATCACGGGCGGACTGATTTTGGGTAAGCAACGCATTTAGCCAGTAGTTGCTTTTCGCCCAAGATTGTTCGCTGAACAAATCCACACCATCCATACCCGCAAAGAGTTCTCTGTACATTTCCGCCAGTTGCCGCTTCGCGGCCGTAAACTCGCGCAGGTTCTCCAGCTGACCAAGGGCAAGGGCAGCGTTCAGGTTGGGCATACGATAGTTGAAGCCAACCATGTCGTGATCGTGTTGCCAGCCGCGGTCTTGACGCGCCGTTGTGGAGAGGTGGCGAATTTTCGCGGCGAGCGCATCATCATTCGTAATGACGCCTCCGCCCCCGCCGCTCGTAATGATCTTGTTGCCATTAAAACTTAGAACGCCAACCGTTCCCAGCCCACCGGTTGGCGCGTTCCGGTGGTAGCTTCCAAGAGATTCAGTGGCGTCCTCTATAACTGGAATATCAAACTTGGCAGCCAGGGCAATAGTTTTATCCATATCAACCGGATGCCCGAATAGATGAACCGGCATTATCGCCGCAATACGTAATCCTGACGCCCGGTGAACCAACTGATCGCTTGAAGCGTCGCAATCACGGTCGAGAAATTCACCGAGTTTTTCCGGGCATAGCCCGAGCGTTTCATGACTACTATCGGCAAATAGGGGGGTCGCACCGCAATAGCTGATGGCATTCGCCGTAGCCACAAAGGTCAGCGCCGGACATATAACGGCGTCTCGCGATCCGATGCCAAGTGCAACCAGGGCAACGTGGAGCGCAGCAGTACCGTTCACCGTCGCAACTGCGTGACGAGCGTCGCAACTTTCGGCAAGCGCATCCTCGAATTTGCCGACGAAGGCACCAGCGGTCGACACCCAACCCATATCGATGCATTCGGTGGCATAACGCAGCTCATTCCCACGAAAACACGGTTCATGCAGAGGCACCGGGCCAATTACGCCAATTTCCTCCCGCAGAAACGTTTCAAGCCGGTTGGCGGCGTTAGCTGCTGAAGATATTGGAGTAATCTTCCTGTGCCTTTTCGAGTTGGGCGGGTGTGCCGATATCCAGCCAATACTCATGAACCGGGAAACTGCCGACCCGCGCATCGTCGCTCAGTGCAATATCGATCAAATCGGTCATGTCACATGGCTCGCCCGGCATCAGCATATCGATAACAGCCGGTTCCAGCACGTAGGCACCTGTATTGATAAAAAAGGAATAGGCAGGTTTTTCCTGCATGCCAATGATCCGGGTGCCATCGGTCTCGGCGACGCCATACGGAATTTTGTATTCCTCTTTTTTGAGAGCAACCGTGATGTGGTTGTCGTCGAGCTTGTGAAACGAAACCATTTCCTGCAGCGACACACTGGTGAGCAAATCGCCGTTGATCAAAACGAAAGCGCCCGATGGTTTAGCAGGCAACAGGCTCAGAGAGCCCGCGGTCCCCATTCTTTGTTTTTCGTAAATAAACTGGACACGGTTCTTATATCTCGGAACATCGTTTATCGAGTTGACCACGACATCGCTTTTGTAGTTCACCGATACATAGATTGGATCAAACTCCTCGACGATTAACTGATCTAGCAACGTAAACAAGATCGGACGCCCGCCAACCTGAAGCATTGGCTTCGGCGTGTCGTTTGTCATCGGGCGGAGGCGTTCGCCCAATCCCCCGGCCATCACAACGGCAGCAGAACGATCGGTATCCGGATCGGTAAATCGGGAGAACTCTTCAATGTAGTGCAACGAAACGAAACGACCGTCTCCGTCCACGGTCGGGACGACTTTGTGGCCTGACTTCTGCATACTAACGAAAATCTCCTGCTCGCTCGCACTTGCAGTGACCGTCATAGGGTTTTGATTCATGAACACTTTCGCTGGCGTGTCCATGGATTTGCCTTCGAGGATCGTCACGCGGATATCATAGTCGGTCACGATCCCGCGGAGATGTTGCTCATCATCTATGATCAGAACAATTTTTTGCCCGCCACGCGTCATTACACGTAATACCTCTTCCAGCGGAGAATCCGGAGAAGCGACTAAATCGGGGTTCGAATTTTTCTTGTTCACCGGCCTGTATGCCGCCTTATATCTCGTGATTTCTGTCTCGGTAGGTCAATAGGTTTTGCGGCTGCCTAAACCAGTCCACCGTCTCGGATATACCCCGCCTGAAACCGTCAAGACCGCCATATTCCGGCGTCCACCCAATCAGATCGCGAGCCTTGGTATTGTCGGCCCACAACCGGTCGACTTCGCTCGCCGCAGGCCGCATTCGATCGGAACTGGCGCGAACGTCGACCGGTGACCCTATGCAATCGGCGATAATACCTACGGCATCCCCTATCGAGATTTCGAAATTGCTCCCGAAATTTATCACTTCGCCGATCCCTGCGTCGGAAGATGCGAGGGCGATAAAGGCGCGGACGGTATCTCCGACAAAGTTGAAATCGCGCGTCGGATGCAAGGCGCCCAACTGAATTTCACGCTTACCAGCCAGGACCTGGCGGATAATCGTTGGCAGGACCGCGCGGAGAGATTGGCGCGGACCATATGTATTGAAAGGCCGGCAAACAGATACGGGCGTTTCGAATGACCTGTAGAAGGAAAGGGCGAGTTGATCGGCGGCGATCTTGGTCGCAGCGTATGGCGATTGAGCCTGCAACGGGTGTTCTTCAGCGATCGGGACGCGCTGGGCGGAGCCATACACTTCACTGGTTGAGGTTTGCACGATGCGGCGGATATCGGAATCTCGGGCCGCCTGCAACACATTAAGCGTTCCGGTTATATTAGTGTCGACGTACGATCCGGGTGCTTCGTAAGAATAGGGTATAGCGATCAACGCGGCCAGATGCAGGACGGTGTCGCACCCGTCAACCGCCGACCGGACGCTCGAAGCGTCGCGGATATCGCCTGCATGGAATTCGATTTCGTCGGTCACCTCCGTCGGGGCATGATCAAGCCAGCCGCGCGAACCGAAGCTGTTGTAATACACAAAGGCACGAACATCGCAGCCGTCCTCAACCAGTGCTTCGACGAGGTGAGAGCCGATAAATCCATCAGCACCGGTGACAAGAATGCGTTTATTGGACAATGATATGGCCTACATCAAGCTGGCGTAATGGTGGGGAAGAACGAGGCGTGCCAGTTTACGCGTCATGGTTCTGAGAAATTCAGACGGATTCCCAAATGTTTCCCGCTTTAGTGCAATTCGGAGAATGGACCGATATCCTTCCGAGATATCGCCGCCGCGATGCATGCCGCGCTCATCGAAAATAATAAGCGTGCCCGCGGGACCCTCCAGAGAATAGGGACCGCAGGTAGCGGTGTCGGAATCAATCGAGGTAAATATTTTGTCAGCAAGCACTTGCTGATCGGCCGGCAGTGCCGGGGTATTATCAGCAAAATATTTTCGCAGGGTAGACAGATCGCGTATCATAGTCGTCGGTATGGAATGATCGTGCATCTCGCGATGTAGGGTATCCAGAATCTTATGGGAACCCGGCACATATGAGAACGCCCCGTTCTTGCTTGTTACGTCGTTCAGATAGAAAAACAGTTTGATCCGCGCATTGCCGGGCTTTCTGGTGCAACTATAAGTTCCATCCACGTGCCACTGAGTGACCACTTTATGTTCGGGCACGGAATCAATTCCGACGATATCCGTAACATACGCCCACCGGCCAATTATTTTTTGACGGATTATCTTCAGGAGTGGGACCGAAAGAACGCGCGAAATTTCGGCAATTTCTCTAAGGCGGCCATGAACCAGAAGTGACGTCGGGTAGATCGACGGTCCGCGCTGCAAGGGCAGGTCGGCCGTATCCTGCATAGCGTCCCGCGCAGCATCGAGCTCGCGGCGAACCTTGACAAGCGAGTTCGGTGAAAGAAATCCGTCGAGTTTTACAACGCCGTCCCGCTTCAGAAGCGTAACAGCCTGTTCAACGTCAATTTTCGGGATGTCTTCTCTCATCAAAAGCCTTATCTTCTCAACTCACGCCGAACCATGAATGCTTCTGCTGCTCCAACACCCGATTGCGCTCCGCGCAGCCGCGCCAATGCTTTGACTGCTTCATAAGATCTGGCATGGGGGAAGGGGCGCATTTCTGAATCGTAGCAGCGCAAGGCCTTAATTTTGAGATCAAGTTCACCCACAATTTCGATGAAGACCTGCGGCATGAACCCCATATTGCCAATACCCCACTCCGTGCTGGAAACGGTCTCAAAGGCGTAGAGCGCGGAAACACTCTGTCCGGGTAGCGGGCGGCAGGCGATTTCAACCGCCTCGGCTGTGATGGCATGATCCCGGTTCATATCTCCGGCAAAATGAGTGTACACCGTCTGTGGCTTCAACTCGGCAATCACCGCTTCAATCGGCTGGACAATATCGAGTAGCGCCAGAGTGTCGAGACGATTGTCGGGAAGCCCCAGCAGCCGCGGCGGCTCCGCGCTGAGCACGCCTGCCGCGGCAGTAGCAGCTGCGCATAGGGCTTTTGTTTCCGCCATGTCGTCAATACCCGGTCGGGACGTGGCCCCTTCGGCAACGATGAGACTATGAACGGTGTCGCCGGCCGCGACGTGCCGCGCGATTGTGCCGCCGACCCCGAGCACTTCATCATCGGGGTGGCTGGCGATGACAAGGACAGTATTGGTCATACGGACACACTCTGCAATTCGACTGCAATCTTTGCGGCAAGTAGCGGGTTCACTGTCGCGATGACGCCAGGTTTTACAAAATCACCAGAATAGATAAACGGGGTTCCCGCTGTCGCGGCAACCACGCCACCCGCCTCTTCAAGTACCAACGCGGCGGGTGCGATATCCCAATCACGCAATACAACATCCTTGAAGAAGATCTCCGCTGTACCATCTGCGATCCGGCAGATTTTAAGTCCGAGACTGCCTGATTCAACATAACCATCACACCCAAGAGGACCATAGAGCCGCGCCCCGGTCGCACGCGGTTCGGGATAATTGTCAATAAACCGGCGGCGGCCCGAAGGCTTATCCAGAAATAGCCGTGTCCCGTTCCGCGTCGCACCGGACGATCGCTCAGCAAGAAAAAGCTCATCGCTGACCGGCACGTAGATTGCTGCTAGAATCGGAGCACCATCCTCCATAAGGGCGATCTGCGTCACATATCCTGCAAAACCACCCCGGTAGCTTGCCGTCCCGTCAACCGGGTCAATGAGCCAGTATCGAGCGGGACGAGGGTCGGAATGCGATCCAGCGTCCTCTTCGCTTACAACCGGAATATCTAGATCGAGTGCCTGAAGTCCGTCGGACAAATATTGATGGGCAAGCTGATCGGCAGCGATGCCAAATGAGTCTGGTGCCGGCATTTCACCGTCATAGCTGTCACGGCGCTGTTTAAGCTGCTTTCCAAGATCAGTCACGAGTTCGCTCAGACGATCAAGCACAGACGGTTTCCTCCGATTCCTGGGCGCTTACGGCAAGTTCCCGCAAACGCTCACCAAGGCTATGGGCCGGCAACCCCAGTTCCTTCGTCAATGCAGAAAGGTCCATCTGAAAGAGCGGCGCATCGTCCTCGGGAATTTCAATGCCGAATATTGCAGCAAGCTGGGACACCGTTCGGGTAACCGACATAGGATCCGGATAGCCCGCGTTTAGAATTAGCGACCGAGCCGGCGGTGTCCCCGCCGCACGGCAGAGGAGATCGGCCGCATCATCAACATGAATTGCTGCCCACATCGGAAACGGTGTCGTAAGCGTCGGAACCTGCCCTTGCGCAAACCGCATCGCAGCATTGTGCAGAAGACCGCCCTGACGTGGTGCGCCGAACAATCCCGGCAAGCGCAGAATTGTTGCCTTCAGATGTTCAGCCGCGCAGAGCGCGCGCTCGGCCCGCCGTTTATAGCCGCCATAGCCGGTCACACCCGTGTCTGGGGAATCTTCCCGTACAGGCATCGGCGACCCCGAGGGATAGACCGTCATCGACGACGTAAAGACAATATGCGGCACATTGGCAGCAATAATATTCTCGGTCATGCTGAGACTAGCGGCACCGGCGCCATCGTCCAGATAATCCTTAGCCACTTTCGGTACATATGCCGCGCAATGGATAACGGCATCGAATTTGCCACGCACAAAATAGTTTATTGTGGCCTCCGAATCCGTCAGATCCAGACCATCGCGGCGCCCCGGACAGGCAGTCGCGGCTATACCCACTCTCTGGAGACCTGCCAGTACACGGCCTCCGAGGTAACCGGATGCTCCCGTTACACATATGACCGGAAGTTGCCCGATTAATTTCCCGGTCATATCATATCCCAGGTGATCCAGTGGTCGGCCTCAATATCGACCTGCGCTTTACGGCCAACGACCTGTTCCCGGAGCGTGGGCGAAATACCGAGGCCCGGTCGTTTGATCGTCAGCATATCGCCCGTGATCAACTGCCCGGTGGGAATCTCAACCCGCGCATGCAAACTCCGGCGACCCTTTTCGAACATTTCCTGTTCTTCGGCCCGCGGTCCCTCTTTTCGACCGTCACCGATTGCGGCTTCAATGTCGCGAAGGCGCGTCATCATTAATGAAAGTTCAGCCGGCTCTATCGCAAACGGATGGTCGGGCCCTTCTAAAGTGCGGTCCAGGGTGAAATGTTTTTCGATAACGCTCGCACCCATTGCAACAGCCGCAAGGGAGATATGGTCACCCTCGGTATGGTCTGAATATCCGGTGATTGCGCCGAAGGCGGATCCCATCGCCTGCATCGCCTTAAGGTTCGAAAGTTCTGGCGGGGCGGGATACAGCGACGTGCATTGCAGCAGGACGACGTCGTTGTTTCCCTCAGCGCGGCACGCTGTAACCCCGGCCTGAATATCAGCCCAGTCTGCCATACCGGTGGACAGGATCACGGGCCGGCCTGAGCGGGCTGCCTGTCTTATCAATTGGGTATCCGGAAGATCAAATGAAGCGATTTTGAATGCTGCCATCTCCAGGTCGGTAAATTCCGCGATTGCCTCCGCGTCGCAGGGCGAGGACAGAAAGATTACGCCCGCATCATCGCAATAGGCCTTGAGCGGCGCATGCCATGTGCGATCTATTTCAAGCGATTCAATCAGTTTGTATGTGTCGGTGTTGTCGAGATATCCGAAGCCGGGGGTGTGCTTTGAATAGTGGTCAGCCGCCCGGAAGGTCTGGAATTTGACCGCATCAACGCCTGCAGCCGCTGCGGAGTCGATGAGCTGCTGGGCGAGATCCATATCACCATTGTGATTCGAGCCAATCTCAGCGATGACAAACGCCGGACGCCCCGGGCCCACAGTGCGCCCGCCGATATCGAGTGTCTGATGTGGCGAAGAGCCCGTCATGTCTGCAGTTTCTTTAGTATCAGCGTCGGTTGCCGGGCATTCGGGACATGGCGCATTTTATATTGGTGTTTCGGATCCGATAAAAATTCCTGAACGGCGAGTGACTCGCCCGGCCAGCGTTCATGGCTCCATTGGTCGAGGACGAATAGCCCGCCTGCGACAAGCCTGTCATGCATGTTCTCAAGGATCAGTTTCGTTGGCTCAAAAAGATCCGTATCGCAATAGATGAACGACATCATCACGCCTGGGTTTTCGTCTATGAACCGTAGCAGTGTGTCCTGGATCAGGCCCTTGTGAATAATGATGTCGTCCTGAAGTTCATGCAGGTCGATCATGTCGGTCAACTCGTTCAAGGACCCGGCATATTCGCCCTTTTCGTCCACCGCCGCGCCATCTTCACTGGTAAAGGTCGACAGCCCTTCAAAGCTGTCGAAACAATGCACCTGTTTGCTGCCCTGCGAATCATAGATCCGAAGCAGTTTTGCGAGAAACAGAAGGTTTGCTCCCCGCCATGACCCGAATTCCGCGATATGACCCGGTATTTCCAGCGCCTCCCGCAGGAGGTCGCTGATCGCCATAAAACGACCGAGATTAGCCGTCCCGCAATAGAGCGGCCAATGGTCTGCGACTGACCAGAGTTCACGCTTTCCATAAGTATCGGACAGCCGTTTCCGCGCTTCTAGATACTTCTTATCTTCCGTTGCGAATTTCAATGGATCACATTCTTCCAATGGCGGTTCAGTTCGATTCCGTCTTGCGCCGTCAGCAACTGTTCCGGTGCTCGCGACAGATAATAAATATTTACCGGGTCAATACCGGCGGCTATTCCCAGGCAGAAGGTCGTGGAGACCCTCGGGTTGATTTCAAATGGCATAGCTCGGCGGCCGTCCATCAGCATCAATTGAATATTATAACAGCCGCTTGGCTTCAGTACGTCGTGTATGGCCCTGCAACCGGCGAGCACATCTTTGTTCATAACGACCCTTGCGCGAATTGTTATCCCGCGCTTGATATCGACCTCGACAGGGACAATCGCATGGAGGTTACCTGTTCGATCGGCCGCCATCATGACGGTAAATTCCTGTCCCTGCAGCAATTCCTGAAGGAGTATATCGCGAGCCGGAAAACCTGACAGAACGCGATAGGCCTCAGCTTCTTCGCGATTTTCAAGCACCCGGACACCACGCGACCCTCGCCCCTGTCGGGGTTTCGCAAAACATGGAAAGGTGAAGTCTTCCACCTCGGCCATTGTGGCCGTTATCGGTGCCGCCACTCCCAGCCTCTGCAGAGCATGCGCCGATTCCAACTTGTCCATCGATTGCGCCACAAACGTGTTTTCGGGAACCAGAATATCCGTCTCGGGCGCTGCGTCCGCAACTGCGGGCATATGGGGTAGTTCTTCGTCGACACCCGGGATCAGCAAATCGATTTTGTGTTCACAGCACAAAACGCCGAGGGCTTCGCTATAACCCGGCGCGTTAGCGAGCGGAATTTCGCATCGCCGGTCCTCCGGTATCAATGGGTCGATTGCGCTGGAATCTGCGTCCGCGAACGTCATGTCGTAGCGATCACGCCATTGGCGGTAAATTGCCTCATTTCCGGCACCGCCACCCCCCGTAAACATCAACTTAAGCGCCATTTCTAGGCCACTGCCGCATTGTCGCTACCGAGGACGTAATCTTTACCGTCCCGCCGATAGCCCGCGTCAGCGAAAAGTCGGTGCGAGGCTGCATTCTCGGCATCAACAGCGGCACGAATTGTTGCGAAGGGCAACAATTGGCGCCCGAGCCGGAGGGCCGCTGTCCCGATGCCAAGCCGCCAGCGATCCGGTGCTACCAGAATAGAAACCTCATAACTGTCGCACTCAGACTCGGTATCGGAATTGGGCTGATTAGGCGGTTCGTTTTCCGCGACGATGTCAAAGCGAAGCACACCAGCCGGCGTCCCGTTATGTTCCAGAATGCCCAACACACAATCCGGATCTACCAGTTTGGCTCTTAGCCATTTTTCATGTGTGCATCTGCTCGGGGCCTGCGTTGTCCTGAAATACTTTCGCGTATCTGGATGCGTTTGCCAGTCGAAAAGGATATCCATATCTGCTGGCGTCGCAGGCCGCAGCGTAACCGGCGCACCATCGCGCGCGCATTCCGGGAAAATAACCTGCGCAAAGCGGCGGGCCCCGAGTCCGTCACACATCACGGCCGCACAATCTACCATCCGGTGCCGGTAATCGGGCTCGGCAAGCATACGGCTAATGGCCGCCACAATGTCTTTCACCGACACCGCGTCACTCGCCCCTAAAACCTCGGCGGCACCGCCCCGCAACAACGAAGCTGCGTTGGAAAGCTGATTGTCCGCCTGCGTAATGACGATTGTCGGCAAACCGAGACTGCAGCGTTCCCACGATGTGATACCCGCAGCACCGATTGCAAAATCCGCCGCTGCCATCAAGCTTGCGACTTCGGACGTGTCGATATGGAGAGACAAATCAATATGGCTGGCCGCCATCCGCGTTCTCACCTCATTGAGGCATGGTGCGGAGGATCCCAGAATAATATCGACCTGCGCATCGGGTGCCGCCTGTTCGACTGCGTCCAGAGCCGTCACGGTTGCGCCATGGGGATCGGTTGCACCAAAACCAATCAATATTCGGGCGCTTTTGCGGCGTGCTTTCTTGGCACTGATCGAACGCCGACGAAGAGCGGCAAAGGATGGCCGCAATAATGCATATGCCGTGCCCGTAAAAACGCGGCATTTCTCCGGCACTAGCCCGTCATATTCCCGCGCGTTGCGTCCGGCCGTCGTATCGAGCACGACATCGCAATCCAGCGGTCGGCCAGGCGCATCGGAGATCACCGCCACGGCGGAAGAAACCCGTCGGACCGCTAATGCATTTCCGGTATCCCAGCCAGGAAGGTCGACAACCATCCAATCAGCTTTTGCATTACCATCAAGTAGCGTCGCATCGACATCCTCATCCCGATTCAGCACCAGAATTTCTGCTTCTCCGTCGGCAAGAGACGGCAGAATATCAAGCGTTGATTGCCTGACGGCATACACCGGCACGGCACCTCTTTCACGGAGCGCATCGGCTAGGCCAAGACACCGCATGGCATGCCCACCGCCCAACTCCAGCCCCGCACCGAACCTGAAAATCACAGATCCGGGATCGGTCATGAAGCCGTTCTCAGGTTCATGTACGGCACTCCTCCGCGCCTCCTGGCTTGTTTCCAAAGCTCTGAAGGCGCGTATTGTCTGCTGCATTTAATTCTGACAGACCCGGCTCCGCCTCTACAATGGCCAGCGGCACCTTATAGCTCCACGCCGCGTCCCCAGCCGGTAGTCGCTCAAAGAGCGCCCGCATAAACTCAAGATCGGCAGGAGTATCAAGCGTCCACCGATGGACCGCAATCGTGTTGCCTGGACCGTCCAGATTAACCTTGAGGGCAGCTTCGTGCGTGAGGATATAAGGCGTCACATGCTCACGTTCGAAGGGCGTTCCAGCCTCATTGGCCGCGCGCTCCAGCCACTCAAAATCAAAGGCTTCACAATCGAGCCCGTGAGGCCAGCCTGCCAGCATATTGTTCGCTGCGTAGTCGGCATTACGATCCGAAAGCAGTTGCAGTACCCCATCGCACACAGCAGGGTCGATTAACGGGCAATCGCTTGTGACTCTCAGAACGCGTTCCGCGCGTACATCTTTCGCTGCCCGATAATATCGGTCCAGCACGTCGCTTTCCGATCCGCGGAAAACGCACGCTCCTGTTCTTTTCCCAATCCGTTTCACTTCATCGGCAACGGGATCACAATCCTTTGTATCGGGTACAGCGCAGCAAATAATATCAGCCTCTGAGATTGCTGTACATCGCGTCAGGACATGGTCTAGAACCGTTGTAGAACCGAGTGGCAACAACACTTTGCCGGGCAGGCGAGTCGACGCCATACGAGCCTGCACGATCACAGCAGTCCGTGTCATGTGTCGCCTGAGCCCTTCCCGAACTTCGAGTCATTTTCATCCCAGAGGTTTGGCTTAATCCATCTTCCATCTTCGAACTCCCACACACGGGGGTCACGAAACGTGTCTGCAATCGCGTCAAATTCGGTTTCGGTCATCCCGGTATATTCGAGCCAACGCACAAGATCGCGCGGCTTGATATGATCGTGCTTGCGGATCAGGTCGACTGCCTGACCGCGGCTGAGGAGGTTAGCGCGCACGTCCTTGGACGCATGATCTGTGCAGCGCCCGTATCCAAGTTTAACGAATTTCATGTAATCGTGGACGCCGTTCTCATGCATGTCATCCAGATTGGACATTATCCGGTATGTCCGGTCAAACGGCTCATCTGCAGTTTCAAAGCCATACTTTTCTTGGACCATCTTACCATGTTCATTCGCTTCCCAGTAAACATAGTTACTGAGATGAATTCCCCGCAGACCTGTATCGAACAGTTCCTGATCCGACGGGTATCGATAGCAGGCCATATCCTGAGTGGTTATACCCTCATGACCGACCATGTAGTTCCACTCATAACCTCGGCAGTAATGTTCCAAACGATTGCGGTAAGTCCATTCGACAAAATCGTTCATCGAATATTGACCGCAAAGATCCGCATACCCGTGCTCACCCCAAATAACAATGGGGATTCTGTGCTGCACAGCAGTCCGCATCGGCAGAGTGCAGATGCCAATGTGATTGTGCCAGTTCATGTCGCCCATGATCTTGAAGCCAAGTCGATTGAGCTTTCTCAAAAGACCTACACTGGGCTGATAGATAATGTGATCGACGTCAAACGTGTCTTTCATCCGTAATAGATTCCGTTGACCGGCTTCGGTGAAATTGTTTCCGTAATAGGTCACAAGCAGCGGGTTGAAGCCCAGAACGTTCTTTATGTAGTGGGTCTGAAAATGGCTATCTTTTCCGCCACTGACGGCAATGATGCAGTCATGTCGGGAACCATCGCGGCTGCGCCCGCGTTCAAGCGTATCAACCAGAATATCCCGTCGCCGGTCCCACTCGGTGTCGGAAATTTCCGACTTCATTCCGTCCATTCTGCACCCCATGCAGACGCCATCATCCCCAAATTCCATCGGCGCGGCATTGACTGACGGGTACAGACATTGCGTACACCATTTTACGCCCTTTTCCGAATCGGTCGTCGTGATCCGTTCCGCCGGAAGATTTTCAGCGCGCGCCATTCGCGCGTCCAGTATGCTGTTTTCGCGGGGCCGGTCATAGACGGGTTCGCGCGGGAACCATTTGCTGTTCAGCCCAACGGCCCGCATCGGAATATCTGCCTCGATGCAGGAGTTTTTTGCCAATGGATAGCTAAGTTCGAAGAAGTGAAAAATATTAGCGGCCGCCACGGCACTTGCGCCGCCTTCGACAATGCCCTGCGTGAAGTCCTCATATTTTCCGACGCCGCCGCATGCGATTACAGGTATCGATACCGCATCGACGACCTGACGCACTAGATCAATGTCATATCCCCAGCCCGACCCGTCGCGGTCGATGGAATTGAGAAAAATTTCACCAGCCCCCGCACCCTCGGCCTGCTTCGCCCAGGCCGCAGGGTCCAGCCCGGTAGGTTCCTTACCACCACTCCCGAAGACCTCCAGCCGGCCGTCCTCATGCCGAAGCACATCGATACTGACAACGACACACTGGGTGCCAAATTGTGCTGCACCATCCGTAATTAAGCTGGGGTTTTCAATTGCATGGGTGTTGATCACGCATTTATCAGCACCCGCTGAAAGGCGTGCCGACATATCTTCAACCGTCGAAATCCGCCCGCCGAATGCCAGTGGCATAAAGCAGACCTCCGAAATTTTCTCGAGCAGCGAGAGCGTACTCGTATCGTCGTATCTGAGCTGCAGGTCTTCTCGCCGAAGGTCGTGATAGTCCGTGTCGCTGATATCAAGCAGAACGACTTCGTCGACATTCCAGTTCGACAGGCGACGAATCGTACTGACCGGATTCCCAATCACCTGATGTATACGGAAAAGTTGAGATCGCACGATCTGCCCGTGTTTGAGCAAGATAACGGGTATAAGCCGGGGCCGGATCATTGAATGTTTTCGCGAATTCTGCCGAGGATGCGCGCAAGTAAATTAAGGCCCGCGTCTTGGCTTTTTTCAGGGTGGAATTGCACGCCAAAGATATTTCCTCGTTCGACAGCAACCGGGATTGCCTGATCGCCGTAGTCGATCGTTGCGGCGATGTGTTGATCGGCGTCCGTGTCGAAGAAATAGCTATGGACAAAATAGTATGCCTCCGGGTCAGCGACGCTTTCGAACAATTGCCCACACTTGGCCGCAGTCACGTTGCACCAACCTATATGGGGTACGCGGTTATCACTTTTACCCGGATCGAGGCGTCTAACAGTCCCACTAATCAAATCAAGACCGTCATGAACGCCGTTCTCTTCGCTTTGTGTCGCCAGCAACTGCATGCCAAGGCATATACCAACAAGTGGCACGCCCTGTTCGCCGCAACAGCGGCGAATAGCGTCGCCCATGCCGGTTTCCTGAAGCCTCTGGGCCGCCGGCGCAAATGCGCCGACGCCCGGCAGAAAAATTACATCGGCGGCTTTTAGCTGATCGGCGTTCGTCGCCAATTCGGTTGTAACACCAATTCGACGCAAGGCATTCTCAAGCGACCGCTGATTGCTCGTTTGTGTATCGACAATCTGGATGTTCATTGGGGCGCTAACCCAAGGTGGTTCTGAACGCGCTCAACCCGTTGGACTTTTCCAAGGCCGTCGACTATAGCGGGCGTTGGCTCGTTCTGCTGCGGGTTGGCTGAGGATCTTGAATGGGGAAGCTCTATCTTAATGGTGTCGATGACAGATTCGATCCGGACACAGACCACGTAATCGGACCCTGGTGTCTGATTGGCAGTCGATGGATTGGCGACGATTGGTCTCGTTTCGATTTTGTCGAACCCTTCGAGCTTGCTGCTGACGAAGTGCGCGCCGCAGATGAGTGCGCCACGCTCATTAGATTTCACATAACCCGTCTTTCGACCCAGCTGAACACGCAGCATAATAAAATGCGCGACATTTCTTTTTGGTGGACGCTGCTTACTCCTTGGCTCCAACATCTTGTCGAAGCTAGTTGGCGCCACTGGGTGAGTGTTGAACAGTTTGTCGGGCGCCATCGAGGAGAAATACTGACTTACGATGTGCCTGCGACGCCGGAAAATTTCAATTTCGACTTCGCCGATACCCGTGATTTCATCTATCGCGGATTGCGGTCTCCAGATGTTCTGTCCTGGATGATGGCAGATTTTCTGCGCGAACTTGGCCCGGATCACTGGACGAAAAGACCAATACCCGCGCCGGACTTCGTCAGCGGTAATGCCGCAACGATCTCTCCCCCGGCGCAAACGAGTGCGATCAAACAGGCCCTGCGCCGCTTTCTGGGTCGGTTGCCCGTAGCGAATGTGCCCGGAATGTCCCTCTCCAGTATTCCACTGTCGCTCTATGTTAATCTTTTGCCACGCCGAACCTGCGCCGAAGATTTCAAAGGGCTTCCTGCCGATGCGCCGCCAGACAGTTTCCCACCGGCCTATCTTAGCGCGCTGGAGACTCTCATCGATCAAACCATGCCGCGGTCTTTCACAAAAGATTTCAGAGCTTACGATACCCAGGCCGCAACCAGCCGGTATCGTTGCAAACGTCTTTTCGTCACTGCGCCGACCATCTTTGAAGATCGACAGACATTCGAAATTGCCCACGCCTTGATGGCGGGCGAACGGGTTGTCAGAACCCAGCACGGTTCCGAATACGGAATCGTCGATGTGTTTAACATCGGCTGGATGAACGAATATGTGAATGCCGCTTTTTTGTCTTGGGGCTGGTCGGGTCACAAAAATTTTCCGGGACGCTTCCTGCCCGTATCGTCCCCAATGCTGGCGGGATTGAGCGGAAGATACAAATGCCGGTCCAGACAAATCGTTCTCGTAAGTACGGCGGCGGTTCTGGTGCCATTCCGGATCGCTTCGGCGCAGAGACCGAGCACGATGAGCGGGTACCGCTCCGACAAGGCGCTTTTTATCAAGGGGCTTGATGCCAGCGTACAACACGACCTAGTCTACCGGCCCTACAAACGCGGTCACACCGACCTCCCGGACCAGGAATGGCTTGAACAGCATGTTGGCCCATTGGAAATACATACAGGCCCGTTAACGTCCTCGCTGTTGCGATCCCGCCTCACGGTTCTCGACCATCCCGGTACGACATTACATATCGCCATGGCCGCCAATGTCCCGACCGTGTGTTTTTGGCGACACGGTCTCTTTGCGCCCAGCGCCGAGGAAAAGCCGCTTTTTGACCTGCTGAAATCTGCAGGCATTCTCCATGAGGATCCCGAATCCGCAGCTGCACATATTAACGACATCGCCAATGATGTTTCTGTGTGGTGGCGTTCCGAAAAAACGCAAACGGCGCGCCGTACCTGGTCGGCGAAGCATGCCCACACCGATCGGATCTGGTGGTGGAGCTGGTTACGCGCTTTGGCCAAGATATAGCCGGTCATCGTCAATCCAAAACGTCCGAGAGTGCTTCAACGACGCGATCCACATCAGCGCTATCCATTGCCGGGAAAAGGGGAAGCGACAAACACCCTTCGTAATAACGCTCGGCGCCCGGCAAAGACTGAAGTCCATACCGTCGGCGATAGAACGGCTGCAGGTGTAATGGAATATAGTGAACCTGTGTCCCGACACCCCGATCGCGCAGCTGGTGCATCACCGTCGCACGGTCAAGTCCAGCCCGATTGAAATCAACCAAAATTGTATAGAGATGCCAGCAGGGTGCCATATCGGGCATCAGTTTGATTCGGTGCGCGGGAAGGTTTTCCCAGTCGATCTGCTGATCGTATTGCGCCGCCAGTGCACGGCGTTGCGCGACGAACCGATCGAGCTTCTTCAGCTGGCTATTTCCGAGTGCGCAATGAATATCGCTGACTCGATAGTTGAGACCGATTTCCGGCATTTCATAATACCACGGATTCACGCCACGATTCCCATCGAAGGCCTGCTCAGTCAGTTCGAATGCATCCGCGTCACGGACCATCCCATGGCTGCGCAATTGACGGAGCCTGTCCGCAATTTCCGGGTCGCGGGTCGTGACAGCCCCACCCTCTCCCATGGCGATCGTTTTGACCGGATGGAACGAAAAAGTCGCCATGTCCGAATGGGCACCATCGCCGACGCGATGATCCTGATAACTCGATCCCAGCGCATGGCAGGCATCCTCGATAACACGGCAACCGCGCTGAGCGGCGATCTCGGCGATAGCTTCCATGTCAACCATCTGTCCGCCGACATGGACCGGAAACACCGCTTGGACATCGGCACCGGTCTGTCCCGCCCGGGAAAGCGCCTCTTCGAAATCTGAAGGCCGCATCAGGCCATTTTCAGGATCGACATCGGCGAAAATCACCTCTGCGCCGGCGAGGATGGCCACATTGGCTGCTGCCAGAAAGGTAATTGATGGAACAATCGTGGTTGTCCCCGGCGCGACACCCGCAGCAAGAGCCGTCATATGCAGTGCCGCCGTGCCGCTCGAACAGGCGACCGCATGCGCGACATTGCAGGCCTCGGCAAAGCTCTCTTCGAATGTTGCAACCGCAGGGCCGGTCGTCAGGAAATCTCCACGCAATACTGCTGTAACCGCGGCGATATCATCATCGTCGATCGACTGTTTGCCGTAAGGAAGAACAGTGGATTTTTCCATCCGGGATTCGGCGCCTAACTGTTCTCGATGAGTTGACGCATGCCGGCGGCATCGAGCCATTCGGTGTTGTTGTCGCTTGCATATCGGAAGTCTTCTGTCACCCGGCGGCCTTCTTTAACAAGATGGCCATTGGCTTCCCACCAGTTAAAAGCGGGCTCGATAACATAGCTGTCTTTGAGCTCCACCGTGTAGCGGGCATCGTCTTCGGTAATCAGCGCTTCATGAAGTTTTTCCCCCGGGCGAATACCGATCGTTTCCTGCTCTAGATCGGGCGCGATACACGACGCGAGCGTACTCACGCTCATGCTCGGTATCTTGGGGACAAAGATTTCTCCGCCCGACATACGCGACAGGCTGGAGAGAACGAATTCGACACCCTGATCGAGGCTGATCCAGAAACGGGTCATCCGGGGATCCGTCACCGGGAGCTTCTTTACACCTTTTGCGACCAGCCGGTTATAAAGCTCGACCACGCTTCCCCGGCTGCCGATAACGTTCCCATAACGGACGACAGAAAAACGTGTCCCATCCTGTCCGCTCAGATTGTTTGCAGCGACAAAGATTTTGTCGGCGGCGAGCTTGGAGGCACCATATAGATTTGTTGGATTAACCGCCTTGTCAGTCGACAGCGCGAGGACGTTTTTAACGTCCGTCTGAAGTGCAGCATTGACGATATTTTCGGCGCCGATGACATTCGTACGGATGCATTCAAATGGATTGTATTCGGCCGCCGGCACTTGTTTCAATGCCGCGGCATGAACAACTGTATCTATTCCCCGGAATGCCATCGTTAGGCGCTGCAAGTCTCGTACATCGCCTAAAAAATATCTAATACAAGGGTGTTTCTCGGTCGGAAATTCAGAGGCCATATCGTGCTGTTTCAGTTCGTCCCGCGAGAAAACGATCAGACGCTCTGGATTATATTCTTCCAGAACGTTCTTGATAAACCGTTTTCCGAAAGAACCGGTGCCGCCTGTAACAAGTACGGACCGACCGTGGAATGCTGTTTTATCTCTATTTCCCATTTTATATCCGTTATATCTGGGCCTTATGCAGATTTATTATGCTGCCCAGGGCCTCGGCGATCAGTTAGCAGGCTCAGAATTTTCCACGCTACCGCACGACGGGTGCCATGCGACAGCCGCATAAATTGATTGAAACCACCAAATCAGCGCTTAGCCGAAGACTTCAATCGTATCCACGGGGACGGTGGTGCGTACCCTCCGCCCCATAAGCTCAAGCAGAACGATAACGCGTTCGTCATCGGTCCTACCCTCGAATAGGCCTATGCGATCGACCATCGCTCCAGCCGTTATCTGAACGGTGTCCCCGCTACTCAACTTCATGCGCTTGCCGGGGCTTACTTGGCCGGTCGCATTTTCCGCATCTCTAATTTCTTCTACGATACCGTCCGGTACCGGCGCGGGGCTTTCTTGATGACAAATCATATAGAGGACGCCAATAGTTGACATGATTTTGCGCCAGGGCTCTGCGTCGAGGTCTAGACTGACAAATAGATATCTTGGGAACAGCGGGCGTGGGCGCCAGCTTACTTTCCGGGCATGACTGATCCGACGAGAATAGAGAGGCAGGTAGACGGAAAAGCCCTGGCGTTCCAGATGGTGCCGTGCTTTCTGCTCCCCGTTTGCGTGGGTATGAACTACATACCAGCGTTTCATCGCCTAATCTTCTGCGAATTTCGGTTGTTCGCGTGAAATATTGAGCAGCGCTATCGTCAGAATACGGTCGGCGGGGACACTCTTGCTAAGCCGATCGAATATTTCCTGTGGCCTACTAGTGTCCGTCACTAAGACAGCTTTCACCTTATTCCCAAGATCGGACAGGTTAGCTGCGACCGGCAGTCCAACATATTCCGCCCGTCCAGAATCGTCGTCGGATAATGTCATGTCGTCGACAATGCCCACAATTTCGATATTATTTTCGCGGGCACACAGCGTCGCGATTTCCGTTACGTCGCTGCAACCGGCAAGTGCTACGCGCTCCCAGCCTTTTTCTGCGCACATAGCAAAAACATCAGAGCATTGCCGTCGTGCTTGCCGAAAGAAATTGAAAGAATTCAAAAGATAAGTGGATGTCAGCCTACTTTTTTCAGCGAATCCACTGGGTGTCAGATAGTAGGCGTAGCGATTGCGCGGCGCCTGATTAACTTTGATCAGGCCCTTGCGGACGCAGCGCTTGAGGTAGGCGTTTGCAAGGCCGAGGGCAATATCCAGATCGCGGGCAATCGAGCGTTGCGTGACAGCGCTATTTTCCCCCACCGCATTGAGCAATCCAAGGGTGATTTCGATTTCAGACCCATCGCCTGCGGGGCGACTTTGTCTCGTCTCAAGTTTTTCTGTGTTCTGTATCATGACTTTATCGGATTTGATATATCGTTCGTGTAATGAACGCAACGAAATATTGTTTATTTTGAATGTATACCGTGTCGATGTGGTGCAGAACCGACCTCACAGGGCGGTATGTTCACACTATGAATCCTACTTCAATTCATGGTAATTCAGTGTACTAGATCTTTTTTCTTGGGTAGATGACGAATTGATTAAACAGCCCGATACAATCTGGATAATCGGCCCTCCCTGCGTTGGAAAGACCACCCTTGCCCGACTTGTGGTCACCCATTGTAGAAAAAGGAAACTTCCTGCTATGCTTTTGGATGGAGATGAAATTCGCAAGATCCATGATACCAGCCTCGGATATGATCCTGCGTCCCGACGAAAGCAAACCTTGCGTGTTCAGAAGTTGACGCGATGGGTGCTTAACCAAGATGTTCTGCCGATTATTGCGATCATCCACCCGTTTCAGGATGATCGAGTCGCATGCCGTGAGATGTTTTCTGGGTATTTCGAAGTTTCTTTGTCATGTGGAATAAAAGAGCGTATTCGTCGGGACACCAAAAAGCTTTATCTACCCGCGCTACGCCGCGAAAAAAGCCATGTGGTAGGAGTGGACATACCCTTTGAAGATCCCGTCACTGCAGATCTCGAACTCGATACTGGTGAATCTAACCCGCAAGAACTTCTTCAGGCGGTGCTGGCGAAGACCGGGTTATAGATGCTAACCGTTACTGGATGCAGCTTTCGTCGATGTTAATATATTAGCAGGCGCCGGGCCCTCTGCGAAATAATCGTTGGGTCGGGCAGAGATTTCCTCAGACTAACGATGATGCCCCAAGAGCGTTGATTGCATGACATTTTTATTCATTTATGGGGGTCCAAGTCGACGTGTCGTGACGACCGCGTCTTAATGCGCCGGGGACATCAAAAGTGTTACTCATCTCGTAATGATCAAGATACGTAGTTCCCTCGCCGTTCCCCATTTTAATGAGGGATCCGTTTCCAAAAAACCCACAGCGAACATACGCGTTAACCCAAAGCGTATCGCGGTCGGCAAGAGATTGTTCAGCAACCGCACCATCGGGCATTTCCCAGCGAAAAATCGGATTTCCTCCGGTCACCATATAGTGTGTGACGCTATGATCCATCAGATCCAAATCGCCTTTAGTTTCTGGTTTATCAACCTTAAAAAACAGGCCCATTAAATCTGGGTGCTGGGGTGAGACTGACATTGACGCTACTGTGTAGGATTTAAAACGGCGTATAGAAGCCCTTGAATCTTGGACGGTACACCAGGATCTACCAATCCTGTCTACATTTTTGACATTTGGCATAAGAAGACGGTAATCGCACCCGAGGAGAAGAGCGATTTTTTTTAGACCGTCTGTCGACAGCGCTGTAGAGTCGCCGCCTAAAAATGAAGGAATAGAATTGTCTCCCACGCCAACCCGTTTACCGAGGGTTTCAGCATCGTATCCATGTCGTTCCATAAGCGTTCTAAGCGCGAAGCCCCCAAAAGCATCCTCGTTGATAGTGGAGAGCATGTTTTCGTATGATTTATCAGACCAAGCATTTGATACGTTCACGAACGATTCCAGATTGGACTTGATAGTATAGGATAGAATTTGGGTGGGTTCGTTACTATGGCGAGCGTATGTGTGTGGGCAGTAAGGAGGTTCGAGGTAGGAGTCACCTAGTATCCAGTCTGAATCTTCTTCCTTATTGGCATAGAACGGGTGGTAAGTATCTTCGGTCGGTTTCTCGGACCATAACCCTTGGATATGCCCAGGCCCTAAATTGATGGTTATTGCTGGTTCTAAGTGGCCGTTGTTTTGGGTCGGTATCTGGTCAGGCGGACATAGAATGTCGATCAAAACTGGTGCGATAAAGCCTTGGGGCGCTGGCAGGCTATAGTAGTTGTAGAAATGAATGCCCCCACGTTGGATCTCTCGGCAGGTTGCTAAAACTTCTTCTTTCGACATATAGATGACATCTGGAGCCGCTTGGTTTTCGAAAACAAGATCTCCGATCCCAATGTTTAACACATCAGCAATTCTCGAGGTCTCATCCGCAGATATTCGTTTGTTGGCTTGGCCAACGGCAAGGTCAGAAATAACCGTAAAATCAACATCGCTGCGCTTTGCGACCATCTTGGGGGTCATTTTGCGTGCGTTCATCCAATGCATCAGCCGATAGGCGTCGATTTCAACTTCGCTCGTCATGTTTTGACTTTCAAATTTTGTGTTTGTTAGTGATCAAAGCTAAATCCTAGTTTTTGAGCTACCTTCTCAGATCAGTCGGGTGCGTATGCGTTGAGTTATAACTTCGAGGAGCACAACTGTAATGAAGATAACCAGAAGAATTGTTGCTACGTGATCATAGTCGAATAGATCCCAGCGGCCCTTTAATTCGGTACCTATGCCCCCTGCCCCTACAACGCCGAGAACAGTCGCCGTTCGAATGTTCCTCTCTAGGATATACTGTATGTAGGCGTAATACTGCGGGAGTACTTGGGGGATAACGGCGTAGCGCAGGACTTTGATAAGGTTCGCGCCTGTCCCTCTGAGAGCGACCTGTGGCCCCGGGTCTGCATTCTCAATCTCGTCCGCGAAAAATTTTCCAAGGAAGCCACTCGTGTGCAATGCTAGTGCTATAATTCCGGCGACTGGGCCAAAGCCGTACATCAGCACGAAAAACAAGGCGAGTATTAGTTCAGGCATGGCGCGGTTAAAGCTGCAAATAGCTCTTGCGATTTGATATCCAGCTCTATGAGGTGAGTAGTTTTTGGCGCCGAAAAACGCCAATGGCATCGAGAGCAAAATAGAAAACACGGTCCCCCAAATCGCAATCTCAATGGTCTCCCACATCTTTATGAGTACCTTCACCAAGTAACCGGCAGGTTTTACTAAAAATTCTGATTGCGTCTCAGTATATTTTTCTTCAATCGCGCTGTATTCGCGTTCCACTCTGGTTTCGACATAAGAAAACAAGGGAAGGGCATCTCGGTTAAAGTTCTCAATACGATTTGTCTCTTGGATCGTTGAGATTTGGAGTGGAAAAGCCTTGTCGATAAAGTTGCCCCCTCCGTTCAAAACCTTTGACTCGTTGAATCCAAATAGCCCGGTTATCGCTCGGCTAGTTTCAGAGGCAGCTCGATCTAGTTCTACATTCTTTGCTGAAAATGCAGCTAAAACTGCCACAACGAAGAGAATTCCGACCGTAAGGGGGGTGATCGTACGATGAAGAGCCCATGTTTCGGAGGGGCGATAGTCTTCATCGGCGCGGCCAGTCATGACGCAGGTCTCAACCCGTCAAACTGTGTCAGTTGTATAGATTTTCTGTTTTCGTCTGGCCCTACAATATTGTCATTTGTATGGTTTTTTGAGTTATCTGGGCTCTTAAACGAATCTTTATTTTTACCTCTATAAATTTTTTGAAGGTGTTCAGATGTTAAATCGACTGGCGGGCCGTCGAAAACCACTTTGCCTTGGTTTAACCCAATAATCCGATCTGCGAACTCTTGGGCGAATTCGACCTGGTGCAGACTGCATAGTACGGTCGTTTTTCGTTGCCGGGAGGCATTACGTAAAAGTCCCAAAACGTGACGACTTACCGTGGGATCTATACTGGCAACTGGCTCGTCAGCGACCACCACATCGGGTTCGTTAATGAATGCGCGCGCAATGGCAACTCGCTGTTGCTGCCCGCCCGACAGCTCAGACGCTCGCCTGTAAATCTGTTGTTCTTCAAGTTCAACTTCCGCAATTAGTCGGCAGGCGGTCCGTTGTTGGGCAATCGAAAAAAGTTTTAAAAGCACCTTCCAGGTAGGCGTGGTTGGCAAAAGCCCGGCGAGAACATTGTGTAAGACACTAAGACGCTGCACCAGATGCAAATGCTGGTGAATCATTCCAATGCGACTACGGACCTCTTTAAAAGATTCTAGATCAATCGGGGTTCCATCTAGTGTAATTTTCCCTTCAGACGGCATCACTAAGCCATTGACCGTGCTTAAAATCGTCGATTTTCCTGCTCCCGATGGCCCGAGAAAAACGCAAAACTGACCCTTTGGTACAATTAAAGACACATTGTTAAGCGCCTTAGTGCCGTCCGGGAATATATGTGTGACCGTTTCAAATTCGAGCAAGGCTGCCCCCTAAAAGTGTCGAACGAGACGTCACCCGCCGACTGCAAAATGCGGGTAACATATGTGCGTGTTGTCAGCGTTCACCGGCTTTGTCGATTATCTCGCCTTTTAGGCGTTTTGTGAGCGCGCGCAGCTTATCAAGGGCTCCGAGCATTTTGCTGAGCGGATACTCAGTGTCGTAGCGATCAACCTTTTTGCCGCCATATCCCCTTACAAATTGTGGATCGACTTTTTTATGTATTTCACTGAAGGCGAGCCTGATTTTAGCTTTGAGTTTCGGGTTTAGCTTTTTATTTATAGCAAGGGGAGGGTTAGGTATCGGTTCACTCTTAGAGAGAACTCTGTATTTGGCTGGATCGATAATACCTTTTTGCACGGCCTTTTCCCATACGTTAAAGGAAGCAGCGGCCGCCGAAACTCGGCCCTCTTTGAGCGCTGCAATAGAATTCGTATGGCTGCCCGCAATTACTATCTTTTTTAGGTCGCGTACTGGATCAATACCTGCCGCTAATACCATCGCAAATGGGAAATTGAAGGAGGAAGTTGAGTTTGGGTCTCCAACCGCGAGGCTGTGGCCTTTCAAGTCCTTCAACGTTTTTATGTCCAAGTCTTTTGAGCTGTAAATGCCGGAATAGTAGACGCTTTTTCCTTTTTTTACGTCGACCGCGAGTAGCTCAGCACCGCACATTTGGCGGGCTTGTGCGAAGGTAACGGCGCCGTAGTGAGCTATATCGGCTTGGTCGTTGCATAGGCCTTGCACGGCTGCTGCATATGATGTCCCAAGCCTAAGCTTAAAGTGGATGCCGTACTCCCTTGTGATCGCGTTGAAGATTGGTCGGTAATCACTTAGTGAGTCTCGTGACCCGATTTCAGTGGGCACCATGATCATGCGAACCGGTTTATTTTCGGTACCGTCGGGCATCTCCACCGCAAGCGAAGTGGTGGTAATCAAGACGGTAGGCAAGATAATTGCTATGCGTTTGCCGAATCTCATGTGATCCTCTTAAATATGAAATTTTTTGAAGGGTTGTGCCGCCAAAGCGGTTATGCACACGCCAGAAAATATTGACTTGAGCGTCAGCTGCACGCCTTCGCCTATGCGAATACCGATCCCAAAGCTTGAGGCTAGGATGGCGGAGGGGGGCGTAGTTTCCCTCTGGAAGCGCTACCTTTAACTTGGTCTACGCGTCTTCCTATTGTCAAAAACCTATAACTTTATTCGTTTGTAAAATGCAAGAAATTTTTTCTCTCAGTATTAACTATTTGACGTCGTTTAATTCTTAGCCACCGTGCCGTTTGAATGCGCAACTTTTTCGTTGCCCGCCTCGTATAACACGTCTTTGTCCCCCGCGATTTCGACTAGACGGGCGAACGGTTGGCATGTTGCGATTAGGGTCTGGAAATTGCCTTCCCCGAGAATTTTGCCCCCGTCGATAAAAAATAGTTTGTCGCACCTGCGCACTGTGCTGAGCCGGTGGGCAATGATGAAGACTGTTTTGCGGCCAGCGAGTTCCTCAATCGCTTTTTCTATGTCTCTTTCTGTGCTGTTGTCCAAAGCGGATGTGGCCTCGTCCAACACCAGTACTTCCGGATCGTTATAAAGGGCTCTCGCTATACCAATACGCTGGCGCTGCCCGCCAGACAATCGAATGCCCCGTTCACCAATTTCCGAGTCGAGCCCGTTACTAAGGGACGAAAGAACGTCTTCAAGTTGAGCAAGACAAATCACCTCGGCGAGGCGTTTGTCGTCTATCTCGTTATCTGGTATTCCTATTGCAATGTTACGCCGCAACGTATCATCCATCAAATATATGCTCTGGGGTACATAGCCGATCCGTCCCCGCCAAAAGTTCGGACTTGCTTCGACGATTTCTCCGTCTATGAGGATGCGCCCCTCTGTTGGCGGCAGCAGTCCGAGCACAATGTCGATTATAGTGCTTTTTCCGGCGCCGGTTCGACCTACAAAGGCAACAGCTTCTCCCTTGTTTACCGTGATATCGATATCTCGAAGTGTCCAGTCCTTCGCATTAGGATAACGATAAGAAACATTCTGGATGGTAATATTCTGGCTCAGCACTATCTGTTCAGAATCCTGGTCTCGTATAGCCTGAACTTCACTTTCGTAATCCTGGTGTCGCGCTGCTTTTTCAAGGTCTGGATATATTGACTCTAGTAAAGGCGCTGTCTGGCGTAGAGAAGAAAAATAGTGGGTAATGCGATTTGCTGACGGTAATACGCGAAATGCGGCGGCGACGAATACTGCTAAGAGTGGCAAAGCCGCCTCTGCAGATCCTTGGCGATCTATGATGTGCGCCGTGACCAAGACAATGGCGCCGACGATAGCTATCTCGCCGTATATTCGCGGCAACTGCGCGATAACGCTTAAGCCTGAATTGATTTTTGCAAGGTCATTCGCGACTAATCGAATCCTACTCACAAAATAATCGCCACGGCGTAACACCATACTTTCCTTAACCGCGCCAAGGAAAAAGTGCCCGAAACGGCTCTGAAGCCGACTAAACGATAACGCTTTCCCGCTTAATTCATAAACCTTTCTTCGGATTGCCAGATAATAAAGGGTGAGAGCTGCAACAACGAACCCGCCCGCAATCAAGGCTGAACCCAGATCCATGACGATCAGTGCGGCTAGCGCTCCAGATGCGAGGAGGATCTCCATCAATATTCCTATCCCCGACTGTAAAATACTACCGACCACGGACGGCGCCGTTTGAGAGATATCGTGCACGGCGTGTGCACTGTTCACAGAGAGATGCTCCTCGTAACGGCGTCGGGCATATCCCTCGACAAGGCGCACTGTAAAAAAAGCGCGCAAATCAGAGATGAACCTTGCCTGAAGATAAATTGCGAAAATAATAAAAATATTTTTGATTACGAAGACGGTGATTAGCACGCCTGCGATAAGGCCGAATGGCGTTGTGCCGATGGATAACAGATCAAGACCTAGTCCTGAAATGAAATCGATGACCGCGTTGCTTTCGCCCTCCCGGTTGAGCAAAACGTGCATTAGCGGGAGGAAAAGGCCAATGTTGAGCATTTCAAGAAACGCGCTGACAATCATCAGCAAAAATACGCCAAACAATTGGACGCGACGCCTAGTGTTAAGTAGCCGAATGATGCGGAGAATACTCTCCAGATTGGTGGACTGAGGTGTGCTGGCGATTTCTAGGATGCCTTTAAAAGATTGTTTCGGGAGTTTATTTTTCCAGCGCGACGTCGAAGCCTAGCTTTCAACGAAAATCGACCCAGCACTGTGTCGGGCTATAATCATATCACGCACTTCGGGGCGGAGTATTTCATTGAGTGCGCTGTAATCCTCAGCGGCTAGAAACCGGCGGACATCTCTGCCGTTTAGTTTCTTCAGATCGTCTGGGTGCTGGCACTCGCCTTCAGTTACGATATCGTTGCAGTGGGGGCAGTATTGGGGCTCTGGCAACGCCATGATCAGAATATCGAGCGTCGAACCCGCGGCGAAAATTTCCTGCGATTCATATCTGCTGTAATAATTGCCAACGCCGGCGTGGTCGCGCCCAACGATGAAGTGAGTGAACCCCATATTTTGCAGAACCGTCGCCTGTAGGAAGGCTTCTTTCGGGCCCGCGTAGATAGGCGGCAAACGCATATTATTCAGTAGAGTTTTGCCAGGTGGGTAGATTTCCTCTGTCAGCATCTGGTACGTATCTAGCACTACATCAGACATGAAATTTCCTGCCACGGCGGCGCCAGTAATAACGTGAATACCCAGGAACCCGGCTCTGTCCAGCGCCACCCGGTGCTGATATTCGTGCCCCCGGTGGCTGATATTTCGTGTTGAAAATGCGGCGAATTCTCCGGCACCGGAACTTTCCAGCTGAGCCCTGATACGGGCCGGTGCGTTTTCAAAGCGTTCGGCGGTTATTTTTGATCCGCACAGCTTTACCGGACCGCCAATACATAGTCGACTTTGTTCCCGTATCCGCGCAACGCCGGGATGCCTCCGATCGCAGGTCCCCATTACGGTGTCGCAGTAGGCGTCGGGATCAACGTCGAAAAGGCTTTCAACGGTCATCGTTGCAACCACGTGGCCGCCGGCATTGCAGAGAGCTACGTCAGCGCCTTCCCTGAACTCGGTGCAGTTCTTTTCCTCGACGTGAAAGAGAACGGGTACCTTCCAGTCTAGGCCGTTAGACAACTTTCCATGGGCTAACACCGACTGGAAATCGACCTGTGTCATAAATCCAGTCAGCGGGCTGTAGCATCCAGTCCCGATATTTCTCAGATGAATGGTCTGGGTGGCTGTAAGAATTAGCCTTTTCGTAGCCGATAGCGCGCGGTCGGTAATTTCGGATTGATCGGTTGTAAGATCGACCAGCTCGCCGCCATAGGGGGATGCCGGCCATACGGCACTGCCGGCCGAGACTGCGGGATCAGACAGCTTCGGCATCGATGTTGAAGGCCTTAGCTGCCATCTGGTGAAAAATTTCTTGATCGGTGGTTCCGAGATCGCGATACCGTTCCAGTACCCGGTCTTCTAGAGAGGTGATTCCCGATCCGTGTTGGCCGCGCAATTTGGGGTTGAACAAAACCTTGATTGGCAGAAAAGATTCGTCCGACGCGTGGATTCCGGCGCCTATCAGGGGCAGTTTCCAGAAAAGCTTTTCCATTTCATGGATAGTTTCTTCGTCCGCATTCTCCGGATGGGCGCCGTTGTTGTCCAGATATGCGCTCAGATACCGGTGTGTTTCGTGCATCTGTTCGGTCCAGTCGGCATCGGGCCCTGAACGTTTGTCCATTTCGCTCAATAGGTATTCAACGTTCTCTGTGCTCATTGACAGCCACCGCCGATCGATTCCCAACGCATATTCACAGACGTTCGTTTCAAGAAACGGGAACCGCGCTTCTATCGGACCGCGGTTCATAAAGATGATCGATGCCCGCCGCATCATATTTTCGTATATCGAGTTGATGAAGGCGAGGCGGCTTTTCAGCGTCACTTGAGCTTTGTGTGATGCTTTGAGTTCTTTCCAGGCGTCATATGCCCCCAGAAGTTCATCCACCCCGTGGCCGCCGATTGTAACCTTGAAGCCGTCGGCATGCATGACCGGCCCGAGATAATAATAGATCGGCAAAGGGTAGACGCTGAGCGCTTTGATCTTGCGCATCTCGAATGTGTGGATGATGTCCGGCAGGTCTTCGACAAGCTGATCGCCGGACGTCCGAATCTCTTTAAGCGTAAGGCCGATATCCTCGAAACCTTCCGCGGCGTTCTTGGCACGTCGGATGTCTTCTGATTCGTAATCAGAAATCGCATACACATAAGAGGTCGGCTGGAAATCTACCCGGTCGAAATCAATACTGGAAAGCACGTAGTAGGACGTCATTACGCTGTCGATTCCGCCCGACAGCATGGTGCAGATGGGCACGTCGCCCATGGTCCGATTGGCCGCCGACCGTTTCAGGCGCAGGTGAAATTCGCGGCTGACTTCCGACAGGGGGTGTTCCGTTTTGACGGGCTGCGGCGAGAAGACCGGCCGGATAGAAAGTTCGAACGATTCCAGGTCTAGAATGGCCATCGTTCCCGGGACGAGTTCGACAGGATCGGCCAGAGAAATCCGGTCGATCGCCGCGAACCCTTTTAGTTCGCTCGAAAACAGGAATACGCGTGAGTCCTTGTCGTAGAAGTAGAATAGCGGGATACGGCCGGGCCAGTCTCGGGTGATTAGCAGCGTGTTTTTCGACTGGTCGTGTACAGCCAAGGAAAACAGGGAATCGAATTTCCGCGGACCGTCGCAAAATGCATCGCCGTATGCTTCGTACATGCGGAGAAACACTTCTGTATCGCCTTCGGTCGAAAAGGTTATGCCCGCAGCCTGAAGCTCGTCGCGTAAGTCTGCAAAGTTATATAGCTCGCCATTGAAGACGAGATGGATTTGACCGTCTTCTGATTCATACGGCTGGTCCGATTCGCCCGGTGCGACGTCGGGTTTACGGGACTGTTTTACGAGATGCCGCCGGGCGCCGAGGACGACATCACGGTATTCACGGGTGGTGATGCCGTCGTTTCCGCGGCGGATAAGTTCCAGGCTTTTCCGCACTTCCTGCTGCGTCGCGCCGACACCGCCAAATATTCCGCACATTGGATCGCTTCCCTTATTCGTTGAATTCTGATCAGGCTTTTGCCTGCAACGTCTCTGTCGCTGATGCCGATGATAAAGCCGGCTGAATTGCCCGATAGATGGTGTCCGCCAGGTCTTCAGGTGCTGTTTTCGCGCTGTCTAGAACTAGATCGGCGTTTACCGGCTCTTCGAATTCGATATTCAGTCCGACGACGTTCTCTGCCTGTCCGTCGTCATTCGGATAAACGTTTTTTGTGTCTCTGGAGCGACAAACATCGACGTCGCATCTCAGGTGAGCTTCGAAATATCCGGGGAGCGTATCGCGGCACTTTGCGCGGTTTTCTTCGAAGGGGTGAATAATCGCGGCGACGGGAATAATCCCCTGCTCCGACGTTAGTTGGGCGAGTTTGAGAACCCGGTCGGTTTGAATGCGCCGAGAATCTGGATCAAAGCCGAGGCTGTTGCCGTAAACTCTTCTGACGTGGTCGCCGTCCAGCAGGATTGATGGATAACCGTCAGCGCGGAGCCGTTTGATCAAAAGATTGGCAAGCGTCGACTTTCCCGCCGATGACAGCCCGATGATGAAGATGCTCGGGGCAGGTATGGGCAGGGTTTTCATGATCTGCCTCCTGGTGCGGACGCTGACGGCGTATCAGATTGCATTGTTGTTTCCGGCTCTATCAGATGACGGTGAAGCAAAGCGAAGCGAGGGGAAATCCCACCGCCGTTAAGATGAGTATACCCCATGGTATATAGCCGGTTAAACGCGTCCTGAAGACGCAGGCCTTCAGAATCGAGAGGGCGTCCTTCGGACATGTCGAACATGTCCATACATATTGCCAGCACGTCTTCCGGGCTATTTTCGATCCATGTGTAACCAAGCTTCTCGTATGTCTCAGGAGTGAAAAGCATTCGTAACCGCTCAGGTTCATCACCATAGCATTCAAGAAGTCCCATCGCTGCGATTTCCGGGAAGGTCATGATATGGCCATCGCTGTTGCGTCGGAGTAGTTTCGGGTTGTCCATATTTCGCCAGCCCGCCTTGCCGACCCATGGCATCGGACAGAGGTTTGCGGCCGCCCAGGGAACATTGAATATCCGCGCAACAGTGATGAGCCCCGAATTGTTTCCTAGAAAAAACCGGCAGCGGGCGCTGAGATAAATGTCCATAAAAGGGTCACGGTGTAGCTTGGCGTAGTCGATGATCCGGGGACCACAGTCCGGCAGTGCGTTTGCGACGTGCGACCCGACTCGGATTGCAACGCCGCCCTGTTTAGCTATCCACTGCATGGCAGGGATGTAGTTTTCGATCGAACAGTCAAGATAACTGGATTGATTTTCTGCTTTTCCAAAGCCTTTCCGGTAAGCGATATAGGATGGGTCGCGGGCGTGCACGCATACGAACCAGTCATCCGGCGAAACCCCCATGGCCAGAAGACCGGCGCGCCCTCGCTCGTCTTCGGCGCGGGTAAATTGAATGACCGGCGGTTCGTTAAGATACGCTTCGTGCTCGATAACCGGAATATTCGGGAGCGGGCAGTAAAATCGTGTCCGGGAAATAAAGGGGCGGCAGGCTATGAAAAAACGACGGGCGGACTTGTTCTCGACAATCGGCAAGTATCTTTTCCATATCTCCAAAAGAGGCCGGTTGGCGGGATTCCACGCGAAAAAAATAGTCTTTCCAGCGGGTTTCTCGGCAGACTGGCGGGCAAGCCGGACATATAACTCGGTATTGGACGCCAGATGGCCGATCCGATCTTCAAGAAGTTCCCCGATCCGGATCGGGTATATAGCTTCAAATACCCACAAAACAGGGATTCCGATAACGACAAAGACGAGTCGGCAACCCAGGTTCAATAAGCTCGAGAGGGGACTTCTCATATCAGTGCTCGCTGCACATCCATCGGCGTGACGCGGTGGAATAAGATGCGGACGGTATTCACGCACCAATCCCTTGCAATGGCGACGAGAAAATGTCTCTTCCGATCTTCCGTTGACGGGGCATAGCCTGAACTGGCGTACGGGTTGGCATTGGATGAGTACATAGACTGAAAGAGATTTCTGCTCTGCGGAATGGCTTTTGCAACGCAGACAAACGTTATCGCGGAGCGGTCGTTGGCCTGCGCTAGACCTTTAGTGTCGCGCCGATGGATGGGTGGCGAGTACGCCTACTCCGTAGGGAGGGTAGTTGCTGTAACGACCCCGTTTCGCTACTTCAAAGTTGAACCGTTCCATTTGTGTGTCGGGGGGCGCGACAAAAAGCACCCGACGGATTCCACTCCCAGGAAACGCACTAAGCAACTCTGCATCGATACTCGAGAGGACGTCCGGCGACGGCGGTGAAATCTTAGAATCTAGTAAAATCATGGCGTTAAGCCCCAAAGACTATCATATTAACTCGCGGTGATCACGTAGGAATAACGCTCCGACCCTGCCTGGGAATCCAGAGCCGTCAAAATGGCGGGCGGGAGATATTTCAATGAAACGGCTCTGCAACATGTCGTCGTCAGATTCAGGTTGCCATTCACCATCGAGCCGTTCGTTCATTTCACGGACCAGGGCGAGGATTTCGTCCGGCGTGTTTTCGAGAAACTCAACGCCGTCAGCATCAAGTTTTTCCAGTTCGTCCAAGGTCAACCAGTCGCTGTCCACACCCCGGGCAATCATGTGGCGGTATGGGATCAATTCTCCGCTGCGCTTGTAACGCGAATTCTTGAAAATAACGATATCGTGGGGCATCCGCCCGCATTCCCCGTATGGCAGCATATTTGCGTAGGCCACTGGTACCCCGAACATCGACGAGAGAATGTATATTCCGGACCCTGTTCCGACAAAAAATTTGCACGTGGCCTGTAGATATGTGTCCGCGAAATCTGGATCGCTGAGGGTCGGGCGCACTACGCCGGTGTAATCGACGATATTCGGATGCAGCCCCGCCGGAAGCAATTCGGCAGGTGTATGGACACCCATGCGCAGCACGCGAATACCGCGTTCGGCAAGATATTCGGCCGCCGCGATGTATCCCTTGATATCACAGTTTCGGAAATCTTTTGTGCCCCAATAGCTATCAGGGTCCGGCGGGGTGTCCGGATTATCCGAATAACCCCGATCCTTGGCAAAAATGCAAACATACGCCCCGCCCTCCGGGACACCGAGTTCGCGCAGTAGCGCCTGTCCGCGCTCATGCTCTTCAGACGTGAAGGAGAGTTGTGGCCCGGGCTGGCTCCACTCCGCGCCGCGCAGCCAACCGGTGCAACCGAGGTCAATCCAGATAAAGTGATCGGGTGTGAAGTTACGAATGTCTTCGAGCAGACGGCGAATACGATTCGAGCTAATCACCTTAACGCGGCGGCGGATCATCTTAAGAATCTGGCTATTGACTGGCCGGTCCCCAGCAACGAGTCGGACGATTTCACGACCCCGCGAAGGACTGAATTTGCGCAGACGCAGAAAATATTCGGTATTGCCGTAAAACCGGCCCATCGTCTGATGGTGCAGGATTCCAATTCTCAGCCGTCCAAAAGGCCGCAGCAAACCGGCAAGGCCAAACAGAAGAGCTGCGCTGATGCGCGTGCACGCCGAAGCCGCCGGCCTTTCGGCGCGTTCCTGCCTCTCCCAGATTAATTCTTTGCGCGTTTTGTCTGACGATGTCGGCATGGGTCTTAATTCTTTCGGGTCATGGCAGCGTATCGGGCAGTATCTCATCATGCCGCGCCGCACGCCAAAATCGGCCGGCGGTCACTCTCCAGCGGCGGACAAGATAGACCGGACAGCTTATGATTGCAGTCACATAGCGTATTAGATTGATGGCGACAAAAACTGTTTGTGCGATCCGAAGCGATATAAAGGCGCCGAGCCCCCGGCTGACTTCACGGTTTTGCAGGCACTTCTTCAAGTATTCGCGATATCTCCGGGGGCGCCAAATCCGAAGATCCTTCTGCGTCCATTTGTGCCGATAAAACGCATTGAAGCCATAATCCTTAAACGGCGTTCGACCTGAAGCTTCGTCGCAGCAGGCACGGATAAATTTGGCAAACGAGGTGGGTCGCAGATAGTCGATAAAAACACCCCATTCGACCGTCGACGGCAGCAGCATCGTCAGATAAAGGCGTATGCGCTCGATCCACCCGTTCGCGGTATACAACTCGGGTTCATAACCGTATTTCCGCATGTAATTCCTGAAAAGGCCCTCGAATACATACCAGTCACGACGACCGATCTTTTTCTTCCAGGATTCGGAAACAATCCGCGGATTGACCGTGTTCATCGGCTCCATGTCGTAAATCTGATCTCCCCACCATAACTGGCCGCCAAACGTGATCTGGCTCAAGCACGGATGTTCGGAAATCCCGATAAAGGCAGCAGTTTTACGGAGCACCGCTGGCGCATCGTAGAATAGATCTTCATGGCGCACGACGCGGAGCCGGTCTTCAGAAACACCACTCAGTACCTCGAGACTCTCATAGAGATACCTGCTGATAAAATAATAGACCCGGCGCTTGAAAATTGCCGCATCAGTCGCGTCATAGCGATGAGCGTCGACCGCGACTTCACTTGAATTGTAGCGGCCCGAAAAATTCGATCGAGGATCGCGAACTGTGCCAATGATCAGCAGTTCAGGGAAGTCGGGAATCAGATATTGAGGCAAATATTCGTGGACATGGATATGGTACACGAGCACCGTTTTTAGTTTAAGGTTTTCGTTACGACAATAGGCGTAAGCGTAATGAACAGCGAGCAGAAAAGTGCGCCCGGAGATGGCCTCGTTTGCCAATAGATGCGCTAGATAGCTCCGAAACACAGCCTCATCTATCGCAATGAATTCACTCCGGTCATCGCCCAGCTCAGCCAGGCCATCGAATCCCGAAATGCGCCGCGTATCAATCACCGACGCGTGCTTCACACAAAATACGTCGATTATATCCGCCCACGTTCGGTCGGTAGGCATTTCGGACGACCATTCCTCCCAATGCGCGTAAAAATACATCAACGGGTATGCTGGCACCATATAAACCTCGGGGTGTCCGTCTATGAATCCCTGATATAACTTTGTGCCGCTTCCATTCGCGGTGTACAGCGCGACCATTCTCGGTTCGGGTATATCTTGAAAACGTGGCCAGTTTCCCGACTGAATTGCCTCGGTGGGCCCATCGTCAGGCGTTAGAGGTGTCGGCCCAGTCTGGCTCATAAAACGACGAAACTGGCCGAATATTTGGCCGAAAGTCGCTCCGCGACCGGCACCGTTTGACTGCCAAGTGGTACAAGAACGACGGAACTCGCCGTCACGTCCTGCGGATGCAAAATCTGGCGGCCGCGAAATGTCTGGCCAATCCGTTTGGGATTTTCGTCAACAAAAAACCGTGTTCGACCCCCAAGCTCTTCATCAAGAAAAGCAGCCTCGATCGTCGTGCCCAGAATTCCGTCGGCAGGCTTACTGCCATGGGCGCCAATAGCGTTTGAAAGTGCCCGCACATGGTTATGTGCCGACTCAAGAACCGATACCCCAGAGAATTCGGACACATCGCGTTCAACTCGATCACCAACGCGTCCGAGCAGTGTGACATCGCGTGGAAAAGGCATGTCTTGAAGCATTTTCACTCGGAACCCGAGTTCAGACATCAGCGCAGTCAGCGTGGTCTCGGAAAAATGATAGTGAAGGTCTCCAAGCAGGAGCGCACAAGGTTTTTTCAAGATGTCCGGAGTCTGGATAAAAATTGCTCCAGCCGGGTTGATCCAGGCACGGATCTGATACATCAGTTCGGCGATTTCGCGGACGTACTGGATGCTATGTGACATGCAGATCAGGTCGAAAGGACCATCAATATCTCGCCAGTCACCAGTCTCTAATGTGAACGCACCGCCCGTCGGAAAACCGTCGCGTGGCGCTACATCGTAGCCGACGAGCGTGGCATCTGGGCGGAGGGTGGAGAACTCCTGCAACAACCGACCGTTAAAACACCCAAAATCGAGAATTCGAGGCGGAAAGTCGGGTAAAACCCCGACAAGAGCTTCGGCCTGAACTCTCGATGCCGGAACTGGATCCGCCCCACCGGGGACCGAGATCGCGTGCACCTCTTCATGGGCCGCGTAGAGTTCGCTGCGATACAGGGCGTCGATGTCTTGCAACGTTTGAGCCTTCGCAATGCGAAAGATTGTCCCGCAACTGCTACATTCACCCAATCTCCCCGTCTCGGTATCGAGGCGCACGAAGTCTAGGTGTCGGAACAATGGAAAGGGAAATTCGCGCACAATGCTATTGGCAGCGCCGCAAGCGGGGCAAATGCCAGAACCTGCTTTGTTGTCCATCTTACTTACGCGCAGCCGGATAGATTTCGAGAGACCTTATCGCCTGGGAGTCACGCAGAGTGCCCAGATAAAATGACACATCGGCGCGTAGCCCGTATGCACAACCTCGTCGTTCATGCCAAACAGAAAAACGTTGTGAAAATATTTTAGCCCAAGCGCGCGCAGCGTATCCTGCGTTTTTAAATTGATATGCCCCTTGCATGACCATTCAGATGCATATTGTTCAGCCGATTTATTTGGCGTGCCAATCAGCATCACCCCATGATCACGAATCGATTCAGTCAGATTAGCCATGAAGGCGCCTTCTTCGCCCGGAAATATATGTTCGATGACATCGATCATATAAACAGCATCGACTTTCGGTTTATAGAACCCTTCACGAAAGTCGAAATATTCATATGTCGCGTTTTTCACGAAATTCTTGTGACGGCGCTCTGTGTCCTTTAGCAGCGGCGCATTTATATCTGCGCAGATCAGCCTACCTACTGCATCGGCTACCAGCGGCGCACCAAAACCATCGCCGCAACCGACCTCCATCACAGTATCCATGCCTCCAAGCATCTTCGACGCAAATTTGTACCGCGACGTCACAAAGGCAAAATGCTTTGGGTCATTAGCATAATCATCTGACGCGTATCGCCCGAGTTCTATTGGTGTGGCCGTGATTTCGCTGTCGACTTCCTCCCACAGCTTCTTAGAATCGCTCATGTTGTTCCTCCTTGGGTGCCGGAGTGGGAAGCCCCAGCTGGAAGCCCAGCGCCTTTGAGCCAGGCTTCTATGAATGCGGATTGCAGTGCTGGATCGCCGTCTTCAGCGGGCGCCCATTCGGCGTCGACCCTGTCAGCGATGTCGAATGGGCCGTTCGTCACTTCGTGGAAAACAACGAAATCCGTCTCCGGCAATACGGAATGAAACGTCTCCGAATGCAGTCGGTAAAAGAACGAACCCCCGCCGCCCGGCTTCGCCATCTGGATCGTTTGTTTCCAGGTCGCATCATCGCCGAACAGAAAGATCTTCAGCCTTCCTTCGACAATGTGAAAAGATTCGCTTTTGCCGCGATGTTTGTGAGGTTGCACATACGCGCCACCAGTATGGGCTATCAGCATTTCATGCAGCGCATCGTCGTTTCCGGGATGCGCACATAGCCGCGCCCGACCCCGCCGGTTCTTCTCTGCAACGAATTTCAGGAAGGCTATCGCGTCATCCGTAACGATGGTCGGATTTCCATCGGCGACGTAAACTTCGTCATTGATCCGAGCAAAACCGGACGGGATCTTCATAAGCGGTAAAACTCTCGGATACAGCCCGTCACGTAATCGACCTCGCGTTCGCCAATCAGATCCTCCTGGTTTGGCAGGCACAGAATTTCGTTCGCCGCGCGCTCCGCAACTGGAATCTCGACATCAAAACGATCGCGATAGGCGGTGTGTCGCGGCATAGGGATTGGGTGCTGCACCTGGGTTTCGACCCCACGTTCGGCGAGGTGGCTCATAAGGGCATCCCGGTCATCGGCTAGCACCGAATAGGCGTAGTAAATATGTTTGTTCCCGGGTAGTTCGCGCGGGCAACGAACCACATTGTCCAGCCGGTCGTTATACAGCGCTGCAATCTCGCGGCGTTTCTCGATTTTCTCTTCAAGATAATCCAGGCTGATGACTAGCATCGTCGCCTGAATAGTGTCGAGCCGACCATTGAGGCTCGGGTAGACGCAATCCTGTTTGTTGATAGTGCCGCCATACCGCAGGATCGTCAGTTTTTCACGAATCTCTGCGTCATCGGTAACGATAGCACCGGCTTCACCATACCCATTATAAACCTTCATTGGGTTCATGCTGAAGCAGCTCATCGTGCCGTAAGACCCGCAGACCCGGTCGTTGCGTTGCGCGCCGAACGCCTGGGCACCATCTTCAATGACGAGAAGATCGTGCCGCGAAGCGATCTCCATAATGGTTTCCATCTCACACATCTGGCCGGTAAAATGGACGGGAATGATGGCACGTGTCCGGTTCGTGATCAGTGCTTCGATGGCCCCCGGGTCGATATTCAGATCATAGCGGATATCGGCAAAGACCGGCGTGGCCCCCACCAGGACGATCGCGTTTGCCGTCGCAATCCAGGAAAGCGGCGTGGTGATAACCTCATCGCCCTCGCCGATGCCGGCCGCCTTCAGCGCCAGAAATAATGCGTCCGTCCCGGAGTTAACACCGATCCCATGTTGACGGCCGCAATATGCCGCCATTCGTTCTTCAAACTCGTTATGTTCCGGCCCTAGAATAAAGCGGCCGTGCTGAAGCACCTTGTCGATCGATTCAAGTAGCCGAGCACGCAACGCGGTATCCGTTACGCTGAGATCTCGATACCTAATTTCCATCAGATCTGACCTGCGCTAGCTTTTGCGAAGTTCGCCAAGAATGTGTTCCTTACCGAGCCCATGGGCGGCACGTAATTCATCATGACTGCCATAACAATGGATGAATTCATCGGCGAGCGTGAACACCTTGAGATCACACATCGCGCGTTCGTCCCAGGCGATCGATTTAGCGTGGGTCGCCAGACCACCGATCGGCGCATGCTCCTCAATGACAACGACGCGGGCATGGTTTTTAAGATTTCGGGCGATGCCTTCCCGATCTATCGGCTTCAGCGTGTGCACGTTGACGACACTGACCGATGCGCCGCCCGCTTCAAGCTCGTCAGCGATTTCCAGTGCCATCGACATGATCGCGCCATGTGCCATGATGCAGATATCACTGCCCTGCCGGATCGTCCGGACCTTACCGAATTCGAATCCCTCGACGGCATTTTCAGTCAGATTCGGCTCACCTGCCTTGCCCAGCCTCAGATATAGGGGCCCCTTGTTCTCCAACGCACAGAACCTGGTCATTTCCCGCGTTTCCAGCGGATCGCAGGGGGTCAGAATCCGCATGTTGGGTATTGCCCCGGCAACGGCGATATCTTCCTGGGTATGATGGGTACCACCCAGCGTCGAATACACGATGCCGGCGCCCATACCGACAACCGTTACCGACAAATTCTGATAGCAAAGATCGTCACGCACCATTTCGAACGGACGGTAGAGAGTAAAAGTCGCAATCGTATAGGCGAACGGCCTCAAGCCCTTGAGAGCCATGCCGGCGCAAATGCCGATCATCGACTGCTCTGCGACTCCCACATTCAGAAAGCGGTCCGAATGATCGCGCTGGAAATCCGCCATGCTGCCGGCGGGTGAAATATCCGCCACGACGATACAGACACGTTCGTCTTCGAGCGCAGATTCATACAGTGCTTCGGAAAATGCATTTCTCATTCGGCACCCCCAAGTTCGCGCATGGCCTGCTCGTATTCTTCTTTATTCGGCGACCTGTAATGCCACATCGGAATGTTTTCCATGTAACTGACACCTTTGCCTTTTGTCGTAGCGCCGATCAGAGCAAAAGGCTTGTCACCCGAACGAGCCGTTACCGCTTCGTATATCGCGCCGGAGTCATGTCCATCGGTTTCACCAACTTCCCAGCCGAATGATTCGAATTTCTCAGCCAATGGATAGAAACTTGGATGGGTTTCGGAAGTTCGCCCGAGACTCTGGAAATCGTTGTTGTCGATCAACGCAACCAGATTGGTGAGGCAAAGGGACGACGCCATCATCAACGCCTCCCAGGTCGACCCTTCCTGCAGCTCGCCATCGCTGAGAACGGCAAAAACCTGACCGTCGGTTTTCCGAATGCGCTCGGCATAGGCCATGCCCACCGTCATCGACAAACCATGTCCCAGCGAGCCCGTCGACGCCTCTATACCGGGTACTCCATAGTCAGGGTGGCAACCGAGCTGCCCGTCTGCAGTGCAATACCGGTCAAGGTCCTCGCGTGAGAGAACGCCAAGATCTTCGAGAATCACATACTGAATCATACAGCCATGACCCTTGGAGATCAGAAAGGTGTCCGGAGAACTGCCATCTGCATCGCGCCGCATGAAGCCGTTATATGCCGCATCGACAAGTTCCGTGCACGAATAGGCCCCTGCCATGTGCAGCGCCGTCACCTGTTGGGAAATTTCCAAGATGCGGCGTCGGTAGGCACCGCACCTTTGTTCCGCGACGGCGGGATCAAAAGAGTTTTTTAGCGTCATGCCAATGCTCCGGTCAGTCGGTGATGAAGGGCCGCACGAGGCTCATTCAATAATTGTCCAGTTGTAGTCGCCGGTGTAGCCGGCCTCATTGAACAGGGAAATCCAACCATCGGTGAAATCATGAAATTCCGCCGTCAGAACCCATTCCATAAATAGGTCCCGCTGTTCCTGGGTGCGGTATGAATCAACAGTAATAAACCCGTTGCCGGGGGCGAGGCGTTCCACCTCGCGCAGCGCGGTGATGCAGCGTTCGCGTGGCAGGTTGTGTAGAGTGTTCAGACATATGACAGCGTCAAAACTACCATCCGGAAACGGGAGGCTTTCGGCTGTTCCCTGATGAAGCCGGCCAATCACTTCAGGTTCACAATTCATCAGAGCGTATTCGGAAATATCGAGCCCGAATGCTTCAATGCCCGGGCAGGCGCCGAGCAGGTCTTTGACCAAAAACCCCTTGGCGCAACCGACATCGAGAATACGGGATCCCGGGCCTAGACCGAAATGATCCACAATATCCCGGGCGACAGGCTGCCAGCGGCCATCGTAACCGTATCCGCCATAGCCGTATTCTCTGGGGCCATCGAAATAAAGCTCACCGTATTCCTTCGATATTCTGATGCTCTCGTCGGATTTTTCGGTCACGCGCGCTTTAACATTGCGCTTACCGCCTTTCGGCAGTGCACGCAGAAGATCCAGTTCAGCCATGATTGTTGTTCAGCATCTCGTTATGGGTTTGCCGCAATCCGTCAGCCAGCGACGTATAAACGAAATCGGGAAAAGCGGAAGAGGTCGCGGCGGGGTCGAACGGCCGGTATCCGTTATGGGGCATCGGCCCCACGCGGGGAGACGATTTTATCTTTGTCGCAGTATCGAACATATCCGAGACATCGTTGGCAATGTCATAGAAGGAAGTGACCGCGCCAGTTGCGATATTGAGAACACCTGCGCTGCAATGACGCAGAATCCGAAGAACGAGTTCCGCAACGTCATCGACAAGAACGTGATCGCGGCGTTCTTCGCCATCACCAAACAAAACGATGTCATCTCCAGCAGCGGCCAGCCGTCGAAAACGGTTGGGTCCATACCCGTTATGTGGATCGGCGGCACCGTAAATTAACGTCGGCCGTATGATGGCAAACGGTCCAGATACGCAGTCGCCCAGCATCAATTCACGGGTAAGGTGCATCACACCATGCATAGACCCCGGTGCGGCGGGAGATGCTTCTGTCAACGGGATCGGTTCATCGCCGTAGACCGCATCGGAGCTGATATAGACCACATGTGCGACAGACTGTTTCGTCAGGGCACCGCATACCGTTTCCATCATTGAGATGTTTTCACGCAGCATCACGCTGTCTTTGCACGGTGCGTTAGCCGATACAACGACGAGGCTGTCATTGGCACGCAGCAAGGCCGCCAGGTCATCGGCGGCCGACGGGGACAGAAGATCGATATCTGCGCGGGCAATCGCCTCAACCGGGATGCTGTTTGCCCGAAGTAGATCGACAGACGCACTTCCAACAAACCCGGCCGCTCCAAGAACGACAACGCGGGTCGGGTTGGTTGGGCGTGTTTGCATATGCTTAAGCATGCGCGTTCTCCTGCGGATTAGCGGTTTCAGCTCCGAGTGTTGCATAGGCGAAACCGGCAGCAACAGCATCCTTTCGATCAATCAACGCATATGGATCGATCATCACTCGGCCCCGCATTACAGCGGCGACATCAGAGGAGTTGAGGGTTGAAAATTCCGGCCATGGCGTCATCAGCACCACAACATCTGCATCCGCGACCGCGTCCATCGCTGAAGTAGCAACGACGGAACCGGGGGCCGCTTTCGCGCCATCGACAACCGGGTCATAGACCACAGTGTCGTGCCCAACGAGGCGGGATAGAAATTTCAGTGACGCTGCGTTCTTTACGCTGTGTGTATTTTCCTTATAGGAGAGCCCCAGGATGGCTATTCGTGCTTGCGGCTTGTCGCCCAGTACCAAGGTGGCCAACATTTCATACGCCCAGTCTTTTCGGATATTACTGTTTGCGATCCACGCATCGACAATTCCGTGATCCTGATCATGGGCGTCGGCCAGGTTGATGACCGTCGCGAGATCACGCTCAAGATTGCCGCCGGCCAGACCAAGGCCGGGCTTGAGATAAGCTGAAGGACCGATACGGGCATCGAGCCGCAATGCTGGTACGATCTCCGACCAGTCGGCACCGACGGTCTCGCAAACTCCTGCCATCGTGTTCGCAACCCCGATCGATGCGACTAGGCACATGTTGATCGAGATCTTTGCAAGTTCCGCACTTTCGAATCGCATGGGCAGGATCGGGCAGTTGAAGACAGATAGAACTGCGTTGAATACTTCGGGTAGTGGCTGGGTCGCGTCGGCAGAGCCGACGATCAGCCGCTCCGGTAGAAGCGCGCGCTGGACCGCCCGACCAAAAATCAAAGTCTCTACTTGATAGTAGAACCGTGGATCAGCATCAAACAGCTTGCGGGTAAAGCCTGGCGGGACCTGGCTCAACATGACAATAACCGCATCCTGGCGGATATATGGCTGCACCCTTTCGATAAGATCGGTAATTGCCGAAACATCACTGATACCCTGGTCATCCGTCGGGACATCTCGGGAAATATAGACAATATCGCAAACCGTGAGGTCGCCTGGTTTCGACGTGAAGGTAAGTCGGTCGATATTGCGCTCGAATGTCTCGGGGAGATCGGGCTCAACCACCGGGAGGATGCCACCTGCCAGCGCATCCACAACCGCCGCCTCATCGTCGTATCCAACGACATTGAAGCCTTTCTCGGCGGCCGCACATCCTGAAACAATACCCAGGTGCGAAAGGCCGGCGAAGCCGACGGTCAAGCCAGCCATGCACCGTGATCCAAGTCCGTGGCGTTCGCAACTGAAGCGAGCGCTCGGTTAATCGTCACATCTTTATCAAGATTGACCACGCCAGTTTCGCAGAGCGATTTGAAATGTGTGTATTCTAGTTCCCAGGTCGGGTCGGACTGGGTCAAGACGATAGATTCTTCCGGTGGCCTGCCAGACGGCAATACGCGAGTGCGCCGCGTGAATGTCGAAGGGCCCCATTTGCACAACGAATCGATATGAGCTGAGCCATTCTCTGTAAAAACATCGCACGTAAAATGATTTCTCCAGGAGAGTAGCGTCATCTCGAGCTCAATTTCCGGCGTGCCGGTACTACTGATAATAAATCGGTCGAACGCACGGTTTTCAAATCGATTGAAGACGACAGGCCGGAATTCACGGTTCGTATCTCCGAAGAAAAATAGAACGGTATCGATGAGATGCGAGCCCAGGTCTGGAAGAACGCCCGCGCCGGTATCGCGCCATTCGGAATTGCGTACATCCCGTGCAGTGCCATTGCCGTAGAACATCCGCATAAAATAGATTTCGCCTAGTTCACCCGATTCGATCAGATCCTTCATGCGAAGGAAATGCGGCTCAAACCGGTGATTGTAGGCTGTGTAACAAGCGACGCCAGCGGCGCGCGCTTTTGCAGCCAGCGCCTCGATATCCGACATCTCCGCCGCGATGATCGGCTTTTCAACTAGGATATGCTTACCTTTAGCGATGAGGTTGTCGATCAGCCCAAGTTTCGGACCGTCGGGAACGCACAACAGCGCCGCATCATAGGCATCAACCGGTACATCGTCGATAGATTTATAGTCCGCACCCTCAACGACCGGATCAACCGTCGCCACCACATCGGTGCCCGCGATCTCCCGTCGCTTGCGGCCCTGAATGCCAAGCCCCATGACAACGACCCTTATAACGTCAGAGCGCGGCAATGTTGCCCTCAATAGCGTCGATTTTTTTACTTACGTCGTCGCGCGAAACGGGAATGTTTCCGTCACGTTCGCATTCAACCGACGCTGCAAAGGACCCGAGCACGGAAGCGATCACTTCGTTTCCGGTGGCCAGCATGGCAAGCGTCGAATAAGCGAGCAGCGCATCGCCTGCACCCACCGCGTCGACGAGATCGTCTGTGAAACTGTCAATCGCGAAGAATGCCCGAAAATCGCCGGACCGATTCGAGCGATAGGTGATGATCCCCCGGCCGCCAAGCTTGAGGATGAGCGTGCCGGCTTTGGCTTCTTCGAACAGGCTTAGTGCGAGCGGGCGTACACCGGATTCCTGGTCACCGAGTGCAAAACGGGCTTCCTTTTCATTAGGCGTTATCAGGTCGAATTCAGAAAAATCCAGGATGTTCCCCCAGCGGCTCGCGACCTGGCTATCGGCGACACGGAACGTTTCTTCCGGTATTGCAGATTTGAGCGTGGGGATAGTAGCCTTATTGAAAATACCGTGGCGAAAATCGCTAAAAATAATAGCATCGGTGGCAGTCGTTTTGACGTAATTGCACAGTTCTGACAGGACACGTTCAGATATCGTGCTGTTGTCGAGCGTATCGACTTTCAGCATCCGGTAACTATCCGCGATGAAGGCGTTCTTATTTGTTGTCGGGCGCGTCTTATCAACAATGGCATTGCACAGAACGTTTGCAGTCGTCAGTTCGTCAACGACCATCTGCCCCATTGGGTCATCGCCGACTACCGTCGAGAAAACGACATCGCCACCCGCTTCAGCGATGTGGCGCGACACAATACCTGCGCCACCGACGTAGTCCTGACTGTTTTCGTAACGAACGCTGAAAGTTGGTGTTTTGGCATTGCTGCCGATAAGCGAACAATGCGTATACGTATCGACGATGGTGTCGCCCACAACATGAACGCGTTTGCCGTCAAAAGCATCAAGGGCTGCCCGAAGGTCGTCAAAGCCCAGTTTCTCGGCCTGCATCATAACAGCGAGTTTCTCGCCGGCGATGCTTGGCGCCGAGAGATTCAGCAACGATGTCGATGAATATATAATATCGCCAGGCGTGAATATCATTTCGCCGCCGTAGGCTTCCACTACGTCCTGTTCTTCGCGGGTCTTTTCCGGCAACCCGCGTTCCGTGTATTCAAAACCCTTGGCGAAAAAATCGGGCTGGATAACATTAATGTTACTGATCGGCGTCGCTTCACGGTCGATGATCACGTAATCCACCATTTCGAACGCGGCCAGATTTATCGCACGCAGTTCTTCGGGGACGTAGGGCCTTGGACCTGAATGACCCTTCATGACGTGAGCATCGCAGGTCAGGCTTGCAATCAAGATTTCGCCTTTGCCTTTAGCATATAGCAAATGACGGACGTGTCCCGGATGAACCACGTCAAACGTACCATGGCACATGATTGCGCTCTTGTCGCGCGGGCGGTGGCCAATGAGATCAAGGATTTCTGTTGGGGTTTTGATCTTGTGGCCGTAGCGGTCGGCGAGTTGCTCGGTAATGTTTACTGTCACGTAAGTGCCTCGAACCAGGTCTTCGTCGCCGTCGCGATCGTATCCGGTGTCCATAGCGGCGCATCACGCCAGTTTTCAATATCAGCGAGCATTAGTGCCACGCCGTCTTCAAAAGAAACTTTCGGTTCCCAGCCCAAGTCGCGTGTGATCTTGCCGATTTCCGCCCAAGTGGTTTCCGGCTCACCGGGCCTCTTGGGCAGGAATGCTCTCTCACCGCCGCCGATGAGATCGACAAGCCGGTTCACCGACTGCGGGTTCCCGCCGCCAAGGTTGAAGATTTCTCCCGTCGCATCTGTTTCTCCGGCACGTCGAAAAGCATCGGCGACATCGGTGACAAACACGAAATCTCGGCACTGCTCGCCATCGCCAACAATCGTCAGCGGCACCCCTTCGAGTTTTTGTTTGAAGAACACGCCGAACACCGCGCCATAGGCGCCGGTGGTCCGGACGCGAGGCCCATAGGCATTGAATATCCTCACCGCGTTGACCGGCAGACCGTAGATCCGGTGCCAATGGAACGCCGTCTGTTCACCGAGATACTTGCTGAGCGCATAGGGATATTGCGGGTCGATCGGATGATCTTCGCGAGTCGGAACATTAGCCAATCCGTAGCACGACGAGGATGCTGCATAGACGAATTTTTCGACCCCGGCATGGCGGGCACACTCAAGAACACGAACTGTGCCCTGCACATTAGTCTGCATATAATCCGTCGGTCGCTCAATGGACGGGACAATGTCGCCAATACCGGCAAAGTGAAAGACATGGGTCGCACCGTCGAACGTCTTATCATTCGGATCAAGCTCACAAATATCGCGAACGGTCAGCGAGAATTTTTCGTTGTGTCCTAAATGCGCAAGATTACTCTCGCGCCCCCCCGTCAGATCATCGAGCACGCGAACGGTATACCCATGACCGAGCAACGCATCGACCATGTGCGAGCCGATAAACCCCGCGCCGCCGGTGACAACGGCAATCCGTTCGGAGGTCATGCGGCGTTCAACCGTTTCAGGCGGCGAACGTTGAAATAGATGTCATCTTCAAGACTCCCCGGCAGCCGGCTATCACGGAACGCTTTGCACAGATCGCGGACTGCATCTTCGACAGAATACTTCGGCACGAAGCCGATCCGGTCCTTAATCTTGTCAGAATTGATATGATAGGATCGGTTATCGTCCGACGGTGTACGTACGATTTCAATCTCAGGTTTGTCGGGAAATTCTTCCGCCACGACCCGCTTTACCGTAGCGGCGATCTCATTAATCGTCATATTCTGATAGCCAGCATTGAAAGTTTCCCCCTGTATTTTTTCACCGGGAAGCTCAAGCACCAACTGATAGAGATCGCACATATCCTGAATATGCAGATTGGGGCGCATTTGTTCTCCGCCGAAAACCGTAATACGGCCGTTATTGACGGCGAGGTTGGTCAGAATATTCACTGACACGTCCAACCGCGTGCGCGGGCTGTAACCGCACACCGTCGCGGGACGCAACGTGACGCATTCGAAATCGTCTGACATGTATTTGAAGAGGATCGGTTCGCACTTCCCTTTATACTCGTTGTACAAAGTTAGCGGCACCAACGGGTGGTCTTCAGTGACGTTCGGTTGATCGGACACGCCGTAGACGGAGCTTGATGAACAATAAATGAAACGCCTAACGCCGGCCTCTTTTGCGGCGGCAACCATTGGCTCAAAGGCGTGCAGGTTTGTCGACGTGCTGAGTTCCTCATCCAGCTCGAAGCTGGCGTCGTTCGATATACAGCCGAGTGATACGACAGCGTCATGCCCTGTCACCGCGTCCGCATACGCTTTGGTGTCACGGATATCACCCTTGATCAGGGCCAGATTAGGATGGTCCGGCAGACCTTCGGTGCCAAAATACATAATATCGAAGACGGTGACTTTATACCCGGCACTCAGAAGTTGGGGAACAAGCAGGCAGCCAACGAAGCCGGCGCCGCCGGGAACAAAAACCTTGTTGAACTTTGGCATAATTTCTCCTATTGGACGGGCGTCTTATTCGCCCGTCGCACGCTGTGATTCACCAAAAACCCGATATCCTGCAGACGTAGCATCGCGATAGAACATCTCTACGGTTTCAAGTGAATATTGGGCGAGATCTTTTCCGATTATTGGCAACTTCTCCAGGACATCGGTGGTGACGGTAATGACCTGGCATCCGCATTGTTCTGCGTGGAAGATGTTTAGGAGCTCCCTCGGACTGGCCCAGATAAGCTTTGCCGTGGGCTTTTGTGCCAAACAGGCGACAGCCTCGGTCATGATCGGAATGGGGTCCCGCCCGGTATCGGCAATACGCCCCGCAAAAACGGATACGAACGCGGTGACGGATGGGTCAAGGCAAGCCGTTATCTTCTCGACCTGTTCCATCTCCATCAACGCCGTCACATTAACGGAGATGCCTGAATTTGAAAGTCGTTCGACCAGCGGGCCCGCGAATTCACCCTTCGTATTTGTAATCGGAATTTTAACATTCACGTTATCGCCCCACGCGGCAATTGCCCTCGCCTGGGTTTCCATTTCGTCGAAATCATCTGCGAATACTTCAAAGGACACGGGGAGTGTCGGCACGATTTCGAGCACATTCCGGGCAAAGCTCTCATAGTCCTCGATGCCCGCTTTTCGCATTAGGGTCGGGTTTGTCGTAAAGCCCTTGATCAGGGCGTTGGCGGCGAGGGCGGCGATGCCATCGAGATCGGCGCCATCGGCAAAAACTTGGACGTTCAATCCTGAAACGGGGGTCATTGGGCATTTGCCTTCCATGGAAAACCTTTAACGATAATCGGCGCTGCTTCGGCAAGCGACGCGACAACATAGTTCGGGTTTTTGGGCTGGGGTTCATTATAACCGTAGTCGATGAATACAGTCCGGCAACCCGCGGCCGCACCAGCGTCGATATCGCGCCAGCGGTCGCCAATCATCACACTCTGCTGGAGGTCGATTCCAAACTCCTGCGCTGCGTCGTACAACATCCCGGGCTTCGGCTTCCGGCACATGCACCCATCTTCATTGACGTGGTAGCAAACGCGAATATCATCCACAGTCAGTTCTGCCTGTATTTTGCGGTTCATCGTTTCAATATTTTCTCGGGGCACAAGTCCTTTCCCGACATCGGGTTGATTCGTCACAACAATGAGCTTTGCCCCCACGGCTTTCAACGCGAGCAGGGCTTCAACTGTCCCCGGCAGTATCTCGAATTCGTCGAGGGTCTCAGGTGCATAAGGCCGGCCATTTCTTACGATGCTCCGATTGATCACTCCGTCTCGGTCGAGAAAAACTGCCCAGTGCATCCGCTCAAAAATACCCAAAACCCATAGCCGTCGAATAGAACATCTTTGGGCCTTCGACTAGCCTCAAATCGATTACCATACTGGCATAATCCACAGATATATTACAAATATGAGAACGGAATATGTACCGATAATAATTGTAAACATTTTGTCGAATAGTGGGGATGAAATGGAATTAAAAAGACATCGTTCTGTGACGAGAAATACGGCCCCACCCAGCGTTGCTAAGCAGAGTTGATGCCAGCCCATAACTTCCGGTACCAGGATCACAAGCACTGCAAGCTGAATCGCTGCAAAAAAGATGTAACAGAATGCAATATGCGCACGAACCTGTTTTTTATCTTCGTACAAACTAGACACAAAGACAGCGAGAATACCCCCGCCTAGATTTGAGAGGCCATGTACGGTTCCGATAATGGACAATAAGACCTTGGGAAATCGGTCTATCAGATTCTTTAGAAACTGTGCAGCGGCGGCAGAAGTCCGGATGACAACGTAAATCAACAAGATACCCGCAACGAACAGATTCAGTTCTAGATCCCACCCCCAATAAAGCCCGCTGACCAACACGATCGCTAGCGGCGCAAGGCACCAAATACCGAAACGGCGAATGAAATCCCGCTGCGGGCAAGGGCCCTGCCAGACCTGGAACAGACTTATCGCCGCTGATGCAGGCAGCACCGTTGCCAAGGTTTCGGCAAACGGTAACCCTAGAATGATAAGTGTCGGCGTGCCAAAGAACAGTATTCCAATGCCGAATATCGACTGCACAACCGAGAAAACCGCGATGACCAGTAACTCGATAATAACGATTGTCCTATGCAGCTATTCCGGGTTGGGTAGCATACGCTTCAAACCCTTGCGAAATCCAAGCCTTCCCACTTGTTTTCCTGAATCATCAAGTCAGGGTGGCACACAATGCAGTGCCAGATCACGGCCTGAAAAGCCTCGGCGTGGGGCGTGATCCTGTCTGGAGATACGGTGGGAACGACGATGACGGTATCGCCAACTTTCCGCGTGTACCCGCCATCACGCCCAACGATCCCAAATATTTTCATCCCACGCGCGCGAGCTTCGTCGAGACCGGCGACGATATTGGCAGAAACACCCCTCGCTGCGTCACCTCCGCCTACCGAAAAGACAAGGATTGCATCGTCCCCGTCACATTGGCTTGTCCGCAGGTAAGCTGCAAAAATCGTCTCCCACCCCTCGTCATTAGTCCGAGCTGTCAACTCGGCTACATTATCGATCGGCGCGTAGGTTTCTATTCCGCACAGTTTTCTAAAGTCATTCACCGCATGACTGCAATTTGCCGCGCTGCCGCCAACACCAATTACAAAAAGTCTGCCGCCACGCGCGCGGAGATCCGCTAGTTCAACAACCATTCGCTCGATCTGTTGCGGGTCAAGCTCCAGACATATTTTGATAGCTTCGTCTAAATAATTAGAGGCGTGACTTATCACTATATTTACACCGATGTTTCTATTAATTTTTGCCGCGGTGCGGCGATGGAACATCTCATTGCTACCGCAGCGCGGGTGAACCTCCGTTCACAGCGCGAACCCTAGTTCCCCAACCTAAAAAATAGGGGCTTTATTTGGTCCATATTCAGGGAAAAAGCCCCTAAAAACAGGCCGAAACTTGCGAATCATCAATCGCTCTATCTTCGAACGAGCGATTGATACTTACCTAATTAAATTCTTCGGTAGGCAAGTCTGAGAATGTCATAGTTTATTACGTTCAAAGAATGAACGTCAATAGTCGGAAGCCCTTCGTCTGAAGCTCGTATTAATTAGGACGGTTCGTTGGGCTCATGGCTGATAGCCATGAAAACCGAGATAAGACAATTTTCGACAGTTGCATGAGTTTTTATGCTCCAGCATTCCAATGAAGGTAGGCCATGTTTATATATTGAACACCAACCCCCAAAAACAGGTTTTGGGGGATAGTTTCGTGGCGCTGCTTTTCAGTGCAAGAAGATATGAGCAAAAATGTATTAGTTTTCTCTATAATATCCACCGTCAATAGAGTTTATTATATGAACAAATTAGCCCGGAGCGCTGTTCTTTGGGGTTTTTAATAAATCGAGGTAGCTAAAAATTGCTATCGATTGACAGTCAGCGACATTCACAGTAACCGATTGCTAGTTTTCACTGTTTAGCCAGACATGGATCAAATAAGTAAAATTGTCGTAGTTGGACTCGGATATGTCGGCCTTCCTCTTGCTGTATCCTTGGCGCGCAGCTATCAGGTGACAGGTTTTGACATCAATGCCGAACGCATAAGAGAGCTTCAGAGCGGTAAAGACCGGACTCGGGAAGTCGAACCGGGGCGCCTCAGCGGGACTAATCTTCTTTATTCGGCCGATATCGGTGATACGAGAGGGGCTGATGTCTATATCGTAACGGTGCCGACCCCTGTCTCAGCCAACAACCAGCCAGATCTTAGCGCCGTACGACGGGCGAGCGAAATGGTTGGAGAAGTAATGGCGACGGGTACAATCGTTGTCTATGAGAGCACCGTCTATCCAGGCGTAACCGAAGATGTGTGTGGCCCCATCCTCGAAGAGTCGTCCGGGCTAAAATGCGGCACGGACTTCTTTCTCGGCTATTCACCTGAACGTATAAACCCCGGTGACCGCGATCATACGGTCGACCAGATCACAAAAGTTGTCGCTGGCCAGACGCCGCAGGTCACCGAAACTCTCTGTGAGATGTACAATGCCGTTACGTCTAGCGGCGTTTTTTGCGCTGCCGACATAAAGACGGCCGAGGCTGCCAAGGTTATTGAGAATGCCCAGCGCGACATCAACATTGCGTTTGTAAACGAGGTCGCGACGATTTTTCACAAGACGGGAGTCTCGATCCACGACGTGCTCGAGGCAGCAAGTACTAAATGGAATTTTCTCGATTTTAAACCTGGGCTAGTCGGCGGTCACTGCATCGGCGTAGATCCATTCTACCTAGCCCACGCTGCGGTTGCGGTCGGCCATCACCCGGAAATTGTCCTCGCCGGCCGGCGTATTAACGATGCGATGGGCCCCTATATCGCCGAGTGTGTTGCTTCCGAGATGGCTCAACAGGGCCATGGTTCTGGCGCGCGTATCCTAGTCCTCGGTCTGACGTTTAAGGAGAACGTGCCCGATCTTCGTAATTCGCGAGTGATCGACATCATTACGGCGCTGAAGGCCCAAGGGTTTGAAGTCGATGTCCACGACTACTTCGCGGATGCTGCAGAAGCTAAGAATGCATACAACGTCGATCTTTTACCTTCGCTTGATTCTGCGTCTGGTTATCATTGCATTGTCGGTGCAGTCGCACATGATGATTATGTCATATACGACGAGGCCGATTTCGCGCGGTTAGCAACCCCTGACGCCGTTATCGCGGATGTAAAAGGTATGTGGCGAAAGACTAATCTGGACGCAAACTGTCGGCGGTGGCAACTCTAGCTCGTTTCGGAATATTCGGTCAGCGCGCTAGTCTAGCTCTCGTTTATTTTCCAGTTAGCTTGGACAGAGCCCATTTGACTTGCGCCGCTCCCTGTTTCGATGCGCCCGATATCACAATCTGTTCAGTTCGCTTGGTGTCCTGCCCGTCTCCGAGGTAGATACTTTCCTGTAGGTTGGCTATCCCGCCGGAACAGTGCATGCGCCACCCTGATTTGTCCGGTAATCTTAACAAGACGGAGGCTCCGTCCTTAACCAGCGAAGCCTTTATTGTAGGGTGAAGGTGAAAGCGGATGGCAAACTTGTGATCGCCCAAACCATCAAGCGTGTCTTCGCCTCGGATGTCGAAGCCTGATGCATCGATGTATATGCGTCGGTGATGAACGATACCGAAGCTTGAGGTATAACCGTTATGGGACATATTAATCCAGGTATTACCGCCATCTTCCAGACGTTCTGTTTTGACTGAAATACCTCTTGCATCAATCCTGCCGTCTCCCAAAATCTCGGCCGAGTTTCGGTCTTCAACGACCAACGTCGAATGTGCCGCGGTGGCTCGTTGCGCAATTTGCCACGTTTTGTCACGCCCTGTGTAAGCGCCACAATTGACGATCACGCGTTGCTTTCCTACGCTCATCTCAAAGCTCAATGCACCTGCATGGGCACCCGCGCCTGTTATAGAAGGGGCGCCGCTATCGGCGATCAACAAAGTTCGATTTGCGGCTACGCGCTCGAAACATGTGTTGGGGGCCGAGGCGAGCGCCGTCTTAGAAACCTCAGATTTAGATAGAATAACGTCGATCAGCCATGGCTCACCCTCGGTACTTCCGTTGAATAAAGCAAGGCCCCCATCGCCATGTCGAAACAGCTGAAGCATCGGTGTAGCCCGCTCGATAGCCTGTTGCAAAGCCTCCGGTACTTCGATCAGCGATGCATTGAGCACTGAGCGGATATCTATCATGTTGCGCATTGCTTGAATCTGCGAAACTGGGCTCCGCTCGATATGTCCCCCGTCAGCTAAAATTTGCTGCCTGCTCATCCGCGTGACAATTTTTAACTGCCGCGGCAGAAAGCGGATGCTGTTCGGTAGGCAGAGAGATAAGTAAATTAATGCCTTAGTTACTAACATCCTATCGAGACCGTTGGGTACGAAGCGCCCGGATCGTCTTAGGTGTCGTGCCTGACGGGCAACGCTGCCTAAGAATAATTCCGCAAAATCTTCTTCGGCGCCGACGGAGACGAATTCCGCATAGGTCAGCCAGTTAGATAGCCGGCGAGCCATGACATCTGGACGCCAGCTTACAGGGTGCCATTTCTGGTTAGCTGAGACCCAGTCTGTTAGATGCATTCGCGCCTGAATGCGGGCGTTTTCCGTTCCGACTGCGCGTATATCGCGCAGCCAATCGAAACTGTGATATTCCGATTGCCAAGCTGGCCCTGCATCTGTCTTTCCAGAGGCGAGTTCTTCAGCTGTGATCGAATGGTTTAGGAACCGGAACTGGCCGATCACGAGTTCCAACCCGCGGTCCGGGCTGCCTGGCCAATTATCTTCCGGTATCAGATTTAATGAATGCGGCCGCCGTCCACGCAAAGTGCGACCGTAGAACACTCCGCGGAACCAAAGACGCGCAATCAGGTATATCGCTGCGCGCAATATTTCTCCGATCCCTCTCTGGTCAAGACGCGGCATCTTCTATCTGCCCATTAACGTTAAAATTTTCTGTTCAGCACCGCGAACCTCTCTCCGTAGGGTAAACATATTGGCGAATTCATTTTCCGCCGCGAAGCCTGCGGATATTAGCAGCATAACTGCGTCGCCCGCCTTTGAAGGTTGCCGAGCCGGCAACCAACACGTCCGCTCCGGCTTTTATCGCCGCTTTCGCGGTCACTGGATCAATCCCGCCGTCCACCTCCAGATCAATGTCAAGACCCGTTGCGTCAATTGCATCTCGCAACGCCGCAATCTTAGCAATTGACGCGGGAATAAATTTCTGTCCGCCAAAACCAGGATTGACGCTCATAACGAGCACCAAGTCCACCTCTTCTAGTACGTCAAACACAGCAGCGGCAGGCGTTGCCGGATTGATCGATACACCGGCCTTCTTGCCCAGCGATTTAATCAATTGGATAGTTCGATGCAGTTGCGGTCCTGCCTCCTCATGTACAGTGATGATATCAGACCCCGCTTCTGCGAAGGCGGCGACGTATGGATCGACTGGTGAAATCATCAGGTGGACATCGAACGTTTTGCTGGTAGTTTTTCGTAACGCCTTTACGACGTCCGGGCCAAGCGTAATGTTAGGCACAAAATGGCCGTCCATGACGTCTACATGGATATAGTCGGCTCCGGCACGAGTTATCGCGCGGACTTCATCTCCTAGAGCAGCAAAATCCGCTGACAGGATGGACGGGGCAATTCGAACCGGTTTCTGCACGGCGATTAGGTATCAGTTTGCTCGAGTCGCGGCAAGCAAACGGCAGATTTGTGACTTTAATTTTTCTTCAACCTCGCGATAAAGAATCCATCCACACCTCCTTTTTCGCTTAGATGTGCGGGGGTCGTTTGCAAAAAGCCGTCTGGGTTTATGCAACTTTCGAACCCCGGGACCTCCGAAGGTTCAACTGGATCTATTGAGATATTAATGTTTCGTGCAAGAAGTTGATTTATCTGGTCAAGCCCTTCTAATTTCTCCATTGAACATACGCTGTAAACTAAATTACCACCGTCTCGCAAGAGGTCGCAGGCACGATCTAGAAACTTTCTTTGGACATCCGACTGACGGGTGACGTCGGCGGCAGATTTTAGGATAGGGATGTCTGGGTGACGCCGGATTGTTCCGGTCGCCGTGCAGGGCGCGTCCAGTAGAATGGAGTCGTATTGCTGATCCGTTTTCCACGTCAGGAGATCAGCCTCGACCACGGTCGCAGTTAGCTTCAGTCGGCGAAGGTTCTCGGCTAAGATCTTTAGCCGAACTGATGCGATATCTAGGGCGATGACGTTGTGCCCCGTTGATGCAAGCTGGGCGGTTTTGCCACCCGGGGCCGCGCAAAGATCCAGAACTTCTCGGGCCACCGAGGGCGGCGGTATCAACTGGGCTGGTAACGCGGCGGCGGCGTCTTGTACCCACCAGGCGCCGTCTCCAAACCCCGGTAAAGCCTTTATATCCCCGCTTGCGGCAAGCCGTACCGTTGAAGCGCCAATCGCCTCCCCGCTTAATCGTTTCAACCATCCCGGTCTGTCCTTGGGGACGGTCAGATCAATCGGCGGGATTTTGAGGTGTGCGGCGGCAATGTTGGCCGCGTGTACTACATCGAAAGACCCGCACCAGGACTGCCACAGCCAATCCGGTACATTTGCTCGCTCCGCCTCCGGTGTAAGTGGAATACTTCCGGCCATTCGCACAACCCGGCGCAAAATACCATTAACTAGGCCTCGAAACCGGTCTGGCCCGCGCTGTCCCGCTAGCGTCACTGAAGTATCCACAGCAGCGTATGTGTGCGTGTCCAGAAAAAGAATCTGGCATACGCCAAGGCGCATCGCATTGCGAGCAGCGGCGGCTGACTTGGGCAGAGGTCTATCCAGACAGTCATCGATGATAATGTCGATCTGGCCCAATCGCCTCAAAGTTGTGGAGATAAGATTACGCGAAAAGGCGCGATCCCGCGCTTCCAGTTTTGCGAACCGCTTATCAGTTTGCAGGACTTCGTCCAGTGGCCGGTGCCGATCGATTACCTCACGCAGAATAGTATGAGCTTGTGCGCGGGTGGCTAGGCCTAAGTTACCTTTCTGAGTGATATTCATAGGCTGACAATAACGAAAACCGAGGGCCGTACAATCTGGGTTTTATGGCAGCTGAAGAACGGGTGTTATTCATCTTATCTGCTAGCATACATTTGGCGGTTGACCCCGATATTATAGGAGATACTCAACCGGCCATCTTGACGGAACCCGCAGGTATGACATGTGTCTTACCGGACTGGACCACCATTTGTGGCCGGTGGGATGCCAAATGCATTTAACATGCCGGCAAGTACAGCCTAAAGGTTTCCCATACCAGAAAAAAGGTGGTCAAGCAGGCGAGTAGGAGAGTGTCTTTTCGGTAATTCGAAAGTTCGGTACCGGAGTCGACCAACACTGATGCAAGTGACAAGTGATATATCTGATGATAGGCATCCCCTAACGGGTGCCGGACCAAACCGGTCCCTGAAAAGGATTTTAGATTGACCTACATGCTAACAATCCCTTCCCCTTACGGCCTTTCTCGGACGTGGCTGGGTCCTATTTCGTGACGACGTCGCGTATTCTTCGTAACGCGTCTATGTTGGGGGTCGCCCAAGTTGTATCGATGGCTGCGGGCTTTATTTCTACTGCTTGGTTGGCCCGCATGTTGGGACCGGAGATATACGGGATCATTGGTTTTGGCACCGCGTTTGTTTCTTATTTCGCGCTATCAGTGGTGTTCGGCACTGACCTTTACGGCACCCGAGAAATAGCTGCGAACCCCGGACGTACGCAGGTTCTTTTTTCGCAAATAATCGGTACACGTTTGGTACTCCTCGCCATAGTTGGCCTGGTGTACGTCTCCGCGATCTACGCAATTGACAGACCACGCGATGTGAGCATCGTATTGTTTATCCAGATCCTCGGGCTGTTATCTGCGGCAATGACGGTCGATTTTTTGTTTCAAGGCCATCAGCGCATGGGACCAACTGCTATTCGTCAGGGTGTAGCGGCACTTCTGGGTATGATCGCCGTACTAATCTTTGTAAACGGACCCAAAGATATTTTCGTTGCTGCTGCGATACCTTTTTCAGTGATGTGTCTAACTGCATTTTTTCTGGCGTTATTCGCGCACAAGAGTGTCGCGCGGCTGAGTTTTTCGTTTGGTCGTCGAGAGATGCGGCAAGTGATTTGCGGCAGTGCCCCATTATTGCTGGCGGGTCTGATGAGCCTGGTTTTCCTAAATGTTGATGTCGTAATGCTTGGGTTTTTGCGGCCTGCTGAAGAGACGGGCATATACGCGGCCATGTCCAGGTTGTTTCTTTTATCGTTGTTCGCTGCACAGATCACAAGTTCTGCTTTCTCCCCGGCGCTTACGGCGGCGGTAGGTGATCCGGAGAAAATGCGTGCGATTTATTATCGTTACATACGCATCATCGTATTTTTAGGTGCGCCCGTCTGTGTTGCGATGATCACCTTTCCGGAGTGGGTAACGATACTGGTGTTTGGTGAAAAATTTATTCAGGGCGCTAATACTCTATCTATATTACAGGTCGCGGCTGTCATTTCCTATGCTTGTATGGCGCCACTGACGGCATTGATATCTTGGCGCGACCAGACAGTGCAAGTAGCGATCCTAGCAGCGGTCGCGGTGACAAACGTCTGCCTAAATTGTTGGCTCATACCTGCTTACGGTGGGGTCGGTGCAGCAATAGCTACTTTGCTTTCCCAGATCGTAATGTTTGCCCTTTTAGTTTTTAGAGTTCGATCAAAATTTGGCTTTTTTGGATTTGGTACCCCCGGTTTGGCGGTCATTTGTAGTGGCGTATCATTTCTCGTGGCGCGAATTCTTACGCAATTTCTGGCCGACGGGGGCGATGATTTTTCGGGTTGGTTGCTACCGTTGTTAATGGTCATCGTGGCTTTGGGGTGTTATTTACTTCTCACCTACGCAACGGGTGTTTTTCGACGCGCCGACCTTTCAGCCGTTGTATATGTTTTGCGAAATAGAGATGTGGCCAACAGCAAGCTGCAAGGAACGGACCCTAGACATGGTCAGTGAAAATAGTAAAAACTCCGGCGCCAACGCGCCCGAGAATATAAAGTCGGAAAATTCCCAAAAACCCTCTAGGCCGGGATCAGATGTCGAGTCCGAGAAGGTTAAAGAGACTGCCCTTACCCCGACAGAGATAGGTGGACGGGGAGGTGCAGACCCCACTCGTTATGGTGACTGGGAAATAAATGGCCGTTGCGTTGATTTCTAAAATCGAATGAACACACGCTGTACAGTTAGGTAAAAATTTTTATGTTTGTGGTTTACTTCTATGAACCTCCAAAAGTTTAAATCCGGCACCTAGACCGAGAGACTTTCATCTAAAAAAGTTCCATTAAACCTTCAAATCTCTGCCTTCCCGGTTTCAGGATTTCTAGGCCTATCTATGGGTTGCCTATAAAAAAGAGATGACCGGAACTATCCTTGGCGGTTTTGGCGGTTCTTCACAAGGTCATCGACCACAGCAGGATCCGCAAGGGTGGTGGTATCTCCGAGCTGGTTATGCTCATTTGCAGCAATTTTACGTAAAATACGGCGCATAATCTTACCCGAGCGCGTCTTGGGCAACCCTGGCGCCCACTGTATTAGATCTGGTGAAGCGATAGGACCTATTTCCTTTCGCACCCACTGCCTCAACTCTGCCAGCAATTCCTGCGATGTTTCATCCCCTTCCATAAGAGTAACATACGCATAAATACCCTGCCCTTTAATGTCGTGTGGATAGCCAACTACAGCAGCCTCGGCGACTTTAGGATGACCGACAAGGGCACTTTCCACCTCTGCTGTACCCATGCGGTGACCCGAAACGTTTATAACGTCGTCGACGCGGCCAGTGATCCAGTAATATCCGTCTTCGTCGCGTCGGCACCCATCACCGGTGAAGTAATTTCCTTTGTAAGTCGAGAAATACGTCTGCACGAACCGTTCATGATCGCCATAGACTGTCCTCATCTGACCAGGCCATGAATCGGTAATGATAAGATTTCCTTGTGCCGCATTCTCTAGAATATTCCCGTCGGTGTCGACGATCTGAGGTTTTATGCCGAAAAACGGACGCGTGGCGGAGCCCGGCTTTAGCGGCGTAGCGCCGGGAAGCGGCGTAATCAGAATACCGCCGGTCTCAGTTTGCCACCAAGTATCGACAATCGGGCACTTGCCGCCACCGACTACCTCATAGTACCACAGCCAAGCCTCCGGGTTTATCGGCTCACCGACGCTGCCGAGTAGGCGTAATGTGTCGCGTTTTGTCGCTTCGACTGGCCCATTACCCTCTCGCATAAGAGCGCGAATCGCGGTAGGGGCGGTGTAGAAGATGTTGACTTGATGCTTGTCGCACACCTGCCAAAAGCGAGAGGAGTCGGGGTAGTTTGGGACGCCTTCAAAGATCAGCGTTGTCGCGCCGTTGGCGAGCGGTCCATATAAGATATAGCTGTGGCCGGTGATCCATCCAACATCGGCAGTACACCAGTAAATTTCGCCGTCGTGATAATCGAACACATATTGAAATGTCATCGAGGCGTAGACCATATAACCGCCGGTGGTATGCAGTACTCCTTTGGGTGTGCCGGTGGAGCCTGAAGTATAAAGAATGAATAGCGGGTCTTCCGCTTTCATTTCCTCAGGCGGGCAATCCGACGGCGCATGTGCTATCGCCTCATGGTACCAGATATCCCGACCGGAAAACCAACTTATGTCCGCGCCGCTTCGCTTCACTACGATGCATTTTTCGATTGATGGGCACTGCTTCAACGCTTCGTCCACGTTACCTTTCAGCGGAATAGTGCGGCCGCCGCGTATGCCTTCATCTGCCGTCACGATCACTGAGGATTTAGAATCGTGAATACGCCCGGAGATAGACTCCGGCGAGAACCCGCCAAATATTACTGAGTGAATGGCACCGACCCGGGCGCAGGCTAAAACGGCAACTGCAATTTCTGGCACCATTGGAAGATAGATTGTGACTCTGTGACCCTTTTTGACCCCGTTTGCTTTGAGTACGTTCGCGAATTTACAAACCTCTTCGTATAGTTCCCGGTAGGTCAGGGTTCGCGAATCCGCTTGGTCATCGCCTTCCCAAATAAGAGCAACTTGATCACCGCGGGTTTCGAGGTGCCGATCAAGGCAGTTGGCAGATGCATTCAAAGTGCCGTCATGATACCAGCGGATATGCAAGTCGTCGGGGGAGAAGGATACATCTTTGACCTGTGTATAGGGTTTTATCCAGTCGACCCTTTTCCCCTGCTCACCCCAAAATTTCTCTGGGTTTTCAATGGACTGGCGATACATCTTTTCGTATCCGGCTTCATCCAAGAGAGCGCGTTCCGCCCACTCTTCCGGCACCGGAAAAATTTCATTCTCTGACATTATCTCACCCTGTAGCTCCTATCAGCACCTTCTGCTGACCTGTTAAATAATTATGTTTGTTTAGGCGGCACGGGGCAAGGCGACTGGCGTAGACGATGTCCCCGGCAAAAAAGCATTATTAGCCCCGCGGAAGTAAGTATATTACGCCATCCTCTATAACCAAATTAATAGAGGTCAATGCCTGCCCTGGGCAAGGACCCTGCGTACATATACCATCGTCAATGTTAAATAGGGCGCCATGCATGGAGCAGAGGATCTGATCCTTTTCGTATGATAAAAATGCATCCGGTTTCCAGTCGAGCGGTGCACCATAATGCGGACAGAAGTTCTGATAACCAAAAGCCTTTTGACCACGGCGGATGAGAAAAAAGTCCTCATGGCCGTCGATGTTCTCGAAACCCTTACTTCCCGGATCAGCAACATCGTCTAGGCGACAGAGGAAAACCCGATCGCTCACTTGGACCTCAGGGTTTTACCCCTGCCATCTTGCACAGCAGTTTCCATTCCTCCTTCGAGACAGGAACGACCGACAGGCGTGACTGCTTCACAAGCGCCAGGTTTTCCAGCTTTGGTTCTGCCTTAATATCCGCAAGTGTGACTGGTGTCTCCACCGGTTCGATCGCCTTGACGTCGACCATGCCAAACCGGCCTGACGCGTCGGTATGATCCGGGTAATGTTCCTTCACCACCTCGACAATCCCAACGATCTGTTTTTCATTCACCGAATGATAGAAAAAGCCCTTATCGCCTTTCGTCATTGCCTTCATGTTGTTGTTGGCCTGATGATTGCGGACACCGTCCCATTCGGCTACGCCGGCTTTTACCTGATCATCCCATGACCAGGCGCCTGGTTCAGATTTGAATAGCCAGTACTGCATCGGCTTTATTCCTCATTACATTGTGTTCTGTGAATACATCAGCAAAGAGTGAAAGGGAACGGCCTGACGTTTGTTCATGCGGTATCGGCTGTCGCGCCGCCGGACTAATACTTACAATGAAATTGTCGATTTCCGCTCTTATATCATAAAACAGGTGAGCCGAACGGGATAGGTCTGTTGGCGGGTTCAGCTAGGCACCTGCATTTCGGTGCCGATCTGCGCGGCGAGTGCATCTGCCGCAGCTGACGCACCTTCGAGCGTGAAAGAGGCGGCAACGTATCGGTCGGGCCGGACGAGGAGAAATTTTCCGCGGTAGGGTCTGAGTTTTTGCGGTAGATCCGCGTCGGCGATAATCGCCTTGCGCGCGATGTTGGGGACGTTGACGTGGTTCGGGACGAGGGCCACCCGCACCACGTTTAAATGATGCCATAGCGGGTGGTCAAAGTTTTCTATCTCTATTGCGGCATCGCCGCCGATCGCGAGAAGAGCGAAGCCAAATCCCAAAAGGTCGTCTAGTTTTGCGCTTCCGTCATCAGACGTTTTGATGGCTGGTTGTGGAAGCATGCGGCCGACCAGAGTGCGCGATGGTGTCTCGACGTCGGCAACGAGAAAGCCATTTGCGAATCTAGGCTCCGGCTTGAATTTCATACCAAGAAAATAATCTCGCAGCTTTGGAATGAGGCCAGCCAGCCGAAAAAACAGTATCTGACCGTATGTATGAAACCAGTTACGCGGCACCATCACCCAGCCGATTTGTATCGCCATTTGAATTAGCGACCACGCATGCGCCCGGCGCTCGCTTTCATATGTATCCATAAATTGCATGCCGAACTGTCCCTTTACGACGGCAGCGGCTTTCCACGCGAAGTTATTGGCGTCGCGTTGACCACTATTTAGGCCTTGGCCGGCGTAAGGCGGAGTTAGGTGTGCTGCATCGCCCAGCAAAAAAACGCGTTCGTCTCGCCATCGGTCCGCAACTCGCGCCTGAAACGTGTAGACAACTTTGCGGACAACCTGGACCGGACGATCGCCAATATAAGGATGCAAGAGGCGGGTGATGGTTTCCGGCTTCAGAAATTCGTCGGCATTCTCCCCCGGGTGGACAACGAATTCCCAGCGTCGCGTTTTTCCTATGCCGGGCAGTGTGATAGCCGGGCGACGGTGATCGCAATGGGCCACCGAGTCCGGTGTGTCGTCAAAATCATTTACGGTATCGAAGACAAGCCAACGTTCCTCGAAGCTAGATCCCACGAGCGCAGCGCCAATGGCGCTTCGGATTGAAGACCGCCCGCCGTCGCACCCTGCTAGGAAAGCGCCGCGGACGCGCTTTGCGACGCCGTCTGGATCACGCACCGTTACTGTGACGCCTTTGACATCCTGTTCATATTTCTCGAATTCGTGCTCGAACCATACCCTCACATTAGGAAAGCGTTTCAGTCCGTCTAGCAACGTTGCTTCCAATTCTGGCTGGTGGAACCCAGATCGCCGGGGGTGACCAAATTCGACAGTCTTTGGCTTTACACGAGCGAATTCGCGGTGGCCAGGTGAGTAATAACGCGACCCGTAGCCCGGCAGAGTTCGTTCAACGATACGGTCGACAAGGCCTAATGTTTGCATCGAGCGCAGGGATTCGTCATCGATTGATACGGCACGGGGTTCATTTACCGTGCTTGGATTCCGTTCGATCAGGGTGGTGCGGATCCCGGCCATGCCAAGATAGTTTGCGGTGGAAAGACCCGCCGGACCGGCGCCGATGATGATGACATCGGTCGACGTCAGTCCCTTGTCCAAGCATCACCCCATAGATTGAGCGTTCGTGGTTCGGTTTTCCATTCTCCAGCCGGTGAATTGAAGGTGCGGGTTTCGTACCAAGGTATGAGCGTATTCATCTGCGACGTGTCGAGAGAGAAATGGTGGAGATGGGCAGGCCAGAGTGGTGGTTTGTTCATACGGGAATCCTTTCGGACACAATGCGCGTCAGAGAGTTATTCCACACATTGAATGATATCAAGCCTATAGCCGAGTAGCGCTTAGGTTCAGTATCCGCCTCTGGCGGCTTTAGGAAGCAGGAAACTGGGTCCGTATTTTCTGCCGAATGGGCTTTTGTCTAGCCAATAGTTTGAACCGCCCTTAATTTGTTTCTGCTCGTAACGGCCGTGACATGAGGCCGTCGATAACCGAATCAATTTTCGCATTCCGGTTCAGGATTGAATCGACTGCTGCCGAGATTGGCATCTCTATTTGCAGTTCTTCGGCCAATGCTGCCGCAGCGCTGGCTGAGTAAATTCCTTCCGCGACCGAATTTCGTCGGTCTAATATATCGGTCAATGCCTGGCCCTTTCCCAGCGAGATCCCCAGTGAATAATTTCGCGATTGGATGCTCGTGCAGGTCAGAACCAGGTCGCCCATGCCTGAAAGACCCATCATGGTCTCCGCTCGCCCCCCCTTCGCGATGCAGAGCCGGGTCATCTCGGCCAAGCCCCGGGTCACCAGCGCGGCGCGGGCATTGTCGCTAAAGCCACGGCCATCTGCGATACCACACGCGATTGCGACGACGTTTTTAATCGCGCCGCCAATCTGCGCCCCGATCAAATCGTTGCTGGAATAGGGACGAAACCATTCGGAGCTAAGGGTGTGCGCTAGTCGCTGCGCTGCGTCGAGTTCGCCGGCCGCAAGCGTCACCGCTGTTGGCAGGCCTGCGGCGACATCCCTAGCGAAAGTTGGCCCTGACAGCACCATAACCGTGTTGCGGACGAAAAGCGCGGACACAACTTCACTCATAAGGGCCATTGTGCCCTGTTCGATTCCCTTGGAACAAATGACTAGAGGCGTTGTGGGCGACAGCTGATCCGCAAGAGGTTTTATCGTCCGGCGTAGATGCTGTGCCGGTGCGGCCAGTAGTATCACGTCCGAGTTAACCGCGTCACTCAAATCAGAGGTGGCGCCGATGGCGGGATTGAGAGAGACACCCGGAAGATAAGGTGTATTTTCACCCGTGTTTAAGATGGCGTCAACGACTTCCTTTTCGTATGCCCAAAGGAATACGTCGCATCCCGCACGTTGTGCGGCAACGGCTAGCGCGGTTCCCCAGGCGCCGGCACCAATGATTCCGATTTTCACGGCGGCGTCATCCATGCACCGGCGTCATATTTATCGCGATGGAAATACGCACTCCATTGCCGCGATAGGGTCGCACCGCATGAGATAGCCATGATGGGAAAAGAAGCATCAGACCAGGGCGTGGGCGGACAAGTTCGCTGGCGCCAATTGACTGGCCGCCTGGCATCGCAAAGGCTAGATGCGGGGCCAGCATAGCTGGAGCGACGCCACGCGGATCTTGGATCTCGAACTCGCCTCCCCCGACTCCTTCGTCGGCTGCGCTGCCATCGTCGACATAATAGCTGGCCGACCAGTATGCGCCGGGATGGGTGTGGAATTCATTGCCATGACCGTCTCTATTAACGTTAGCCCAGGCATTGCTGATCCACTTCACCGGGGCCGGTTTACCCATCCTGTCGCATGTTGCCTGCGACGCTAGGTCATGAGCGACCTGCATGATTTCGTCCAAGGCATCGCCGCCCCATTGATCCATATCCCATCCGGATTGCCAACCGCCGAGATTGCTGTGTTGTGTGCCTTCATGGCTTTTTTCGTGCTTAAGAATTATGCGTTTGAGTTTGGTGTTCAACGCGTCTGCGTTGGGAAGCAGAAACTCGATGACGGGTGTCGCAAAGATCGCGCGCAGCGATGCGTTTGTTTCCTTGTTCTGCTGATTTTTCATGAGATGCTATCAGGCCATCGGGTGGCGTCTGATGAAATCACCAACCGCTGCATTGTATTCCTCCACCAAAACATGCAGAACAAAATGCCCACCTGTGGGTAGGATGACTTTCTCGGCATGATTGATGCCTTCGGCTAGCTCATCAGATAGGTAGCGAGGGGTCACCATGTCGTCATCGGCAACGATGACCAGCGTTGGTACATTTATGTTCTCCATGCTGTCGCGTCGATCGAAGGCGCAGATCGCGTCGATCCGGCTTTCCATGATTTCGACCGGTTGTTCGGCTCCCGCCAGATACTTCTCCATTTCTGCAATCCGGTCCGTATTTTTCGTAATGTACCGAGGCGGTAGCAATGTTAGGATGGAATGCTTGGCGTATTCAGCAGTCCCCTGGTTCGAAAGGACGCTTTTGCGGGCCGCAAAAGCTCGGTTGAAATATTCATCTTGGCCTGGCCACGTCGCGCTGAGAACTAAAGACGCAAGGCGATCCGGATAGTCTTGGGCTACGATCTGGCCCATTGCACCACCGGTCGAATGGCCTACCCAGTGGGCGCAATCTATACCAAGATCATCCATCAGACGGAGGGCGTCAGATGCCATCTGATCTACCGAGTAGTCGATCAGGGAGTAGGTGCTTTTTCCGCATCCGCGATGGTCGTGAACGATCGCTCGGTATTCACCCGAAAATGCTTCCACTTGATTAGACCAGACGGTCCCGCCGCCGCCGAGTCCAGGAACGAACATGATTGGTTCGCCGCTACCCTTTTCCTCATAATAGATCTCAGCGTCGCCTATATCTACTTTTGGCAAGGAATGCCTCCCCTACAATTTATGTGTCGTTCATACCCATGGATCGCTCAATTGCGATCACGTCGGTAGGCCGTTCAAACGGTTCCGGCACTGTATCTCCCGGACACCTTTCTTTTCCGATAGTTTCAAAGAAATCCTCTAGGCCTGAGGGCGTAATTACCCAGAGCATGACAAGCTCGTCATTTCCGTCATTATAAATCGCATGTTTTACGTCGTAGCCCAGAAATGCTGATGAGCCCGGAGAGATGTTGTGACGTTTCCCGTCAACCATAATATGCCCCTGACCCTTGAAGCAGATCTGTAACTCGACCTGGTCAGCATGAGAATGCTCGCGTACGTGTCCGCCGATAGCAATTGTCTGATATCCCATGGACAATTCGCCAAACCTGGTGATTCCGGGAAATAGCATGGGATCCGCATGACCATTGGCCGGCATCGGTTGCCAGAAGCTCGGTCCATCGCCTGGCTGCATCACAACCGAATGGCCGCGGAATTCTTCATTACCGCTCATGCTAAGTCTCCGATTACTTTTATCCAAACAGAATTCTACCAATATTACGACTAACTGTCCGATTACCAAAATTTACACACTTTAGGCCTAATTGAAGTGTGTACTGCGGCCGACTAGGGTAACTGCTTATATCAACTCCTCGAGTGGCCACCTTGGTCGAGGAGAGAAGTCCATGTCATTGATAAGGCCTAGGCGGAGGCGCTCAATACCAACCCAAGCTATCATCGCGGCGTTGTCGGTACAGAGCGAGGGTGGCGGAGCGACGAAGCGGAAACCTGTGAGGGCGCAAAGCCCAGATAGCTTTTCCCGCAGCAGCTTATTTGCGGCTACGCCGCCGGCCACCACTAATGTCTTGCCGTCGGGATGTTGTTCATCGAATACCGCAAGGGCATTGGTGCAGCGATCAACAACCGTTTCGGTGACCGCTGCCTGGAATGAGGCGGCAATATCTTGAGCATCTACCCGGCCTAAGGTGTCGGAGCTTGTTTCGAGAATAGCTTTACGAACTGATGTCTTCAGGCCGGAAAATGAGAAATCGCAGCCCGGGCGCCCCTTCATCGGCCGCGGAAATTCATATCGTTTTGGGTTGCCGGCTGCGGCTACTCTTTCGATTGCGGGCCCACCTGGAGATCCTAGTCCCATCATCTTAGAGGATTTGTCGAATGCTTCTCCGATAGCGTCGTCAAGGGTCGTTCCCAACTGTTTATAGGCCCCGGGTCCGCTAACTGACACTAGTTGGCAGTGTCCGCCCGATGCAAGCAGAAGAAGGTAAGGAAAGCCCAGGTTGTCAGTCAGGCGCGCTGTCAGCGCATGCCCTTCCAAGTGATTGACTGCGATATACGGTTTGTTCGCCGCTAGGGCTATAGCTTTTGCAGTCATCGTGCCGACTATTATCCCGCCGATCAGCCCCGGCCCACCAGTGGCTGCGACGGCGTCGATATCTGATAGCGAAACGTTAGCGTTAACCAACGCGCTGCGCACAATCCCATCTAGAATATCGAGATGCGCTCGCGCTGCTATTTCTGGAACAACACCACCAAATGCTCGGTGCTCTTTCAGCTGTGAGTAAACCATATTTGATCGGATTGTACGGTCGTCACAGACGACAGCGGCGGCTGTTTCATCGCAGCTAGTTTCGATACCGAGAACGAGCATGAGTTATGCGGCACCTATTAAAATCGTAAAACACGGTTAACCTAGCGCAACGCTCGGTTTAATTCCATGAAACGCTAAATTCGGCTAGAATTACAGTTATGTCATCTTCGCGATTACGGATCGGCACTCGTGGCAGCCCGCTTGCCCTATGGCAAGCGAATGAGGTCAAGCGCTGTCTAGAGGAGGTCCATCTTGAACTAGCCGATTCTGGGGCCATTGAGATCTCTGTGATAAAGACGTCTGGCGACCGACTACAACAGGGATCGCTTTCTGAAGTTGGTGGTAAGGGCCTTTTCACTAAGGAAATCGAAGACGCTCTGATGGCGAGACGAATCGATATCGCCGTCCATTCCATGAAAGATGTCCCAACTTGCCTTCCTGCCGGTCTAATTATCGACTGCCTATTGCCGCGCGCCGATCCGCGGGATGCGCTGATATCGAGTGAGGTCAGTTCTATTAAGGATCTTCCCATCGGTAATACGGTCGGCACCGCCTCCCTACGCCGCAAGGCGATGCTATTATATAAGCGGCCAGACCTCAAAGTCGTCCCGCTCCGTGGCAACGTCGATACCCGGCTGGAAAAAGTAATATCAGGGGACGTCGATGCGACTTTCCTTGCGCTTGCTGGACTCAAAAGGCTGGGGCGAGATGACGTACCGGCCAAACCGATTTCGATCGATGAAATGCTACCCGCGGTCTGTCAGGGTATTATTGGAATCGAACGACGGGAAAACGACGAAAAGACCGCCGCCATGCTTGTACCAATAAACGATTCCGACGCCTCCGTTCAAGCCAAGGGAGAAAGAGAGATTCTGGCCGGGCTTGACGGTTCCTGTCGAACGCCGATAGCAGCCTACGCCACCGTTGACGGTAACAACTCGGTTCTCCGCGCCGCGATAGTCCGACCAGACGGATCCGAACTTCTCGAAACGCGTCGTGAAGGATCAGTAGCAGATGCCATGTCAATGGCCCGCGAAGCCGCTGCTGAACTACGCAGCCGAGCCGGACCTGGATTTTTCAATGAATAGGGAGATACGACGCAGCGCGCTGATCACCCGACCCCGAGACGACTCGGGGGTTCTCGCAGAATCTCTCGAGCGCCGCGGCATCATTCCGGTGCTGGCGCCTATGATGCTGGCAGAGTTCTTCGAAGAAGATATCGAGGGAGACCTCAATGCGTCCCAGGCAGTATTATTCACAAGTCGTAATGGGGTACGGAGTTTTTCCCGAGTGTCCGCCCGGCGAAATATTCCAGTTTTTGCTGTCGGAGATTCAACCAGCGACCTTGCAAAAGACATAGGTTTCGAAGTAGTCGAAAGCGCCTCTGGTAACAGTACCGATTTGGTGAAACTTGTCACTGAGAAACTATCGCCGGGGCGAGGCCAACTGTTGCATATCACTGGAAGAACGGTGGCGGGTGATTTGTCAGGATCGCTCTCTGCAGGTGGATTTAAGGTTGTTCGCCGCACGCTTTACGAAGCGAAACCTGTTTCCGTTCTCTCGGAGAAAGCCTCGGCCGCTATTAAAAACCAAGAAATCGACTATGTTTTATTTTTTTCCCCACGTACTGCCGTTCTTTTCACTAAACTTGTCGCGGAGGCCGGCCTGACGTCTAATTGCCGTAACCTAGAAGCGATCTGCCTCTCCGAGGCTGTGGCGGCGGAACTTTCGCCGAATGAGTGGAAAGTTAGGCGTATAGCATATGAACCGACGACGGATTCACTTCTCTGTTCAATAGATGATGCTCTTGGCAACGGGTATCCGGGTTCCAAAACTATGTCAGGCATCGAGTCCGATTCCCTCGATCTCACTCCATTACGGAGAGCTATAGAGCGCGCCAAGGTTGGGGCCGGGAAATCAGTTCAGTCCGTTCCGCCATCACAACCTGCGCCGAAGGTCGAGACTAAACGTATCCCACTCGGTAATCCGGTTGATCCAGAGCCGTCATCCGGCGATGATGATATTCCAAAATCCGAGAGTCTTATGACAGTTCAATCTAACGAAAAGCAGGAGCAATCTAGTCCCGGACAGGAAACT
>PTJZ01000005.1 GCA_002937455.1 Alphaproteobacteria bacterium MarineAlpha11_Bin1
CGGTTCCAAGGCATTTGAGTTCATCTGGAAGAGGGGCAGGCCAAAAGCCGGGGGCGGCTGAGGCCATTTTTTTTGCCCAAATTCCGTCAAAATAGACAGCCTTACACTGGGAGGCCCCGAAAACGAAATCGGAGGGGACCAATTCTTCCCCCTACAATATCCTTTGTGATTTTCTCTTTAATCTAATTCAAAGCATCTGTTCAAGTTCAGCTAGTAGATAGGGGCGGAAACGCTGGTAGTGTTCGATCATTGGGAAGTGGCCAATATCTTCCATTACCGTAAATCTGCAGCCGCTGATAACTTCGGCGGCTGCTTTTGTCATTTGAGGTGTCGCAGAATAATCGTATTCTCCGGTTAAAAGAGAAACCTTGCAGCGTTGGGTGTCTATTGTTTTAATTGATTCACGGGCGTCCCAGTCTACACAGTAATAGTGCACGTCGCCTTTATAAACGCCGGGACCGCCCTGACTATAATACCACCAATTCTCTCGACATCCGGCGTCTGGTGAGGAGGGGGCATTCAGGCCGTATGTATAACAGGCCGCAAGTTCTCCACCATGGATGGCAGGGTGATGTAGGAAGTCATTATCGCGACCCTCGGCAAAAGCTGCACTTTCTAGGCCAATAATTCCGGTAATTTCGTTCTGATAGTCTGCGGCGATCTGCAGGGTGACCGCACCACCCATTGAGCAACCCATTACTACTGGGTTTTCGAGGCCAAGCGTTCGCCAGAAATCGTGGATCAGGTTGGTATAGACCTCAGTGGTAAGCTGGTACTTTTCTAGCCACCAATCGTCCGGCGGATTTGATCTCCCGTGCCACGGCATATCGAAGGCAATGACGCGAAATCGAGACGTAATTTCTGTGTCGTTCAATACATGGCGGAACTGACGGCTGTCAGTGCCTGCTGTATGCAAACAGATCAGCGGCAAGCCCTCCCCAGCTTCTTCGTAAAAGACACGATATTTTCGGCCGAGGCTCGAAATACCTATATAGCGGCCTATGATTGGCTCATGTATATCAAGCGCTGACATCTAGCGGACTCATCTGTTTCAATATATTCATCATTCTGTGCAGGGCCCTGGCATTCTGCATGGCAATCAGACTATTGCCATCTAATTGGAATTCCTCAACGCGCATCAGCATAGCAAAAAAATCATGATATAGAGGGGGTGGTTTAGTACTAATAAATTTTCTCCAAACCGATATCGGGGCTCGTAACGTGAAAGCGATCGGTCGGTCGAATCGCGGACTTTGCTCAATCTCGATTATCTTGCCTTGTCTGACGCCGATAAGAAATTCCTGGTCCCCGAATGAAATTTTAAAATCGACTGAGAACCAATCTCCTACTATGCCCATTTCAATATCTGCGTTTACAGCGTTCTGATACGCGTTCATCCACTCTAGCGTTGGGTATAAATTTTTCATCATCTTAACTCTTAAAAAAACCCCGGAGAAAATCTCCGGGGTTTCTCTAACGGTGTTATTTTTATTTAATCAGGCTACCGACCTGACCAATTTTCATGCCTTTAGTGGCGGCAGCCGCGTTCTTAAGGAGCCCCCACATTTCTTTAGTTTTGGGATCGTTCGCTAGGATCTGATCTCCGATTGGCGAGAGAGATGCCTTCAGAGCCTTTTGCTCAGCAGCGGGTAGCCGGTGAATGGTTCCTACATCCGCCCATTTCTTCTCGCTGCTTTTAGTTAGTTCATCTGCCCAGATAGACGCCTGAGCGGTACTATCCTTGCCGGCCTGAACCACCATGGCCCGGAGGTCTGAAGGCAGCTTTTTGAGCCATGCCTGACTGAGGGCCTGCCAACATGAGATATGGCCCATATTAGTAAGAGTGATGTGTTTAGCAGCGGTATAAAATTTAGATGGATACATCACCAACACGGCGCTCCGGACACCGTCTATGACCTTCTGCTGTAGTGCCGGAAGCACTTCTGAGTAGGGCATTGGAACGCCTGTCGCACCCATTTTCTCCATTACTGCTCTCTCGAGTGGGGTGGCCAATACTCGGATCTTGCGCCCTTTCATGTCGGCCAGCGATTTAAACGGTTCGCGTGTGACAACTGAGGTATCACCCGCACCCCATAAAATATTTCCTTTGATCCCCTTTTTCGCAGCAAGCCCGAAAAACTTTTCGCGGACGCTTGGGTGGTTCATTGCCAGTGTCTGATGGTGAATGCTGTCAAATAGCCCCGGTGCGTCAGAAACCATGAAGGCCTTATTAATTCCTAGAAAAAATCCTGGAGGAATATGAAATGCTTCCTGCGTTCCGAACTGCAGGCCCTCTATTTGGCGCGGGATCTTCCCAAGCTGAGCGGCCGGGTACACCTCGACTTGAAGCCGCCCGTTGGATTTGGGTTCTAATTCCTTTTTGAACCATTTCGCTAAAAGATGGTTTGAGTCGTTAATCGTGACCATTCCTATCTTCATTTTGTAGGTTTTGGCTTCGATCGCCGTCGCCCCCAAACACACTGCCGCTGCGGCGACAACTGCTGTCATTAACTTCATGTTTTCGTCTCCGAGTTGATAAACTTCCCTATGACGCGCAAAGAAAAATTCGATGCACATCTTTTTACGACCCATAGGGTAACACGCCGGGCTCTCCCTCAGCAAATGTGACTGTTACGATTCAGAGGCATTTATTTTCGGGGGTACCGTGAAGTTTTCTAGAGCAGGTTTTGGGGGTCATCGCAAAACGTTTCGGACTGACCCCCTCATTCGGACTCTAGCCAAATGATTGAACTGAAGTCTAGAATCTAATAATGGCGTACCTTGAAAAGCTGCCGTGGAGAGAACAGTTAGCGGATCCCCGTTTCCGCACCATTTTTTTCTTGGGCGTGGCCAGCGGGCTGCCCTCTTCCCTTGTTTTTGCAACCCTGTCAATCTGGCTGCGAGAAGAGGGTGTATCTAGAACCTCGATTGGCCTGATCGGTGTGGCGGCGACACCTTATGCGATTAACTTCCTCTGGGCACCTTTTGTAGACCGACTGCGGCTTGGGTTTCTGCACCGACTTCTGGGACAGCGACGATCGTGGATCCTTGTTTGTCAGGTCCTTTTATTTCCCAGCATCTTGGTTATGGGTATTCAGGAACCAGGTACCGCAACATTACTAATTGGGCTCTCTGCACTAGCTGTGTCGGTCCTTTCGGCGACGCAGGATGTTGCTATCGACGCCTATAGGGTCGAGATACTGGAACCTCGCGAATATGGAGCTGGCGCGGCCATAGCGATTTACGGTTGGCATACCGGCGCGTTTATTACAGGCGCGGGTGCTTTGTATGTTGCTGCTTTCGGTGGCTGGACGATGGCTTATCTGGCCTCGGCCGTGATTGTGTGGTTAGTTTCCATTGCGACGCTCCTCGCTCGCGAACCGGAGCGCCCGGCGGTTGCGTTCGCGCCGGCACGAAATATAGTCGATTGGCTAAGGCAAGCGGCTATCGCACCCCTGACCGATTTTTTCGCCAGGCTTGGTTGGCTCGCAGCACTCATTCTATTATTAATTATTTTCTTCAAGTTCGGTGATGCAATGCTGGGCCGGATGGCGGGGGTATTCTATGTCGACCTTGGCTTCACCAAGATTGAGATTGCCAACTATACTAAAACGGTTGGTTTGTTCGCCACTCTTCTAGGTGTCGGTATAGGCGGTTGGATTTGTATCCGGATCGGTATCATGCGTGCAATGTTTCTCGGCGCGCTCATGATGATGACTACAAACCTAGCTTTCGCGCTACTGGCATCTAGTGGTAAAAATTTTGAGCTGCTAGCCGCAGTTGTGTTTTTCGACAACCTGACCGGTGGGATGGCAACAACAGCATTCGTTGCCTACCTTTCCAGTCTCTGCAATGTTGCGTTCACAGCCACGCAGTATGCATTGCTGGCATCTCTCGGTAATTTTGCGCGGATCCAACTCGGTTCAGTTTCTGGATGGGCGGTGGACAAGCTTGGCGGAGACTGGACCCTCTTTTTCGTATTTGTGGCGACCATGTCGATCCCCGCCATACTTATGCTTTTGTTGCTTGCCCGACAAATGTCTAATGCTCAACACAGAAAAAAAGAGAATCAAAACTAGATGAAAAAATCCTTGAAAATTTGAATAGGTTGGTTCATCAGAGACTATAAAATATCGGAGAATTAGCTTGGTTATTAGAAGCCCTTTAATGCAGTTATTTGGGGAGTCGCCGTTCAAACCGCTCCAAGAACATTTTAGTATCGTTCTGGATTGCGCTAATCAGGTGCCGGGCCTTTTTATAGCGGCCCAAAAAGGCGATTCCGATAAGGTCTTAGAAATGCGCGATAGGATTAGTGCGCTTGAAACCGAGGCCGATGATATAAAAAATGAGCTCAGATCCCAATTACCGAAAACGATGTTTTTACCTGTGGACCGTCGCGAGCTTCTGTTAATCCTCGATTTCCAAGACTCGATTGCTGACACCGCTCAGGACATCGCGGGCATGATGGTAGTGCGTGATATGAAGTTGCCACAATCGATGCACGATCCGCTTATGTCACTAACTAGTCGTTGTGTTGATGCGTGTAATCAGCTTGGCAAGATAATGGAAGAAGTGGATGAACTTGTAGGTACCGGGTTTCGTGGAGCGGAGGCGGACAAGGTGATGTATATGATTGATGAATTGAATAAGATCGAAACCGATACCGATCAGCACGCCGTCCGATTAATGAAATTACTTTTCGAAAACGAAGAAGAGATTGGTGCTGTGTCTACCGTCATGTGGGATCGGGTCATCCACTGGGTAGGCGATCTTGCAAATTTTGCGGAAAGGGCTGGTAATCGCCATCGCCTCTTGCTTGCGCGTTAGGAAATTTTAACAAGCATAAACCGAGCCAATTTTAAAATAGTAGAACAACGAAAAATCGCATGGATGTAATTCTCCAGTACGGCTCAGTGCTTCTAATTCTCGGACTAATTTTCGGATTATTCATGACGTGGGGAATAGGTGCAAACGATGTTGCTAATGCACTAGGCACGTCCGTCGGTTCCGGCGCGATCACGGTTAGAACAGCCATTATCGTAGCTGCGATATTCGAATTCGCTGGCGCAAGTTTGGCTGGTGGCAGTGTGACCCGCACGATCCGCAAGGGTATCATTGATCCCACTCAGATTGTCGACCGGCCCGAGATTCTAGTTTTTGGCATGCTGGCCGCGCTTCTGGCCGCTGGATGCTGGCTTGCACTTGCATCTTTCCGAGGATGGCCTGTGTCTACCACACATTCAATCGTCGGGGCGATTGTGGGGTTTGGCATCGCAGGGATTGGGATAGACGCGGTAAGCTGGGGTAAGATCTCCCAAATTGTTGCCAGCTGGGTTGTTTCTCCGGTGCTTGGAGGTGTAGTCGCCTTTTTGCTAATGCTTAGCATTCAACGTTTGATCTTAAGATCTGATGCCCCATTTTCAAAAGCGTTGATGTACGCCCCATATTATCTTTTTCTAGTCGGCTTTACGATCTCTCTTGTCACAATCTTTAAAGGCTTGAAACACCTGGACATAGATCTTAACGGTTTTGAGAGTGCCGGTGTGGCTTCCATAATTGGTCTAATCACAGCAGCAATCGGCAAACGGGCCGTTGACAATGTCAAAGTTCCTGAAAGTAGTGAACGGACCGAGCATTCTGCCGGAGTCGAAAGAGTGTTTGCTCCGATGATCATTTTTACTGCCTGCGCGATGGCATTTGCCCACGGCTCCAATGATGTTGCCAACGGTGTCGGCCCTTTGGCTGCGATTTATGGTTTGGTCCAATCTGGCGGTGAGGTTACCCAAAAACTATCGATGCCATTTTGGATCTTAGCTCTCGGCGGCGCTGGTATAGTGTTAGGATTGGCTACTTACGGTTATCGCGTAATGCGTACGATCGGTACCCGAATTACCGCACTGACACCCACAAGTGGATTTTGCGCGACCGTCGCGGCTGCATTGGTGGTGGTGCTGGCATCCCGAACCGCCATGCCAGTTTCAACAACCCATATCGCTGTCGGCGCTGTAATGGGGGTTGGCTTGGCCCGAGGGATCGCAGCGCTCGATCTCCGGGTGATCGGTAGCATATTTGCTTCTTGGGTCGTTACATTACCGGCCGGAGGAATATTGTCCGCACTCTTTTATTTTACGCTCAAAGGAATGTTTACTTAAACTAGCGCAATAATTTCGCTGCACGAGTCCCATCCAGTAAGTGATTGGCTAACTAGGATACGGCTTCTAGCGTCGCTATAGATGCACTATTAGTACCATAGAGGTTGGAGATTCGAACGTAGTTTCTTTTCAGCGTCTATCTGTGGAGATCGGGAGCGCGTTATCGCTGAATTCTTCGCCTTCCTGTCATAGGGCGAGGGCCATTTAGAGGGTTGAGCGGTGCTAGAAGTGTAAATCTTAAACACTCTCGATATGGGAGAGCTTAGAGAAGCCGTGCCGGTTTTCTTCCTAGCTACTCGGCCTTTTCTTGCCGCGTGATTTTTCCATTGAGCTGGACGCGTGTTTCTTGCGGCTCGCAGATTGGTCTTGCTCTAGCCGGGAGATAGCAAGCGAGTCGTATGCGGCAAGCGAAGCGAAGTTTACCAAATCAGCATCGTTAGCATTAATCGGCGCAATCTGAACGGCACGGGAGAGACCTGTTAGAAGCGGTCCAATAACTGTACCGCCACCGAGCTTATGCAGGATCTGAGAAGAAATTGCTGCGGCGTGAAGGCCTGGCATAATCAAAATATTAGCTGGTCCTGTTAAACGGCAGAACGGATAAACGACCCGCAGATTCATATCGAGGGCGACGTCGGGCGATATTTCGCCGTCGTATTCAAAATCCGCTGTTTCGTTGTCCAAGATAGCGACGGCTTCGCGAACCTGTGCTGCGAGGGCGCCGGGCGGGTTCCCATAATTAGCGTAGGACAAAAAGGCGACCCGGGGTTCATGTCCCATCGAGCGCGCTTTTTCCGCGCACTGGCGGGCAATACGGGCAAGCTGGTCGCCGGCTGGACGTTCGTTGATGGTAGTGTCTGCAATAAATATCGTGCGGCCGCGAGACATCATCATAGATAAACCGAAAACCTCGGCCCCGAGCACCTGGTCTATTGCAAGTCGGATGTTATCGTAAGCAACCAGATAATTCCGTGACAGGCCGGTAACCATGGCATCGATATCGCCGTGTACTAACATACAGGCTGAGAACACGTTGCGGTCCTGATTCACCAGCCGCTGGCAATCTCGGTAGAGGTAACCCTGGCGCTGGAGCCGGGAGTATAGGTATTCTGTATAATGCCGATTCCCGCGCGATACGGCAGCGTTATAAATTTCAATCGAATCGGCCCCTGTCAAACCGAGTCGCTTGATCGTTTCTTTAATCTGAGCGTCGCGACCGATGAGCACCGGTGTGCCATGTCCAGCCTGAGCAAAGGCAATCGCCGCGCGGATGGTGGTCTCTTCTTCCCCTTCCGCAAAACCAACCCGGCGCGGGTTGGCTTTAAGTTCTTCTTGGATAGCCTGCAGCATGGATACGGTTGGATCTAGGCGAGCGGAAAGCGCCCTCTTGTAGGCAGTAATTTCCGGCATCGCCTTCCGAGCGACGCCTGATTCGACGGCCGCTTGGGCGACTGCAGGCGGGATTGCTGAAATAAGTCGGGGGTCAAAGGGTACTGGGATGATATAATCGGGCCCATATCGTAATCGGCGACCCGAATAAGCGGCTGCTACCTCATCCGGCACGTCTTCGCGTGCCAGCTCAGCTAACGCCTTGGCGGCCGCGATTTTCATTTCATCGTTGATCGTACGAGCATGAACATCCAAAGCGCCGCGGAAAATATATGGAAAACCCAATACGTTATTCACCTGATTGGGATAATCGGAACGGCCGGTCGCGAAGATGACATCGTTTCGCACCTCGCGAGCTTCCTCTGGGGTGATTTCTGGGTCGGGATTGGCCATCGCGAATATGATTGGACTATCCGCCATGGATCCAACCATATTCTTTGTAACTGCACCGGCAACAGAAAGTCCGAAGAAGGAATCCGCTCCCTCCATCGCGTCTTCTAAGGTTCGCGCGTCAGTATTAACAGCATGGGCGGATTTCCATTGGTTCATGCCCTCTTCACGCCCTTGGTAGATGACGCCCCGGGTATCGCATAAAAGGATGTTGTCGTGGCGCATTCCGAAAGCCTTAAGAAGTTCAATACAAGCGATGCCTGCGGCACCCGCACCATTCACCACTAACCTAGTATCTTCGATTTTGCGCCCAGTTAGATCCAATGCATTGATCAAGCCGGCCGCTGCGATGATGGCGGTTCCGTGCTGATCGTCATGGAAAACAGGTATATCCATGATTTCTCGAAGTTGGCTCTCAATCAGAAAACATTCTGGTGCTTTGATATCCTCAAGGTTGATTCCGCCGAAAGACGGTCCGAGGTAGCGAACGCTGTTAACAAATTCATCGACATCTTCGGTCCCAAGTTCAAGATCGATAGAGTCCACATCGGCAAACCTCTTAAAAAGAACCGCCTTACCTTCCATCACTGGCTTTGATGCAAGGCCCCCAAGATTACCGAGACCCAGTACCGCAGTACCATTGGATATGACTGCAACCAAATTTCCCTTGGCGGTATATTCATACGCCGTTGACGGATCTTCTGCGATCTCCAAACACGGAGCCGCAACTCCCGGGGAATACGCAAGTGCGAGATCACGCTGCGTCGTTAGGGGCTTGGTGGCGATAATCTCAACCTTTCCTGGACGTCCCGCCCGGTGCATAGCGAGTGAGGCTTTGTCGAGATCACTATATTTTTTCTTGGTCATGCTGGTATTTGCCTTTGCGGTTTCTATACCTTCATAGGCGATAGGATAAAGGCGAATTTGCCTGACTCCAACCGCTCATCTTTAGATCTGAAATACAAACCTAAGGAAACTGATATATTTTTTAACCGATTCTCCCATTCAGGTTCGAACGAAAGATCCTCTGTGATATTTTAAGGTGAGGCAGAAACGGCAAACATAATGACCGAAATTAACAAATCCTCCGAGTCCGAGGCGAAATTAAGCTTGCGCGAAACACCGGACGCAAAACCGACTAGTCCGGCATCTACTCCGATGATGAACCAGTATTTGGAAATAAAGCGTGCTCATACTGATGCCCTGCTTTTCTACCGCATGGGTGACTTCTACGAGATGTTTTTCGAAGATGCGGAAAAGGCCGCCGATGCGCTGGACATAACCTTGACCAAACGCGGTAAGCACGAGGGTGCCGATATCCCGATGTGCGGCGTACCGGTGCATGCCGCTGAGTCCTATCTTTCGAGACTGATCACGAAAGGCTTCCGGGTCGCAGTCTGCGAACAGACCGAGGACCCAGCGGAGGCAAAAAAACGCGGATCAAAGGCCGTTGTTCGCCGAGAGGTCTTACGTGTTGTGACGCCAGGTACTATTACGGAAGACACCCTCCTCGATGCACGCCGGCATAATTACCTAGCTGCTATTGCTGATGTTACTGATAGTGTTGGTCTTGCTTGGCTAGATGTTTCCACCGGTGCATTCTTTGCGCAGCCGCTAAACGCCATTGCAATCGGTGCTGCCCTTGCCCGTATTGAGCCGGGTGAATTGCTGGTTCCGGAGAGACTTATCAACCGGCCTGAGTATACCGAGGTATTTTCGGAGTTCGCTGATGTTATTACTTTACTCCCGAATTCTCGGTTCGATAGTGAAGCGGCTCGGAAGCGGCTGCAGGCTATATTTGAAGTCAAAGCACTTGATTCCTTCGGGGATTATGATCGCGCTGAAATTTCGGCGGCTGGCGCCGTTGTCGGATATGTAGAATTGACCCAGAAGGGGAAGCTGCCGAAGCTACAGCGGCCGAGGCGACTGGGTAGCGGCGAAACCATGGAAATAGACGCAGCAACCCGGCGTAATCTGGAGCTCGTTCAGACGATGTCCGGCGATCGAAAAGGCTCGTTGTTGTCTGTCATTGACCGCACCGTTACCGGACCTGGTGGACGCCTGCTGGCCGCTCGCATAGCCGCGCCGCTCACCGATGTAGAGAAGATTCGGCGCCGCCATGAGGCTGTTGCTTGGTTTGTGTCCGCGACCCAGGACCGCGATATTATTCTCGAGGCGCTGCAGGGTGCTCCAGATATGGAGCGAGCATTATCGCGCCTGACTCTGGGACGCGGAAGCCCCCGTGACCTCGGCGCGATTCGCGACGGACTGATCGTTGCGGCTACCTTGCGCGGCAAATTAAACGCGGCGAAAAATCTGGTACCCGGGGTGGCTGAAGCATCGATAAATCTTGGAGAGAATGGCACGATAATTGAAAAGTTGAAGAGAGCGTTAGACGATAATCTTCCAATGATTTCTCGTGAGGGGGGGTTTATCCGAGGCGGCTATGCTCCCGAATTAGACGAACAGCGACAGCTTCGGGACGAAAGCCGAAAGCACATTGTAGCCCTGCAGTCACGTTATGCATGTGAGACAGGCATTGGTTCTCTGAAGATCCGGCATAATAAAGTTCTGGGGTATTTTATCGAAGTGACCTCAGCACAAGCTGAAAAGATACCGACTGGGGACGGTAGCCTGTTCATTCATCGCCAGACCCTTGTTAATGCGACGCGTTTTACCACCGTAGAGTTGGGCGAGTTGGAGGGAAAGTTCTCGAGAGCTGGCGCTCAGGCGTTGGCTCTGGAACACCAGCTTTTTGGGGACCTTGTAGCGGTGGTAACCGGCGAGGCCGCGGCGATATCGCTTGCCGCTGACTCCCTCGCACGGCTCGACGTATACGCCGCACTGGCCGATTTGGCATCGGTACGAGGGTATACCCTACCAAGGGTCGACGAGACGTCCGCCTTCAAAATCTCTGGCGGACGCCATCCCGTGGTCGAAGAGGCGCTAACCGTCGCGCGGGAAAACAACTTTATCGCGAATGATTGCGACCTCGCTGAGAGCCAACGCCTGTGGTTAGTTACCGGCCCGAACATGGCGGGTAAATCAACGTTCTTACGCCAAAACGCGCTTATAGCGATTTTGGCGCAGGCCGGATCTTTCGTACCGGCTGACGATGCGCATATTGGCGTAGTTGATCGTTTGTTCAGTCGTGTTGGAGCAGCTGACGACTTGGCGCGTGGCCGATCAACTTTCATGGTTGAAATGGTCGAGACTGCAACTATCCTCAATCAGGCGACGGATCGATCACTTGTAATACTCGATGAAATAGGTCGCGGTACGGCAACTTTTGATGGGCTGTCCATCGCATGGGCTACGCTGGAGAACCTGCACCAAGTGAACCGTTGCCGCGCCTTATTCGCGACCCATTTCCATGAGCTCACATCTCTAACATCTCGCCTCGATGCGTTGTCGTGCTATTCCATGCGGGTCAAGGAATGGGAGGGTGATGTCGTGTTCCTCCACGAAGTGATCTCGGGTGCTGCCGATCGGTCTTACGGCGTTCACGTCGCTAAACTTGCGGGATTACCGCCCGCGGTCGTATCCCGGGCAGAGGAAGTTCTGTGTATTCTCGAGGAAGGCGAACAATCAGGGTCGCTAGCTGGGCTAGCCGAAGAACTGCCCCTGTTCTCGATTGCTGCTCAAGATTCGCCGCCAATGTTGGCAAAGTCTGCAGTAGAGGAGATGCTATCGGCCATTAACCCGGACGAACTCACCCCGCGGGATGCGTTAGAATTTCTCTACAGACTTAAAGCGCTTCGTGAGGACGAATAAATCGTCTAAGCGAGTCAAGAGTTTACTTGTGCCTGCATGCATTACATCAAATATGAACTTTAGATGAGTATCGTCAGCAACTAATACAACCATCGGCGACTATGGAAAGCGTGGTATCTCTACCGTGGCGAAAATTGTAATTTATTAGATCTGAGTATCTATCCTAAGATACCGATAGCGACTGGAGTTTCTAGGCCAAATCGGAGCAGGTCGATCGCTTTTCCCAAACAAAATCGGATTGTTACACCAACGTCCGAGCTTTCAGATAACTTGCTTGACTACGGCGACCAAAGATAAGTTATTCACTGCCGTCGAATATTCCGACTCAGTAACTTATAAATGTCTGAGAAAATTAAGGTGTCCGATGAATGCCATCCATACCTAAACAGCGCCGCATTATCGACCGCGCCGCCCTCATCGGTAAACTCGATGCTTTTATCGCAGACAATGCACCCGCGCGAGATATGCGGGTCGACTTGCTGAGACTGCTAGACAATGCGATGTTAAACGGTCGAGAAGAGGTCCGCCGGCGCTTCGATGCCGGCGAGGCGAACGGCGAACAAGTTGCTGAGAGTTTGTCATTCCTGACCGATCAAATTGTCCGCCTTATATACGATTTTGCGACGGATCATGTTTATCCAGCAGCTAACCCAACAGAAGGGGAGCGGCTTTGCGTCGCCGCAGTCGGTGGCTACGGTCGTGGGGAACTAGCACCATACTCCGATATCGATCTGTTGTTTGTTCTGCCATATAAAGAAACCGCAAGGCAAGAACAGGTGATCGAATACATTCTTTACCTCCTTTGGGACCTCAGGCTCAGGGTTGGACATGCGACGCGATCGATTGACGAATGCGTGCGGCTAGCGCGTAAAGACCTCATAATCCGGACCGCTATGTTGGAGTCGCGTTACCTATGGGGTGATCGTCGATTATTCAATGAACTTCGCAAACGTTTTTACGTTGAGGTCGCTGACGATAGTGGGCCTGAATTCGTAGAGGAAAAACTGGCTGAACGCGATCTTCGACACGAAAAAATGGGTGGTTCGCGCTACGTGCTCGAACCTAATATAAAGGAAGGTAAGGGAGGACTCCGCGATCTACACACACTCTACTGGATCGCTAAGTATCTCTACAAGGTTGACGAGGTTGCTAATGTCGTCGACCGAGGTGTGCTTAATAATAAGGAATCTCGTCGTTTTGAAAGAGCGCATCGTTTCCTTTGGGACGTGCGTTGTAACCTGCACTTTCTTGCGGGACGGGCGGAAGATCGGCTGACATTCGATTTGCAACCCGAAATCGCAGCCTTGCTAGGATATAGGGATAGGGCGGGCGCGCGAGGTGTCGAGCGCTTTATGAAGCACTATTACCTAATTGCCAAGGAGATTGGTGATCTAACGCGAATATTTTGCGCTTCTTTGGAGGCTGAACACCAGCGAAAGCCCCGGTTCCGCTTGCCGTCGATCGGAATATTTCAAAAATCTGTCGATGACTTTGATATCGATGGAGGTAGGCTAGATTTCAGTAGCGACTACAACCTTCGTGAAGACCCTGTGAGAATACTGGAGTTGTTTCGAACCGCGCAAATCCAAGAACTTGATATTCACCCACAGGCGTTGCGGGCGATTACACGTAATCTGAATGTGATCGATAATATTCGTAATGATCCGAAGGCCAACCGACTATTTCTCGAAATGTTGATATCTGACAAGGATCCGGAAACGACTCTGCGTCGTCTAAATGAAGCTGGCGTTTTTGGGCGTTTCGTTCCCGATTTCGGGCGGGTTGTCGCGCAGATGCAGCATGACATGTATCACGTCTACACTGTTGACGAACATACCGTATTTGCAATCGGTATCCTACATGGAATTGAGAGCGGCAAATATTCGGAGGAAATGCCGATTTCGTCTACAGTCGTGCATCTTGTGAAGTCACGGCGGGCGCTTTATGTGGCCGTCTTGCTTCACGATATAGCGAAGGGGCGGGGCGGTGACCATTCCGAACTTGGGGCCGACGTCGCGCTTGAGCTTTGTCCCCGCCTCGGGCTAACCGAGGAGGAGACGGAGACCGTCGAATGGCTGGTGCGTTATCACCTTCTGTTTAGCAACACGGCATTCAGGCGCGATATCAGCGATCCTCAGACGATCACATATTTTTGCAGCATAGTGCAGTCGGTTGAAAGGCTGCGTCTCCTGCTTGTATTGACTGCAGCGGACATCCGGGCTGTCGGCCCTAATGTCTGGAATGCGTGGAAAGCCGGTCTCCTCCGCGACCTTTTTGAGGCTGCCGAGGAAAGACTCACTAGTGGCCATTCAACTGGCGGACGGGAAGTGCGTATCGACCATGCAAAGGCGAATATGCGCAGGCTACTTAGGGATTTGCCGACCGCGGCAGTCGAGGCGCATGTGGCGCGCGGGTATCCATCTTACTGGCTATCTTTCGATTGCGATACACATGCTTGGCACGCGCGTATTGCTCATGAAGCAGAATCCCGAGCGGATGGCCTGACGATTAAAAATCGTGTCGATGAGTTCAAAGCCGTAACGGAGATCACCATTTACGCTCACGATCATCCCGGCCTGTTTTCGCATATAGCAGGCGCAATGGCGGTGAGCCGCGCCCAGATCGTCGACGCAAAGATATTTACGATGACCGATGGCATGGCCCTAGATACGTTTTGGGTACAGGATGAAAATGGTCGTGCGTTTGATCGACCGGACAAAATTTCTCGTCTATACGGTCGTATTGAACAGACCCTTTCGGGTCAGTTGCGTCCCCGCGATGAACTTGAGAGTGATACAGGCCTGCCCAGCCGGACGAACGTCTTCAAGGTTGCGCCCCGCGTGCTTGTGGACAATGGGGCCAGCCGTACGCACACGGTTATAGAGGTAAACGGGCGCGATCGGACTGGCCTGCTCTACGATCTGACGCGTGCCCTTTCATCGCTTAACATTCAGATCGGTTCGGCTCATATCACCACGTTTGGAGAAAGCGCTGTCGATGTATTTTATGTGAAAGATGTTTTCGGTCTGCAGATTACTCACGAGAGCAAACTAGATCAGATTCGTGAACATCTGCTGGCTGTAATGATGCCCGACCAACCGTACCAAAGGTCAATTGACGTTGTGGCTCGGTAGGCGTACGAGGCGATTAGGGCTCGCCGCGAATTCGCCGCATTAGATACAAGAGTGTTGCCCGATCCCCACCGGCACGGTGGCAGATAAGTTGGATGGTTGCCTGAATGGTTTTGTTACGCTCTATCGCTACTGTCGGCATATTCACGATGATGAGCCGTTTTCTTGGCTTCGTAAGGGACATCTTAATTGCGGGAATCCTTGGGGCGGGGCCGGTCGCAGATGCTTTTTTTGTGGCATTCAAGCTCCCGAATTTTTTCCGGCGGTTATTTGCTGAGGGTGCATTTAGTGCGGCTTTTATACCTTTGTTCACACGTCATATGTCTGAAAGTGGCCGCTCCGCCGCTAGAGATTTTGCTCAGGAAGTTATGTCGGTCTTCGTGGTTGGTCTTCTATTTCTGGTTACAGTTCTCCAAATCGCGATGCCATGGATTATGCACGGCTTTGCGCCTGGGTTCGGGAATGATCCGCTTCGTTTTAGGCTTGCAGTTGAAATGGCTCAGATCACATTTCCTTATCTATTATTTATTTCTCTAGTCTCACAACTCGGTGGAGTTCTCAATGCGGTTGGGAAATTTGCTGCCTCGGCGGCGGCGCCCATTATCCTCAATCTGTGTCTTATAGCCGCACTTCTGGGATTATCCGGTTTTGTAGAAACGTCTGGACATGCCTTAGCTTGGGGTGTGGCAACCGCCGGGGCGGCGCAGTTCATATGGCTCATAGTTGCTTGCTATCGCATCGATTTTCAAATTCGGTTTCTACGCCCCCGGCTGACGCCCCGGGTCAAACGCCTCTTAGTGCTGATGCTGCCTGGCGCAATCGGGGCCGGGGTAGTACAGATAAATCTGTTAATCGACGTGGTAATTGCATCTCTGCTGCCGCGCGGGTCAATTTCCTTCCTATATTATGCCGATCGGGTGACCCAGTTGCCACTGGGTGTGATAGGCGTCGCCGTCGGAACAGCCTTACTGCCACTATTATCTCGCCAGCTCAGGCTCGCCGATGATAATAGCGCGATGGGTAGCATGAATCGAGCAATGGAATTTGCATTGTTGCTTACCCTACCTTCTGCAGCGGCCCTAATGACCATACCCGATGAAATAATTTCGGTGCTTTTCGAACGCGGGGCCTTCGGGGCCGCGGAGACAGGCGCAACGGCCGCTGCCTTGGCAGCATATTCGGTTGGTCTGCCAGCTTACGTCTTGATCAAAGTCCTTAGCCCTGGGTTTTTCGCCCGCGAAGATACTGTCACGCCAGTCAGGATCGCTGCTATTTGTGTTGCCACCAATGTCGGGCTAAATCTTTTTCTTATGGGCCCATTTCTGCATGTCGGAATCGCTCTAGCAACCGCTATCTCTGCTTGGATGAATGCCGCGCTTTTACTGATAATTTTGAGGCGCCGGGGATTTTTAACGGTTGATGCTCGCCTTCGTCGGGCATTCCCCCGGATCGTCTTAGCGAGTGTTATAATGGCAGCCATAGTAGGACTTTCTGCCGAGTACCTCACTGATTTTGCCGGTAGGGATGACCTTTTGCGAGCGTTGTCGCTAGTGACCTTAATTGTCATCGGGTTAGTTGGGTTTGCCTTTGCTGCTATTCTTTTCGGCGCGAGCCGGATATCAGATTTCAAGCGGATGCTTGACCGGTCATCCCGTTGACGCGATAACCCGCCCGCATCAATGACTATGAGGAAGATCAGATGTACCGGATTTTTTCCGGCGTGCAGCCAACTGGAAACCTACACCTTGGAAATTATCTTGGCGCAATCCGCAATTTTGTGGATCTGCAGGGAGATTATGAATGCATTTATTGCGTCGTCGATCTACATGCAATCACCTTGTGGCAAGACCCAAAGCAGCTTGTATCTAACACCCGCGAGGTGACTGCGGCTTTTCTCGCTTCTGGTATCGATCCTAAAGTCAGTGTGATTTTCAATCAGAGTCAGGTGGCCGCGCATACTCAACTCGCCTGGATTTTAAACTGCGTGGCGCGTCTTGGCTGGCTTAATCGGATGACTCAGTTTAAGGAAAAAGCAGGAAAGAACCGAGAAAATGCATCGGTGGGGCTCTATGCATATCCTAATCTTATGGCTGCCGATATCCTGGCATACAAAGCCAGCCACGTACCGGTCGGTGAGGATCAAAAACAACATTTGGAACTTACCCGCGACATTGCGCAGAAATTCAATAACGATTTCGGAGTCGATTTCTTCCCAGAAGTTCAACCGCTCATTCTCGGAGAAGCGACGAGAGTAATGAGCCTACGAGACGGATCGAAAAAGATGTCCAAATCTGACCCGTCGGATCAGTCACGGATCACACTTACTGATACAGCGGATGCTATTTCGAGGAAGATCCGGCGGGCCAAAACCGATGCCGAAGTTTTGCCTTCAGAAACTGAAGGGCTGGAGGGTCGCCCTGAAGCGGCCAATTTGGTAGGCATTTTTGCCGCCCTATCGGATCAAACAGCCGGCGAAGTTCTCAGAGATTATGGCGGTCGCGGCTTTGGGGATTTCAAACCCGCGCTTTCGGACCTGACGATCGAAAAGCTGGCGCCGATCTCGGACGAAATGCGCCACCTGATGGCCGATCCATGCCACATTGATGCTATTCTAGCCGAGGGATCCGACCGGGCTCGGGAAGTTACAGAGCCTATTATTGCGCAAATAAACGAAATTGTGGGGTTGATATCCGCTTAATTTTGTCGCCCTTCTACCCAGTTTCGCTTGCGCCGACCCTCCGATGGGCGCAAAAAGACAAAGTCCTGTGATAACTGGATTCCGATAGACTACCGGCTATGCCCTGATCATGCAGATATACCTGCCAATCGCTGAAATGTCGCTCGACGCGTTATTGCTGCTAGGACTCGGTGGCATGGTGGGCTTCTTGTCGGGTATGTTCGGTGTCGGTGGTGGCTTCCTGATGACGCCACTGTTGATCTTTATCGGCGTTCCGCCGGCTGTCGCCGTTGGGACGGAGGCCAATCAAGTCGTCGCGGCATCAGTATCAGGTGCGCTCGCACACTGGCGTCGGAAAAACGTTGATATCCGTATGGGTCTAATACTGCTGATTGGCGGTTTGGTAGGTTCCTCGCTTGGTGTCTGGCTGTTTACATTCCTACGTAGTATCGGTCAGATCGATTCCGTGATTGCAATCTCCTATGTTCTGTTTCTGGGCATCATCGGAATTTTAATGGTGGTCGAGAGCGCACGCGCATGGTGCCGTGCCAGGAATCCTAGCGCCCCACGTCGGAAACTGCACTATCATACCTGGCTGCACGGGTTGCCCTTCAAGATGCGGTTCCGTCGATCTAAGCTTTATATCAGCGCGCTATTACCGCTGGGTATCGGAATTATCGTTGGGATTCTGGCGGCGATCATGGGTGTTGGCGGTGGTTTCGTGATGGTGCCGGCAATGATCTATCTTCTAGGAATGCCAACCTCAGTGGTTGTGGGCACCTCGCTATTCCAGATCGTGTTCGTCACCGCGAACGTAACTTTCTTGCAGTCTGTCAACAACCAGACCGTCGATATCGTGCTGGCCATGTTGCTAGTCATTGGTAGCGTCGTCGGCGCCCAGATTGGTGCCCGCGTTGGAGAGCGGTTGCGCGGCGAGGAAGTCCGGGTTGCACTAGGTCTTATCGTCTTGGTTGTTTGCGCTCGGGTGGCTTGGACCCTGGTATCGACACCCGACGATGTGTTTTCGCTGGGTCAAATCGGGGGGCATGGATGATATTATTTCGATCGTTCCTCTTTATTCTTTTCCTTCTGACATTTTCTTCGTTAGCGCAATCCCAACGCCTTGCCGTTGATCTTTCAAGTAGTGAGGTAGAAATCTCCACAGGTTTTAACGGCGCAGAGCTACTGCTATTTGGTGCGACCGGAGGCTATGGTGATATCGTTGTAACGGTAGTCGGGCCGCGACGCGATGAAGTTGTGCGGCGTAAAGAGAGGATTGCTGGGATCTGGGTTAACGGATCATCTGTAACTTTTAAAAGTGCACCGGCCTATTACCGTATTGCGGCATCCAAGCCTCTCGATGATATAGCCTCGTCCGACATTCTTGATCAGCTCCGAATCGGTGTTGCCGAAATTGATTTGGTTACCCAGTCGCCGCGTCCAGCGAGAGAGATCCTAAATTTTCGAGAGGCGCTGATCCGAAATAAGAAACGGCTTTTATTATATAGCGAGGACATCTCAGATATTAAGATAATACGCGACCTGCTATTCAGATCGACGATCCCATTCCCCGCTAATGTGCCGACTGGTGACTATGAAGTGAACGTCCATTTATTCAAAAATGGAAAACCGGTTAGCCAGATGACAACCTCGCTTCCAGTTCGCAAGGTCGGGCTTGAGGCTAGGCTCTATAATTTCGCCCATGACCAGGCGCCGTGGTATGGCGCGATTGCAATCGTAATCGCGCTAGTCGCCGGTTGGCTTGCGGGCGTGATCTTCAGGAGGACCTGAACATGAACAACGATCCAGTCGCACCTGAGTCAGAGGACAGGTGCGCCGAACCTAAGGGGCGCAATGATCGCATTTTTCTATGCGTGGTAGATAACACGGCCGAGTGTGAGAACGCGGTGTACTTCGCCGCGCGACGTACCGCAAGGACCGGTGGTCGGCTTGCATTGCTCTACATCATGGAGCCCGCCGAGTTTCAGCACTGGATGTCGGTTGAAGAAAAGATGAGAGAAGAGGCGCGCGAGGAGGCGGAAAGTTACCTGCAGCAATACTCTTCAAAAGTCCAGGAATGGAATGATGAAATACCTACCTTGTACGTCCGTGAAGGAAAACCAGCCGAGACAATTCTTGCATTAATAAATGAGGAGCCGAGGATTTCGATCCTAGTGCTCGGCGCTGGAACGGACAAGAAGGGTCCTGGGCCACTAGTAACCTCTATCGGAGGTAAAATGTCTGGAAAATTTCCTATCCCGATCACAATTGTTCCCGGCAATCTTAGCCAAGAACAGCTAGATCTTCTGACCTGATCGGCCGTCGCGTTCAACTATGCTTAGGAATATCTGGTATTTTGGCATCGCGTCTCGTGACTTGCCTATTGGAAAATTAGTTCACCGGGAAATTTGCGGCGTGCCGATCGTGTTCGGACGAACGTCTTCCGGGAAAGTTTTTGCGTTACGAGATAATTGTCCGCATAGGGGTGTTCCGCTCTCTGAGGGGCGGATCGATGGAGATCGGGTTGAATGTTGCTATCACGGCTGGATCTTCGGGATAGATGGTAGGTGTGTATCGATTCCCGCGTTAGTTCAGGAAGATTATGTGGATCTATCTAAAATTACCGTGCAGGTGTTCCCGGTACGCGAAAGCCAAGGAATGTTATGGATCTGGTTCGGCGAGGGAGACTGTTCGACCGTACCAATACCCTTGGTTCCTGATGTAGGTGATAGGCCGCCACAGATAGTTCATCCCCTTGAATTCGGTGTGAATATAGATCACGCGGTCGTGGGTCTTATAGATCCAGCGCATACACCGCATGTGCACGAATCCTGGTGGTGGCGTCGGCCCGAGGAGCGGTCGAACAAGGAAAAGCATTTTGCTCCGAGCGAACTTGGCTTTGATATGACCGCCCATCGCGCTTCATCTAACTCAAAAATATACAGGATTCTTGGGGGTGCACCGCAGGTTACGATCCGGTTTGCACTTCCTGGGGTACGGATCGAACATATTAGGGCGGGAAGGAATTTTTACTGCGGTATGACCGCCTGCACGCCTATCGATGAGAACCGGACATTGACCACACATATGATGTGGTGGTCCATGAGATGGCTAACGATCCTTAGGCCAGTCGCCGTGCCGTTTGTTCGGTCCTTCTTGGCTCAGGACCAAGCTGTTTTCGCAAAGCAAGCGAAGGGTTTGCGCTGGGATCCGCCCCTAAGGCTTACTGGTCAGCCCGATCAGCAAGCGAAGTGGTATTTCAGGCTTAAGAATGAATGGGCGCGATCTACTGAATCGGGTAAAACGTTCAAGAATCCGCTTTCTGAGACCACACTCCGCTGGCGTAGCTAAATTAATTTTTCCCCGGGGATGTCTCGGCTCTAAGACAATAATTGGTTTCTGAGGTTAGATGGAATATTTTTCTGCAATACGGTCCGGCCAAGTATAAATTCCTATAATTATCGTGGCTCGTACATCCGCCTACGCATTTTAAATAAAATCCGCATCCGGAATTAAATGAAAGCCAATGAGATTTCAATGGTTTGTCGTTAAGCGAATCTCCAAGAACAGAATCAGGGTTGATCTTCCGCTTGGGCCACAACATCTTGTATTGTAAAGACTCGTTATTAACAATTAGTTGATTCAGTAGATACACCGCCAGATGAAAAGCAGGAAGATTAAAAAAATCGAATTGGAAAATGGGGAGGGCTTGCAAGGAGAGCTGAGAACGACCGGCTCGGTAGGCGTGAGAAAACCACCCCATCACTTTGGCCGCTTTTCGATCGAAACCAAATTTGTTGCGTTAGTGGCACTGTGTGTGACGTCGATGTTCTTCATCAACTTCTATCAATTTTACTTTTCTCCTCTAATGCGACATCAAGGCGGCAAAGAGGAAAAAATTTCACAAAGCCCCGTTTCGGTTTTGCCACGACAAGTAGATGATGTCAGCGTCACTCCGAGAAGTTTGACGGTAATACCTCGGGGTCTCCTTAATCAAGCGCGTTACGAGTTAGACGAAGCACCTCAAACTGACCAAATATCAAGTATATCAATAGCTATTTTGCCCGATCAGTTAAAAAAATTACCGCACGTGCAGCAGCGCAAGATCACATTTATTAAATCTACCCTGCCCCTGATTCTGAAGGTAAATGCTCTAATCGAGATAGAGCGGCATAAAATTGTCAATCTAAAAGAGCGGATGCCTAAAGGCCAGAAACTCTCTCCTGCGGATACCGCGTGGCTCTCCGAGATCGCTGACCGGTACGGTCTCGAGAGATTTGATCTAGAAAGGTTTGATCTGGCCTCTCTTCTCAAGCGCGTTGATATCGTTCCGCCGTCACTTGCACTTGCTCAGGCTGCCGAGGAAAGTGGTTGGGGAACGTCGCGTTTTGCCCGCGAGGGCAACGCATTATTCGGACAGCGGGCCTATCGCGAACACAAAAAGGGTATTATCCCCAAAAACCGCCCAAACGGCTCGAAATTTCGCGTACGGGCATTCGACCGACTGATTGATGGCGTGAAGGCATATGCGCACAATCTCAACAGCCATTTCGCCTATCAAGACTTTCGAGATCGTCGAGCCAACCTGCGAGCTAAAAACGATAGTATCGACGGCTATAAATTAGCAGGATCTCTGGTTCGGTATTCTGAACGCGGAGAAGATTATATCGATACAATACGAGTGATTATGCGCGAAAATGCCCTGCAGTTGTTCGATTCGGCTTGGGAGGGCAGGCGCATAATGGCTGAGAGCGACGGACCAGGCGCATAATTCAAACTCTTCTTAAATTCCCATCATCTGCCGGGTACAAAAAATTGAAGACCGTACCAGCGCCACCGGCCTGAAGTGGTAGGCATGGTGCAATTGATACGGGCACGGCCCGGCGGAAACGCCTTTTGGAACCTTACCTCTATCCTTGGACCCAAACGCTCTATATGAAGTTTGCCTTGACCAGCACTGTAACATGCAAGTTGGGGCAGCTGTTTGATGGCAGTGCCAATAACGGTAAAACCGAGGTTGGGGGGATTATTAATGAGGGATAGCATAGGATCTGCTGGCGAGACTTCCGCCACGTTTAGAGGCAGGGCATTAACTGCTAGTTTGAAACGGTTTAAGCTTCCGAAATTCTCGTTCATTGCGAACCGTGGCAGGTATAACATATCCGAATTCGAATGTAATACGCCCGAATGCTGTCCAAAGCCTGTAATCAGACCTGCTTCTTTGGAGACTTGGCCCACGGCAAGACTGTATTCTCCATAGGGATACGCGATGATGCTGGGGGTTTTTCCGATCTCAGCCCTAAACCGGGCGTTAGATTTTCTTAGATCGTTTAGGTTTTGCTCGCGGCCCGACCGAGCCATATGCAGATGCGTATGCGTCTGGCTACCGATGGAGACACCGGCCGCCTTTAGCTCACGAATCTGATCCCAGCTCATGTAACCACCGATCTTGCGGTCTATCGGATCCGTCGCGACAAAAAGGGTAAACGGTAGGCCCGCTTTCTTAAGTCGAGGGAAAGCTTTACGATAAACTGAGAGAAAGGCATCGTCGATCGATATGCCTACTGTTCGATTTGGTAGCGGTTGTCTCGCCTTCAGCTTCGCGACAATTTCCGGGATGGGAAGCACGGCGTATTTTGACTTAGCTAGCTCTTTGAGGTGGGCCTCAAACTGGGCAATTCGTATGTTGGTAGATGGATATGTGTTCTCGCCAAACCGGTGATACATCATCACAACGGCAGAATCGGCGGCCATCACCGGTACTTTTAGACCGATAAAGACTGCGAGTGTAATTGCGCCAAATCTAACCATCTTCTTCCTAAACATTTATGTTGGTTCGCCGCCAGCTGGATTTAAACTACGAGGAATTCTACCTGCAAGCTGGCTATGTGCATAGATTGTTCCACGCCGTCTCGCCATTTTATTCCCTCGGCGGCATCATCGGCTCATTCAACGAGTCGTCGCCAAGAATTTGGTAACGCCGGGAATTAAAGAGCTGATAATGCCACCATTCGTTGCGGTAGAAGTCCCAGCCTGCAGTGGTCATAATACCCATCAGCAGATACCGATTGCGTTGGGCATTAGGGGAAATGTCTGTATTTCCATGGTGCGAGAGGGGTGTAAACGCGTCGAAAGTAGTACCCATTTCGAGCGCATTCTTCCTTTCATCCAACAAGGTCAGATCTATTGCGACTCCCCGAGAATGAGGCGATCCGTGGTCTGGGTTTGCCAGGAAGTCAGGGTCCGGCGTATGACTCCAGAGCGCCAATTGCGCCTCCGATGGCCTAAAAGCATCAAATATACGGAGACGAAGCCCTAGCCTCGCAGCAAGCTCGACCGCCTTTGACAAACATTTAGCTGCGTCTGGATGGAGGTAGCATCCAGGCCGACTATAAACTGGTTTTCCAGTGAAATTATTAGAGGTCGCGTACGCGATATGAAAATCGACGTCAAACTCGGGGGGCGTAACTTCAACAAGTTTCATATGGTTCTTCCCCTAAAGTTCGAGCATAAAGTTATTATCAAGATTACGAATTGGGCCAAATAGTTATCACTTTTAAAAATGCGTAAAATCCTGTCAATCGATACAAGTGCCGATTTCTGCGGCGTCGCAATCCTACGGGGTGAGTCTGTGCTATCGAGACACTCATTAGCGATGTCTCGGGGCCACGCAGAGGCGCTTATACCTCTGGTCAAGAACTTATGCGCTGATGCTAATATCACACCATCTGCCTTCGACTTGATTAGCGTCACCATTGGCCCAGGATCCTTTACCGGAGTCCGAACCGGTATCTCGGCGGCCAAGGGATTTGCCCTCGTCGCTGACTGTCCCGCCATCGGGGTTTCCTCATTGCACGCTGTTGCTGCAGCCGTACCAACCAATGATGCTCAGCCCATATTGATTGTATTAGATACTCGCCGAGCTGATTACTTTGTCCAGCTATTCGATCGTGATACTACGCCGATAGATCTCCCCTCAACTATGGATTCTATAGGCATTCGGGAGTTGATCCGCATACACCGGCCCGTTGTCGCTGGAAATGCGCTTGGCCGCCTACGTAAAGAGGAAAGTATATCCGGAATGGGCGATTTCGAGAGTTTCAGTGGTGATGGCGTTCCAGACCCAGTCTTGGTCGCCGGCATTGCAGAGAAAATTATAGATAGTCGCAGGGTGGCCTCGAATACGTTGGCCCCCTTATATCTTCGGAGCCCTGAGGCGAAGATACCCCGTTGGGGTGGACGCCTGAAGAATAAGCCGAGCGGTTAGGCTAGAAAAAAGCCTAAAGACGAGGAATACAGAGAGATGAAAGGTTACGAAATAGCGATCATTGAGGAAAATGATATCGGTATGATTTCGAGAATCCACACTATGTCGTTTGATGATGCTTGGAGCGGTGCGATGATCCGACGAATTCTTTCTACACCGGGGTCATTTGGCATCGTTGCCAAACTGAGCAGACGATGGTCGATTGCTGGTTTCGCGCTTGGACGTATCGCTGCCAACGAGTGCGAAATACTTTCTTTGGCGGTGGCGCCGGATCATCGGGGTGCTCACGTGGGAGCAATGCTGCTTGATGGTGCCATACATCAAGCGAAAAATGGCGGAGCGGAAAAACTATTTCTAGAGGTGGCGGAAGATAATAACGTGGCCCGCGCTTTATACGTCAGCCGCGGGTTTGTGGCTGTTGGACGGCGGCAAAACTACTATACTCGCAATGATGGAACATCGGCTGCTGCTGTTACGATGTCCCGTTATCTTAAAACCGAAACGCTGAATGCGGGAAGATAGCGCAAATCTATATTTGATTCTTCCGGATTAACACCCGGTGGACCGCCTGTTTATTCTCTTCTCTATCGGCCGGCTCGACTGAATTCTCCGATTCCACAGATACAACCGTGTGCCCTAACTCGGTGACAGAAGCCGGCACGTTCTTAAGAGACTCAAATCCCCGGAGCCTAATTTCTAGGATTTCACTCTCCGACATTTTCTCCAACTCAAGCCGCACTTTGACAAAAGTCATCGGGCAAGATTCTTCAGTGATATCCACGAAATAGTCAGAGCCAGATCTTTTTATTCTCATCTAACAATTACTATAAAAAATATATTGCGGAGGTCAGGCCACAATCTTATAAACTCGGCCTTTAATTTGTGCAAAGGTGAGGCCTATGGCTGACACTTATATTGCTGATAGCAAAGACGTAATTGCTTGGACTGCCGAGATAGTAGCGTCGCACCTGCAAAACAACAATGTTGATATAAGTGATCTGCCTCAGCTTATTAAAACCGTTCACGATTCGCTAATCGGCCTAACCGGTCAATATACTGGAGAAAAACCACAGCCTGCGGTCTCGGTCCGCCGATCTGTTACGCCCGATTATATAATCTGCCTCGAAGACGGCCGAAAACTGAAGATGATGAAAAGGCATTTGTGGACAGCCTATGGTATGACGCCTGAAGTGTATCGAGAAAAATGGGGGCTTCCAGCCGATTACCCTATGGTCGCACCTAACTATGCTAAACAACGGAGTTCCCTGGCAAAAAAAATTGGCCTCGGAAAGCGGCGGGATAGCTGATAGGCTTGGTCATGATACCCGGCCATACTTTGACAATTTTTGACTAAATCGGCTGCCTCGCATAAGTTATTGGTGTGGATACATCATTGCCCTCTCACATCGAAGCGCTCTGTAAAGATAAGGGCCTGAAAATGACTGGTCAGCGACGGGTGATCGCTAGGGTTTTATCTGAGTCCGACGATCATCCAGACGCTGAAGAACTTCATCGACGCGCGGTTTTAATTGATGACCGGATTAGTATGGCGACCGTGTATCGAACGGTACGTCTCTTCGAAGAGGCCAGCATACTTGAACGCCATGATTTTGGTGATGGACGCGCTCGATATGAAACGGCTGAGGATGGCGACGGCCATCATCATCACATTATAAACATGCGAACCGGCGAGGTCGTAGAGTTTGAAGATGCGGCGCTCGAGGAGCTTAAACAAAAGATCGCAACTGAACTGGGGTACAAGATTGTTGGAGAACGGCTCGAGCTGTATTGTATCCCGTTGGACGATAACTCCGATGAAGGTAAGAATAAGTGACGCGTCCGAGCGCGGCTCCTAATACTTTGGAGCCTGTTTGATGGACTGGGCTGGCTCCGCTAGCGGGAATCTTTTTCCCGGTTTTGCCAATCGAGCCGTGATTTTCGCAAGATTTTGCTCAAAAATAGAGGCGGAAGTGACTCGGCGTGCTGCGGAGAGGCTGTAATGGACGGAGGAAAATCTTCCGCCGCATTTGATCCGATAAAAGTCGGGAACCTTGTGGCGAGGCTGGCATTTGATGATGCGGAAATAGAGGCTGCTCAGGCCCTCCGCTACCGGGTATTCTACGAAGAAATGTCAGCGCACCCCTCGGCGGCGGTGGAGGCCGCAAAACGCGATTTTGATCGCTTTGATGCGATCTGTGACCATCTCTTGGTGATCGATACACAACGTACAGATTTACCCGGCGGTGTGGTAGGTACCTATCGCCTATTGCGCAGCAGCGTCGCTAACAAGAACGACGGTTTCTATACGTCTAGCGAGTATGAAATTTCAAGGATTGTTGGCACTGACAGTGAAACTCTTGAGCTGGGCAGATCCTGTGTGGAGGAAGAGTATCGCAATCGACCGACGATGCAGCTTTTATGGCAAAGTATTGCGCAATATATTTTTCGCTACGATGTCAGCATTATGTTTGGATGCGCTAGCATGCCAGGCACGGATCCCGTAGCCCTCGCATTACCCCTCTCTTATCTCTACCATTATCATCTGGCACCGCCAGCACTAAGGCCGCGAGCGCTGGAAGATCGATACGTGGATATGCGATTGCTGCCGGAAGATGAGATTGATCAGCGTCGCGCGCTTGCTAAGCTACCACCCTTGATCAAGGGTTATTTACGCCTTGGTGGCTTCGTTGGTGACGGGGCGGTAGTTGATAGAGATTTTAATACCACTGATGTAAGCATCGTGGTGAAGACCGACCTCGTCACAGACAAGTATTTTAAACACTACGAACGAAAAAGCCGTCGTGACGGCGAAGAGGAGGCTTGAACGGTGGGGTCGCCGCTTCGGGCGCTCGTCCGGATCGTTGCCTACCTTGCGTTGACCGTAATTTTATTGCCGATTCAGGCTTTCGCGTTAAGATTCAACAGACTTCTCTCAATCCGGCTTCCCGTTTTCTATCACCGACGATGCGTAAGGCTACTCGGATTTCGTATTAGGGTGTATGGTGAGATGCATTCCGAGGGCCCTGTCCTATTTGCTTGTAATCATACGTCCTATTCTGATATCGCAATCTTAGGATCTCTTCTACCGGCCTCGTTCGTTGCGAAGGCAGAGGTAGCGAACTGGCCGTTATTTGGAGTACTTGCGAAATTGCAGAGAACGGTTTTCGTCGATAGGCTTGCTGTGAAGGCGACTAAACAGCGCGATGAAATGATTAGTCGACTAGAGGCGGGCGACAATCTGATTCTATTCCCCGAAGGCACTAGTTCTGATGGCAATGCCGTTCTGCCTTTCAAGAGCGCGTTGTTTAGTGTAGCGCAGGTGGCGCCGAACGGTAGACCACTTCTTGTACAGCCCGTTTCGCTGGCTTACACGCTATTGGATGGCATGCCAGTCGGACGAGCGCTGCGCCCATATTTTGCTTGGTATGGGGACATGACGTTAGCTCAACATTTCTGGGAGGTTGCTGGGCTGGGATGTGCAACGGTAGATGTCATTTTTCATCCGCCGGTATCGATCGAAAAATACGAGACGCGTAAGGCGCTTGCCGACCATTGCCAAGCTGAGGTTGCCAGAGGTGTTTCCGCAGCAAATGCCGGTCGGCTTGATGAATTTATCCGGTTAGTGACTTCTTGACACTTTAAAATGCAATGATAGGTTCCGGAAATTGAGCAATATAAACAGTTCGCGGGAACCTCTGGGCGAAAATAGATTCGTTAAACGCCCAAAGCCGGATCCGGAATAGCACCCTTGGCCAAAAGACTTCACATTAAGAATTATGGCTGCCAGATGAACGCCTATGACGCGACGCGTATGGCGGATGTCCTTGCGCCACTTGGATACAACCACATTGCACAGCCAGAAGAAGCCGACCTAGTAATCCTTAACACTTGTCATATTCGTGAAAAGGCGTCGGAAAAAATTTACTCGGAACTTGGTAGGCTTCGCGCCATAAAAGATGCACGTAATGATGCCGGTCAAACGATGATGATCGGGGTCGCCGGCTGCGTAGCTCAAGCCGAGGGTGCAGAAATGCTTCGGCGAGCGCCATATGTGGATATGGTTTTTGGACCGCAAACCTACCATCGACTGCCTGAGATGATTGCCCGCGCGAATCGAGAGAACGAAATAAAAAATAATTGCGGTAGGGGCGTGATCGATACAGAGTTTCCTGTAAACCCTAAATTTGATTCGTTGCCGATGGCTAGCTCACAGGGTCCCTCGGCGTTTCTTACGGTCCAGGAAGGCTGCGATAGATTCTGTGCGTTCTGCGTGGTTCCATATACCCGCGGGGCAGAGTTTTCCCGTCCGGTTGTTGATGTTATGGCCGAGGCGCGTGACCTCGTGGATGCGGGCGCCCGCGAGATTACCCTTCTTGGGCAGAACGTAAATGCCTATCACGGCCTTTCCCCCGGTAAGGGGGAGTGGCGGCTAGCGGCATTGATTGAGGAGCTGGCAAGCATCCGCGGTCTTGAACGGCTACGGTATACGACCTCCCATCCGCGTGATATGACATCTGATCTTATCCAGGCGCACCGCGATATCGATATCCTCATGCCGTACCTACATCTTCCGGTGCAATCTGGATCAGATCGTGTTCTTTCCGCCATGAACCGTCGGCATACAGCGGCGGATTATCTGGCCATAATAGATGCGCTGCGTGACGCGAGACCCGACATTGCCTTATCATCGGATTTTATTGTTGGGCATCCGGGGGAAGGCGATGAGGATTTCGAAGATACATTGTCGCTTGTTGATCGGGTAGGGTTTGCGCAGGCCTACTCATTTAAATATAGCGCTCGTCCTGGCACGCCAGCGTCTGCGATGGAGAATGCACTGCCTGAAAATCTTAAAGCCGCTCGACTATCGAGACTACAAGATTTACTAAACCAGCAACAGGCGAGATTTAACAAGGATTGCGTAGATCAAGTTTTGCCGGTGCTTCTCGACCGTCATGGAAGGGCAGATAGTCAGCTTTCTGGTCGGAGCCCGTGGATGCAAGCAGTACACGTAAATTTTGATGGTACTGCCGTTACCGAGAGAGCTTTTGGCAACATCATCAATGCGCGGGTAGTCTCTGCTGGCCCTAACTCGCTGGCGGCTCTTCCGGAGTCGGGTAGTGAAAAATCTGGGAAGGAGTTAGCCGCCCTTTGACCAAGGTAGATACTCATGTCGCCGGTGTCTTGCCGGTGGTTTTGGAATTTGAGGACAACAAGCTGCTACCGCTCCTGTATGGCGACTTCGACAGGCATTTGGCGCGCATCGAGCAGGTGCTTGATGTTACAGTTGCGTCTCGCGGCAATACAGTTACCATCGGGGGTGGATCAGCCGCCGTCGATATCGCGCGCGTATGTTTGGAGAGCTTGTATTGCCGCCTTGTCCGGGGTCTAGAAGTCTCCACTGGAGAGGTCGACGCTGCTATTAGGCTGGCGCGAAATGCCTCCGAAGAGGACCGGAAAGGTTTCGACGAGTCGGCTAACGGAAAGTCCGGCATTCGGACACCGAAACGCCACATTTCGGCGCGGTCGTCAGGCCAGCAAAGGTATATCAGGGCACTGTTAGATAATGAGTTGAGCTTCGGCTTAGGGCCGGCGGGAACAGGCAAGACATATCTTGCAGTTGGTATAGCGGTGTCAATGCTTACATCGCGAAGGGTCGATCGAATTATAATTTCCCGTCCCGCTGTCGAAGCGGGTGAACGTCTGGGCTTTCTGCCCGGCGATATGCGAGATAAAATCGACCCTTACCTTCGCCCGCTGTATGATGCACTTTACGATATGATGGCACCGGAACAGGTGGATCGGAAGCTCGAAAGCGGTGAGATTGAGGTGGCGCCTCTCGCGTTTATGAGGGGCCGCACCCTTTCTAATGCATACGTCATATTGGACGAAGCGCAGAACGCTACCGCTGTTCAGATGAAAATGTTTTTAACCCGCTTGGGTGAGAACGCTCGCATGGTTGTAACCGGTGACCTAAGTCAGATCGATCTGCCGCCCGGAGTCACCTCCGGGCTACATCATGCAATACGGACCCTGGAGGGCGTCGATGGAGTAGCCTCCGTGCATCTTTCCGCCGATGACGTAGTACGTCACGAACTCGTGTCTCGGATCGTTAACGCCTATGATGCTGCCGATGAATAGGCCGGTTGGATATGATTGAGAGGGTCCTCGATGTCGATATCAACATAGATGCCGACGGCTGGCGAGACGTGGTTCCGCGTCTTGAACTAACGGTCCAACTTGCTGCAGAGGCGGCGTTTAGGGCGTGCGGCTGCCTTGAAGCAAAAGCAGAACTAAGTATTCTGATGACTGATAACCACACTATAGCCGCTCTAAACGAAAATTGGCGGCGCAAATCCGGGCCGACCAATGTACTAGCTTTTACCGGCGAGTTAGAGGGCCCCGGCCCCGCCCTATTAGGGGACATCGTCTTGGCAATCGAGACTATTGTTTCTGAAGCGCAAGTCAGTGGCATCGAGTTGGCTGACCATATTTCCCATTTGATCGTCCACGGCGTTTTACACCTTTTAGGCCACAGTCATGAGACTGACCATGAAGCAGTGCTAATGGAGGACCTTGAAACTGAAATACTTGAAACACTCGGGGTCTCCGACCCTTACAAAGGTAGTCAAATCAAACACTCGGAAATCAACATATGACCGATCCTAACGAAGGTTCACGATCTCGAGAAGATATCGAGCATGGTTTCTTCGCGCGATTGCGTGGAATGTTGGCCTCGCGAAACGACACTGAAACGTTACGCGATACGATAGAAGAACTAATAGAATTAGAAGAGGATGGTGAGGGGGCCGACAATGCTGAGGAACTCTCGTTACTCCGGAACGTACTTAGTGTCCGTGACGTAGCGGTCGAAGATGTTATGGTCCCGCGCGTCGACATCTGCGGAGTTGAGGCGGAAACAACGATAGCCGATGTTGCTAAGATTATGAGTGAAAGTGGCCATTCAAGACTACCTGTTTACAAGGGTCAGCTTGATGAGGTGATCGGAATGGTCCACATCAAGGACCTCCTCGCGTGTTGGGACGATGATCAGGGGACGGGGATTACTAAGATCGTTCGGAAACCATTATTCGTGGCTCCGTCGATGCCAGCTCTTGAACTGCTTCTCCAAATGCGGGTGCAACGTCTACATATGGCTTTGGTGGTCGATGAGTTTGGAGGAGTAGATGGGCTGGTCACGATTGAGGATCTGGTTGAGGAGATCATCGGTGAAATAGAGGATGAGCATGATCAGGATGCCGGCCCTCGATTGGAGCGCAATGGACCTGACCAGATCAATATTGATGCGCGTCTGCGGATCGAAGATTTTGAGCTCGAAACCGGCAAATTTCTTGCCGAAGAGGATCGTGATGAAGATATCGATACTATGGGCGGTCTGGTCTTTTACTTGGCCGGCCGTGTCCCGGGTCGTGGCGAGATCATTCGCTACGCGTCCGGCGTAGAGTTCGAAATTCTAGAGGCCGATCCGCGCCGCATCCGAAGGCTTCGGGTATCAAAAATTTCCGTACCCAATGATGAATGAAATTGCTGATCACAGATGGTAAGGGAATTGCCGAGCGGCTGAGCTCACTGGGCGGCTGGCGCCGGTGGCTGATTTCGTTTTTAATTGGCGCGCTGGCTGCTGCAGCGCAGCCGCCGATCCATTTGCTACCAGTACTTTTTATCTCATTTCCGGGTCTAGTCTGGTTGTTGGATGGAGCACAAACGCGCCGAGCAGCTTTCGGTATAGGTTGGCTGTTCGGAGCCGGTTACTTTGCGGCTGGACTGTACTGGGTATCCAATGCCCTATTGGTCGACGCGGCCCGTTTCGTTTGGCTAATTCCATTTGCGTTACTTGGACTGTCTCTAGGTATTGGGATTTTTACCGGACTTATGGCCGTTACGGTGCGCTTGTTTTGGAAACCGGGGGTTTCTCGCATCTGCATACTAGCTGGAGCATGGATGCTGTTTGAGGTGATCCGCGGGTTCGTTTTCACTGGGTTCCCGTGGAACCCCATTGGTAACGTGTGGTCGATAGTGCCATCCGTGCTGCAGGCTGCTGCATGGATCGGGGTTTACGGCCTGTCTCTTGTAACCGTATTCGCTGCATCGGCCCCCGCTGTGCTGCCGGATACAGGATCCCGACACCGCGTCCCGGTTGCGGTGTCTGGGCTAGCAGTGCTGATGGTATTCGCCATCGCCGGGGCTGCCAGACAAGAAAACGCCCCCCAAGATCAAGCCACCGCGCCGGTGCTTCGGATTGTTCAACCAAACATCGCGCAGCGTGAGAAGTGGAATCCAACGCGGATAACAGCAAATTTTGCACATCAAATTCAGCTAAGCTTATCGAAGAACGGTATCCAACCAGCCCACGTTCTCTGGCCGGAAACGGCAGTATCCTTCGCTTTTCTGGCCGATCCATCTGCCCAGTCTCTGTTGCGTCGGATTGTTCCGGCCAATGGGTACCTTTTAACCGGTGCGATGCGGATTGATCGAGAGGGTGAACGTGCCGTGGGCGCATACAACAGTTTGGTTACGATAGATGATAATGGCCGATCGCAAACTGTTTACGACAAGCATCATCTGGTCCCATTTGGTGAATACGTGCCGCTCCGATCGACTCTTTCCCTCGATAAGATCACATCAGGTCCCATTGACTTTGAGCCGGGGCCGGGCCTCCAGACGCTACGCTTACCTGGCCTCCCTCCTTTCAGTCCATTAATCTGCTTCGAAGCGATCTTCCCCGGGCGGGTGGCACTGAATAGTGATCGACCCGAGTGGTTGTTAAATGTCACTAACGATGCTTGGTTTGGGATGAGTGCTGGCCCCTATCAGCATTTTGCCAGTGCTCAGATGCGGGCGGTTGAGGAAGGATTGCCACTTGTGAGGGTCGCTAACACAGGCATTTCAGGGGTTATCGATCCCTATGGGCGGGTAATTTCTTCTATCGGCCTTGGGCGGCAGGGGGCAGTGGACGTAGCTCTTCCGGCGCCTATCCTGCCGACGTTTTTTGCGCGGTTTGGCAACGCGATTCCTATGGTGCTGGCGATTCTACTTTGTTTGACGACCACGATTTCATACAAAAGAAATAGTTAGTAGTATTCGAGCGGCCATTAAAAAAAGATAGGAAAAGATAGAAAAATTTTCCTAAATTTGGACAACCACAACGCCTTCTCTTACATTGCTTCTTCTTTCGATCCAATAGGATTTCAAATATGGGCCTACAATATAAGCATATGAAATACTTTAATGCCTACACATGAACTCCTCTAAAAAATGACAAAAACAGAAAATCGAAAACAAGAGAAAGAGGGTTCTCCGTTTGGGGCGGAAGGTGGACCGAATGTTGTTGATGTACACGTTGGTAGCCGTGTTCGGGAGCGCCGAAAGATCCTCGGATTGAGCCAAGAGAAACTTGGAGAGGCGCTCAGCTTAACCTTCCAACAGGTTCAGAAATATGAACGTGGCGCGAATCGTATTGGCGCAAGTCGACTATATCATATTTCCGAAATTCTCGACGTTCCGATCGATTACTTTTTCAAGGATATACCGCGATCGTTATCCAATAGGACAGAAAAGGTTGGACCGACGGATGTACGGACCGAGTGTAGTCACGATTCGATTTCGGACCGGGAGGTAAGTGAGCTTGTTCAGTCCTATTACAAGATCAAGGACGCTTTGGTGCGGAGACGCTTATTAGATTTGACAAAGCAACTTGGGGAATCGTTCTACGATCCCTAGGCGATGCTGCTGACTATGCGGGTCTTGACGTTCTGGTCCGATATTGCCAAAACGCAACAAGCGAGGCGTTATCCTGAGTGAGGCTTTCGACAAAAGTTTATGTCACCCCCGGGCGACGTCAGAGTGATAATTTTTTCATGTTTCAACGCGGCTCTAACCGACTGGGCCGCAGGGCAACTTCGAGGAGGCAAATAGTGCCGCGGGGTAATTATCTTTTCACTAGCGAGTCCGTTTCCGAGGGCCATCCTGACAAAGTCTCGGACAGAATTTCGGACGCCGTCGTCGACCTATACCTTTCCGGTGATCCAATGTCTCGCGTCGCATGTGAGACGCTGACCACTACTAATCGTATCGTTATCGCTGGCGAGGTTCGGGGGCCGGAGTCGATCACAGAAAACGAGGTTGAGAAAGTCACGCGTGAAGCCGTTAAGGATATTGGTTATGAGCAAGATGGCTTTCATTGGGAAAATGCAGCCGTTGAGGTTTATCTTCATCAACAGTCTGTTGACATTGCGCAGGGTGTGGATGCTGCTGGTAACAAGGACGAAGGCGCTGGTGACCAGGGCATCATGTTCGGTTATGCGTGCAACGAAACCCCCAACCTTATGCCTGCGCCGATTTTTTACTCACATGAAATACTTCGATCATTAGCCGAAGCTCGTCACGCCGACCCTTGTTCCGGTCTCGGACCTGACTCAAAAAGTCAGGTGACGCTCCAGTACGAAGGGGGAAAACCGATTAAGGCTACCTCTATCGTTGTTTCCACGCAGCACTCCGAAGACTTGGATCAAGACCAGATTCGCGACATCGTAAGGCCTCACGTCGAGAGGGTTCTGCCCGACGGCTGGATGTGCCCGGAAGATGAATTTTATGTCAATCCAACCGGACGTTTTGTAATTGGCGGTCCCGACGGAGATTGCGGCCTGACCGGGCGCAAGATAATTGTCGATACATATGGTGGAGCCGCGCCACACGGCGGGGGCGCATTTTCTGGCAAAGACCCATCCAAAGTCGATCGGTCAGCAGCCTATGCAGCACGCTGGGTAGCTAAGAACGTTGTAGCGGCCGGTCTGGCAGAAAAATGCGTAATCCAGCTGGCTTACGCAATCGGGGTTGCGAAGCCGTTATCGGTATACGTCGATACTTCAGGTACTGCGAAAGTGGCGGAGGATAAGCTCTCCATGGCCATCCAAGAGGTTGTTGATCTGTCACCGCGCGGGATTCGAGAAGGATTGAAGCTGAGCCGCCCGATTTATGCTCGGTCTGCAGCCTACGGTCATTTCGGCCGTGAACCGGATAGCGATGGCGGGTTTTCCTGGGAAAAAACGGACCTAGTTGAAGACCTTAAGGCCGCCACGTTGTGATACAGGCAAAATGCCGACAAAGAAGTTAACTCCGGATCACCAACGAGTCCTCTATGGACGCCGCTGCGGACGACGTCTGCGCGCAGGTCAGAAAGCTTTGGTCAAAAACCTACTACCGAAACTGGAAATTGACCCGCTGCTAACGGCACCATTCGATCCGCCGGCCTGTTTTGGGGCAGGAATAGAAGATTATTGGCTAGAAATCGGGTTTGGCAGCGGTGAGCACCTCGCTTGGCAGGCTGAAAACCATCCTCGTGTCGGAATTGTCGGCTGCGAACCGTTTATGAACGGCGTAGTAAAGCTTCTGTCAAGAGTTCGTGACGCCGGACTTGATAATGTACGGATCTATCGAGACGATGCGCGGATACTGGTTGAGAGACTTCCAGAAAGCTCATTGGGGCGAGCCTTTATACTCTTTCCAGACCCTTGGCCCAAAGTGCGACACCATAAGAGGAGAGTTATTTGCATGAAGTTTCTTAGCCATCTGGCTAGCGCACTTCGGGACGAGAGCGAACTTCGAGTAGCTACCGACCATGCGGGATATCTCGAATGGATCCTTTGGCATCTCCGTGGCCATCAGGATTTTGCCTGGCACGCATCAAAGCCGGGAGATTGGCAAGAAAGACCTAATGACTGGCCCTCGACACGCTATCAGGAGAAGGCAATCGCCGCTGCCCGTAAGTGCACCTTTTTAACTTATATCCGACGATCCCGGCTTTAAATTAAAGACAGATAAAAGCTTGCCTTAAACAGTTGTCGCGACTACGTTGATAGCGAAAGACCACGCGCCTTTCTGAGGCGGAATAAAATCTTACAAGAGTGGGCCTAGCCCACTTTTTTTATTGCTTACGGGCTGCCCTGATTTTTTGCAGGGTTATTGGAAGACTTGGGGAGAAACGGTAGGCCCGATGGATCAGATAGCCTTAGTTGAAAAACTCGTCGAACCTGCACTAGGCGCCTTGGGCTATCATCTCGTCCGAGTTCGGCTCAGCGGCGGAGAAGACCGTTGTCTACAAATTATGGCAGAACGCATTGATTACGTCGCAATGACCGTCGAGGATTGTGCGATACTCAGCCGAAATATCTCTTCGCTACTGGACGCCGAAGATCCGATTAACGAGGCCTATACGCTAGAAGTAAGTTCACCAGGTATTGACCGCCCACTTGTTAGGTTAGCAGATTATGATCGTTTTGCCGGCTTTGACGCACGGTTGGAGAGCAAGGTTGCAGTGTTAGACCGGATGAAATTCAACGGTATTCTCAAGGGGATAGACGGCGACGATATATTGATTGATGTCGACGGGGAGATTTATGAAATTCCGTTTGCCAGTATCCATCGAGCGAAACTTCTTCTGACAGATGAGCTGATAGCTGCCAGTCAGAATTCTCATAAAAGTCAAAACGCCTTAAGGTAACGAAAGAACGATTATGGTTGATATGGAGAATATTCCTGTTGCTGGGTACGACCGGCTCGAACTATTGCAGATAGCTGACGCGGTCGCGAGGGAAAAGTCGATCGAGGCTGAGGAAGTATTGGTTGCAATGGAAATGGCGATCCAGAAAGCTGCGAGGTCAAAGTACGGACTAGAACATGATGTTCGCGCTGAGATTGACCGCAAAAGCGGCGATATTAGGTTGGCTCGCTACCTCGAAGTTGTCGAAGAAATAGAAAATGAGACCACGCAGGTCACAGTCGATGAAGCGGCGAACATGCAGAAAGGGGCTGCTGTTGGGGATTTTATCGTGGACTCGCTGCCGCCGATTGATTTCGGGCGCATAGCCGCGCAGACCGCCAAGCAGGTTATCGTCCAGAAAGTGCGTGAAGCCGAACGCAAACGCCAATACGAAGAGTATAAGGATAGAGTTACCGAGATAGTTAATGGCATCGTCAAACGCACCGAGTTCGGTAATATCACTGTGGATCTGGGGCGTGCCGAAGGCGTGATCCGGCGCGATGAGTCGATACCAAGGGAATCTTTGCGGCCTGGCGACCGTGTACGTGCCTACATTTATGACGTGCGCGAAGAGCTTCGAGGCCCTCAGATTTTTTTATCGCGCAGTCATCCTCAGTTTATGGCGCGGCTATTCGCCCAAGAAGTCCCCGAAATTTACGATGGTATCATCGAGATCAAATCGGTTGCACGCGACCCGGGTAGTCGCGCTAAAATTGCCGTGCTTTCCAACGATTCAAGTATCGATCCGGTCGGCGCCTGTGTTGGTATGCGTGGTAGCCGCGTTCAGGCGGTCGTTGGAGAATTACAGGGAGAAAAAATTGATATCATCCAGTGGTCGCCCGACCCAGCAACCTTCATCGTCAATGGGCTTGCCCCAGCGGAGGTGACCAAAGTTGTTTTAGATGAAGAGCAACAGAAGATCGAAGTTGTCGTACCTGACGAACAGTTAAGTCTCGCAATTGGCCGAAGAGGCCAGAACGTCCGATTGGCTTCCCAACTCACCCAGTGGGACATCATGATATTGACCGAGGACGAAGAATCAGAACGTAGACAGGATGAGTTCAATTCCCGGTCTCAAATGTTTATCGACGGGTTGGACGTCGATGACGTTCTTGCTCATTTGCTGGTAACCGAGGGATTTTCGAGTATCGAGGAGGTTGCCTACGTACCAATTGAGGATCTTTTGTCGATCGAGGGATTTGATGAAGAGATCGCAGAAGAGCTCCGTAATCGTGCGAATATCTTTCTGACAGAGGAAGAGGAACGTCTGACCGAGGAACGAAAATCACTTAGCGTTGAAGATGATGTCGCAACCATTCCAGGTTTGACTCCCCAGATGCTGGTTACTCTAGGTGAAGCTGGGATCAGGACACTCGACGATCTTGGCGATCTCGCTACGGACGAACTTATAGATGCGGGAAACCGAGAGGGCGAGGGCCGAGGAATTCTGGCGGATTATGGTCTGGATGAAGACCAAGCCAATGAAATAATCATGGCTGCCCGTGCCCACTGGTTCGAAGATGAGGAAGAGCCCGCGGATGAGATCGCGGAAAGTGTTGAGCCGAGCTGAGCGGATAAGATGATAAAATTGGCCGAAGATATGTCGGAACGGCGTTGTATTTACACTAATAAGTCAGGCGCGCGTGATCTTTTGATCCGTTTCGTAATTTCGCCCAATGGTGAGGTAGTGCCCGATCTAGAGGAGAAGTTGCCCGGTCGTGGATTGTGGTTAACTGCACGCGCAGATATAGTACGTAGAGCGTGCACCGAGAATTTATTTTCAAAGGTGGCCAGGCGAAACGTCTTTGTTCCATTGGATCTAGCCGATAGGTTGGTGTCCCTCTTGGACAGGCGTTGTATGGAAATGATCGCGTTGGCACGTCGTTCTGGGAGGGCAATATCAGGATTCGAGAAAGTGCTTGGAGCGCTGGAATCCGGAGATGTTTCTATATTGGTGGAAGCGACTGATGGCGCTGATCACGGTCGGGAAAAGATAGGTCGCAAAGCGGCCGGTGTAGAAATTTTGTCCCTATGGACCGCAGGTCAAATGGGCGGGCCTTTCGGGCGTGAACGGGTGGTTCATATCGCTGTTCTCGCCGGCGGGCTGGCAAAGAGGCTTATCCGCGAAGGGCGGCGGTTGGAAGGTTTGCGAAGAGAAAACGTCGTTAATGGCGTGCGACTAAAGTTGCAGGAAAGCTGACGGAATATGACTGATCAAAAAGAAACCGACGGCAAGAAAAAGAAACTTTCACTCTCCCGCCCTGGCAAGTTGGAGTTGAATAAGACGGTTGATGCGGGCCAGGTTCGACAGAGTTTCAGCCACGGGCGCACAAAGTCAGTTTCTGTAGAGGTTCGGCGCAAGCGGACATTCAAGCAAGCGGACGACGGTGCGATGACTGAAGTACGTGATGCACCGATAATCACGGAAGAATTGCCGCCCGAGCCTACCAATCCGATTAGTCCCGAAGAAGAAGCGCCCGCGGCACCGGTCCGGACCCTAACAGATCAGGAGCGTGCTACCCGGATGCGGGCATTGGAGGGTGCTCTTCAGACTGAGACAGACATGGCTGAGAACCGTGCCGAACGAGAGGCAATGGAAACTCGCCGCCGTGATGAAGAAAAACGCCAGCGCGAGCTCGAGGAAGAGCGCCGTAAGGAAGAAGAGGTTCGACGGCGCGCGGAAGATGAGGAACGCCGCAAGCTTGAGGAGGAGGCCTCTCGTCGCGCCAAAGAACAGGCAGCGCGGCTGGAAGCTGCCGAAAATAAAGCTAGTGATACGGGTAAGCCGAAAGGCAAGGCCAAAGCCGAGACGCGGTTGAATGACGAGGAAGAATCTAAAAGACTTGGTCGTGCCGATGCACGTAAACCTGCAACTCGCCGCGGCGATGATCGACGCCGTGGTGGGAAGCTTACTATTTCGCAGGCGCTAAACGATGAAGAACGTCAACGTTCCCTCGCATCAGTGCGGCGGCGGCGCGAAAGAGAGAAACGCGCGTCAACCGGACCTAAGGAGTCGGTCAAGGTTTTCCGAGAGGTTACGATCCCAGAAACAATTACTGTCCAAGAATTGGCGAATCGGATGACCGAGCGTGCTGGTGACGTGATCAAGGCACTCATGAGCAATGGTATCATGGCGACGATTACGGAGACGATCGATGCGGAAACTGCCGAACTTTTGGTGACTGAATTCGGGCATACGCCGCGCCGCGTGTCTGAAGCCGACGTTGAAATTGGCCTTAAAGGCGATGACGACGAAGACGAAAACCTACTGCAGCGCCCGCCTGTCGTAACGATCATGGGTCATGTCGATCATGGAAAGACATCCCTGCTCGATGCACTACGTGCCTCCGATGTCGCGGCGGGAGAGGCCGGCGGCATAACTCAGCATATTGGTGCTTACCAAGTGGAGATCGAAAGCGGTGACAAAATCACTTTTCTCGATACTCCCGGTCATGAAGCCTTCACTTCAATGAGGTCGCGGGGAGCAAATGCTACCGATATTGTGGTGCTCGTTGTGGCTGCCGATGACGGTATAATGCCGCAGACAGTGGAAGCCATTGATCATGCTAGGGCCGCAGAGGTTCCGATCATTGTCGCCATCAATAAAATTGACCGTCCCGATGCCGATGCGGATCGAGTACGCAACGAACTGCTATCTCACGAACTTGTGGTTGAAAGCATGGGCGGTGATGTTCTTGCCGTCGAAGTTTCCGCTTTAGAAAAAACCAATCTTGATAAACTCATGGAAGCCATAGTGCTGCAGGCTGAGATTCTAGAAATCAAGGCTAATCCTGACCGTAACGCCGAAGGAGTAGTTGTCGAAGCTAAGGTCGAAACGGGTCGCGGATCCGTCGCTACAGTTCTTGTTAAACGCGGTACGCTGAAAGTCGGCGAAATCGTTGTTGCAGGTGCGCAGTGGGGCAAAGTTCGTGCCCTGCTGGATTACGACGGGAAGCAGATTAAATCCGCTGGCCCGTCAACTCCCGCAGAAATTCTTGGACTTGGAGGCACGCCTGATGCCGGAGACGAATTTTCAGTCGTTGAGAACGAGGCGCGAGCCCGCGAAATCACCGAGTTCCGTCGGCGCCGTGAACGTGATGCCAAGGTTCAGGCCGGCGCCCGGGGTACGTTGGACGAGATGTTCAGCCAGATTCAGGCAGGTGAGGTTAAGGAGATACCTATTGTCGTGAAGGCGGATGTTCAGGGTTCGGTCGAGGCCATTGTCCAGAGCGCCCAAAATCTCAGCAATGATGAAGTGTCAGTGCGGGTGCTGCATACCGGTGTAGGAGGCATCAACGAATCTGATATCACTTTGGCTAAGGCATCTAACGCGATGATGGTAGGGTTTAATGTTCGTGCTAACGCGCAGGCTCGCCAACTCGCGGAGGCCGAAGGTCTCGACATTCGTTACTACGCGATCATCTACGATTTGGTTGACGACCTAAAATCAATGCTGACCGGAATGCTGGCTCCTCAGATCCGCGAAACCTTCCTTGGAAATGCCGCTATTAAGGAAGTGTTCACCATCACTAAGGTGGGCCGTGTCGCCGGTTGTGAGGTCACTGAGGGTGTGGTGCGGCGCGGTAGCAGCGTGCGTCTGCTTCGAGATGATGTTGTCATCCACGAGGGTACGCTGTCGACTCTTAAGCGCTTTAAGGATGAAGTCCGAGAAGTGACCCAGGGTTTCGAGTGCGGAATGGCGTTTGAGAATTACCAGGATATAAAGGATGGTGATGTGATCGAATGTTTCGATGTCGAGGAAATCGCGCGAACACTCGATTGAGTTAGATCTGCTGGCTCGATCTGGCACTGCCCTCGCCAAGGGCGTTAAAGAGAGGTCATAATGAAGCGCGGTGAATCCAAATCCCGCAGCCAGCGGCAGTTACGTGTCGGTGAAGTCATTCGGCATGCGCTGTCGCAGATGCTTAATCTCGGTGAAGCCCACGATCCGGGTCTCGATGGCGTGTCGATCACCGTTACCGAAGTGCAAATCAGCCCTGATCTGAGTAACGCCACTGCGTTCGTGATGCCGCTGGGTGGAGCCGATGCAGACCCTATCCTAGAAAGTCTGAATCGAGCGGCGCCGTTTTTCCGCCGCCGAATCGCGGCACAGATCAATATGCGGCGTCTGCCTACTTTGTATTTTCAGTTGGACGAGAGTTTTGATAACGCTAGCCATATCGGCTCGCTTCTGCGGTCTCCGGCCGTCGCCGTGGATGTGGACGGCGACCTAGAAGATGTCAGCGGCGCCAGTGACGATGAGCCGTAGCCGAAAGGGCCGGCCGGTAAATGGCTGGCTAGCAGTCGACAAAGCGATTGGGTTCTCTTCTATGCAGGTGGTAGGGCGCGTCCGCAATCTGCTCGATGCTCAAAAAGCCGGTCATGCCGGGACCCTGGACCCCCTTGCCAGCGGCGTATTGCCAATAGCGTTGGGCGAGGCAACGAAAACGGTCCCCTACGTAATGGAAAGCGTTAAGACCTATAAATTTACAGCTTGTTTCGGGGAAGGCCGCGATACCGATGATCTCGAGGGTCGAGTTTTTGAGACCAGTGATCGCCGACCTGACGATAGCGAAATTCAGTATGCGCTTAGAAACTTTACGGGTGTGATTTCCCAGGTGCCGCCCTTGTATTCGGCGATAAAAATCGGAGGGCAGCGATCGTATAAACGAGCCCGTGCGGGTGAAGCTGAATTACCGGCTGCCCGACCTGTGGAAGTAAGCCGTTTAGAGCTTGTGGACCGACCGGATCCTGATCACGCGGTGTTTGAAGTTGATTGCGGTAAAGGGACATATATCCGTAGCCTTGCCCGCGATCTTGGTAAGGTTCTCGGAACAGTGGCACACGTGTCGGAATTGCGCCGCACGCGGTGTGGGCCATTCCATGAAAAAGATGCGATTTCTCTGGATACATTAGCGGGATCCGTGCTATGTGCCCCTCCGCAAGAAAGTTTACTAGATGTTATGACCGCGCTGGACGACATCCCGGCGCTGGCCATGACGGCAACCCAGGCTCGATATCTGCGTCATGGACGCGCGGTGCGGGTGCGGAGCGGCAGCGCGATCTTCGTCGATGGTACCCAGTTGGATACCATATGTGATGGGGATGTGTTGTGTGCCATGTCAGGGGATACCCCGGTCGCGCTCGCCCGTCTCGAAGGAGAGGAAATTCGGCCGTTGAGGGTTTTTAACCTTGAAGGCGCTTCTAAAGAAAGCGCGGAAATGGAGTAGAAGATGTCGATTACACAAGAACGCAAAGCGGCGCTTATTGCTGATTATTCAACTGGAGAACATGATACCGGTTCGCCCGAGGTGCAGGTCGCGATTCTGTCTGAACGTATCGGTAAACTGACTGAGCATTTGAAAGAACATAAAAAGGATTTCCACTCGCGTCGTGGTTTGCTGATGATGGTTGGACAGCGTCGGCGCCTATTGGACTACCTCAAGCGCAAAGATCACTCGCGCTACGAGACACTGATTGGCCGCTTAGGGCTCCGGCGCTGATCCATAAGCCGATTTGCATTGATGTCCCGGTTGAGTTCGCAATCCCGCGAAGGGCGATCGGTACATAAACGCAATCGGAAAATTGCTGCGGCCATGGGGGCCGCGCGAAGTCCGGCAAGGGTTCGAACGCCCGTCGGCCGTATTCTGCAAACAGTGGATGCGAAACCCGGTCTGACCGCGTAGGGCGGCGAACCTGAGGAAGGAATGGAAGAGATGTTCACTGTAAATCGGAAAGAAATCGAATGGGGCGGTCGACCGCTTGTGATCGAAACTGGGAAAATTGCCCGTCAGGCTGATGGCGCGGTCATGGTAACCTATGGCGAAACTAAGGTGTTATGCACCGCAGTGGCACAGAAAATGCCCAAGCCGGGAATCGATTTTTTCCCCCTGACGATCAACTATCAAGAAAAAACATTTGCTGCCGGTAAAATTCCCGGCGGTTTCTTTAAACGCGAGGGGCGCCCATCGGAAAAGGAGACGTTGACATCGCGTCTGATCGACCGGCCACTTCGGCCCCTATTTGCGGAAGGTTTTCGAAATGAAACTCAGGTTATATGCACGGTTGTCGCACATGATCTGGAAAATGATCCTGACATTGCCGCGTTAGTCGGTTCGTCCGCCGCGCTAACGATTTCGGGTATTCCCTTTATGGGACCGATCGGCGCCGCGCGAGTTGCTTATATAGATGGCGATTACGTGCTGAACCCTATGCAGGAGCAGATGGAAAACACCGACCTAGACATGGTAGTGGCCGGAACTACGAATGCGGTCAACATGGTCGAGTCTGAAGCCAACGAGCTTTCTGAGGACGTAATGCTGGGTGCGGTAATGTTTGCACACAAGTCGTTCCAACCGGTGATAGATATGATAGTCAGCTTGGCCGAGGAATGCGCCAAGGAACCGTGGGACCTACCGGAACCAGCCGCGGATCAAGAAGATCTATTAGCTCGCGTAGCTGCCGCTGCGGAATCTGGTCTGCGAGAAGCTTATACCGAAACGGTTAAGCAAGTACGCGTTGAAAGAATAGGAGCGGCAAAGGAAGTGGCCATGGAATCCTTCGCCGATGAGGATGAAGCTATTCAGGACCGCGCCAAAGGAATGTTGAAAACGGTGGAAAAAAATATCGTCCGCAATGCCATTCTTGATACCAAGAAGCGAATAGACGGTCGTGACCTCGAAACTGTGCGTCCGATTGAGGCTGAAGTTGGTATTCTGCCTCGTGCGCATGGGTCGGCGCTATTTACCCGTGGGGAAACTCAGGGCCTCATAACCGCGACGCTTGGCACCGGCCAAGATGAACAGATCATCGATGCACTCGAAGGTGAGTATCGAGAACACTTTCTTCTCCACTACAACTTCCCTCCCTATTCGGTCGGTGAAGCTAGCTTCCTTCGCTCCCCTGGTCGTCGTGAAATCGGTCATGGCAAGCTCGCTTGGCGGGCGATCCGTGCGCTACTCCCGAGCAAGGAAGATTTCCCTTATACTATGCGTGTAGTGTCGGAAATTACTGAATCCAACGGTTCATCTTCGATGGCGACGGTCTGTGGTACCTCGCTGTCGCTTATGGATGCAGGTGTTCCGCTGCGCCGCCCCTGCGCAGGTATTGCCATGGGGCTGATCAAAGAAGAAGAAAGATTCGCTGTTTTGTCGGATATTCTTGGTGATGAGGATCACCTCGGCGACATGGACTTTAAGGTGGCTGGCACCGAAGAAGGGATTACCGCCCTACAGATGGATATCAAGATCACCGGTATAACCGAGGAGATCATGCAGGTTGCGCTGGACCAGGCGAAAGGTGGTCGTCTCCACATTCTTGGCGAAATGTCCAAGGCACTCACCAGCGGACGTGAAGAGGTGAGCGATTTTGCCCCAAGGATAACGACCTTCTCTATCCCGAAAGAAAAGATACGAGAAGTTATCGGTACCGGAGGTAAGGTTATCCGGGAAATCTGCGAAGAAACCGGGGCCAAGGTCGATATAGAAGACGATGGTACGATCAAGGTTTCGTCGGTGGATAATGCGGCCAGTGAAGCCGCCGTCAATTGGATCAAAGGGATTGTTGCGGAGCCGGAAATTGGCCACATATATGTGGGGAAGGTGGTTAAAGTTGTCGACTTCGGCGCATTCGTTAACTTTATGGGTTCACGCGACGGTTTGGTTCACATCTCCGAACTGGAGAATCGCCGGGTCGGCAAGGTGACTGATGTAGTTAATGAGGGTGATGAAGTTAAGGTTAAGGTTCTGGCCGTAGATGATCGCGGTAAAGTTCGGCTATCGATGAAAGTTGTCGATCAGGAAACTGGAGAAGATATCTCCGGTAAAGATAAAGATGAGATAAAAGCCGAAGAAGCTGAAAGCTGACCTATCCTAATTCGATCAGTCTCCACTAATTTACATATTGGGGACTGGTCGTTCTCGAAACGCTTCATATACTAATGTCTATATAGAATAGCTTTTCGGGAGAAACGCCCTGAAACCCCTGCGGCCCATTGTCATTTCCGGCAAGGAGGTAGCCCCCTTGGTTGAGGGGGGCAAAGGGATTGCTGTATCCAACGGTGAAAGCTCTGGTGCCTGGGCCGCGGCTGGCGGGGTTGGTACATTTTCCGGTGTCAATGCTGATTCTTATGACAAAAATGGCAATCTAATTCCGGTCACATACCAAGGCCGCACGCGGCGAGACCGGCACGAAGAACTCATTGCCTACGCAATTCAAGGTGGCATTGCCCAAGCACGCATCGCCCATGATATGGCTGGTGAGGAAGGGCGCATACACATGAACGTGCTTTGGGAAATGGGTGGAGCGGAGAGGGTACTGGACGGAGTATTGACGGGCGCTCGGGGCCTAATCCATGGGGTTACCTGCGGGGCCGGTATGCCTTACAAGATCGCACAAATTTCAGCCAGCTATGGGGTTTTTTACTACCCGATTATTTCCTCGGCCCGCGCATTCCGGGCTCTCTGGAAAAGATCTTATCATAAGTTTCCCGAATGGCTTGGCGGCGTGGTCTATGAGGACCCTTGGCGTGCTGGCGGCCACAACGGTTTATCAAATAGTGAAGATCCAGAAACCCCTGAAGGTCCTCGCCCGCGCGTGGCAGAATTGCGTAAGGTTATGAACCAACTTGGTCTCCAACAGGTACCCATCCTAATGGCTGGTGGGGTCTGGTATCTCCGAGACTGGGAAGACTGGATAGAGGATCCAGATATTTCACCCATTGCCTTCCAGTTTGGTACACGCCCTCTCCTGACCCAAGAAAGCCCAATCTCAGACCAGTGGAAGCGCCGTCTTCTTGACCTAGAGGAAGGTGACGTATTTTTGAATAAATATAGTCCTACTGGTTTCTATTCCTCCGCGGTGCGGAACGATTTTCTAAGAGAGTTAAAGGAGCGCTCCGACCGGCAGATTACCTTTGCTGAGCACCCGATCGGGGAACTAAACGAGGAATTCCAGATTGGCCTGCGCGGCCGAAAGATTTTCGTTGCGGCGAGAGACAAGAAACGGGCCAATGATTGGATGTCCGAAGATTTCACCGAAGGTATGCGGACCCCCGACTCGACGGTAATCTTCGTGACGTCGGGCATGGCGAAACAAATACATACCGATCAGTCTGACTGCATGGGTTGTCTGTCGCAGTGTAAGTTTTCAAACTGGGCTCAGAATGAGTCGGGGACGACAGGCCGTCGTCCGGATCCTCGATCCTACTGTATCCAGAAAACGCTGCAGGATATTGTACGCGGAGAGAATGTTGACCAGCAGCTGATGTTCGCTGGTCATAACGCCTATAAATTTAGGGCGGACCCGTTTTACTCGAACGGCTACATTCCGACGGTTAAGGAACTGATGGACCGCCTGCATACTGGTGATTGAACGGCACAACGCTATCCCGATCCCATAGATATTCTCATGAACTTTCGTCATTGGGGTGGCGATCTTGGTTTTTACAACTCTGGGGCCGCCGGAACGGCGTGGACCGGCCTCACTTAATCGTCTCATCCGAATAGACACCCCAGATATGGGTGCGACGCATCCAGCCTCGGCGTTTACCGACTTCCAAGTGGCACCAATGCCCCGAACACTCGAGAATATAGCCGATGACTTTTTCCATGACCCGCGCGGTCAGCAACGAATTAGCATCAGGGTCTAGACGGAGAGGCTGGAGTCCGCCTGTAACGACGACAGTTCGCTTACCTGACAGCATAGAGCGGTGCACCCAACCCTCTGTACCCTGCCAGTCGCGTACCTTTCGCCAATTTTCGAACTCAGCAGTAATTTCGACCGGCATACCACGGCAAATAAATATCCAATCGACTGGATACCGGATACCAGGTCCAGTCCGAAGGTACACTTCATTAGCGCGTAACGACGCATAGCGTGGCAGGGGAAAGCCCGTTTCGGAAACGGCGGCAAAGGGCACCAACAAAAGGATCAGACCGCAAAGAATAGTAGATATCAATCGCTTCACAATATACAACATGAACGAATTATAAACTGCAACGGCCCTTCCTTCTATCGGGAAACATACCTAGACAACTGTTGTCCTCCCTGATACTCCAAAGGCGATCTTGATGGAGCGCGGCCGAAATATGGCCAAAGGTAAAACAGTTGTCGTTGTTACGCGGCGCCTTCCGCGCGACGTAGAAACACGTATGAAAGAGCTTTTTGAACCAAGATTCACCGTTTCGGATTTGCCAATGTCATCGAATCAGATTATCGAGGCATGTAACGGGGCTGGAGTTCTTGTCCCGACGGTCACCGATCGGATAGACGCGGATCTTATCGGTCGACTGCCCGACTCGATCCAACTCATCGCCAATTTTGGGGCGGGTGTAAACCATATCAATATCGAATCGGCAGCCGCGAGAAAAATAGTTGTTACCAACACGCCGGGCGTACTAACCGACGATACCGCGGACATGACGGCCTGTTTATTATTGGCTGCGCCAAGACGGCTGGTAGAGGGAGAGCGTTTGATTCGATCCGGCAAATGGAAAGGCTGGGCGCCTACGTTTATGATTGGCAACCGTATATCCGGTAAACGGATCGGCATCATCGGTATGGGCCGGATTGGCCAAGCGCTCGCTATACGCGTTAAGGGATTTGGTATGGCTGTACACTATCACAATCGTCGCCGTTTGCATGAAGACCGTGAGCGTGAGCTCGAAGCGACATACTGGGACGATCTCAATCAAATGCTTCCACACATGGATTTCATCTCAATAAATTGTCCTCATACTAAGGAAACCCACCACCTGCTAGACGCGGAGCGCTTGGCCTTACTCAAACCACATACGTTTTTAGTCAACACGGCTCGTGGTGAAATCATCGACGAGAAAGCCCTCGCACGCCTGATTGCAGAAGGAAAAATTGCCGGCGCGGGGTTAGATGTTTATGAACGAGAGCCCAAGATCGAACCTGCTCTTTTAGCGCTCGAAAATGTCGTACTTGCTCCGCATCTTGGCTCCGCGACACTGGAAGGACGGATCGCGATGGGTGAAAAGGTAATCGTAAATATCAAAAGCTTCTTAGATAATCACCGACCGCCGGATCGGGTCTACGAAGTTTAGAGTCACCTCTGCCTTGGCGGATCAGATATAGAGCATGGCCCCATTCTTTGACGCGTCCGCAAGAAAACTGACGGCGCTTCCTTCAGTGATGGTGATATCATTTCTTAATTGTTCGCGCTTAATCGACATTGCGCGCATACCCATCTCGCAGACCATAAACTGGGCTTTCATTTCGGCGCACACAGCAACAAGTCCTTCGAAAGTTGCAAGATTCATCTCTGCAAGTATTTTTTCTCGCGGCACGTCGGCAAATCGAGGAACCAATGCCCGTGTACCTTCCATAGCGAAAAATAGGGTGACGGGCTTACCTACGGCCAGCGCAGCGCTTGCTAGGACAAGACCGTAATGAACCCGGTCGAAATCATTCGATTGGATAATCAGCGAAAGTTTGTCGGGAGAAGTGATCATGCCGCATAGGCAGATAGATCGGTGATTGAGGGCGTATCTCCGCAGAGTGGGCACAACGGGTTCCGCGGAAGCTTCATTCTCTGGAAGTTTATGGCAAGTGCGTCGTAAATCAGAAGCGATCCGGCGAGGCTATCCCCTATCCCAATGATTTCTTTCAGCACCTCCACCGCCTGCAGAGAACCCACTGTGCCGGCAAGCGCTCCCAAGACTCCGCCCTCGGCGCACCTTGTTGTTAGCTCGGGCGCTGGCGCTTCCCGATACAGACAGCGATAGCATGGCTCACCATGGCCGAGACCAGAGCGAAATGTCGCGATCTGACCTTCAAATCCCAGTATCGCGCCGGAAACTAGTGTTTTCCCCGCTAGATGACATGCATCGTTCACCAGAAAGCGGGTATCAAAATTATCGCTTCCATCCGCGACGATGTCGTATGGTCCCATCAATTCATCCACATTATCTACTGTTAATCTCGTGTGATGCGCCACGAAGGATATATCCGGGTTGATCGCTGCCACCGTTTTTCCGGCGCTGTCGACCTTAGACCCACCGATTCGGTCCGTAGCATGTATCACTTGGCGCTGCAGGTTAGATAGATCGACCGTGTCATCGTCCACTACCCCCACAGACCCTACGCCGGCTGCGGCGAGATACATCAAGAGCGGCGCGCCTAGCCCGCCCGCGCCGATAACCAGGACTTGCGATTCAAGTAGCCTGCTCTGACCTGTGCCGCCGACCTCAGGGAGCACGATATGTCGAGCATATCGTCGAATCTGGTCTTCCGAGAAATCCATCAGTGGGGCCTAATCAGATGCCGGTCGAGCCAAATCCGCCGCCTCCCCGGGCCGTATCCGGCAGGGTATCGACCTCCGCGAACTGGCCTTGGGTGACTGGGGCGATCAGTATCTGTGCAATACGCATACCGCGTTGGATAATAAACTCTTCATCGCCTAGATTGATCAGGATAACCTTCACCTCGCCGCGATAATCGGCGTCCACGGTGCCGGGTGTATTCAGAACGGTGATGCCGTTTTTGGCGGCCAAGCCAGATCTCGGTCGAATTTGAGCTTCGTATCCGGAGGGCAGCGCCAACGCTAAACCAGTAGGGATCATGGCGCGCTTGCCTGGCGCTAACGAGACGGGTAAATCGACTGCGGCTGGGACATCCATTCCTGCCGATTGTGCGGTCTCGTACATGGGTAAGGGGAGGTCAGCATTGTGAGGGAGGCGGGTGACGGCAATTTCGACTGTATTCATTACGAGGCCCCAGGCATAGTTTTAAAATGCTGGACGATGCGATCCGCAAGGCGGTTGGCTACGTCGGTTTTGGCAAGTGGCGGCCAGTTTTCAACACCTTCTGTGGTGACGAGATGAACTGTATTTACGTCGCCACCAAAGGTACCAGTGCCGAGGGACACGTCATTCGCGACGATCCAATCACATCCTTTACTGGTGCGCTTAGCCAAGGCATTGGCCACAATATTATCCGTTTCGGCAGCAAATCCAATAACTAGTTCTGGGCGTTTGTTTTTTGAGTTTGAAATTGCGCGAAGAACGTCCGGATTCTCAACCATATCAAGGCTTGGAGGCAAGCCGTCCTTGAGTTTCTTGAACTTCCGGATGCCTTTCTGCGCTGGACGCCAGTCCGCGACGGCGGCAGCGCAGACCGCAATATCAGCCGGCAGAGCCGAAATTGTGGCATCGTACATATCCTGCGCCGACTCGACGTGGACAATTTCCACACCCTTGGGGTCCGGTTCGTGGGTCGGTCCGGTTACAAGCGTGGCGCGAGCGCCCAGGCTGGCAAGCCTGGTGGCAATTGCATTTCCCTGTTTTCCGGAAGATCGATTGGCGATATAGCGCACGGGATCTATTGCTTCGTATGTTGGCCCACTAGTTACGATCGCGTGTCGCCCCGCGAGCGGAGCTGAAACGCTAAAATAGCTTTCGATTGTGGTCACGATATCCAGCGGCTCCAACATACGACCCTCTCCGTACTCACCGCAGGCCATTTGACCTTTAGTCGGACCCGCGAAAAGTATACCGCGGGATTTTAGCGTCGATACATTATCCTTAGTTGCCGGATGCTCCCACATCCGTACGTTCATCGCCGGCGCGACCAGTACGTCCTTGTCTGTAGCAATCAGTAATGTCGTTGCAAGGTCGTCTCCGATACCCTGTGCCATTTTTGCTAAAACATTGGTAGTTGCGGGCGCGACGACCACCAGGTCGGCATCTCGCGAAAGCTGAATATGGCCCATCTCCGCTTCGTCTGTTAGGGAGAAAAGATCTCGATAGACTTTGTCTTCGCTAAGTGCAGAAATCGACAACGGGGTAACGAATTGGGTTGCGGATTCAGTAACAACGCATCGTACCGACGATCCATGTTCCCGAAGGCGGCGAATTAGATCGAGACTCTTATAAGCCGCGATCCCGCCAGAGATGATTAAAAGTATGCGTTTGCCGTGGAGCATTTAGCACCTCCACCATAGCCGGAAAGGCGGTAACCTAGTGATTTAGAAGCATTTCGGCAACCAAATGTCGCTAGTGTAGGAAAGACACTACGAAAAGTAGGACCGCTGACGGAACCAACCAGAATTGCCATCCGCCAAGCCGCTTGCGGCCTTTCCCAAGAGATTCCAATGAGGATGGGTCGATCTGGATACCGTATCGCGTAGCGCGATTCAGTGAACCCTCCATTTCTGAAATGGCATAGGGCAGACGCTCCAAGATATCCAGCATTGAATTAGTAGCATCGCGAATACGGGCCTCCGGGCCCATATGTTCGATCATCCAATCCTCGATCAATGGCCGCGCAAGTTCCCACATATTTACTTTAGGGCATAGCTGCCGCCCTACGCCCTCTGCCACTAGCATAGTTTTTTGCAGCAGTAACAACTGAGGTTGGACCTCCATCTGGAACTTTTCCGCGACGGCAAAAAGCTGGGCCAGAAGCCGGGCGAGCGAGATATCGCCGAGCGGGAGTCCCAGAATCGGCTCCGCGATAGATCGCGCGGCCTGAGCAAACTCGTCAACTGACTGATCGGCCGGTACATACCCCGCTCGGATGTGTACTGCCGCCACCCTCTGGTAATCCCCAGTCAGGAAGCTATTTAGCATTTCGGCTAGATAATGGCGTGTGCGTTTGTCCAGTCGACCCATGATTCCGAAATCAACAGCATGAAACACACCGTCGTCGTCGATGAAAATATTCCCGGGATGAAGGTCTGCATGAAAGAAACCGTCTCGAAATACCTGTAGAAAGAAGACTTTTGCAAAATTGGCTACGATGTCTTCGGCAGCTTCTTCCGATATGTTGTCGAGGCCAAGCTTGTTCACTGGCGTTGCGTCTACCCATGTTGTGGTCATTACGCGTCGACTTGTGTGGGTCCAGCATACTTCGGGGACAGAGAAACGAGACTCGGAAGAGAAGTTCTCTCTTAACTCGTCCGCAGCGGCAGCTTCGAACCGCAGATCCATCTCGATTTCAACCGACCGAATAATTGTATCAATGACCGCCACCGGCTTCAGACGCCGAAGGTCCGGGCGTGTCTTTTCAATCTTGACCGCTGCCCATCGGGCTAGGTCCAAGTCACGGGCGAAGGCCAATTCGATATCAGGGCGCAAAATCTTAACGGCTACTAGCCTGCCGTCGGTCAGTTTGGCGCGATGCACCTGCGCGATCGACGCCGCAGCGATTGGTTCGGCTTCGAATGTAGCGAACAAACCCTCGATAGGCTTACCCAGTGCATTCTCAATTGCCTGTATCGCGAGCACACCGTCGAACGGCGGTAACTGGTCTTGCAGCAGGCTGAGATCGTTCGCCAGTTCGTCGCCCACAAGATCTGGTCTAACCGACAGAGCTTGGCCCAATTTCACGAAGGCCGGGCCCAACTCTGTAAGTGCGGCAGTAAGGCGTTCACCGGATCGCAAGGCTACGTTGCCACGATTGCGTGGCGCGAGAAACACCGTGCGGATCAAAACCGGCACAAATCTGGGCAGGCCCAAATTTTGGATCGGGAACAGTGCATCGTGTCGAGCAAGCGTCCGGACTGCCGTCACTAACCTGCGAAGATGTCGTAACGACGAGAACATTCTTTAGATTCGCCAGCCGGAATGCTGCCATACAATTCCGCCAGTCAGCGGTGTAGTATTTATATTGCCGAACCCGGCTTCGGCCATTTCTGTCTCCAGAACCTCGGGTGATGGAAACCTTCGAATACTCTCGGCAAGATATTTATATGAGTCACGGTTCCTCGCTACCTTCTGTCCAAGCCAAGGCAGTACATGGAAAGAGTACGCATCGTACAAAGGTTTTAAATGCCCCAACACCGCAGGGCTGAATTCCATGCAGATGAAGTGTCCGCCCGGCTTCAGGATGCGACGCATTTCTTTCAGTGCAGAAGAACGGTGGCTTACGTTCCTTAAACCGAAAACGATAGTACAGGAATCCGCAAACTTGCTGGGGATAGGTAAGGCCGCCGCGTCGCCGCAAATCCGCGCCGGTCCCTCGATTTTTCCTTGATCAAGAGACCGGTTTATGCCGGCGGTCAGCATTTCAAAATTTATATCGCAGATTACTGCTGAGCCGCCCCCGCGTTTTAGGAAGCTCTCCGCGATATCTCCAGTGCCGCCTGCGACATCGATAAGCAATTCGTCGCCGCGTGGGTTGAGCCGGTTCAGCAGTGCGATTTTCCATAGGCGATGCAGGCCACCAGACATCAGGTCGTTCATTAAGTCATACCGCCCGGCCACGGATGAAAAAACATCCCCAACCATCGCTTTATGATTGTCGGGGCTCACCTTCTTAAACCCGAAGTCGATATCGCTAAGCGTACCGTCTGGAGAAACATTTTCATTCAAATCCATGTGTTTGAAGATAGCGTACCAGCGCGGTTACAGCTACCTTCTCTGCATGCCTGAATTGCCGGAAGTAGAAACTGTACGCCGTGCCTTGGCCCAAGAGATGGAGGGTCGTCGTATCGAACACGTTGAGGTCCGACGTCACGACCTGCGTTTTCCTGTTCCAATCGACTTTGCTGATCGGTTGCGTGGCCGAACGCTATTGTCTCTAAGGCGGCGGGCAAAATATCTTGTAGGTACGTTTGATGATAAAACAGTATTGCTTGTTCATCTTGGCATGTCTGGTCGAATGATGATTGAAACTCAGGAGGACCGGTGTTCGCCGGGGCATTTCCTCCGTGGCTTGGGCACACATGGTATCCATGAACATATCATTTTCTGGGTCGGCGATGACACGATTGTGCGGTTCTCTGATCCGCGTCGCTTCGGACTGATGCTTCTGACGACCGCACATGATTTTCCGTCTCATCCGTTAATTCGTCATCTTGGGCCGGAGCCTATAGGCGAGCATTTTACAGGGCCTATTTTGGCGGCGCGGCTCAGAGATAGGAGAACACCCATCAAATCGGCGTTGCTAGACCAACGTGTGGTTGCGGGTGTTGGAAATATATATGCCTGTGAAGCCTTGTTCGATGCAGGAATATCACCTCGGAGAATGGCCTACACCATTCAGGGAACTCGCGCCGCGCGGCTCGCGGTTGCGTTACGCACGGTGCTTAGTTCGGCGATCGAGGCTGGTGGTTCCTCGCTGCGCGATCATGTTGCACCCACAGGCGAACTCGGATATTTCCAATATAAATTCAGCGTTTATGGGCGTGAGGGTGAAACTTGCCTAGGATGCGGCTGTACTATGTTAATAAAGCGTATTACTCAGGCAGGTAGGTCAACTTTCCTATGCACGAAGTGTCAGAGATAAAGGATAGTCCGTTGCGATTGTTAATCTGCAGATGGGTACTTGTAGTCATTTTGCTTGCGCTGCTCACGCGTCCGGCAATATCCCAGACTTTTTTTAGTGCAATCGAGGATTTACCCCTTGCCCCGGGGCTTTCCGAATCGGTGGATGAAGGTGTTCGCTTCGACAGTTTGGATGGGCGGATCGTCACAGCGATAGCCTATGGAGCAGGAGATATCGCCGCATATCGTGGTTTCTACGACAAAGCTTTGCCCTCGCTGGGCTGGCAGCGATATGCGGTAGATGTGTATAGGCGTGACAAAGAGACCCTACGTCTTCAACTTAAACGTGGGATTTCGAATGTCGAAGTACGAATACGTGTCGTTCCGGTCACCCCAGAAAACGCTAGTAAAATGCCCTGAAATGCTTGACGTAGATACGCGTCCGCCTTAATAACCTTCCCGATTCTAAAGGATAAAGTCATGGCAAATACATCCTCCGCTAAAAAGCGGGTACGGCGCGACGAGAGTAAGATTACGGTCAATACCAGCAGGCGGAGCCGTATTCGAACTTATATAAAAAGGGTCGAAACTGCAATCGAGGCCGGCGACAAAGACGCGGCAAATGTGGCACTTAAGGAGGCACAGCCCGAATTGATGCGCGGTGTGACACGGGGGGTCTACAAGAGAAATACAGCAGCCCGGAAAATCTCCCGGCTGTCTCAACGTATAAAATTAATTTGATTCTGCGAAATTTCGGAGATAAGCCTTTAGACTCAAGGGCTTCGTTATCCGGAAGTAGTTTGGTGGTTTAAGGGGCCGGCTTTTAGCCGGCCTTTTGTATTTGGAAAAAGACTCAGAAATCCCCGCCGTTAGGTAATTCGAGATCGTCCACAGGTTATTAAGGTTTCCAATCTGTCAACCCTATAAATTTTTAAGAATCGCAATTTTTTTATGGTCTTCACGTGTTCCAGCCGTTGCACGGTCCACCGGTCGGGGGTACATTGCAGAGTGGGCTCAACAGGGTGATCCGACAAAATAAAGAACTGACATGCGCGTTATTCGGGCTTAATCAGTATAGCCTCGGTTGTTAAAGGGGCCCTTGTTGGTGGATGAAATAAACACCAAGTACTGGAAATAAAACCTAAGTAATGCCGGTGAGTAAAAAGCGTGGTTTGAGGGTCAACTCTGGTCATAAGGGGCAGTTAATGAACGATTCTTCCGCACCTGACAACACCGCTATACAGCGCGCGAGCGGTGCCACTTATGCCGGCGATGTGGATGTAATAATGGCTTGGGAAGCTGTTAAATCGGTGCCGAATTCTGTCTTGGTGGATGTACGGACGGCTGCTGAGTGGAACTTTGTCGGCGTTCCCGACCTCTCTTCTATAGAAAAACAACCAGTTTTAGTTGAGTGGCAGGTTTTTCCGACGATGGATGTAAATGGCGCGTTTGTCGATTCTGTCGCTGAGGCAACGCCTGATAAATCTGCACCGATTTATTTTCTTTGCCGCTCGGGCGCCCGCTCCAAGTCTGCCGCCATAGCGATGACGCAGGTTGGTTATGAGGAGTGCTTCAATATTATACCGGGCTTCGAGGGTCCTCATGATACCGATCAGCATCGAGGTCTGACAGACGGTTGGAAGGCGCGTGGCTTGCCTTGGGTACAGGGGTAGGTCATGGCGAGTCATAAACTCACGCAGGAAATCACCGCCCGCTGGACGCGTGTTCGTGGCGTGCTGCGTGCCGAGGTTGGTGACTCTGCCTACAAAAGCTGGTTGAAACCGCTCGGCTTGGTCGATTTTTCAGAAGGGGTAGTAAAGCTCTCGGTTCCCACCCGGTTTATGCGGGATTGGATAGCCAACCATTACGGCACTCGGATATCCGAATTATGGTGCGAGGGTAATTCACCTGTGATCGACGTGGAAATTTTCGTACTCTCGGAGGCCGAGGATTCCCGGACGCATGATACGCCAAAGGCGCCATCCGAAACCGCGGTTAGTGCGGCGGTAGGTGCGCGCGTGTCGCCTGATCGCGTCGAGGGAGACGTAAGTGCCGCGTTAGATCCCCGGTTTAAGTTCGAGAACTTCGTGGTCGGCAAGCCAAACGAACTCGCCTACGCAGCAGCGCGCCGAGTTGCAGATGCCGAAACGGCCACTTATAATCCGCTTTTCCTCTATGGCGGTGTCGGTTTGGGCAAAACCCACCTCATGCACGCCATTGCATGGCACATTCGTGAACATCAACCGGGTCGTAAGGTGGTCTATCTGTCGGCTGAAAAGTTCATGTACCATTTCATTCGTGCTCTGCGTTTTCAAGACACAATGGCTTTCAAGGAACGCTTCCGCTCGGTCGACGTTCTGATGATCGATGACGTCCAGTTCATCAATGGAAAGGAGTCTACCCAAGAAGAATTCTTCCATACTTTCAATGACCTGGTGGATAATAATCGTCAGGTTGTGGTGTCGGCAGATAAGTCCCCGTCGGATTTGGAGGGCATGGAAGAACGGCTGCGGTCGCGTCTTGGTTGGGGGCTAGTGGCTGATATCCATGCCACCACTTACGAGCTTCGGCTTGGGATCCTGCAGTCCAAGAAAGATGAAATTGGAGCGATTGTGCCCGATAAGGTGTTAGAATTTCTCGCCCACAAGATAACGTCCAGCGTTCGTGAGCTTGAAGGCGCCCTGAACCGTGTCGCGGCGCACGCATCGCTTATCGGTCGCGATATCACGCTGGAAACCTGCCAAGAGGTCCTGCATGATTTATTGCGCGCAAGTGATCGCCGCATTTCTATCGAAGAAATACAGAAACGCGTTGCTGAACATTTCAATATCCGGCTTGCCGATATGCATTCGGCACGACGTTCTCGGGCGATCGCCCGGCCGCGCCAAGTAGCGATGTATTTGGCCAAGCAACTCACTTCTCGGTCGTTGCCAGAAATCGGGCGCAAGTTTGGTGGACGTGACCACACGACTGTGATGCACGCTGTCAAGAAGGTCGAGGAACTGAGAACAAACGATACGACTTTTGCGGAGGATGTCGACCTTCTGAGGCGCATGCTAGAAGGCTAATTTGAAGTCTTGTTAGGCCACGACGGCAGTCTAGAACAGTCAGGTATCTTCACGTTCAGGGTCTGAATAGGCATATTGATTCGCGCTTTGTTCATCGCATTTTCAGATATCTTGTAAGCCCCTGATAAAGCTTGCCTTTTAAGCGCAAGCGGAACGACTGCATTCTCCGAGTTTTCTTGGGATTTCAAGGGCTTGTGGTATAGTTTGCGATGGTTTCCAAGCTTCCCTGAAGCTGCGGGGCCCGCGAGGGCTTTCGGATTAGGCGGCAAGGGAACCTCCAGTTGGCCCCAACAAGAGCGAGAGCCGATTTAAAGTCATGCAATTCACTATTGAACGCAGTACTCTACTGAAGTCCCTAACGCACGTTCAGGGGGTCGTTGAAAGAAGAACCACTATTCCCATATTGTCAAACGTTCTCTTGCAGGCAAATGGTGGCAAGCTTGGCCTGACTGCGACAGATATGGATCTCGCAATTATCGAGGGCGTGCCCGCGGATGTCCAGCAGGACGGATCGACGACGGTGCCAGCGCATACGCTTTACGATATCGTCCGCAAGCTACCCGAGGGATCGCAAGTAGAGGTAGCTGCCGGTGGTGAGCAGGGTCAGCTTGAAATTCGGTCCGGGCGTTCCAAACTAAGCCTGACAACGTTGCCAAGCGAAGATTTCCCAGTGATGTCCGACGGCGACCTACCGCACCAATTTACAGTGGCGGCTAGCTTACTACGTCGTTTAATTGACCGTACACGGTTTGCCATGTCGACTGAAGAAACTCGATATTATCTTAACGGCCTATATTTTCATGCTACTGATGCGAGTGGTACTGAGGTACTCAGGATTGTTTCGACAGACGGTCATCGTCTGGCTCGGGTAGAGGTGGCGCTTCCCGAAGGCGCCGCCGGTATGCCGGGTATAATAGTGCCGCGTAAGGCGGTGGGCGAGATATACAAGCTAATCGAAGAAGTTGAGGAAAATATCGAAATCTCTCTGTCAGAGACGAAAATCCGTTTCGCGTTTGGTGAGGCAGTGTTGACGTCCAAGCTAATCGACGGGACTTTTCCAGACTATGATCGTGTAATTCCATTTGGCAACGACAAGACGTTGGAGGTAAAGCGCGCTGAATTTGTTAAGGCGGTCGACCTGGTGTCTACGATTTCAACGGAGAAATCGCGGGCAATAAAACTCTCTCTTGAAGATGGTAATCTTGTGCTTACCGCCACCAGCCCGGAGGCTGGAAGCGCCCGTGAGGAACTAGACGTGGATTACAGCGATGGTCCATTGGAGATCGGGTTCAACTCCAAATATCTACTAGATATTACCCAACAGATCGAGGGCGACGATGCAAAATTCGTACTTTCCGACGGGGCATCGCCAACGCTAGTTCAGGATATGGGCGATACAAGCGCGTTGTATGTCCTGATGCCCATGCGGGTCTGAGACGCTGGTCCAGCTTTTGCAGAATGCCCTGGCAAATTCTCCCGATCATACCGCCACTCTGGAACGTTGCGCGGTCCTTCGATTGGGGCTGACTGATTTCAGGTCTTATGCGCAGTTGCGACTGGATGTAGATGCGCGACCGGTGGTACTAACCGGCGCTAACGGTGCGGGTAAAACCAATCTGCTAGAGGCGATTTCCTTCCTCGTGCCAGGACGGGGCCTGAGACGAGCACGGATGCCGGATGTAACGCGGACCGACGCGAGACCTAATATCGTGCCTGGTGCGCTCCGTTGGGCGGTAGCATCGAGCCTCGGAACGGCGGGCGGCACGGTTAAAATCGGTACTGGATTTGAAATGTTGGGAGTTGATGAGGGTGGTGGGCGCAGAGTAGTTCGTATTAATGGGACTAGGGTACGTAGTCAGGCGGTATTAGGTGAGGTTCTCGCCGCGGTCTGGTTAGTGCCAGAAATGGATCGACTCTTTATGGACTCAGCCGGCGTACGCCGGCGGTTTCTTGATAGGCTGACCGCTGCGTTTGACTCAGCGCATACCACCCGCCTTAGCGACTACAAGCGGGCCATGCGGGAACGGACCCGGCTTCTGCGTGAAGACCGGGCTGGTTTTCGTAATGTGGACATGGCTTGGATTTCGGTTTTGGAGCAGCGAATGGCTGAGAGCGGGGTCGCGTTGGCAGCAGCGCGCCGAGATTTTGTGAAAAAGCTTAGAGCAGCATTTGAGCTTGTGGTCACTCCTTTCCCATCAGTGGGAATTACTCTCATCGGTGATGTAGAAAATTGGCTTGATCAGGGAGCCGCGCTTGAGACGGAAGATAAATTCCGTACTCTTCTTATGGAATCCCGGTCGGCTGACCGTGAAGCTGGTCGCGCGTTGATTGGACCTCACCTTTCAGATATCGACGTGGTCCATCTTTCAAAAAACCGCCGGGCGGCAGAGTGTTCTACCGGTGAGCAAAAGGCACTACTCATTAGTATTGTACTAGCGCATGCTCGCCTTGTCTCGCTCAACCGGGGCGTTACACCCTTGATCCTTATGGATGAAATAGTTGCGCATCTTGATGCGTCACGGCGTGTCGCGCTATTCGATGAAATTTGTGCCGTTGGCGCGCAAGCCTGGCTGACTGGCACAGATAAAGCCCTGTTCGATGATTTAGGCGACCGGGCCCAATACTTCTGTGTTGAGAATGCCCACGTGCATATAGTTTGAGGATCGCATGACGCCACCTGCAGATACACCGCCCCCTAAAACCGGTGAAACGGAAATCAGTGATGCCGGATACGGAGCCGACTCAATTCAGGTCCTGCGTGGCTTGGAAGCGGTGAGAAAGCGGCCGGGTATGTATATCGGCGACACCGACGACGGATCAGGCCTCCATCATATGGTATATGAAGTCGTCGATAATGCCATCGATGAAGCACTGGCTGGTCATTGCTCGGAGGTAACTGTAACGCTTAACGGCGATGGATCGGCGATGATAACCGATGATGGTCGGGGTATTCCGGTAGAAATCCACGAGGAAGAGGGTGTCTCGGCCGCCGAGGTCATAATGACTCAGCTCCATGCGGGCGGGAAATTTGATCAGAATTCCTATAAGGTCTCTGGGGGATTGCACGGTGTCGGTGTTTCAGTCGTCAATGCCCTATCTGAGTGGCTGGAGTTACGTGTCTGGCGTGATGACAAAGAACACTTGATGCGCTTCAGGAATGGCGAGGCTGACGGTCCGTTGGAGGTCGTTGGGGAAGCCAACGGTAAGAAGGGTACCTCGGTCACGTTCATGCCCTCCGCAGAGACTTTCTCTATGGTCGAGTTTAACCTGTCGACACTAGAGCACAGATTGCGCGAACTGGCCTTTTTGAATTCGGGTGTTCGCCTAGTGCTAACGGATGCACGCGGAGTGGAGCCCAATTCGGTGGAGTTGGAATACGAGGGTGGGATCGAGGCTTTCGTGCAACACCTCGACCGTGGCAAGACACCGTTAATCGAGTCCCCGATCGTGATTACTGGCGAACAGGACGGCGTCAGCGTCGATATGGCGCTGGAGTGGGCGGATAGTTATCATGAGACCACGTTGTGCTTCACCAATACTATTCCCCAATCTGATGGGGGCACACATCTGGCGGGTTTCCGGGCGGCACTTACACGGACTGTAAACGGCTACGCCAACGAGAGTGGTTTGGCCAAAAAGGCGAAGGTATCACTTTCAGGTGACGACGCTCGCGAGGGGTTGACCTGCGTTATGTCGATAAAGGTGCCGGATCCGAAGTTCTCGTCCCAGACCAAGGATAAGCTGGTATCATCAGAGGTTCGTCCTATCGTTGAGAGCGTCGCAAGCGAGAAAATTGGTGAGTGGTTCGAGGAGCACCCCAATGACGCCAAGCGCGTCGTTGGAAAGGTGATCGAAGCAGCTGTGGCGCGGGATGCGGCGCGGAAGGCACGAGATCTAACGCGACGCAAAGGCGCCCTCGATATTTCGTCACTTCCGGGCAAGCTTGCGGACTGTCAAGAAAGGGATCCCGCGAGCTCCGAACTATTCATTGTAGAGGGCGACTCTGCAGGCGGATCTGCCAAACAGGCTCGAAACCGTAAAAACCAAGCCGTCTTACCACTGCGTGGCAAGATCCTTAATGTCGAGCGCGCCAGGTTTGATAAGGTTCTATCCTCGGTCGAGTTAGGCACATTAATTACCGCGCTCGGTGCTGGTATAGGGGCCGAAGACTTCAATATCGAGAAAGCGCGTTATCATAAAATCATCATAATGACCGATGCCGATGTCGATGGTAGCCACATTCGAACGTTATTGCTTACATTTTTCTATAGGCAGATGCCGGAAATAATAGAGCGCGGATATCTCTATATCGCGCAACCGCCACTTTATCGGGCGAAAAAGGGTGAGAGCGAAACATATCTTAAAGATGACCCGGAAATGGAGGAATACCTAATCCGTGCTGGTATTCGGGATGCTGTGATGACCATTAGCGATGGCGCTCAAATCGCTGGTGATGACCTTTATGATCGCGTCAAACAGGCACAGCGAGCAAAACGGCTTCTCCACCCTATGTCTTCTAAGCTTACCAATGAAGAGGTCGCAGAGCAGGCAGCGGTATTAGGGGCGTTCAATCAGGTGTTGTTAGATTCTGATGAACAGTCACGTCTCGTTGCGGATGCGTTGGCCAGACGACTTGATGGGCTCTCGGACTCTGCAGATAGGGGTTGGGTAGCAGAGATGATTGAGGGCGGAGGCATCGCGTTCCTGCGCACCCGCCGCGGTGTGACGGAAAGGCAGGTCATCGACGGTGCATTGCTTCGATCGAGCGAGGCAAGGCGCTTGGACGAAATGGCGTCTGACTTCCAGCTTCTCTACGCTCGGCCGGCAACCTTGACGGCGCGGGGCTCAGAACAACGGGTCACCGGTCCAGTAGAGTTATTCGATTCGGTACTGAATCTTGGTCGCAAAGGCATAAGTTTCCAGCGCTACAAAGGCTTGGGCGAGATGAATCCCGAACAGCTCTGGGAAACGACATTAGACCCCAATGTGCGGACGCTATTGAAGGTGCGAATCGAACATGGCGACCGGGCGGAGGATGTCTTCTCGACCCTAATGGGCGATGTTGTTGAACCGCGTCGTGAATTCATCCAAGATAATGCCCTCAAGGTCGTCAATCTAGACGTTTAGCTAGTCGTCGATATCAGCAATCCTGTCAAAACTCGCGCCAAATGCGGCGCATACAAGTACATCCTTCAACTCGGGTGCAATTCTACGATAGAAACGCCGCGCTGGCCGGTTACCCTTCAAGACCGACCAAAAAATCCAGCGCGCTCCGTCCTCTCGGCTCCGGCGCGCAACCCCAGTTATCAATGCGGTGCCAATTCCACCGCGCCGGCGGGACTCACAAACGTAAAGATCTGCGAGGTAGATCCCACGCGTGGCGCTGTCAGTATCGTAGCCCGAATAATAGACGGCATAGCCAGCAGGTATGCCTTCTACGATCGCAACCATAGTTTTGAAGGCGGGGTCGTCCCCAAATCCGTCGCGCAGGAACGCATCGGCCGAAAATCGCGAGATGCGTCCGCCATCCGATATGCTGAGGGCTCGCGCCATTTCTGCAATGCTGTTTGCATCTCCTCGTCTTGCCGGCCGAACGTCAATCGAAGTTGGGGGCTTTACCATTTCCAGTTACGGGCGCCTTTTTGTTGCCATAATAATGGGGTCGATTGATGCAGTTTCTAACTTACTACATATAACAGCATGACCGACGGAAAACGTAAAATACCGAGGCAGACCCAAAAAACTGACCGAAAGGTGGCTGACAGAATTCCAAACCGAGGCACCGGGGGCCGGGGGTCTGCCTTATCAGTGCAAAATACCAAGGCGGTAGCAAAAAGTCCGGGCGGAAGATGGATAGCCGTTCGCCTATTTAAATGGTCTTTGGTTTGTTCAATCTGGGGGTGCCTAGCATTGGCTATACTTGTTGCGTGGTATGCTTGGGATCTACCCGACATTGGAAATCTTTCGGCACCAACACGAAGTGTAAGTATCACCATTACCGATTCCGGCGGACGCGACATCGCAACCTATGGTGACTTGTATGGTGAGCCGCTTCGGCTCGCCGACGTACCGCCATACCTTGTTCAAGCGATCATTGCGACCGAGGACCGCCGGTTTTTTTCTCACAGCGGTTTCGATCCCGTGGCATTGGTGCGTGCCCTTGTTGTCAATCTCCGCGCTGGCCGGGTGCAACAGGGTGGTAGTACCCTGACCCAGCAACTCGCCAAGAATATCTTCCTGAAACCCGATCGGACCTTGCGGAGAAAAGTGCAGGAGCTATTGCTGGCGTTTTGGTTGGAAGCTAATTTTTCTAAGGAACAAATCTTTACTCTTTACATTAATCGTGTGTATCTCGGCGCCGGAACCTATGGCGTGGATGCCGCTGCGCGTCGATATTTCTCTATATCTGCAAGATCTGTCTCGCTTCACCAAGCCGCGGTCATCGCTGGCTTGCTTAAGGCACCGTCGCGCTATTCACCTCTCCGTAGCGTTAAAGCTGCCGAAGATCGCGCAAATGTGGTTCTTCGAATGATGGTCAGATCTGGTTTCTTGGATAAAAAGACAGCGCAAGAGGTCGGTACGCGCCGGTTGACGGTGGTTAGCCACTCGGGACGCCGGCGCACGGCACGCTATTTTTCTGACTGGGCACTAGAACGAGTCAACAGTTTTATCGGCCGAGCGGAGAATGACCTGATTGTCCATACTACGATGGATGCTCGTTCTCAGAAAATAGCGCAATCCCGACTAGAGGCCGTACTGAAACGCCAAGGAAAAAAACGAAATATTAGCCAAGCAGCGTTAGTATCGATGTCGCAATCTGGTGCGGTCCGGGCTTTAGTAGGCGGACGCGATTATTCATCTAGTCAGTATAATCGTGCATCGCAGTCCAGACGTCAGCCTGGGTCCGCGTTTAAGGTTTTTGTATATCTCGCTGCAATAGAGAGCGGCATGTCGCCGCAGGATACGCTGATAGACGGACCGTTGAAAATCGGGAAATGGAATCCCCGGAATTACGGCGGTGGCTACGAGGGAGTGGTAACGATAAAAGATGCTCTTTTAAGATCGATTAATACCGTTGCTATAAAAATATCTGAGAAAGTGGGTCGCCAGAAGGTCATCAATATGGCACGACGGCTCGGAATCACGTCGCCATTGAAGTCACATCCCAGTTTAGCTCTTGGCGCTAGCGAGGTGTCATTATTAGAGCTAACAGCTGCCTATGGTGTGATAGCGAATGGCGGGATCGCGGTATGGCCGCACGCGATTACTGAAATCCGGACTCGCAGTGGTGAGGTTCTTTATCGACGAATGGACGGGGCCGCAGCGCAGGTGTTGGATCCCAATACCGCGCGAGGCGTGAACGATATGTTGCAGGCGGTCGTTTCCGAAGGCACCGGGCGTGCCGCTAAGCCAGGCCGCCCGGCCGCGGGGAAGACCGGCACTAGTCAGGATTTCCGGGACGCTTGGTTTGTCGGATATACCAACGAGTTGGTAACGGGCGTTTGGATGGGTAATGACGATAATTCACCCATGAAACGGGTTACTGGTGGGGGCTATCCAGCCGAGTTGTGGAGCAGTTATACACGCGCGGCGCTAAGGGGACTGCCGATTAAACCACTAATGTCCTCGGCCAGGTTGGCACCGACCCTTTCAGGGTCAAGGTCATCAATTCTGAAATGGCTTGAACGCAACGTACAGGCGCACGAGGAAGCCCCCATTAGTGCAGACTAAGAAGACTATCAGATGAATGTCGAAGTACTTGCAGGTAGAAAACAAGCAGCATCGACGGCCCGATCCAGAAAACAGCTCATGCTAGCGGCATTACTTTTCCGTTGATGAAGCCAGCCACAACGGCACCTATGATGGCGGTGAAGGATATCTACAGTAAACTTAGCATTGATACGGCCGTGCCGGCCATCTTGGGAATTGGTGTTATTACTTCGCTCGCTAATTCGAAGTGCTGAAAGTCATGGGCTTCCAAACAGATAACTCTTAACGCTGCCTATTAGGCGCTGTCTTTATTCTGGCCAAGTGACTATGTGGTCCTCTGGATCGATCCGCTGAGACTCGTGAACAACCCTATTCTTTGTAGATATACCGGCCGTATGTACGGTTTTAGGGTCTCCCGATACCAGGGGATGCCACCATTGAAGTTCCTTACCTTCAGCCAAAAGACGGTAGGCGCAAGTTGTCGGCAGCCATTTCGCTGTGCGCGCCAGATGTGGCGTCACTTGAAGACAGTCTGGGACGCGACTGGAACGCCCTGAATAATCTGTACAGGCACAAGTGCCTATATTGAGAAGCCGGCACGCGACCTCTGTAAACGCTAGCTCGCCCGTACTGACATCTTCAAGTTTAATAAGACAACATTTTGCACAGCCGTCACAGAGAGATTCCCACTCTTGGCGGTTCATCTTTTCAAGGGCTTTTTCCTTCCAGAACGGATTTGATTTGCCCTCTCCTACTAACGTCACTTTCCGATTTCCCGTTTCAGCGCTTCGGCCATCCGCTCGGGCTTTATAGTGTGGGTGAAATGGGTCATGTAAACCCCCTCCGGGTTCATCAGAAAGACGATGGAACTATGATCCATAAGATAGTCCGTAGTGTCATCTGTATTCTCAGATTTGGAGTAAAAAACTCTGTATGCTCGGGCCGCTTTTGCGATCTCCACTTCCGTTCCAGTTAGCCCGATCATACGCGGATGAAAATTTTCGACATAAGATTTTAGATGTTCAACCGTATCACGTGTAGGATCGACCGTTATGAAGATCGGGGTGATGCTGTTCTGAAGGTCTTTTTCCAGCAGGTCCATTGCATTCGAAATGACCTGCAGAGCCGTGGGGCACACGTCCGGGCAGAACGTGTATCCGAAGTAGATGAGGTTGTAAGAACCATTTAAGTCCTTCTCGGTGCGGGTTCTTCCGGTCTGATCAGTAAGAGTGAATGGACCACCTATTGCTGCGACTCCGCGCCCCCCCGGTCCGCCGCCATAGAATACAAAAACTGCTATAGCAATGACAATTATTCCGGTGGTAAAAATAAGGATGGTTTGATACGGGCGCATTTCTTAAATTTCTAACGGTCAGATCACGGATCCGAGGTATACTAGTGGTTAATTAGATTGGCCAGACTACGCCTTTACCCTTTGAATTTGGTGAACACGTTCGTACGATGAAAAATTTTGGCACTATAAAAATGATTTTGATAGCACTCATTCTGTCGGTGCTGTCTGCGTTACCCGGACAAACGGAAATTAATCTACTTAAAAATGACGCGTTGATCGAGGCCGCTAAAGCCGGAGATCTAAGGGTTGGACAAGACCTACTTCACAGGAAACACAATATTGAAGGTCGGGAGCAGGATGGGCGAACGCCATTGTTTTTTGCTGCGTCCCGTGGGAGCGAAGATTTCGTAGAACTATTGGTCAAACACAATGCGAAAATCGATGCACTCGATAATTTGGGAAACTCACCAATATATTATGCGGCGGCAGGCAACCATGTTGGCGTAGTCGAGATCCTACTTGAGTCCGGTGCGAACTTAGATTCTCAAAATCGACGAGGGCTGACACCACTGATGATAGCGGCATCGGAGGGTAATCTTTCAACAGTACAGGTGTTGATTGACGGCAAGGCAGATCCTACTCTGACCGATTTTACCGGTCGTACGGCTTGGGAATGGGCCCATCGTTCCAATCACCGCGGTATACTGAGATATATGAGGTCTGTAGGCATAAATCGTTAATAGGTCATTTACCGCACAAACATTCAGAATAATGACTGTGTCTTATAAGAAGGTTAATTTTGTCGAATTGTCCCGACATTTTTTGGCGGCTTCCCCGCCCCCGATAGGTAATGTTTACAGCGGAGTTTTTGAACTGCATGTCAGCGCCATAACTGTCCTTAGTATAAACCGCTTGGAAATAGATAATGAAGGCGGTGGATGGGCGGCGGTCGGGCAGTAAAGTCGATAGTCAAGTTGTTTAAGTTGTCTATTCCCCCATCTGCAAAAGTTGTCCCCGATGCCGTGCAACCCGGAAAGCTATAAGAAATACCCCGAGCCCTAAAAGCAGATAAAGAATGTTTAGGCCCACCGCCCAAGCAAACCGGTCGATTATGAATACGCCATCCAGAGCAACCGCTCGCATTCCCTCGAATACGTGCGAAGAAGGCAACGCGTAGGCGACGGGCTGTAGCCAGTATGGAAGGGTGGAGATCGGATAATAAATTCCGCTTAATGGTGCGACCGCGAAGATTACAGCCCAAGCTAAGCTTTCAGCGCCAAGGCCGCAGCGAAGAATAAGCCCCGAAACGGCAAGTCCAACTGCTGCTCCGAAGATTAGTAGGTTAACGAAAAACGCAATCAGGGGTAGACCCATATCAAAAATAGAATAATGATAAAGAGCTATCGCCAGCAAAGCTGCCGGGATAATTCCAATAAAAGTTCTAATTGCGCTTATAGCTAACAGAGACAATGCCCATTCATAAGGCCGAAGTGGACTTGCAAAAAGTTGACCTAGGTTACGCGACCACATTTCTTCCAAAAAAGAAATTGAGACGCCGATGTTAGCCCGAAACATGACGTCCCAAAGAAGTACCGCTGCGATTAGGATTCCCCCCGCTCGCACGAACCATTCGGAATGTTCGTATAAAAATTGCGACATAAACCCCCAAATCAGCATCTGCATCGTGGGCCAATAGGCGAGTTCAATGATACGCGGAATCGATCCGCGAAGGAGATAGAAGTACCGCAATACCATCGCGGCAATTCGCTGGGTGGAAAAATATAGCAGCCGCCGTACTCCCGGTTATTTTTCTGCCGCCATTTCCGAATCTTCCTCGCTTACGCGTCCTCGGGAGATATCGAGAAATACGTCCTCAAGGGTACCGCGGCCGTATCTAGTTAGAAGGGCGGCTGGGCTTCCCCGGTCTACAATTGAGCCTTCTCTCATCATCACTACGTCGTCGCACATACGCTCGACCTCAGACATGTTATGCGACGCTAGCAAGATCGTTCCCTTTCGATCCCTCTGGAATTCCATGAGGTAAGTTCTAACCCAGTCGGCGGTGTCTGGGTCGAGTGAAGCGGTTGGCTCATCCAGAAAAAGAAGGTCTGGCTCATTAAGCAACGATTTTGCAAGAGATACTCGCGTTTTTTGACCGGACGACAGTTCACCAAACGGACGATCTAAGAAATCGTCTATATCGAGGTCTAAGGCAAGAGCGGTAATCCTTTCTTTGGGTTCAGGAATTCCATACAGCTTGGAATACACCATCAAGTTTTCACGGGAAGTTAGCCGTTTAGGAAGATCGACATATGGCGAAGAGAAATTGATTCTTGGTAGTATCTTGTAGCGGTGACGAAGTATGTCCGCGCCTAAGATCTCGATCTCTCCAGAAGTTGGGATAAGAAGCCCGAGTAACATAGAAATCGTGGTGGTTTTGCCCGCGCCATTGCCTCCTAGTAACGCGCATATTTTACCTTCCATAACATCGAAACTAAGTTCGTTGACGGCTAAGACTTCGCCAAACCTTTTGACGAGTCTACATACTCTTATCACTGCATCGACCATGAACTGGAATATGGATTGCTAGTCGCCGGAGGACCAGCCCGATTGAATAATTTTTCTTTTGTCTATTTGGGCTTCACTATAGCCGGCTATCGCGATAGACGTGACGAAACTAGAAGGCGAAGAATTTAATGTTGTTGATCAATGATGAGTCGGTAATCTGAATGACGCAGCTGCCCCTCTCGGACTATGCCTATGGGTCGGCGGTCGATGACCCGGTTCGGCTACGAACACTGACTCTTATCAGGTGGGTAGCAATTGTGGGTCAGGCCCTCGCCCTCCTTGTCGTCCACTTCGGATTGGGGTTCCCAGTTCCGTTGGGCCCTGCCTTTTCGGTAGTGGGAGCGTCTCTTTTATTAAATCTGTTTGTCTTGACTGAATATACCATGCCAGTGCGCCTCGGTGAGCGGAGCGCTGCCGCCTTCTTGGCGTTTGATATTATCCAGCTCGCCGCACTTTTATATTTGACCGGTGGTCTCCAAAACCCCTTTTCTTTTCTGCTACTAGCGCCGATCGCAGTATCCGCGACGATCCTGACGATTCGCAGTACGATTGCGCTATGTATTCTATCTGTCGCCAGCATAACAATGGTGGCAATTTGGCATTATCCTTTGCCTTGGGCAGAGGGAGGATTTTCTGTTCCGCAGGTATACGTACTCGGTATCTGGGTTGCACTTGCGATCGGCATCCTGTTTTTTGCGATTTATACCTGGCGGGTGGCGGAGGAAGCGCGGCGTATGTCAAATGCCTTGGCCGCAAGTCAACTTGCACTTGCGCGCGAACAGCAGCTTGCGGCTCTTGGAGGCATGGCTGCTGCTGCAGCCCATGAGTTAGGTAGTCCTTTGGGGACCATCGCGGTGGCATCGGGAGAAATAGCTCGGGAACTCCACCCAGAGAGTCCAATATATGATGATGTCCAGCTACTAATTAGCGAAACCTCAAGATGTAGGGACATACTAGCAGAACTCGCTGACCGTTCCGAAGACGGAGACGGGGAAGAGTCTCCTTTCGAGCATCTGCCGGTCCATGTGCTTGTTGAAGCAGCAGTTCAGCGGCACGAGGTCGAGGATATTTCTTTCAAATTAACCGCAAGCGGTGGACCGGGAGACGAAATTCATTCTTCACCAGTCGTTTCTCGGAGTCCGGAAATTATCCATGGACTCGGTACAATTATTCAGAATGCAGCTCAATTCGCCCGCCAAAAAGTAGAAATAAAAACGAGTTGGGATGCGGAATATGTTCGTGTTCGGGTTCGAGACGACGGGCCAGGATTTGCGTCAGGGCTACTCGAACGGCTAGGAGAGCCCTATATATCTTCAAGGAGACGATCGGAAGGACACATGGGTCTTGGTATTTTTATCGGTCGCACCTTGCTGCAGCGGTCGGGGGGAGATATCGCTTTTCGGAATGATCCCGACGGGGGTGCAGTCGTTGATATAGTCTGGCACCGCGATAAACTTGAAATACGGGATACGGAGCTTGACGATGAGCATATTGGGACAATTTGAAGACAGGACCTTATTAATCGTTGATGACGACGAGCCTTTTCTCGGGCGGCTCTCCCGGGCTATGGAGATGCGGGGCTTTGATGTTTCTACTGCGGCGTCGGTGCGTGACGGTGTTGCTGCTGTAAAGTCGGTGCCTCCGGCATTCGCGGTTCTTGATTTGCGCCTTGCGGACGGCAGCGGCCTTGATATTGTGCCAGCTATTCAGGAAAGCCGCCCCGGCTCGCGTATCGTGATGCTCACCGGCTATGGTAATATTGCAACTGCTGTGGCCGCTGTGAAGGCGGGAGCCCTCGATTATTTGGCTAAGCCGACAGATGCAGATGCCGTCGAAGCGGCATTACTATCCAGTGGTGAAAGGCTACCACCACCACCGGAAAATCCTATGTCTGCGGACCGCGTACGCTGGGAGCACATACAAAGAGTTTACGAACAGTGCGATCGCAATGTTTCTGAGACTGCCCGACGCTTAACCATGCATCGGCGAACCCTACAGCGCATCCTCTCAAAACGGGCCCCCCGAGAAGCGCCTCTAGATGAATTGTGAGACTTTGGGCAGGAAAGATACTGTTATTCCCAATTACTGGACCATAGGGCCGCCCGATTCACCCGTGGCCGTTGAAAACGCGGATATTATTCTCCCATATCTGCCATACTTTCTCGCCGGTTGGGATATCCGATGGGTAGGAACATCCATTAAAGGCGGCCCCGATTTGGCGGTTGAGGAATATGCTGACGGGTCCTTAAAAGTGGTGAACAGCGGATTACGACCGGCGGATCTTTCCTTCAATAACAGCTATGACGCGGCGCGCTCACTAGCCTCCGAACTTATCAATATTTATTGCGCGCGCGACCCCATGGCGACCTGTCTGCGCGCCGGGGCGGTTAGGATCGATGATGGTTTGCTAGTCCTCATCGAGGACTTCGGTCTCGAAAGCTCGAATATAGCCCTACATATGGCGGTTCTTGGATATAGGTTCTTTGGTGATCGCAAAATCATGGTCTTAAAGAGAGGAAACCAAGTGACGGGCACTTGCCTCGGCCTGTTACCTATGGTCAGGCTTCCCTTGCCGGACGACTGCGGGGATGCATTCCGTGAATTTGTCCACGGATATTCCTCTATGCAAGATGAAAATATGGCTTATCTAAAGTTATGGGACGGGGAAGCGGCTACTTTTGGTGAGACTGCACCAATCAAAGCATTTGTAATTCTTGACCATATGGCGAGCGGACAACCTGTTCTCGAATCCACCTCGGGTTCTGTTTTAATAAAGAACGCGGCATTAACAACAACTTCGACAGAGGAGATTTCTCCTAATTTCTGGTCCGGGCTGACGCTGCCTGATTCGGGGCCAAATTTCTATAATCTTCGTTTTTCTAAAAGTTTGGAGGCTGCGGTACTTCTGTCCCAAGAATTACGTACCGCCTCATCGATATGAATATCGGTTATTTCATGGCTCGAAATATTCCTTTGCCCGATCGGCCTAATTCGCGATTGGGATCCATAAAACTAAGCTGATACAACTTTCTGACTAGGGTTCTTTTGAACCCTTTTCAGTGTTAGCCTTGGTATGGTGTGCACTGAAAAACTTCAATAGCGGGCCAATGATGTCGGTTCCCAAGAAAATTCTGGTCACTGGCGGCGCCGGATTTATCGGTTCTCATCTGTGCGAACGGCTTTTAAATGATGGCCAAGACGTTCTTTGTGTAGATAACTACTACACGGGTATCAAAGACAACATTTCTCACCTAATGGAAAATCCGCGGTTTGAGATCATGCGGCATGACGTGACTTTCCCTCTTTATGTGGAAGTAGACGAGATCTACAATCTTGCTTGTCCGGCATCCCCGATCCATTATCAATACGATCCAGTTCAGACCACAAAAACTAGTGTGCATGGCGCGATAAACCTCCTGGGCTTAGCTAAACGCCTAGAATCAAAAATTTTTCAGGCATCTACCAGTGAAGTCTACGGTGATCCTCAGGTCCACCCGCAGCACGAAACCTATTGGGGAAATACTAATCCCATCGGGCTGCGGGCATGCTACGATGAAGGTAAGCGCTGTGCTGAAACCTTGTTTTTCGACTACCGTCGGCAACACGGATTACAAATCAAAGTCGCGCGCATCTTTAATACCTATGGCCCCCGAATGCATCCGAATGATGGGCGTGTCGTCTCCAACTTTATTGTCCAGGCATTGCGCGGCGAGGATATTACAATTTATGGAGATGGGTCCCAGACACGCTCATTCTGCTATGTGGACGACTTGATCGAGGCCTTTGTGCGCATCATGGAGACCGACGACGATTTCACCGGTCCGGTGAATATTGGGAATCCTGGAGAATTCACGATTTTGGAATTAGCGAAGAAGATAATCTCTACGGTGGGTAATAATAGCAAAATCGTCAACTTGCCGCTACCCAATGACGACCCCGGCCGTCGACGTCCCGATATATCCCTTGCGAAAGAAAAACTGGGCTGGGAGCCGACGATAGCACTGGACGAAGGGCTTGAGCGGACCATTTCTTACTTTGATCATCTGCTATCGAAATGATCGTTAGCTCCGGTCAAGAAGGAAATTTCACCGTCACGCACTTCCCTCGTGCACCGGGTCGCTCCGATCAGTTCTTGGGATCCCATCTATGGGATAGACGCGTCGTCCAGCATGCTTTGCTATTGTATTTGGGGTACCTTGATATAAATACCATTTCTTAAGAGTAGCAATCTTCTGCAATTCGCTTGGCCCAACCTCGGAAACCACGCTCGGTTGCTGTTGGATCGTCGTTTAAAAGCCAGTCGCGCATCGGGACGGCAAAACCGGTCTTTGGACGTTTCAGAATCTCATCCGGTAGTGGCTTGGCTAGGCTATGGGCCATATCCAATTTCCCTGGTGGTGCGGCGGAGACTAGCATGGGTGCAAGTTTTCTGAAGAAGACTGTATCGACTAGTGGTACGCGGATCTCGAGAGAATTAGCCATTCCCGCCCAGTCGGAGTCGCGAAGTAACTGACTACGCATATACCAGGTGGACTCTAATGCAGAGACTTTGGCCCTTGGCGTTTTAAGTCGGTCGACTTGTCCGCGCCTAAATGAACCCTCTTCCAGCTCTTCCCAGCCGATCTGCGCCATGTCGGGATCCATCAACCCTCGTAGCTCCCACGGCATGAAAAGTGCGCGCCTTAAAAGATAGGCATCCGGATATGTGGTCCCATATTCGAGGATGCTAGAGTATTTAGGCGATGTGACAGCACTAATAAGCGGTGAGCTTAGTTTTCGGAGCAGCCTGCCGGCGTGGCGCATGCCGGGAATCGTGCCCAGTAGTCCGGTAATTCTTGGAATTTCGTTGAAACTTTTGTAGCCGCCGAAAAGTTCATCACCGCCAAGTCCTGACATGGCGACCTTCAATCCAGTTTCTGCCGTAACCTTACTGACGAAATAGGTGTTAACGCCGTCGATCGAAGGCTGATCCATGGCTATACACAGCCGATCATATTCGTCTCGGAAGTCAGTAACTTTTACCCGCTGGGTACGGTGGGCGGTATCGTAGTGAGTTGCGACTCTCTCGGCCAACGCCGCTTCGTCGAACTCTGTACCTTCGAATTCGTCAAATGCGAGAGTGACCGATCGCAACCCTTTAGGCTGGATTTCAGAAGTAAGTCCGACGATTGTAGCCGAGTCGAGCCCCGCTGAGAGAAATGCGCCGACGGGTACGTCGGCTACTAGATGATGCCTCAACGTATCAAGGAGAGCGTCGCGCAGATCGGCTCCCGCCCATGCTGCAGAATCACCTTCCGCTGCAGCCAGTTCTGCAGTTACATCGAAATAGCGTTGTGGCGTCCGAGCACCATTACCGTCGATCCACATCGTAGATCCAGCTGGTAAGGCGCGGATATGTTCGAACATAGTCCATGGCTCCGGCACATAACCCCACACATAGAAACCCGCCCGCCCCGGCGCCGAAGGCGAGGTATCGATATTACCGCTTGCCAGCAATGCTTTTACCTGAGAGGCAAACCATAAAGTGGTGCCGTCGTCCGAGTAATATAGCGGCTTGATTCCAAAACCATCACGGGCAAGTAGAATACCACCTTTTTTTCTATCGTGGATCGCAAATGCAAACATACCCCGCAAACGCTCAACCATTGCCCGGCCGTATCTGTCATATAGATGGAGTAAAACCTCGGTATCCGAGCCAGACTGAAAGGAATGTCCAGAGGCTTCCAACTCCCTGCGAAGCTCTCGGTAATTATAGATTTCGCCATTATACGTTATTGTTAGGCGACCGTGGTCAAACAGCATTGGCTGTGATCCGCCATCGCTAAGATCGATAATCGATAACCGGCGATGTGAGAAACCGACCCGGCTATCCGCTGATATCCACTTGCCCTTACCGTCAGGGCCACGGGGGGCCATGACGTCACTCATACGGCTAAGAGAGGCGGAATCTAAGGTAGATGCGGACGTTGTGTAGGCGAAAATACCAGAAATTCCACACATTAAAGAGGCTTCCAACGCATAAAGAAAGGAGGTTTATGTATTTCGGTTAGCGGGATATCGCGAGTCAATTGGGCTATAACAGTCATATGAGGACAATCGGAATTACTTGACGCCGGGTCAGGGCGTCACCATACACCAAATAACGTTAACGCGTTGTCCGCAACAACATGGGCAATCTTCATGCAACTTCAGACCCTTTGGCTCAGGCAGGTGACCTGCTGAGTGCCGGATTTAGGATAGTGCGCACAACAAGCACGTTAGGCACACGATATGAGCATTTATAACACTAATTATTTTCATAAGCCCGGCCTCAATTTACTTATTTGTGGGGGCAGTGGTGAAGAGGTTATGAAGTATGGATACCATCTCTCATATCTTCCTAATGTTTGGCGGGGATCATTAAAAGTGAATGACCGTTTCCCAGCCCGCACAGCATTCAAGAGGTAAGAATCCAATGTTTAAAAATGGCGGAAACTTATGTGCGGGATAGCTGGTCTAGTCGGACCCTGGCCATCTTCTCTGGTCGCTGCAATGACCGAGGCAATCGCTCACCGTGGTCCAGACGGTCAAGGATTGTGGGCCGACGAAGGCGTAGCGTTGGGCCACCGGCGCCTATCAATCATCGACCTGACTGATAAGGCGGCACAGCCGATGCAAACGCCGGATGGACGTTATCTACTGACCTATAACGGCGAAATCTATAATTACCGTGAGTTGCGAATGGAGTTGGAACAGACCGGGATTGTGTTCCGGACGGCTTCAGATACGGAGGTAATGTTATATCTGTTCGCGCGCTACGGACTTGATTGCGTTGAAAAGCTAAGCGGAATATTTGCCTTTGCTGTTTGGGATAGGCAAAGCCGAACGCTTTCGTTAGCCCGAGATCATCTTGGCGTGAAGCCTTTATATTACTCAGAGCTTTCTATGGGGTTTCTCTTCGCATCGGAGTTGAAAGCCTTGACTTTGTGCCCCGACCTACCGCGCGACTTAGATCCATCCACCGTGGCTGACCATCTCGGCTACCTTTGGACGGCGGGCGGGAATACAATGCTCAAAAATGTAAAGAAACTTCGCCCTGGATCCACACTGACTGTTTCCGCCGACGGTGAGGTGAGACAAGAAAGGTATTATCGCACGCCGTACTTTGAGCCCGACACAACTTTAGGCGATGCCGACCCCAGAGCACTACAAAGGCAGATTGATGGTATCGTCGCCGAACAGTTGGTCGCAGACGTTGATGTTGGTGCGCTTCTATCCGGTGGTGTTGATTCAAGCACTATCGTTGCTGCAATGTGCCGTGCTACTGACCCGGATAAAATTACTACGTTCTGCGCGTCAGTTAACAAACCAGAGTCTGGTACTGATAACTTCGGTGACGATCAAACCCATGCGCGGATCGTTGCGAGACATCTCGGTGTAAAATTGATTGAGGTGTCGACCGACGCTGATCTGGTGGAATTACTGCCCGGCATGGTTTGGCAGCTTGATGAGCCGACAGCGGATTTCGCTGCCGTTCAAACATTCTTGCTGGCAAAGGCAGCGCGCGAAAATGGAATCAAGGTGCTGTTGTCGGGCGTTGGAGGAGATGATTTGTTTACCGGATATGGCCGGCACACGGCTGGCCTAATTTGGGCCATCGCGAACCAAATACCGGGGATGCGCTCTTTGGGCGCCGGTCTACTGGGCCTGTTTCCACCGTCTACCATTCTTGGCCGTCGGCTGAAGCGAATCGGCGCGCTTCTAGCGATGGAGGAGGACACGATGCTTGCCGATGGGATGAGTTATTCTGCGGTGGGTGCTGGAGGATGCTTGAAACTACTTTCAGCAGGCGTTCGGGACGCAATACCTGCTGATGGCATTGCGGCCGGCATACGTGCTTCTCTGGAAGTAACGCGGGGACGACATCCCGTTGAACGGTTTCTCGATCTCGAGCTTAACAGCTTCATGCCAGATCATAATCTTAACTATACTGATAAAATGTCGATGCAGGCGGGCGTAGAAGTGCGTGTTCCACTGGTTGACCATAGACTGGTTGCAGTTGCGATGGAGCTACCACTGTCAGCCAAAATTTCTCTTTTCCAGACCAAGCGCATCTTGCGATCCTCACAAAAGGACCGCTTGCCGTCCGAAATCCTGACGCGTGCGAAACAAGGCTTCGGGGTTCCGGTACGAAACTGGCTTCAGGGTGTCGCCCGCGATCTAATGGAGGAACTGACATCCTCTAAGACTATTTCTGCACGAGGTTTGTTCGATCCTCATGCTGTCTCTTCACTCAAGGCGGACTTTCAGGCTGGTCGAGTGGATGCGGCCTTCACTCTATTTCCTATGATGGCAATGGAACTATGGTGCCGCGCTCTCGAAAACACGGAGACCGTGATTGTCAATGATTAGAATTTGTTTACTGATCAACCTAGCCTTCGACTTCCCGAAAACCTGCCCCAGCAAAGTTCTGTACTTAATGAGCGGGTATCCTTTAAACGTCTTTATGGGGGCGAAATTTATGTATGGATATAGTTGCGCCTGACCTCGTCAGGCGACATAAATTAAAAATGGTTGGAATTGGTTTGGTGACATAAATGAAACAAGTCATTCAAAGCGCCCGCTCAGGCAAGTTGGCTCTTAAAGAGGTGCCTGAGGCAAGGGTCCGGGCTGGCCATCTATTAGTGCAAACCAAGGCTTCTCTAATCTCCGCGGGAACTGAGCGTATGGTTGTCAAATTCGCTCAAAAAAGCCTGTTAGGTAAGGCTAAAGCGCGGCCGGACTTGGTAAAGAAGGTGATCGATAAGACGAAGCGCGATGGCCTAGGCGCCACGATGCGTGCGGTGATGGCGCGGTTAGATCAACCGTTGCCCCTGGGTTATTCAGCGGCCGGGATTGTGGTTGAGGTTGGTACCGGTCTGGAAGGAAAGTTCCGGGTTGGACAGCGAGTTGCTATGGCGGGTGCCGGCCTCGCAAATCATGCAGAACTGAACACGATACCGGCGAATCTCTGCGCGCCTGTGCCCGACGACGTCAACGACGAAGAAGCCTGTTTCGGAACGCTGGGTGCAATTGCTATGAACGGGGTGCGGCTTCTTGAGCCACAGTTGGGCGATGTCATCGGAGTAATCGGCGTTGGACTGGTTGGCCAACTCGCGGTGCAGTTCGCAGACCTTGCCGGCTGTCGGGTTATAGCTCTGGATTATAGTGCCGACCGTTTAAAGCTCGCTGAATATGGTGGAGCGGAACTAGCATATAATCTCGGCGATGGTGATCCGACCGCCTCAATTATGGCCCTATCAAGTGGCCGAGGCTGTGATGGTGTCGTGATCGCGGCAGCAACCGATGGCAACGAGCCGTTTGATACAGCTGCGACTATTTCTCGAGACAGGGGTAAAATTAGTCTTATAGGGCTTACGGGGACCGAGTTCGATTACCGAACGTTTATGAGGAAGGAACTGTCTATCGTAGTATCGCGCTCATACGGGCCCGGGCGTTACGATCCAGATTATGAGAACCGGAATATTAAATTTCCGGTTGGTTTCGTCCGTTGGACCGAAACTCGTAACCTTGAAGAAACTGTCCGTCTTATGTCGCGACGGCGGGACCATCGGCTCGAAGTGGAACAGATGATAACGCACAAGTTTCCATTCTTGGAAGCAGAACATGCCTACGAAATGGTCGCCCAAAATACCGAATCTCATCTTGGCGTTATTCTAGAGTATGATTTTGATAAACAGGAAATGTCACCGAAACTGCGAACGCCAGTATCTGTTTCTAGAGGAGAGCAGACGGCGGGGAAATGTATTCTCGGTGTGATCGGCGCTGGCAATTTCGCACGCACCGTCTTGTTGCCGTGCTTAAAGAAGATTGATGGCGTTGAACTGCACACTTTGGTTACTGAGCGTGGGATCTCGGCCGGCCACTCCGAAGAGGTATTCGGATTCATTCACTCGGACACCGATGATAAGGCGGTTTTCGAAAATGCCGATATTAATGCAGTTCTAATTGCTACGCCCCATTCCACTCATGCCGAGCTGACGACCCGAGCGCTTGAGACAGGTAAGGCGGTGCTGGTGGAGAAACCGCTGGCGCTCGACCGAGAACAGCTCAATACAATTATCCGAGCACGCTTGAAATCAGATGCTTTCTTTTCGGTTGGGTTCAATAGGCGGTTCGCGCCCATGGCGGTACAGGCTCGCAATAGATTATCGCAGGAGGCGGGGACTAAATACGTGCTACTTCGCGTTAATGCTGGTCAGCTTTCTGAAGAGTCGTGGCAGAACGAAATTGATGAGGGTAATGGACGAATATTAGGCGAGGTGTGCCATTTTGTTGATTTGGCTCGGTTTCTTGTTGGCAAAAATATCAAGACCGTTCAGGCTTCGGCCGCATCAGTTTCCCACGGCGACTGTGATGACCTCACGGTTTCTCTAAACTTTTCCGATGGTAGTTTAGCGACTATTGCATACACTGCGCTCGGTGACCCCGCCTATTCTAAAGAACTAATTGAAGCCTTCGCCGGTGGGACGGTAATAAACATCAACGATTTCCGCAGCATGACGGTTACCTCAGCCGGCAAGGAACACAAGCCGATTCGATCTATCGAGCAGGATAAAGGCCATGCTGCTGAATTGGAGGCGTTTGCGAGGGCGGTCGCGGCGGGGGGAGCGGCTCCGGCCGATGAATCAGAGATTGTCGAAACTAGCTTTGCGACAATAGCCGTTATCGAGTCACTGCAACGGGGCAGTCCGGTGGATCTCTGATGGCTCCGCTGCAGGATGAATAGCGTGACGCCCGGTCGTTTCTGGCGGACAATTAGACACTTGACGATAGAGCAATGGATCTATCGGCTTATCTCCCGAATCCGCTACACAGTGATGGGAAGTTTTCCCAGGATGAGCCATTTGTGGGTTAAACGGTCCGCGTTAAGGCTACCTCTGCCGGATATTTCCACGCCTAAAGCGGCCGTCATCGCTGAAATTATTTTGAAATTACAAACTATCACGCATGGCGAAACATTCTTAGGAGCCCGAGATGGTAAATTTTTGTTGCTAAATCGAGAATACGATTTTGGCGGTATCGACGGCATCTCTTGGCGTGGGGAATTTCATGAAGGAAATAATCCGCTGCGGCGCATGAACCTTGCCTATATGGGCTATGTAGTGCCACTGCTCGCCGGTGGTAATCCCTATGACTTGGGAATCGTCCGCAGAATTCTTGCCTCCCTGATTGTCCAGAATTCTTGGTCCACACAGGGTGTGTTCCGCGACGTGTGGAATTCATATACGGTCAGTCATCGCGTAATAAATCTATTATCTGGCCTTGCTCTTTACCGAAAAGCTGGCGGACCTTCCGACCCTGAGGCCGAAGGAGAAATTTTAGAGCACGTACGGTTTTGCGTAGCATTCGTTAGTGTAAACTTGGAGCGCGATCTGCAATTCAACCATTTGATGAAAAACTATGTCGCGCTAAGTTCTTACGCTGCGATGTGCGAAACTGTACCGTGTTCCCTCGCTAAGCTTCGGTCTGCAGTGCCTGGGTCCGTCACTCAGAATATCCTCGCCGACGGAGGACATACAGAGCGCAGCCCGATGTATCATATACTGTCTCTCCTTGACGTTCAGATTTTTTCAGTGAGTGGACTTTTTCCGGCTGCTTGGCAGCCGCTAATGGACAATACCGTTGACCAAATGACGGCGGCAGTATCTGCTATGAGTCTCGCGGACGGTGAAATTACACTGATGAACGATTCTTGGTCGGGGGAAGCGCCGCGCGCTGATATGGTCTTGGCGACGAAGGCTAGCAGAACAAATAAATTACCGATTACCGGCTATGTGTCTTTGTCAGATGGGGGAGACTCCGTGGTGTTTGATTGCGGCCCCTGTGGACCCGAAGAGAATCCTGGCCATGCCCATGCCGATTTTCTTACCATTGAGGCCACGGCGAACTTTAAACGTTTTTTGGTCGATACGGGGGTGCCGACATATACGGCGGGCAAGGCGCGAGATCATTGTCGCTCGGCTGAGGCGCATAATGGACCGCGTCTTGGAGGAGAAGAACCGATCGAATTTTGGAAATCATTCAGGGTTGGCCGCCGTGGTTATGCCGGGTTACTGGATTTCTCAGACTTTGACGGTATCGCACCACTTCGAGTTGCGGGTTGGCAGAGCGGTTATTCCTACCTCGGAACAGAGATCAGACGATTTGTAGGGCTCTGGCCGGGCCAGGCGTTACTGGTTGCCGATCTTTGGAAAGGTCGTGGCAAAAACGCCGTAGTTAGTTTCCGGATCCCGGGTATTTGGGAGGAGAATGATCGGGGGGACTTCGTTTGCGGGGAGACCACGGTTTTTGTACGATCCTTAGTTGGGTTTATGAAAGAATCAAAGATTTCAAATCATTGGGTCCGATTTAGTGTGGAGGAACCAGCGTATCGCATCGATTTCATTCCAGCTCGCGACCATTCCCGCGGACGTTCCGCCGTTTTATTTACGTGGGACGGTGGCTTTGAACCTCCGACTGACGCTGCATTAACGCGACTTTTCGAGCAGTTGAGCTCGGCAATTCCTATAGATAATAAATTGGGCTAGAAGCTGAATTTTCTTAGACTATGCCGTTTTTTGCTACCTCTTCCTAATTGCATTGGAAGTTCAACCGAGAAGAGAGTGCATTTACCGTTGAATAGGATTCCGTGCCACTGCAAAATGCGCTATCCAGTGAAAAGGGAGAATGATCCATGGATCTTGACGCCTATTTTAATGCGGAACTGGATGAGCATGAGGCGGTAGTAGCGGTTACACGAGCGTTAAAGGCGGATTTCATCCGGCTAGCAGAAGTTAGTGAGACTGCAATTAAGGCGGGTAATAAGCTCGTATTTTTTGGTAATGGCGGTAGTGCGGGTGACGCCCAACATCTCGCAACCGAACTTGTATGCCGATACAAGGTCAATCGGAGGGCCTTGCCGGCAATCGCATTTACAACTGATACGTCACTTCTAACTGCTACAGCCAATGATTTCGGGTATGAAAAAATTTTTTCCCGGCAAGTTGAAGCTCTCTGCAATCAGGGCGATGTTGCCATTGGGATAACGACCTCAGGAGAAAGCTCGAATGTAACGCGCGCGCTGGAGACGGCGAGAGAAATGGGCGTGATGCCGGCGGCGTTGACTGGAAAGAACGGCGGAAATTTGGTTGGCCTAGCGGACCCTATCCTTATCGTACCGTCCGAGAAAACGGCGCGAATACAGGAGATGCACATTCTCCTCGGTCAAATGTTATGCGATGTCCTCGAGCAAAGTTGCACCTAATATGAATGCATTTATATCTGATCATGTTTCGAACCTTGCCTCCGCGAGGGTAGTATGTCTCGGCGACGTGATGCTCGACCGCTTCGTTTATGGTGAGGTTACGCGCGTATCGCCGGAAGCACCCATACCTGTCTGTCGAGTAATAGACGAAACCGCGATGCTTGGTGGCGCGGGTAATGTTGTTCGGAATCTGGTGGCGTTGGGCGCTTCAGTCGATTTTTTCGGCGTCGTTGGTGACGATGATACCGGGTGCGAAATCGAACGGCTGCTCCGGGATTTGATCGGTGTATCGCACACACTAACCGTCGAAGCCGATCGGCCCACTACAAGCAAAGTCCGCTATTTGGCGGGAGGGCAGCAATTGCTGCGCGCTGATAGGGAGGTTTCTACTCCGATCTCCGACTCTGTCGCTGATGAACTGTCAACGAAGGCAGGAACCGCTCTACAAGACGCGGCATTACTTATCATTTCAGATTACGGTAAGGGTGTGGTGACTGATCGTTTGGCTGCGCACATGATCGATATTGCAAATAACGCAGGTAAGCCCGTGATTGTTGATCCCAAATCCCGTGATTTTGTTAGGTACTCGGGCGCGACGCTGATCACGCCTAACTTGAGAGAGATGGCAGAAGCGGCAAGCAAAGAACTAGGGACAGAGAGCGAAATAGTTAATACCGCCCGCGATCTATTGTCCGATACCGGAATCGATACAATGCTGGTTACCCGAGGTCCTAAGGGTATGTCATTAATTTCGGCGGACAGCATCGACCATTTTCCGTCGCAGGCGCGTGAAGTATTCGATGTTTCTGGTGCGGGCGATACGGTTATTGCAACGTTATCTGCCGGAATAGCTGTTGGGTTCTCGCCGGCAGAATCAGCGAGGCTTGCCAATGTAGCGGCTGGAATCGTGGTTGGAAAAACTGGAACCGCTGTTGCCTATGCGGATGATATCCGTGCGGAGATAGAGTTGTCGAGCCAAGCCTCTTATCTGCGCGCTCCGGCAACCATTGATGTTGCCCTTGACCGCATACGCACGTGGAGAGAAAGAGGTGAGACCGTTGGTTTCGCTAATGGATGTTTTGATCTCCTCCACCCTGGCCATGTATCTCTTCTATCGCAGGCGCGTGCTACCTGCGATAGGTTAGTTGTTGGCCTGAATTCCGATGCATCTGTTAAAAAGCTGAAAGGCGAAAATCGCCCAGCCCAGACTGAAGACGCCCGGGCCGCCGTACTTTCCTCTTTAGAAACAGTCGACTTTGTTATCCTCTTTGAAGAGGAGACGCCGGAACGGCTGTTAAAAGAAATCAGACCCGACGTACTAGTGAAAGGTGCAGATTATACAATCGAAAATGTAGTAGGCGCCGATTTCGTGCAGAGCTACGGAGGTCGTATCGTGTTAGCAGATATCGTTCCTGGATTCAGTACTACGGCAAGTATTGCTCGTTTGGATCAATCCTGATCGGGCAGATCGGTATTTTCTAGAAATCTACCGGTTGGTTTCCTCTGGGTTGTTTCTGTGTCCTCTTAGCTTATTCTATTAGGCTTCGTCCTAATGTTCCGCGTGGCGGTTTCCGTATAATCCCGCTGGTGGGATTTGTCCCAACGCTCCTAAATCATATAAAATATAGGTCTTCCCGACCGCATTCACTACGGAAATTGGCTCTCAAAAACGCGCACTCTTTCATGCTCTACTTTTTTCTTGATATGGGAAGAGCTCCAACGTTCCAAACATGTAAAATTGCATACAACGAAAACCGAATTCAAATTGTAATTGAGCGCCCCACAACAGTTTTTCAGCCAATCCGCCGTAAGCGGTCGCTTGCCACTCTCGCGAAGTGGATTAGCTGTCGACGTTTGCGATTGGCGTTCAGCTTTTTAGAAATACATTCACGGCGTACTGTTGCGTCGTATGTATCGGCGACGATTATGCCGCAATCATCCGGCATTATCTCGATGGGGAATCCGGTGGGAACAGCAAAATAGAACCTCTCACAAAACGCTAGATATTGTTGCCATTTGCCATCAGCCCGGTAATCCGCTACGGAGCTTTTGACTTCGACGATAACGAAATCACCGTTCCGGTCCATCGCAATTACATCCACCCGACGTCCGTTGGATAGCTTGAACTCGGTGAGCGTACCAAAACCCAGGTTCTGGAACATTCGGCACACGCCACGTGTCACTAGGAGAGTTTTTTTTGGCGTACTGAGGCAGGTTATATGAGAACTCATTGTGAACATAACATAAACAAAAACAGAAATTTTGGTAAATAAATATTGCGCTAGAGGTAAAACAGTTGTGTAACCGGGGGGGCAAGGCTAACCACGTTATGAACGGTAACACGATGTTAATCCATCGAACATACGTATAAATGGTTGACAATACCCAACGCGTTGCGCGTGCTCGGGAACTTTCATCTGTTGGCAAAATGGATGCTGCGGCGGCGCTATATCGCAGCATTCTTAGCCAACAACCGAAAAACTTGGACGCGGCCAAGGGACTATCAAACCTTGTAGAAACCGGTGCCGTGGTGGGCGATGCCTCAGAAACTCGCAAAGCCGTCATCGAAATTGAGACTGAGGGCGCTTATAGCGTGGCCAAAATGGCGCAGACGCAGGGGCGCTTCGACGTTGCTATAAGGTGCTATAAAAAGATCCTGAATATTGCGCCAGAACACGGCGATGCCGTCTGGGGTCTCGCGGAAGCCTACTACGGTAATAAAAACCTAGACGAAGCTTTACACTGGTATCGGCGCTATGCAGAAATTTATCCCAAGGATCCAGAATCCGAGCACATGGTGGCGGCGCTTGGTGAAGGCCCCAAACCGCTACGTGCCAGTGACGCCTACGTCCGCGAAACCTTCGATCACTTCGCTGAAGATTTCGACCAGCAACTCCTTGAGGACTTAGAGTACAAGGCACCTGAGCTAATATATGGACTTTTTAAGCGTCTTCCGCTTGCAACCTCGGACGATCTCCACATCCTAGATGCAGGATGTGGAACTGGCCTATCAGGTATCGATTTCAAAAGCCACTCTGCGATTCTGACTGGGATCGACCTGTCCCCAGAGATGCTGAAATACGCCAAAGACAGAAATATATATGATGAACTTCTCGAATCCGAAGTGGCTAACTTCATGCGAGACCACCCAAATAACTTTGATATTATAATTGCGGTGGATGTTTTCTGTTATATCGGTGATCTCTCGGAGACCCTGAAGGCTGCGGAGATCTCGCTGACACCTGGTGGATATCTTATTTTTTCCGTCGAGGCGCAGTCCAAACGGGGATATTCTCTAACTGGGTCGGGTCGTTATGCCCACAAACCGGCATATGTTCGAAAGACTGCTTATTCTGCTGGGCTCCAGGAAAAGCTCTCACTATTTGATACGCTCCGGACAGAGTATGGGGCTTCGGTTAACGGTTACCTGACAGCACTTCAAAAACCGGCCTGAGGGCAGTTTAGTTTAATACAGGTCCGGAATTGTTATAAAAATTCTCCACGCCCCGAAGGCATTCTAAATCAGGGCGGCTAGGCCGAAAAGTAAGAGCTTAAAGTACGGGCCTGGGTGACTGTAAATTATTCTGAGATGGCCGGAAAAATCCGCTCATAGCCAATTCCAATTATTTCCGCGCTAAAATCGATTGGCCGTTTGATAAACGGCTAATCTCCCTCTGCAGTTCTAGGCGCTGCTGCAGGATTCCACTGACCACGTCGCATGCGGGAGATGGTACGTTGTCGGAACAGACCAGCTTTGAAAAAAGGCTCGTTCTTGGCGAATTTGTCTGCAGCGGCGCGACTGGGTACGTTGATCACCAACAGGCTGCCCGTACGTGCATTCGAATCGTCCGCGAGCGTTGCACCACCAAGGACCAGAATATCTTCATTTTTTTCGAGATAGGAAAAATGCGCAGGTTTGGTCTCGGCGCGGATCCGTGCAGCGTCACAGCCATCAACTCCGTATATCATGTATAGCATGTAGGTATTATCTCCTAAAACCCGTTAGCAAGGTGTGCCTTGAGGGGAATTCTAACAGATTGTTCCGGGATCGACATTGGAGGTTTAGTGTTTTAACTAATCCTATGATGGTAAACGCAAGTTATACCGGTAACCGACGGATCATATTTCTATGGACGATGACGAAAAAGACGATGATCTAGCTTCAGGCAAAAAGACGCCCGAACAATTTTTGCAGGGTCACACCCTCGTGGACCATGAATATGGTGATGTGCTTTTCCATGATCATGGTCCGGACGCTGATCATGATCATGATGACGAATTCTTCAATGGTCCTATCGAGGAGAACCCGCTGTGGATCGCTGATAACGTCCGGCTCAATAGCGTAGGTATTGACGTAGGCTCATCAGGTACTCAGGTAATATTCTCTCGCATACATCTTCGGAGGTTAGCCGAAGACATGACTAGCCGATACTTCGTTGTTAAACGTGAGACCCTTTTCCAGTCACCTGTAATATTGACACCCTATGAGAGTGAGACACGTATTTCGGACACCGAGTTAGGTAAAATCCTTGACGACGCTTATCTTGCCGCGGGACTGAGCCCCAACGATATAGATGCCGGTGCTGTCATACTTACGGGTGAAGCGCTTCGGCGCGAAAATTCAAAAGCTATCGCCGCTACTGTTTCCGACAAGGGTGGTGATTTTGTCTGCGCGACAGCTGGCCACCATATGGAAAGCATGCTGGCCGCGTTTGGCTCTGGCGCGGCAAAGGCGTCTCAGGATGCCGGCAAGCGTATCTTGAACGTCGATATTGGCGGCGGAACTGCAAAACTCGCTATCCTGGAGGTGGGACAGGTCAAGGCCACGGCGGCGATCCATGTCGGGGGGCGGCTACAGGTGGTCGATGAGGCGGGTAATATCATCCGCCTCGATCCGGCGGGTCGGACCCATGCGCAGCGTGCCGGCTTCGACTGGAGAATAGGCGATGCGGTGACCTCCGACCAGCTAGATCAGGTGGCAGAAGGTATGGCGCAGACCATGATAGCATCGCTTGTCGATCGTCCTATTCCCGACGATATAGCAAATTTCTATCTTACCGATCCAATCATCGACTGGGGACAGATCGACGGAGTAATGTTCTCCGGCGGCGTGGCAGAATACGTCTATGATCGAGAAGAACGAGATTTTGGTGATATGGGCAAGCGCCTCGGAACAGCTCTGGCACGGCGTCTCCAAGATGGTGCTTTGCCGTGGCCGATACTGGAAGCTGGAGAATGTATCCGGGCGACCGCGTTAGGCGCATCGGAATACTCGGTACAGCTATCCGGCAATACTACGTTTGTATCTGACTACGCCCAATTACTCCCACGACGTAACCTTCAGGTAATCCAGCCACGCTATGACTGCCCGGATGAAATCATCCCTACCGAGCTTGCAAAAACGGTGAAGGCGCATCGTAAAGCGTTCGAAGTCGATGGTGCCGATAGTGAAATAGCCTTGTCTTTCCATTGGAAAGGCATGCCAGCCTATGAGAGAATTTATGCATTCGCTCAGGGGATAAGTAAGGGCCTTGACGACATGATAGCCGCGGGAAAGCCTCTGTTTATCGTACTCGATGGAGATATAGCACAGTCGCTAGGACATATCCTGAAGGACGAGTTGGAAGTCCCCGTCGGGGTTCTAGTAATCGACGGGGTCGTACTCTGGGACTTCGACTATATTGACCTCGGCAAGATCCGCTTACCATCACGCACCGTGCCGGTTACCATAAAGTCGCTACTTTTTTCCGATGACCCGCGCACTGGCCAGCGACTAGACCACGGGTGTGCTGGTTAACAAGGTCAAACTCATTCTGATGGGCATAGAGGCGGATACGGTCATCATCATCACAGAGATCATGGTTAAGGGCACGATTGAACGTCTATCTCCATCCACGTATAAAAAGATTGGCAATCAAAGTATTCGAGATTGAAGAAAGGCTTAACCCCAAGTGCAATGCGCTTGAAAGGCGAAGAGTAGGAATATGACCGACAAAGGCGGCAAGGATGCGATAGTTTCCGATACCATGGCGAAGAAATTCGCCTCTGAGAAGGAGACGCCCTATACCAAATGGGTGAAAGACGAAGGGCTTGACATCATTTCTTCTATCTATGTCCGCAACCTCTACACGCTGGAGCTCAAACCTTGGGCTCGCCGTGAAGGAAACGGGGTGTTCCTCAACCATGATGCGTCGCGGACATCAAACGATTGCTATATATGTGAGATAGATCCCGGCAAGAAACTAGCCCCCCAGCGAATGTTGTTTGAAGAAATGATCATGATCCTATCCGGTCGCGGGTCGACGAGCGTGTGGAACGACGAGGGTGAGCGTATCACTTTCGAGTGGGGCCCTGGTGCGCTCTTCGCTATACCACTCAACTGCTGGCACCAGCATTTCAACGCATCAGGCCGGGAAGCGGCACGTTTCGTCGCAGTTACGAACCTGCCGCCGACAATGAATATCTACGAAGATCCTGAATTCATCTTTAATATGCCTTATGATTTCAAGGGCCGTTTTAACGGCGAGCCGGATTATTTTGCCGCGAAGTCGGAAACCGACGGGTTTAAATTGGTTACTAACTTCGTACCCGACGCTGTAAATCTGCCGCTGATCGAGGCTAAAGAGCGTGGCGCTGGTGGAGGGCATATTCGCTTTAACTTTGCAAAGAGTTCAATGAACGCGCATATCTCTCAATTTCCAATAGGGACTTATAAAAAGGGGCACCGCCATGGCCCCGGCGCACACGTCATCATCCTCTCGGGTGAGGGTTATTCTCTTATGTGGCCAGACGGGGAGGAACCAAACTACTACCCTTGGGAAGTCGGGACGCTGATCGTTCCGCCTAACATGTGGTGGCACCAGCATTTTAACACTGGGACCACGCCGTCGCGCTATCTTGCTTTCAAGTATGAAGGTGTAGCGGTACGCAACGCCCAGGGTGTACCTAAGGCGTGGATTTCATCGCGCATTGGCGGGGATCAGATAGACTATGCAGACGAAAGCGAACATGTCAGGACGCTATTCGAGGATGCGCTAGCCGAAAATCAACTTACGCCGGACATGGACCAGTTTTACGAAGCAGAAATTCCCGATCTGCCGGAAAAACCGGTGCAGGCGGCAGAATAGAGAGATTTTTCATATATTTCCTCACGTCGCGGGTGCGTCTAATAGCTAATAAAAAACCGTTCATGAAATTTATTTCCTGCGTTACTACCGCCATGGTACTACCAAGTTGGTGTTTTAGGCGCTTGCTTGAGATAGAGGATTGTCCATATGTTAAGGTGTGAAAAGCTTTTAATTTTTATGCTTTTTGTACTACGCAATATCGATAATCGTGTCCTTTTTGGTGCCAATGCCCTATTTTGCCGGCTGAAAATCTTTCGAACTATTGGGAAGTCATTTGCGTAACTTTCCCAGGCTGATTGTGGTTAAAAACGGCAATCCAAATTTCCTCGACTAGCCAATATCCTTACTTTCGAGGAAGAAAAGCTCTTCACAATTAATAAAGAGCGTCCTACGTCAAAAAAATGTCCCCGAGAAATAAATCGCCAATACCAGTTAATGCGGTCCCGATAGTCAGGAACCAAACGCAAAGCCAAATTTTGGGAGATCGTGAATTAACTATGAATATCGGCTGGTCCGAAAAAGATGAGGTGGGGCGGGTCCTGATAAGGTTGTCAAAAAGAGGAGATCCAAAGGCTGAACGACGCGTTGAACTTTTTTGCCGGAAAATAGACGGAGACCAATGGTTATTTTGCGACCTAACAGAGTCGCCGTAACAAAGTACTGTTGATGGCGTCAAGGTACAGAGGTATTTGCTCGAGCAATATAATCTAGATGTGGAGTGGGATGGCTCGTTTTGGGCGGGGGACTATCCTTTCTAAGTGATCATTATGCCCCCACAGAACCATATTGCGCTGTGTTGCATGATTAGATTTTGTGTGCTGATTAGAGCTCTAATCACTCTACTAGTATTCGGATTCCCGGTGGTGTTCTTGACCCCTAGTTAAGTCAGGGAAGGTCGCCTCGTTCTTTCAAGTGTTCTAATCGCACAAACTCTAATGTTTTCATATTTGTAGATGCAAGTTTGACCCGAGGGGCGTAACCCGCTTTGCGTGCTTCTTCCCAGCGCATCGCACAGAGACACCAGTGGTCGCCACTTTTTAGACCCTGGAACCCATACTCTGGTCGAGGTGTCATCAAATCATTTCCTCTACTCGCTGAAAACTCAAGGAACTGATCGTCAACAATAGCGCATACGGTATGAGTTCCACCATCACGATCGCCACTGTTACAGCATCCGTCTCGATAGAAGCCCGTAACCGGATTTGTTCCACAAATTTTCAAATCTGTGCCGAGAACATTTTTTTGAACTTTAGGCATAAGCACACTACCCATTTTATTACACTTACGTATGAACATCTCTTCGAGATCAAAGGGGGGTGTTCGAGGTAGTTGTTTCTAGGAATTCGTGATTCGCCTTCTGACGATGTAGAAGGGTGGAAGATTCTATGGTGGCTGGGGCAGTCCATTCCGCTTCTTTATCGACCTCGCATCAGGAACGATGGAAAGAGAACGATCACCGTATTTTGGATGCCGACCAATTAGTGACTTGAGGAGTAGCAGAACTCAATGAGAGATCGTGTCTTTATAACGATCCATAGCTTGGCGATTTTTGCGTCGGTGGTCTTAATAGCCGGATACGGTGTTGGAGCTGACGCCATTGCTGCTGATCAAAAACGGATAGTAGAGGTCTATCTCACCAATCAATTAGATGAAGAACGAGGCTTTTGCTTAGATATTAAAGGCCACAAAACAAGAGCGAAGATTGAAAGAGGGCTTCAGGCTCATACTTGCTACTCCTACCAAGGAAGCATCTCCGTTGATCAAGGATTTGATGCCACCGAATTAACTAAGAACAAATTTTTTCTCCCCGCATTTGATATTTGCATGGAAGCGGCGTTCAGAAATGGGCAGGCGAACCTGCGGCTAAGTCCATGCCGGAATGAGAAGTTGCAAGAATTTAAATTCCAATTTGCTGGAACAATTACGCCAGCGGGAAACAGAGAATTATGTCTCACTGTGGCTGGAGGAAAATCAAGGAAGGGGGGAGGCGGCTCTCCCGTACATCTGATGAGAAACCTATCTCTTCAACCTTGCGGTGTCTCACTAAGCAATTTTCAACGCTGGGCTACTAGGGACACAGACTGAGTCCTTCGGGACCGATGACGGCGGTATTAACAAACGCTGTACCGAAGAAACGGCAGGATAGCCGGACTTTCGCGCCCGAACATCTAACTTTGTGGTCGAAAAGTTATTACGCATCTCTTGCACTAAGCGCTTACTGAGTTAAACGCTTCACATCAGTCCAAAAAATGCTCGCTGACTTTTCATTATATCCCTGCAAATTACCTCGCTTAACACAGTTCTTATATACCCATTTCTGCAAGTCAATCATACCAACGTTCTTTTCTGAAAGGCCTGTGGAACCGTCTCGTTTTTCCACATACATAAATACGTCTTTATCATAATTTATCGTGCAAGTCGGAATTATATGAGGAGCGTTAACTTTTCCTACGCTTTTGTATTTTGGACTCTCGAAATGGTGTGCTCCGTCGTAAATGAGCATCTCGACGTTTGGCATATCGTTCTTTTCTTTCATTTCCTGACACGCGAATGCGGGCGTACTGTCATCTTGCAAACCATTCACCGTAAAAATATCAGCATTTTGTGATAAAGCAGGCCCGACCTTAGCGGGACAGGCTGCATTCAGCATAAAGATGTGAGTAATTAATCTGAGGGACGGCATGGCATTTATAACAGGCAATAACTGAGACGCCAGAATTGCCAGAGATCCAGTTGAACTTGCCAAAACAACTACTTTGTTTGGCGTTCCAAATTTCTCATTCGTGAATGCTAAAGTCTTTGCCAGATCTTGTGCAATCATCGCAGATGTATATGAGCGAGTAAATTTCTTGGCAAACCTAGGCTCGGCACCATCTACAACAACGGTGCTAAATCCCATCGTTCGCATTTGCTTGGCGTAGTAAAACTCATCTTCCATATCAGGGGTACTGGACGGAAGAATAACTGCCAAACCTTTCGACTGAATGGCTTCTATTTGTTCGAACTTTAGAGAAATATCAATGTTCTTGCCCATATCACCAGACAACATTGCAGCTATAGATATTGGACTGTTGACATTAATTTTGAATTCGCCATCCGCGGCGTTAGCCGCCACCGAAAAAATAAGCGACGATGTGATAGCCCAGAAAATTCTGAGTGTCGGCATTTATATCTCCGCAATTGAACCTGACTATGTCCGTAAATTCTAAGTCTAAAATTTAGCTCATCAAGCACTCCCCAACAGCTTCACCTAGAAAAGTTCTTGGATTCAATGGTGTAATCACTGTGTTCAAAAGAGAATGGCGCACCCGACAGGATTCGAACCTGTGACCTCTGGCTTCGGAGGCCAGCGCTCTATCCAACTGAGCTACGGGTGCAACTGTACAGTTACGGTCGAGAGTAATAACCAACCCGAACCAGTCAGAACATAACGTGATCGTGTCGGTCCGGCAATTCTATGTTACGGGCTAATCTGTGTGTAGCCGAATTTATATCCTCTCAGCGCCGTTGCACGGTTGCCGATGGGAACGTGATGTCTCAAGCGGATCAGTACGGGGGTCAATGATATCGGAGTGAAGCGGACCGTCGGGTCTATTAGTGGTTAGGGAGATGAATATTTCTTCTAGGTCAGTATCGCGTGTTGATAGGTCGGTGATATGGAAACCGGCAACCCTCACAGCATCAAGAAGCTGCCCCATCTGTACTTGGCTAGGTGAAAACCGGATCAGGATGACCCGCTTTCCGGTGATCCTCGCCTCTATGCCGACCCGCTTTAAATCGTCGGGTAGGTTATCGATATCCCGGTCCACCGAGATGAGAGCCTCTTTTCGGTCTAGCCTCGCCAATAATGCCGCGGTCGAGTCTTGGGCTACTATCTCGCCGTGATTGATGATAGCGATCTGATCGCACATTCCCTGTGCTTCTTCTAAATAATGGGTTGTGAGCAAGATAGTGGTGCCTGCGCGGTTTAACTCTCTCATGTATTCCCAGAGTGATTGACGCAGTTCTACATCCACTCCCGCGGTCGGTTCGTCGAGAACCACCACTGGTGGTGAATGCACCAATGCCTTAGCGACCAGTAAGCGGCGACGCATGCCGCCAGACAGCGACCGCGCATAGACATCTGCTTTGTCTTCTAGGTCCAGCGCTTCGAAAATTTCTTGAGTTCGCCGCTGACTTTGGGGCACGCCATATAGCCCTGCCTGCAGTTCCATTGTTTCGCGCGGGGTAAAGAATGAATCCAGATTGAGTTCCTGCGGAACTACGCCGATTGAGCCGCGCGCTCGGCGCATATCCTGTACTATATCCCAGCCATTAATCTGGGCGTTACCCGAAGTCTTAATTACTAAGCCGGCAAGTATGTTAATGAGAGTTGATTTGCCCGCGCCATTCGGTCCTAGTAATCCGAATATTGCTCCCCGTGGAACCGATAAGTTGATTGATTTAAGAGCTTCGTTAAGCACTCCGTTCTTGCCCGCGTAAGTTTTATAGAGGCTGTTTACTTCAATAGCAGCATCATCCGGATGGCGAGATTCAATCATAAAATTCCATTTGGCTATCGGGTAGTTGTGAACTCGGGTAATATACACTTCTTTCGCGGATCGGCCCTTTTGGGTATCATCAGATCCAGTTAAAAAATCCACTGAGAGGCGACACGGCTATGGCGCTAATGCCACCCACCCCCGAGATCGTTGAAGTCGAAACTGTCAATGTTTCATGTGACGGCGGCGGCGGCACGTTAGGGCATCCTAAGGTCTATCTCACCTTGGTTGATGGACAGGTCGAGTGCCCCTACTGCGACGCAAGGTTTATTCTCAAATCCGGCATCGCGCAAACCTACGAGCATTAGGAAAATAACTGCGACGCAAGGGCTTAGGTCTAGTCATTATTTGAGGTTCGATCCCATCGTGCGTCCGGATGCTGTCCTCTGATAGCAAAGGATTTTACTTAGGAGATAGAACCATCACCATCTGCCGGCCTTCCATTTTCGGGAATTGTTCTATTTTGCTCATTTGTTCTAGATCGTCGCGCACTCGGTGGAGTACGTCGAGCCCGAGATTTTGGTGAGCCATCTCTCGACCGCGGAACCGCATCGTGACTTTCACCTTATCTCCGTCATTAAGGAATTTTACCATTGAGCGCATTTTCACATCATAATCATGGATATCAATATTGGGCCGTAGTTTTATCTCTTTAACGTCAATAGTTTTTTGTTTCTTACGGGCTTCGTTCTTTTTTTTCTGTTCCTCGTATTTGAACTTGCCGTAATCCATGATTTTGCAGACCGGCGGGTTTGCATTGTCTGCAACAATAACGAGGTCGAGGCCAAGAACCACCGCACGATCTAGAGCATCGTCACGGGATACGACGCCAATCTGTTCCCCTTCGGCACCAATAAGTCGGACCTCTGCTTCCTGTATCATTTCATTGATTGGCCGCTCGTCTCTTACCGGCGGCTCCATACTTGTATGTCGTACGATCGAATTTCTCCTCTAATCGTTCTCGTTTAACGCCCTAACCTGTCAAGCTCACCTTCGTAGCATTTTATTCTAACCCTTAGGCCAATGGTGATTGACATTCCTTCGCAAGTCTAGCGACGGCCTCGTTTAGCGCAAGAAATTCTTGTTCCTTGCTGCCTAAACGCCGGATAGCTACCTTGCGATCCTCGACTTCCCGTTGACCGACCACCAGCATCACCGGTACCTTGGCGTGGCTGTGCTCACGGACCTTATAGTTGATTTTTTCATTACGGATATCGAGTTCCGCCCTAATACCTGCGGCATCCAAGGCATTCCTTACCTCGACGGCATAGGCATCGGAATCCGATGTGATCGTAGCTACGACAGCCTGAACAGGTGTTATCCAAAGGGGCATGCGACCCGCATAATTTTCGATTAGGATGCCGATGAACCGTTCGAAAGAGCCTAAGATGGCTCGGTGTAACATCACAGGACGGTGTTTCTCCCCATCCATTCCGATATACGATGCGTCAAGCCGTTCGGGTAGAACAAAATCCACTTGTAGTGTTCCACACTGCCAATCTCTGCCGATAGCATCTCGCAGCACGAATTCCAGTTTGGGTCCGTAAAAAGCGCCTTCGCCGGGGTTTAGAGAATATTCTAGGCCGGATGATTCGACTGCGTTAGTAAGTGCTGCCTCGGCGCGATCCCAAACACCATCTTCGCCGGCACGCACTTCCGGCCGGTCTGCGAACTTCACCATAACGTCGTTGAAGCCACAATCCTTGTAAACGCTTAATAGTAATTCACAAAATGCTTCCGTTTCAGATGTAATTTGATCTTCGGAGCAGAAAATATGGGCGTCGTCCTGAGTGAACGCGCGCACTCGCATTAGCCCGTGCAGCGCTCCCGATGGTTCATAACGGTGACACGAACCAAACTCGGCCATCCGCAGGGGTAGATCACGGTAGCTAGTGATGCCTTGGCGAAATATCTGGACATGTCCTGGGCAATTCATAGGCTTTAGCGCAAAAATACGGTCGTCCTCAGTTTCGGCCGTGAACATGTGCTCGCGGAACTTATCCCAGTGGCCGGATGACTCCCACAACCCACGGTCAATCAGCTGTGGCGTCTTGACCTCAACATAGCCGGCCTCATCCAATCTCGCCCGGATGTATGTCTCAAGAGTACGGTATAGCCTCCAACCTTTAGGATGCCAGAATACGCTGCCAATAGCCTCTTCCTGAAAATGGAAAAGCTCCATCTCTCGGCCAAGGCGCCGGTGATCTCTCTTCTCGGCTTCCTCCAGCATGTATAGATGGGCTTTTAACTCCTTTTCATCGCGCCAAGCTGTGCCATAAATTCGCTGCAGCATCTCGTTACGAGAATCACCGCGCCAGTATGCTCCCGCCAACTTCTGTAGCTTGAACCCCTTACCAACATGTCCGGTAGACGGCATATGGGGACCGCGACAAAGATCTTTCCATCGACCTTGTCGGTAGACCGATATGATTTCCCCGTCAGGAATACTCTCGATCAGTTCGGCCTTATATTTCTCGCCGATGCCCTTAAAATGTTTTACAGCCTCGCTTCGGTCCCATTCTTCACGCACGAAAGCATCGTCTCGTTGGATAATTTCATGCATTCGGGTCTCGATCTTCTCCAGATCATCGGGAGTGAACGTTTCTTCGCGGGCAAAATCATAATAGAAACCGTTCTCGATCGCTGGGCCGATTGTGACTTGTGTGCCGGGATAAAGTTCTTGAACTGCCTCGGCCATAACGTGAGCTGCATCGTGGCGAATTAGATTCAGTGCTTCATTGGACTTGCGGGTGATAATTTCTACATCACTGTCATGGTCAATTTCGCGTTCAAGATCAACGACTTCTCCATTTAGTTTGATGGCAATCGCAGCCTTCGCTAATCCCGGACCTATTTCCGCTGCGAGCCGGGTGCCGCTGACTGACCCATCAAATTGTCTTACGCTGCCGTCCGGCAACGTTATAGAAACAATGCTCATGATGATTTTATAGGATCCACGAGTAAACCATAGAGCCGGGCATTTAAAGCAATCTTGACGCCTCGGCAACCTTTGAGACACTGAGATCCCTGAGATTTTCGCACCTCAGGATAGTAACATCTTTGCCTCGGGGTGCCGAGATATCTGGGTTAGACGCGTTCGAAAAAAGTACCACACTTGGACAGCCACAAATTGCAGCAATGTGTGCTGGTCCGGTGTCGTTGCCAATAGCGCTGACCGCGTGGCGCGACAATTCCGCGATATCCGCGAACGAGGTCTCGCCGGCGATCGATCTAGCGTTGTTATCGGCGGCAATATCTGCCGCGAGTTGTATCTCGTCCTGCCCGCCGATCACGATTGGTAAGATACCTTTTTCGGATATCGAGGCGGCAATTTCGCGATATGAGGCAGCTGGCCAGCGTTTTTCCGGCCGGTGTGCGGCGCCTCCCGGGATAAGAAGCACGTAATTGTCTGGGAGGGAAAAGCGCGATACGTCCGACGTTAGCCAAGATAGATCAGGAAAAGGTGTTTCCGGTATCCCTGCCATTGCTAATTGGTCTGCCTGGCGCTCGATAGTATGCATGTTGTTGCGGTTATTATTGCAATGAGGATGCGATGCGCCAAATGCAACGCCTGACCATTCCGGGCGGAAAAAGCTTCGCATCAGTTGGAAATACCAAGCCGATCGACTAGATGTTTGTAGATCGTAGACACGGGTAAACCGCGCGCCACGAAGCTGTCGTCGTAACCTTTGTATCGCAATTATGTTGATACTTGACGGACGATCATCGATCCAAACATCGTCGAACAAATTGGATGCTCGGCCGATCTCCGCAAAAGGTTCGGTGGTTAGAAGTACGATCTCGTCATTTGGATGTGCCGAACGGATTGCATAGAATGGCCCCGTGGCTAAAATAAAATCGCCTAAGGCCCCAAGCTTTATGACTAGAATCCGCTTTCTAGATTTTTTCATCGGATTTTATATAGTAATGGGCTGATTTGATTATCGAATAGTAATTCATTTGTTTAAGAGTTCTTCGTAAACAGCCAGCGTCGCGGCACACATCTGGGGCTTCGTGAATTTTTCATGAATATGAGAAATGGCGCGCCGTGCAACAGCTTCGCGCTCATCTCCTGTCATCGCAAGCGCGGTTTGCAGAGCTAGAGCTAATGCACCGGCGTCATTGGGTGGAACAAGCCAACCGGTTTCACTTGCGATGACGGTTTCGCGCGCCCCCCCGTGATCGCTGGCGATAACTGGTCGTCCCATTGCTTGTGCTTCCGCGGCGACGCGGCCGAATGCCTCCGGATCGGTTGAGGCAGATACTACTACATCTGCCAGCATGTAGGCCGCGGCCATATCCCGGCACGGCCCTGTTAGGTGAATGATTCCCTCTGCACCACTGCGGCCGATCTGTGCTTCCAACTCAGCCCGGTAACCGCTTCGGCCATGGCTATCACCGACGAGCAGTACACGCACATCATTCCTTTCCAGTTGCCTTGCGGCTTCGATTAGTACGCTATGCCCTTTCCAGCGGGTGAGGCGGCCCGGTAACATGATCACCGGTGCTTCGTCGGGTAGCCGCCAATTCCGCGATAATTGTATCATCCGTTCGGCTGAAACAGCAGCCGGATTAAACTCATCCAAGTCCACCCCGCGCGGAATTATCCGGATACGCCCCTCGGGTACATCGTATACCTCGGAAAGATGACGGCCGATAAATTCGGAAATAGCGATCACGCGGTCACCCCGTGCCATTATGGCATTATATGCTTTCTTAGGCGGATTATTGAATTTGTATCTACCATGGAAGGTAGTCATGAAGGGTACATTTGCCCGCAGAGCTGCTGGTCGGGCACTCCATGCTGGAGCCCGGCTCCGCGCGTGGACCAAACCAACATTCTTTTCTGTGATAATTTTAGTAAGCGCTCCTATATTTCTGCGCATCGTGAGCGGATTTTTGCTATCCAAGGGCAAAATTACATGCTCTCCGCCAGCCCGTTCTATCTCGGACACCAAATGGCCACCCGCAGATACCACCACAGCTCGGCGCCCTGCTGCTGTCAATGCAGCAGTAATATCAACCGTGCCCCGCTCGACGCCCCCGATTTCGAGGCGCGGTAGTACTTGCATAACCGCCGGCGCTTTCGCATCCCGCGCCAGGACGTTATGACTTGAGAGTATTTTCGTGTCCCCGGATATCATGAAAGGTGTCGAAAACCCATGAGTGAAATGATAGAACGACCGCCCGAGATCCTACCACGAGAAGACGGCACTACAATCGCCTACCGACAGATTGACGGCAAGGCTCCCAGAATAGTGTTTCTGGGGGGCTTGATGTCTGACATGCAAGGTACCAAGGCGATTAATCTTGAGAACTATTGCCGTGCCGCCGGATGCGGATTTACACGACTAGACTATAGCGGCCACGGCGAGTCGTCAGGTGAGTTTAGAGACGGTACCATCAGTGACTGGTTGGCCGACGTTCTTGCGGTAATAGATCAATGTACGGATGGACCCCTGGTGTTGGTCGGTTCGTCTATGGGTGGTTGGATTATGTTGCTAACTGCTCTAGCCCGACCGGACCGGGTAGTTGGTTTGATCGGAATAGCAGCTGCGCCGGATTTCACCCGCGATCTTATGTGGGGAAAGTTTAATGAAGAAGTTAAAAACACGTTGATCAGGGATGGAGTCTATTATGCACCTTCGGAATCCGGAGATGAGCCATACATCATTACGATGAAACTAATTGAGGATGGACGAGACCATTTACTGCTAGATAAATCGATTCCACTGAATTGTTCGGTGCGCCTATTACACGGTATGCGCGATGAATCTGTGCCATGGATGACAAGTGCTCGGCTCGCCGAAAAAATATCCTCGGAGGACGTAAAGATTTTTCTAGTAAAGGATGGTGATCACCGTTTGTCTCGTGATCAGGACATTGTTTATCTGACGTCTATTCTAGAAGAATTACTGGATGGAGTTTGAACGGCGCCTACAATGATTAGAGACCCAACACTGCCCGAATGCCAATCCGGTAATTCGGGAAGGCTAGTTTCACGCCAAGTTCAGTTTTTATTAGATTGTTATGCACTCGCCTATTTTCGGCCCAGAAAGTTTTTACCATTGGTGACATTTCGGCTTCCTCTATGGGGATAAGAGGTGGTGGAGCTACCCCCAAAAGACCACACACATAAGATGTCACATCTGCCGGGGCTGCCGGCTCATCATCGCACACGTTGTATATACCACCCGCTCGAGGACTCGCGATAGAAGCCGACAGAATTGTCGCTATATCCTCGACATGAATCCGTGAGAATACCTGTCCTGGCTTAAAAATTCGTCGCGCAGTTCCCTCTTTTACTTGGTCCACAATCGACCTTCCGGGGCCATAGATTCCGGCGAGTCGAAAAATGTGGGTTGCAATTCCTTGGCGCGCGCCCCAGTCCAGCCAAGTGCTCTCAGCATTTACGCGCCGCTGGGTTCGAGAGCTGCCGGGTTGTAGTTTAGACGTTTCATCAACCCATCCGCCATCACGGTTTCCATAAACACCCGTAGTGGATAGGTATCCGATCCATTTTACCGATGTGGTTTCTGCAATTAGGTCGGCGTGATGGAGAAATGTTGAATCACATTCCTCGTCGGGGGGAATAGATAGTAAAACATGGGTCGCGCCATTCAGGAGGTCTGGCGGGTCCATCGGTACTGAGCCATTAAAAATTGCGGCCTTTATACCCAAAGCTGCCAGAGCGCGTCGGCGATCCCGACCACGACAGGTACCTCGAATTTGCCATCCCTCCGTATCAAGGCGTCGGGAAAGCGACATGGCCGTATATCCCAAGCCGAAACAGAACAACACGCCAGGTGTTGGGGGAGCCGTTGAAATTGCCAAGAGACTTGCCCTCCGCGTTGGTGATCACAAATTTAGGCATTATGAGGATATCTCGGCAAGACCCACGCAATTATTAGCTAATTACTTTGGTCTTGAAGGCGGGTTTTTTGCCTTATTATACACCCGCTAGTATCTCAGGACTGGCCCCAGCCTGTTAATTCCAATGCACTTTTCGCGTGCTTGACCTCCTACGCTGATTGTATGTTACTCGCCCTAAGTGTATCCCGGATAGGAGTGTTGGACATCAACTTACCCGCCGAAATATGCGACGGTTATGCAACCAAAAAAACATCGGACGGAGATCATTATACGTATTTCGCTGGATTACCTCAGCCGATCGGTTTGGTCTGATGTGCGACGGTAGTGGGATCGGCGAAAACTAACGGTAAAAGGAATTGGTTAGAAATCTAAATCTGCGTAGTGCTTTGGCGGTGGCTCGCCTGGAATATGATCGGCTAGAATTGCCCGAAAAGACGGGCGTGATTTGAGTTTAGCGTACCATTGACGTGCCGGTTCATGGTCTGCCCAAGGTACGTCATCGATATAGTCGAGGCAAGATAGGTGGGCACCAGCGGCTATATCCGCCATGGAAAAGTCTTCCCCACCGAGCCAATTACGACGTTCGGTAAGCCATGCGATATAGTCTAAGTGAATATGGAAATTTTCGCGGCCGGCGCGGATAGCTCGGGAATTAGGAGCACCTTTGCGCATAAGCCGCTTCATGAGTTTCTCGCCGACTAGGTTTTCAGTGACCTCCACGTTGAACTTGATATCGAACCAGGCGATGAGGCGGCGAATTTCCGCCCTTTCTGATGCCCCCCCTGGATATAGCGGCGGATCAGGGCAGATTTCCTCTAAGTATTCGGCAATAGCACCGGAGTCAGAAATTACCGGCCCGCCGTCCTCCACGAGAACTGGAATGTCGCAGGCTGGGTTCAGTGCCAAGAACTCGGCCCGTCTTTCCATAGGATTCTCCGATTTCAGTTCGAAGTCGAGTTTCTTTTCGGCTAACGCGATACGCGCTTTGCGGCAGAAAGGCGATAGCCAGAGATGATAGAGTGTGCGCATCGACAGTCAGTCTACCCAAAGCGCCGCGTCTCGGAAATGGCTGGCTTCAAGCCGCCTTGCGAGGCAACTAAGCCCGCAATTCGTGGCTTTGTCCCAAGGTGACTGGTTGTTCATATCGATGGATCATCTCCGTTGGAACCACCTGCCAGAACCTCTCGCGTTCGGTGTTCCAGTGATTTAGCATTTGTTCAGCGAAAGTGGACTGGGTTTCCCGCTGATGTTCTTCGATTGCGCGCTTAAGTACGTCCTCCCAATAGGAGGTCTGAATGCGCTGATACATGACAGTGTCATCATTAACATGATCGACGAATGAATCCTCCGAGTCGTAGACGTAAGCCATACCACCAGTCATGCCGGCGCCGAAATTATCGCCAACAGCGCCTAGGATCACCACTATTCCATTAGTCATGTATTCGCAGCCATTTGATCCGCAACCTTCGACTACGACTTCGGCGCCGGAGTTACGAACAGCGAACCGTTCACCAGCTTGCCCGGCAGCGAAAAGCTTACCGCCGGTGGCACCATAGAGAACGGTATTACCAATTATGGTGTTATCGTTGGATTTCCGAGGGGCCGCTGTTGGTGGGCGCACCACAATGGTTCCCCCCGAAAGACCTTTGCCGACATAATCATTGGCGTCTCCAAAAACCTCAAGCTTTAGCCCCTGTACAGAAAATGCGCCGAGGGATTGCCCAGCAGAGCCGCGTAGTCGAACCGTGATGTGGCCAGGCTGAAGACCCTGCATTCCGAATCGACGCGTAATTAGAGAAGAGATCTTGGTGCCAATAGCGCGTTGGGTGTTTCGGACATTGTATTGAAGTTGCATTTTCTCGCCATCTTCCAGCGCTGAACGGGCGTCTTCAATCATTTGGGCATCTAGTGTTTCGGGCACTTCGTTTCGGCCCGCGATCGTGCAGTAATGTGCACTATCACCAGGATCTGCCTGAACTAACAACGGATTTAGATCAAGATCGTCTAGATGTGGGCTGCCGCGACTTACTTGGGTCAAGAGTTCGGTGTGCCCGATTACCTCCTCAATCGAGCGCGCACCGAGAGACGAAAGAATTTCTCGCACCTCTTCAGCGATGAAGCTAAACAAATTGACGACCTTTTCTGGAGTGCCAATGAATTTTTCACGCAACTTGTCATTTTGAGTGCAAACTCCTACAGGGCAGGTATTCGAATGACATTGGCGCACCATTATACAACCCATAGCGACCAACGAAGCTGTCCCGATCCCGAACTCTTCTGCGCCTAGAAGTGCGGCGATTACAACGTCGCGTCCGGTTCGGAATCCGCCATCAGTCCGAAGAACTACCCGGTGGCGCAGCTGATTCAGTGTAAGAACCTGATGTACTTCGGACAGTCCCATTTCCCAGGGTAGGCCGGCATATTTGATCGAAGACTGTGGACTGGCCCCAGTACCACCAGAATGTCCCGAAACTAGGATCGTATCTGCGTGCGCCTTAGCGACCCCTGCGGCGATGGTACCTATTCCTGTCTGCGCAACAAGTTTAACACATACCTTGGCATCCGGATTAATCTGCTTAAGATCGTAGATCAATTGTGCGAGATCCTCGATCGAATATATATCGTGATGCGGCGGGGGCGAGATAAGGGTTACACCGGGCGTGGAATGCCGTAATTTGGCGATCATTTCCGATACTTTGATACCGGGTAGTTGTCCCCCTTCGCCGGGTTTGGCCCCCTGTGCTAGCTTGATTTCTATCTCACGGCAATTGTTGAGGTATTCAGCTGTGACCCCAAACCGGCCGGAAGCGACCTGTTTTATGGCACTAGACGCGTTGTCGCCGTTAGGTCTTGGTTTGTAACGGGCCGGGTCCTCGCCGCCCTCGCCGGAGTCTGACTTGGCGCCAATTCGGTTCATGGCGATCGATAAAGTTTCGTGTGCCTCTGGACTGAGGGCACCCAAAGATATACCAGGCGATACGAGCCGCTTGCGGATCTCGGTGATTGACTCTACTTCTTCGATCGGCACTGGGGTCTGCTTGGGATCGAATTCCATCAGGTCACGTAGGCTGATCGGGGCTGATTTGTTTACTGCTTCCGCATATTTTTTGAATGTAGCGAAGGAGTCTGTTGCGACCGCCTGTTGCAAGGTATGCATCTGCTTGCCGTCGAATCCGTGCGTCTCTCCGCTTTGGCGATATCGATATATACCGCCTATTGGCAACGCCATGATCTCCTGATCAAATGCGCGTTCGTGAAGTTCTTGGACTTTACGTTGAAGACCTGATAGCCCGATACCTGAAATTCGCGAAGTCATACCGGGGAAATAACTCGAGACTAGCCAACGACTTAGGCCGACGGCCTCGAATTTATAAGCGCCGCGATAGCTGGATAGGATAGAGATACCCATCTTGGACATGATCTTGAGTAGTCCTTGATCGACTGCCTCACGGTATCGCTGCACGCAGTCGAACAGCGGCACTTCCCCAAACAAGCCACGGCGATGGCGGTCGATTATAGTCTCCTGTGCAAGATAGGCATTGACCGTTGAGGCCCCGACACCGATCAGAACGGCAAAGTAATGAGTGTCTATACATTCCGCGGACCGGACATTGATGGATGTATAGGTACGGAGCGCTTGATCTATAAGATGCGTATGAACTGCCGCTGTCGCCAAGATCATGGGTATAGAGGCGCGTTCTGGGCTTATATTACAATCCGACAGGACTAGGTGGGCTGCACCACCGCGCACCGCATCCTCGGCGATTCTTTGTAGTTTATAAATCGCCCGCCTTAGGGCATGTTCGCCCTTTCCTGGACGAAACGTACAGTCTAGTTCAACTGCGGTGGTCCCCATATATTCGCGCATAGCTGAAAAACTAGCATTCGACAGAACCGGGCTGTCGAGCTGTAGTAGCCGTGTCTGGCTTTCGTTTTCGTCCAATATGTTTCCTAGGTTTCCTAGCCGGGTTTTCAGGCTCATCACCCTGTATTCACGAAGCGAGTCAATGGGCGGGTTTGTGACCTGGCTAAAAGATTGACGAAAGAAATGATGCAGTCCGCGATACTGATCTGATAGAACAGCCAGCGGGGTATCGTCTCCCATCGAACCCGTGGCCTCCTTTGCATCTTCAACCATTGGCTGAAGTAAAAGTTCCAATTCTTCCAGCGTATAGCCGGCGGCGACTTGTCGGCGCCGTAATTCGTCGCCAGTGAATTTTGCGTCGGCTGCTTGTTCCGGGCGGATGACGGCATCAATCGGTTTCATATTTTTAGACCATTCGCCAAATGGTTGAGACGTCGCAAGCTCTTGTTTAAGTTCCGCGTCGCGGTAGAGTTTGCCCTCGGCCATATCTACAGCAATCATTTGCCCTGGGCCCAAGCGGCCTTTTTCGATAATCTCCGTTTCCCGAATCGGCACCATCCCGGATTCGGATCCCATGATTAGGAGGCCTTCGGCGGTGACAGTGTATCGCATCGGCCTTAGGCCGTTTCGGTCGACGCCTCCGAGCACCCAGCGACCATCCGTTGCGGTAATTGCCGCGGGGCCATCCCAAGGTTCCACTACGCAGTTACAGTAACTATAAAAATCGCGGAGTTTTTGACTCATAGATGTTTTGTGCGACCAAGCGTCGGGGATCAGCAGACACTTTGCCATTGGAGCGGTCCTTCCGCCGCGGACCAGCAACTCAAAGGCGTTATCCAGAGAGGCTGAATCTGAGTTACCCGGCGCGATGATGGGCTTGATATCCTCTATATATTTTCCGAATGCATTGTTCGTCAGCCGCGTTTCATGGCTACGCATCCAGTTTACGTTTCCGGAAAGTGTGTTGATTTCGCCGTTATGTGCCAACATTCGAAACGGTTGCGCTAGCCGCCATGTTGGGAAGGTATTTGTTGAATACCGTTGGTGGTAAAGCGCGAAACGCGATACGAATCGTTCATCCAGCAGGTCAGGATAAAATGCTGATAGTTGTTCGGCTAGGAACATACCTTTGTATATCAGCGATCGGCACGACAGAGAGCAAATATAGAAATCGGGGATGTTCTCCTCCCGGGAACGGTTCTCTATTCTCTTGCGGATAATGAATAGATCTCTCTCAAATTTCTCCATATCAACATCAGTTGGACCCTCTATCATTATCTGCTCGATTTCTGGGCGCGTTGCTGATGCTTTATCTCCTAGCGCCGAGAGATCGATTGGCACTTGGCGCCAGCCATAAATCGGGTAGCCAAACTTTAAAATCTCTGCCTCGACAATAAAGCGGCACCGTTCTTGCGCTTCTAGATCTGTACGCGGGAGGAACGACATGCCGACCGCAATCGGTCCGTCGCTGGCGGTATGTCCTGTCCGCCCAACGTGATCGCGGAAGAAATCTTGTGGGATTTCCACTAGTATGCCGGCGCCGTCTCCAGTCATACCATCGGCGTCGACCGCACCGCGGTGCCATAACGCCTTCAAGGCCTCGATTCCGGCCTCTACGACCTGTCGGCTAGGTTTTCCGTCCATGGCTGCGACTAGGCCGACACCGCAAGCGTCGCGTCCGTCGGTTTCGACAAACGCATCATTCTTCAGCCGTGCAGCGTCTCGCTCGAAGCGGTTGACGAAAGCCTTGGCTGCTGTGAAGGGGGTCCTAGGTGTGTTTTTCAGGTTGCTCATACCTGTTACTCCGCAGCGATGGCAGTTACGTTTGCCTTAATATAAGCGTGGATACCCTCAGCAGCGTCGCGCCCATCCCGGATTCCCCAGACGACAAGAGACGCGCCACGTACGATATCTCCGGCGGCAAACACACCATCTAGGTTCGTCATCATAGTACGGTGATTAGTCCGAACGGTTCCCCATTTTGTGACCTGAAGCTCAGGCGCGTTGAACAGTGTTGGTAGATCTTCGGGATCGAATCCAAGAGCCTTGATCGCAAGATCCGCCTCGGCGTTGAATCCGGAGCCGGGGATAAGTTCCGGGGTTTGACGCCCGGACGAATCGGGTACACCGAGATGGATGCGCTGGGCGCGAACTGCTGCGACAGTTTTGTCGCCGAGGAATGCTTCGGGTGCTGCCAACCAAGAGAACTCCACGCCCTCTTCCTCGGCATACTGCACCTCTCGGCGGGAGCCTGGCATATTTGCTTGATCACGGCGATATAGGCAGGTCACGGAGCTAGCACCTTGACGAACTGCTGTCCGTACACAATCCATAGCCGTATCTCCACCACCTATTACGACGATCTTTTTGTTCTCCGCGTTGAGGCTACCGTCTTCAAATGCAGGGACGGTATCGCCTAATCCCTTGCGGTTGGAGGAAATCAAAAAGTCTAGTGCCGGGACGACATTGTCGAGCCCAACGCCAGGAACTTTTAGGTCCCGCGCTTTGTACACGCCTGTTGCGATGAGCACGGCGTCGTGGCGGTCGCGAATTTCCTGAAGTGTTGCATCTCGGCCAACCTCGAAATTACGGTGGAACTCTACGCCCCCCATTTCTAGGAGGTCGACCCGGCGTTGCACTATTTCTTTTTCCAGTTTGAAGTTTGGAATGCCGTAAATTAGGAGGCCGCCCATACGGTCATGGCGGTCATAGACATGTATTCTATAACCTTTCCGGCGTAACTGTTCTGCTGCCGCCATTCCGGCAGGGCCGCTGCCAATAATTCCTACAGACATCTCGAGTTCGAAAGGTGGCGAGACTGGTTTTACCCAACCGCGTTCGAACGCAGTATCAGTAATATATTTCTCGACCGAACCGATTGTGACTGTCCCGTGTCCTGATTGTTCAATGACGCAGTTACCCTCGCAGAGGCGGTCCTGCGGACAGATGCGGCCACAAATTTCCGGTAAGTTGTTGGTGCCAGAGGATACCTCAAACGCTTCCTCAAGTCGGCCTTCCGCTGTGAGCTTAAGCCAATCAGGTATGTTGTTGTGAACTGGGCAGTGGACCTGACAGAAGGGTACTCCGCATTGCGAGCACCTACTGGCCTGCTCGGCCGCAGAGTCCGGCCTGTAGCGGTTGTAGATTTCTTCGAAATCCTCCCGGCGCTGTTCTGCGGCGCGTTTCCCAGGCATTTCCTGAGAGATGTCGACGAACTGAAGCATTGTGTTGGCCATATTTCCCCACCGCGTGCCACATATTGGCGGCCGCGCCCAGCATTTCCTGTTTAGGCTGTATCTGCCATAATACCTCATCTGGGTCTTGAAGGCGAGGAGAAAATCCCCAATAGGACATATAAACTGTCTTAATAATATCTAAAGGTATAAACTAACCCCCAGTCAGGCAAATTATGCCCTAGCATTTAACTGAATGATACCAAAATGGTACTAATAGTTTGTTTGGGTCGACTCAGTCATTGATGTATAGAGCATTTTCATAGTTTTCGGGGCTGTTCCTCTTGCCTTTCCGGAGAAAGCATTGACGCTCATTCAGCTCACCATCATCGCCCTAATCCAGGGTATCACAGAATTCCTGCCAATTAGTTCGTCTGGCCATCTTGTCTTGATCCCGGACCTGACCGGCTGGCGAGATCAGGGCTTGATTATAGATGTAGCGGTCCATTTGGGAACTTTGGGTGCTGTAATTATTTACTTCTGGCGAGATATTTGGATGATTCTCAAGGGCTTAATTCGACCCGGTAAAATTCGCCGAAACCAAGGTTTGAAGCTAGTCTTTCATATGTTTATCGCGACCTTACCTCTGATTATCTTCGGTGCAATAGTCTATGAACAGCTCGGTGACTCGTTGCGCAATGCCGCTGTGGTGGGCTGGGCGACTTTGGGTTTCGCGATACTACTATATCTGGCCGACCGTTATAATATAACCGTCAATCGAATTGAACATATGACTTGGGGCCGAGCGCTTGCTATTGGTATAGCCCAAACATTAGCTCTTATTCCCGGTGCTAGTCGGGCTGGTACCAGCATTACAATGGCCCGAAGCTTGGGTTTCGAGCGGACAGAAGCTGCCCGTTTCGCGATGCTTCTGTCCATTCCTGCAATCCTCGCTGCTGGGTCAGGCGCTACGCTTAAAATAATCGAGGCCGAAATGTTGCATTTGCTAACCGATGCGCTTTTCGCCGGCGCAATAGCATTTATCGCTTCGTTCATGGCAGTAGTATTGATGATGGCTTGGCTTAAACGAGCCAACTTCACGCCGTTCGTGATTTATCGGATATTACTTGGAACTGCCATTCTGGTCTGGGTTTACAGCTAAGAAGGAGTGTTTTCAGCAATTTAATCTACCCCTCCCCGCTTGATGTTAAGAATGCCAGATGCCGCGCCTATAGCGTTGTAGATACGTTGGCAGGACAGAATCGACGCCGGTTGCCTGAATCCCTAGGTCTTTTAGACCCAGCACTTTGTCGGAAGTAATGTTATCTTTTCGAAGCAGCCTTACCTGATCTCTGGTGATTGGTGATTGGGGTCCGAAGTTCAGGGCGGAAGGTACCGCAAAAGCGAGTTCTGCGACTGCTGCCTGAATATGGGCGACCGGAAAAGGCAACGGAAGCAGTAAACGCCGTCGTTCGATTGTCTTCAGAGTGATTTCCATCAGTTCGCGAAAAGTGAAAATGGTGGATCCACCCAGTTCGTATGTTAGGCCCGCCTTGGTAGGGTCTCCGGCTACCACAGAGACGGCTTTGGCTACGTCACCTACATAGACCGGCTCGAACCTAGTGTGGCCACCGCCAATCAACGGAAGAAACGGCAACAATCGAGCCATCGAGGCAAATTTATTAAAAAAATCGTCCTCCGGGCCAAATACTATGCTCGGACGCAGAATCGTCGCACCCGGGAAGGATTCCTTTACCCCCTCCTCACCCAACCCCTTTGTAGAGGCATAGACAGAGTTAGACGCTGGGTTGGCGCCGATTGCCGACATTTGAACGAACGTGTCTGCCCCTGCTGCTTTTGCTGCTTTTGCCACCCTTGTGGCGCCTTCCGCCTGAAGATTGACGAAGTTTTGTGCGCGGTTGTTCTGGAGAATACCGACTAGATTGATGACCGTATCCGCGCTTTTTACAGCCGCAGCTACGGATTCATCATCCCGAATGTTCGCCGCTATTGGTACAATCTGCCCTACATCGCCCATAGGCTTCAAGAACCCAGCCCGTTCTGGGCGTCGGACGGCAGCACGTACTCGAGCACCGGACCTCGCGATCTCACGTACTACATATCTGCCGATAAAGCCCGAAGCGCCGAAAACGGTAACGACATCCATAGAAGATATGCCCATGCTATTTACAGTGTATCTCGGTGCAATTCCGAAAGGGGCGAAAGAGAAGTCACGCTAATAAAGAGTGGTTAATATTGCGTCAACATATATGGCAAAATCAGTTGACATTGACCTGAGCCAATTGCATACCCACGCTTCGTTTTGGGGTAACCGGCGAACGGAGGCCCAGGTGGCGGAATTGGTAGACGCGCTGGCTTCAGGTGCCAGTGGCCGTAAGGCCGTGGAAGTTCGAGTCTTCTCCTGGGCACCACTTTCTGCATTGATTGCAAAACAGCCCGAAATCCAATTACGGATTTGTGGGTGGGAACGGAGGCGGTTTGTCGATTGAGCTTTATCACGGGGACCTGCCCGACGGCCTTGATCTTGGAGACTCAGTCGCGATTGATACTGAGGCCATGGGGCTCCATCCAAATCGCGACCGACTTTGCCTCGCGCAGTTGTCGTCCGGTGATGGAAACGCGCATTTGGTAAAATTTGGCCGGAACGAGTTTAATGCCCCAAACCTCTGCCGCATTCTGGCTGATCCTGATATAGAAATATTATTCCATTATGGACGCTTCGATATAGCGGTGTTGCGATATTTTCTAGGGGTTACCGCGCGCCCAGCGTATTGTACGAAAATTGCTTCAAAGCTGGCCCGCACCTACACGGACCGTCATGGCCTAAAGGATCTATGTCGCGAACTTATAGGTGTGGAAATATCGAAGGAGCAGCAATCCTCCGATTGGGGGGCGGACGAATTGTCGGAACAACAGATGAAATACGCGGCTTCCGACGTGATTTACTTACACGCCTTGCGCGAAAAGCTAGACGAAATGCTGGTACGAGAGGGGCGCATCGAAATAGCGCAGGCTTGTTTCGAGTTTCTCCCGAACCGCGCCGAGTTGGATCTATCCGGCTGGCCGGAAGTGGACATATTCGCCCATTGAGACCCTCTTTAGCGATGGAAAGTTGATTAAATCTTTTATTTATCTTTCGCTAAGGGGTCGCCGGGTTCTACGGATTCGGATAGGATATAAAGGCGATAAGCAATTGATATTGTTGGATCAAAGATGTCGGACACCGAAGATACCTTGGTAGACAATATATGCTCTTCCTCCTCGTCGGCGTTGGAGTCAGCGCGGCGCGTGCTCGATGTTGAGATATCGGGCTTGCAGGCCCTATCGCGCGCGTTGGATGCACGTTTCACTCAGGCTGTTGTGCTTTTGGGTAATGTGGAAGGGCGGGTCATTGTCACTGGCATGGGAAAAAGTGGTCACATAGCTCGGAAAATCGCGGCAACTTTGGCGTCCACTGGAACGCCATCTCAATATGTGCATCCGGGTGAAGCTAGCCACGGCGATCTTGGGATGATCACCTCGAAAGATGCAGTCATCGCGATGTCAAATTCGGGCGAGACGGCTGAGCTTTCGGATATTGTTGCCTACGTCAAGCTCAAGCGTATCCCCCTTATTTCAATAACCGGTCGTCCCGACAGTGTGTTAGCCGAAGCCGCCGACGTATCGCTTTTGGTACCGGACAGCCCGGAAGCTTGTCCGCTAAGCCTTGCGCCGACCACATCGACTACGGTCATGCTAGTATTGGGCGATGCAATCGCGGTCACGCTGCTTGAACGGCGTGGTTTTTCGCCTGATGATTTTCACCTTCTTCATCCTGGGGGTCAGCTTGGATCCCGTCTTATCCGCGCCGATGACATAATGCGTAGCGGTCGGGATCTGCCACTCGTCTCCGTCGATACACCGATGGCCGAGGCAATTATAGAAATGACTGCTAAACAGCTAGGTTGCGTCGGCGTTAGCACCGCGGATGGGAAACTGGTTGGGGTGATCACCGATGGTGACCTGCGTCGGCATATGGAAGGAGATATATTGGCTATGATGGCATCGGAGGTCATGACTGCGGATCCAAAGACCGTTGGTTACGATTCTTTGGCGGCGCAGGTTTTGGCGATGATGAATGAGAACAAGATTACTACGTCCTTTGTTGTGGCTGAAGGTGAGCCCCTCGGCATCATTCACATACACGATATTCTTAGAACCGGTCTCTCGTGATGAGTGGTAATAGTGTTGCGAAAGCCTGAAATCCATTTGACAGTGGGCGACGAATCCGACTCAGCAATAGAATCGCCACAAATGCCTCGGTACCGGTCGCGCTACAGCCGTTTCGTTATACTTATGAAGTACGCGCTGCCGGCCGTCGCTGTCATTATTCTACTATTAGTTGTGATCTGGCCGGAGTTCAAACCTAAACCCGAACAATTTACCGTCGGGATCTCGGATCTCAAAGTAAAAATTGAGCGCGGGCAAAGGGTGGTAAACGCCAGGTTCACGGGTGTAGACGGTGAAAATCGACCATTTTCAGTAACGGCGGACGCAGTGGCCCATGATGTTTATGGTGATGAGGGCGTCAATTTGAGCCGGCCCAAGGCAGATGTGACGCTTGCTAGCAATTCCTGGGTGGCTATTTCCGCGCCGCGAGGCAGGTTCTGGCGTAAGTTGGAGGTACTCAATCTGGTTGGTGGCGTCGACCTGTTTCACGAAGACGGATATGAATTCCAGACGGAGGAGGCTCGCATAGACTTCCGTAAAGCCGCCGCTGCAGGTGATACCAAGGTGCGTGGACAGGGGCCTTTCGGAATAGTCAACGCGGAAGGCTTTAGAATTCTTGACAGCGGTGACCGGATAATTTTTCGCGGTAAATCAAGCATGGTGATCTTTCCGGTGACGGCCAAACCGAGAGACGCAAAATGAGATCAGCTTTTCGATTTCGGTTATTGGGGCCCGAAGCGGTTATTATAATTGCTCTGGCGTTTTCGGCCCAGGCTCAGGGTTTGGGGCTGCCCGGGCAGTCTCGTGATAAACCGATAGAAATTAATGCTGAAGACGGAATTGAATGGCAGCAGAAAAATAAGGCCTATATAGCCCGCGGCAATGCCCGGGCGGCGCAGGGTGATGTTGCGGTATTCGCTGATACTCTGAGCGCCTATTATCGGGAGACAGCGGCTGGTGGCACAGATATCTGGAGGATACACGCTGTCGGCCATGTACGTATCGTTACGCCAACCCAAAAGGCCTTTGGGGACAACGCAGTTTACGATGTCGACCAAGGCATTCTAATCCTCACCGGCGGTTCTCGGATTGAGACTAAAACCGACCAAATAACAGCGCGGGATAGCATAGAATATTGGGAAAAACGTAATCTTGCGGTAGCTCGCGGCAACGCAATTGCCACGCGGGGCGAGAACAAGCTGCGCGCCGATGCCTTAACGGCATATTTTGCTAAAGATGCGAACGGCAAGTCCCAAGTCCGTAAAGTAGATGCGTTTGATAATGTAGTTATTACCACGCCGGATGAGATCGTTCGATCTAAACGCGGAGTTTACGATATTGAAACCGGTATTGCGACGCTCACCGGACAAGTTAAAATTACACGCGGCAATGACCAACTAAACGGGGAATATGCTGAGGTGAACCTTAATACGGGAGTAAGCAAATTGTTCGGCCGTGGCCAAAGTGGTGTTCAGGGTATTTTCACGCATGACAGCGATATTCGGCGACGAAAGAATGACTCCTCCGAGAGAGGAAACATACAGTGAAAAACCAAGACGCTAGAGCAATGATCGCGGATGATGAAGGACCGCGCTTAGTAGCGCAGAATGAAGGCCTCGAAGTTATTAAGGTCGGTAAGCGCTATAAAAAACGACCGGTGCTTAGAGACGTCAGTATGATTTTGAGGCGAGGTGAGGCCGTTGGTCTCTTGGGGCCTAATGGTGCTGGCAAGACGACTTGTTTTTATATCGTGACCGGACTTATAGCTGCCGATTACGGGTCCATTGCTCTTGACGGGCAAGACGTCACCGGCCTGCCCATGTACCGACGGTCTCGACTTGGGATCGGCTATTTGCCGCAGGAGGCGTCGATCTTTAGGGGTATGACCGTTGAAAATAATATTCGCGCGGTTCTTGAAGTCACGGATGATAACCCTGTACGACGCGAGGCGAGGCTTGAGGAACTACTTGCCGAATTTTCGGTCAGCCATCTGCGTCGCACGCCCGCATTGGCCCTATCTGGAGGTGAACGGCGACGTGTTGAGATTGCCAGGGCTCTGGCATCCAACCCTAACTTCATGCTATTAGATGAGCCTTTCGCGGGTATTGATCCGATAGCCGTGGATGATATCCGTAGCTTGGTCAGGCATTTAAAAGATCGCGGAATCGGGGTGTTGATTACGGACCATAATGTTCGGGAAACGCTCGACATCGTTGATCGGGCATATATTCTTCATGATGGCGCTGTCCTAATGGAAGGCGCACCCTCAGAAATAGTAGCACACGAGGATGTAAGACGAGTTTACCTTGGCGATAGATTCAGCCTATAGGACTTTGAGCAAGTGTTTGTGATTCTCGTCTAAATGGTGCTCAAATCAAAGTTGAGCCTTCGCCAGGGCCAAAACTTGGTGATAACGCCTGACCTGCAGCAGGCTATTAAGCTGCTGCAAATGTCTAATGTGGAGTTACAGAAATTTATCGAGGAAGAAGTTGCGCAGAATCCTCTGCTTGAACTCGAGGAGCCGAGGGGTGTCCTGGAGAGAAGTTCCGAAGATCTGAGAGATCGCGGCCCGAAGTTGGATCAAGCTGTTAGAGCCTCGGATCTTGATAGTGACAACAAAGTTGGTTCTTCTTACACGGACGATCCGGACAATGATGATATTGAGCCTTTGGCCTGGTCCGTTGAAAATACGATATCCGGGACGATGAGCCAAGGTTCCCGGTCCCTTGATACAGATATAGAGAATGTTTACGAAACGGTATCTGCTTCTGATTGGCCGTCTCTTGATATAGCCGTCGATGAGATTTACCGGTCGAGTAGGGACAAGGGCGGGGCCGGCGAATATGACTTTGATCATAGAGTCTATAATCTTGCGAACACCGCCGCGGAAAAATCCACTCTCCGGGATTACTTGATCGGACAGGTTAATATCGATCTGGATACTCCTACTGAGATTATGATCGCACGCTACCTAATCGATATGCTTGACGATAATGGCTGGTTCTCGGGAGATCTGGAATCAGTTGCGCTAGCGCTTGGCTGCTCTATCGACCTAGTCGAACAGACCCTCGAGAAATGTCAGCAGATGGATCCACCCGGTGTGTTTGGCCGAACACTTGCGGAATGTCTCGCCCTTCAGCTGCACGAAAAGGATCGGCTTGACCCCGCAATGCAGGTGCTGCTTGATAATCTCGGGCTTTTGGGCAAACGAAGTTTTAGTCAACTCCGTCGCCTTTGTGAGGTAGATGCTGAAGATCTGCTCCAGATGGTTGCAGAGATCAAAGAACTGAATCCTCGCCCTGCCTCCGGTTTTAATCACGAAGTTTCGCAACTAGTGGTTCCCGATGTGTTTGTTCATTGTACCGAGAAAGGCTGGGTTGTAGAACTGAACAATGACATTATGCCCCGGGCCCTAGTCAACAACCTCTTCTACCTAGATGTTCGGCGGCAAGCCCGAACAAAGGAAGATAGAGCATTTCTAAATGACCGGCTTCAGTCGGCACGCTGGTTGGTAAGAGCGTTGCATCAGCGGGCAGAGACAATCCTCAAGGTCGCTTCCGAAATAGTTAATCAGCAAGAGGCCTTCTTTGAGCGAGGGGTAGAGTTTCTTAAACCACTCACCCTCAGAGACATTGCAGAGGAGATTAACGTTCATGAAAGCACGGTAAGCCGGGTAACCCGGGCCAAATATCTAAGCATGAGCCGCGGTACCTTTGAGATGAAATATTTTTTTAATTCAGCGGTTGGCCGGGGCGAGGGAGGCGGGGGGCGATCATCCGAATCCGTCCGCTTCCGGATCAGGTGTCTGATCAGTCGTGAAACCCCAGAGAGCATTCTGTCCGACGATAGAATCGTCGGTATCCTGCGCGAAGAAGGTATCGCGATTGCCCGGCGAACGGTTGCTAAATACCGAGAAGCTATGGATATCCCGTCGTCGGTTGATCGGCGGCGCGAGAAGGCCATTCTGACCTTATAAAGGGCCTTTCCTACGTTAAAAGTCACTTCCTCGACTCTATTGACTCGCCTATCCGCGGTGTTATTTTCCGGCACTCTGAGTGATAAAACAGGAATCACTCATATTGTTAGAACAAGAATTATAGACCGTGGCCAGACTTCCACGAAGAACGGTTAATGAGATCTACAGTTTTAATTGAGCAGGTTGCGACCAGTGACCATTAACCGGATTTCAGTCAATTCCCTCTCGGAAAGATCTTGAAGAGATACTTAAGATGGTAGCGTCTGGCTGAGCGTTAAGGGTCTAGTAACGGAAAATATTGGTATGAGATTGCTCTATCTAAGCTTTAGCCGAAATGCTGATTGGACACTGTTTGGGCCTGAGAGGCCCACAGTTTAGAAGGGCTGGAGACGACTTTTGGAAATAGAAGACATTCTCAGTGCGGACCGCATAGTCATATCGCTCGAGGCGGGAAGCAAGAAAAACGCACTTCGGGAACTCGCTGGTAAAGCAGCGAGTAAAACCGGGCTTGAGGAACACGAAATTTTTGAAGTTCTTATGGAACGAGAACGCTTAGGGACTACCGGAGTGGGAAGCGGTATCGCTATTCCTCATGGCAAAATTCCTGATCTCGATCACCTGTTCGGATGTTTTGCGAAGCTTGACAATCCTGTCGACTTCGACGCGATCGATGGTGAGCCGGTAGATCTGATTTTCCTTTTACTAGCCCCAGAACTAGTTGGGGCAGACCACCTCAAAGCGTTAGCCAGAATCTCACGCGTTCTTCGCAATGCGGCAAAGTGCGACAAGCTGAGATTAGCTAAGACTCCGGAGCGAATATTTAGTTTGCTGACCCAAGAGGCACACACTCACGCGGCCTGAGTGGGTGAGGAGTGAACCGGTTGTGCCTCTCCTGGGCTCGAAGTTAGTGAACGCTTAGCGGTTCCATGTCGTGCTGTCGGACGGTCGCAAAAGCTACGTCGCGTTCGACATCCATCAGCGCGATTTCCGCACCATTAGCCGCATAAACGCCAAAGCGAGATGACCCGTTCTCAATGACTTTTTTTATATAAGCGACATTATGCATACCCATCATTTCAAAATCTGCCGGGCTAATAAAATTTTTCGCTATTTCACTATTGTGCATCTTTCTCCACCTTGCCTTGAGTTAACGCTGGACGTTTTATACCTACAAGAAAATATGTTTCGTCCTACTTAAACTTCTACCGCCTTCAGTTTAGTTTGCCGTTCTTGGCCCCGGGTATTGATTTCGATCGTGCGCGAGAGCGTTTCGACGACTGGTCGCTCAAGACTTATGTGCAACAATCCATTGTCAAGTTCCGCGCCGATAACGCTGATACCTGAGGCTAGCAGGAAAGACCGCTGGAACTCACGTGCCGCAATGCCCCGATGCAAAAATTCTCGGCCCAAATCGTCGTTCTGCTTCCCCCGTATAACGAGCTGGGCGGCCTCAACTTTTATTGACAAGTCTTCTCGAGCGAATCCGGCCACAGCGAGCGTAATCCGGATGTCATTCTCTCCTGTACGTTCAATATTATAAGGGGGATAACCCTCGGATGAGGATTTGCTCACGCGATCCAAAGCCCTTTCTAGCTCATCAAATCCGAGTAGAAATGGACTATTAAACAACGAGAGGCGTGTCATTGGAATTCTCCTCAACTAAGTGGGCAATTAGGGTTACAAGCCCGACTCAGCTACGACTAATAACTATATGGGAATTCCAGTGGTATTTTTCAACCTACCACGATTTTGAACTGTGTGTCGTGTCTTATCAACGACCTATATGTAGTACGACTAAAGTGCCTAAAATGGGCTTGTTTACCCAGCTGATTGTGGGAATCATCTTCTCAAATAATCGGATAGAGACTCATCATGTGATTCCGATATTGGAGACCAAACAAATTCGGGAACGGTTTTGCTAACCAGTCATGAGCGAAAATGAGCTCACTGGATGCCAATGTTATAAATTTTTCTAATGAAGATAGATTTGGGTGAAACTTTTAAAATAATATACTGGACGGTAGACTGATTAGAAAAAGGCTTGCCGAAAACTTCTGTAGAGTCATTCAGTTCGACCACAAATTAGGCCTTTCGGTAATGTGATGATAATGCTCAGGGAATTGGTGGAGCCAGGCGGAATCGAACCGCCGACCTCTACAATGCCATTGTAGCGCTCTCCCAACTGAGCTATGGCCCCGAAGTATGATTTTGCGGCGCGTACTCTATTTCGACGCGAGAGTAGCCGCAATAACTAATTTTCAGGATTCATGATTTTCGCTGTCGTCCTCAGCGTTACCAAGTGCTTCCGTGACGTCGGGGTCTTCGTCAAGATCTGGCCCATCCCCATCCTCGGCGAGGATATCATCATCGGAATCATTGTCTAAATCGATCTCGTCACCAACATCCAGCGAGTCATCGTCGTCGACAAGAAGTTCGTCTTCCTCTGTCACCGCTTCTTCGGGTGAAACTTTCTCTTGGGCTTTGGCCTTCGCTTGGCTTGCAGCCGTTCGGGCCCGCTTTGGCCGGACAAGAGCTAGTGGATCGAATTCTGCCTGACAGGATGGACAGATTATCGGGTTACTCTGCATGTCGTAAAAACGAGCACCACAGCTTAGGCACGATCGTTTCAAACCCCATTCTGGCTTAGCCAAGTTGGTCTCCATTAAGTATTTGCATCAGACCTGCAGCCTTTGACATGTTCAACGATGGCTGTCAAAAGCAAAATCAGCCTAGGGATATTTCGGCACCTTTATTTTGCCGAGAATTATGGTACGGAACTGGTCGAAATATTTGGTCCGGACCCAAACTCAGGATGAGGATTTGACTAAGCTAGCAGCTCGCTCCGGTACAGCTCTCAATGGCACGATCAGTGTCCCCGGCGATAAATCCATATCGCACAGGGCGTTGATGATTGGTGCCGTCGCGGTCGGTAGCACCAAAGTATATGGCTTGCTTGAATCGGAAGATGTGCTTCGCACTGCCGATGCTCTGCGGGCACTTGGCGTCAGTATCGACAAATCGGGGGAGTCTTGGGTTGTCGATGGTGTTGGAGTGGGTGGGCTAACCTCGCCGGAGGATGTTCTTGATCTCGGAAATTCCGGTACGGCGGCGCGGCTCTTACTGGGTTTGATGGCTTCGCACGATCTGAAAGCTTATGTGACAGGTGATCGCTCTCTGCGCTCGCGGCCGATGGACCGTGTGATCGACCCATTGTCCCGCTGCGGCGCTGTGTTTGATTTCACCGACGAGGAACGCATGCCGATGGTGGTATATGGGGCCGCTGAACCCATTCCGATTGATTACGATGTACCGGTACCGTCCGCACAAGTGAAATCGTCTATTCTTTTTTCGGGTCTAAATACACCCGGCACCACAACCGTGAGGGAACGTGAGGCAACACGAGACCATACCGAAAACATGCTGAGAGCGTTCGGTGCAGAGCTTGAAATTGTGCCGGTTGGAAACGGCGGCCGATACATTTCACTCCATGGGTATGCCGAGCTGGAAGCGCAAGAAATAAGCATCCCCGGTGATCCATCCTCTGCGGCGTTTCCCGGTGTCGCGGCGCTAGTAGTTCCGGGGTCGGAGATAATTATCAAAAATGTGGGTATTAATCCGCTGCGTGCCGGCCTCTTTCAGACATTGAAGGAAATGGGTGCCAATATTGAGATGAACAATATGCGCAAAACGGTCGGTGAGCCGATCGCAGATATGTCGTTTCGATACGGGCCACTGACTGGCGTAGATGTGCCTGCCACGCGTTCACCATCGATGATCGACGAATATCCAATTGCTGCCATTGCAGCCGCGGTCGCGTCCGGTGAGACACGGTTTAGGGGGATTTCTGAGCTGCGGGTAAAGGAGAGCGACCGATTTACTGCTATTGTCGATGGGCTGACCGCATGCGGTGTTCCGGTTCGTTCCGAGGGTGATGATATCGTGGTTACGGGTCTGAGCGGACTGCTACCGGGCGGCGCCGAGATTAATGTCAATCTAGATCATCGTATCGCTATGACCTACCTAGTAATGGGTCTGGTGTCTGAGAAGCCAGTAGTGATCGATGACGCCGATGTGATCGATACCAGCTTTCCTGGATTTCTCGGCCTGATGACTGGCCTAGGCGCCGACATCGCGCCCTTCGGAGCCTAACGGTGTCGGTTGTCATCGCAGTAGATGGCCCGGCGGCAAGTGGCAAGGGCACTCTCTCTCGACGCCTTGCGAGAGAACTTGGCTATGCTTATCTGGATACCGGGCTGTTATACCGCGCGATTGGACTGTCGCTAATTACCTCTGGAAAAGACCCAGAAGATAAGCTAGCCGCAGAGCAGACTGCCCGTGCTATCGATATCGTAAAACTGGATTTTGATGATCCCGTTCTGCGTCAGGAAGCCGTCGGCCAAGCGGCCGGCGTCATAGCCGTTAATCCAGATGTGCGGGTTGCGCTAGTAAGCTTGCAGCGGGACTTTGCTGCCGCACCGCCTAACGGTGCGCCAGGTGCTATACTCGACGGACGCGATATCGGGACATTTATTTGTCCGAACGCCGATTATAAGTTTTTCATAGACGCCAGTGTCGAGACCAGAGCGGCACGTCGGGTAAAAGAGTTGCAGGAAAAGGGTGATCCGAGTATACCTTCGCGCGTTCTGCAGGATATGAAGGAACGGGACCATCGGGATCGTACCCGCAGTGTCGCACCTCTGGCACCAGCAGCTGACGCGTCTGTCATCGATACGACAAATCTAAACGCTGACGCAGCATTCGCCTTGGCAATGTCCTTTATCCGATAGCAGGACAAATGGAGCAGATTATCGATTTTTCTAGACTGACGTCGTCGAGGCGCCGGTTCAGCTGATATCGTCTCTGTTCTCGGAAAGGGAAAACTAGGATTTAATATGGCTACCGAAACCTCAACCGCTGAGAACGAAGCATTAAAAGAAGATTTTGCCGCCCTACTCGAAGAAAGTTTGGGTGATGGAGACCTATCCGAAGGTTCTGTCATAAAGGGTACCGTCCTTATGATCGAGGGCGATAATGTCTTAATCGATGTCGGGTTAAAGTCCGAGGGGCGTGTGCCTCTAAAAGAATTTGGGGCTCCGGGGCAGGCTCCTGAAATCGGCGTCGGAGATGTAGTCGACGTTTACCTCGAGAGGATGGAGAATAAGAACGGCGAAGCCGTCCTTAGTCGGGAGCGCGCACGTCGAGAGGAGGCTTGGACACAGCTCGAGGTAGCTTTCGAAAATACTGAGAGAGTGAACGGCACAATCTTTGGCCGAGTCAAAGGTGGTTTCACTGTTGATCTTTCCGGCGCCGTGGCATTTTTGCCGGGCAGCCAGGTTGATGTGCGTCCAATACGCGATGTCGGTCCGCTCATGGGAACGGCACAGCCGTTCCAGATTCTGAAAATGGATCGTCGTCGCGGTAATATTGTAGTCTCCCGCCGCGCCGTCTTAGAGGAATCCCGTGCTGAACAGCGAAATGAACTGTTAACCAACCTCAAGGAAGGCCAGGTTCTAGAGGGCATGGTTAAGAACATTACCGATTACGGCGCGTTCGTAGATCTCGGCGGCGTGGACGGCCTTCTGCATGTTACCGATATTGCGTGGCGCCGGATTAATCATCCGACCGAGGCATTGTCGATTGGACAGACAGTTAAGGTACAGGTAATCCGGTATAATTCTGAGACGCAGCGTATCTCCCTCGGTATGAAACAGCTTGATGCAGATCCGTGGGAGGGCGTGGAGGCAAAATATCCGATTGGCGCCAAATTCACCGGTCGTGTGAGCAACATCACCGACTACGGAGCTTTCGTGGAGCTAGAACCGGGCGTAGAGGGTTTGGTCCATGTCTCTGAAATGAGTTGGACTAAAAAAAATGTTCACCCCGGCAAGATAGTTTCGACCAGCCAAGAAGTTGATATTATGGTACTTGAAGTCGATTCTCAGAAACGTCGAATTAGCCTTGGGCTAAAGCAGTGTCACGATAATCCGTGGGATGCTTTCGCATCTGCGCACCCTGTTGGTGTCGATATCGAGGGAGAGATTAAGAATATTACCGAATTTGGTCTTTTCGTGGGGCTTCCGGGAGAAATTGACGGTATGGTCCACCTTTCCGATCTGTCCTGGGAAATGGACGGCGAGGAAGCTGCCAAGGGATATGAAAAAAGTGAGATGATCACGGCGCGAATTCTCGATATCGATGTCGAAAAGGAACGCATAAGCCTTGGTGTCAAGCAACTAACGGAAGATCCCTTCGCAGGTGCGATAGAGGGAGTCGCAAAGGGCGACACTGTTACTTGCACGGTAACCGCGATAACCGAGGGTGGTTTGGAAGTAACTGTATCTGGTTCTCTACCGGGCTTTATTCGCCGAGCGGATCTTTCGCGCGAACGGAGCGAGCAACGACCAGACCGCTATGCTGTTGGTGATCGCGTCGATGCCCGGGTTACCAATATCGATAAGCGGGACCGAAAGCTAAGTCTGTCAGTAAAAGCGCACGAGATGGCGGAAGAAAAAAAGGCGATGGCTGACTTCGGCTCATCTGACTCAGGTGCTAGCCTGGGTGACATTCTAGGCGCGGCCTTAAACAAAGCCAGAGAAGAAGAGGGCGGCATTGATGTCGACGATCCGCAGGCCGAGAAAGCAGACGAGCCTGAAGAGGTTATTTACGAAGAGGCATCTGTGGAGGGCGAGACCACCGATAAGGTAGAAGCAACCGAGGCTGATGAAGAGGCATCTGTGGAGGGCGAGACCACCGATACGGTAGAAGCACCTGAGACTGATGAAGAGGCATCTGTGGAGGGAGAGACCATCGATACGGTAGAAACACCTGAGACTGATGAAGAGACATCGTAATCGTTTTGGGCGCTGTCTACTATGGATGAACGCCGGGGGTGCTTGAGTTCAAATGCCCTTAGACTCCGACAATATTATTGACCGTCTAAGACTTAAACGACGGTTAACGTTCTGGCGGATAGCTGCGATTTTCGCGGTGGTAGTAGCGATAGTGGCTATATATGGCAGGGTTGGTGGTTCCTTGGGCAATGATGATTTTATTGCCCGGGTAGAGGTGAAGGGTATTATTGTTCAGGATGACGAAAGAATTCTTAAAATCCGCAAACTTGCTCAAAATGACTCCGTAAAGGCGGTAATCGTGCGTATCGATAGTCCCGGCGGGACAGTTGTGGGAGGTGAGACGCTTCATAATGCTCTGCTTGCGCTTGGAGAAGAGAAACCCCTTGTTGCAGTGATGGGAGGTTTAGCGACCTCTGCCGCATATATGGCGGCGATTGCGACAGACCGACTTTTCGCCCGTAAAGGAACGCTTACCGGCTCAATTGGCGTCATTTTACAAACTACTGAAATCACTAAGCTTCTGGGAATGATGGGGGTCTCAGCACGATCGTTCAAAAGCGGGTCTCTTAAAGCAATGCCGTCGCCGTTTGAACCTGTGACGGGGGAGGTAGAGGCTACGACGCAGGCGCTAGTCGCGGATATGTATGGGATGTTCCGGGATATGGTTATTCGACGTCGCAACATGCAAAAGGCGGATGCTGAGAAATTCTCGGATGGTCGGGTATTTACGGGCCAACAGGCCCTGAGAGCCGGGCTGGTAGATCAGATTGGGGGAGAAGAGGACGCCCGGGCATGGTTAGTGGAGAGAAAAAACCTGTCGCCGGACCTTAAAATTCGAACCGTGCCGATACAACCTGATGCCGGCAGCTTGTTTCTCCAGCTAATTAGTTTAGCCCGAAAAACGATTTTGTATGAACGCCTTACCCTTGACGGGTTAATTTCGCTCTGGCAACCTCAAGCGATGTGATATTAAGAATAGGTCTCGTCCCGACACAAAGACGTCGCTTACTGACTGGGTAAAATTCTATGTCACCGGTAAATAGAACGCTGCTAAATCCGGGGAGAAATTCCTTCGGTTTTCAGGGGGGGACGCCAAAGTATGACGAAATCCGAGCTGATTTTGAAATTGGCAGAAGAAAATCCACATCTATACCAGAGGGATGTTGAACGAATCGTTTTTACGATCTTCGATGAAATATCGACCGCGCTTGCACGAGGGGACAGAGTTGAACTGCGCGGATTTGGCGCATTTTCGGTAAAAACGCGCGAGGCGCGTACTGGCAGGAATCCGCGTACTGGAGAGTCTGTTAGCGTTGCTAAGAAGTTTGTGCCGTTTTTTAAGTCCGGCAAGGATCTTCGCGACCGTTTAAACGGCCGTAAATAACTTGAGCCATGGGCAAGTTTGCGCGTTAGTCTTGATAAAAAATTAGCTGGCGATAGTCCAGTCGGCGCTGGACGGCGGGGTTAAAATGCGCCTAATTATGGGTATTATAGTGTTTGTTCCCTGCTCTGTTCTTTTGAGTGTGTTCGCAGTGGAGAATCGGCAGACATTGAAGCTAGAATTATGGCCAATTGCGGGAGAAATCGAACTTTCGGCGTCACTTTGGCTTCTAATAACTCTTGCGTTGGGGGTGATGGCTGGTCTGGGAATTGGATGGATTTCGACCGTAAACTGGTGTCGTAGGGCACGGAAAGCTGAGCGCCATAACCGCACACTTGAAAGAAAGTTGGATGAGAGAGATCATCCGCCGAAGGCCGTATCCACGTCGCAAAAGTTATCCGATGGTACGATGCAAGCGTCCGGGACACGGACCCAAAGCTCTCGTGCGGTGTTAATCGAAGATTAGTTGTTTACCGTCTACGTATTCACCGGTCAGCCTTTACTATGGCGACCGTCCTTTCGCCCCGATCGATAATGATTTATTAACGGGGGATGACTGACATTTCCCCCGTAGAACGAATTTTCTGCGCACTCGATACGCCCAATCTAGATGAAGCCTTACTGCTGGCCGAAATACTTTCCGGCGAGGTGGGGGCTATCAAGCTAGGTAAGGAATTTTTTACCGCCCATGGCCCGGACGGTGTGCGGCAGGTAGGCGCACTCGGCCACAAAATTTTTCTGGACCTGAAATATCACGATATCCCGAACACTGTGTTCGGCGCGGTCAGGGCCACTGAACGGCTCGGCTGCAGCGTTCTGACAGTACATGCGTCTGGCGGCCTCAAGATGCTTGAAGCTGCTGCTAGCGCGGCTGCCGAACTAGGTCCGAAACGACCGAAAATTGTTGCCGTTACGGTGCTGACTAGCCTAGATGACGATGATTTGGCCGTAATAGGACAAAAAGCTCCCGTGTCGCAACAAGTTCTTCAATTAGCCCGGCTGGCTAAAGTGTCAGGTATTGACGGTGTAGTTTGTTCTCCGAAGGAAGCGGCCATGCTGCGAGTGGAAATAGGTGATGAATTCAGTTTGGTTGTCCCCGGGGTCCGCCCGGCTTGGGTCAGTTCCGATGATCAGAAGCGCGTGATGACCCCGGCCGAGGCTGTTGCCGCAGGCGCGGATCATCTCGTAATTGGACGACCAATCACGCGTGCCGAGGATCCGGCCGGCGCGGCTCGACGCATTGCTGACGAGATTTTGGCTGCAAGGTGATGGTCGCGTCTAAAATCTGCGGCGTTAGCACGCGGGAGGCCATCGACACTGCGGTGATTGAGGGCGCTGCCTACTTAGGTTTCGTATTTTTTCCACGTTCACCGCGAAACGTAGAGCTCGAACAGGCTGCATCGCTTTTGCAGATGGTACCAAATTCTGTTAAGTCGGTCGCATTGGTAGTCGATCCTGACGATACCTTTCTGGATGCTATTAGCATGAATCCAGGCATCTCAATGTTTCAGTTGCATGGTGACGAAACACCGGAAAGAGCCGCAGAGATAAAAAAACGAACAGGGCGATCTGTAATAAAAGCGATCAAGATTTCCGAGGCCGTAGATCTTGCGATGGCGATGGACTATTCCAATGTGGTAGATATGCTACTATTCGACGCGAAGGCGCCTATTGCAATGAAAGATGCCTTGCCCGGCGGTAACGCCGTTTCATTCGACTGGGCTATTCTCTCGGGGAAAGACTGGCCAGTGCCTTGGATGTTATCAGGCGGGCTTGATCCCGATAATGTAGCCGAAGCGATTCGAATAGGCGGCGCCCCCGCAGTCGATGTTTCGTCGGGTGTTGAGAGTGCCCCTGGTGTAAAGGACTCGGGCCTTATCCGCGCATTTCTGACAGCAGTTAAGAGCGCGTGATAAAAGCTGTTCGTTCGCATTTCATTAAGTTAAATATTCCGAGAAGACGATGATAGAAACTCCTAACACATATCGCGCCGGTCCCGATGAAGATGGCCATTTTGGCATTTTTGGCGGGCGGTATGTCGCTGAAACCCTAATGCCACTCCTGCTTGAAGTTGAGAAAGCCTATGAGGAGACAAAGTTAGATCCGTCCTTCCAAGCGGAGTTTGATGAGCTGCTTGAACATTATGTAGGCCGCCCAAGCCCGTTATATTTTGCTTCTCGGATTACAGAGTATTGCGGCGGTGCAAAGGTCTATTTTAAAAGGGATGAGCTGAACCACACCGGTGCACATAAGATCAATAATACACTTGGCCAAGTACTTCTTGCGCGGCGAATGGGCAAGACCCGTGTGATCGCCGAGACTGGTGCAGGCCAGCACGGGGTCGCGACAGCGACCGTCTGCGCCTTATTCGGGATCCCCTGTGTTGTATACATGGGAGCGATCGATATCGAACGCCAGGCGCCGAACGTATTTCGCATGAAACTTTTGGGCGCTGATGTCGTGCCAGTTGAGACTGGATCTTCTACCCTAAAGGATGCGATGAACGGTGCGCTGCGGGACTGGGTCGCACACGTCGATGATACCTTCTACGTAATTGGTACAGTCGCTGGCCCGCACCCTTATCCAGCAATGGTACGCGATTTCCAATCCGTTATTGGTAACGAGACGAAAGAACAGATAATGAAGGCCGAGGAAGGGCTCCCAGATTCGTTGGTTGCCTGTATAGGGGGTGGCTCAAACGCCATGGGTCTTTTTCACCCTTTCCTAGATGAGGAAGATATTCAAATCATCGGTGTCGAGGCGGCGGGGGATGGCATTGAAACAGGCCGGCATGCGGCCTCTCTTGCAGCAGGCAGGCCGGGCGTACTGCACGGTAATAGGACCTATCTATTACAGGATAACGACGGCCAGATCATTGAAGCTCATTCAATTTCAGCGGGGCTCGATTACCCCGGTATCGGCCCCGAGCACGCTTGGCTCAAGGATACAGGCCGAGTCGAATACGTCTCTGTCACTGATGCTGAAGCGCTGGAGGCATTCCAGCTGTGTAGTCGCCTTGAAGGTATTATCCCTGCACTGGAGCCGGCCCACGCGTTAGCGCACGTAATCAAAATCGCGCCGGCTTTACCTTCAGATTATGTAATTGTAATGAATATGTGTGGACGTGGCGATAAGGATGTATTTTCTGTTGCTGCAGCACTGGATGTTACGCTATGAGCCGCCTTGAATCATGTTTCGCTACCCTGCGTGCTCAGAATCGTGGTGGATTAGTAACGTTCATCACTGCAGGTGACCCGGACGGAGACATTTCATCTAAGATTCTTGAGGGACTTCCCGCTGTCGGTGCAGATATAATTGAACTCGGCATGCCATTTACTGACCCCATGGCGGATGGACCGTCGATTGAGCTTGCCTCCAGACGGGCCCTACAGAGTGGCTATGACATTAAGAAGACCCTTTTGATGGTCGCTAAGTTTCGAAAGTCCGATAATGATACCCCGATCGTGTTGATGGGATATTATAATCCGATCCACGCCTACGGGCGCAATCAGTTTGCAACCGATGCGGCCTCTGCCGGTGTTGACGGACTGATAATAGTCGATCTGCCACCCGAGGAAGAGGATGAATTCCGGCCGCTTGCTGTGACTGCCGGCATTGACATAGTTCGGCTAATAGCGCCCACCTCGACTGGTCCACGAATAACGACGCTTGTGGAGAACGCTTCTGGATTTGTCTACTATGTTTCCGTTCGCGGTATTACCGGAACTACTTCCGCAACTGCGAGTGATATTGCCTCTAACGTTGGTCGGATAAAGGCCCAGACAGAATTGCCGGTTGCTGTCGGATTTGGTATCCGGACGCCCGAACAGGCAGCTGAAGTCGCTATGATCGCGGATGCGGCTGTCGTAGGTACTGCAATCGTTGAAACTATCGCGAATTCATTGGGTGATGATGGGGAGCCCAGCCCCCGAACTGTCTCCGATACCCTGAGCTTTGTTTCTGGTCTCGCCGCTGCAGTGCGCTCAGCTCGGTTGGGAGTCACCGAATGAACTGGATAAATAACTACGTCCGACCAAAAATCCGTTCACTAGTTGGCGTAAAATCTGATGTTCCAGAAAATCTGTGGGTACAGTGTACATCCTGTGAACAAATGTTATTTCACCGCGACCTAGAGGATAATCTGAAAGTTTGTCCAAATTGCGGTAATCACATGCGGCTTGGCGCACGCAAGCGGTTAGAACTACTGTTTGATGGGGGTAGCTTCACAGAGATCGAGTTACCGGGGAACGTTACCGACCCCTTAAAATTTCGCGATCGCAAGCGATACTCCGAGCGTCTTAGGGACACCCGAACGGCTACTGGACGCACCGATGCTATAATTGTTGCCTATGGTGAAATTGCCGGGCATACGACTGTCGTTTCAGTATTTGACTTCTCCTTCATGGGTGGATCAATGGGGATCGCCGTAGGCAATGGCATTGTTGCTGGCGCGCAGCTCGCTGTTTCAAAAAAGGCGGCGTTCGTCGTTGTGCCATCATCGGGCGGTGCGCGCATGCAGGAGGGTATTTTGTCGCTAATGCAAATGCCGCGTACCACCATAGCGGTGCAACAGGTCAAGGAGGCGTCCTTACCGTACATAGTAGTGCTTGCCGATCCAACAACCGGTGGAGTGTCCGCGTCATTTGCTATGCTGGGTGACATTGCACTGGCGGAACCTGGCACAATCATAGGGTTTGCTGGCGCTAGAGTGATCAAAGAGACGATTCGAGAGAAACTTCCCGAAGGCTTTCAGCGTTCAGAATATTTGTTGGATCATGGCATGATCGACATGGTGGTGCCACGCCACGAACTTGCCACAACGCTTGGACGTATCTTAGATTTACTGCGTCGGAAGGTGCCGAGCGCAGATGACATGCTGATAAATCGGGATGGAGAATCCTCTGCGGGTGACGGGAATGACCGGTTGTTTTCGACAACCGATTGATATCGTTCTCGGGCGGCTGACGACGCTCCACCCCAAGTTTATCGATCTCGGACTCGGGCGCACCCAACGTTTGCTAGAGGCTCTTGGTAACCCGGAAAAGTTTTTGCCACCGGTAATCCATGTTGCTGGTACAAACGGTAAGGGGTCAACCATCGCCTTTATGCGCGAGATCGCTATTGCGGCTGGTTTGCAGGTCCATGTCTATACCTCGCCGCATCTAGTGCGGTTCAACGAACGTATCGTTCTAAATGGTGTCCCTGTTAATGAAGCGGCATTGCTATCAGTCTTGGAGGAATGTGAGATTGCGAATGCTGGCGAACCGATAACTTTTTTCGAAATTACGACTGTGGCGGCACTCCTGACATTCTCACGCACGCCAGCCGATCTTCTGCTGCTTGAAACTGGGTTAGGCGGTCGCTTTGATTCTACGAATGTAATAGAAAATCCGGCGATGACGGTTATCACTCCAGTATCCATGGATCATATGTCTTTTCTTGGGGCTACTATTGCAGAGATCGCGTTTGAAAAAGCGGGGATACTAAAATCCGGTGTACCCTGCGTTGTCGCACCGCAAGTGCCAGATGCCCTAAGCGTTATTGAAGCCCGGGCGCAGGATCTCAATTCTTCTTTATACATTTCCGGGTTCGATTGGACTAGTCGATCCGAGCCTGGCGCTATGGTGTATTGTGATGGAGATCGCGAAATTTATCTACCAGAACCCTCTCTTGCTGGAGTACATCAGAGAGTTAATGCCGCCACCGCAATTGCTGCACTCCGCAGCTGGGAGCGGCATCTCTGGAGCGTGGAGGATATCTGCGAGGGAATATCGACCGCAAAGTGGCCTGGTCGTTTGCAGCATCTTTCATCTGGCCGGCTAGCGGATTTGCTTCCCGAGGGTTGGGAGCTTTGGCTCGACGGTGGGCATAACCCATCCGCAGGTGCGGCGTTGATGGAAACGATCGCAGCATGGCCCGAAGACCCTGTTGTTCTTGTTTGTGCAATGCAAGAGAATAAGGACGCGCGAGGATTTTTGGAGCCACTTGCGACTGTTGCGGACAGCTTGGCCGCAATCGATCTACCCGGGGGGAGTCCGGGTTATGCTCCAAAGGCCATCGCCGAGATCGCGTCGATACTGGGGCTCGAGAGCAAAGTCGCGACCTCGCTTTCTGCTGCGCTCGGCGAGGCGGCCAATGGCCCTACTGGCCGGGTACTGGTATGTGGATCTCTCTATTTAGTGGGCGAGGTTATTGCGGCGAATTCGTCACCCATTCAGGCTGCTAGTCATTACGCTGTTGAGGCGTCGTGAGAATGCCGCCGGGTCCGGCACCTGTTCCCCCTCCATGACGCGCGCCTGATCGAGCAGTAGCCACGCAGCATCTTCGATTTTCTCGCCGGCTCCGCCTTTGCCTATGGATTCGGACAATGACGTCATTAGTGGATGATGTGGGTTGACCTCCAATATGCGCTTGGACGATTGGTTTAGTTGGTTATGCTGTTTAAGCATCCTTTCAATCCTAAGATCCATATCGCCCTCGTCGGAAACTAGACATACAGCGCTATCAGTTAGGCGTTCTGATACTCGGACATCCTTGACTTCTTCAGACAAGGTAAGCCTGAACATGGCGATGAGCGCATCTACCTTGCCTTGGTCAAAAGATTTTTCCTTCTCGGCTTTAGCGTCATCTTTGTCTTCCGATGAAACCTTGTCGAGATCTGCCCCGGCGCGGGTGGCGGATTTGAATGGCTTGCCATCAAATTCAGCGACTGACGGGATCCAAAAATCATCAACCGCGTCGGTTAACAGTAAAACCTCGATCCCCTTGGCAGAAAATCCTTCCAATTGTGGGCTCCGGCGTACTGCATCAAGGTTTTCGCCGGAAATATAGTAAATTTCGTCCTGACCATCTTTCATACGGTCGACGTAATCTTTTAGGCTGACTAGATCGTCGTCCCCTGCGGTCGAATGGAAGCGCGCAATCTTTTGTATTGCTTCGCGGTTTTCGTAATCTTCGTACAAGCCCTCTTTTATAACCGGCCCGAAATTTTCCCAAAAAACTTTATATTCGTCCGGCTTCTTATCGGCTTTTTTTGCAAGTTCTGTCAGGACCCGCTTGACGATAGCTGCCCGGATTCGGGCAATCATCGGATTGTCCTGCAGGATTTCGCGGCTGACATTAAGTGGTAGATCCTCAGAATCTACTACGCCTCGGAGGAAGCGCAACCAAGCGGGAACCAAATTTTCTGCCTCGTTGGTAATAAATACGCGCTTTACATACAGCCGGAGGCCATGTTTCCGACTCGGATCGAAAAGATCAAACGGCTTGGCTGAGGGCACGAAAAGTAAGTTGCGGTACTCTAACTTTCCCTCGACATGCCAGTGTAATGTCATCCAAGGGTCGCCAAAGCCGCCCACGTGTCGGTAGAACTCGGTATATTGTTCGTCGGAAACATCCTTTTTTTGACGAGTCCAGAGGGCGGAGGCTTCGTTTACTGTCTCGTCGCCCTCATCGCCTCGGATCAATATCGGTAGCGCAATATGATCAGAGTAATTCTTGGCAATGTGGCGAAGGCGAGTTTCGTCGAGGAATTCATCCTCTCCCTTGCGCAGCTTGAGTCGGATTGTAGTGCCGCGACCGTCCCGGTCTCCCTCTGAAATGGTATAATCGCCGGTCCCGTCCGACACCCAACGCCAAGCCTGGTCTTCGCCGGCACGCCGGCTGATAACTTCTACCTCCTTGGCTACCATGAACACTGAATAGAACCCCACGCCGAATTGACCAATTGTACTGAGATCAGCATTTTCATCGTCGCCGTGTTCTTCAAGATACGCCGAGGTGCCCGATCGGGCGATTGTACCGAGATCGGATATTAGTGCATCGCGGTTCATGCCGATTCCGTTGTCGTGGATCTCGAGCATTTTATTTTTTTTGTCGACGGAAATTCGAACAGCGAATTCCGGATCATCGGCGATCAGCGCCGGCTGCGTCAAAGCTTCGTAGCGCAGACGGTCACAAGCATCAGACGCGTTGGAGATCAGTTCGCGCAGAAAGATTTCCTTCTGGCTGTAAAGCGAGTTGGCGACGATATGGAGAAGGCGCGAGACCTCTGTCTCAAACCTTCGCTTCTCTTCGGCCATGGGTTCAGTACTCCCGTTCGATTCATACATTTCCGCCGCAATATGTTGCGCCCGGCTTACTATTTCAACCCCTTGTCAGACACGATTCATGCCGCCATCCTGAGAAGGATGTATGGCGTGGAAGAGAGACCCGTTGTGACGGCCGTTCTTGGCCCCACCAATACCGGAAAAACCCATTATGCGATCGGGCGTATGCTCGGTCATGCAAATGGGATGATCGGTTTTCCGTTGCGCCTTCTGGCGCGGGAAAACTATGACCGAGTGGTTGAACAGAAAGGTTTGGCCCGAGTGGCATTAATCACTGGTGAGGAAAAGATCATCCCGCCACGAGCCGACTATTTTGTTTGTACCGTCGAATCCATGCCACTCGACCGGGAAGTTGAGTTTCTCGCCATCGACGAAATTCAGATGTGTGCCGATCCAGAGCGTGGCCATGTGTTCACTGATCGGCTACTTAGGGCCCGCGGAACGAGAGAAACATTGTTTCTCGGCGCGAACACTATTCGTCCCGTAGTAGAGAAGCTAGTACCTGAGGCTAATTACGTCAGCCGTCCGAGACTCTCAAGGTTGACCCATGTTGGACCGCGCAAAATTACCCGTTTGCCCCGACACAGCGCGATAGTCGCGTTTTCGATCAACGAAGTTTATTCCATTGCCGAATTAATACGCCGCAAGCGTGGCGGGGCAGCGGTAGTGCTGGGGGCGCTTAGCCCGCGTACCCGGAACGCCCAGGTGGAAATGTATCAGAGCGGCGACGTTGACTATCTGGTCGCGACTGACGCGATTGGCATGGGACTCAATATGAAAATTGAACACGTTGCCTTTGCCGGCACCCGCAAATTTGACGGCCGAAATTACCGTAATCTTACCACATCTGAGATCGCTCAGATTGCCGGGCGAGCTGGGCGTCATATTTCGGACGGCACATTCGGCCCGATCGCTGAGATCGGAGGTTTCGATGAAGATGTTGTAAACGCTATCGAGCAACATAGCCTCCAGCCTCTTACTGGCGTCTACTGGCGTAATGCGGACCTCGATTTCCGAACTGGAAGGGGGTTATTAAAATCGCTGGAAGAACCGGCGAATCGCCCCGAACTCCATCGTGCCCGAGATACAGAGGATAAGATTGCATTGGCTAGCCTTCTAAATGACGTTACCATTCGGGAACGTGCTACTACGCCGGACACCGTGCGGCTGTTGTGGGATATCTGCCAAATACCAGATTTTCGAAAGACTATGGCTGATGTCCATGCCAGCCTGTTGGGTCGGCTGTTTCGTGAACTAACGAATTCCAGTTTTCTTGATACTGATTGGGTGGCATCTCAAGTTACGAAACTTGATCGGGTCGATGGCGATATAGATACGCTGATGGCGCGGATTGCGCATGTCCGCACTTGGACGTACATCTCCCATCGCGCTGACTGGTTAAAAGATTCTGCAAGCTGGCAGGCCCGCACGCGAGAACTGGAAGATAAGATATCAGATGCGCTGCATAAAAGTCTCACACAGCGGTTTGTCGATAGACGCGCGGCTGCGCTTACCCGCATGAAAGACGCTGATGACTATACTTCAATGGTGAGTCCCGAAGGCGACGTTTCTGTCGGAGGAGAATTTATCGGATATCTGGAAGGATTTCGATTTGTGCCTGATCCCAATTCCACAGCTTCGAGTCGGCAGACACTTCTGTCTGCTGCAAACAAGGCTTTGCGAGGTGAGATCGAATCACGTATCGACACCTTTTGTGGTGCCCCTGATAGTGCATTCTCTATCGAGGAAACCGGGGCGATTAGATGGTCGGGCGCTATGGTCGCGCGGCTTGAAAAAGGTGCCGATATCGTGTCGCCCGGGATTGTGGTGTTGGCTAGAGATTACCTTTCTGTCGAACAGAGAGAACGCTTGCGTCGACGCTTGGCGATTTGGGTCGATACCCAACTCGCGGATGCGTTAGGTCGGTTGATACCCCTTCGGAGCGCGACCCTCGAGGGGGTTGCCCGAGGACTAGCCTATCGTATTGTCGAGGGTCTTGGTTCGATAAGGCGGGCGCAGGTGCTCCAAGAGTTGAGCCAGATGTCAAAGGAAGACCGAACCGCGCTTCGTAGTTGCGGCGTGCGTATAGGACCCGAAACACTTTTTCTTCCGGCACTGGTAAAACCAAAGGCGGTGAAATGGCGAGCGCTTCTATGGGCGCTTTCCAACGGGATTTCTGTACAGGAAGTGCCGGGCGCAGGTTTGGTTACGGTACCAGTGGGTGAAGATTCCGATGAATCATTTTTGGCGGCTTGTGGATTTTCCTGCCTTGGTAAGCGGGCTATCCGAGTCGATGTATTAGATCGGATTGCAGTCGATCTCCAGCGCCAATCCCGAACCGGTAAGATGGATATTGGTGCTGCTCAGCTAAACCTACTGGGTCTGTCGATGGCTGATGCCCGACCGATTTTCGAGGCGCTCGGTTACGTGGCGGAGGAAAATGGCGATACCCTTACTTGGAGATGGGGGGGGCGCCCCAAGACCAAATCCAGAAATCTTCATAAAGATGAAGCGGGTTTTTTAACTCGTAGGTCCGGTAATCGGAGAAAAAAAAGTAGTAAGAAGGGGAAGGTCGAAGACGAATCCCCGTTTGCAAAACTGCGTGAACTGAAACTCTCTTGAGCGACGATGGAATGCGCCTCGATAGATGGTTGTGGCAGGCGAGGTTTCTCAAAAGCCGCAGTCTAGCAAGTTCAATCTGCGCTGCAGGCAAGGTCCGGGTCGATGGCGCGATTATTCGCAAATCGCATTACACTGTTCGGGTCGGCGATGTACTTACTCTTTCGAAGGGTCGAGATGTGAAAGTGGTGCGTATCGAAGCTTTGGGTAATCGTCGCGGCCCAGCAACCGAGGCAAGAACCCTTTATTCGGAGATGGTGCCGCGCTCCTTAAAGTGAACCGGATCTCTGGAATACTAAAGATTGATTATTGGCAGGCATCTCTACTTGTTCGACGAAGGCCAACCCGTTTTTCTGTCCCTCGGCTATGACTGCTTCCAAATCGCGTACCCCCCAGGTCTCATTCTGGTCTTTTAGCGACCTATCGAAGACTTCGTTGGAGTGGGCGGTGTGCTTGCCGTCGATCCGAAATGGACCATACATATATAATGGTCCGCCAGATGGAAGCAGGTTGCTTGCATTGCGCATGAGACCTTCAGTGGTATCCCATGGCGAAATATGGATAACGTTGATGCAGATTATTGCGTCCGCGGATTCAATGGGAAGAATTATATCGGAAGCATTTATAGAGAGTGGATATCTTAGATTTATGCGATCCGCTGCAGCACGCCAAGCTTTGATACTTTGTAGATTAAGTGGGTCCGGATCGCTAGGTAGCCAAACTAGATCTGGAAATTTTTCAGAAAAGTAGAAGGCGTGTTCACCTGATCCACTTCCAATTTCAAGGACGGTTCCAGTGTCTGGCAGAATCTGAGAGAGGACGTCGGCGATCGCATCACGGTTCCTCGTTGTAGCAGGGAAATGTCGCGCTTTTTCTGACGGAATATCCATAGTACAAATATATCTCTCTACAAACAACTTGGATATGTTTGTGGTGGAATACCACGTATGATACCCACGGATTATGCTAGATAAGTTCAAAGCTTTCTTCGAAGACAAAGGTGCCATCGCCGAAGCTGCCGATGGTGTCCACACGCCTGATGAATTTCATATTGCCGCGGCCACGCTGTTGGTACATGCGGCAACGGTGGATGCAAACTTCGACTTCCTTGAACGCAGTCGGATAGAATGGCTCTGCGAAACCCAGTTCGGCCTTGGCCATGATGAGGCACACGCGCTGGTGGTCGCAGCGGAGCGCGAGACCGAAGAGTCGGTTCAACTTCTTCGTTATACTAGTACTATCAAAGATGGTTTTTCATATGAAGAGCGTGTCCACCTCATGGAAATGCTATGGGAAGTTGTCTACGCTGATGAGCAAGTAGAGGCACATGAGGCAATGCTGATGCGCCGAATCGCGGGGTTGATCTACGTCGATGATCGCGATAGTGGCCTTGCCAGGTCTCGCGTACGGGAGAGACTCCAAATCTGAGAATGAGCCGGTTACTATAACCTATAAAAGTAGTTGGTCGGAGTAACAAAAAATACTAGGTTGCCGGTGTTGACTTTGATGTCAATCGGAGAGGCTACATCCGCCATTTGGATAAACGATACGGATGGTGATGCCTGAAAGATTAATACGGAGATAGTTATGGCGTACGTCGTCAATGATGCGTGCATTAAGTGTAAGTATATGGATTGCGTCGAGGTGTGCCCAGTAGACTGTTTTTATGAGGGGGAGAATATGCTTGTCATTCATCCTGATGAATGCATCGATTGTGGCGTATGCGAGCCCGAGTGTCCGGCTGAAGCCATTCATCCTGACACAGATGATGTTTCAGAAAAGTATATGGACGTAAACCGGAAATTCTCCGATCTTTGGCCCAATATTACTCGGAAGGGTGAGCAACCAGCTGACGCCGACGAATGGCGCGACAAAGAAAATAAATACGAAGAGCACTTCAGCGAGGTGCCTGGTGAGGGTGGTTGACCTTTTTCGACAGGCAAACCATGCAATTAACTCTCAATGCGAAAATAGCCGTTCTGACGAACGGCCTATTTCTGTTAAATTTAGCCTAGCGAACTGTTATTCCAACTAAATTTGTGATAATCTTGTAATATAGACTGGCCGGCGGAGCGGCTAGTAGCTGAATCTAGTCCCCCTTTTGTCCGGTTTGCGATGTTTACCGAATATTATGGATATTTCGGGATAAGTGAGGAAGGCTAGGGCTCCGCGTGCCTTAAAAAAAAGACCCAACCGAGAGCGAGTGATGGCAAAGGCCAAGACAACAAAATCCAAACCAAAGACTGCGGCCGGCCCGGCCAAGAAAACAAAGCCCAAGGCTGCGACTAAAAAATTAGCCTCCAAAACTTTAGAAAAAACGTCTGAGAAAAAACAGCCTGCAACAAAGAGGGCGACTGCAGATAAGCCGGCGCCCAGAAAGTCGGCTGCGAGGGCGCCGTCAAAAAAACTACCCTTTGCGAGAGGTGACTATGTTGTCTATCCAACGCACGGCGTTGGTAAAGTGACGGGCGTTGAAAAGCGAGAAGTGGCGGGTTTCAAATTGCAGCTCTTCGTCATCCTGTTCGAATCCGAAAAAATGACCTTGCGGGTCCCAGTAGAGAAAGTAGCGGACTCCGGACTTCGTAAAATAAGCTCAAAAGATAAGATCCAAGCGGTAACCGCTACACTGAGGGGCCGTGCTCGTTCTAAGCGCACTATGTGGAGCCGGCGTGCACAGGAATACGAAGCGAAGATAAACAGTGGCGATCCTGTCGCAATCGCGGAAGTGGTGCGAGATTTATACCGAGCCGCAGGCCAACCCGAACAATCTTATAGCGAGCGCCAGATGTACGAAGCGGCTTTGGAACGGCTCGTAAATGAATATGCATTGGTCGAAAAGTTGGATGTGGAGGCGGCAACCGAGAAAATTGAGGGTATCCTAGCTGAGTAGTCTATAGAGACCATCCTCAAGAAGCTACGGAAAGCCTATAACCCGAACGCTGATTATCCCCATGGAGCGAGCCAAGTGACCGAGCGGCGCCTGCGCGATCAACTTTACCCGCCGATCGAGCCATATGAAAACGGCATGCTGCCGCTGGACGGAACCCACAGCATGTACTGGGAGCAGTCGGGTGATCCGGCCGGTATTCCGATACTATTTCTCCATGGAGGCCCGGGAGCGGGTGCGACAACGGTCCATCGCCGTTTCTTCGATCCGGCGAATTACCGGATTGTCATATTTGATCAGCGGGGTGCTGGCCGTTCCGTCCCGCGTGGTAATCTTTCCAACAATACAACCGCCCACTTGATCGAAGATATCGAGCACCTTCGAGACCACCTGAATGTTTCAAAGTTTATACTGTTTGGCGGTTCTTGGGGCAGCACGCTGGCGATCGCCTATGCGCAGGCGTATCCGGAAAATTGCCTCGGGCTAATTGTCCGGGGAATTTTTCTGGGGCGTCAATCCGAAGTTAATTGGTTTCTCTACGGCCTTCGGCGCATATTTCCTGAGCCTTGGCGAGATTTCGCGTCGGCTCTTCCCGAGAACGAACGCGGAAATATCCTAGAAAATTTCTACCGACGCTTGCTCAACCCCGATCCTGCGGTTCATCTGCCTGCGGCAAGGGCATGGAGCCGTTATGAAGGTGCATGCTCGACCCTACAACCGAGTCCTGAAACAGTTGCGGCATTCGGAGATGACTCTATAGCTTTTGCCCTAGCGCGGATCGAAACACACTATTTTTCTAATGATAACTTTTTGTCTGATAATGCTTTACTTGAAAATATGTCTAGGGTCCAAGATCTACCGTGCCTAATTATTCAAGGAAGGTACGATATGATCTGCCCAATCGTAACGGCAGATGAACTACACCGCGCTTGGGTCGGCTCTGAGATGGTTATAGTTCCAGACGCTGGACATTCTGCGATGGATCCGGGTGTACGCGAGGCATTGGTTAGGGCGACGGAACAATACAAACGGCGTTTCGGAGCCTAATTTATAGTATTGCGGGGGCGTTTGCGGTGGAAAAAAAGAGGTTGAATTGACTAAAATGGCAGCCTGTGTACGGAAAATGTGATATTGAAAAAATGATATCTAAGGTGGGGTAGAGCGACGTGAGAAAATTGCTCGCATTCTTGATTTTATTTGTTCTTGGTTTAGCTTCAATAGGGGCTGGACCGGTAGTAGCAGATGAACCAGGCTTTTTGACACTCGGAGTAGGTGACTACGATGTATATCAGAATAAGCACGATGCGGTCGAACTCCGGGCAGAATATCGCTCAGAGAAAAAAATCTGGGTATTCAAACCCTTAGCGGGTCTGATGGCTACAACGGATTCGGCGTTTTACGGATATGGCGGGGTACTTGTCGATGTATTTTTTGGGCGCCGCTGGGTCCTAACACCAAGTTTTGCCGCAGGATATTATGAGGAGGGCGATGGTCGCGATCTTGGGTATGAAATAGAATTTCGATCATCTATCGAACTGGCCTACAGGTTCGACAACCGCACACGCTTTGGGTTGGCATTCTACCATCTGTCCAATGCCAATATAGGCGATTTCAATCCAGGCACTGAGGTTCTTAGCGTCTTCTATTCAATCCCACTTCGAGATAACTACTGAATTTGCATTCGAATCGCGCGGCACTTGTGGAAGGATGTTGAAGCGGCCGGCTGGTCTGGTAATTGAGAGGTAGCTTAATCGTATTCGACCGGAACGGTGTATAATTTTATGGGGAGCAATCGCCCTAGGGTCCGCGCCTCAATTTTTTCCAACCGGGCCAGAATCTTTGGCTATGCCTATTTTGAAGTTGCCGGTGTAAACGCAGGGGATTTGTGCATGGGGCACGGTGACTTTTGAAACTTTTTTATATTTCTGCCGGTGGATTACTCTTCCTTTTTTGGTCGACATTGAGTTACATGATCCCGAAGGCCCCGTAGCTCAGCTGGATAGAGCGGCAGATTCCTAATCTGTAGGTCACAGGTTCGAATCCTGTCGGGGTCACCACCATCTTTTAAGTAAATATCCTATTAATATAAATATATTAGACACTTCTATTTTAGGGGTGTGCGAGATCAATCATTATTTTGTGTGACAAACTATCTAACAAATTTGGGACGCTGAAGGATTTGACCCCTTTATTTAGCCTAATCATTTCATTCGTCCAGTCTTACGCCATAGTATCCAGAAGACTGCTGTGATCCCGATCCACGCGGGTAAGAGCGCTCTTAGACGGGTCTCCCAGTTCTCAGGAAACTGGCATACAGCGCCAGTCGTAAGTAACATAACCGCGAGGGCGGCAATGACGAAAAGCTGCGATATGTTGAAATGGCGCTTCATTTTTACCAATACTAACGAGGCGGGCCGCTTTGTATAGCTGTTCTAAATTTGACGATTGTAGTTCTTCATTCCGCCCTATAGTCGAAGGGGCAACGACGAGAAATTTCGAAAGCCAAGAAATTAATAGATAGAAGCTGGCCGTTGCTTACGTTTTTTGATAGTGCGCGTGAGCGCTCCATATCTCGGCCCGGCTACCATTGCCATGACCTGGAGGAGCCCGGCGACAACGGCAATCGCCCCTGCCGCGTTTAGCGAATTACTGCTACCCCATAATTGTGGTCCAAAAGCCGCAAATAGATATCCACCTACTCCTGCTAGAGTTGCAACGCCGGCACTGATCCAGAGTTGCCGGCTGAGTTTATCGGTGAGCATGCGAGCCGTTGCTGCGGGACATATAAACATGGCGATCACAAGAATGGAGCCGACGGCTTCGAACGAAGCTACGGCGGCAACCGCAACTAAAACAATAAAACCGGTAGAAATTTTTTGCATTGGTAGACCAATACTGACCGCTAAATCGGGATCGAATGTCGCAACCTTCAACTCCTTGAAAAAAAGAAAAACCAAAGCCACGATACTGAAAGTCACGCCGATAAGAGTAACTAGGTGTCGCGGCATTCCAGCGTAGGCATCCAGTGTAAATAGGTCCATCCATACAGTCAGATCCATCCATATGATGGATTCGAGGCTTCCGTATAGCGCGTGTTCAGCGTCTATATGGACATTAGAGGCACCCGCTTGTTCCAGCAGGACTATTCCAGCGGCGAACATTGTGGTGAAGACAACCCCCATAGCGGCTCCGGCCTCTATCCTCCCAATTTGGCGGAGAGCCTCTATCAGTCCAGCAGCTAATATAGCGGCGCCGATGGCGCCAAGCATAAGAGGTAAAGTGGATAAGGTACCGGCGAGTAGAAAACCGATTACGATACCGGGCAAGACAGCATGAGAAATAGCGTCGCCGATCAGAGCCTGTCGCCTTAGAACTAGAAAATTACCCAGTAGGCTGCAACTGGTTGCCGCAAGTACGGCGACAAAGATCGCGGGCAGATCGATTGATAAGAAATCAATTGCGGTCATTCTCTTTCCCTTTCGAGCCTTGCCAAGATTTCGGGCGACAGCATCTCTTCAATCGGACGTCCATTATGCAGACCGAGAGAAATATCTGCGTCTGGATGATGCCTGCGGTAAACAAACCACAAGCGTCGTTGCCGGTTTGCCTCAGCGGCTGCCTCAACACCCGAAGCCGTCAGTTTACCATTTGGATCCATGTACCCGCGCCAGCGAAATAAGTACCGAGTAATTGGATCTAGGGGTGTGTATCCCCCTGCAATCGAGATAAGACCGCGATTTTCTAACGCGAAAAACCTTAGGCGAAGTCGGCAGATACTCCGCGTGATGACACCTCTTTTGGGTGCGCACAAAAGACTAAAAGTAAATATGGACGCGGCAGTTAGTACGATGACGGCGCCGGCTGGCATATTTGGATATAGTGCTGAGAATGCACCACCAATCCAGCCAGATAGGCCGCCGAATAAACCCGAAAGGGCGATCATACAACCCAGTCGATTCGTCCAGAATCGGGCCGTTGCCGGTGGGACTATCACGAGTGCAATGATTAAGACCAATCCAACGGTTTTTAACCCGATCGCCATGATCGCCAATAATAGCGCTAGCATTATCAAGTCGAAATGAGACGTTTGCCACCCCTGAGCTTTGGCAAAGTCTTTGTCAAAAGCTACCGTCCTGAATTCCTTAATAAAAGCCAATGAGCACCCGATAGCAACGGCTGAGGAGATTGAAATAAGCAAAGCCTCGCCCGAAGTCAGCATAGCGGTGGATCCGAGTAAGAAACTGTTTAGGCCCGCCTGTGCACCGGTTTTCATAGTTTGAATATGGCTAAGGAGTACAACACCGATACCGAAGAAGACACTTAGCACCGTACCTATCGCGGTATCTTCGGCGAGCCGCGTCTGATCACGTATCCATTGGATTGCAAAGATGCCGATGGCTCCGCTCAGGGTGGCACCAGCGGTTAGAAGTGCTAGGTTACGGCCCGATCCACCCAGCGTGACGCTCAGGAGAAACGCCATCGCGATTCCAGGAAGAGTGGCATGGCTTATGGCATTTGATACTAGGGATCGTTTACGTAGGTAAGGAAACACCCCTATTACCCCACCACCGAATCCGAGTGCGATCACACCTGTCAGTACGACCGAAGTATTATACCCGGCTTGGAATGTTAGGACTGTATAAGCTTCGACTATGGTCATGTTAGATTGTGCACGTTAATGCAGATCTATTTGAATGGAATATTATGCGTTACTGTCTATCGCTCGGATCGCCGTGGCCGCTAATCGCCCGCCATATGCCATTTGTAGATTTTCCTCCGTAAGGACATCTGAGATGGGTCCTGCTGCGATGGCACGGACATTGAGAATTAGTACGCGATCAAAGTATTCGCCGACGGTCTGAAGGTCGTGGTGGACGCAGACTACCGTGGCCCCGTCCGAGCGTATATCGCGGATTATATTGACGACGGTTCTCTCGGTGGCGGAGTCAACACCTGAAAAAGGCTCATCCATGAGGTATAAATCTGCTTCTTGGGCTAGAGCACGGGCAAGAAATACTCGCTGCTGCTGGCCGCCCGACAGTTGGCCTATCTGTCGATAGGCGAGATCAGCCATATCAACTTGGTCCAAGTAGCCGCGTGCGGTATCGAGGTGACGACGCTTTACAGGACGGCACCAGCCGATCCGGCGGTAAAGACCCATCGCCACGACGTCCTCAGCAGAGGCGGGGAAGTCCCAGTCAACACTCGTCCGCTGCGGCACGTAAGCGACACGATTGCGGGCGTTTTTCAGTCGTTCTCCGAATAGCTGGATTTTCCCCGAAACTGTTGGTGTAAGGCCTAATATAGCTTTGATCATAGTCGACTTCCCAGCGCCGTTTGGACCGATTACGGCCATGAGGCTCTTATCTGGTACAGAGATATCTACGTCCCAGAGCGCGGGTTTGTTGTTGTACGCGACAGTGAGACCGTGCACGGACAATGGGTTCCGTTGACCCTTGATACTGGCAGAGTTTTTTAGAATTGGGCCCGCCGATTTCATTTTGAAAACTTTGTTTCAGCAAGCTGATCGCGAGGTTGGGGCTTGGGGCTTACGCCGCTTAGGGATCGGACGATGGTAGTCACGTTATGGTTAAACATGCCGATATAGGTCCCGACATAGGTCCCAGTAGGCCCCATAGCGTCGGAGAAGAGCTTTCCTCCGATACGGACCCGGTGACCACGTGCAGCAGCCCCCTCAATCAGCGCTTGGACGTTCCGCGCTGAGACAGTACTTTCAATGAACACTGCACCAACACGTCGTTTTACTATGGTTTTGACCAGATCTTCTATTTTTTTTACGCCTGCTTCGCTTTCTGTGCTGATACCTTGGACGGCTAAGACTTCGAGTCCGTATGCTCGAGCAAAATACCCAAATGCATCGTGCGCTGTGACGAGCACACCGGATTCATTGGGGATTGAAGCAATGGATCTCTTTGCGCTGGAATGAAGCTTTCCAAGTTCGATCAGATAGGCAGCATTGTTGGTGTGGTAAAATTCAGCGTTTTTTGGATCGATTCTTGCCAATGCATCGACCGCGGTCTGCAGGGCAGTGCCCCAGAGTACCGGATCCATCCAAACATGTGGATCGTAAGCCCTGCCATCCTTGGTCAGGAAGCCCCGTTCCCTCAATACTTCTGCTAGGCCGATTACAGGCTTATGAGCCGCGAACTTCGTTAGCAATTTCACAATCTGGGCTTCAAGATCAAGGCCGTTATAGACAATCAGATCTGCACGGTTCAGTTTTAAGACGTCCGACCGGGTCAGTCGATAAAGGTGTGGGTCTACCCCTTCTCCCATCAAGGTAACGATTTTTGCGCGGCCTCCTGCAATGACCGACAGTGGTTCGCCAATTTGCGTGATGGTAGCGACGATATTTTTCTGAGCTTCAGCCTGCGCATTGTTCACGGTAAGTAGTGTTGCGAATGTTGCAAGGGTTGCAGCAAAAATATTGGCGAATTTGGTCAACGTGCTCATAAGTCCTCGTCTCCGCATGCGAATACTTTTTTAGTTTCTGATGCGGAGGTCCGAAGTTTAGCCTCTATCCATAATTTCGCAAGGACTAATCAAATAAAGCACAACTATAAATATTAGAACACACTAACTTTATAGTTAAAATTCACGAGCGATTCGTATCGGTGACAGAACGGCGGACCGGTTAGATGTAAACGTGGGCAAAAATAAATGTGGGTAAATAGAGGCTCTCGGCGGGATACATCGATCGGTCGAGTCGACTTAGGCTACCCGTATCCTCCGGCTAATTACTTAACGTTTTTACTCTTTCGTACGTAGGGTTGTCCTCGTTAAGGCGTGCAACGACGTCTTGGAATAAAAGATTCAGAACTGTCTCTTGTTCCGTATTCTTTTCGTCGTAGACCCCGGCTCTTAGTTCGTCAGCCAGCTGTCGGTTTAGTCGTACAAGCATGGTTTCCGGTTGTTCCATAACATCGTCGCCATAAAGAGCGCGTAAGATATCTAACTCATGCTCCCAAGCAAAAACACCACCTGCCAACTCGCGTTTCGCAATCCCTATCGCGGATGCAACCAAGGCCAAGTTGTATCGTTGGCGTTCCGAAATATCCGGCATGACCTCTGCGGACAGGGTCTTCTCGGCAATATCCAATAGCTCACGAGCGTTCGGACGGCTTCTCATTTAGTTACTCCTGTAAGGCGAAGGCACTCAAATTCCAATTCGGCTAGCCGCCGGCCGATTAGGGCAAGCTCAAGGCCCGGCTCTTCATTGGACCGATGGCGCATAGATTGTTGTAGTGCAATTACGGCCCAACGCGCATGAGCCATAGTCTCCCAATATGTAATTTGTTCTTTTTCAAGCTTGCGCCCTGAGGCAAGTTCATATGCGTTATAGAACACCTCGCGCGCAGCGATGCCGCCAGCCTCTAACTTTGGGGCAGAAAATCGCCAGCAACGGGCACAGAACCAAGCAACATCCTCGTGCGGATCGCCCCAACCAGCAAATTCCCAATCCAACACGCCAGTGAGCGCTCCCTCATGGACCATGTAGTTTCCCGTCCGAAAATCGCGGTGACACAGCACTATGTCTCGCGCATCTGACGATTGATTTTCAAGCCAGCGAAGCGTCCATTCCAGAACCGGGTGCGGTTCCGGTAACTCGTCTAGATAGCTTCGATATTTTTCTATCGCGTCGATTGCCGGCGATGAAGAAATTGTTTCAAGAAATTCTAAATCTTTTTGTGGTGGTTTGATGCTGTGGATACGGGCTAATTCTTGCCCGAGTGTAGCTGCCAGATGGGGCTGTTCGCCCACTCGGGTAATCCGATTACCTAGCGCGTCCCCCTCTAGATGCTTCATTAGATAAAATGGTTTACCGATGATCGCGGAATCACCGCAATACCAGAGAGGTTTGGGGACCGTCACTCCTGCCGCCTCGGCTACTTTTAGAATCGCAAATTGCTGGTCCAGCGGCCTACTTTCCGGAATTCGGGCTGTCGCTTCGGAGCGCAGAACGATCTCCTGTGTACCAAAAAGCTCGCCTCCAGAGATAGTCACTGTAAGCAAACGATTTTCTTGAATGGCTCCGCCATGCAATAGATTGCCATCCTCTATGGTGACCTTGTCTGCCCCGGCGGCATCGCGGATAAATGAGGCCAGTGCCATATCACGATATCCTTACTATCAGCGCCAGCAACCTAACCTAAGTCTAGATGCGTGGTCATTTAAGTACCCCGGTTTGGCTGAGATAGCGCACAATACCGAAACTAAATGATTAACTAGTCCCATCTCCAGAAATCGATACCCTCCGATAAGAGGTGCCGCGAAAGCACCATTTTATGGGTTTCGGAAGATCCATCCACCAGTCGTGCTTGGCGGGCGTAGCGGTACATCCACTCGAGCGGTGTATCCTTAGAATAACCACGCGCTCCGCGAAGCTGGATTGCCGTATCAATCGCTTTATGAAGGGTTTCGGATACCACCACTTTTGCCATAGACACCTCTTTACGTGCGAACTCCCCAGCATCCAACTTAATTGCCGCACGCATGGTCAAAAGGCGACAGATCTCTATTTGCATGGCCGCCTCACCGAGTAGCCATTGAACGCCTTCGTGGTTTGCTAAAGTTTCGCCAAATGCCTTTCGGTCGCGGACATATTCGAAAGTTTCCTCTAGTGCGCGTTTGGCCATACCAGTCCACCGCATACAGTGGGTTAGTCGCGCGGTTCCGAGGCGGATTTGCGCGACTTTTAGACCATCTCCGACGCCCATAAGACGATTCTCATCGGGAATCTTTAGCCCGCTAAAAGAAATTTCACAGTGTCCGCCGTGTTCTTCAGGCCCCATGATCGGAATACGCCGGAGAATTTTCCAACCTGTCTGGTTTGCGTCGAACAGGAAAGCGCTTAATCCTTTTCGATTATCGTCGGACGTACGCGCAATCAAAATAAAGTGTTTTGCTTCGCCGGCGCCCGTAATGAACCACTTCCGACCGTTAATAACCCAAGTGTCACCCTTTCTTTCTGCCGTTGTCAGCATAGTTGATGGGTCGGAGCCCGATCCTGGTGCCGGTTCGGTCATCGCGAAGGATGAACGTACTTTGCCTTCTGCGATAGGCCGCAACCACCGATCTTTCTGGGCCTCTGTCGCGATTTTATTTAGAACTATCATGTTACCGTCGTCCGGTGCGGCGGAGTTAAAGCAGACCGGTCCAAAGATCGACCGATTCATCTCCTCGTAGCACGGCGTAATACCAGCGACGCTAAGACCTTGACCACCGAGTTCCTCAGGCATCTGCAGCGCCCAAAGGCCTTCCGCTTTTACTTTGGCTCGGACGTCATCCAGCACTTCGGGTCGGATGTTCTCATGTTCATCGTAATTATCTCGGTCTGCTTCTAAAGGAATGATATTGGTATCGACAAATACGCGGATGCGGTTGCGATAGTCTTCTATTTTCGGGTGCAGGGAAAAGTCCATATTTCTGTTTACATTCCGCTGAGACTGAGACCGCCGTCTATAGTGACGACTTCTCCGGTCATATAACCCCCCGCGGGCGCAGTGAGCAACAATAGAACCCCCTCGAGGTCTTCGAGCTGTCCAAACCGGCGCTGGGCTATACGCTCAAGGATACGTCCGCCAGCCGATCCCGTGAGAAAATCACGGTTAAGATTGGTTTCAATATACCCCGGCGCGATAGCATTAACCGAGATATTGTATCGAGCGAGTTCCCGAGCTGAAGTGCGGGTCAGCTGATTGATACCGGCCTTCGATGCAGCATAAGCATGTACTTGGCCGCTTGGTATTACCCCCAAAATCGACGAGACGTTGACGATCCGGCCGCTTTTCTTTGCCGCAATCAAACGTCTGCTGACCGCCTGCGTCATAAGGAAGTAGCCAGTGAGGTTGGTATCGATTACTTGGCGCCAATCTTCTGGGGAAGTGTCTATCACGGGATTATTGTTCACGATGCCGGCGTTGTTAACCAGCAAAGTAACTAGCCCTAATTCCGTTTCGATCTTTGATATCGCACTTTCAATACTTTCTTGGTTTGTGACGTCCATACTTACCGCTAAAGTATTACTACCGATTTCTTCCGCCACTTTCATACACTTATCGGCCCGTCGAGCGGCGATAGCGACAGATGCGCCCGCGTTATTTAAAAAACCGGCAAATGCGCGGCCTAATCCCGATGACGCACCGGTAACAAGAGCCACTTGGCCGTCCAAAGAAAAATCAGCTCTCATGAGATATTCTTTATCCAGCCAGAGATTGCCTGGCCAATCTCGTCCGGGGAATCTTCTTGGATGAAATGGATTCCGGGCACAGTCACTTCAAGCTGGTTAGGCCATTTTCGGCAGAATTCGCGCTGGCGGCCCACCAGAATGGCACCGGGTTCGGCATTGATGAATAGTTTGGGTACATCAGAATTGCTAAGCCAGTCAGCATAGGACTGTACAATTTCTACTATATCATCCGGGTCTCCTTCTATAGGTATCTCCCGGGGCCAGCTGAGCATGGGCCTGCGGTCTTCGCCCGCGTCTGCGAATGGCCGTTTGTATTCGTTCATTTCCTCCTCCGTAAGATGCCGCAGGATAGATTGCGGCAGGATCAGTTCGATGAACATGTTGCGTTCAAGAATTAGTTCCTCCCCGGCGTCGGATCTCATTCCCTTAAAAATAGGACGGGATGATAGCGGCCAATCATCCCATCCTAACGGACAAACAATACTTTCCATATAAGCAATGCCAAATATCGACTCACGGTGCCTACTGGCCCAGTCGAATCCGAGTGCTGATCCCCAGTCGTGGGTAACCAGAGTGACGCGCTCGTTAACACCGACATGATCGAGAAATGAATCGAGATACTCGCGATGTTCGGTAAACCGATAACGGCCGGACCGAGAGTTGGAAAGTTTATCGGAATCCCCCATACCGATCAGATCGGGCACGATGCATCGACCTAATCTTTCTAGGTATGGAATTACATTTCGCCAGAGATATGAAGATGTGGGGTTACCGTGCAGGAACACTATCGGATCGCCCGCGCCGCGTTCAACCCAAGCCATGTTCAGGCCTTTGATATTGGTGGTTAACTTGTCTGTCCAGATCACGTCAGCGGCCCTTAAAATTCGGCTTGCGTTTGTTGACGAAGCCATCGATACCTTCGTGAGCATCAGTCGTTCGGGTCAGATTGACGATTGACCGCGTTTCCCGGTCCATTTGAGTTTCCAGTCCACCAATCCATGTTTCCTGCAGCAAACGCTTGGTTGCACCAAAAGCTTTCGTAGGTCCAGCAGCAAAATTCTTGGCGTGTGCCATGGCCTCATCTTGAAGCTGCTGGTCAGGGACCACGAGGTCAATGATCCCTATTTCCCGTGCTTCATCTGCGTTCAGCATGCGGTTGGTTAGCATCAGCTCCTTTGCTCGTCGCAGCCCTATTAGCCTAGGAAGATACCACGTAGAAGAACCATCTGGAGATAGTCCGGCCGCAGTATAGGCTAGGGTGAACTTCGCAGATTCACCTGCGATCGCGAAGTCGCAGGCGGCAGCCAAACTAAACCCGGCCCCCGCAGCCATACCGTTGATTGCGCCAACGACAGGCGCGTCCATGTGGGCCATGCGGGATAGCGCTGCGTGCAATAATCCAGTGATTTCTTTAAGTGTTGATCCGAGAGAATCTCCTTGAGCTGCAAAATATTTTAGGTCCCCTCCAGCTGAGAAAATTGCACCCTCGCCGGTGAGCAGGACAGCACGGATATCGTCGCGTTCGTCGCAGGCGATGGTGGCGTCGAAAAGATCACGACAGATATCCGAGTTAAGAGCGTTCGCTGCGTTCGGGCGGTTCAGCGCTAGCCGCGCCACTCCGTGTGCGACGTCGAAAGACAGATTTTCGTATGACACTTTTACCCTTTCAACTGATTGTCACGTGACGTTTGCGACGATAGTTTTGGTTTAAACGTAAAAATGCGGACAATCAAAGGAAGGAATGTGGATGCTTGGCCTTATGATGGACAAGCCGCTGCTGATTTCGTCGGTGTTGGAATATGCCGCGAAATACCACGGCGGTACCGAAATTGTATCACGGATGGTCGAAGGACCAATCCACCGATACAATTATGCCGACGCGCAGGTAAGGTCAAAGCGACTTGCAAAGTCGCTTACTCGTCTGGGGATCGCCCCGGGTGATCGTGTTGCCACTCTCGCGTGGAATGGGTTTCGCCATTTAGAACTTTATTACGGCGTATCCGGCATGGGCGCCATTTGTCACATGGTCAACCCGCGGCTGTTTTCCGGGCAAATTTCTTACATCCTCGAAAACGCTGAGGACAAAATTGTATTCGCTGATCTCACCTTTGTCCCACTACTTGAGGGAATAGCCGCGGAGGCAACGTCAGTGAAAGCATTTGTGATCATGACCGACGAAACCAACATGCCGGATACCAGCCTACCCAATGTGTATTGCTACGAGAAACTGCTAGCGGCGGAGGATGGCAATTACGATTGGCCACAGTTCGACGAAAACACGGCTTCGTCCATGTGTTACAGCTCCGGAACGACGGGTAATCCCAAGGGGGTTTTGTATTCTCACCGTTCTACCGTGCTCCATGCCTGGGCCGCAATGACGCCGGATATGCTCAATATCTCGGCTACGGACGCCATCATGCCGGCTGTGCCGATGTTCCACGTAAATGCCTGGGGCATTCCATATGCTGCCGCCATGGCAGGTGCCAAAATGGTGATGCCTGGCGCAGAGATGGATGGTGAGAGCATCCACAGGATGATCGAGGACGAGGGCGTTACCATTTCTGCTGGCGTACCGACAGTGTGGCTCGGCCTGCTAGACTATCTAGACCGCAGTGGTAATACGGTCGAGAAGTTTAAGTATTGCGTGATCGGCGGATCGGCGGCACCTCGGGCAATGAGCGTGGATATGCATGAGAAATACGGTGTCCAAGTTCTCCATGCTTGGGGTATGACGGAGATGTCACCTCTAGGTACAGTCAATTGGCCCAAGAACGGTATGGAGGGTGAAACTGATGAAGCTCGATACGACAGACAGGTTAAGCAGGGCCGTCCTTGCTACGGCATAGATATGAAGATCGTCAATGACGCAAATGACCCCTTGCCGGAAGACGGCAAGTCGTTTGGTGAGCTGAAAGTACGCGGCTTCTGGGTGTGTAGTGAATACTATCGAGCCGAAGGTGCCAGCCACGATTCTGAGGGTTGGTTTCCTACCGGTGATGTTGCGACCATCGATTCTGACGGCTATATGCACGTCACTGATCGTTCTAAGGATGTAATAAAGTCTGGTGGTGAGTGGATCAGTTCCATAGAACTAGAAAATATCGCGATCGGCCATCCGGGGGTTTTCGAGGCAGCAGTGATCGGTGTCAGCCATCCCAAATGGGATGAACGCCCATTATTGATTGTGGTCCGTAACGAGGGAAGCGACGTGTCTGCGGAAGACCTATTGGCATTCTACGAGGGTAAGGTGGCCAAATGGTGGATCCCAGATGATGTCGCCTTTATTGACGAACTCCCCCACACGGCGACTGGGAAGCTATTGAAAATGGATCTACGCAACATCTTTGAGGGCTACAAACTACCGAAAGCGTAGCTCCTGTTCAAAGAACGACGATCCACAGCTATATTATATTAAAGTTTTTGTTTTCACGGTTTAGTTCCCAACCTCCACATCAGCAAAAAACTCACCTAACACGTTGTTGAATAACTCCGGTTCTTCCAGATTAAGAACGTGGCCAGTGTTAGGAATCACGAAGAGGCGCGATCCCGCGATAAGTTTTTTCATGAAGATACCGGGGACTAGGCAGCGCTCGTCATCATCGCCGGTAACGATCATCGATGGCACTGGAATCGATCGGATTTCCTCCTCCAAATCCCACAGACTTGGGCGCGATGCTTGCACGCCGCGCTGTGTCAAAGCAGCGCCGGTATTAGAATGCTCCCGCAGCTTAGCAACGAAGTTGTCCCAGCCGCGCGGGTCTTTCTGCTTGAAGGTCAACCGGCCCGGAACGGTGACGTACTCCTCGGCGAAATCGGCCGCACCCCGTCTCTCAAAATTATCGGCGACGGTCAGTGAAAGGGATTGGAATTCTTCATGTGTGTTGGGCTCCGATCCATAGCCGCAGCCGCAGATAGTCAGAGATAAAGCTCGATGAGGATATACCATGCCAAAATGGAGGGTTGCGAACCCACCCATCGAAAGCCCCACTATGTGAGCTTTTTCAATACCAAGATGGTCGAGGACCGCCAAAGCGTCTTCGCGAGCGATATCTTGAGAATAACTGGCCTCGTTTTCCGGGGTTTCCGATCCAGGATAACCACGCGCCGAATACACGATACAGCGCCGTCGCCGGCTGAAGTGGCTAACCTGCGGTTCCCATGATCGCCAGTCGCCAGCGAATTCGTGGATGAACAAAATCGGCGTACCGTCTCCCGTGTCCTCGTAATAAAGCTTAATCCCGTCGGCCGCGGTTAAATGTGGCATATCTTTCTCCTATCGTATTTTTAATCGTCCCCATCCGCCTGACAATCCTCGTATGTCCGGCCAAGATTAGTACCGTCTGTCATAACCGGAGAGAATTATGAGCATTTGGCTTCTTCTCTACCATAGCGGTTGCGTGCGGGCGTTGCGGGTGGATAATAGTCCGCCATGTCATTTATGTATTTTCCATGAATAAGATTCTCGTCACCGGCGGTGCCGGATATATAGGTAGCCATACGTGCAAGGCGCTCTCTGCAGCGGGAATGGAGCCCGTGGTATTTGATAATCTGGTAAGTGGTCACGAATGGGCGGTCAAATGGGGGGAGTTGGAAAAGGGTGACTTACTCGATCGAGATAGGATTGCTGAGGTAGTACGAAATATTTGCCCCGATGGCGTAATTCATTTTGCCGGTTCAGCCTATATCGGGGAGTCCTTTACCCACCCAGCAAAGTATTGGAGAAACAATCTCACTGGCACGATCAATCTTCTAGACGCACTGATCCCCGTCGCCGTGCCGCCGGTAGTGTTTTCGAGCAGTTGTACGGTCTACGGCGTTGTTGACGTTGATCTTATTTCAGAGGTCACCCCTGTGGCTCCGATAAATCCATACGGTAACACCAAACGCGCCATTGAAATAATGATGGAGGATTACCAAGTTGCTACAGGTTTGCGTCATATTGTGCTGAGATATTTCAATGCGGGCGGTGCGGATGCTGGCGGAGATATCGGCGAAGTCCATGATCCAGAAACCCACCTGATTCCGCTTTCTATCGCTGCCGCTTTTGGTGATCGAGAGGTGCTAAAAATATTTGGGACAGACTATCCGACCACTGACGGCACCTGTGTGCGGGACTATATCCATGTTACCGATCTGGCAGATGCACACGTCCGTGCATTACAGCACCTCCTCGACGGCGGTAAGTCCGATGTTTTCAACCTCGGAGCTGGGGAGGGGTGTTCAGTCCGTGACGTTGTGGATGCCGTTGGCCGATTGGTGGGTAGGCCTGTGCCTGTGGAAGAAGACATTCGCCGGTCAGGAGACCCCCCACGACTAGTAGCAGATACAGCGCACGCCCAAGACGTGCTGGGCTGGAAACCTGTGCACTCATCGCTCGATAATATCGTTACAACCGCGTGGCATTGGTATCGGGCGCAGAAGCAGATTTTGTCGCAACCCGACGCGGGCTTGGACTAAACATATGTTTTCCCCGATCTCGACTTTCGTCATTGGAGGTGCATCCTCTGGAAAAAGCCTATACGCCGAAGAGTTGGTAATGGAATTACCTGGAGCCCCGATCTATTTGGCAACTGCGCAGGCTTTCGATGACGAAATGGAGGATAAGATTGCATCCCATCGCCGTCGCCGTGGAGACGATTGGACCACGATTGAAGAACCCTATGACTTGCCTGACGCAATTTCCGAAAATGGCGTGTCAAATACGGTATTATTGGTCGATTGTCTTACCCTGTGGCTATCTAATTTGATTTTCTTAGAACGCGATATTTCAAAAGAAAGTGATGACCTGATTGAGGCAATTTCAAAAGTCAAAGGGTGTATAGTTCTAGTGTCAAACGAGGTTGGTCTGGGCTTAGTACCCGATAATCAGGTTGGGCGGCATTTTCGTGATCTGCAAGGTACTCTTAACCAAAAAGTCGCAGCGGCAGCGGACCGTGTGGTATTCATAGCTGCCGGACTACCACTGACCCTCAAAGGTACCACGAATTGACCGAAGTTTTTCACGGGGGAGATTTGCGGGCTGCCGCGAATAGTTTTGGCGAGCAAGCTGACGACTGGCTAGATCTTAGTACTGGAATTAATCCGCACCCTTGGCCCGTACCAGAGAGCATGCTCGAAGCGCTTCACCTGCTTCCTGATAGTGATCGGATGGACAATCTGAAGTTAGCCGCGGCGGCTGCATATGGAGTAAACGATCCAGCATGTATCGCTTGTGGTCCCGGGAGTCAGGCATTGATCCAATGGTTGCCTCGTCTACGTGATGTCTGTCGGGTCGCCGTGGTAGCACCAACCTATGGAGAGCATACCCCTGCGTGGAAGGCCGCAGGCCACGACGTTTTTGAGACAGAGTTTTTGCCAGAACCAGCCGATTGCGATGTTGCGGTTGTGACTCGACCCAACAACCCGGACGGGGCGACACCGGCGATTGCCGATGTGACCTCTCTTGCTAAATTGCTATCGGAGAAAGGCGGAGGAGTGGTTGTGGATGAAGCCTTCGCCGATCTTGATACGGCTCCCTCCATCGCTGCTGGCACCTCCGCTGGGATCGTCGCTCTCCGGTCGTTTGGAAAGTTTTATGGATTACCCGGACTACGCCTCGGTTTTGTAGTTGCCGGCCCGGATATGGTGGCAAGAACGGCTGCTGCTCTGGGGCCTTGGCCGGTGTCCTCGCTAGCTGCCGATATAGGCGCCGCAGCATTAATGGATTTCGACTGGCAGACGAAAACCCGCGATCGGCTGGAGGAGTCAGCCCTTCGTCTAGACAATATTTTAATGGGGGCCGGACTCGATATACTGGGTGGCACCAACCTTTTCAGGCTAGTCACCTCCGGGAAAGCGCAGACGATGCACGAAAAACTAGGCCGGGCTGGAATCTATACCCGCAGATTTCTGGAAAACCCAAGCTGGCTGCGTTTTGGACTGCCGGGAAAAACGGTGGATTGGGTACGTCTCGAGAAGGCATTGTATTCATGAAAAATAGCGTGACTGAGTGGTGGCTGATCCGACATGCGCCTACTATTAATCCTGAAAAGGCTGTTTATGGCGCGCTCGACCTTGACATTCATATGCCGTCCGAGGAAGCGTTCCAAAATCTGTCCGATGCCTTGCCTGAAAACCCAATATGGATGATTTCTCATCTGTCGAGGACACGAAAAACGCTTGATGGGATCCTCGCCGCACGCGGAGGACATAACGTCGATGTTCATGTTGAGCAACGATTTGGAGAACAAAATTTCGGCGACTGGGAGGGCCGTCCTAGTGCCGAGGTCTGGGCTGAAATTCGCGAAAATGACAAGTCTTGGCCGGCGGATATCCGCCCACCGGGCGGGGAGACCTTTTCGGAGGTCTCCAACCGGGTACAAGAAGCGGCCTTGGACTGGTCGAGAAAAATAACGGATCGGTCTGTGGTCGCTGTACTCCACGCTGGCAGCATCCGTGGGTTCCTATCGGCTGCTATGGGGGGTGCACCGCTGGCTGCGCTGTCTTATACGATAGAAACTTTATCAATTACCCGCTGCGATTATCTCGGCCCTGAAAGCTGGCGCATCAACTTCGTCAACCGGTTGGCGGGTTAGCCCACGAGGGCCTGCGGCATACATAAGATATTTCATTGTGCGCCTGCAATCACCGCGAGAGCAAAAATTTCGGCTATTTGCTGAGAAGCGCCAAGCGAGTCACCGGTATATCCCCCCAGTTTTCGTTGCGCGAACCAGGCGATAATCCCCGCACCTACCGCTGCTCCGATTAGACAACTCATCGGTTCGGTTGGAGAAGCCAAAACGCAAATGATTAACGCTAACAGCAACGCGCCGCCGCACACCGAGACCGAGGGAATGCCGGCGTTGGCGCCGAGACCATCTACTTTCACGGGCTGACTAAAGACCATTAACATCGGTATCATTCCCCGGCTGGCGGCGCAGGCCGCTACTAGCGCACCCAGTACAAGAGTGGGGTCGTTGATAGCGGCAACAGAGGCGGCGCGCCCCGCAACCGTAAGGATTAGAGCGATAGCTCCGTAGGCGCCTATGCGACTATCTGACATGATCGCGAGCCGGCGCTCTTTGTGGGTACCACCCCAAATGCCATCCGCTAAGTCCGCCAACCCATCTTCGTGGAGGCCGCCTGTAGTTACGATCATTGCGACTATAGCGAATAGTGCGGCGACGACGGCCGGCAGTTGGAGCAGGTTACAGAGAATGTAGATTGCGCCTCCCACCGTGGCGACCAGGACGCCAGCTATAGGAAAGGCCCACATACTAGCTGCGAGGGGCCGGTCAGCTGCTTCGGGCCAACGTGGTGAAGGAAAACGCGTCAAAAATACTACGCTAGTAAATATACCTTTTAAAAGATTGTTGTTGGATGCTGTCATGATGTCACCGAAATGTTATCAGTGGGGTGCCGTCGCCGCAGGCTAATTTTACTCCCATAGCGAAGATATGATTTTGAACCAGGATGCCATAGTTCGACAACTTGAAAATTTACCCCATCTCGATACTGATTCGGCAAAGAGGACGATTGCACGAGAAGCAAACCTTACCAAACCTGCCGGTTCACTGGGCCGCTTGGAAGAACTCTCTTCCTGGTGTGCCGCCTGCCAGGGCCGTTATCCTCCTCGGCTGGAAAATATGGAGATCCTTGTTTTCGCAGGTAATCACGGTGTCACGGAACAGGGCGTATCTGCGTTTCCTCCGACGGTCACGCGCCAGATGGTTGCCAATTTTGCCGACGGGGGTGCTGCTATCAACCAGCTGGCTGAAATCCAGGGCGCGAAGCTAAGCGTTATCGATCTCGAGCTTGACCGACCCACGGCCAACTTTACCGTGGCATCCGCGATGTCGACAGAAGAACTTGCCTCGGCATTTGGGACTGGATACGACGCCTTAAATGAAGAGGCTGACGTATTGGTGGTTGGAGAAATGGGAATCGGCAACACAACCTCGGCTGCGGCTTTGTCCTGCGCGTTGTTTGGCGGGAGACCGGCTGACTGGACTGGACCGGGGACTGGGCTCGATGCGGCAGGAGTCGCGGTGAAGACTCGGGCCGTCGCGGCAGCAATGAAATTCCATGGTAAAAATTTGGATAATCCTCTGGAAGCGTTGAAACGTGTTGGCGGGCGTGAAATGGCCGCCATGGCCGGTGTCGTTCTTTCTGCACGGTGTAGCGGGATTCCGGTGATCCTCGATGGGTTTGTTGCTACCGCTGCGGTAGCAGTGCTCGAACGAACTGTCTGTGGCGCGCTTGATCACTGCGTCCCTGGGCATTTATCTAGCGAGCCGGGGCATCGGCTTCTGCTCAATAAACTCGGTAAGGAACCGCTTCTCGACCTTGGAATGGGTTTAGGCGAGGCATCGGGTGGGGCAGTCGCGCTGGGTTTGCTTAGGTGTGCCGTCGCGGCGCATAACGGCATGGCTACTTTTGAAGAAGCGGCAGTGAGTAGAGGTAATTAGGCGTAAACCGCTGTATTTAGGCCGTCTTTTCTGCCGCGAAGTGGTTCCAGAAGTTCCCCGCCAACCAGCCGGTTGCACACCAGAATACTGCGGCCGTTGCCAACGAAGCCGAGACGAAATGTGCAGCTAGTTCGGGCGGTACTGGGCCGCCGATCCGGTCGGGTACTGGCGCGCCAATCAGATGCGGTAGTGCTAAAAAAACTATTCCAGTCACTGCCCAAGGAACGCCGATTCGAAAAACCATGACCCATAGTCCGGCAGCAGTAAGGCCAACACACAGAAACCACCAGAGCTGACGATCACCAAGCGCTGCAGCCATAGCACCGGGTACTTCCGGCGGTAGACCGAGGGCCGGCGCTAGGCTGATGCTAAAAAAGCCGGCAAGCCCCCAAAGAAGGCCACGGCGGCCGTTAATAGAACCGCCTGAAAGAGCAAAACATGCTGTTATAATCAACGCGAACCCAACACCAGTTAATAAGTTAGCTAAGCACGTATACATTGTCCTTTGGAGGCCGTCGTTGGGTGCCCAGCTTTCAGCTTCCAGCTTTTCACTGCCATTATGCGAGCCGTGGGCACTTGCTGGAGGGATTAACGTTACTCCTTTTTTAAGGAGACTATGCTTGTCGCCCTGCTCGCTGCCTCCTTCAAAGGTTTCTGACTGCAGAATGATAGGTGTAGTAGTAAAATGCTGTACGATCGAAACCACCACTCCTCCCAGCAATCCAGAGATTATAGCGGTAAATAAAATTCGCCTTAACATATGCTGTTACGTTCTCAGTGACAGGGAAAAGCGAATGAATGCCTACTGTCATGCGCGGCATTGTGGATAGTATCTGAATGTGCAAAGCCGGTGCCTAATACTATAAAAGCTCCCAGCAAAATCGCGAGAACTGCTGACGCTAGAACATTTGACCCCACTGCCGATTCTTTAATTACCTGTTGGTTCATTTTTACCTCTCCTGTTCCAAACATAAGCTGATCCGCGTTATTCTGAAAAGGTCTAGCATAAAAATAATTAGCATTTCTTACCATTATTTATCTTCAGAGCTTAATTGATGATTTGTGGCTCTCTGTACCCGGTAGCTTTATTTGTCTCCGATGAGATCTGATTACTTGCCGAGTCATCAACTCTTGGGTACCGTTCTTCTGCCGACGACACCGGGAACGGGGCGAGATATCGAAATCTGAGCCCCGGCTGCCCCCGCAACTGTAGACGGTTAGTTCGCCCCAACGGCGCCACGGCGGTAATTCGCTGGAAGGCAGGGGCTGAATGACGACCCGTAAGCCAGGAGACCGGACGCCGGCCGTATCGCAAGATCGCGGGCCGGGGTGTGCTTCGCGAACGGCATCAAGCGATGCGTGTTTATTTTTTCTGCGGAGGAGGCGGAAACAACATGGCTATCGCTCAGAAAATTCCCGCGACTGTCATTACTGGTTTTCTTGGTGCTGGTAAAACAACGATGATCCGCAACTTGATAAAACAGGCCAACGGGAAAAAACTAGCTCTGGTGATCAATGAATTTGGTGACCTCTCGGTCGATGGAGAATTACTCAAAGACTGCGGCAACCCTGGTTGTACTGACGATGATATCTTCGAGCTCGCTAATGGCTGCATCTGTTGCACGGTGGCGGACGATTTTCTGCCCACGATCCAGAAGATCTTGGACCGCGAAGAGTTACCTGATCATATTTTGATCGAAACCTCTGGCCTTGCCCTACCGAAGCCGCTGGTCCAGGCTTTCGGCTGGCCAGAGGTACGCACGCGGGTGACCGTCGATGGGGTCGTCGCCCTACTGGACGGTCCGGCGGTTGCCGACGGTCGGTTTGCAGATGATCCCGACAGGGTCGATGCAATGCGTGCTGAAGACGAAGAACTTGACCATGAAAGTCCGCTACACGAACTCTATGAGGATCAGCTGGCCTGTGCCGATCTGGTACTTCTAAACAAGACTGATCTGATGGATGCTGGCGTCATAGAAACCGTGGTTAATAAAGTGGGTAGTAGCCTGCGCGACGGTGTGCGCATCGTCAAAACAACCAGGGGCGTTATTGACACTGATGTGCTTTTGGGGATTGAAGCTGCAGCTGAGGACGATCTGGAAGCGCGCCCGTCGCATCACGACGCAGAAGACGGGCATAATCACGATGATTTCGAGAGCTTTGAGGTCGTAATTGGTGCGATAGAATCGGTGGATTCCCTGATTAATCGCCTCGTATCCGCCGTAAACGCCCACGATATTCTCCGCGTGAAAGGGTTTGTCGACGTCCCGGGTAAAGATATGCGAATGATTGTCCAGGGCGTCGGTGCACGTTTGCAGCAATACTTCGACCGCCCCTGGAAGGATGGTGAAGTACGTGAAACGCAGCTCGTCATAATTGGTCTAGCCGGCCTCGATAAGCCGGCTATCGCCAGTGCGTTGGGTGGTTTGGAGAGAAGCTGAGATGCATCTTCTCGCGGCTACGCCGGGGATTTTTTCCGATGGTTCGGAAGCCGTCGATCTGGGTCAGACGTCGGGTGATATTGTCATTCTTTCCGCTGCAGATACCGAACTCACCGCGCTTTCCGCCGGGCAATCACGCGCGGGTGCAGATGCCCCATCTCTTCGCCTAGCAAATTTTCTGCAGCTAACGCATCCGATGTCAGTTGACGTCTATGTCGCGGGGATTATTGCGCATGCGAAGTTGGTGGTAATACGGCTGCTTGGCGGGGTGACCTATTGGCCGTATGGAGTTGAGCAAATCGCCCATATCTGCCGCCGTAACGACATCAGATTCGCAGCCTTACCGGGCGAAGATACACCTGACCCTGAACTGGCCCAATATGGCACGGTACCCTCTGAAGATGCTCATCGCTTGTGGCAGTACCTGGTCCATGGCGGGTCTGCAAATATCGATAACTTTCTGGGGTATGCTGCGCATTTGTTGGGGATAGACTCCGAGTGGGCTGAACCAGTTCCTTTGATGACAGCGGGACTCTATTGGCCAGATACACAGATGGTCGATATGTCAGTCCTGCACCGACACTGGAAAAAGGATGCACCAGTTGCCGCCGTAACGTTTTATCGGGCGCTGCTTCAGTCGGGAAACACCGAACCAGTCGATGCTATGATCGCCGCGCTTCAGAAACGCGATCTAAATCCGCTACCTATCTATATCCAGAGCCTGAAGGAATCTATCTCCGCCGGGGTCGTCGAACAGACCCTTTGCGATGTGCCGCCCGATGTGATCCTGAATACGACAGGTTTCGCCGTCTCCACCCCCGGGGTTGAGCGAAACAGGACCCCATTCGACTCTGCTGACTGCCCGGTATTGCAGACGGTATTTTCGGCAACTTCGGAAGACGTTTGGGCGGGTAGTGACGCCGGGCTGGTCGCCCGTGATATTGCCATGAATGTCGCCTTGCCCGAGGTTGACGGTCGAGTTCTGACTCGTGCTGTGGCGTTTAAGTCTGAGGCTAGGTTCGACGCGGCCACACAGGCCGCTATTGTCAAACATCTTCCATCTCTCGATAGAATTGATTTTGTCGCTGAACTCGCCGCTGCTTGGATTAGGCTTGCAAGAACCCCTCCACCTGAGCGCCGTATTGCTCTGGTGCTGGCCAACTATCCAAACCGTGACGGGCGCCTTGGCAATGGGGTTGGGCTAGATACGCCGGCTGGTACGATAACCCTGCTCCACGCTATGAAAGATTCTGGATACGGGATTAGTAATCTACCCAACGATGGTGCGTCCTTGATCGCACGTCTCCTCGATGGGCCAACCAATCACGGGGTCTTGGCTCGTCGGGTAGAGGAGACGATTTCTATCGCCGATTACCAGTTCTTTTTCTCGGGTTTGCCGCAAACCATCCGTGATGCGGTCTCCGAACGTTGGGGAGCGCCAGAGTCGGACCCATTCTATTTGGACGACGCCGTTGGTTACGGCGCTTTGGCGATCCCAGTGTTCCGCTTAGGGAAAATCGCTATCGGGCTACAGCCTGCGCGCGGTTATAACATCGATCCGGCAAAATCTTATCACGACCCCGACCTAGTTCCGCCGCATAGCTATTTCGCGTTCTATGCCTGGATACGGCTGCAGTTCAACGCTGATGCCGTTGTCCACATGGGAAAGCATGGCAATTTGGAATGGCTGCCGGGTAAGTCACTCGCGCTGTCGGTTAACTGTTTCCCGGAAGCGGCACTTGGCCCGTTGCCGAACGTATATCCATTTATCGTCAATGATCCCGGTGAGGGTACACAGGCGAAACGTCGGACCTCCGCTGTCATCGTTGATCACCTGACGCCACCGCTGGCACGGGCTGAAACCTATGGACCACTTGCGGATCTCGAGCGGTTGGTGGATGAATATTACGAGGCCGCTGGTTTAGATCCCCGCCGAATTAATCTTCTACGAGAGCGGATTTTGGAACTCACACGGTCGTCGGGTCTCGACCTTGATTGCGGCATTAGTGTGAATGAACCCGCCGATGAGGCCCTTGCCAAGCTCGACAATTATCTGTGCGAGCTTAAAGAATTGCAGATCCGAGACGGGTTACATGTATTTGGGATCAGCCCGGAGGGTTCCTTACGCGATGCGCTTCTGGTAGCGCTGGTACGTCTGCCGCGTGGTGACGGGCAGGATGGCGACGCCTCTCTGATTCGGGCACTGGCGGCTGATCTGGGATTGGAAGATTTCGACCCCTTGGATTGCCTTTTGGGTGACCCGTGGACCGGACCCCGGCCGGCCGCACTAGCTGGCGACGACCCTTGGCGGACGAATGGCGATACAGTTGAGCGGCTGGAAATCTTGGCACTTGATTTGGTTGGAGGTCGCACACCGGATGACGCGTGGCCTGCAACACGGGTCGTAATTGATACCGTCCGTGACACCATCGCGCCCAGTGTGGCTGCTTGTGGCTCGGCTGAGATCAGTGGTGTGCTGGCCGCGCTAGATGGTAGGTTCGTCAATCCGGGTCCATCTGGTGCGCCGACGCGGGGGCGCGTGGAAGTTTTGCCGACGGGACGCAATTTCTACTCGGTCGATACCCGCACGGTGCCTACACCTACAGCGTGGACCCTAGGCTGGAGGTCTGCAACGCTGCTGATCCATCGACATGCCCAGGAGCATGGTGAATGGCCTCGGCGTATGGCACTTTCCGCGTGGGGGACGTCCAACATGAGGACCGGAGGGGATGATATTGCTCAAGGCTTAGCGTTGATGGGTGTTCAGCCACAATGGGACCGTGGGTCGGGCCGCGTTACGGGGTTCGAGATCATGCCCCTTGAAATACTGGACCGCCCGCGTGTAGACGTCACACTGCGGTTGTCAGGATTTTTCCGCGACGCTTTTCCGCAACAAATTAATCTTTTCGATAGTGCTGCACGCGCTGTAGCTGCTTTGGATGAGCCCTTGGATCAAAACCCCCTGGCTGCCCGTGTTGCTGAGGACGCCGCTGCGCTTATGACTGAAGGAATCGATGAGGATACCGCGCGCCGTCGCGCTGGCCACCGCGTGTTTGGCTCTAAATCTGGTGCCTATGGGGCGGGGTTGCAGGCACTGATAGACGAGCGTGGTTGGGATACCGACGCCGACCTCGCCCGCGCCTATATTGCTTGGGGCGGCTACGCCTACGGTGAAGGCGCTGAAGGTGAGCCCGAACACCGTTTGTTCGAGCGTTGCTTGAGCGGCGTAGAAGCGGTCGTCCACAATCAGGATAACCGCGAGCATGATCTTCTCGACTCCGATGATTATTATCAGTTTGAAGGCGGCCTAACGGCCGCGGTGCGCTATCTTTCAGGTGATCAGCCGGCAGTCTGGCACAATGATCATTCGCGCCCGGAAACGCCCAAGATCCGGAGCCTTGAGGACGAGATTGCCCGCGTCGTACGAGCCCGTGTGGTTAACCCAAAATGGATAGCTGGCGTCATGCGTCATGGCTACAAGGGCGCGTTTGAGATGGCAGCGACCGTCGACTATCTCTTTGCCTTTGCCGCAACTGCGCACTGCGTAAAAAACCATCAATTCGACCTAGTTTTCGATGCCTATCTTGCCGACCCAGACGTGCGGGAATTTCTAGAACGGAGCAACCCTCATGCTCTTCGCGACATGGCTGAGCGTTTGATTGAAGCACAGGATCGCGGCCTATGGCGGCCGCGGTCGAACACCGCCTGGACCTATCTCAGAGATCTGAAGGGAGTGGCCTGATGGCCAAAAAACCGCAAACAACGGAAGAATTTACTCTCGCAAACGAGAAATCAAAAAAACGAAAAGAAGCACGCGACAAGATGTTAGCTAACAAGACGGTTGAGAAAGGGTTGCTGATTGTTCACACCGGCAAGGGTAAGGGAAAATCGACGGCAGCATTCGGGGTTGCTGCGCGGGCGGTCGGTAATGGCATGAAGGTTGGTGTCATCCAGTATGTGAAGGGCAAATGGGAAACCGGTGAACGCACTGTGTTGGAACACTTTCCCGAACAGGTAACTATTCGTACAATGGGTGAGGGTTTTACTTGGGAGACCCAGGACAAAGCGCGGGACATTGCGGCGGCGGAAAAGGCATGGAAAGCCTCAAAGGAAATCATCGCCGATCCGTCTTATGACCTCGTCATCCTCGATGAGCTCAATATCGTCTTGCGCTATGACTATTTAGATCTCACTGAAGTACTGGAAGTTCTCGTTAACAAGCGCGAGATGCTGCACGTGATAGTGACAGGCCGAAACGCTAAACCGGAACTTGTAGCCGCCGCCGATCTGGTCACTGAAATGACGCAAATTAAACACCCCTTTCGTGAACAGAACGTCCGTGCTCAAAAAGGTATCGAGTTCTAAAATGGCCCTAACCGCCCTCATGCTGCAAGGTACCGGATCCGACGTCGGGAAGTCGGTACTGGTGGCAGGATTGTGTCGGGCACTAATAAGGCGAGGATTCAACGTTCGGCCGTTTAAGCCGCAAAATATGTCGAATAACGCAGCTGTAACTGCTGACGGTGGAGAAATTGGGCGCGCGCAGGCATTACAGGCCCGGGCCTGCGAGGTGGCGTTTCACACCGACATGAACCCGGTGCTCCTGAAACCGCAGACCGAAACCGGCGCGCAGGTGGTGGTTCAGGGACGGGTAGTTGGCAATGCGAAGGCGCGCGACTACCAGCTTATGAAGCCCGAATTGATGAGCTCCGTGCTGGAGAGTTTTGCGCGGCTCAGTGCGGCGGCTGATATCGTCGTTGTTGAAGGCGCGGGTAGCGCGGCAGAGGTCAACCTGCGCGCTGGAGATATCGCAAATATGGGCTTCGCCGCTGCGGCTGACGTCTCAGTGATAATGATCGGCGATATCGATCGGGGCGGCGTGATTGCGCAGCTGGTAGGCACCTGGAATTTACTGTCCGACCACGAACGGAAACTCACACGCGGCTTCATCGTTAATAAGTTTCGCGGTGATCCGTCATTGTTTCGGGATGGCCGTGCCATCATTCGGGAACATACAGGCATGACGGATTATGGTGTAGTACCGTGGTTTGAGGGTGCGTCCCGTCTGCCGCGAGAAGACGCATTTAATCTCGGCGGTGCGGATACTAAATCAGGCGTAATCAAAATCGCAGTACCTATGTTTTCCCTTATCGCCAACTTTGACGATCTCGATCCACTGCGTGCCGAACCAGATGTATCAGTGACGATGGTGAAGGAAGGTGAGGCGCTGCCTGGCGATGCCGATCTGATTCTGCTGCCTGGCTCGAAGGCGACTTTGTCTGATCTGTCTTTCTTGTTTGAGCAAGGATGGGACATCGATATCACAGCCCATGTACGGCGTGGTGGCGCAGTGATGGGAATCTGCGGCGGCTACCAGATGCTGGGCCAGACAGTATCTGACCCGGAAGGTATCGAGGGTCCGGCATCGAAAGCGCAGGGGCTTGGTTTGCTCGACATAGAGACTATGCTTACGGCGAACAAAACTCTGGTCCAGGTAACCGGTACTGAAAAGCGGTCGGGAGCGGCTATATCAGGGTACGAAATGCATATAGGCCAAACCTGCGGCTTGGGCACCGAGCGCGCTATGCTCGACCTGTCGGGTAGGCCAGACGGCGCAGTGTCGGCCGACGGGCTTGTCGCCGGATGTTACGTCCATGGAATTTTCGCCTCTGATACATTTCGGTCAGCTTTTTTGCGGCGAATTCGCCCGGGTGCGCGCGCGGCGATGAACTATGAGGCCGGTATTGAGCAAGCACTTGATGCTTTGGCCGACCATTTAGAGACGTATCTTGATATTACCGGGATGATCGATGGCTAGGTGGTTAAATCAACGCCATAACAAGCAGGAGTATTGCCATCAGTCCGGCGCCCGCCTTACGGTACAGGCTAAGTGCGCGATGTATGTCAGTTGTAGAGACATCGGTGCGCGCGCCTTCGTTCATCCAAGCATCGTCAACTATAAAGTCGCGGTACTGCCGCGGCCCTGCCAGAGAAATTCCGAGCGCACCCGCCATCGCGGCTTCGGGCCAGCCCGCGTTAATCGAGCGATGCTTTTCCGCGTCCCTGACCGCCGCCGCCCATGCTTCCCCGCCCTTGGAGCCGATTCCGACGGCAGCTACGATTACTATGAGAATACCCGAGATACGCGCCGGAACCGCATTCATTGCGTCGTCAAGGCGTGCCGCAAATTTTCCGAAATGCTCGTATGTGCTGTCGCGGTGACCGATCATGCTGTCCATAGTGTTTACCGCCTTATAGGCGAAAAGTCCCGGCAGACCGAGCAACGCAAACCAAATTACCGGTGCTACCACGCCGTCAGAAAAATTTTCTGCCGTCGATTCTATGGCGGCGCGAGCGACGCCGTGTTCGTCCAGCCGGTCCGGATCTCGGCCCACAATATGGGCCACCGCGGATCTTCCGCTGATCAACGAGACGTCGAGTCCGTTTGCCACATCGCGGACGTGATTGAAAAGACTGCGATAGGCGATCAGCACGCTGGCGATCAGAGCCCCTGCGACCCAGCCATATTCCCATTGAGCGCAAAGCCACTGGAACCCGTAGCCGACGAGTCCAGCGAGCGCGACCAAGAAAAGGGTTACCAGCAGCCCCCGCCAGAACCGCACGCGGTCCGATCTTTGTGGTCGGTTCATTTTGCGGTCGAAGAAGGCCGCCAAGCTGCCGAAAACCGCAACCGGATGGGGCACGCGGTTCCAAAGCCCCGGAGGATCGCCCAGCGCGACATCGATTGCCAGCGCCAGCATCACCACCAGCAAGGGGTGCACTGCTGCCGCGTCGGCGCTATACCATTGAAACATCATCGGCCGACAATCGCGCGGTTGCGACACGAAATCAATTGCAGCCTTTACGGGAGAAACAATTGACTACAGGGATAATGGTATGTGGCCACGGTAGCCGCGACGAAGGTGCAGTAACAGAATTTGAAAAACTGGCTGTCGCGATCCGCGAACGAGCTGAAGGTGTTCCAGTCGAGTATGGTTTCCTGGAGTTTGCAAAACCCGTCATCAAGGAAGGTTTGGGGAATCTAATTGAACAGGGTGTGACTGAGATAATGGCTGTTCCAGGTATGCTCTTTGCAGCAGGGCACGCCAAGAACGATATACCGTCGGTTCTCAACACCTGGGCAGCAAGCAATAACGGAGTAGATGTCCGTTATGGGCGTGAACTAGCGATCGATCTAAAAATGTTAAGCGCCGCTTCTGATCGAATCAAAGAAGCACTCGATTTTGCAAGCGATGATGTGCCTACTGAAGAGACACTGCTCGTGGTAGTGGGGCGCGGCGCGTCCGACCCGGATGCTAATTCCAACGTTGCGAAGGTGATGCGAATGTTGTGGGAAGGTCTCGGTTTCGGCTGGGGAGAAACCGTATATTCTGGGGTAACCTTCCCGTTGGTCGAGCCAGGGCTGGAACACGCCGTCAGGTTAGGTTATCGGCGAATTGTGGTCTTTCCCTACTTTTTGTTCACAGGCGTGCTAGTGCGAAGGATCTATGATTATACCGATAAAGTTGCTGCTCGGTATCCGAACATTGAATTCATCAAGGCGTCCTACCTTAACGACCATCCGATGGTGATAGAGACGTTCATGGAACGAATAGAAGAAATCCGACTCGGAGAAAATAATATGAACTGCCAGCTTTGTAAGTATCGCGAACAGGTTCTGGGCTTTGAATCGGAAGTCGGGTTGGCCCAGGAAAGTCATCATCATCACGTCGAAGGCATCGGTATTGGTGGCCCCCACAGTCTTAATAATGAAAATCCCCACGGTCACAGAAAAGGACACGATCATTCTCACGGAGATGGGCATGATCATCACCATCCGTATCCTCACGCGGATCACCCGCTGGGGCCAAAAACAATGAAGGGAACCGGCTGAAATCACATGGAATGGCTTCGTGATCCTGATGAAATTTACCGTAGGTCATTTGCGATCGTGCGCGAAGAAGCGGACCTATCGGTGGTTCCTGACGACATGGCAGATATAGTTATCCGGCTGGTGCATGCCTGTGGCATGCCGGAGATCGTTCCGAATATCCGCTGGTATAATGGCGTAACAGCAACCGCACGTGATGCCCTTGCTGCGGGTGCGCCGGTAATTTGCGATGCGCAGATGGTGGCGGACGGTGTGATCACGGCGCACCTTCCTGCTGGAAACCAGGTTCTTAGCATGATCCGTCTACCCAACGTGGCGACGATGGCCAAGGAACAGGGCACTACGCGCTCAGCGGCGCAGGTCGAATTATGGAAACCATTTCTTCCGGGTAGTGTGGTTGCCATCGGCAATGCGCCGACAGCGCTATTCCGTTTGCTTGAGGTGATTTCTGAGGACCCATCGCGTAAGCCAGCGGTGATTTTGGGATTTCCAGTGGGGTTTGTCGGGGCTGCTGAATCGAAATATGCGCTGCAAAAAATCCGCCCCGAGGTACCCTATATTACGCTGTTGGGCCGCCGGGGTGGCAGCGCCATGGCGTCAGCAGCTGTCAACGCGCTTGCTGGAAATTACAAAATATGAAAGACCGTTGGCTCAGTGTCGTCGGTATCGGTGAGGATGGCCTTGACGGGTTAACTCCGCGTGGGCGCATGCTGATCGATGCTGCTGAAATCTTGATAGGCGGTGAACGGCATCTTGCAATGTTGCCCGATGACGATCGTGAACGACTGACCTGGACGCGGCCGTTGACAGATCTTATGACGAAAATTTCCGAAATGCGTGGTCGACTGGTCTGCGTATTAGCCACCGGCGATCCAATGTTTTTCGGGATCGGCGTGACGCTGTTGAAACACTTCGCGGCCGAAGAAATGGATGTCGTGCCGTCGCTTTCGGCGTTTACGCTCGCTGCCGCGCGACTTCGCTGGGCTCTTGCGGATGTCGACCAACTGACCCTGCATGGTCGTCCGGCCAGCCTAATAGTACCTTTCATCCAGCCCGGCTCCCGGTTACTGATCTTGGCCGACGGCTCGGGCACCCCGGCGCAGGTGGCTGACATCCTCACCGAGCGTGGTTATGGGGATAGCGAGATGACTGTTTTGGAACATATGGGAGGTGCTTGTGAACGCCAACTGGTTGGGGATGCCGGCAATTGGGACCACGACGATATCGCGGCGTTTCACACGCTTGCTGTCAACTGCGTCGCTGGTACGGATGCCGTTATTTTGCCGCGAATTCCCGGTCTGCCGGATGAAGCGTTTAGCAGCGACGGCAACATTACCAAACGCGAAGTCCGCGCCTTTACACTCTCCGCTTTGGCGCCGGTGCCAGGACAACATCTTTGGGATATCGGCGCTGGATGTGGGTCGGTAGCGATTGAATGGATGCGGACTCATCCGGCTTGCCGGGCGTCGGCTATCGAAAGCCGTGCCGACCGGATTGGTCTAATCGCTCGCAACGCTGTCGCGCTTGGCGTTCCACGTCTTCGGATGATAGAGGGAGAAGCGACCGAGGTGCTGGCGCAGCTAGATGCGCCAGATGCCGTTTTCGTCGGGGGTGGTGGTTCCAATCCCGAGTTGCTCGATCTTTGTTGGAAAGCGCTTAAGCCAGGCGGTCGTCTAGTCGCTAACGCCGTAACTCTGGAAAGCGAAGGCACTTTGGCAGTATTTCGCGAGGCATATGGCGGCAATCTTGCACGCATATCAATTTCCCGTGCGGAGCCCGTCGGTTCTCTCACTGGTTGGAGACCGACCATGCCCGTCACCCAGCTTGCCGCTGTGAAAATCTGATGGTCGGCAGGCTGTATGGCGTTGGAGTGGGTCCCGGGGACCCCGAGCTGTTGACCCTGAAAGCGTTGCGAATCCTAAAATCTGTTCCTGTTCTAGCGTGGCCCGCCCCAGAAGAAGGCCCCAGCTTGGCACGTCAGATCGTTGCTGAGCACCTACCTGGAACCCAGCGTGAGATCGCCATCCGCATGCCGCTGTTGCCGGCTCGGTTCCCATCCGACGATGTATACGATAAGGCGGCCATAGAGATTGATGATGCCCTCTCCGCCGGCGACGATGTTGCCGTAATTTGCGAAGGCGATCCCTTTTTTTATGGATCGTTCATGTATTTGTTCGGACGCCTTGTCGGTGACCATGCCATCGAGGTTGTGCCCGGTGTCTCGTCTCTGACCGCCTGCGCAGCCGCGCTTGGGTCTCCGCTATCAGCCAAGAACGATGTACTATCGGTGATCCCGGGCCCGTTGGATGCCAAGACGCTCGCAAAACGTTTGGTAGAGGCTGACGCTGCCGCGATCATTAAGGTTGGTCGGCATCTTGAAAAAATCCGTAGTGTGCTGGCTGATCTTGGCCTGTCCGAAAATGCTCGCTATATCGAACGCGCGACCATGGACAAACAGCGAGTCGTGAGATTGGCCGATGTCGGAGACGGCGACGCGCCTTATTTCTCCATGATCCTTTTACACAAGCGCGCCCAAGCATGGAAATGACTGGGCCTGCAATTATAGTACTCGGGCCGGGCGGGATAGTAACTGCGCGGAAAGTTAAATCCGCGGTTTCCGGTAGCAATATTCATGGTTTGGCGAGCCGATTGCAGGACGTGGATATTGTATTTGAAGATACCGGATATCATGTTCGTGCTTTGTTTGAACATGGTACACCCGTGATTGGTATTTGTGCTGCAGGGATATTGATCCGGCTATTGGGCTCGGCTCTGTCTGACAAGACCACCGAACCTGCCGTCATTGCCGTCGCCGAAGATGGCTCTACTGTAGTTCCACTTCTGGGAGGGCATCATGGGGCAAATGAATGTGCTAAAACGATTGCGGACGCGATTGGTGTTTCGGCCGCCATTACAACGGCCGGGGATCTGCGTTTCGGTGCCGGACTTGATAATCCACCCTCCGGGTGGGTGTTAGCTAATCCAAGTGACGTAAAGTCTTTTACGGCTGACCTGTTGGCCGGGGAGGCGGTGAGCCTCGACGGCACTTTACCTCAATTTATTGCCGACACACAGATCCCGAGAGACCTTGCCGGCGCGCTCCGTATCTCTTCAACGCCGTATTGTGATCCCGGTAATGCCAAGCATTTGGTTTATAACCCCGCAATAGTTGCTATAGGGGTCGGCTGCGAACGAGGCACTGAGCTGGATGAACTGGAGGCGTTGGCGGATAAAGCACTGAGAGAGGCGAATATCGCCCCTTCAGCTATCGCCGGGGTATTTTCCCTAGACCTTAAGGCGGACGAGCCGGCAGTCCATGCACTGGCAGTATCTCTGAACGTGCCCGCCAGATTCTTTGATGCAGAGACGCTGGAGGCTGAAACACCGCGGCTGCAAAATCCGTCTGACGTGGTTTTTCGTGAAGTTGGGTGTCATGGCGTATCGGAAGCTGCCGCGCTCGCGGCCTGTGGCCCAGAAGGTAATTTGATTTCTGCCAAGATCAAATCCGCGCGAGCCACCTGTGCTCTTGCGCTGGCGCCATCTCCAATAGTATTAGCCGATACCGGTCTACCGCAAGGCCGGCTGCTGATTGTTGGAACCGGGCCCGGAAGTGACGGTTGGATGACTTCGGAGTCGGAATCTGCGGTGGCGTCAGCGACTGATCTTGTGGGCTACACGTTGTACCTGGATATTCTTGGACCCCGCGCAGTAGGCAAGAATCGTCACGATTTTCCGTTGGGCGAAGAGATGGCCCGGGCGCATGCCGCGCTCGATATTGCGGCAACGGGCAAAACGGTCGCCTTGGTTTCGTCCGGCGATCCTGGAATTTACGCGATGGCGACCTTGGTATTCCAACTCCTAGAAACCAGCGGCCACGCTGACTGGAAACGTCTTGCGATCGAGGTCTGTCCTGGGATTTCCGCGCTGCAGGCCGCGGCCGCTAGATCAGGCGCACCCCTCGGCCATGATTTCTGCACTATTTCTCTGTCAGACTTACTTACCCCGTGGGACGCCATCGAACGACGCGTCCGCGCAGCCGCCGAAGGGGATTTCGTGATCGCATTCTATAATCCGGTCTCTATGCGTCGTACTTGGCAGCTCAAGAAAGCGCGCGAAATTCTTCTCGATGCCCGCCTCGGGACGACACCGGTGGTTCTGGCCCGCAATCTGGGTCGCGATGGAGAACAAATCCGCACGGTGACGTTGGAAACGTTGGATGTTACCGACGTAGATATGTTGACAATCGTCCTCGTAGGTTCTTCGGAAACGCGGGCGGTGATGCGAAGCGACGGACGGCAGTGGGTATACACTCCGCGCGGCTACGACGGAAAAAAATCGAACGAGAGGAAAGCCACGGGATGACGGTTTGGTTCATCGGCGCGGGACCGGGAGATCCCGACCTTCTCACCATTCGTGGACGCGACGTCATCGCGCGGTGCGAGGTTTGTCTCTACGCTGGATCTCTGGTGCCTGAAGCCGTGGTAGCCCACGCACCCCATGGTGCCTTGGTTCTCGACACTGCATCAATGACCCTGACTGATATTATCGGCTATATGGAAAAGGCCCATGCGGTCGGGCATGATGTGGCGCGGGTCCATTCCGGAGATCCGTCTCTTTATGGTGCCATAGGCGAACAGATCCGGCGGCTTAACGCGCTCCGCATCGATTTCGAGATCGTACCCGGCGTACCCGCCTATGCGGCTGCAAGCGCATTGCTGAAACGTGAACTGACACTACCTGACGTGTCACAGACGGTAATTTTGACGCGTACCGCGATGAAGGCGTCTGCCATGCCCAAGAATGAAGATCTAGATATACTTGGTAGATCTGGAGCGACGCTGGCAATTCACCTATCAGTCCGCAACCTGAAACATGTCTGTGAAACCTTGACGCCTCATTACGGTGCTGATTGTCCGGTCGCGGTCGTGTTCCGCGCAAGCTGGCCAGACGAAAAGGTGATAGAGGGGACATTGGCTGATATCCGTAATCAAGTTCGGGAGGCTAAGATCACGCGCACCGCCCTGATTTTGGTTGGCCGCGTACTGTCTCCCGTGGCGTTTGCGGATTCTGCTTTATACGATGCTGACCACGTGCACGTATTGCGGCCGAGGCGTAAAGAATAATTATTCAGACCCGACCCTACTCCTCTAGAAGGAACGGTTAATATAAAAACTTCCAATACCCCTATTCCAGATATCCATTGGGCGGAAATTCCAGTCGGTGAAATAGTTGATTATCTCTGGCACGGTCTTCAATTCACCGGCGCCGATGCATGCCCATCCAGTCCAGCGCACGGTCTATATTATCGACGGTATTTCCGGGTAACGATGAAGGCCGCCCGATCATTAAAACCGATAACCCGAGGTTTCTGGCCGCAGTAATCTTCGCATAGGCGCCATTACCGCCAGCATTTTTGCTCACTAAAACATCTATTTCGTGCGCTTGAAGCAACGCCGTTTCCTGATCAACTGAGAACGGACCGCGGCCAGTAATGTACGTGGATTTCAGGAGCGGAACGGTTTCCAGTGGATCGACGGTACGTATTAGGAATCTAATATCGTCTATGCCGGCGAAGGCTCTAAGCTCCTGGTGACCCACAGAGAGAAATGCGGCTGTGCCTAGGGCTCGTATTTTTCGGCTAGCGTCCGCGATGTCGTCGGCGTGGTACCAAATATCACCGGAGACTGCCTGCCATGCCGGGCGCAGTAGGCGGAGCAGTGGTATCCCGGTTATCTGGCAGGAGTTATGCGCATTTAAAGAAATCTGTTCTGCAAAAGGGTGGGTGGCATCGACTACCAAATCAATGTTTCGTGCAAGCAGCCAAGCGGATAGTGCTGCCACTCCGCCGAACCCGCCTGTTCGGATGGTAACATTGTCGGGACGAGACGGGTTGCGGGTCCGTCCGGCCAGCGAGTAGGTGACATCAAAATTCTCGGCGGTCTTGCGAGCGAGAGCGACGGCCTCAGATGTACCGCCCAGCAATAGCGCTCGCGGCCGGTCAGCCATCGGATGTACCTACGAGGGTACCCTGTCGGTCGAAAATCAGTACCCGTATTGTGGACCCGCTATTGCCGATAGTGTCCTTTGCGACGTCTCGGGCGCGGCGGGCAATTTCGTCTGCGAGTGGTATATCATTTGTCTGACCGAGCGACAGCACTTCTGCCGCGGTGTTTGCGTTTTCTATTGCGGCACGTGCGACGTCATCTGCTCCGAGATTCCGGGCGATACCGGCCAGCCACGACAGATCGACTTGGCTGCGCCCAGAATGAAGGTCCAAGTTACCTTGCGCTAGCTTACACAACTTGGCGAACCCGCCGCCGATGACGACATCTGGCACAGGGTGTGTACGTAGATATTTAAGCATACCGCCAGCAAAATCACCCATATCGACCATCGCATGATTGGGTAGCCCTAGCATCGTCTGGGTCTTTTCTTCGGATGTTTTGCCGGTACAGCCGGCGACCGTCTGTTCACCGCTCGCGCGTGCGACATCGATTCCCCGATGGATGGACTCGATCCATGCCGCACACGAATAGGGCACCACAATACCGGTAGTGCCGAGGATAGAAATCCCACCGACAATACCAAGACGAGGATTCCATGTTTTTTCTGCGAGCGCGGCTCCGTCGGCGACTGAAATGGTGATGATCACGTTTCCGTCTCCACCGTGGGCTGATGCAACTTCGTTAATGGTATTTGAAATCATCTGACGTGGAGCAGGGTTAATAGCTGGCTCTCCAACCGGGAGCGGCAGGCCCTCTCGGGTAACTATACCGACCCCGTCACCAGCCCGAAACTTGATACCGTCTCCCGCCCCGCATATAGAGACACTGACCTGTATCAAAGCACCATGGGTGACGTCAGGATCATCGCCTGCATCCTTAATGATGGCGGCATGGGCGGTGTTTTTGTCAATTTCTTCCCGTGCAAGTGCAAACGCGGGCCTCTCGCCTTTCGGCAGGGTAATGTGTACCGGATCGGGGAAGTGGCCAGTCAAAAGTGCTGAATAGGCGGCTTTCGCTGCCGCGGTCGCGCAGGCGCCCGTGGTCCAGCCACGACGTAATTCTCTTTCGGGCTTACGTGCCATTACACTGTTATATGTGTTAAGAGTTCTTCATGGAACGGCTCACTTTCGAAATGCCCCAATTCGAGCCTGGTTGGGTGTGGCTAACCGGGGCCGGCCCCGGTGACCCGGGGCTGCTGACACTCCACGCGCTCAACGGCATACGCCAGGCGGATGTGATCGTGCACGATGCGCTGATCGCCGATAAGATTCTTGAGCAGGCCGCCGAAACTTGTGAAATAGTCTATGCCGGCAAGCGCGGCGGCAAGCCGTCACCAAAGCAGCCGGACATCTCTGCCCGACTGGCCAAGCTGGCTCGTGAGAGCAAAAGGGTCCTGCGGCTCAAAGGTGGTGATCCTTTCATATTTGGCCGTGGCGGCGAAGAGGCGCTGGCGCTGGTGGCAGCGGGTATACCTTTCCGAGTTATTCCTGGAATTTCGGCGGGCGTTGGCGGGCTTGCCCATGCCGGCATACCTCTCACTCACCGCGAGACCAATTCTGCCGTTGCGTTTATCACCGGTCATGGCGCATCGGGTGATATCCCAGACGGGATTGATTGGCCGGCGCTGGCTGCTGGGTCTCCAGTGCTAGTAATTTACATGGCGATTAAGCATCTGGCGACAATCCGCCAACGTCTTTTCGATGGCGGCCGACACCCAGATGAAGCTGTCGCTGTCGTATCTAATGCGACGCGAGATGACGAGATGGTGATGGAAACCACACTTGGCCGGTGCGTCGAAGACGTCGCATATTCGGAGGTTAAGCCGCCTGCCATGGTGGTAATCGGAGAGGTAGTCCGCCTCCGCGATGGACTTGATTGGGCTGGCGCGCTCGGCGGTAAAATGCTGACATCTGATCCGCTCGGCAATCGTACCGAGCGCGAAGTGGGTTAGCGCCTGATGTACGGTGCCGTTATCGCTGCGCCGGCGTCGGGCAGCGGAAAAACTACCATTACCCTTGGTCTTCTGCGTCATTTCGCACGTAATAACGTGCCAGTGTCTTCCTTTAAAATAGGTCCTGACTACATCGATCCGGGATTTCATACCGCTGCAAGTGGACGCCATTGCCTCAATATCGACGGATGGGCAATGCGCCCGGGTACAATCTCGAAGTTGTTCGGCAAGGTGGCTGCCTATTCCGAAATTGTTTTCGGTGAGGGGGTGATGGGGTTGTTTGACGGTGCACAGGGTGTCTCAGGCGAGACATACGGTTCTACCGCCGATGTAGCAGCGCAGCTCGGTCTGCCAGTGATTCTGGTGGTCGATGCCAGTGCGCAGGCCCAGAGTGCCGCCGCTACGCTACATGGCTTCGCCAGCTTCCGCGAGGACGTCATAGTTGCTGGCGTGATATTTAATCGGATCGGTAGTGTGCGCCATGCCGATATGTTGAAAGAGGCTGCCGCGCCGCTCGGTATTCCAGTGCTTGGGTGTGTGCCGAGGATGCCGGGTATCGTGGTTCCAGAGCGCCATCTCGGATTGGTGCAGGCTTGTGAGCTGATGGCGCTGGAAAAATTTCTAGATGCTGCCGCAGATCTGGTAGCATCGAGTATTGATATTACCGGTCTTCGCGATCTAATGTCTGTGGTCCCGCCCCGTCCCGGCGGTGCCCCGCCGCAGCCAGTACCACCCATCGGTAAAAGGATTGCCGTTGCTTCGGACGAGGCGTTCCGTTTTCATTACCGCCATGTACTCGATGGCTGGCTTGCTGCCGATGCAGAACTTGTTTCATTCTCGCCGCTGGCTGATGAAGCACCAGATGGTTTAGCGGACGCGGTTTATTTGCCCGGCGGATATCCGGAATTACATGCTCGCACTTTGTCAGGCGCGCGAACGTTTTTGCTTGGTTTAAAATCAGCTGCTGATCGCGGAGCTGTCGTCTATGGCGAATGCGGCGGTTTTATGGTGATGGGCGAGACGCTGACCGATTCTGAAGGCGATACGCATCAGATGGCCAAACTTCTGCCTTTGGAGACTAGCTTTGCTGACCGTAAAATGCATCTGGGGTACCGCGAAGTGAAACTGATTTCCGACACACCGTTGGGCCCTACCGGCACAGTGTACGGTGCGCACGAGTTCCACTTCTCCAGCCTAGTGAACGAGGAAGATACTGACTGCTTGTTCACAGCAACGGATGCTGCTGGTATCGATCTAGGTACCCACGGTCTGCGGCGAGGCAATGTCATGGGGTCATTCATCCACCTTATTGATCGGCGATGAACTAGTCTCTCGGTTTGATTTACTATCTCGCGCTCCCCATAAGAAATCTTTGATAAAGGTTATGAAAAAACGTTGGTCACAGCGCGACAGATCAACCGACTGGCCGTGGTCTGTTTGGCAGGACAGTGAGCGCAAATATAACGGCGGCGCGTATGTGGATGCTGCCGCCGTTGAGACGGGCGCTTGCACCGCCTTCCAGAAGATGCTCGGTAGAGACCCCGATGGTATAACAATTCTATAAGGAACGTTTCGTGATGAAGACAATTGGGATATGCTAATATGGCGCCAACTGCGTAATGAAAATAGACGCCGGTGAGATTAACGCGCGAGACGGTAAGGTCAGTGATCATCGTTCCATAGTCCCTTTGTACACGAGTCTACCCATTTCCCCCTCTTTCTTAGGGCCGCTCACAGCTCATCTCTGGGCGGGTCCTAGACGGGCAGTAACGGTGGATAAAAAGGAGTTAAATCATGGCTGCAGATTGGTCAATTTGGGCGTTCCGCTATGCGCGGTCGGATATGCCGCGGGATTTCTTCGGCGGCACACTGGTCAATTCAAATAAAGGCCGCATCAACAACCCTATGATCTATTCTCTGATCTATGGCGGCGAGGTCGACTCCGAAAAGCCGATCCTAATAGACACCGGAATGAAGGGAGATTGGTCCCCTAGCGGCAAAAATTATGAAAATGTTGAACAACCGGACACGATCCTCGCCAAGGTTGGCTTTGCACCGGAGGACATTGAAGATGTAATCTTGACCCATCTTCATTTCGACCATGCTGGCAATCTCGAACAATTTCCGAATGCCATCTTTCATGTTCAACGCACTGAGTATGAAGGCTGGAAAGAGGTATACGGGATGCCGGACGGGCTGGGGTCCGACACTACCATGTGGCCGCTATCATCAATGCAAGAAAAGGATCTCGATGCGGTCGAATTCCTTCTGTCGGAGGGAAGGGTTAACCTCATGGACGGTGACACCGAATTCGCGCCTGGTGTCTGGTGTCGGCTAGCCTATGAATCTCACACTTTTGGCTGCCAATGGGTGGAGGTTCAGACCTCTGACGGACCTTATGTCGTCGCAGGAGATTGCGTCTATTGGTACGAGAATATCGAACGCATGTGGCCCCCAGCCTATGTGCAAGGAAATACTTGGAATCTGATAAAGGTTTACCGGGATATACGTGACGCTGTCGGCGGGAAGACCGACCGCATAGTCCCAGGTCACGATCCAGAACTATTCCTGCGTCACCCTGTATTCGAAGCTGGATACCACCCGGTGGCAGAGGTTCATTTGGCTGCAAACAGGAAATCTCAAATTGCTTAATTCGGTTTTTTCGAGTGACGGTATCGTCTCCGCCCCCCACCACCTAGCTGCGGATGCCGGCCGTGACGTTTTGCGCAATGACGGTAACGCGGTCGAGGCGATGATCGCTATGGCGGCAGCAATCACAGTGGTGTATCCACATATGAATGCTATCGGTGGCGACGGCTTCTGGATCGTCAAACCAGCTGGCAAGAAACCGATCGGCATTGATGCCAGTGGTGCTGTTGCTGCAGATGCTACAGACGATCTGTATGCGCGGGCCGGGCATGACACGATTCCGTCGCGAGGTCCGCTGGCGGCTAATACTGTGGCGGGCACACTATCCGGCTGGCGGGTGGCACTCGGCCTGGCGGATGATTTGGGAGGTACAAAATCACGCGAGGAGTTGCTCGAGGCGGCGATACACTACGCTGAAAAGGGCTTCCCGGTTACCGGAAACCAGTCGCGTAACACATCAAATAAACTGCATGAACTCAACGGGTTGCCGGGATTTTGTGAGAGCTTTTTACATGATGGAATTCCCCCCACGGAGGGTGATATTTTCAATCAACCTCGGCTGGGTGCGAGCTTGCGCAAATTGGCCGCCGATGGTTTCGAAACATTCTATCAGGGAGACTTAGCCGCTTCTATCGCTGCCGATCTGGCGCGAGTTGGATCGCCCATTTCTGGCGATGATCTGGCGCGTCATCGGGCGCGAACACTTAAACCGCTAGAATTGAAGCTCTCGACTGGCACGGTATGGAATATGCCGCCACCTACACAAGGTTTGGCATCCCTCATGATCCTCGGCCTGTTTGATCGTCTTGGTGTTTCGGAGCCAGAAGGCTTCACCCACGTACACGGGTTAGTTGAATGCATTAAGCAGGCCTTTATTGTCCGTAACGCCCATGTACAGGATCCGGTCGCTATGACCGTCCCGCCCGAAGAATTTTTAAATGCCGCCGATCTAGATGCCCGAGCTACCAATATCGATTTACGGACTGCGATGCCTTGGCCGTTCTCAGCCAAAAATGGCGATACCATATGGATGGGTGCCATCGACTCTGCCGGTAATACCGTATCTTTCATCCAGAGTATCTACTGGGAGTTCGGGGCCGGTATCGTACTCGAGGACACAGGGATATTGTGGCAGAATCGTGGATCGAGTTTTTCGTTAAAAGACGGCGACGTGAACCGTCTTACACCCGGTCGGCGACCATTCCATACACTCAATCCGGCGTTAGCCGAGCTATCTAACGGAAAGATTCTATCTTATGGCGCGATGGGTGGCGATGGCCAACCACAGACGCAGGCGCTCGTTTATACACGGCACGTGAATTTCGGTCAGTCCCTACAAGCGGCCATTACTGCACCGCGGTTCATACTCGGCCGAACTTGGGGTGACACGGGAACTAATCTAAAACTGGAGAGTCGCTTCGCCCCGGATCTTTTTACGGTTTTGGGAGACGCAGGACACGATGTGCAGGTGATTGATTCCTTCTCCGACCTTGTGGGCCATGCCGGAGGGGTATCGGTGAGTTCTAACGGGATAATGGAGGGTGGCTCTGACCCGCGCTCTGATGGGAAAGCGGCGGGTGTTTAGTCCCTCGAGACCAATTCACCCCGATATTCAGGATCAGTGAGTTGCCGCGTCACTCCACCCAGTAATCTGACTCCGGGTCACCTTTTATGGTCTCTTCGGGTGACCATTCGCCAATGATAATTCCATGCTTGGGCGCTCCGCCAGTGCGATTGCGGACTGTTTCTTCGGACATGGTGATGCGGGTAGCGCGGGTGCGAAGCCACTGGAATAGGCGTTCGTGCAGTTCGTCGCAAATATCCCTATATTCAGTAGTTTCACTGAGATCGCTGAACTCGGTAGGATCTGCTTCTAGGTCAAAAAGCTGCGGCTGGTAGCCTTCCCAAAGGATATATTTCCAGCGTCCGGTACGAATCATGAAGCCGCGCGCCTCTGCGGGTTCTCGGCCGGTATATGTACGAGCCGGCTTAAAAGAATAATCAATCTCGGAGAATACCGCGTCGCGTAATTCTTCGTCTTGCGTGCTACGTAGCGTTGGAAGTAGCGACTGTCCCTCCAACAGATGTTCCTTGTCGACCAATCCTCCAAAGACGTCAAGAAATGTAGGGATAATATCGAGTGATTCAACCAAGGTTTCGTCCTTCGCGCCGCGCGTTGCATCCGCTGCCGCATCCGGGTCATAGATGATCATCGGCACGCGGATTGAGCATTCGTGTAGCATCTCTTTCTCACCGAGCCAGTGGTCGCCGAGATAATCGCCATGGTCAGAGGTAAAGACAATCATCGTGTCGTCCATGCGCCCGGCCTTTTCCATCCAGCCAAACAACCGCCCTATCTGGTCGTCGATCTGCTTAATGAGCCCCATATACGCGGGCATTACGTTGTTGCGCACATCGTCAATCGAAAAGTTTAGACTTTCCGGGTGCTTCATGTGTGCTTTGAGTACGGGGTGTGGGTTGTCTCGCTCCGTTTCTGACCTTACTGCAGGTGAAATTTGATTATGACTATACATGTTGTGGTAGGGCGCTGGGACGATATAAGGCCAGTGTGGTTTGATGTATGACAGGTGGAGTAGGAAGGGATCCTCTCCCTGAGCGTCCATGAACTCGATCGCGCGGTCGGTCATGTAAGGGGTTTCAGAATCTTCTTCCTTCACGCGCGCTGGTAGGTGGTTAGAATTAAGATACCAGCCCGATAGGATACCACCGTCGGGTCCCTCGGCGGAGTTGGCCCAATCGTGCCAAGGATTCTCGCCATCATACCCCTTGGATTTGAGGAATTTGTTATAAGAGTAGTTGGGGTCGACCAGTTTGTCTGGCCACAGGCCATCGTCTCTCTCTACCGGTTCTAGCCCACATTCCGATGTCAGTATGCCGAGTTCAGACATCTTATCGACGCCGAGACGTTTCATGCCTTCTTCGTCCGGCGTCATATGGGTCTTTCCGACGAGCGCGCAGCGCAGTCCGTGTGGTCGAAGGAAATCACCAATATTGGTCTGGCCCACAGATAGTGGCACGCCGTTCCATGTGGCCCCGTGCGAATGGACATAGCGCCCGGTTAGGTATGACATACGAGAGGGCCCGCACAATGGCGACTGGACAAAGGCGTTGACGAAGTTAACGCCTTTTGCAGCGAGTTTATCGATATGCGGCGTCTCCAGGTGTGGATGGCCGTTGCATGATAGATAATCCCAGCGCAGCTGGTCACACATTATAAAAAGGATGTTACGTATGATACCCATGATCAAGTATTACTCCCTGATATCTCTAGTACTTTTAGCATGCGAAGTTATTCCCGCGAACTAGGACGGATGTACATTTAAAGTGTCCGTAAGAACGCGACTAAATCGGCAATTTCTTCGTCGGTGAGGCTTAGGGGCTGGAGTAGCTTTTCGTTTATTAGATTCAGGCGCTTTTGGGAGATCTCGGAGTAATGGCGCACCACATCTTCCAGCGTCTCTTTCGATCCGTTATGCATGTAGGGTGAGGTCTTTGTTATATTGCGTAAACTCGGCACCCGGAACTCTCCCGAATTTTTCTGGGTCAACTGCAGATGTCGGGTGAAGCCAGCTGTAGTACGATCGGCATCATCATTGAATTTACCCAGAAGGTTGTAGCGGCTACCGCGTAGCAGCTTTATGCCGCTGTAGCGGCCTTTATCGATATCGCTTGAATCTTGGAATTGGGGCAGTCCGATATCGTGGAATTCACCGTTGGTGAAGTTGGGCCCGAAATGGCAAAGTTCGCAACGCCCACGCCCGACGAATAGCTTTGCACCCCGCTGTGCTGCTGCTGGATAGGCGGCAATCCCGTTTGCATCTCCTACCTCTAGAGCGTCACGGAAGGAATCAAACTTCGACTTGTCCGAGGTCAATGTTTCCTGATATGCGGCCAATGCTTTACTGATATTAACTAGGGTGTTTTCCGAGTCGTGGGCTGTCGCGTCTGCCCCAAATACTGCGCGGTACTTCAAACTGAGGTTTGGGTTGTGAGTGATACGCACCTGAAGTTTTTCCGGGGTCATTGCCATTTCCTGATTATCTAGGATAGGCGCTATAGAGTGCGCCCAAAGGTTATCGGATTTTCCGTCCCAGCCGTACCAAGTGTTCAGGCGCATGTTGAATAGTGCTAGGGTATTGCGATTAACCCCGGAAAGGGTTTTACGGTTAGGTTGGCCATCGCTATGTCCGTACTCAGGGACGTGACAAGTAGCGCAACTTCGGCTTCGGTCGACGGACAAATCGACGCTCTCAAAAAGAGCTCTCCCATATGCTATAGCCTCAGCATTGCCAGAGAAACGATTACTGGGATCGGGTTCTGTCTTCACTGGCCATGGGCCGTGCGAGAGGATCAGCCCCTTTTCGTCTTCGGTATAGGTAACTTGCGCACCGCTCGATGGGACTGTGGTTACTGTGAAAGCAATCAATACGCTCAAGGCGATTGAACCCATCTTCTCAGAGAAAGATTTTATGAGCACCCCAGGATGAATAAAAATTTTGGTAAAGACGCGTAGCTTCTTGCTGAGGATTGGCTTAGGGATACTACTAAAAAACCCCATGCTGAAATGGGCTGGTCTACTAACAAGCATTATGAGGGAGACTCTATAATAATTCTAGCTCCTCGGTCGGGCGGCCTGTCTTCGACATGATGAGCAGTATGGATAAGGAAATCGAATAATGAGTGTATACAGGATAACATGACAGAGAGTGCAGCTCAGGTACTTTCCTTCATTGCGGATGACGAAATTATAATTCGCGAGGAATAATTTCCGGATAAATACCTGTAAAGAGTTAGCGAATTGGTTCAGTGACCAGTGAAAGCTTGCTATTTCGGCAGGCCAAGTAATTTTTTTGACAGGATATTCCGCTGAATTTCATTTGAGCCACCATAGATTGTGGCGCGACGGACCTGCATGAACAGTGGAGCGATCTCGATCGGACCTTCATCGGTATTAATGCGGTCGACCAGCGCTGCGTCAGTTCCCGCAGCTTCAAGAAGTAGATCGCAAATCCGCTGTAGAAGTTCGGTGCCGTTGATCTTCATTATCGACGCATCGAGCCCGAGCGATCGTTCGGCATTCGCTATCTCCGCAGCATGAGCGAACATGGCAGCGAAGCCTATTGTATCGATATTCACCTCCGCCAGATGTTCAAGAAAATACGGATCGTCCATGGCACCCGTTGATCTGGCCACTTTTTGCACTCTTTCGATTGCCTCGAACAAAAGTTGTGGGTTGGCGGTTCCGAGCCGTTCGTGAGCAAGTAGCGCGTTGGCAACTCGCCAGCCGTCGTTCAGCTTACCAACCAAATTCAGTAACGGTACCCTGACATCATCGAAAAATACCTCGGCAAATTCTTCGTCGCCGGTAATCGTCTTGATAGGTCGGATGTTGATCCCTGGTGTTTTTAGTTCGATCATTACGAAACTTATCCCGGCCTGCTTGCGCTGCGCTTTAGGATCGGTTCTTACCAAAGCATAAATCCAATCTGAATAATGTGCCCAGGTTGTCCAGATTTTAGATCCGTTGACGATGAGATACTTTCCATCGATATCTGCACGAGTACGGAGGCTTGCGAGGTCAGAACCGGCGCCTGGCTCAGAGTAGCCTTGACACCAAGTTTCCTCTCCAGTCAGAATTGGAGGTAGGTAGCGTTCTTTCTGTAAGTCCGTTCCGAATTCCATCAGCACCGGCCCGACATGGTTAATCCCTTGGGCCGAGATTTCGGGCGCTCCGGCGCGGGCAAACTCCTCTTTCAGAATAATCTGTTCGTTTAGATTTGCCTCCATGCCGCCATAGACCCTTGGCCAGGCCGGAGCTATCCAACCCTTTGAATGGAGTGCACGATGCCACCACATTGCACGATCAAACGGAGGACGGGTCGACCAGCCACGCAAATCATCGGGAAGGTTCTCAGAAATCCAACCTCTGACTTCAGTTCGGAAGGATTTCTCGTCTTCGCTGTCTGTCCGGAAACTTATCGACATAACAGGACACTAACGCATTCTGATTGAACCCGCCAAGACCCTGTATTTGGAATACAAGAAGATATCATCGATGACATTACGGCGTGATTATTAGCGTGTTTACCGAAGACATCGACGATAAGGAAATAGGATGGGTTACATTTAAAAAGCTACAGAAACACAATGCTATGAACCGATCCCTTAATCAGGAAAGGTGGGAAAATGATGATACTCCGAGAGTCGGTAAAGTAGCCGGAATAGCGGGTGTAACCCCGCATATTTCCAGTCATTAAATTACTTTAATAGTGCCCTATTTATCCCGCAGAGGTCATTACAAAGCTCTGATTTTCGAGACTATTTGGTACGGAATGCACACTGTTCAATTAGTTCTGATTGTGTACGCGTTTCAGAAACTCAATAGCAAGTTCATTGAACCTGTCGGCATGCTCGATATTGGGGCAGTGTCCACAGCTTTCGAAGATATGGTGTTCGTTGTCCGGGATACGGTTGGCAAGATCATTAGAATAACCCGGTTCCCGTAGCGGGTCATTTTCGCCTGCTATGATCAAAACGGGGACCTCTACATTTTCGTAGACGGTATTATCGGGAATGCCAAAACTTTGTGCTGATGGAATGTCGTCGGCGGTTTCCGGCTCGGGGCGTTTAAGTCGCGGCGCACTAGCGACTTCATATGCACCCGGCAACAACGCGACCTCTTGACGTTTTGCGACATAGGCGTCGTCATTTCCCCATTTCGGATCATGGAGCATCGCGTGCAGCAGCCTACTCATGGCATTATCGGAACAATCGTAAGCAAGGAGTACTTTGCGTTCGTCTGTAAGGGGTGTGAAGCCACCTCCTGAGCAAAGAATGGCCGAACGCACGGGGAGCGGTGGTGGTGGATCAGCTATCATGCGGGCGAGATTCGATCCGCCCATCGAATTTCCTATAAAATCTGCCTCCTGCACGCCCATGATCTCGTAAAATCGAGCCATGTGATTGTAGACCCGGGCTCGCTGATTTGCAAAATCGTATATTTTATCAGTGCGTCCGAAGCCCAGCCAGTCAGCTGCCAGCACGTGAAAATGCTCTGCCAGTGCTGGGATAGTGTATTCCCAGCTAATTTCAGAGCAGCCACCAAATTCACCGGAATGTAGGAGCCCTACAGTGGGCGCACCCTTCGGACCCGCTTCTAGATAATGGGTTCGGATCCCATCGACTTCGATATATTTGGATTCTATGTCTATCATCTGCTTGATCTGATTACCTCACAAAATCGACCGCGAGTTCGGTGATACCGGCATGATCTCTATCGGGCATCGCGGCACGTTTTTCCTCGATAGCTTCAGGGTCCCAGCCCTTCGCGAGTTCTTTCAGACGCGGGTAGACCTCGTCATTATAAAGTGTCATCGAACGAAGCGTCTCTTTTTCTGTCATATGGCCGGCCTGTCCCATCATAAGCATATGTCCGAAGCCGCCCGAATATTCCCAGAAAGCCTTGATTTGCTCGAATACTTGATCGGGTGTTCCGGCAAACACGTTGCCGCGACGCATATGTTCCTTCAAGTCGGTGCTGTAGGCCGCACCAGAGCCAGAAACATGCGCCCCACGCAGAACATTTGCCGAGACTGCAGGGGTATGGTACCCGGGTGGGTTTTTCCAGTGGTCTGCTACCTTGTTGGCTTGCATATACCACATCATCTTGTTAGCACCATTTTCGGCTGCCTTCTCGTCATCACCCACATATATCAGTCCGCAATAAGCGAGACGGTCAAGAGGGGCATGTTCGCCATGAAGACCGAGATAATTCTTGCGGTAAGCGTCGAATATGGGCCGGACCTTGGAATAACCTGCCAAGAAAATAGCCGCCACATGTTTGTTCTGTGCAACCGGCAAGGTGCTACCTGCGCTGCCTGCGGTGATCCATACCGGTGGATGAGGTTGTTGGTATGGGCGGGGCCAGATGTTTACTTGACGATGATGATACCATTCACCTTCAAAATTAAAGGGCCCATCATGGGTAGTCCATGCTTTCAGAATAAGGTCGTGAGCTTCCCATAGTCGTTCAGACCCTCGATATGGCAGGATGTTCGCCGCCGCCGCTTCGTATGGAACGCTGCGGACAAAACCAACTTCGGCTCGTCCTTTTGAAATGACGTCTATCAGAGCCATTTCCTCGGCCACGCGAACCGGCTGGTTGCGGTTAGGAAGGGGATTGCCAAGGATAAGAAGTCTGGCATTTTGGGTCTGTCGAGCCAAGATACCCATCATTATGGGGGCTGCAGGCACCATGCAAGTGGCCGTCTGGTGATGCTCATTAAGCATAATTTCCAGACCCATTTCGTCAGCTGCGCACCAAATATCTAAATACTGGTTATATAGTCGGCTCGCGTTATCTGGTTCACAATACTTGTTTGGTAGGTCTACACGGATGGACCCGTAGGTATCTTGATCCGGGAGATCGGGGTAGCAGTCCTCTGTGAAGAACCAGGTTTTGAGGTCGTTCATATAATTTACGTCCCTTTGTCGCTTGGGCCGAAGCTAATTCATCTAAAGTTAGAACTCCAAGCGTAAATCGGTCCAATGGAAAGGGGGTGCGAAAGCTATCGGTCGGCGTAAAACTTTACCGGACAAACTCCGGCGCAAAATTACCAAGATCTATTCCCTCACGGACGGGAGCCGCTTTGCTCTTTTCCCACAATTCGGCGGGATCAGTATTCGCCTCTAATTCTTTTAGGCGAGGTTCCACCTCTTCCTTGTAGAGTGTCATGGATTTCAGTGCGTCGGAGTCTGACAAGAATCCAGCCTGACCCATCATCAACATGTGGCCGAAACCGCCCGAATACTCCCAGAAGGACTTTATTTGTTCAAATACTTGGTCTGGTGTGCCAGCGAACACATTGCCACGCGCCATTTGCTCTTCCAGAGTTGGTTTTGTGGGTACGCCAGAACCTGTGACGCCACGCATTACGTTAGCGGATACCGCGGGAGGATGATAACCGGGGGGGTTACTCCATTCTGGTGGGACCTTATTGGACTCCATGTACCACAGTAGCTTGCGAGCGCCCTCCTCAGCCTCGCGTTCGTTCTCACCAATATAGCAAAGTCCGAGATAGGCTAGCCGGTCCAGTGGCGCATACTCCCCATGCGCTTCCAGATATGCTTCTCGGTAACCGTCAAACACGTCCCGGATACGTGGATAGCCGGCGAGGAAAACCGCACCGATATGCTTATGTTGCGCTACGGGCCGAGCCGAACCATTACTTCCCATCGTAATCCAGACGGGTGGATGCGGCTGTTGATACGGCCGAGGCCATATATTTACTTGCCTGTGGTGATACCACTCGCCCTCGAAATTGAAAGGACCGTCATGTGTAGTCCATGCTTTCAGGATCAGGTCGTGGGCTTCCCACATCCGATCAGATCCTCTATATGGCATAATATTTGCTGCTGCTGCCTCGTAGGGCACACTGCGGACGAACCCACACTCAACGCGACCCTTTGAGATTACATCAACCAGTGCCATTTCCTCCGCCACGCGGACAGGCTGGTTGCGGTTTGGTAGTGGATTACCCAAAATAAGGAGGCGAGCTTCTTTTGTTTGGCGGGCCAAGATACCAAGCATAATAGGCGCCGCAGGTACCATACAGGTCGCGGTTTGGTGATGTTCATTAAGCATGATGCCGAGTCCGATCTCGTCGCAGGCGCACCATAGATCAAGATACCGGTTGTAAAGGTCTGAAGCGATTTCCGGATCGCAATGTTGGTTTGGCAAATCGACACGTATAGATCGGTATGTATCTTCATCCGGCAGGTGAGGATAACAGTCTTCGGTAAACCACCAAGATTTCATATTCTTACTCCTATATTACCCTGCCAATTCAAACACAGCGTCAACGAACCGGTCTGGTTGCTCCATCTGAGGCGAGTGACCAGCTTCCTCTATCACAGTCATAGTCGCCCCTTCAATCATGTTGCAGAACTTCGTTCCGTATTCTGGCGTTACCAACCCGTCACTGGCACCCCAAATGAAATGAGTGGGGATTTTAATCCTATGTAGACGATGCGGGAGCTTTGGGTTGTGCATATAGGGATCCCACGTGTAGACGCCCAGCGCAGTTCGATTCCCCGCGACGATTTGTAGCTGCTCGTCCGGCACTTCTTGTGGATCGGGCGCTAGTGACACATCATGGAACATGATTTCGGCAAGTTTATCGGCCGGTAGAGCAAACACATCAGCGATATCTCGGTCTTCTCGGCCGTTTACCTTTACGCCCACGGAATCTACAAGAAACAGCCGTGAAAGCCGGTTAGAATTTGCTACCGCTAGCTCAGCCGCGGTCCAGCCTCCCATGGAAAATCCCATTAAAACTACGTCGGTAAGGTCCAAGACATCGAGCAGGTCTAGGTAAAGGTAGATCAGATCATCGATACGAGTGAAATGCTTTGGTATTTTACTACCGTTAAATCCCGGATGGGTAGGAGCTATGATCTCAAATTTTTCGGCTAATCGATCGGCAAATGGCATCTGCGCTGTCGGGCCACCGCCCCCGTGGAGCAGCAAAAGCGGCTGTCCAGACCCCTTGCGTACGACTTCGATGTCCAAGCCCTGCAATTCCATTATTCCGGTCACCCTTCATCCTAAACTATGTTTTTAAGCCCAAATTGGTTCGGAACCTAACTATTCTAGATTATCGGCGCTGACAAGCGAACGCAATATGTTCGCCCTCAGTTTTCGGCTATAATTTAAGGTTCGAGAAGTTATATTTTTCCCCAAATATGCACCCCTCTGAAAGGGTCTGTGGATCCTGCGGGGGGGGGGGGCGTTATAGTATTTTTCTCGAAGACGAATCGGCGATATCGTGCGTAGCGCGCGGCGTAAGATATGAACCGTGCGCATTCGCCAAAATTCTTTGCGTTGGTACTTTTGGCCGCATAGGCGCGATACCTTTACTCGGCAATCTCCGGAAAGACCGAAATTGGCATAATTCGCATTAGCGCGCGCGTATTGCGTTGAACTAAGCCGGGCGCCGGCTACCCAGTCGTATTTCCCAATACCATCGTCTAAGGTGAACTGCGGATTATACGGGAGATCAATATGCCATCGAATGCTCGTTGGGAAAAACTGAACGTTCAAGGGTCCGACATGGAAGTCTTTGTCGACGAGCCGTCTGAGTCGGGACCGTATCCAACAATCGTCGTTGCTCATCATCGCACTGGTCTTGACGCGGCGACAACTAGGTTCGTTCAAGACCTTGCCGGCAGTGGATACGTCGCGGCCGCGCCACACCTGCATCACCGCCGACCCTCGGGCGAGGATACGAGGGAGTCTATAAAAAACCTCGATGACAACGAGATACTCAATGACCTGAATGCAACGGTCTCGTTACTTCAGGGATTGGAATCGGTTGATGGTGACCGAATGGGTATTGTGGGGCACTGCATGGGTGGGCGGGTGTCATTCCTGGGCGCCGCCGAGATTGGAGCCTTCAAGTGTAACGTCGCTTATTACAGTGGTAACATGTTTAAGGTACTCGGATCCGGCCACGTATCGCCTTTCGATAGACTTGTGAAATTGCGTGGTGCAACATTGGGATTCTTCGGTAATGACGATGAAAACCCGTCACCCGCGGATGTGGACAAAATCGATGAACGTTTGAAAGAGCTGGATATCGATCATGAATTTCACCGTTATGATGGCTGCGGACACGCATTCCAAAATTTTCATAACCCGCAAGGTTACCGTGCCGCAGCAACGGCGGATTCTATGAAGAAGATGTTTAAGTGGCTCGATAAACGACTATAGGACATCAGTCAGCTTATCTATATTTTGTTTATGAAACACCCGAATGGGATCTAAACTGTGCTGCAGGTACCTCCACCCAGAACGCAGAACTTAGCACAATGGGGGTGGTTCAGTGGAACGTCGGCTTTGGCATCGGCGAGTGTTTCTCCCATATTAAACCGCCTATCATAGGGTAGCAGGGTGCAAGGTACGACCATGGGCTTTTCAGCGCCACGGTACTTTACCACCATCCGTGAGTTCGCGCACATCATCGTGTCGGGGGCGACGTTTAAAACTTCCCAGCAGGAGGTGGTTATTTCTGGAATGTCAGTCGTTTCTTCCATTTCCGGGAATAGCACGAGGTCTAGGGGGTCCTGCGAGTTCAATTTGAGGCCAAGACATTTGAATAATCTTCCATAGCCTTGACGCAAGCTCCCTTCATCTTCTTCTGAGAATGTGCGGCCGGCGACTTTGAGCGTAAAACCGTTATTCGATAGCCAAACGAGACCGGCGATTGTCGGTTTCCACGAACGATTACCTCGTTCCATCTCGTGATATAGCTGATCGTAGTGATCAATCGATACTCTGAGCACGAGCCGGTCCTGGTATGTTTCGCGCAGGCGCAGCAGGCTCTTCTGCATTTTGGCCATAGGTCGCATCGCATTGGTAAGAACTAGGCTACGGAACCCACGTTCTAGAGTTTTTTCAAGGATATCGATGATATTAGGATTCATGAAAGGCTCACCCCCGGTGAAGCCAATTTCTTCTGTACCAAGGCTGTTTGCCTCGATTTCATCCAGATAGTCGATAACTTCCGCTGTTGTAACATAGACTAGTCGGTCGTTAGTTGGACTCGATTCGATATAGCAGTTGGTACAGGTCAGATTGCATAGGGTGCCTGTATTGATCCATAGTGTCTTAAGACTACGCAGTGATACCGACGCGCGTACATCTCCTGAGACGGTGGTCAGAGGGTCGCAGAACTTTTGAGGATCGAGCAGGGAGGCCCTATTTTTCTCCGCGATATGCATATTTCTCCAGTCCCTTAGGGCGGACACACCGTCTATGCGTAGCATATTCTCGAAGCCCGTGGACCTAGACAAGAAGATTAGTTAGGGCGAACTTTTTGCAGCGGGAAGTGTTTCATTTCCATAAACGCGTTACTCTTTTAAATGGCATATGGGGAGGAATAATGTACATCGATATCTACACTCACATATTTCCCGCGGATTTCTTCAAACGTATGGGCGAGATTGCGCCCTCGTTAGGTAATATCGGAAAGCGTATGCAATCGGTCGCCGCTGTTCATGATCTAGACGTTCGCTTTCGGGCGATGGACCCGTTCGGTGATTATCGCCAGATCATTTCGCTACCAAACCCGCCGCTTGAGGATGTCACGACGCCGAAGCAGGGTATTGAGCTGGCACGCATCGGCAATGATGCCATGGCTGAATTAGTAGAAAAGAATAGGGATCGTTTCCCCTGTTTTGTTGCCGCGCTAGCCATGCACTCAATCGATGAAACAATGGAAGAGTTGCATCGTTCAGTACGCGACCTTGGCGCTGTTGGTGTTCAAATTTTTACCAATGTTGGTGGTCGACCCTTAGACCATCCAGATTTCGAACCGGTTTTTGCAGCAATGGCGGAATACGATTTACCGATTTGGATGCATCCTGCGCGTACCTCCGATATGACCGACTACATGGCAGAGGAAAAATCACGTTACGAGATCTGGTGGGCGCTTGGGTGGCCATACGAAACCTCTGTCGCAATGGTGCGGCTTGTGTTGTGGGGTCTTTTTGACCGCTATCCCAAAATCAAAATTCTGACTCATCACCTGGGAGGAATGATTCCCTATTTTGAAGAACGGGTCGGTGCCGGGCTGTCGGTATTGGGCGCACGCACGGCGAATGAGGATTATTCCGAGGTGCTCTCTTCTCTTAAACGCCCGCATGGTGAATACTTTAGGATGTTCTATGGCGATACTGCCATGTTTGGCTCGTCCTCGGCTTTCCCTACCGGGATCGACTATTTCGGCCCCGAGCATGTATTGTTTTCGACTGACGCGCCGTTCGCGCCTGTCGCGGAAACCTTCGAGTCGTTGAGACGGATGGAACTGGAAGAGGACGTACAGGCCAAAATCTATAAGAAAAATGCTGAAAAACTAATGAATAGATTATTCGACTAACCAAAGTTTAATGCATTAGGTATCTTTGGAGACACTAGAAAATTTGGCTAGACTAAGTCCGAAATTATGAAGCTCGATCATGAGCACCAATATGGTTACTTATGAATTTTCGTAATATTTTGTTAACCATCAATGCAGCGCGAACGCCGTTATCCTGAAACAGGAGTGACCTTTTGACTTCGTTTAACCATGTTGGAATGCCAGGCCGCGTTATTCACGGTGCAGGGCGTGTTTCAGAACTTGCCGACGAGGTGGCGGCGCTTGGTGGGACGCGAGTGATGTTCTGTTGCACTAAAAGCCGTGTAGCTGAGGTCGATAAGATGGCGGCTACCTTAGGCGATCGTTTCGTAGGTATCTGCGACTCGGCCAAAATTTTTGTTCCTCTGACGGCGGTAGAGTGCGGCCGAGAAATGGCCCAGGAGCTCCAAGCGGATTGCTTGGTGTCCTATGGTGGCGGCACAGCGGTCGGACTCGCAAAGGCTATCGCGCTAGAGCAGGGTCAGCCAGTGTTATGTATCGTTACCACCTATTCCGGATCGGAAACCACGGCGCTTCAAGGCATCATAGGCCGTGACGGGGTGCGTACAAATTATCGGAGCCTTCGGATGCTGCCACGCACCCTGATCTATGATCCCGAACTGACTCTTGATGTTCCTCTCGACGTATCGATTGCGAGCGGGTTCAACTCAATCTCGCACGCTGTCAGCTCTTACCTCGGCGAAGATGCTAATCCAGTTGCTAATATGTTCTCGGAAAATGGTATTCGAATAATGTCGGCAGCACTAGTGAAACTGGCACAGGATCCGCAAGATATAACTGCAAGATCCGCGGCCATGCAGGGTGCATGGTTGTGTGGTACGACGCTGATGTCTTCAGGTACCACAATACATCACAAGATCGCACACACATTGGGCGGTGGATTTGATTTGCCTCATGGTCCGACCCACGCGGTCGTTCTTCCCCATTCGACTAACTATAACCGGAATGCCGCTCCGGATGCGATGGCGGGAATCGCGCGCGCATTAGATGTGGATCCCCGAGATGCGCCACGTGCCCTTTTTGAATTACTCGGTAAAAGCGGTGCGGCGGAGGGACTGAAGGATCTCGGTCTACCGGAAAGCGACTTAGACGAAGCTGCAGACAGAATTATGATTGACCGCTATTTCAACCTTCGGGACTATGATCGTCACGCCATACGTGAACTCCTGCAGGATGCTTGGGAGGGCCGACCGCCAAGCGGGATATGAAGTTTCAGTGGCTTCGAAGTAAATTTCGAGATTGGCTTCCGAAATACGGTAGCCAAAAAATTGTATAAATGAACGCCTCTCAACTAACGTGTTTTAGGGGACAATCGGCAGTATTCCGCGACTATTGAAAAAGATTAACAATTTGCTCCAAAGGTCTCTACTTTTTAAAAAGTGAATACGGTGACATTTACTCTGCCGCTTTCACTGTCTCCGACTTGCTGGCCCAGATATCCATCACCGTTTTCCCCTCCGGAACCTCACCGAAAATTAGGCCTACCGATGTGATTGTAGCTTCGTGCAGTGCCAAGTTGGCGGAACCCACACAGTCGGGTGGCATGACGATGTAATAGCCATGGAAGAATGCTTCGCGTAAGGTGCTGTCGACACAGACATTGGTGGCGACGCCAGTCATCACAAGGGATTTTATGCCGTGTCGGCGAAGGATGTCGTCCAGTTGCGTGTTATGAAATGCAGAATAGCAGCGCTTTTCTACAATTTGTTCACCGTCTTCCGGGCCGATCTCATAGAAATCTGCCCCCCAAGAGTTAGATTCGCAGCAAACTGCGCCCTCACCTTTGTCCAGCATCTTCGAAAGCATCGGTGCGGGTAGTAGATCGTGGTCATAGATCGCCTTGATCCACACAATTTTGCAACCCGCGGCGCGCCCTGCGTTAACCAGTTTTCCAATCCGTTCTGCAAGTCGTTTATTTCCGCTCATATCCGCGCCCTGAGTCGTATGGATATAGCCATTCTCGGCACAGAAATCATTCTGCATGTCGACCACTATAATAGCGGTATGGACGGGATTGAGGGTCTCTGCCAGTCCATTTAATAGCCCTTTTTCTTGGGTCGCATATTGTTTGGACATCTTAAGGTTCCTTCTGCATTTCCCAGTATACACAGCCCATACCACAACGTAATTCGACCGCCGGCTCGTAACAGGCGGTGATTGCCTTGCGGTCACCTACCATAGCCATTGCGCTGATCCAGGCGACGAGTTCCGACGTACCCCCATCACCAGCGGCACTCATTTTCGCCGGTGTACATTCGCGTAACACCTTTTCGGGGTCGCCTTCCTCTAGGAGGCCGAGGAACCAGCGGTCAAATTCTTCGTCAACGTCAAAATATTTTGGTCCACCTGGATCGTGGCTGAGACCTCCGGTACCCATGAAAGCGACGCGCATGTCGGTTGGTAGGTCATTTTCTATGATCTTATGTACCGCCTGGCCGAAGTTGAAGCAGTGCTGGGGTGACGGTATCGGTGGAACGATACAGTTCATATGGATTGGTACAAGCGGTATGTCGTAATCGGGAGTTAGGTATTTCAAGGGTACCGACCAATTGTCGTCAAATAGAAGTTCGTTCCTTGAAATAATGTCAAATCCGTATCCGGAAAGTCCGTCAAACAGCAGTTGCGCCACCGGTGAATTTCCCCTGACAGAATAGGGTTGGACGTTTACCCAGTCTCGGAACCACTCTGCTGGCCCGGTCCAGGCAGCGGAAGTTCCGATACAGAAATCATGGGTATCGTCGACCGGCATGTTGAGAACATGATCATTGGCAAGGCCGATGATCAGGTCTGGTTTGGCTGCACGTAGCTTTTCTCCCAGTAGAGTGAAGCCTTCGGTCAGAGATTTCTGCTCTCGTTCAGGAGCGCGATCTAACCAGCCGGTCATTCCCGGCGCATGACTTAGCCCGGTGACGAATGCCAGTTCTGCCATTATCTGGTTTTCCCTTTTCCGTCCACGACACTTTTACCGTAGGCCTGAGCCGAGGGAGAGTTGTTATGATTATAGGCCGCTCCGTGGAAAAGGCGCGATACCTGAGGCAGGAAGTAGGGGTGAACTCCCAATTCTCCTAACTTCTTGATATCCAAATCACGAAAGGCTTGTCGTTCTTCATTGCTTAGTTGATAGCTCTCCATAATACTTTCGAAGTTATTGAAGAAATCAGTGTAGAGCGCGGGGTCGCGCCGCACGTCGAAAATCATCCGGTTTGCGGGTAGTTTTTTTTTGGTGTCTGCAATGCCCATGAGTATGTCTCCCCGTTATCGGTCTGATGATAACAAAGTCAACAGTTCGGTAAAGTGGAACGCCTTGTTAGTTAATCTGACCTAAGGTCTCGACCTCTTTACCGCATTCGCCGATGATGGAACCCGGAAGAGTGGCGGGTATAAATGGCGAAGAGAGCTCAACATCTCGTAAGTAAAGAAAGACGTACCAATATCTTAGATACTATCAACCTGCCCGTTCTATCCCGGCGCGCCGATAAAAATCTATTATTACAAGTTATGACGGTACCCTTTTTAAAAAAAGAGCGCTTATGACCGCTAAAATCATGAGCGGCGGCGAGGCCATCGTCGATGCTTTGGTCCGTAACGGTGTCGATACTGCATTCGGCATTCCGGGTGTTCAACTGGACCCTCTGTTTGCGTCGTTGCATGACGCTCAGAGCCAGATCCGGATCCTTCATACGCGCCACGAACAGGGTGCAGCCTATATGGCGCTCGGTTATTCTCAAGCAACCGGGCGAGTTGGGACCGTTATTGTGGTTCCAGGGCCCGGCCTACTGAATGCATCAGCCGCGATTGCAACGGGCTATTCGTTAAATTCAAAAATGATGTGCGTAGTAGGTCAGATTCCGTCGGCGATGATTGGTAAGGGTACCGGCCAACTTCACGAATTGCCTGATCAACTCGCTATTGCTGAAGGGCTTACCAAATATGCAGCTCGGATAGATATGCCAGCTGATACACCGCTAATTATGAAGGAAGCATTCCGTCAGTTGCAAACGGGACGGCCCCGTCCAGTCGAGGTTGAAATGGCGCTTGATATCATGAGGTTGGAGGCCGAGGTAACGCCCATCGATCCTCCAAACGCCTATGAAACAGTATCCCCAGACCCCGAATTGGTAGAAAGGGCGGCTAAGTTACTAGGGAGTGCCGAAAATCCGCTAATATTTGCGGGCGGCGGTGCCATTGACGCAGGACCGGAGCTGCTCGCTCTAGCTGAGATTTTGCAGGCGCCGGTGGTGATGTCGCGTGGTGCCCTTGGTGCAATAGATTCCCGCAACCCGCTGGCGCTGACCCCACCCCATGGTCACCATCTGTGGAAGGACGCCGATGTAGTGCTAGGTGTCGGTACGCGGCTGGTACCGATGGTACCTGGCTGGGGCGCTGACGACGGCCTAAAATTCGTTCGCCTCGACATAGACACGGCGGAAATGACCCGCAGCCATAGTCCTGAAGTAGAAATACATGCCGACGCGGTGTTGGGTCTCTTGGCTCTTGCCGATGCGATACCCGCTTACAATCGAACACGTACCGCTATCGCCGACGAAATGACTGTGCTGAAGGCCAACATGCAATCAGAATTTGATAGGCTGGATCCGCAGATCCCAATCCTCCACGCCATTCGGAGAGCTCTGCCAGAAGATGGTATCTTCGTTGAGGAGTTGACTCAGCTGGGATATGTCGCACGACTTGCCTTTCCAGTTCACCAACCGCGCACTTATATTAACCCTGGATACCAAGGCACTTTAGGCTACGCGTCACCCACAGCAATGGGCGCTAAAGTAGGCATGCCTGACCGGAAGGTGCTCGCGATTTCCGGAGATGGTGGATTCATGTTTAATGTACAAGAGCTAGCGACTGCAGCCCAACATGGAATCGATTTCGTTCTCGTGGTGTTCAACGATGGAGCATTCGGCAACGTAAAACGCTTTCAGCAGAAGTTGTTTCATGGCAAGGAAATTGCCGTCGAACTACAAAATCCAGATCTAATGAAACTGTCTGATGCGTTTGGAATACAGGGGTTTCGCGTTAAAAATCCGGCGGAGCTTGAAAATGCTATTTCAGAGGGTTTTTCCAACCCGGGCCCTACCTTAATCGAATATCCTTTAGGAGAGGTGCCGGACCCGTGGCATCTGATTTCCCAAGGGAAGGTGCGGGGTTAGCTTTCCTAACCCGTCTGGATCTTCGAGCCTCGCTTAGTTTTGATACCCAAACGAGACTGTTTCGTCCGGCTACATAAAGTTCTAGAATACAAATATGGTTCAACTCTCAGTACTCGATCTCGCCAATATCGGCGAGGGGCTCACCCCGGCGGATGCGTTGTCCAACGCGCTAGATCTAGCGCAACATGCAGAGGCGGTAGGCTATCACCGGTACTGGTTGGCCGAACATCATAATCTTTCCGGAATCGCCAGCGCCGCGACCGCGGTGTGTATTTGCCATGTCGCAGGCGGCACCAGTACCATCCGAGTGGGATCAGGCGGTATAATGCTGCCCAATCATTCGCCGATGGTAATTGCCGAACAGTTTGGTACCTTGGCGACGTTATTTCCCGGCCGTATAGATCTAGGTTTGGGGCGCGCGCCCGGTACCGATCAACAAACTTGGCGGGCTTTGCGCCGCGGCCCTGAATCTTCGGAACGTTTTCCTCAGGACGTGGTTGAGCTTCGAGCGCTTCTGGGCCCGCCGCAAGAAAACCAATGGCTTCATGCCATCCCGGGTGAGGACACCAATGTTCCACTCTATATTCTTGGCTCCAGTCTGTTTGGTGCGCAACTTGCCGCGATGCTTGGTCTGCCATACGCCTTTGCATCCCATTTCGCGCCCCAGGCGTTGTTACAAGCAATTGATATCTACCGAGAGAGATTTGAACCATCCGATCAGTTGGCTGAGCCCTATGTGATGGTCGGGTGCAACGTAGTCGTTGCTGACACCGAAGATGAGGCGAGGCGGCTTTTTACGTCTCCACAACAGAATTCTACCCGAATGGTGCGCGGCACTCGTGGCAGGTTACCGCCGCCTATTGATGATATTGAGGAATTCTGGTCGCCCCAGGAAAAAATGCAGGCATCGACGATGTTGGCCTGTTCTTATCATGGTACATCAGAGACTATCAGCGCCCAATTGGGCACTCTCATTGATGCTACTGGCGCGGACGAGTTGATCGTTGCGGCTGCGATCTGGGACCATCAAGCGAGGATACGTTCATTTGAACTACTAGCAGGTGCGATGGGACAGAAGCGGGCCGCTGCTTAAAGTTTATTAGTCTAGATCTCTTTGGTTGTGGCTCGTGAACGCGGAACAATTTTCAGCTAAATGACCAATCTGTACATTCGCGACACAGTCCAGTTTATATGCTTAGAGGAGGAAGCCATTGGCTGTTGTTGCAATACAAGCCGACCTCTCAGTTCGCGATCAGGTAAGTGAGCAGGATTAGGAGCCGCGCGCTGGTTTCTCCTGTGCGTGCAGCCTGATTTCTCATTACTATGCCTGAAGGTTATGATATTCTCGTTTTCTCGGACGAAGAAGCATGTCAATTTGACTCAGATCTAGTGACTAAAGAAGGTAACAACCTAGTCGGTGGCAAAAGACTGGCCGGTATTCCTCAAATAGCGGAGAGGCCCTATCCCGAATCCCGGGAATAGGGACGGGCACCTCGTCAAATAATATATTCCTATACTTGCGCAGAGATATAGATTTTCCTGCTAATGAAGATCCGACACCAAGCCGTATACCCTAACAAGAACCATATCTAAAGACCTATGCAACCTCCATCAGTCGACCATATCCGGACGGCCGATCATCTATCCCGAGCTTGCGAAGAGCATGCCAAACCATGGCCTGGTTCGAGGTCACGACGGGTTTATCTATCTCCGCCTCAATCGATTCTATCGCCTCGACTGCGCGGATGGCGGTACAGCTTAAAAATGCGGCCTCCGACGTTGGTTCGTCCTGCTTGGTGACCCGGTGGCGCCACTCGTTAGGCTCAACCGCCAGCATCGCGCCTCCATCACCTGTTATGCCGAGGCCAGTTTCGGAAAGCACCTCAATGCCGTGGGAGGCTAGGAATGCGACCTCTCGGTCGTTTGTGATCTGGATATAGGGTGTGGTTAGTGTAATTTTCTTTGCATCAACCATACCAAATGCTTCCAAGCAGCCCTTGGACGTCGACGTAGCCGGCTTACCGGTCGCGGTGGCGATCCGATCAATTATTTCATCGTCGAAGCCAGGGGCAAACATTGAAGCCGCAGTACAGTGAAAAACGATTAGGTCGACGTCGGCATCGGCTAGCATTACGGAGCCGCGCTCGACATCGACTACCATTTCGTTGATGTGCTCTTCCTCGCTCGACAAGAGCCTTAGGCGTGTAGTGTGCAGAGACACGCCACTGGGTAACATCTCAGTGATCTGCGGTTCGGCGGCGCGGTTGACTGAGGGTAGAAGCATACCGATACGAGCGCGGTCTCCGTATTTAGCCATTTGAATCCACCTTCCCGATATAATCGGCCATATTCGGTTGACCAGAGATACGCTCGACACCGTCCTCAGGAATTGCCCATGGGAGGGCACTGTCGGCCCAAATATGTAGCCTTACCGGTACCCAACTAGGGTCATCCAGCGTTCCGGCATAAATGACGCGAATATTAGGGCGGGCGGAGGGGACCGAAAAAAGCGGCGTGCCGCAAGTGCCGCAGAAATTCAATTCTAGTTTGTTACCGCTATCGGCGGTACGGGTACGGGCCGATGGCTCCCCTTGCTCGATGACTAAATTGTCATCTGTCACCTGCATGTTGAGGCCAAACGCACTCGACGTTCGCCGCTGGCACTCAGTGCAATGGCACAGGTACGAAATTAGCGGTTCCGACGTCACATTGTAACGGACGGCGCCGCATCCGCATCCGCCGGTAAATAGTGTAGACATGGAAATGCTCCCGATTAGATATTCTCTATTTTAGGATGTCAGAAGGGTTTACGGAATGCGTGAGTTCGATAAACTTTAACCATGTTTCTAAAAAATTGCTGGTATGTAGCGGCCTATGATCGCGAACTGGAAGGTAATGGCCCTCTGGGGCGTATGCTCCTGAACGAACCCGTGGTGATGTATCGCGACAGTGCCGGGAAGGCGATAGCACTAGAAGATCGCTGCTGTCATCGCCAACTACCCCTGTCGCTTGGGCAAGTAAAAGGCGATAGGCTGCAATGCGGATATCATGGCCTTGAGTTTGACGATACTGGCGCCTGTGTGAACGTACCTGGACAGTCCATGGTGCCGCCGGGGGCCCTTATCAAATCCTATCCCTTAGCTGAAAAATGGGGCTTCCTGTGGATCTGGATGGGCGACGCGGTCCTGGCCGATGACAGCCTAATCCCCAACTGGTGGTGGGTTGATGATCCTGACTGGGGCTACAATACTGGTGCGCTATTGCATATACAGTGCAATTACGAGCTAATCACTGACAACCTGCTAGATCTGTCGCATCTGGGCTATGTCCACAATCGCACCATAGGTAACAGCGCTATCGTTGATTTTCCGGTTAAAACCGAGCGACTAAGTGACCGGGTCCGAATGTCGAGGTGGATTCAAGACCGGCCGCCTCCGCCGCTTTACGCCGCTGGTATGAACTCCCACGACCATGTTGACCGGTGGCAGATCGTAGAGACCGAGGCGCCAGCCTATTCTGTTGTCTATGCGGGTTGTGGCCCAGTCGCTGCAGGCGAATACGGTGGACAGGATGAATATGAAACTGGCATACGCCTTCGCGCATTAAACGCACCAACACCCGAGACCGCCACGTCTAGCTTCTACTTTTACTCCCATGTTTGGGACTTCAAAGTTGGTGATAATGTCTGGACCAAGAAGATGTATGACGACTTTCTAATGACCTTTATGGAGGATTGTCACATCCTCGAAGCGCAGCAGGCCTCAATCGACCGAGACCCGGCCCGGTCAATGGTTGACATCAATGTCGATGCGCCAGGTTTGGCGGCCCGGCGAATGCTCGCGGAACGGATAGGGGCTGAAAGGGTCTTGAAAATCGATAAGGAGACAATCGCGGCAGAGTAACAGTATAGTGCAGAAAAAAAATACCTATCTAAATAGCAGAAGAGCGAACCTATGTTCTTGAAAAACGCTTGGTATGTTGGTGCTTGGGGCACCGAGGTTGGCAGACAGAGTCTCCTTC
>PTJZ01000006.1 GCA_002937455.1 Alphaproteobacteria bacterium MarineAlpha11_Bin1
TGCGCCTCGAACTATGCCCGAAGATGTACCTGATCGATGGCAGAATGATTTCGACGCGCTTACAGCCGCAGGTGGGCAATTGCTAAGTAATTTGCTCGGCACTGATCCAATGACGCTAGAAAGTCTGGCTGAAAATGCAGCCTAAAGACGATATCTGCGGGGTAATACTTGCTGGTGGAAAATCAAGACGTATGGGTGGCGGCGAAAAGTGCCTGATGAAGTTAGCGGGACACACATTGCTACAGCATGTGATCGAGATCGCGCGTCATCAGGTCGGGCCAATGGTTCTTAATACCAACAGCAATCCAGCACTCTTTATTGACCGAGAACTACCTATAGCCAAGGATGTGATCCCTGGATACGCTGGCCCGTTGGCTGGGTTGCTTACCGGTCTAGAGTGGGCAGAAAAGTCTGCTCCGGAATGCGCATGGGTCGCCAGCTTTGCCTGCGACGCTCCGTTTATACCGGATGATTTGGTGGCACGATTACTAAATGAAGTTGGGGTTCGGGGTGCTGATATGGCATGCGCGTCATCGGACGGTAGACATCATCCCGTCTTCGCATTATGGCCCGTACGCCTTGCGACAGAGCTTCGCTTCGCGGTGGAAGAGGAAGGGCTTCGCAAAGTTGATGATTGGACAATCAGATACAAGCAGGCGCGGGTCGAATTTGCCGCTGAGCCAGAAGACCCATTTTTTAATATCAACCGGCCCAGCGACCTGCTGGCGGCAGAAGCCCTGATGGTGCGCCGTTCTGGGAGGAGAACATTGACATGAGACCGCAAATTCCCTCCCCACACGTTCGAGTCCTGCTTGGAAAAACTACTACTATTGGTCCAGGCAAGGCTGAATTGCTGCAGTTGATAGAGGAGACCGGCTCGATCTCTGCGGCTGCGCGTAAAATGAGTATGTCCTACCGCCGCGCGTGGACGCTGGTTGAGACAATGAATGGTGCATTCCGCCAACCATTGGTCGAAACCGCAAGTGGCGGGCGCGGCGGCGGTGGTGCGCGTGTGACGGATTATGGTCACGAGGCACTCAGACTATATCGTTTGATGGAGAAGCAGGCTTTGAGTAGCGTCAGAACGGAAATGGAAGCCTTTTCTGAACTCCTTAACCCCGACCATTTAGATGTGAAAAGCTAAGGGTTAATGTCCTAGTCCTAGGTTCTAAGAATTTAGGCTGGGAAATTCCGTAAAATGCCCAAATTATAACCCTCTATGGCCTTTTAACATGCATGATTTTGCTAAATGGAAACCTCTGAAGAGAACCATTTTTATTTTCCACAGGAAGAGGGCCAGTGGACAGCCCGCTGAAGGTTAAAGCAGTCAACTATGTATCAATATAGCTGCCCACCAATAATGCCAGTAAGCAATGCCCATCCGAATAGACGATTTGATTTGAACTTAGATAAGCAATCTTTGGGTGTGTCTAGATCAACATCTAGGATCTGCCATAACAATTGTAGGGTCCCGAGGGTCAGTCCTATCCAGAAGATCAAACCGAGTCCTACCAGATAGCCCGCTCCCCCAAAAAGCGTAGCGGCTATCAAATAGAAAGCTGTAAGCCATGGTTTTGATGCCAATAGTCCGAGCGCGCGCGCAGATGATTTTACGCCCACGATCATATCGTCCGGGCGATCCTGATGGGCGTAAATGGTATCGTATCCCAGAGTCCAGAATATGCCACCGAGGTATATAATCACAGCCGGTAAGTGCATTTCCCCTATCACTGCAGCCCAAGCCAACAACGCTCCCCAGTTGAAGGCAAGACCGAGGACTACTTGTGGCCAGAACGTAAATCTCTTTGCCAATGGATAAATAACTAGAAGCGAGAGAGATGCGATGCCTATCCAGATCGCGAGGGAATTAAATGAAAAAAGAATTACGGCGCTAATCGTCAGTTGGACAAATAACCAGATTAAGGCGCATCTTAACGTAATTTCGCCGGCCGGCAGCGGACGGTCGCGGGTACGCGAGACCTGGGCATCTATGTGACGGTCGAGAATATCATTCCAAGTGCAACCAGCGCCTCTCATCAGTAATGCGCCAAATCCGAAAAGGGTATACAGATACCAGTGGGATGGTTCTATCGACGCCATCGCAATTGACCACCAGCACGGGAATAGCAGAAGCCACGTACCGATCGGCCGGTCAAACCTCGAAAGTCTGATAAACGGTCGGCTGCATCGTGGCATCAAACTGTCGACCCAGCCGCCGCGGGGAATGTCACTCGGAGAGGGCATAGTCATCGAAGAACAATATAACACAAGTGTTGTTAACTGAATCACCACATCCGGCAATCTCAGCTTTTTCTATGTGAAAGCTGTGCCCGGATTCGTTATTTCTGTGCCAATATCTCAATGATGGAAGAAAAAAAATATCCGGCAAATACAGATGATCGGACTCGTGTACGCCTTTTTGTGGAATACGACCTGAGAGTCAATCATGCAGTTCCGACAACGCCGGAGCAGCATCACTACTTGCAAAGGGTGATGCGCCGCAAGGACGGTGACATGGTTACCTTGTTCAATGGCCGTCATGGCGAATGGTTGGCGCAGCTCTCTTATGAAGGAAAATCGCGCAGCATGATGATCGCCGGCCAGCATCTAAGACCGCAGCGGATGCCACCAGATGTATGGCTATTGTTTGCGCCGGTAAAGTCGGCAGCGACCAATAACATCGCGCGTATGTCAACAGAGCTTGGCGTAGGGCGTATTTGTCCGGTACTTACAGAACGTTCCGAGGTCCGACGGGTAAACACAGCTCGGCTGCGGTGGTATGCGGTTGAGGCGTCGGAGCAGTCCACCCGTCTGAATGTACCCGTCGTAGATGAGCCGATATCGTTACCCAAATTGCTAGAACACTGGGACCCGGCAAGGCGAATTATTCTATGCGCTGAGGTCGGCGATGTATCCCCGGCACCAGAAACGCTGTCGAAAGTAGAACCCGGTGGAGCATGGGCTGTGATGACTGGGCCCGAGGGTGGGTTCAGCCAATCCGAGCTTGACGGACTTGCTAAACTGCCCTTTGTTACGCCAGTCCGTTTAGGAGCTCGTATTCTCCGTGCGGATACAGCGGCAGCAGCGGCGCTGGTATGCTGGCAAAACCATCTGGGCGATTGGTCCGATTAGGACGTGGTCGAATGTGGCGACAGCCGATCTTTTTCGGGTTATGTCGAGAAGAAGGACTGTTAGGCCAAATTAATAAGAGACGGACGAACGCTAATGTCGACACCACTGGCAGGAATATCTGAACCGATTTTCGACTATCGGCAGTTGGTAGAACACCTTGAAGCGGGAAATAAGCCCCGCGAGAGTTGGAGGATCGGAACGGAGCACGAAAAATTCGTGTTCAAGCTCGATACGCTGGAACCAGTCCCCTATGAAGGTGACTGGGGTATAAGAAAATTTCTTGAGGGTCTTATACAGTTTGGCTGGGAACCGATATTGGAGAACGGTAATCCCATCGCATTGACGATGAACAATTGTAATATCTCGCTCGAACCGGGAGGCCAACTAGAACTCTCTGGTGCCCCCCTCGAAGACATTCATCAAACCTGCGATGAGGTACACACTCATTTAGCCCAGGTTAAGAAGATCGCTGGCGAGCTGGGTGTCGGCATGTTAGGCGCAGGTTTTATTCCGAAGTGGAAACGCGAGGAAATCTCTTGGATGCCAAAGGGGCGTTATAAGATTATGCGTGAGTACATGCCCAAGAAGGGCAATCTGGGTCTAGACATGATGCTACGCTCATGCACGGTTCAAGTTAACCTAGACTTCGAATCTGAATCCGACATGGTTGAGAAATTTCGTTCTTCCCTGGCGCTTCAGCCTGTTGCAACGGCGCTATTTGCGAATTCTCCGTTCGTTGACGGAGCACCCAGTGGTTACCAATCATATAGGAGTCACTTGTGGGAAGATACCGACCCAGATCGCTGTGGCATTCTGCCCTTTGTATTCGAGGAAGGTATGGGGTTTGAGCGCTATGTCGAATACGCGCTTGATGTCCCGATGTATTTCATTTTCCGCGACGGTAAATATATCGATGTGTCCGGGCAATCTTTTCGAGATTTTTTGGATGGAAAACTCCCAGGACGGCCGGGCGAAATGCCCACTTTAAACGACTGGTCTGATCACTTGACGACAATTTTCCCAGAAGTCCGGTTGAAAAGATTCCTTGAGATGCGGGGAGCAGATGGCGGCCCCTGGCGCAGGCTCTGTGCCCTACCGGCTATGTGGGTCGGGCTATTGTACGATGCGGACTGCCAGATGGCAGCCTGGGATCTAGTAAAAGACTGGACGTTGGAAGAGCACAATTATCTCCGCGTCGAGGTGCCACGCCAAGGTTTGCGTACCGAGTTCCGAGGTGGCTCAGTGCAAGACGTTGCTCTGCAGGTACTCGATATTGCTGAGGCTGGATTGAAACGTCGGGGTGTTCTTGACCGGAGCGGTGAAGATGAGACCGGTTTTTTAGTAACTTTATGGGAAATCGCGAAACGTGGATATCCCGCCTCAGAAGAACTACTAAACCTATATGAGGCGCAGTGGCAGGAGAGTGTTGATCCAATCTATGCTGAATTTGCCTACTGAGATGGCTGCAAACTGAAGAAAAAAGCCGCATCGCTCACGCAAGGTTATCAACTAAGCGCTATTCTCCACGCGAGATTAAACACGTTTTAGAACAATAGTCTGAAGGTGCCACTTCTAAGTGGCAGTGCCTCCAATGGTCAAATTTTCCACCATTAGGGTTGGTTGACCAACACCAACCGGAACGCCTTGACCATCCTTGCCGCAGGTGCCGACACCAGGATCCAGTTGCATGTCGTTCCCAATCATCTTAACGCGGGTTAACACATCGGGTCCGTTTCCTATGATAGTTGCACCCTTGACCGCTGTGCCGACTTTGCCATCTTCTATCAGATAGGCTTCCGAGGCGGAGAAAACGAATTTACCTGAAGTTATATCAACCTGCCCACCGCCGAAGTTGACGGCGTAAAGGCCCTTTTTGACCGACTTGAGGATTTCCTCAGGATCAAAATTACCAGAGTGCATGTAAGTGTTCGTCATTCGGGGCATTGGACAATGAGCAAAACTTTCACGGCGCCCATTACCGGTGGGAGAGACGCCCATCAGTCGTGCGTTAAGACGGTCTTGCATGTAACCTGTGAGGATGCCGTTCTCGATCAGAACAGTGCTCGTCGTCGGTGTACCTTCGTCGTCTATGGAGATAGATCCACGTCGCTCAGCGATCGTCCCGTCATCTACCACGGTGACTCCTGACGAGGCTACCCGTTCACCCATTAGACCGGCAAAAGCACTTGTTCCCTTGCGGTTGAAGTCCCCTTCGAGACCGTGACCGATCGCTTCGTGAAGCAAAATACCGGGCCAACCAGGCCCGAGGACAACGTCCATTTCGCCGGCCGGCGCAGGTACCGAATTAAGGTTTGCCTGTGCTTGGCGGAAAGCTTCATCAATGTTGGCTTTCCAGGCGTCTTCCGAGATGAAGGCTGTATAGCCTGTACGTCCGCCGGTTCCGTATGACCCCGCTTCCATACGATCGTTCTGGGTGCATACTACTGAGACGTTAACCCGGACTAAGGGCCTGATATCTCCGCGGCTTTCTCCATCGGGGCGGATGATCTCAACGGCTTGCCATTCCCCCGAAATCGATGCGGAGAATTGGGTCACACTGTCGTCGAGGGACCGCGCATAGTCGTTCATGTCTTCCAATAGTTTGACCTTCTCGGAGAAATCGGTCTCGCCGAGCGGATTGGTATCCATATATAGTTTTGTATTGGTCGCTTGTGGTGAGACGTCAGCGGTTCCGGTGTGTCCGGACCGGACGGCTCGAACTGTGTTACCCGCGCGCGTGACTGCAGCTTCCGAGAGCTCCGACGCATGAGCATAGCCAGTCGTTTCCCCCGACACACCGCGCAGACCGAAGCCTTGGGTGGTATCGAATGACGCGCTTTTCAGCCTGCCGTCATCGAAAGATAGGCTCTCAGATTGAGAATATTCCAAATAGAGTTCACCGTCATCGGTTCCATCCAACGAGTGTGATACGACAGATTCGATTCGATTTCTGTCCATCTCGGTACGTTCGAAAAAAAGTTCGTTGGTGGTATTAATTTCGCTCATAGCTGTCTTTCACCCAAATGTTGCCCTCTAATATGAGATGTTCGGCGCGTGTCGTCACCTTTTTCCTGAAGTTTTTGTACAAACACAGAAAACTGGCGAAAATATGCGACATTAGGTCGCGAACATTAATGGCTTCAAATGAAGGAGGCCTTAAAGCCCAAGAATATGGCCAAATTGCGCCAGTTATCACCTTACGCTGCATGAATTTCTTTGACTACGACAATGAGTGCGGCTTGTTAAGCGCGACTGCTATAGGGTAGTTTTCCTGCGTTGTGAGGTTTATTTTTAGATATAATGACTTAGCAACGCGCTTGCAGATTTGGCAGGTACCTAGAAACTTCTTCAAGTAGCCCGACCTCACCAGAACGGACCTCAGACAATGCCCATTGCAGTAAGATCTCTCGGTTTCCTTGCGATGCTCGGAACGTTCTTCATTCCCGGGCTCGCGTCGGCTGCCCAACCGCAACCTTGGCAAATGGATTTTCAGGAACCGGCAACCCCCTTGATGGAGCAAATCGTCGGCTTTCACGATATTCTGTTGATTGTAATCACTCTTATCTCTTTGTTTGTGTTAGCTCTGCTTGCGTACGTGGCATTCAAGTTCAACGAAAAGTCAAATCCTAAACCAAGCCGGACCACCCACAACACCACGATTGAGGTCTTGTGGACGGTCATTCCGGTATTGATTCTCGTAGTGATAGCAGTGCCGTCTTTTAAGCTACTCTATAAAGCGGACGTAATTCCAAAGGTTGACATGACGATCAAGGCAACCGGACATCAGTGGTATTGGAATTACGAATATGTTGACCACGGCAAGTTTTCATTTGATGCCAATATGGTCGCTGAAGAGGACCTTAAGGAGGGCCAACCAAGATTGCTTGAGACGGATAACCGGGTGGTTGTGCCGGTTAATTCGGTCATCCGATTACAGGTAACTGCAGCGGATGTGCTCCATTCCTGGACTATTCCTGCGTTTGGTCAGAAAATCGACGCAGTGCCGGGTCGGCTGAATGAAATCTGGTTTGGGCCGATTAAAAATGAGGGCGTTTATTATGGCCAGTGTTCCGAATTGTGCGGCATAAGGCATAGTTTTATGCCAATCGCGGTTGAGGTGGTGTCGAAAAAGGAATTTGCTATTTGGGTCGAGAGGGCAAAAAACGAATTTGCCTCGGACGATGCCAAGCCACAGCGCAAGTTTGCTAAGAACGAGATGAAATAAGGATCGAGGGACCGAACCATGTCAGACTCACACACAGCCCACGATCACCACGCGGACCCAACCGGGTGGCGTAGATTCGTCTATTCTACTAACCACAAGGACATCGGTACGATGTACCTGATCTTCGCTATCATTGCGGGAGTCATAGGCGGCGCCATGTCCATTGTCTTCCGGGCCGAACTTGCCGCACCCGGTGATGGTGTTCTTGGTGGCGACTATCACATGTATAATGTGCTGGTAACAGCCCATGGTTTAATCATGATTTTCTTCATGGTGATGCCGGCCATGATTGGAGGCTTTGGTAATTGGATTGTGCCATTGATGATCGGGGCGCCGGATATGGCATTCCCGCGTATGAATAACATCAGCTTTTGGCTGTTGGTCCCGTCCTTTCTCTTGCTTTTGGCTTCACCCTTTGTGGCAGGCCCTCCGGGTGGTGAGGGCGTAGGCGGCGGTTGGACTATATACCCACCATTGTCATCGTCGACCGGACAGCCGGGCCCGGCGGTAGACTTAGCAATTTTTTCTCTTCATATAGCGGGTGCCTCATCTATCCTCGGTGCAGCAAATTTCATCACTACAATTTTCAATATGCGCGCCCCTGGTATGACCCTTCATAAAATGCCGCTTTTCGTATGGTCCATCTTGGTAACGGCCTTTCTGCTTTTGCTCTCGCTGCCGGTTCTCGCCGGCGCGATCACGATGTTATTAACCGACCGTAATTTCGGGACAGCATTCTTCGATGCGGCGGGCGGCGGCGATCCTGTCCTCTTCCAGCATCTGTTCTGGTTTTTTGGGCATCCTGAAGTTTATATCTTGATTCTCCCGGCTTTCGGCATCGTTAGCCAAATCGTATCAACGTTTTCGCGGAAGCCGGTGTTTGGCTATCTCGGCATGGCTTACGCTATGGTATCGATTGGTGTGGTCGGATTTATCGTTTGGGCGCACCACATGTTTACCGTTGGCATGAATGTGGACACTAAGGCCTATTTTACAGCGGCTACGATGGTGATCGCGGTCCCCACAGGCATAAAGATCTTCAGCTGGATTGCGACTATGTGGGGTGGGTCAATCCGCTTTACTACGCCGATGCTGTGGGCAATCGGTTTCATCTTCCTATTCACTGTGGGTGGCGTGACTGGTGTTGTTCTTGCTAACGCCGGTATAGATCATTCCATGCATGATACCTACTACGTCGTCGCGCACTTCCACTACGTTTTGTCGTTGGGTGCCGTGTTCGCAATTTTTGCGGGATTTTACTATTGGTTCCCTAAAATGACGGGCCGTATGATCCCGGAAAGCCTTGGAAAACTTCATTTTTGGATCACGTTCGTTGGCGTTAATGTGACATTTTTCCCTATGCATTTTGCGGGGCTTGCCGGAATGCCGAGGCGAATAGCCGACTATCCGGACGCTCTGGCTGGCTGGAATGAGATATCGTCGTGGGGTTCCTATGTAAGCGGTGTTGGAGTGCTACTCTTTCTTTATGCGGTGTGGCGCGGTTTTGCTTCGAAACAACCGGTTGGTGAAAACCCTTGGGGCGAAGGTGCAAACACTCTGGAATGGACACTGCCATCACCCCCGGCGTTCCACTCATTCGATGAGTTACCAGAAATACAGGACGAAGGAGCTCACTAAGTTCGCCATGATTGATCGGTCTCTTAACGCGCCCGGCGGCTCGGCCATAGTTCCATTGCCACAAGATACGGCAGTGTCGGACTTCATTGAACTTTTGAAACCGAGGGTGATGTCACTAGTGGTCTTTACCGGGTTCGCGGGGATTATGGTTGCCCCGGGAGAAATACACCCGGTGATCGCCGCAATAGCTGTTCTATGTATCGCGGTGGCTACAGGTGCATCTGGCGCAATCAATATGTGGTATGAGCAGGATCTAGATGCCCGGATGGAGCGGACAAAAAATCGCCCACTTCCCGCCGGCCGCATGGAACCCGAGACAGCTCTTACGTTTGGCGTAGTGCTCGCTGGCGGTTCTGTAATAGTAATGGCGCTCGGGGTAAACTATGCAGCCGCAGCGGTACTAGCGTTGGCGATCGGCTTTTATGTTTTTATTTACACGATTTGGCTTAAACGCCGGACGCCGCAGAATATCGTTATCGGTGGAGCCGCTGGGGCGTTCCCGCCCATGATTGGCTGGGCATCGGTGACTGGCGATATAAGTATCGGTGGTATAGCGTTGTTTGCACTTATTTTCATGTGGACGCCGCCACATTTTTGGGCGCTGGCGTTATACAAGTGCGAAGAATACGAAAAGGCCGGAGTTCCGATGCTCCCAGTAGTGTCCGGGATACTAGAAACTAAAAAGCAAATCTTACTTTATACCCTAATACTGCTCCCAGTATCGTTAATCCCTTCCTGTATCGGTATGGCTAGTGCCTACTGGGGTGGACTCGCCGCGGTAATGGGGATTTCGTTCGTCGCTCTGGCTATCAATGTCTGGTTTGATTCAACCTCCCGAGCGCCACGCCGGATGTTCCGCTTCTCACTCCTCTATTTATCGGTTCTTTTTGCCGCGCTGATAATCGATAGCATTATATTTCAGGCGACTGCGGGCTGATGGTAATGACTAAGCAGGCCTCTGAGATGCACAAGAAACGCCGCGGACGAAATATCGCGCTCGCCTTAGTTATTTTTGCTCTGGTTGGACTTTTTTATGTGATGTCGATCGTCCGAATGTCGAGCGGGGGTGCTAGCTAAGATGAGACGCGATCTTGCTCGCCGTAACCGACGTATCGCACTACTTTCTTTTTGTGGAGCAGCGGGAATGGTTGGTGCTTCGTATGCGGCGGTACCACTTTACGAAATATTTTGCCAGGTAACTGGATATGGCGGCACTACGCAGGTAGCGGAAGAAGCGCCCAACAGAGTCCTTAAGCGAAAGATGATCATTCGGTTTAATGCGGATATAGATAAGGATTTGCAATGGAAGTTTGCGGCTGCCCAGGACAAGATTGAAGTCCGTGTTGGTGAAAATGCGCTGGCGTTCTATAGAGCCCGCAATTTTTCTAGTCGCACTATCGTAGGGACGGCGACTTTTAATGTTACCCCGCTAAAAGCCGGTCAGTATTTCAACAAGATCGAATGCTTTTGCTTTACGGAGCAGCGGCTAGAGGCCGGTAGCGAGGTTGATATGCCGGTTTCCTTCTTCGTGGACCCGGCAATTACAGAGGATCCCAACCTGAATGATGTAAAAGCAATCACACTTTCATACACTTTTTATGAGACAAAAGCTGATCCGGACCGCACCGCGCGGTCGGAGGTCGCTTTCGAAAAAACCGAAGGTTAAACAACGGAGCGCTTAAATATGGTCCCGCCGGCAGATCGAGGCGCTAGCGCCACAGAATATGACTTCCATGGTCACAAGCACCCGTATCATCTTGTTGACCCCAGCCCTTGGCCATTCATAGGTTCAATGTCTGCATTCATAATGGCGATCGGAGCTGTGCTCTATATGCATGGAGGTATCAGCTGGATTCTGGTCTTAGGTACCGTCGCGGTAATGGGAACCATGGCAGGATGGTTCTGGGAGGTGATAAAGGAGGCGGAATTTGGTGGCTATCACAATCCGGTAGTTCAGGTAGGCATGCGCTACGGTATGGCACTTTTCATTGCCTCTGAGGTAATGTTCTTCGTTGCCTGGTTCTGGGCATATTTTAACGCCGCTCTATTCCCGAGCGAGCAAATACAAAGCCAGTGGCCACCGCCTGGTGTACAGACCTTTGATACGTGGGATTTGCCGTTCCTCAATACCTTGATCCTTTTGATGTCCGGCATCACCGCAACCTGGGCGCATCATGCACTTCGCGAGGGAAATCGCCTACATTTCATGCAGGGCCTCGCCTTGACGATTTTTCTAGGAATCTGTTTTAGCTTCGTCCAAGCTTTTGAGTATAGCCATGCGGCATTCGGGTTCAGCGACGGCATCTATCCGTCAACCTTCTATATGGCGACCGGCTTCCACGGTTTTCACGTCCTAGTTGGCACCATATTCCTGATCGTTTGTTTCTTTAGGGCGCGCGCGGGTCATTTCAGTCCCGATCATCATTTCGGATTTGAAGCGGCGGCGTGGTATTGGCATTTCGTTGATGTGGTGTGGTTATTCCTATTCATCTGTATTTACTGGTGGGGCCGTTAAGAGAGCTATTGTCAGCGACCTGGATTGCGTTGTGAACGACCCCAGCAGCTGGCCGCTGAAATCGCCTTTATCGACTGGGCTAAGATGCAAATGCCCTAGATGTAGCCAAGGCAAGCTCCTCAAAAACATACTAGACGTTCGCGATCATTGTGTTCATTGCAACTTGGACCTGACACCCCACGATACTGGTGACGGGGCAACAGTGTTTGTCACCCTGGTGCTTGGTTTTATCGTAGTTGGTCTCGCAATCTTTCTTGAAACTACCTTCGGCCCACCATTCTGGGTGCATCTTGTTGCCTGGGTTCCTGTCATTAGCATTGGGTCAATCATAATGCTTCGACTCTTCAAATCTGTACTGATAGCCATGCACTATAGGAACCTTGGGCACCTGTATGAAAACGGCAATGACACCTAGACGCCGGCCGATAAGGCTTAATTTCGGTATGACCTTATGCGCACTTCCGGTGCTAACGCTTCTCGTCGGCCTAGGTTTTTGGCAGCTTGATCGGCTGGAGTGGAAGGAGGCCCTTATCTATGAACGAGCATACCGTGGCGCGATGCCCATAATACCGATTGCCGATTTACCGAATGACGAATGGCAGGAGTTTGAGTACCGACGTTTAGCGCTACAAGGCCGATATCTTCACGATCGGGAGATGCTGATTTGGAATAAAGTTCGACATGGGCAGAACGGCTTCGATCTTATTACCCCATTTCTGCTCGAAAGTGGAAGTTCTGTGCTTATAAATCGTGGCTGGGTGCCCCCTTCCTGGTCGGAGGGTGTGATCTTCCGCAGCAGACCGGTTGGATCTATAAAACTCACCGGCGTCATGCGGCGTAGTGGTAGGCCTACGAAATGGGTGCCGGATAACAACGCCAAAGGCGATGAGTGGTTCTTCGTCGATGTCACCGAGATGGCGAAGAGCGCGGGCTTGACCGATACGAAACCTTACTTAGTAATCGTAAAGCCCAATATCGAAGACCGAAGTTATCCAAAGGCTCCGCATGCGAGAGACAAAATCCGTAACAAACATTTAGAGTACGCGGTGACTTGGTTCGGCCTTGCCGGAACGCTGGTGGTTATCTATGTCGCTTATCATTGGCGAAGACGTATAATTAGTTAAGAGAGGATACCTTGTCGGCCTATATAGAGCTTGAGAGGCGCTTTCACCGTATAGCCGCGTTGGGTGAGGCAGCAGGGATGTTGCAATGGGACATGTCTGTTTTGATGCCGTCTGGTGGGGTTGCGGCCCGTACGGAACAGTTGACCGCGCTGAAGCTGACGGCACACGAGATGAAGACTGCGCCAGATTTGTTGGATCTTTTAGAAGCTGCCGAAGGTGAACAACTCGAGGAGCCTTGGCAAAGAGCTAACCTGAATGAGATGCGCCGTAGCTGGGTTCACTCGAACGCGGTAGATGCCGATTTGGTCGAGGCAATGACCCGCGCCGGCTCAGCTTGCGAAATGGTCTGGCGCGAGGCTCGCCGGGAAGACGATTATGCCCGAGTGTTACCTTATCTAGAAGAAGTGTTAACCCTATCGCGGCAGGTAGCGTCTGCGAAAGCGTTAGCGTTGGATTGTTCTGAGTACGAAGCGTTACTGGATCAGTACGAAGCTGGTGCGCGTACAGATAGGCTTGATAGCCTTTTCGCCGATCTCGCAACGTTCCTACCGGAATTCCTAGAAACCGTACTGGCCAAGCAGGCAGAGATGGCAGAAGCTATAATGCCAGTTGGCCCTTTTGACACTGATCGCCAGCGTGAATTGGCTCAAACACTGATGAGTAGGTTAGGGTTTGACTTCGATTCCGGGCGGCTCGATGTGAGTTTGCATCCATTCTGCGGTGGAGTGCCTGGAGATATCCGAATTACCACCCGGTACACCGAGGATGATTTCACGCAAAGCCTAATGGGTGTTTTACATGAAACGGGACATGCACTTTATGAGATGGGTTTGCCAAAGGATTGGCGCTACCAGCCAGTCGGTTCAGCGCGTGGGATGACGTTGCACGAAAGTCAGTCTCTATTGATTGAGATGCAGGCATGCCGTAGCAGAGAGTACCTTATTTTTGCCGCACCCCTGATGCGAGAGGCGTTTGGCGGAACCGGACCGGAATGGGAAGTTGAAAACCTTTATCGATTATATACTTGTGTCAAAAGGAGCTATATCCGCGTTGATGCTGACGAGGTGACTTATCCGGCGCACGTGATCCTGCGGTATCGATTGGAACGGGCTCTTATAGCCGGAGATCTCGCTTTGAGAGACCTCCCGGAGGCTTGGAATGACGGTATGGAGGACCTATTGGGAGTTCGTCCTCCCGATGACGTCCAAGGCTGTTTGCAGGATATACACTGGTATGATGGAGCTTGGGGGTATTTCCCTACATACACGATGGGGGCTATGGCTGCGGCGCAGCTTTTCGCATCGGCAAAGGCAGCGGAACCAAATATTCCCGAGAGACTTTCAAATGGTGATTTCACACCACTGTTAAAATGGATGCGGGATAATCTACATGCCAAGGGGTCGTCCGCATCTACGGATGATCTCTTAGAGGTAGCCACCGGGAGACCACTCGGTACCGAAGACTTCAAAGCACATTTAAAAGCGCGATACGGTTGAAAATCAATCTTCTTAAATAGGTTAGGAATTTTCGGGCGTGTATCTGAGTACCTTTACAGAGACGAAGCCCTAATTATTTGGTATAAAAATTCCGAGTAAGCATCTTCTTGCCTCCCTCGGTAAACCCATTCTTTTACCCTTCGGAGATCTATAGCCCGAGGGGCGGTTATTCCCGTTTGACATCGCTCGCCGCCTCACTAAATTCCGCCAGATCTTAAGGGAGTATACTGTGAAATACGTATCCACGCGGGGCGAAGCGCCGGAACTTGCGTTTGATGACGTGTTGCTGGCGGGTCTTGCAACTGATGGAGGTCTATACGTACCTTCTTCGTGGCCGCAATTCGCATTTTCCGACCTGGAGGTAATGGCTGACCTATCCTATGCAGACATTGCTTTCGAGGTGATAAAACCATTCGTGGGTGGAACTATTTACGATGGCGCGCTTAAGGAAATGATCAACGAGACCTATCGGGGGTTCGGTCATGGCTCCGTTGCGCCACTGAAACAGATTGGCGCCAATCATTGGCTCATGGAGCTTTTTCACGGGCCAACATTAGCCTTCAAGGACTTTGCTTTACAGCTTGTCGGCCGAATGTTTGATCATGTGCTTGCAGCGAGCGGCGAGCGGATCACGATTGTTGGCGCCACCTCAGGTGATACCGGGTCCGCCGCGATCGAAGCTTGTAGAGATCGTGAGAACATCGACGTTTATATAGTATTCCCAGAGGGCAGGATATCAGAAGTGCAGCGGCGTCAAATGACAACCGTTAACGCTGATAATATTCACCCGGTAGCGGTAAGTGGTACATTCGATGACTGCCAAGACCTCGTCAAAAACATGTTCAACGATTCTCGGTTTCGTGCGGAACAAAAATTGTCGGCGGTAAATTCGATTAACTGGGCACGTGTATTAATCCAGATCGTCTATTACTTCGTTTCAGCTGTTCGCCTTGGCGCACCACACCGGCCAGTCAGTTTTGCCGTTCCGACTGGTAATTTCGGTAATATCCTAGCGGGCTGGGCCGCTTGGAAGTGCGGTTTGTCGGTCGACCGGCTAATAGTTGGGACTAATTCAAACGATATCCTGTTTCGTTTTTTCGAAACGGGTGAAATGAAGGTAGCTGAGGTCAAGCCGACATTGTCCCCCAGCATGGATATCCAGGTATCGAGTAATTTCGAGCGTCTTCTTTTCGATATGCTCGACGGGGACGGCGCTGCGGTGGGCCGATGGATAGCTAAATTCCGCGAAACTGGCACCGTTTCTGTGGATGAGACAGCTTTGGGGCGCGCACGGCAAAAGTTTGATGCCGCTCGGCTGAACAATAACGAGACCCGTCGTGTGATCCGGGAGATTTACCAAGCTACTGGGGAATTGCTGGATCCGCACAGTGCTATAGGCGTTGAGGCCGCCCGCCAGTATCAACGGGAAGTCAAGATCCCAGTCGTATCACTGGCCACGGCTCATCCTGCAAAATTTCCTGACGCTGTAGAGGATGCAACCGGCATCCGACCGGCGCTACCGCCTCGCCTCGGCGATCTTCTCGAACGTACTGAGAAATTCGAAACTCTTGATGCCGACCTATCCGTACTACAAGATTTCATCAGACGTACCGCTAGCGCGAAAGGTGCGGCGTGACCATATCTACGGCAGTCCTAGATGGCGGGATTCGAGTTGTTTCCGATCGCATGGAGTGGGTGGAAAGCGTTTCCATAGGTGTATGGGTCAATGCCGGCGCAAGGAATGAGAATGAATCGAATAACGGTGTTTCACACCTTCTTGAACATATGGCATTCAAGGGTACAGAGCGCCGGACCTCACTCGAAATCGCGACTGAAATCGAGAATGTCGGGGGCCATCTGAATGCATATACCTCTCGAGAAGCGACGGTTTATTACGCTACTGTTCTTAAAGAAGATATTGATCTGGCGCTCGATATTATTTCCGATATTGTTCTCAATTCGGTCTTCGATGAAGAGGAGCTAGACCGCGAACGACGTGTTGTGCTCCAAGAAATAGGCCAAGCCAACGACACACCCGATGATATCATCTTCGATCTTTTTCAGGAAACGGCTTATCCTGATCAACCATTGGGTCGTCCAATACTCGGGACCGCTGGTGTTGTCCGCCAAATGCCTCGGCAGATGTTAGTGGATTATATAGCTACCCAGTATGGAGGCGATCGAATGGTTCTCGCCGCTGCGGGAAATCTTGACCCTGAAGATTTGTTTCGCCGCGTCCAAAAAAAGTTTGCTAACATTACAGCTTCCTCAGCTCAACCGCCTATCGCCGGGCAATATATTGGGGGCAATCGGCGAGATATTCGCGATCTCGAGCAGGCACACCTGCTTTTGGGTTTTGAGGGAATAGGTTTTAGCGACGACGATTATTATCCGTTAGCAGTATTGTCGACGGCTCTGGGCGGCGGGATGTCATCCCGTCTCTTCCAAGAAATCCGCGAGAAGCGGGGGCTGGTCTATTCCATCTACACGTTCGCATCCGCCTTTACAGATGGGGGTTTGTTTGGCCTATACGCTGGGACGGGAGAAGGGCAGATAGACGAGTTGATTAAAGCAGTCAGCGGGGAATTAAAGCGAGTAACAGAAGACCTGCTTGATGATATTGAGTTGGCTCGGTCGCGGGCTCAGATCAAGGCGGGAGTTTTGATGTCACTCGAAAGCACGTCCACCCGGGCTGAGAGGCTTGCTAGGCACCTCATTATCTATGACCGAATCCTGACGGTCGAGGAGCTTTCCAACCGAATCGATTCTGTTTCTGCTGAGGACATTCGGCGAGTTGCTGGTCGTTTGTTGTCGTCGCCGCTTACGGTTGCGGCGATAGGGCCGGTGAGTGATATGCCCGAGCATGATTTAATAAGAGCACAGCTTGCCGGCTAATGCCCCTCACGCGTGACCGGAATGGCCCGAGAGCATAGATACGTCGATTCCGATCGTGGCTAGCGCGCCTTTCCACGCTTCGTCGGGTTTGTTGCTGAAAATGAGCTGAGGAGCGGCATCAACGGATAGCCAGCCATTTGATTGGATTTCAGAATCCAGCTGGCCTGGTCCCCAGCCAGCATAGCCTAGTGCCAAAAGATAGTTATTAGGTCCTTCGCCTTCCGCAATGTCACGTAGGATCTCGGTAGTCGCGGTGAGGGCGATTTTTTCATCAATCACCACGGTAGCGTCTTGTTGGTAATCGGATGAATGAAGCACAAAACCACGGCTGGATTCTACTGGTCCGCCGAAATGTATCCGAATGTCATTTTCCCTCGTAGATGTATTGAGATCGAGCTGATCCAAAAGATCTGGGAAGTCTATATCCTCAAGGATCTTGTTAACAACTAAACCCATGGCGCCCTCCTCTGTATGAGCACACATGTAAATGACCGTTTTAACGAATCTATCATCTAGCATCTGAGGCATTGCGACGAGTAAATGGCCAGTCAGAAATCCATCGTCATCGCGGTTGTATACCATATCGTACCTACGTATCGTTTATCCAGTACCAAGTAATCACCTGACAATATCTCATGGAATCTCTTAGGCACCAATGGTCGATTCTCAATCAAAAATTAAATGTTCGACAATATGTTTGATTTATGGCCGATTTTTTGAGCGATGCCTTTCCTTATATTATAGGGGAAATCCAGAAAGGGGTTAATACGAACATGTTTCAATTGATCCGCCCCAGCTTTAAAAGCTTGTGTGGGATATTGGCCGCTCTGACAGTGGTTGTTGCAGCCAATGGTTCCTCGGCCATGACATCGGCATGGTTTGAATCTGAACACGGCAAAGTCCGACTGATTGCGGGTGGGGAGACTTCGGGTAGCGGTAAGACATTAGATCTCGGACTTCAGTTCCGTATGAAACCCGGTTGGAAGATTTACTGGAGATCGCCCGGCGATGCTGGGTTTCCACCTCATATCAATTGGGCCGGTTCTATCAATTTTGATAGTGCCAAGATGAGTTGGCCTATACCCGAAAGGTTCTCCGTTCTTGGGCTAGAAACTCTCGGATACAAGAAAGAAGTCGTATTTCCAATAATAGCTTCCGTATTAGAAACGGGTAAGGAAGTTACATTGAATGCCAGTGTGCGGTTCCTTACCTGTGACGATATCTGCGTTCCCTACGAGGCCAATTTTTTGATTCGGCTGCCTGCTGGAGTGGATATGAGCACTCCTCAGTCGGGTATAATCAATCAGTGGTGGAAAAGGGTGCCGGCTATAGGCGAAGTCGGTCCACTAGATATAAAGGAGGCGGAACTCGCGGGCAGCGGGGAAAATACCTCCTTGATTATACGCGGAGTTAGTGAAAGACCCTTAGAATCGCCAGATTTATTCGTTGAAGGCCCACCGGATTACAGGTTCTCCAAACCTTCGGTAAAGATCAGATCACCGGGTACTGAAGTGATGATGCGTATTGGCATCCGGGCACCCAAATATTCAAATTCTCAGCTTGATGGTGAAACGGTTACACTGACCCTCGTAGATGGCAACCGCGCGGTGGAGCGGGAATTCACCCTCAAACGCGCCTCCGCTCAGCCGGTTGATGCCGCCGGGGTAGAAGCGATAGATGGATTCAAGTTTCTGTCGATAATCGGATTAGCGATTCTTGGCGGTTTGATATTAAACCTCATGCCGTGTGTGCTCCCCGTCCTCTCAATCAAGCTTTTAACTTTTGTTAATCACGGCGGCGGAGCTCCCGCACAGGTTCGTGCCGGCTTCCTCGCGTCGGCTGCTGGGATAATCACCTGTTTCTTGGGTCTTGGCACAGTAGTTGTATCGTTAAGAGGAGCCGGATTGGTAGTTGGATGGGGTATACAGTTCCAGCAACCGGTATTTTTGGCCTTCATGGTGACGATTCTCACACTATTCGCCTGCAATATGTGGGGATTTTTCGAATTTAGGATGCCAAGCGCTATATCGGAGGCGGCCGTCGATAAGTCATCTCTCCAAAGCCATAGGCTAGGTGAACATTTTTTGACGGGTATTTTCGCGACAATTCTTGCTACGCCCTGTACTGCGCCGTTTCTCGGAACCGCAATCGGCTTTGCGTTGTCCAGAGGTCTCTTAGAGATTTATGTGGTGTTCCTGGCTCTCGGGATTGGTCTTGCAGTCCCATGGATTGCTGTCGCTATTTTTCCAGCTCTGGCCTATCAATTACCGAAACCAGGACCGTGGATGATAACGGTGAAACGCCTACTTTCTGTCGCCTTAATCGGTGTTGCGTTATGGTTACTTAGCGTTATGAGGGTCCAGGTCAGTGGTCCGGCGATAGCGATAATTTTTCTCTTTATGCTAGCGATCGCGTTCACGGTCGCACAGTACTCACGCCTAAGCCGACGGGCTCGCCCTGCCGTCTGGATCGTGATAGGATTACTGACTGCGTTTTCGATGGTTGGAGCCAGCCGCTTTTCTTATACCGGTAGTCACCATCAGAGTTCAGTCGAAGACAAAATATGGCGCGAATTTGACCTCGCTACGATTAATTCTGAAGTGGCGGAGGGTAAAACCGTTTTCGTCGATGTCACAGCTGATTGGTGTCTTACCTGCAAGGCTAATAAGTTCTTGGTGCTTAACCGCGAACGGATTACCAAAATTCTCAACGGTAGTGATGTCATTGCAATGAGGGCAGATTGGACTAAACCGGACCCAGAGATCTACAATTATTTGAGAAGCTTTGGACGCTACGGAATTCCATTCAACGTTGTGTACGGACCTAACGCGCGGCGAGGTTTGTCGCTACCCGAAATACTCACCGAAACTGCCGTAATAGAGGCAATCCAGCAGGCTGGTGGAAAAAAGTGATAGTAAGCTATTAATGTCATACTTGGGGTGGGTGACAAACCACTTTTCCTGCTCTATTCCACAATATATCTGGGGGTGCCATTTGGGGCGTTCTAATCTGAAAAGGAGCTAGAATGACCATTGGTGCCAAAGATAGGACTCCGATGACGGCGCTAAAGCAGAATACAGTTGGAGCTCCAGACGCTATCAAAAGGGAACTTTACAAAAGACCCATCAAATATTTCGTGCTCTTTTATTCTTGTGAATCTGACCACATGGATATGCACGGTGTTCTCACATTTAAGTCGTTGGAAGCGGCCTATATTCTCTTTTGGTCCTATACTTGAAGATCGGTTGCTAACAATGAAAAAATTCGGTATCGGACAAGGGGTCCTGCGCGAAGAAGATCCCCGTCTTCTGAGGGGTAATGGTCTATTTGTAAATGACGTGGGGCTCCCGAATCAGGCTCATGCAGTAGTCCTACGCTCTCCTCATGCCCATGCCGAAATACTTTCAATAGATGTATCCGCCGCATCTTGCCTTCCAGGTGTTAATGCGATTTATACTGGCGAAGATATCGCCTCGGACAGCCTCGGCGTGCCCGGTATGCCGGTCAAATGGCTGAGACCGGATGGTCAGCCCATGAGATACCGACCCCAGCCTCCACTGGCACGAAATCGGGTGCGTTATGTGGGTGATCCAGTTGCCCTCATAATCGCGGATACCTTGGATCAAGCCACAGATGCGGCGGAAACAGTCAGGGTTGAATATGAACCATTGCCGTCTGTTACCGATACTGCGCAAACCGTCGATGCTGACGCACCATTGGTATGGGACGATTACCCCGACAACATCTCTGGTCTTTACCTTGCTGGTGATGAGGCTGCGACTAACAGCGTATTCGAGAGTGCTCCCCGAATCGTCAAAAGACGGTTTACGATCAGCCGTGTCTTTGCCCATTACATGGAACCGAGGGGTGCAATTGGCGAATACGACCATCGTGAAGACCGTTTCTTATTGCATGCTGATGTGCAGTATCCGCATAGAGTTAGGCAGTTGCTGGCAGAAAAGATATTCAGGGTACCGGAACAGAATATTCGCGTAGTTTCGCGAGATGTTGGGGGCGGGTTTGGTACTAAGGGGTGGCAGTACGCCGAACATCGACTTGTACTTTGGGCAGCACGTAAATTAGGTCGTCCGGTGAAATGGACCTGCACTCGGTCGGAAGCGGTACAAGCGGATGAGCATGGCCGTGATAATGTCACTGATGCGGAACTCGCACTTGATGAAAATGGCATTGTCCTCGGACTTAGAGTGCAGACTATCGTCAATATCGGCGCCTATCTCTCTGCAATCCGCAATCTGCTGGCCGCTTTTACGAATGTTGGCACGCTAATCGGAGTTTATAATATACCGGTTGCCCATGCGTCGGTGAGGACCGTGCATTCGAATTCCAATCCGACTGCACCTTATCGGGGTGCTGGGCGTCCAGAAGCAACCTACATAATCGAGCGGATGTTCGACGAGACGGCACGGGAGTTGCATATCGACCCGACGCAGCTACGAGCTCGAAACATGATACGGCCCGAGGCAATGCCATTGAAAACGGCGCTTGGCCTTGTATACGATTGCGGAGAGTTTGCTGAGAACCAGAAACAAGTTCTTGAGATGGCAGATTACGCGGGTTTCCCTTCTCGTCGAAAGGAGGCCCGTAACCGAGGGAAACTGCGAGGAATCGGCACCGCCAATCCAATCGAGCGTTCTGCCTCTCCATCTCCCGACTTTGCAGAAATCCGATTTTCTACCGACGGTACCGCTAGTATTCTTATGGGTACCAAAAGTCAGGGCCAGGGGCATGAAACGGTCTATAAACAGATCGTTGGAGAACGCCTCGGATTGGACCCATCCCAAATGCGGGTGATCGATGGCGATACTGACCGTATTGCGTTTGGCATTGGTACAATGGGCTCTCGTTCGACGGTGATCGGGGGTTCGGCACTTTACTATGCTGCTGAAAAAGTGATCGAAAAGGCGAGGGTCATAGCCGCACATGTTTTAGAGGTCGCGGACACAGATGTTGTGTTCGAAGACGGTGCATTTTTTGTCGTTGGCACGGACCGGTCGACTTCCCTAACCAATATAGCCAAGGCATCTTTTCAACCTGCGAAATTGCCGCCCGGTGTCGAACCCGGCCTATTCGAAACGGCAACCTTCGTACCCGACGACGATACATATCCAAACGGCAGCCATGTCTGCGAAGTGGAAATTGATCCGGAAACCGGCCAAACTAAGTTGGTAGGATATTGGGTCGTTGACGATGTCGGGGTTATGATTAATCCGGTGATTGTTAAAGGCCAGATACACGGTGGAGTTGCTCAGGGAGTGGGTCAGGCTCTGGGTGAGAGGGTGGCCTATGATCCAGATAGCGGTCAGATTCTCAGCGGCTCTTTCATGGATTACTGTATGCCGCGCGCGGAAGATTTCCCTTATATAGAAATAAAAGGAAATGGAGTTCCCACCCAGAGGAATCCGCTGGGTGTTAAAGGCGCTGGCGAAGCCGGAACTGTTGGCGCACTACCGGCAACCATGAATGCGGTTATGGATGCGCTGGCTCAGGTCAACGTAAAGGCTCTCGATATGCCGGCGACCCCCGATCGGATCTGGGAGGCCATCCGCTGCGCATCAGAGGTTTAGGAAGGTTCTATGTCTTTTTGGGCCAAGTTTTCGATCATCTGAATGAGAGTTTTTCGCATAATCTCTATATTTTGGGGAGATATGCCGTGTGCAGCGGTGCGGTCGATCTCTTCCTCGAGGGGTAAAAGAATAGTCCTCAGTGCAGAGCCTTCCGGCGTCAGATAGACATAGTATTTTCGCTTATTACCAGGATTATGCCGTTTAATGATGTATCCCTTTTCGATCAATGCCTTGACGGCAGCAAAGGTGGTTGGTTCGGTAAAACCAACGACGTCACTCAGTTCTTTCTGGGTCAAACCTTCCCGGTCCCATAGGACTTTCAGGAACGCCCAATGTCCGAGCGGAACTCCGTATTCCGAAAGTAAGTGCGTCAGGCTATGACCGTAGCTACGTCCCGCAGTCCGTATGAGGTGTGCCAATGGTTCATTCGGGCTGCCACTTTGTGAATGACATAGAGTTGGATCCCCTCGATCCAAGAGATTATCGTTCATTTCTCGACATCTCCCGGTGTGACCTGGTGATTCAAAAGGATTTCCCGGCCCTCGTTCGCTGACTGTATTATTGCGCAGCATACTTCAAGCGTAGCACGGCCCCATTCACCAGTATGTATTGGCGGGACGCCGTCATTCACGGCGGCATACAATTCGTCAATCACCTCCGCACGCGGAATAAATGGGTTGGGTAGGGGATGGAAATCGATATCAGTGTGGCGATAGACCCGCACGCCGTTGGGTAGCGGGCGTATGTCGGCTCGCGGACAACTCACGATGAATAGACCGAAATGTTCGTGTTGGTGGTCTGGTCTCCTTAGGTCTGAACGGACTGCTCCCGCACGTCCGCCATAGGCACGGTCGGCCTTGATTGCGGCTTCGGTGCGCGTGTCTTCGAAAGGATCAGACAGCGCCCGGCGGGATGAACCATAATTTTCCGGGTCCTTGGCTGCCCCTGATTCCGTTCTCCAACCGTTAAATTCATCAGTATCAAAATGTGCGTAGCCAGAATAGGTTAAGTTTGCAACCGTTCCGTTGGCGAACTTCAATAGGGCTGAATACGCACCTTCTGTCGATCGGGAGATGTCAAAGTCTCCTGTCGTCGCGTATACCGTCTCCACCTCGCCTCCACCTAAAAGTCGGGTAATATCAACCTGATGTGCGCCTTGGCTGAATACGACGCCGCCGCCCTTCGCGGTATCGAGTTCCTCAGGCCTGCGAGGGCGATATATGAAGTCGGTGTAATTAAGACCCGTGATCAACTTGGGCGGCCCGTAATCGCCGGACTGGATCAATCGGCGGGTTTTCAGAATCGGTGCATCGTAGCTGTGGCTATGTCCGACCAAGAGAAGAACACCGGCGGATTTCGCACAGTCAATCATTCGGGTACATTCCGCTATCGTAACCGCCATTGGCTTCTCGACTAGTATATGTTTCCCTGCTTGTGCGGAGATTATTGCGTGTGCAGCGTGAAACTCGTGAGGCGTGGTGACATAGACAACGTCGATATCAGCCTCTGCGCACATTGATTCTACGCTAAGGTGGGAAGTTCCGCCGAAATCTGATTTAAAACGTTCTAGCGCCTCCGGTCGGATATCTGCCGCGGCAACAACGTCGATATTAGGGTGGTGTGACAGGGCGGGCAGCATCTTGGTGAACCCTTGGCCTAAACCCGCTACTCCCAGTCTGAGCGTTTTGTCTGCCATATCTTTCAGTCCAAGGAAATATGATGAGCACAGTAATATCCTACTCGCCCTATCCTGACAATAATCTTAGGTTCCAAAGATATTGCAGAAAACTAAGAACAAAAAATTTTGACAAATACGATCCGCGCGGCAGATGTTTCATGATTGTACCGGGAGAAAATGATCTTTTATGCAAGGTGGAAGATGACACCGCGATGTGCAGCATGTGGATACGCTGGACCCCAGCTTGCGATCTAACTAGATTCCAAAAGACCTGACCGCGCTAATTCGTCTGCCCGTTCGTTTTCCGGATGGCCGGCATGGCCTTTAACCCAGTGCCAGGTGATATTATGGCGGGCAATTGCCTCGTCGAGGCGGCGCCACAGATCTTCATTCTTGACCGGTTTTTTGGCTGATGTTTTCCATCCGCGTTTTTTCCAGGAATGGATCCATTCTGTTATCCCTTTCTGGACGTATGTACTGTCAGTGTATAGGTCAGCTTTTACCGGGCGGGTCAGAGTTTCAAGAGCTTGTATGGCTGCCATAAGTTCCATGCGGTTATTGGTAGTTTCGCGTTCACCGCCTTTCAGCTCTTTGTCAGTATCATTCCACCGAAGGATCACGCCCCATCCACCCGGTCCAGGATTGCCACTACAGGCACCGTCTGTAAAAATCTCTACTCTATTTTTTTTCTCCCCCATACGTTCAAGTTAACCCGTAGGCGGTAGAATCGGACAACGCTTTATGAAATTCTATAACAGAGATGAACTCCGTTGGGTCCTTACGGTCCATTAGTGCATCTGAAGGTGTGTTAAACCAATCGTATAGCCGGGTAATCAGAAACCGCATTGCGGCACCTCGAGCCAGCAGAGGTAGTGCATCGCGTTCTGATTTGTGAAGCGGACGCACATCCTCATATCCCGCAATCAGCGCTTTCGCGCGCGGCGCAATTATTTGTCCAGACGAAAAACACCACGCATTTAGGCAGATAGCAAGATCGAAAGCTAATGCATCGTTACAAGAAAAGTAGAAGTCAATCACACCCGATATATTGGTGCCATCGAAGAAAACATTATCGGGAAATAGGTCTGCGTGGATAACTCCGGTCGGGAGTCCGGTCGGCCAGCAGGACTCGATTGCGTTCAATTCCGCTTCTATCCAATTAGCAAGGGCGGGACGTAGCTTATCCGCCAAAAGGCCTACTGACGAGAAGATAGATCGCCAAGCGGAAAGGCCAAGGTCATTCCCACGCTGCGATGAGTACGTTGCTGCTGTCTCGTGTAATTCAGCTAGAATGGTGCCTACTTTACGGCAATGATCGGTCGTAATTTGTTGAAGGAAGGCGCCCTCTGCGAAACTCACAATGGCTGCCGGTCGCCCGGAAAGGCGATGTATTACCTCCCCGTTTTGGTCAGACAAAGGCGCGGGGCATGGAAAGCCCGAATTAGCCAAATGTCGCATCAAACCAAGGAAAAATGGCAGATCCATTGGATTTACACGTTTCTCAAAGAGGGTAAGAATGTAGATACCATCGGTCGTCCTTAGTCGGAAGTTCGAATTCTCTATTCCCTGTACAATTCCTTCCAGCGATACGGCATCACCAATGTCGAAGCCATTTAGGAACTTTTCTAGATCCTCTCTCGAAACGCTGGTATAGACGGCCATACTGATCAATCGCGGCTTAAGTTTTCAGCGCGCCGGGCAGGCTGAAGGTCACCTTTTCGTCTATTACATTCCGTTCTTCGACTGTAACGTCATACTCTCCGCTCAGAAATTCTATTAGTTCTTCTACAAGAACTTCTGGCGCGGAGGCACCGGCGGTGATACCGAGTGTTGACACATCGTCAAGCCAACCGTCGTCCAAATCCGCTGCTCGTTCGATGAGAGTAGATTTTGGACAGCCAATCGTAAGAGCAACTTCCGCTAACCGATTTGAGTTCGATGAATTCGGCGCGCCGAGGACAAGGAGCGCATCGCATTCGTCGACAAGTTCTTTAACTGCTGCTTGTCTATTAGTGGTCGCGTAACAGATATCCTCTGTACGTGGAGCCTCGATTTGAGGGAATCGCCGTTGAAGGATGTCTATTATTTCTACTGTTTCGTCGACGGACAATGTCGTCTGGGTGATGAAAGCGAGATTGTTTGGATCGGGGACGTGTATCGTTTCCGCCTGTTCAGCATTTTCGACCAGAAACATCTCTCCGTCTCGCAGTTGACCCATAGTACCGACGACCTCCGGGTGCCCGGCATGGCCAATAAGGATCAGAGCTTTACCTCCGTTGTGTTGGCGGGCCGCATCGACATGCACTTTCGTAACCAGAGGACACGTGGCGTCGAGATAGAGCATGTCACGTTCCTTTGCCTCAGCGAAAACCGACTTTGCGACTCCGTGTGCCGAAAATACAACTGGTACATGGACGGGCACCTCCTCAAGTTCCTCCACGAAAACAGCGCCCTTCGCTTTTAGGTCGTCGACGACATAGCGATTATGAACGATTTCATGCCGGACATAGACCGGTGCACCATACTTCTCTATCGCGAGTTCGACGATCTTAATAGCGCGATCAACCCCGGCACAGAAACCGCGGGGCCCGGCAAGGATTATTTTAAGCTGTCGTCTGGTCATCTTTCTTCCCGGACAAGCCATACCATGTCTTGTGAAAATGTGCAGCGTTATCTAGAATCCAATTTTTTCGTGAGGTTTGGTCCTAAGCCAATATAGAGTGGGATGTCTTATCCTAAAGGGAAAACCAAATGCCGAAACATATTATCGCGAAAAGATCTCCATACAGTTTGGCCTTAGAACTAGAAAATTTGACTGGTTCGGCAGTTGCAAAATGACCAAAAACGTTCCCCAGTGCGATGGCACGTGTAATAACCCCTGATTCGTCGAACGACAGGCCGAATGTTTCTTTCGTGCGCAGTATGAAAGGTATGGTTGTCCGCGGCGTAACAATAGTTTTATGTTTGTTTGCGTCTGCGTGTGCCTTGTCTGGGAACGATCAGCCCTACGACTGTCCTTCAGTATACATCCTTCAGGACGCTAAGACTCTGACTCGTTTTAGGCCGGGGCTTGGACGGGATATAACAGATACCCAGTTTCAAGCAGAGTTAATTGATTTCGAGGGGAAATGTGAGTATGCGGACGAGGCCAATCAGTGGAAGGTTAATGTCGAGCTTCTGGTTCGTATTTATGTGGAACGCGGGCTGGCAAACCGAGGTTCGACCATCGCGCTCGAATATTTTGTAGTCCTGCCGAATTTTGAGGGTAACGCTGGTGGAAAGCAGGTGTTCTTGGTTGAGGGTGAGTTTGAGAAGGGCAGGAAACGACTAATCTATAAGGATGAGGTCAAACTAAAGATACCTCTTAAGGACCCCGATGAAGGTAAGCGAGCCCAAATCGTACTTGGCTTTCAATTAACACCCGACGAGCTGAACTACAATCGTATGGGGCAGCGCCAGTAATTTAGTCCTATCCCATTTTATTTTAATAATCCTGCATTTGATGTTTGTTAGACGATTCGCTGCGGTGGTTGCGCCGCCTATGACACTCGTTAAGATATAATAATTATTGGCAGATGACCCCTGCGGGAGAGACGACAGCTATTCCAGTTCGTCGCCGAAGGAGCAACCGCCCCGGAAACTCTCAGGCAACCGGACCGTAGGGGGATGTCACTCTGGAAAGCAGACGGTCTATGCCGTCTCACCGAAGGCGAAAGCCCGTCTAAATCAACGGGTGAATCTCTCAGGTAACCCGACAGAGGGGGCACGCTGGTTGCGGACAGTTAGAGCCGTGCAACCGCCAAACCGTTGTGGGGAGGTTCGTGCTATCGCTGATACAGGTCCAAAAGAACTTAAAAAGACGCCATTATTTGACCTACATGTTGAACAGGGCGGGAAAATGGTGCCATTTTCTGGGTACCAAATGCCTGTCCATTATCCCACCGGTATTCTTTGTGAACACAAGCATACCCGTTCCGCTACCTCAGTCTTTGATGTGTCACACATGGGGCAAATTGCCCTCCGTGGTGATAATCCCGCTAAAGCGCTGGAGAATCTAGTGCCGGGTGATATTTCTGGTCTAGCGAAAGGCAGGATGCGTTATACTCAGTTCACAGATGATACTGGTGGCATTCTAGACGATTTAATCGTGACGAATGTTGGTGACTATCTTTTCTTGGTGGTAAATGCCACTCGAAAAGACGCAGACGTGGCGCACCTTAAAACCTGTCTACCAGGCGGAACCGAAGTAGAAGTGCTTAATGACCGCGCTTTGATTGCGCTTCAGGGGCCGGCGGCTGCGATTGTATTGTCCAAACACGCACCAGGCTCGGAAAATATGCCATTCATGACAGCATTGCCTTTCGAAATTGACGGCAGTCCTGTTGCGGTGACCCGGTCCGGTTATACCGGCGAGGACGGGTACGAGATATCCATACCTTCGGAAGACGCGGTTCGCATCACCGAACTTATACTTTCTGAGGACGGGGTCCAACCGGCCGGCTTGGGTGCTCGGGATTCGCTTAGGCTCGAGGCCGGGCTCTGCCTATATGGTCATGATATTGACGAAACTATAACGCCCGTAGAAGCAGAGCTGACATGGTCGATTGCAAAACGGCGCCGTTTAGAGGGAGGTTTTCCTGGGGCGGAGGTTATCCAACGACAGATTGCCCGTGGCGCCGAGCGGAAACGCGTTGGTATTTTGCCGGATGGCAGAGCGCCGGCGCGCGAAGGAACCGACATTATAGGTGCCGATGGAGAGGTCGTCGGCATGGTAACATCGGGAGGATTCGGCCCGTCCTTCGGCGGTCCTATTGCTATGGGATATGTGAAATCTCTTCATGCCGCGAAGGATACTAGGGTCAACTTGATGATCCGGGACAAGCCGCGCCCGGGTTGTATAGTCGGCACCACCTTTGTTCCTAATAGATATTTTAGAAGCTAGGAGTAGGCCAAATGCGTGATCTCAAATATTCGAAAGAGCATGAATGGGTATGCCTTGAAGGTGATATTGCCACTCTCGGTATCAGTCAGTTTGCACAGGAACAACTTGGCGATGTTGTTTTCGTCGAACTGCCAGATATTGGCAAGGTAATCGAGCAAAACGGGGAAGCAGCTATAGTTGAGTCGGTAAAGGCGGCAAGCGAAGTCTACGCGCCTATTTCTGGTACGGTGGTCGAAGTTAATATGGACCTTGAAGATGATCCAGAGCTAGTCAACCGTTCGCCGACAGGCGATGGCTGGTTCGTGAAGCTCCGTATCAGCGATCCTTCTCAGATGGAAGACATGATGGACGAGCTCGCCTATAACGATTTCGTAGCGAGTCAGGGCTGATGCGTTATCTACCACTAACCGACGCAGATCGACACCATATGTTGGGTGTTATCGGGGTATCCTCCATTGACAACCTATTCCGTGATGTACCAGAAAGCGTGCATCTAAAAGAGACGGTTGACCTCCCCGATCATCAAGGCGAGTTGGAGGTGGAGCGCGCGATTGGAGAGATGGCGGCAGAAAATGTGTCCGCAGGCAGCGTTCCATTTTTTCTCGGTGCTGGCGCCTACCGGCACCATGTGCCTGCGGCGGTGGACCATATAATTCAGCGCGGAGAATTCTTGACTTCCTATACGCCTTATCAACCAGAGGTATCTCAGGGAACGCTTCAATATCTTTTCGAATTCCAAACCCAGGTCGCACTGATCACCAGTATGGATGTCGCCAATGCGTCTATGTATGACGGCGCTACGGCCTGCGCCGAAGCGGCGCTGATGGCTCGGCGGGTTACCAAACGTGGCGACGTTATTCTGTCTGGCGGCTTGCATCCTCATTACATGGAGACGACTGAGACGCTGCTAAAATACCTAGATTCGGAAATCGACGTTCTGCCACCGGATATCAATGGGGACGAGGATGTAATGTCCCATATTGGAGATAATACTGCTTGCGTTATTGTCCAGTATCCAGATTTATTCGGCCGGATACGGGATCTGCAACCGATTGCCGATGCTTGCCACTCCGCTGGCGCGCTTTTGGTCGTTGCGGTGACCGAGATAGTCTCTCTTGGGGCCATTAAGCCGCCCGGTCAGATGGGCGCTGATATAGTTGCTGCGGAAGGCAGGTCTATTGGTAATCCGCTCAATTTCGGCGGACCCTATGTTGGATTATTTGCAACCAAAGACAAATATTTACGTCAAATGCCCGGCCGATTGGCTGGAGAAACGGTGGATATTGACGGAAAACGCGGCTGGGTATTGACCCTGTCGACACGGGAACAGCACATTCGCCGCGAAAAGGCCACTAGCAATATATGTACGAATTCTGGACTCTGTGCGCTTGCCTTTACCAGCCATATGTCGCTGTTAGGTGAGGATGGATTTGGCAGATTGGCGATGCTCAACCACGGTAAGGCAGTTCAACTCGCTGACCGGATATCTGATGCGGGGATAAATGTATTGAACGATACTTTCTTCAACGAATTCACGGTTCAACTGGAGGTGCCGGCTTTGCCGGTGGTTAATGAGCTAGCTCAAAAAGGGGTGCTTGCAGGGGTACCACTGTCGCGCCTTTTGCCTCATCGGCCAGAAGTCGAGAACCTTCTGTTAATTGCGGTTACAGAGACCGTTACGGACGGGGATATGGAACGCTTGGTAGCGGTGCTGAGGAGGGCTTAAAGATCATTATGCCCATTGACGATACATTCACCGGTAACAAAGGGCTTCGGATCGAAGAGCCTCTGATCTTTGAACAGGATGCGCGCGGGCGATGTGGGGTTGATCTGCCGGAACCGCCCGGGGTCCCAAACCGACTTGGCGGACTTAAACGACAGGATGCGATAGGCCTACCTGGGTTATCCGAGCCGCAGGTGGTGCGGCATTACACGCGGTTGAGCCAGAAAAACTACGCGATCGACTCGGGCTTCTATCCTTTGGGATCTTGTACAATGAAACACAATCCTCGCCTGAACGAGAAAGTGGCTCGATTGTCAGGACTAACAGACTTACATCCCCTGCAACCGGAGTCCACCGTGCAGGGAGCACTCCGTTTGATTGACACGTTGGCATACTGGATCAAGACATTGACCGGGATGCCGGCCGTCGCAATGTCACCAGCAGCCGGTGCACATGGAGAGCTATGCGGCCTTATGGCCGCTCGTGCTGCGCTCGAGGCTCGTGGTGATCCCCGAAAGCGGGTTTTGGTACCTGGCTCTGCCCACGGCACTAACCCAGCGACCGCAGCGATCTGTGGCTATGCAGTTGAAGCTATCCCTCTCAACGATCGGGGAAGAGTCGACCTAAACGCTCTAAAAGCGGCGCTGGACGACGAAGTGGCTGCTTTTATGCTCACCAATCCAAACACCTGCGGCCTCTTCGAGGAGGAAATACTCGAACAGTCGCAGGCGGTTCATGATGCGGGCGCTTTTTTCTATTGCGACGGTGCCAATTTCAATGCCATCGTTGGACGCGTACGGCCGGGTGATCTCGGTATCGATTGCATGCACTTGAACCTGCATAAAACGTTCTCAACGCCTCACGGTGGCGGCGGACCGGGTAGCGGACCGGTAGTACTCTCAGATTCGCTCGCCACTTACGCGCCACTCCCTTGGGTGGTACACGGCGAGGGCGGGTTTCAAATAGTTGAGAACAGCCTAGAAAGTGGAGATAGGCGGCCCTTTGGGAGAATGAAGGCATTCCACGGACAAATGGGCATGTTTGTCCGAGCACTTGCCTACATGATGAGCCACGGAGCGGATGGCCTCCGCCAAGTGTCATCGGATGCAGTCCTGAATGCTAATTATCTTCTGGCGCGGCTACGTGAAGAACTTACCCTTACCTACGAAGGCCCTTGTATGCACGAGGTCCTCTTCGATGATAGTTTCCTGAAGGAAACTGGCATAACGACGTTGGATTTCTCCAAGGCTATGATTGATGAAGGATTTCATCCTATGACCATGTATTTCCCGTTAGTTGTAAATGGCGCCCTTCTGATGGAACCCACTGAGACGGAGAGTAGGGAGACTCTGGATCAGTTTGTTGACGCGATCTTGGATTTGGCGCGGCGCGCGAAATCGGGCGATGTCGAGCAGTTCCACGATTCACCTAGAAATACGCCAAGGCGGCGGCTAGACGAAACCGCCGCGGCGCGCCATCCTATACTTCGGTGGCGCCCCGAGCCGGTGAGCAACAGGTCAACTGAATAAAAGCGGGGAGTACTCCGATTTCTCGCGAAATTTATAACCGCGCTCTGCTAATGTAGTTTCTGTGACAAATCCTTTATGGCGTCATTCACCAAGGCATCGGCGCGCGGGTCATCAAGCTTACCGGCGATCAGGTTGCGGGTTGCATTAACCGCAATCTCCACAGACATGGCACGAACCTCGCGAATGGCATCCGCTTCCGCCTGAGCTATTTTCTCCATTGCCAATTCTTGGCGGCGTTTCAGCGTCTCTTCGAGATTCCCAGTTCCTTCGCGGACAATCTGCTCGGCTTCATCGTTTGCTCTTTCCACCATAGCCTCGGTTTCTTTCACGGCGTCGCGCTGCTTTCTCTGGTATTCTGCGAGAAGCTGTTGCGCCTCTTCACGGAGAGTTGCAGCCTCGTTGAGGCTTTCTCTTACCTCATGCACCCTCGAGTCCAGCAAATCTAAGATGGGTTTACGTACGTATTTCAGCACTAATAATAAGAGTATCAGGAAGCCTATCGCGACCCAGAAAGTCGGATCTTGTAGCATTAGCTTTTGCCCTGTATCACGTTAATAACCGCAACCTCAGCATCTTCTACAGAGACTTCCGTACCTATTAGACGAGAGCTTGCGGCCTGAGCTACTTCGACTGCAACCGATTGGATATTTTCGATTGCATCAGCACGGGCACTCTCTATCCGCTTTTCGGCCTCCGAAACTTCTGCTTTAATCTTTGTGGTCAAGGCATCCTGTCGGGCGACGGATTCTGCGGCGATTTTTTCGTTAGCGGTCCGGATCAAATCCTGCGCCGCCGAGCGTGCTTCGGCAAGAAGTTTTTCGTATGCAGCCACCGCGGCATTTGCCTCTTTTCGGAGGTCTTCTGCTTTACGTACATCCTCGTCGATCCGCTCCTGACGCTCGAGCAGAATGGAAGAAATTCTTGGCAAAGCAGTTTTCCAAAGAACCAAATAGAGAAATCCGAACGTGATGACCAGCCAGAAGACCTGGCTTAAATACGTGTGGATCTGTTCAAGTTGAGGCATCAGTTATCCATACTAGCCCGGGAAATCAGCCGAACAGGATGATCAGGGCGATAACAAGCGCAAACAGCGCGATAGCTTCCACGAGAGCGAAACCTAGCATCGTCATCGTGAAGACTTCGCCACGCGCGGCCGGATTTCGGCCAACCGCTGTAATGAAGGCGGAGAATACGTTACCTATACCAATACCCGCCCCAATAACACCGATAACGGCGAGGCCGGCACCGATAAGCTTGGCTGCTGCTTCTTCCATTTGTCAGTTCCTTTCTTGACTAATTTTCTTACGTGACGTGCGGAGAACCTCTCCGACGCCTAGTGGAGATGCAATGCATCGTTGATGTACAGGCATGTCAGAATTGTGAACACGTAAGCCTGTAAAAATGCGATTAAAAGTTCAAGGGCCGTAAGCGCGCCGACAAAAGCCAAAGGCAATACACCCGCCGCGCCGAGCAATGGCACAAATCCGGCGAAAACCTTCAGAAGAGTATGCCCGGCCAGCATGTTGGCGAACAGCCGCATAGCTAAGCTGATTGGCCGCGAGAGATAAGAAATAATCTCAATCGGGATCATCAACGGCCACATCCACATAGGGACACCAGGCGGAACGAAAAGCGTGAAAAAATGCATGCCGTGTTTCGAGAGCCCAAGAATAGTGACACCAGTAAATACAACCATCGCCATCGCAAAAGTTACGGCGATATGGCTGGTGAAAGTAAAGCTGTAAGGCACCATGCCAAGCATGTTTCCGAACAGGATGAACATGAAAAGCGTGAAAATGAAAGGGAAGTACTTGCGTCCCTCATTACCCACTGTGTCGCGGATCAGATTAGCAACAAACTCGTAGCAAATTTCTGCTACCATCTGCCATCGGCTGGGAATTATCGCCCGTCTACGTGTGCCGGCAAGCATCAGCAGACAAATTAAGGCCACGGCGATGACCATCATAAGTGCTGAATTTGTAAAGGAGATATCGTTACCAGCAACCTCTATAGGTATCAGCTCTTTAATCTCGAACTGTTCTAGTGGGCTGTGTTTCTCAGCGCCATTTGTGTTATTAGCCAACGGTTATTCCCCGTCCCGATCGATATTAGCGTCCTCGGATGTAAGCCGTTGCCCCGACCTGTATCCAATAGCGCCGCCTTGGTTCTGGACGACGCGGTAGACATTGAATATTCCAGCCGCTGAACCCAGAACAAAGAACACCAGCATGAACCACGGTTTTGTACCCAGCCAGCCATCGAGTAGAAGCCCGACACCGACCCCGATTACCAGTGCCGCAACTAGCTCGGTGCCGATGCGCATTGCAAACCCTATACCACCCGTTCGAGACTCTGGATTATCGATTCGTCCAGCAGCAACATCCTGTTTGTCACGAAACCGGCGTAACCGCTCGTCCAGATCTGTGTGAGTGTCTTTTGGTTCTCGCTCCGTCATCGAAAATTGATGCGACATGGTTTCCACGAACGTATTTTACGCCCACGAAAGCGACCGCACCATACGGCCTGTCCTAGACCCTGTCAACCCTAACACTTATCTTCTAATTAACTGAAAATAAAGGAAAAATAAGGATGAATTAGGCAATTTCCCGTAGTCTTTCTGCGGTCCGTAAATCGACTGAAACAAGCTGTGATACGCCTCGCTCTGACATCGTCACACCATATAGCCGGTCCATTCGCGCCATGGTCAACCGGTGATGGGTAACTAAAAGGAAACGTGTCCTTGACTGACGACTCATTTCCTCAAGTAACGTGCAGAAACGATCGACGTTATTATCGTCTAACGGTGCATCCACCTCGTCTAGAACGCATATCGGCGCCGGGTTGGTTAAGAAAACTGCAAAAAGTAACGCTAGCGCCGTGAGAGCCTGTTCCCCGCCGGATAAAAGGGTCATGCTCTGTAGACGTTTGCCGGGCGGACTGGCAAAAACTTCGAGGCCTGCTTCCAGCGGATCCTCGCCCTTTGTCAGTCTCAAATGCGCACGGCCGCCGCCGAAAAGCTTAGAAAAAAGTTCGCCGAAATGCTCATCAACTTCATTGAAAGCGACAAGGAGACGCTCACGACCCTCGCGATTTAGGCCAGAAATTCCTTGCCGTAGGCGAGCGATCGCAGCGAGCAAATCCTCACGTTCGTTCTCCATACCGCCGATTCTTTCGTCTAATTCGGAGGCTTCTTGCTCGGCCCGAAGGTTAACCGGGCCCATATTATCGCGTTCCCTCTGTAGGCGCTCCAATTTTGCCTCAGCAACATCCTGCTCTGGCAAATCGTGATTCACATCGAAGCCCACGGACGATAGCGCCTGTTCCGGTGTGCATTCTAGACGTTCCGAAATACGTTCGACGATCACGGCAAGCGTCTGATCGATTTGTTCGACGGCGGCTTCGCGCCGCACCCTATTTTCACGAGTTTCCGCCAGCTGAGATTCGCGGTTGCGCAACTCTCGGGTGTTGTCCTCCAGCTGGGTTTCCGCGGCGGCGAGATTATCGGCAGCCCGGTCACGTGTTGTTTCCGCATTCTGAATCTGGTCAAAAAGGGCAGAGCGTTCCATGGCTATCTCTTGGGGCCGCGCTTTCAACTTTTCTAATTCGGCAACCTCTTGTGTTCTTCGCTTACCCAACTGTTCCAGCTGTGTCAGCGCATTAGCCGACCTTTCTTTCCACAATTCAAGATCATTAACGATCACTTGCAGTCGTAAGATGCGAGTTTCCGACTCTTGGTCAAGCCGATCATGGGCGCTTCGAATTTCTGCTAGCGATGTTCTTCGATTGACAAGTTCTAATTGTCTCTCTTCGACCTTACGCCGTCGATCGCCGACATCCGCAAGTTTTTCTAACTCCCCGAGAGCGTCCTTTTCTTGAGCGGTCAGCTCTAAAATATCATTATTTAAACTGTCGATTGCGTCTTTAAAGCCTAAAACACGTGACCGCGCATCTGCTGAGCTTTCTGATAAAGCAGATGCGATTTCGTTAGATTTTTGAGAATCAACGTCAGCTGCCCAGACTGCTTCTCGAGCTCTTCTTTCTGCGTCACTGGCATGACGCGCAACAGCCGCGGCGCGCTCTCGTTCCGCGAGAGATTCAGCCGCGGTTTTGTTAGCTGATTCCAACTCCTCCCGCATTTCGTCTAGCCGATTGCGCTGGGCAAGACGCGAAGCAGCTGCAGTTGGGGCGCCCGCAGTAGCAGTGTAACCGTCCCAGCGCCAAAGTGCACCCTGAGCTGAAACAAGCCGCTGACCTTGTTTAAGGTCGCCGTGCAATCGCTGGCCCTGCGCATCATTCTGGACGACGCCAATCTGCGAAAGGCGGCGCATAAGCGCGGCAGGGCCACGAACAAAATCGCTCAGCCTACGGGCTTTTTCCGGCAAGTGCAGCGGATCGGCAAAAACAGGTAGCGCTCGCCAATGGATTGGTGAGGCCTCGTCGGTCGGTGCGATCAGATCGTCGCCCAACGCTGCACCAAGCGCAACTTCGTATCCTGGCTCAACTTCAACCGCATCAATCATCGGTGGCCACAATTCTGGGTCGCCGAATGCAAGTAGTTCAGCAAGCGCTTCTTGTTCAGCACGCAGCTTGGTAGCTGCGGAGTCCGCGCTTAGGTGAATATCGCGGGCGTCATTCTCTGCCGCGCGGGCAACGGCGGTAGTCCCTTCCGCCTCTTGCAACGTAGTCCGTGCATCTGCTGCAGCTAGGCGCGCTACCTCCAATGCTTTGCGAGCGGCGTCTAGCGAACCGTTATCATCAGCAGCCTCTGCGACCTGCTGTTGCTCGAGTTTGATTCTCTTGAGTCTTCCGTCGAATCTCTCACGCTTCATTCCGAACTCTGTTAGTTGGCGCCTCAAAGTCGCGTCACGAGTTTCATCCGCTACAACTGACTGGGTGAGTTTTGTAAGTGCGTTTTCGCGCTCTTCAACATCGGCTTCCAACTCTTCCAAACGAACTTTTGCGGACGCAAGATCGTCGGCTTCGCGCATTTGTGCCGCTTTAATTCTGGCGGTTTCTCGAACGAGTTTTTCGACTGCTCCTGCCGCATCTCCCCCGAGCGTTTTCTCTCGCTGTATATCAGTATCTATTTGTACAATACGATTTTGAATCTCTTGGCGCAGACTTTCAGTGCGTCGCTCCTCAAAATCTAGCGCATCCCGGGCGACCAGAAGGCGCTGCAAAGCCGCGGCGGATTCCACCTCTTTCTGGCGAAAATCTGGAACTTTCGCGGAGGCGTCTGACTGTGCGGTGGTCGCAGCGGCAACCGCCTGCGTAAGTTCCGCAACTGAACTTTCAATATCACTGAGCTCCTGGTTTGCGTGGACTTTTTCTATTTGTGCTGCACTCCAGCGCACATGAAGAAGGATAGCCTCGAAACGCTTAATATGATCTGTCAGATTGCGGTAACGTGTCGCCTGTCGGACTTGGCGTTTAAGCAAACGATGCTGTTCATTTAGTGCACCGACGACGTCTTCCAGTCTCTCGAGATTTGATTCAGCAGCTCTTAGGCGCAGTTCCGCTTCATGACGACGAGCGTGAAGCCCCGTGATGCCAGCCGCTTCCTCCAGCAACCCGCGACGTTGGGTTGGTTTTGCATTTATAATGGCGCCGATTCGGCCCTGACTGACCATAGCGGTAGACCTTGCGCCGGTTGATGCATCAGCGAATAGGGTCTGAACGTCGCGTGCTCTCGTGTCTATTCCGTTGACTTTATAGCTCGATCCATTGCCGCGCTCGATCCGTCGGACAATGTCCAACTCGTCCGAATCGTTGAACTGTGCCGGCGCCCGACGGTTGGAATTGTCAAGAGAGAGAATAACCTCTGCAAGGTTGCGCGCTGGTCGGTCGGCGGTACCAGCAAAGATGACATCATCCATTTCGCCACCGCGCATCTGCTTTGCAGATGTCTCGCCCATGGCCCAACGCAGCGCCTCAACCAAGTTGGATTTGCCGCATCCATTAGGCCCTACAACACCTGTGAGACCGTCATCAATCGCTATTTCGGTCGGCTCGACAAATGATTTGAAGCCAGTAAGACGCATTCGGTTAAACTGCACCGGTCGTATACTCCTATTTTAGCGCCCGCTCATCGGGTCATTTTACTTTCATAACTTCCAGAAGGGCGCGGAACTGGTCTAGCGATATTCCCCCGTCGTAACGGTTGCCATTGATAAACACAGTCGGTGTCGTCCGGACTGCAAAATCGTTTGACGCTTGGAGCCGTTGGCGGAGGATTTCTCTCTGAATCACGTCGTTTTGAAGGCACTGGTTAAACTCTTTCTGCGACATGCCTCCCAAACGCGCCAATTTTGCAAGCGCAAGAGCTGGTTTGGAGGCTCGGGACCAACGGGATTGTGCGTTGTAGAACGTCTCTATGAAGCCGAAAAAGGTCTCGCGGCCCGAACAACGGGCCACCATCGCCGCTCCCAATGCTAAGCGGTCTAGGGGAAAATCTCGATAAATATATCGAACCTTACCCGTATCGATAAATTCTTTCTTCAGGTCCGGGAGTACTTTGACATGGAATTGCGCACAATGAGGACACGTCAAAGACGCGTATTCAACGAGTAGAATATCCGCATCCTTAAGTCCTAAAGAATAATCATCGTCCGACACCTTCAGGTCAGAGACGTAACCGTCAGAGACCGGCTGCTGGGCCACATTCTGCTTAGCCACGGTATCGGGTGGAAGCAAAAGAAGCGCAACCGCTAGAAACGCAAATTGTTTAATTGGGTTCCACATTTTCATCTCCTAAGTACAATATCTAGCGGGTAATTCTCTGTCCAGCACAGGATAAGCTCGAAATATGGCGATATTCGGGGCTTGTCCATTGGATTCCTCCGTAAAGCCCGAGCGATTCTCTATTTATGCTTGCGGCCTAGCCGGACAGCTCGTCCGAGTCCTAGAAGCGCATCTCGAAGTCCGGGGTCTGAAATACCTCTCAGACTACTTTGAAGCCGAATTTCATCTACGTCTGTAAGATGTTTTGGTCGGACTTGCCGAGATTTTCGCCTCGGCAGTATCGGACCCTGTTGATAGCGAAGATTGGCTACTGCACGATATCCGAAAAAGTTGTTTATCCGCTCAATTAGTTGGGGCGCGATATGCTGTAGCTCTAGCGCGTAACCTGAGCGGACACGTAGATGCAGGACTCCATCGCCACGGTTGCCTCGCTGAAAGACCAATTTTTGCGGTATTGTCTCGTTCGCGATTGTCTCACCGACGATATCAGGCCAATCCGTGATTAACTTTGCTTGGGCGAATCCACGTTTGCGCAATGACGGTGCAGCGATTGTCGGGAGGCTGGCGCTTACGGCTAATAACCCGCGTTCCTTTCGGCGTGATGGATAATACGGTTGGCTTTCGCGGCGGGGCGTTTTGATCATTAGTTTATGGTATAATTTTGGTATGTCTCGGACAATAGCCGAAGCGGTATGCGTGCTGTGAAATATAGTAGCACTGCAGAAATGCAACTGGATAATCTGTCATCATGCCTCTTGGCTTGGTACGATGACCACCGCCGAGTGATGCCTTGGCGCGTCCCGTCAGGGGAAACACCAGACGCCTATCCAGTTTGGCTCAGTGAGATCATGCTGCAACAGACCACTGTAGCCACCGTCGGTCCATATTTCGAGCGTTTTTTGGCACGTTGGCCAACGGTCGCCGATCTCGCTGCCGCTGAACTAGACGAGGTGCTCCACATGTGGGCAGGGCTCGGCTATTACGCTCGTGCCCGGAACCTGCATAAATGCGCCAAGTACGTGTCTGAGGAGTATGGTGGGCATTTTCCGAATACCGAGGTCGGTCTTCTCAAGCTACCCGGTATCGGTCCTTACACAGCTGCGGCGATTGCGACGATCGCTTTCGGGCGTAAGGCGACTGTTGTGGATGGAAACGTGGAACGAGTGATGGCGCGTCTATTCGCGGTGACCGACCCTTTGCCACGATCAAAGGGCCGCCTGAGGGAGCTGGCGGCGGGCCTAACACCCGATACCCGTTGTGGTGATTATGCCCAAGCAACAATGGATCTTGGTGCTACGATCTGTTTGCCTGCGAAACCCGCGTGCAGCCTGTGCCCGTGGCGAGAGGACTGCAAGGGTAAGGCCGGGGGAATTGCGGCCGATCTGCCCAGAAAGTTGCCTAAGAAAAAGCGTCCGACTCGCTACGGTGTTGCCTTCTGGCTTGTTGCAGAAGACGGATCAGTGTTACTGAGACGTCGCCCAGAAAAGGGACTCCTTGGCGGTATGATGGAGGTGCCGTCTACGGAGTGGCATGAGGATATCGCGCCGCAAAGAATAAATTCGGGAGGTCCGGTGGACGCAGACTGGCAGCCGATGGACGGATTGGTGCGGCACACGTTCACGCATTTTCATCTGGAGCTTTGCGTCCATGCGGCCGTTGTGAGAGGAAAGCCTGATCTCGGAGGCGTTTGGTGTCCCCCGAACCGGTTCGGCGATTATGCGCTTCCGACCGTGATGAAAAAGATAGTGCGCATCGGAATGGGCTCATCGATATCTATGTAACATCAGCATCCGGGTGGGAGAATAATTTTAAATTCCCTCTTATCTTCGAGATTAACGTGGTGAGTGGCACTATAGTCATTCCATCTTTTCTAGTCTGGTGACTCAAGCACTCTCTTTCATCCCCTCACGAACGACTTGTCGAAGGTGATCGAGCGGCTGGGTTTGTCCCTGCTCTTCGTAATGCCAGAATGTCCAGCCGTTACAAGCAGGAGCGCCTTGAACTTCAGCCCCAACCTTGTGGATAGACCCTCGGCGACCCTCGGCGATTAGGGTCCCGTCAGCACGGACCTTGGCGAAGAACCGCTTGCGCGTATCAAATAGCTTCTGTCCCGGTTCTATTAGACCGCGTTCCAGAAGGGTACCAAATGGTACTCGGGGTTCGGTACGTCTTTGAGGGATGTCAAAATCAGCCATATTACTCGGCGGCTCGACCCCGGAGACTCGCTCTTTGGCTATATCCGCGTATGAACTGTCGCGTTCGATGCCGATGAAATGACGGCCCATCTTTTTTGCGACGGCTGCGGTGGTTCCTGAACCGAGAAAAGGATCGAGGATAACATCCCCAGGCTTGGTTGATGCTAAAAGCACCCGGTATATGAGCGCCTCCGGCTTCTGGGTGGGATGCGCCTTTTTTCCGCCCTTCTTTATCCGTTCCCGACCGGTGCAAAGTGGCAATGTCCAGTCGGAGCGCATTTGTACGCCTTCATTTAAGGACTTCATTGCCTCATAATTGAACGTTACGCCTCTGGCGTCTTTGTGCTTGGAGCACCAGATCATGGTCTCATGGGCATTGGTGAACCGCGTACCCCGAAAATTCGGCATCGGATTGGTTTTACGCCAGACGATATCGTTCAATACCCAGAAGCCGAGATCCTGCAGCGCGGTACCAACTCGAAAGATGTTGTGATAGCTGCCGATCACCCATATCGAGCCGTCGTCCTTTAGCACTCGCCGCACGGCTGCTAGCCACTCTCGGGTAAATGCGTCGTACGCGGAAAAACTTACCAAAGGGTCGTCGCCGTCATCGGCAAACCGGTCCCAGGCAGCGTCGACTCCATCGACTCGAGTATTATTTGGCCGGTACAGGTCGCCGGCAAGCTGAAGATTATAGGGCGGATCTGCGAAGATAACGTCGACTGACTTCGCCGGGAGTTTCTCCATTTCCGCGACGCAGTCCCCTATAAGGACGCGGTCCAAAGGAAGTTTCATTATGTGTCCCACCAAGAGCCCCTTGCATTTTTTGGGGCGAGAGTTATCCACAAAGCATGATTCCAGCGCGGCGTCACGTCAACAAATATTTTTAGAGTCAATGGGTTAGGGCAAAGCTACACTATATCTGCCCCTCCCAAACCCCCGAGACTCAATATCTTGGCGATCGGAGCATAGCTACGGCGGTGGTGCGGAGTTACTCCGGTCGCAGCAAGCCCGTCTTGATGCTGTCGGGTGCCGTAGCCGGCATTTTTCTCCCATCCAAACGCGGGATAACGCGAGGCAAGCGCCCGCATTATTCGGTCGCGGGTTACCTTGGCGACGATTGATGCAGCGGCGATCGATAGGCTCAGGCTATCCCCCTTGACCATGGTACGACCGGTGCAGGGAAGATTCGGGGGCAACCGGTTACCATCGATAAGTGCGGTATCCGGTAGAGTTGTTAGCCCGTTAATCGCGCGGCGCATCGCGGCATTAGTAGCGGTTAAGATATTTTCCCGTTCAATTTCAGCCACGCTGGCCGCGCCAATGCCGATATCGGCGCAGGCCGAAATCGCGGTAAGCAAAACTTCCCGCCGGGGAGCGGAAAGCTTCTTAGAATCATCAAGTCCAGTTAGCAGACCTTGCGGAGGATCGATTGGTAGAATCACAGCGGCCGCAACAACAGGTCCAGCCCACGGACCACGCCCGGCTTCATCAACCCCAGCTACTAGGCCAGTACACATCCGCTCCATGGAAAGATCAGGCATCGGGTTTCCTACTCGCCGCTCGACTATTCTGGTATTCATCTTCCAAGGTTTTGAGACTTGTCGCTGGGTTTCCCTCCCTGTCTCTTATATCGGAATTGCTGTGAATTGCCTCCGACGCGGTACTATTTACGGATGCGACAGGCGCTTCTATTGCGCGCGCGGATCCTCTTTGCAGGTACTTAATGTGGATCAAATTAGATAGCCAGTTAACGGCTCGGTTCCAAGTTGTCCGAGTGACAAGGAGGGTAACGAGAATAACACGGCGGGATCCACGCTGAACTACTTTGACCTCATCGCCATAGGCCGCGTCCACCAATTCATGCAGGGTATCAATTCGGCGGCTCGCCAGTCCGTGTACACGCCGGGCGCTGGTTAGCCAGAGAGGGCTTAAAGACAAGCTCAGAACGGTGACTGCGATAACCAAACGAGACTCTTCTTCTCCTATTGCTCCCGCCGCCAATCCCGACGCGGCTATGAGGAATGAGAACTCGCCAAGCTGAGATAGGGTCAGCCCCTGCAGCGATGCTCTCTGCCAGTTTTCCCCCAATAACCGCAAGATGCCGATATTCATTGCCGTTTTAAAAATGGTGACTACGAACAACACTACGATCACTGTCCAGAAGTTTTCGGCAATAAACTTGAGGTCGATCAACAGGCCGACCGATAGGAAGAAAACCATTATTAGGACGCTTTGGATCGGGCGGATAGCTCTCACCATTTGCTCGCGCTGAGTGGATCTTCCGATTATCAAGCCGGCTAAGAAAGCCCCATAGGCAGGAGATAGCCCAATCAAACCAAAAATAGCTCCGAAACCGAAGCAGTAGACAAGTGCGGTTAGTGGCGAGAGGTCTACGTTGGCCATCATAACGTGGGCAAAGGGTAAGTTCACGCGACGTTTGCTTAAAGTCCTTACCAAAACCAACAGAACGCCAAGGGAGATTGCTATTTGTGCCACTGCCCGCAAACCGAGTGTGCCTTCGCCGATATTTTCGACGACAAGAAGCATTGGTAGAAAGGCAAGATCCTGCCCGATCAGGATAGCAATCGTTATTTTGCCTGTTCGAGTTCTAAGCTGCCCAGTCTCTTCTAGCATTTTGATGGCGACAGCGGTGCTTGATAGAGCGATTACGAAGCCCAGCAGGATCGATTGTTCCGCTGTGAAGTCGAGAAAAATAGAACAAATAAATATAGCGCCAAGGCTGCCGGCGACTTGAAGTACGACCGCGCTCAACGCCATCCGCCAGGTCACTATGAAAATGCGAACGCTGAGCTCCGTTCCTATCAGAAACAGCAACAAGAGGACGCCTAGTTCTGCCAGTCCCCCGATTTGTTCGCGGTTTTCGACTACGCCAAATGCGCTTGGCCCCAAAAGTAAGCCGGCGATAATGTATCCGACTAGCGCCGGTTGTTTGAGCCGAGCCATCAACATACCGCATAACAGTGCTGCTAGCCCAACGATCGCCATGCCGGTTATATTTATGTGCGCATCCATCAGGTCGACAACTTAACATCCGTGCGCCTTAAAAGGGACGAATCTATCTTGGATCAGGTCTTGTAGTCAGTCGAAAAGATCCGGCTGTTGGTTAGGTTGGGCCGGCCGTTTGAACAGATCTGTCCGCAACTTGTAACGCCGTTCGTTTAGTCTTAATCTTCGACAGGTTTTATCGAAGCGCTGCTGGAGTAATTCAGAATAAACACCTGTTCCGCGCATACGTTCACCGAACTCAGAAACATACATTTGACCGTTTCGTGTCCCACGGATTGCGTTCAGAACATGATCGGCTTTCATAGGCGCATGGGTTTCCAGCCATTCTCGGAAGAGTCCTTTGATCTCCAGTGGCAGGCGCAATAGTATATATCCAGCGATGGTTGCCCCTGCACCCGACGCGGCTTTGAGAATTAATTCCAGTTCCGAGTCATTCAGCACTGGGATCATCGGAGCCACCATAACACCGGTCTGGATGCCTGCGTCGGCGCATGCACGGATTGCTTGTAATCGTCGCATCGGGGTTGCGCAACGAGGCTCTAGCTTTCGAGCAAGTTCACGGTTGAGGGTAGTGATTGATAAAGACACTTGAGCGAGACCCTTTTGGGCCATCGGTCCTAAAATATCGAGATCTCTTATTACGAGGCTTGACTTTGTGACTATTCCTACGGGGTGATTGTGGGCTGATAGAATTTCTAGAATTCGGCGTGTTATTTTTAGTTCGCGCTCCGCAGGCTGATAGGGATCGGTGTTGGTGCCCATTGCCATCACGGCGCACTTATATTTTGAAGCGCGCAGTTCTTTTTCCAGCACAGCGGCAGCGTCTGGTTTATAAAAAATTTGGGTTTCAAAATCGAGACCGGGTGACAGGCCTAGATAGGCATGGGTTGGCCTAGCAAAACAATAAACGCAGCCATGCTCGCACCCTTTATAAGTATTTATAGACCGGTCGAAGGGTATATCCGGAGACTGATTACGGGTAATAATCTTCTTGGTAATTTCGGCGATGAGCTTTGTTTGAATCGGTGGAATACTGGTGTCGATCTGTAACCCCCAGCCATCGTCAATGGCGTCGGTGTGTTGCCGCTCAAACCTACCGGTCCGATTGCTTATCGCGCCACGGCCTTTTTGCGGGATTTTAGAGGGTTGCTTGAACATAGGAAAATATTACAATCGAGACAGGAACAAAACAAGAACATTCTGCGTTCAATGTATTCCAATTTCTGTATTTACCCAGCGCTCGCAGGGGATAAATATCACCTTGTTGTGCTATGAGTAATATAACTATGGCCGCTCATACATACCTATCAATCATCATACCTGCGTTAAATGCCGCACGCACACTATCATCTGTAATGGCTCCGCTGGGAGGAAAGGCAGAGGAAATTATCGTTATCGATGGTGGGTCGACGGACGAGACAGTCGATATCGCAAAAGCTGCAGGTGCCGAGGTTACTATCTGCGATAGGGGACGGGGGACACAACTCCAGCTTGGTGGAGAAAAGGCGGCTGGCGTATGGCTACTGTTTCTTCATGCTGACACGCGACTCAGCGACAACTGGAGGAACGCTGCGGAAAATTTCATCTCCCATCCGGGCAATAGGCACCGGGCTGCCGTATTTCGGTTCGCCCTCAACGACCCATCTTCGAATGCACGCCGAATAGAAAGCTTCGTAAACTGGCGCTCTAGAAAACTAGGTCTTCCATACGGTGACCAGGCATTACTAATCTCAAGGGAATACTATGATTCATTGGGCGGGTTCCGGCCCATACCTTTGATGGAGGATGTGGATATAGTGCGCCGCATTGGCAGAGATAGGCTAACTGTGCTCAATGCGACGGCAATGACGTCCTCAGTGCGTTATAGGGAGGATGGATGGTGGCTACGCCCCATTCGAAACATCCTTTGTCTATCCCTATACTTTGTAGGTGTTCCGCCGCGCATTTTAGCTAAGATCTATCAATGAAACAGGTAGTTATTTTCGCACGCCGTCCTCAATTAGGTCGGGTCAAGACACGTCTAGCCCGTGACATTGGGCCGGTGGAAGCATTGCGTTTCTACCGTTCAAATCTAACAGGAGTAACTCGACGCGTCAGTTTTGGTATGGCTTGGCAAACGTGGCTATGTCTCACGCCAGATAACGCGATTTTCGATAAGCGACTTCATTTGCCGGCGGTTGGCCGACTGTGTCAAGGCGGTGGCGACCTCGGTGAGCGGATGGAGCGCTGTTTCGCTAGATTTAAGCACAAACCGGTATTGATAGTGGGTAGTGATATCCCGGATATTAGTCGGTCACATATTGCCGCTGCATTCGACGCTCTGCGCTCGAATGAATTAGTGTTCGGTCCATCCCGCGACGGAGGTTACTGGCTAGTTGGGATAGCGCCAGGCACGCGCGTTGGTAAAATTTTCAACAACGTTCGCTGGTCTACAAATAACGCGCTGGAAGACACACTAAACAACATTGGTTCATGCACAAATGTGGGAATGCTGGACAAGCTTATCGATATAGATGATGGGGCTGCCTACACCGAGTGGCGCGGCCAGAGCAGTTAGAATTAATATTCTTGTAGTCTCGGGATTAGTTCCACAAAATTGCACGGTTTGTGTCTGATATCTAGTTGATAGACTAGGATGTCGTCCCAGGCGTCCCTGCAGGCGCCGGTAGATCCGGGTAGAGCAAATAGATACGTGCCCCCCGCAACTCCGGCCGTGGCGCGCGATTGGATTGTCGAAGTACCTATTTTTTCGTACGAGAGCGTCCGGAATAGCTCACCGAAGCCAGCCACTTCTTTTTCGTATACCTCATGAAATGCTTCCGGAGTAACGTCACGGCCGGTAATCCCCGTACCGCCTGTCGCCAAAACCGCATCAACCTTCGGATTATCGATCCAGGACTGCAGCTGGGTAACAATTTCAGCCCTATCATCTGTCACGATAGTGCGAGCCGCAAGGTTGTGCCCTGCGGCTTTGAGTCGACCCTCAAGAGTATCGCCAGATTTATCATCGGCAAAGGTCCGTGTATCAGACACTGTCATTACGGCAATGTTGATTGGAATAAATTCTATGCTTTGGTCAATACCGAACATCTTCGGCCACCGATCCTTCCGATCCATCAACTGCGATGTAGACTGGTCGCTCTCCGGCTGCAAGAGCGTCAAGAGAGGGGGCAGGTTCTCCCAAGCGCTCGCGATACATCCAAAGATTGGATAGCACGCGTTCTATAAATATTCTGGTTTCCCTTGCCGGGATGCTTTCAATGAACATCAGCGCATCGGTATATGCACCCTTGCGGGCGCGCCGCTGCCATTTTCTCAGGTTACCGGGGCCGCCGTTATATGCTGCGGCGACTAGAAGAAGGTCGCCATCTATGTGATCGTTCTCGAGCAAGTGTTGGATATATTTCTGTCCAAGCGAAATGTTTAGTGCCGGATCGTAGAGTTGGTTGCGTTTTCTGCCGCGAAAACGCTTCCGGGCTATGAAGCCGGCGGTGGCGGGCATTAATTGCATCAGCCCGCGCGCACCAGCGGAGCTTTTGGCACGGACGTTGAAAGCCGATTCCTGACGTATGAAAGCGAACACCAGTGCTCGATCAACACGAAAGCCCTCCCGTGGCTGCCAGTTCGGGAGCGGATAAAGTGCACCGGCTGGTGGCGGCGATTTGGATCCAATCAAGGCCGCACCGGCCCGATAAGCGACCATGGGGAGCGATTTGGACTCTGCTACAGCGATAAGTGAAAGTGTTAGGTCGGGATCATTTGCGTTTGCCATGAACCTGAGCTCCCGTCCTGCACGGGCAGTTTGTCTAAGCTGGATAAGCGCAACTGCGCGGCGGCCGCTTGGCAGATCTAGAATTCTCTCCAGCCTTGCCTCGGTTAAGACTGTTGGAGACCAGTTCAGTGGTGACTGCTCCCCCAGCCAGCGACGGGCAATTATACCGTAAAAGGTTCTTGGCTGCTCCGCTGCTGTCTCAAGCCAGCGGCCGACCCTCGCCGGTTTTTGACCTGTCATATTGGCTCGCGCCGCCCAAAAAGCGGCAGCAGCATGATCGTATCCCTTAACCTTCGGTGAAAGAGCCACAGCTTCGAAGTGGTTGGCGGCGTCAAGAAACTTGCCAAGTCTGTACGATGCTAACCCAGCAATCCAGTGAGAATAGGGAATCAGCTCGCCCGATCGAGCTGCTACGAGCGAAGCTAACTGGTATGCTTTGTTGCTGTTGCCATAGAAAAACCAGCCGGATGCAATGAGGGTTCGCGCGAGATCAAGCCCTGCCTTGCCAAGAATCCTCCGAACCGTTTTACCATCAATGTAGCGCGTCGCCGCTGTCAAACGCCGCTGATGAGTCATGCGGCGGACTTGACGAATAATACGCTTGGCTGATCTTCGATGTGGTCGGTAACCTGAATTCTCGATAATTTCGGTCGGTTGATAGGAGGGGTAGAACCGGCTCTCGGGTCGGCGAGGTGCACGATAATTCCTCGGCTTCCGTTTTACAGCCAGTCTGTATATCCGACGAGCGTCTGGATGGTCAGCATAGGTTTTGAGCCACTTCGCCAGTTCAGTATATCGCGAACGATATTTAGTAGGATGAAGATAACGCTGCGCTTGAACGTGACCCATCAAAAGAGGGTCTTCAAGTTGTCGGATGAGTTTATCAGCGCGGCGCCATTGCCCATTTTTCTGGAGGGCGAAAATCCTTTGGTAATTTTGTGAATCCGCGTTAGAGAGAATATCCGGCAAGGCGCGGCCAATGGTAGGCTCTTTGACAGGTGGTGACGTCGTGTCACCTGCGGCTGCAGTCACGGGAAACCCTATAAAAACGCTGGCTGAAATGATCAGCGCGCTAAGTGAAATCGTTTTGACAAGCTTCTGTTCTATCGAGAGAATTCCCTGCATCATTCCCCTAAAGTTGAGATAAATTAAATATTTTCAGCCGATTCTAACGAACTGGATCGGGACCAGCAACATATGTTCATGACTGTTACTCTCGATCAGCACTAAAATTGATCTATTGCTGGTCTTGAGTCGTCTCGTCCAACCGAGCACGAACTTCAAGCAGGTCAAGCCATGCTTCCCTTTTCTGAGCAGGTTGGCGAAGTAAATAAGCAGGGTGTAGCAAGGCACGAGCCGCGATGGGATCACCTATTTGGGGCTGGTAGTTCATCCATTTTCCACGTAGGCGCATGATACCTTCTTTACGTCGCAACAGTGTCTTTGCAGATGTACCGCCTACGAGCATCAGGATATCAGGTTCGACTAACATGATGTGGCGTTCTACAAACGGCAGGCAGGCCGCTATTTCAGTGTCGGTCGGGTTGCGGTTGCCGGGCGGTCGCCACGGCAAAATATTGGTGATATATACCTCGGATCGAGCGATACCTATGGCAGCTAGCATTTTGTTTAAGAGTTGTCCCGCCGGTCCAACAAAAGGCATACCTTTGCGGTCTTCTTCGCCACCCGGCGCCTCGCCAATTAACATCAGTCGCGCATCTGTATGCCCGTCAGCGAATACAAAGTTCATCGCCGTGTCTTTCAGTGGGCAGCCATCAAAAAGTTCAAAGGCTGTTCGCAGTTCTTCCAGTGTTGATGCCGCTGCAGCAATTTCTTGGGCGGAATGGACAGATGTGTCCAGAGATTGAAGCTGAACTGGGAGCGGCACTTCTTTCTGCGCCGTTAGTTCGGGCGGTGGTTTCTCCGGTGCTTGAATTTTCTCAGGTGTAGGTGCGGCATTTAAATAGTTGATTGGCTTATCGCCAACCGGTTCATCAACTCCAGCCTCGATATACCAATCGAGGAGTGCCTTCTGACCCAATTTTTCAATCATTAAAGTAAATTACAATAAAACAAAGCTTGGCGGAACCAGCCGACTAGTATACGGGTCCATCACTGAGGCTTTAGCTTTCTCGTGGCTGGATAATGAGTAATCGCATGGTATACACAACCCCGTTAATTGGATGCCTTAACCGGATCTCGGAGCGATAAATGGAACGGGAATCGATGGAGTTCGATGTGGTGATCGTAGGCGCAGGTCCGTCGGGGCTTGCATCTGCAATCCGCCTCCGGCAACTAGCTGGGGAGAGCGACCGGGAAATATCCGTTTGTGTTGTAGAAAAGGGGTCGGAGGTCGGTGCTCATATTTTATCCGGTGCGGTGATAGAGCCACGGGCACTTGACGAACTTCTACCCGACTGGAAGGCGCGAGGCGCTCCTCTGAATACGCCTGTCGAAGAAGACCATTTCCTATTTCTTGGTAAGTCGGGCGCTATGAGGCTGCCGACGCCCCCGCAGATGAACAATCACGGGAATTATATCGCTAGTCTTGGCAACGTATGCCGCTGGTTAGGTGATCAGGCCGAAGCGGTAGGTGTGGAAATATATCCCGGATTTGCCGCCGCTGAAGTCCTTTACGATGACGAGGGAAAGGTCAAAGGCGTCGCCACGGGCGACATGGGGATTGGTAAGGATGGTGAAAAAACGACGAATTACGAACCAGGGTTTGAACTGCATGCTAAGCAGACGATCTTCGCGGAAGGATGCCGTGGATCACTAACCAAGACGTTGTTCGAGAGGTTTCATCTCAGAGATGGCGTTGATCCGCAGACATACGGTATCGGGATCAAGGAACTATGGGAAATTGACCATGAAAAACACCATCCCGGGCGGGTTGTGCACACTATTGGATGGCCTATGGACTCGGGTACTTACGGCGGGTCATTTCTTTATCATATGGAGGAAAACCAGGTCGCTGTCGGTTTCGTGATTGGGCTAGATTATACAAACCCCCATCTGAACCCGTTCGAAGAATTCCAACGCTTCAAGACCCACCCTAAAATCCGTCCTACCTTCGAGGGTGGACGTAGGGTCGCATACGGCGCGCGAGCCATTAATGAGGGTGGTTATAAGTCAGTGCCAAAACTTACGTTTCCTGGCGGCGTCCTGATTGGGTGCTCGGCCGGTTTTCTGAATGTGCCTAAGATAAAAGGCAGCCACACTGCAATGAAATCGGGGATGCTGGCGGCAGAGGCGGTGTTCGATGTGATCGCGGAGAATGTGGAACAGGTCGAAGCGGTTTCTTATGAGAGGGCGATCAAAAAGAGTTGGATCTGGGAGGAACTATACCGTGTCCGTAATATCCGACCGGCTTTCAGGTGGGGCTTGTGGGTCGGCCTGCTATATTCTGCGATCGACACATATTTATTCCGGGGTCGAGCGCCGTGGACACTAAAAAATCACGCCGATCATACAAGGCTTAAAAAGGCATCCGAAGCGTCAGTGATTGAATATCCAAAACCTGATGGAGAAGTGTCTTTTGATCGGTTGTCTTCCGTGTTTATTTCAAACACTAACCACGAAGAAAATCAGCCGGCACATCTGACATTGAAGGATGAAAGAGTCCCCATTACCGTCAATCTAAGAGACTACGATGCGCCCGAGCAGCGCTACTGCCCCGCCGGGGTTTACGAAATTGTGGCGGAGGAAGACGGATCTGATCCCCACCTGCAAATCAATGCGCAGAACTGCGTTCACTGCAAAACCTGTGACATCAAAGACCCAACGCAAAATATTAACTGGGTGGTGCCGGAGGGTGGTGGGGGACCAAATTACCCTAATATGTGATCGGAAAGGGGCTAAACCTGATCCGCTCGACTCGATTTCGGTTCATGAGCGTTTAACTGTTGGCCGGTTCGAACTATATTAGGTTTCATATTTGGGCAGACCAAATGAAATCGAGTGGGTTATCATATCTTCAGCGGTCGCCGACATTACGCTTAGTCGGATGTCCAACGGAAAATTGAACGGAACGGGTGCATTATGCGTGGCTCGTCGCTCACAACTATCGTAGCTGCCGTTTCAGCCATTGCTTTTCTAGCAACCTGCACGCCTGACGAAACCGCGCCGGTGGAACGGAACAGTGGCGTCTCTGAGAAGTTGGTGTCTTCGGCCGGCAATTACCTAGCTGGTCGACAGGCTCAGAAAAGTCGGGACTTCGGAAACGCCTCTTTGTTCCTCGGCAAGGCGCTGGCGGAAAGTCCCAGTAATACATCACTTTTGCGAAAAACGTTTCTTGCGCGATTAGCGGAGGGCGATATAGCGGCTGCTGTACCGATGGCGCGTGAAATCACGAAACGGATGAGTTCGGCACCTTTTGCCAAACTGGTCCTTTTAGTGGACTGCGTTCGACGAAACGATCTGGTGGCGGCCGATGCGGTGCTCGCCGACTTTCCTGACCGCGGTATTAACGGTTTTATAAGACCAATTCTGATGTCTTGGGTTTCAGTTGGAAAAATGGAGGTCATAGACCCGATCCAGGAGTTGTCTTCGCTGAAAAATCAGTCAGACCTTCGCGTGTTGTACAATCTAAATGCGGCGTTTGTATCCGATGTCATAGGCCGAACATCAGATGCGGAGAAGTATTACAAGCTAGCTATCCAAAAATTTCCTGCGTCGACATTAAGGGCTGTACAGGCATATGGCCGGCATCTTGAACGCCAAGGCAAGAGAGAGAAAGCGAGGCTTCTGTATAATACGTACATACACGAAAATCCAAATTCAGTTATTATCGGTCCAGCGATTGCTAGGCTTAAGCGTGGCCAGCGCCCCACCCTATTGGTGTCAACGCCAGCAGAGGGAGTTGCAGAAGCTTTGTTTTACGTCGCTGGAATAATGACCCGCCAGAATTCAGAGCAATTAGCCCTGATATACGGATATCTAGCGCTTCATCTTCGCAAGGATCTTGATCTCGCAAGGATGTTAGCCGCAGGCATATTGGAGTCTATGGATCGTAACGAGGACGCAATTGTGGAGTACCGGAATATCCGGCCAAAATCCCCATTTCACTGGTCTGCGAGACTTCGGGTGGCGGGTAACTTGGAGGTACTCAATAGGGACGATGAGGCAATAGACCTACTCCGCAAACTCGCCAATGAGGACAAAACGAATCCCGAACCGCTAATCAGTCTTGGTGATCTATTCCGTTCGAACAAGCAGTTTACAGAATCGGTAGCTGCCTATGATCAGGCTATCGCAATGATCTCCGGATTAGATAAACGGCAATGGATGATCCTTTATTCGCGAGGCATCGCACTCGAAAGATCTAAACAGTGGGGTCGCGCAGAACTAGATTTCAAGCGTGCGCTGGAACTTAGCCCGGATCAGCCCTATGTGCTAAATTATCTCGGCTACTCATGGGTCGATCAAGGGGTCAACCTTGAACGGGCACGAACGATGATAGAGAGGGCGGTAGAGTTGCGCCCTGACGACGGTTATATAGTCGACAGTTTGGGTTGGGTTCTTTACCGGCTGAGAGATTTTGCGGGTGCGGTCGAAAATCTTGAACGCGCTGTGGAACTGCGGCCTAATGACCCCACGATCAATGACCACCTTGGTGACGCTTATTGGCGAGTTGGTCGATATACCGAAGCGCAATTTCAGTGGCGGCGTGCTCTATCACTAAATCCGGAGGAAGATCAGGTCGCCCCAATCGAGTCAAAGTTGCTCCAGGGGCTGAGAATGTCCAACGAAGACGAATAGGGGGCGTGATTGCGCTTGACGGAAAACAAGAATTTTATTGCGCTGGATGCACCAGCGAAAATAAATCTCTATCTCCAAGTAATTGGGCGCCGGTCTGACGGTTATCATCTATTAGATAGCCTCGTCGCATTTACAGAAAAGTGTGACTGCTTGACGGCAACGCTAGCTGACTCGTTGACACTCCAAGTGACGGGTCCTTTTTCCGGAAGTCTGAGTGAGGGACAAGACGACAATCTCATCCTCCGAGCGGCACGTTCACTCCAGAATCGTTTCGATATAAAAAAAGGTGCCGCAGTAACTCTTCAGAAAAACCTGCCAATTTCGGCTGGGGTTGGGGGCGGATCAGCCGACGCCGCAGCGATCCTACGTATCCTATCAGAATTATGGCAGATAAAACTGGATGATTCAGAGCTTTCCCGCATAGGACTGTCAATCGGTGCCGACATTCCAGTTTGTATCTCAGGTATTCCCAGTCGAATGTCTGGAATAGGGGAGACCGTGGTACCTGTCGATGCACTGCCTAATTGCGCGATAGTACTAATCAATAGCGGTGAAGCTGTTCCCACATCGTCAGTTTTCGCGGCCCACGACGGTACTTTTTCAACTAGCAAGGCGTGGAAGGCTCCTTCAAATTTCGATGAACTTGTCTCTTTTCTAAAATTGCAAGCCAATGACCTTGCGGATGCCGCTCGACTTGTTTTGCCTCAAATCAGTGATGTTCTGGGGGAGCTGCGGATATCGGATGGATGCGAGCTGGCACGGCTTTCGGGAAGTGGAGGTACATGTTTTGGACTTTTCCCTGATGTGACCTCCGCGCGAATTGCAGCCGATAATATACAAAATACAAATCCACAATGGTGGAGCGTAGCGACAACATTTCGTGACACTCGGCCTGAAATTCGGTCAGGTTCAGGATAGCTATTTATATAAGCTCACTTATCCCGGCCACTCGGACATTGTAAAAACTTTTGAGAATAACCGTCTCCTTGCAAAATTTACCAATTCCTCGAGATAGGTTTGAACTGGAATTGAATTTATTATATCGGCGGTATTCAAAACTCTACTTATGAATACGCAATCGGTTTGATCGGTTATAAAAGAGGGGAAGTTGCATCAGATGCTGATGATCGGATATGTTCCCGGCGAGCTGAGGTGGGGCGTAGCCAAGTGGTAAGGCAACGGGTTTTGATCCCGTGATTCGCAGGTTCGATCCCTGCCGCCCCAGCCAGCACTATCCACGAACTGGATTATACGCGTAACTTGTTCATATTCCACCCAAGGAAATCAGTTTAAGAAACTGAGTATTCTATAGTTGGGCGCGGAAACGTAAATCTTAATATTCGAGGGCCCGAAGCATATAGAAATTAGTTTTATGAACATCCATTTACCGAGTTGGGATAATTGTCCATCGCGTTAAAGTTTTATATAGAACTAATCATTCACAATAATCTCTCCCAAAGTGCATACTAGAACATGGACGAAGAAGTAACTATTCTTGACGCAACGGATCTAAGGTGTCCCCTCCCAGTTCTGCGAGCGCGTAAAACCCTTAAGGATCTACCATCCGGCAAATTTTTAGATGTTTTTGCTACAGACGAAGCTGCGCCTGCTGATTTTGCAGCCTTTTGCGAAGAAACAGGACATCGATTGGTCAAAATAGCGCAGAATGGAAAAATTTATACGATAAGACTTAGAAGAAAATGAGACCTTGGTTTAGGGATTTGTCTACTGCAAACCGGAGAACCGCCCCGAGGTTTGCCATTTAACACCTTAAAACCACCCATATCATCACTTCCGGCGGAAGTGCTCTCTTCGGCATCAGGACCTAATATTCTGGAGGGATGTCAGTCTCTAAAACATATCAGTAAACACCAGTTTCGAATGGCATATTCCCAGTATTTGTACCAAAGATAGTGATGGCCATTATTCAAAGCTATACCAGAAACGAAGTCTTCTCGAATGATAGCCTAATGCATCCCATGTGCGAGCTATTCGGCATCTGCCCCGCGTAACTGCGGATTATTGGGCCTGTGGAGATACAGATTAGGGCCGCCCTCCCCCATTATCTTGAGCCAATCAGGCGTCCGGAACTATAAATCCTGACACTATATTCATTTGGCCCAAATCCAGCAGCCTAGCTGATCGACTCGGAGATTTGATAGGAATCAAAAGTCGAGCCATTAGGCTCCCGTCAGGAGATTCTGAATGCGATTTAGATATTCTAGAGAGACCGGTTGCGAGAAAAAAGAAGTAAGAGAATTGATGCCACCATAAACGTTGCGGACAAATATAGAACCTCGTTGGTAAAATTTCTATCGAGCAGAGCACCGTATGCTAATGGAGCTAGTCCTTGACCGACGTTGAAGCCAGTGCTGACAAACGCGAATACTGTGCCCAGTGCGCCCGCTGGCGCTAACTGACGCACCATCATGTCGCGCGAAGGGTTGACTATACCACGAACGAAACCACCGAGCATAAAGGCGCCGACAACAAGTAAAACCGGAATTAGTGCGGTACCCACGATCACTAGCACAACCGAGTAGATGGTAAATGAGATGACCAGAACAAGTTCGTGGCGGGGAGTTTTATCCGCGAGCCAGCCTCCAAAAAGGGTTCCGAGCGCATTGCTGAATAGAAGCGCTGAAAGGATATAGGCCGCGGTCTCTACTGTTACATTGTACAAAGCAGGAAGGTAGATCGGTGCAAATGCGGTAAGGCCGATATTTGCAGAAGAGGTAAGCACATAAAACAGAAACAACAACACTATGCTTCGGGTAATCATGGACCGAAGAGGTTTCTCCGACTTGGTTTTCTGTTTAGCGGCCGCATCCTCTTGCAGTGTATCGCCGGAAAATACAAAAATTAGGCTCAAAACCACTCCGAGCAAACCGGCAATGACAAGGGCTGTTCGCCAGTCTGTCATTGTCATTAATATGGCCATGACGGCCGGCCCTGCCGCAGTCCCAAGAGACCCACCGAATGAGTGCATTGAGTAGGCCCGTCCCTGGCGGGATTGATCTACCGACGCGGTTAAAATAACGTAGTCGGCTGGGTGAAATACGCTATTGCCTGCACCGGCTACGAAAAAGAGCATTAATAATTCCCAATAGGCGGTTGTGAAACCGCAAAGACCAAATGCAGACGAAGTGACGAATAATCCGCTGATCAGTACTCGGCGTGCACCGAATTTATCAACAAGGATACCCATCGGGGTCTGCAGCACACCCGTTGCTATATTATATGCTGTCAGGATCGCTCCTAGTTGCAGATTGGTTACATTCAGATCAGTGCTGATCGCCACGAATAGTGGCACCAGTCCAAACATGTAAAAGTGGCTTAGGAAATGTCCAAACCCGACTAGGCTGATTGCGCGTATTTCACGACCGAAATTGGCTGAAGACACAGACGTCATTTTATAGAGGCTGTCCTTATCGGCGCTCGCAGGGCGGTTGCATTATTAGATAATCAGGTAATATCGGAATTAATTAATTTTATTAGACATTTGAAACCACTCCGACAGGCACTTCACATGTAGCGCGTAATCAATACCAGGGCAAATCGGAATGAGCGCTCGAATAGGCCTAGGGTAACACCAAGTATCTTTTCTTTAATTATGTATTTTTATAGATAACGGTATCTTTCTTGAGTGTTGAGATGCTCGCCTACGCAGCTATTTGATCATCCTTCTTTTCCTTTCCGCCAAGGCGTGTCGAATTGTCAGTCGCATATTATTTCCGGCATCATTCCTGCGGGAAATAGACAGCTCCAATTTGGAAATGAAGCCGTCGGCTAACTAACTACCTCTTTGCTCGGTTAAGCCTGCAAGTTGACAGTAAAGTGTTGATCTCGTCTCTAAGTTTGGACGGTGTTCGCGATTTTGATCGGAGTGTTAATCTTAATCGGAATTCCCGATTGTTCTTAACGGTCACTTCTTTAAAACTTCCGTGGGTTTTTCGAAGCGGACGGAGCGGATGCTACTGATATTGGATGAATGCTGTATAATAAGTGGCAGAAGGATAAATGAGCAGGACGCCTAAAAGATGGCCCAAAATTTTCGCGAACTTATAGACGAGCTCCGAGCGGCGGACGAATTGATTGATATCGAGAAACCAGTCGATATTCGACATATCGCTACGCTGGTCGATCAGGCAGACAAAGCATTGATGTTTAATAATGTAAACGGTTATGAGATGCCTGTGATATCCGGGGTGACCAACAGCCGTAAACGTCTTGCAATCGCTGCCGGGTGCGATTTCTCGGATATAGAAGGTCGTCTCCGCGAGGGTCTCGACCGGCCTATCGGGCCAAAATTTGTCAATAGTGGTCCGGTAAGGGAATTTTATGTTGAAGGGGATGAGGTCGATCTCTACTCACTCCCCGTACCGCTTTTTTCGGTTCTGGACGGTGGCCCCATGATCACCGCCGGTGTCACCCTATCCAAGGATCCGGATGAGAATGACGATTCTGCGATCAATGCCGGTGTATATCGCTTCCTCGTAAAGCAAAAGAACCTCACCGGGATCGACATTGTCACCCCTAACAATCTGCATCGCTATGCCGCAAAAGCATACGAAAAGGGAGAACCTTTGCCGATTTCGATCAATATCGGCACCCACCCCTTCGAACTGATCTGTTCAACATATAAGGCCCGTGCCGGCGTTAGCGAACTTGGCATAGCCGGTGGGATGCGCGGCAAGGGTGTGCCGTTGACACAATGTAAAACGATTGACATGCCATGCATAGCTGACGCTGAAATCGTTCTTGAAGCAGAAATTTTACCTACCGGATGGACCCAGCCGGAGGGTCGGTTCGGAGAATTTACTCGTTTAATGGGTGGGTTGCATTGGAACCCGCATGTTCGGATCAAGGCGGTATCTATGCGTAAAAATCCAGTCTACTACGCTTTGCATATGCCATGGGAAAATATTTGGCCGTCGGGACCAATTTATGAGGCGAATGTGCGACGGGTCTTGGACGAAGCCGGCGTAAATGTAACAGCCGTCAATATTACTCCAGGCGGTTGCTGTCACTGGCATGCGATCATTGCGATTAAACCGTTACCCGGCGATGGGAAAAACGCCATTACTGCGGCGCTTTCAGTCGCAGACATGAAACACGTCACGGTAGTGGATCACGATATTGACGTGTTCGATGATGTCGATGTTGAATGGGCGGTTGCGACCCGTGTGCAGGCCGATCGTGACGTCGTAATCATATCAGGAGCTCGGTCGAAACCGTTGGACCCCAGTCTACCTCCACCAGGACCGTATTCCCGTGTACCTACAACCGCGAAAATGGGTATTGATGCGACAATTCCCGATAACGTGCCACGAGAGCGTTTCCACCGCATTGAATATGCCTACGCGGACGAGGTCACTCTTGAAGACTTTATAGGCCCGACTAAAGTCGCATCTCAACCAGTAAAGGAGATAGAGCCGGAAAAACTTGCGGCACAGATTAAGGAACTGATTTCGGAAGAACCGCGTTATTTCGCAGAGCTTTGCGAAAGATTCGTCGCTCACGGATTCCAGAGTGTCACTCGAGCTATTGGTACACTTCATGAAAGTGGCATTCTTTGGCAGGACCCGGAGGGTAAGTTCTGTCTCAGAAATTCTGAATACGCAGCAGTGCCCCCCGAAAAAGGATAAGTCTATTGGTCGTAGCTAATTAAAGAGTGTACGGGAAGATCGAGCTGATCGCGTCCGTTGAGGAAATTCAATTCAACGATAAAGGCCGAGGCAACTACTCGGGCGCCGAGACCGCGCAATAGTCCAATTGATGCCGCAGCGGTTCCACCGGTGGCTAAAAGATCATCTATCAATACAACTTTCTGGGACTCGCTTATCGTGCCAGACTGAATTTCGATGGTATCGCTTCCGTACTCCAAATCGTAGCTATGAGAAATGACTTTGCCCGGAAGTTTTCCCTGCTTCCGGATCATTGTAAGACCGATGTTGAGATTCAACGCTAACGGTGCAGCCACAAGAAAGCCCCGGGATTCGATGGCGATCAGACGATCCGGCTGGTATGGTTCAATTTGCTCTGCGAGGCGGTTAACCGCCACCTGCCAAGCCTCGGGTTTTTCAAGCAAGGTGGAAATATCATAGAAAAGTATACCCGGCTGAGGAAAATCCGGAATCGACCGGATATGGTCTTTTAAATTCATAGTGCATCCTGATTTGGGTATTGAATGTATGAATTAAACGTATAATCCTAACTTAACATTACCAATGCGCCAACGGGTTCATTATATGGAAGGGCTCTTTCACTGACCTCCGTATTTGACTCTGTCTCTCGTCCCCAATGGTCAACGTAGGTTCGCGTATGAAATTGGGTAGTTGATGCTTGCAGCGATTACGTTGCTACCACTACTCTGGGTTAGAGAGCATCGACGAAGGGCAGAATTGCCTGCGCGGCTAGCTGCCGGATCGAAAGGGAGGCAATATGTATACTGGCATTCTACTACCAGTTGATCTCGGTAATGAGAGTTCTTGGGCACGAGCTCTGCCAACTGCTATAGGGTATTGTATGGCTTTCGATTCGCTTCTTCACGTGATGACAGTTATGCCCGATTTTCGGTCTCCTATGGTGGCGCAGTTTTTTCCTGAAGGTCATGAAGACAGGTTGATGCACAACGCGAAAGAGGTCCTCAACAAATTTGTTGAGGACCGCGTGCCAAGTACTATCAAAGTCAGGAACATTGTTGCTGACGGTACAATATATAAGTCAATCATTGATACCGCGGACGAAATTAATGCGGATCTTATAATCATGGGTTCCCATAGACCCGAGCTACAGGACTATTTGTTAGGGCCGAATGCGGCCCGCGTGGTGCGGCACTCTGCCAAATCCGTACTAGTTGTGCGTTAGTCCGACGCATCGCGGCGCATTCTTATATCATTCGGTCTGTTAATGAAATTCTTTAAGGTAATGCCGGCTGAAAAGCGTTTTTTTGTGCCAAACCTGCCACGGAGGTGCCGCAATTTCTTCTCTTTTATTTGATACTTTTCCTGTGTGGGCCAAATTTCCTATTTAAAGAAAATAGAAGTACTTGAGAGGCGATTATCCAATTTGGGGTATGTTTACCCCTGACTAAAGCCGAATCTATATATCGAAACCCTACCCGAACACCTCCAAACTCACGAGCTCTATGTGGTGCATTACTGACGTAGTAATCATCTGATATCTTCTTATGATTCGGAGCTTCCTTTCGGCTAATATAGAGTTTTCGGAAACAGCGGGACCGATGTTGATAAGCTTTTTGGAACCGAATGAGCTACGGGTTTTTGAAAAGTCGACCACAAAAAATCAACAAACCGCTCCAGAAAATCATTTAACTAAAATGGGAATGACTCTCATTCGCATATCTGGTACTTTTTAGTTTGGATGGCCTACATAAATCATAAATTTATCAATGGAACTGCGCCGAAACCACTGTTCGACCATCGTCGCATCCAAAAAGAAAATTAGAAAAAAGAAGAATTTATTATAATGCTATCAAAAAAAGATAAAACTAACAGGCCTATTGAAATTAAGGACCTTTATTTTACCGAACAAGCCTTCATATGGGCTTTAAGAATGAAGGTTCGCGGCGAAAGATACTTTGAAAGGGTGCGAACGGAATTTGGCGATAATTTGCCCCCATCCGCAAAGCGGATCGCGATTGAAGCCGTTAATTCAACTATTCGATTGGTCCAAGCCCATGGTACGAAAGCGTTAAAATTAAACTGTACCTGCATACCACACCTTTCCCCCGACGAGTGGCTACTTGTAAGGATCCTGAGGGAAGTAAGCCGCGATCCGGCAGCCCCGTGGCCGGTATCTGATTCAGACTTCATAGCGGAAGACGGTCGAGACGGTTTCGTGAATGCGCTTCTTTCTTTCCAGTTGGCGTTGGATCTCGTTGACCAAAGGCCAAATACGGAGATGCCCGACCGCATGGAAACGATTAACCAGGTTCATAGAAGCGCGTCTATAACGATCCACTAAACGCCGTTAACCCTTTTAGAATTAGGCTTTAGACGGCTTTCTGGTTACTTACTGGCACGACGTTCCTATTCAGTAGTCGGACGCTCCGAATAACCCGTGAAAAAACGATCCAAGGGCGGAGGGTTACTATTCGTCATTTCCCTCAAACATATGTTGCTGAAGGTAGTTTGGAAGACCGGCCTGATTTATCCTGGTATGCTGCTGTTCAATCCAGTCAATGTGCTCTTCGGTATCAGTGAGGATGTTTTCAAATATCTCCCGCGAAACGAAGTCCCGGGCTTCTTCGCACGCAGAAATAGCTAATTTTAAACACCCTTGGTTCATTTCTTCGACCCCGAGATCCGATTTCAGAACCTCGGGCACGTTTTCACCGATCCTAAGCTTGCCAAGGTCTTGGAGGTTTGGGAGGCCGTTTAGCACGAGAATTCGTTCTATCAGATGATCGGCGTGCTTCATTTCCCCAATGGACTCTTCATATACCTTTGCTGCGAGGCGGTTTAATCCCCAATCTTTAAGCATACGCGCATGCAAGAAATACTGATTGATCGCTGTAAGTTCATTTTTCAAAATTACGTTTAATTGCTCGATGACTTTCGGGTCGCCCTTCATAACAATTCCCTCCTTGGATGATCCACGCCTCGATCAAATATATAACTCATAAAAGCAAATAAATCTATTAAAAATAAATAAAAAATAAATAAAAGAACAATAAAAATGAATTTCATTCTCACGAATATTGCATCTCATTCTCACGAATATTGCATCTCATTCTCACGAATATTGCATCTCATTCTCATGTGAATGGAAAAGTATATAGATTCCATTATATTAACTTCCGGCAAACCGTTTCGGTATGAACTAGCTTGGGTCTGCTTGACATAAATGACGGACATAAATGATAATGGTTCTCAGTATCAAATTGGGTGGGATCCCATTATCTTTTTATGTATGTCTGTATTTGTAATTCGATAAACGACCGAGAAGTTGAGTCCGCTATCCAGTCTGGAGTGGAAGCGTGGGAGGATGTGCATAACGTCTACGGCTGCAAGCCAAAATGTGGTCAGTGCCGGGCGGAAATTGTCGAAGCAATAGTGGACCACCGAATTAAACCTACAGAACAGGGCCTTGACCGGTTCTCTGCGAAAGTAATAACCGTCGCTGAATAAAGGCATTCATGGGACGACACGATAGATTCGGTTCTAAATTCTCGCAGCCATTTAGGTTTGATGCGCTAAGGTTGGCTAACTGGTGCCGACGATTTTCTATCAGAATAGAACTTTGAGCGCCGTCGGTACGGAAACGCTATGGGAATCATATTAGGGAAACAGAGTTTGCCATCACGGCGGTCATACTGGCGGTGAGAGAAGATGATATGACCCGTGAGAAGCGCACTTTGGTCGAGAACGGTTGAAACCTACTTCGACGCTTGCTTGAGAAAGGCCATGAGATTTTCCATATCTCGCTTTTTTTTAATGCCGGCAAAAGCCATCTTGGTACCCTTAATGAAAGCTCTGGGCTTGGTGAGATACTTAGCCACGGTCTCCGGACTCCATATCAGCCCGCTCGCGCCAGCCTTTTTCATGGCTCTTGAAAACCTGTATTTAGGGGCTTTACCTGCGGCACGGCCAAAGAGCCCATGCAGGCTAGGGCCGATACGGTGTTTATTCATTACTAGAGAGTGACACGCCTTGCATTTGTTGAAAACCCTTTTCCCCTTGGCGACATCTGCCGCGTTGACAGTACCTGCAGCAAGAAGAACAGAAACCGCAGAAATAGCTAAGAATAGAGGTATTTTCATTATAAATAGGTCCTGATAGATCATCTTTCCGATAAAATGAACTAAGTCTTCCTTATCGTCAGGTCAATTAACATTGCCAATGTAATTTCTACTCGAGGGATAATTAAATTGTAGTTAACAGGTAGATATGATCGGGAGCGACTGTAAATATTTACTACGATATTGTGACGACAATCACATCACCCAAGATGACCGTTCGAACCATTTTTGTATTTCCACATCGTTTCGAAGGATTTCTGAATGGGATTCTTTGGGATGTATGTGTCCACGCAACTTTCCAAAAAAAGTCCAATTATCGGAGAGCCAAACTTACTTCTATAGTTTGATTCCCCCTGGGACTCTCGCAACCGGATTAAAGGGTCGAGGGCTCACCTTTTCTAATCGCATCGCATCCAAAACGCGCGCGCAAATCGTCAATGGCAAACTCAATCTGCTTGCGTTTTTGTAAGTCCGGGTCGGCGAGGTCAATGGGGTCGCAATGCTTAGACGATGTAAATTCGGATAATCCAACACCCAGCAGGCGATATGCGGTGCCATCCGCTTCCTTTTTTAAAAGCGGAGCGGCTGCCGTGAAGATTACATCGGCTAGCTGGGTTGGGTGTGGTAGAGTGCGCGATCGTGTCCGAATAGCGAACTTAGCCGTTTTTAATTTTAAGGTAACCGTCTTACCGCCAATCTCTTCTTTTTTTACGCCTTTAGATATCTTCTCGACCTGTTGCCATAGAATACGATTGAGGTGGTTGACATCAGAAATGTTATTAGCAAACGTCGTCTCGGTTGAGAGGCTCTTACGCCGTACCCCGGCCGAGACCTTTCGGTCGTCCCGCCCGAAAGCGAGATGGTGTAGGTGTCGGCCAAACTCACCGTAGCGGTGCACGAGTTCTACACTCTCCTGTTTCTGTAGATCACCAATTAAAGTGATACCGTCGCGTTTCAGCCGCTTCTGCATAACTTGGCCGACACCCCAGATACCGGAGACCGGCTGCTCGGAGAGGAAAGGTACTGTTTCTTTTCGGCCTACCACTGTGAATCCATAAGGTTTGTTAAGGCCAGACGCCAGCTTGGCTAAGAACTTGTTATGGCTCAGGCCGACGGTTACCGTAATACCGTGTTTCGATCGGATATCTACCGCCAGCCGGGCGAGTGTGCTGGCGGGGCTCACACCATGTAAACGTTCCGTACCCGCTAGGTCGAGAAAAGCCTCGTCGATAGAGATTGGTTCTACTAAGGGAGTGACATTCCGCATCATTTCCCGCACCGCGCGGCCCGCGGCGGTGTACTTCTTTATATCCGGTGGGATAACGACGGCATCCGGACAAGCCCTGAGCGCTCTAAACATCGGCATCGCGGAATGGATTCCGTATTTTCGAGCAACATAGCAGGCGGCCATCACGACCCCTCGTTTTTGACCGCCAACAATCACCGGTTTATCGATCAGTTTGGGGTTATCCCGTTTCTCAATGCTTGCATAGAATGAATCGCAGTCAATATGGGCTGTAGAAAGTGAATTTAGCTCGGCGTGATTAATAACCGTGTGCTCTCCACCGTTTGAGCATTTTTGGCTAATTCTCGGTCGATCAGTAAGACATATTCGGCAAAGTTCGGGCATATTTAAATCTTTAGCAGCTGCGCTATTTAGTTCAATCCTTTGTAGCCGGGCCAATTAAACGAATGTGTGTTCCGCCCGAAAATTCTGTATTCCCTTTTTAAATGGGGCCGAGAAAAATTTCCCTTCGGTCTTGGGCGGCGACTCTACTTGGTATGAATCCTTTTTTCTTATCTATACGAATAAGTCTGAGACGAAGATAAATGTTACCCCGAGCTAGTGCTAATGAGGTTTTTACGAATTGCACCCATCAACGGGGAACTATTCAAAACACACTATAACTTCGGCAAAATTGGCCGGATCTACGAGGCGACCTTTTCTGGTTGAGACTTCTGTCCCAGCTTGCCATACACTAGCCACATGATCGATAAAAGAACCGAAACTCCGAAAGAGGCGGTTTCGTTAATTCAAGATGGTGCAGTAATCCTGATTAGTGGTTTCGGAGAGTCGGGAAATCCCACCGAGCTTACGCACGCGCTAATTGACCATGGGTCCCGCGAACTCACTATAGTTAATAATAACGCAGGAAACGGACATGTCGGCCTAGCGGCGCTACTAGAGTGTGGTCTGGTGCGCAAGATGATCTGTTCATTTCCTAGGTCGTCGCATTCGGAAGTCTTCGAAACCATGTATCGCGACGGTCGGATCGAGCTCGAGATGGTCCCGCAAGGGACGCTCGCTGAACGTATCCGCGCTGCCGGCGCCGGGATAGGCGGTTTTTATACACGGACTACTGTCGGCACACCTCTTGCAGAGGGTAAAGAACGAAGAATCTATAAAGGTGAAGAGTTCGTTCTGGAGGATCCATTGCACGCTGATTTTGCATTAGTGAAGGCCGATCTCGCTGATCGCTGGGGCAATCTAACCTATCGCCTAGCAGCCCGAAATTTCGGGCCTATCATGTGTACGGCGGCAAAAAACACAATCGTACAGGCCCGAAAGATTGTCGATCTAGGAGAAATCCCACCAGAACAAGTCGTAACGCCCGGTATCTATGTGGATCAAGTAGTGGAAGTTCCCTATCCGGTTAGCGAAAGTGAAATGATCCAACGAGATTTCCGCTATCTAGGTCAGGGGAAAAAGTGACACATAGACTTAATCGTAGACAAGTTGCCTGGCGCCTAGCTCAGGACATAGACAACGGGAGTTATGTTAACCTTGGTATCGGAATGCCTGAGTTGGTTGCGAACTATATTCCTGATGGTCGTGAAATCATTTTTCATAGTGAAAATGGTATTCTCGGGATGGGGCCGGAACCCAGCGTTGATGAGTTTGATTGCGATCTAATCAATGCGGGCAAAAAACCGGTTACTGTCCTACCCGGTGGTGCTTTCTTTCATCACGCGGATTCATTCGGCATGATTAGAGGAGGACATATCGATATCTGTATTCTCGGCGCTTTCCAGGTTTCTGCGAGGGGAGACCTTGCTAACTGGTCTACCGGTGGTCCTCACGCCCTTCCGGCGGTGGGCGGTGCAATGGATCTTGCTTCGGGTGCGCGGAAGGTTTTGGTAATGACAGAACATAATACAAGAGGGGGCGATCAAAAGATTGTCGACGAATGTACTTATCCACTGACCGGTATTGGTGTGGTCAATACCGTATATACTGACATTGCTGTGATCGATTTCTCCGCCGGACGGGCTGTTGTTCGCGAAAAAGTTCCGGGTCTTTCGTTTGACCAATTACAAGATTATACCGGTGCTGAACTCCTCGGAGCCGAGAATTGCCGAGACCTTGCCACTCCTGACTTGGATTAGTCCAAGGCAGTTATGCCTATCCTCGTTGGTCCGTGCCAGAATTTGTTATTGCCAGACGCTATTGAAAGGAAAAACAGATGGCCCGAGTAAAACCTATACGGCGCGAAGAAGCACCTGAACTGGAGGACGTTTTCAGCCGCGCAGAAAAGGCGCTCGGTTTCGTCCCGAATAGTTTCCTCGCCATGGGCCGGTCTCCGGATATCCTGCGGGCCTTTACGCGCCTCGCGCGAGAAGTGATCGGCGTATCCGGAAAGGTCCCGCTGCCCTTGAAGAGAATGGCGGGCTATATGGCAAGCCGCTCCGCAGGCTGCATGTACTGTTCTTCTCATACGGCGGAGTCTGCTAGCGTGGTAGACGGTGTCTCACCGGAAAAGGTCGCTGCCATCTGGGATTACGAAACAAGTGAACATTTTGATAATGCGGAACGAGCGGTTCTTCGGATGGCTCAGGGCGCTGGGGCGTCGCCAAACTCTGTATCGGACGAAGATATGGAGGAACTGCATAAATATTTCGATGATGATCAAATTGTCGAGCTGGTTGCCGCGGTCTGTTTGTTCGGCTGGCTCAACCGCTGGAACGATACGATGGCGACAGATCTTGAGCCGAGGCCGCTAGAATTCGGACTTTCAAATCTATCCAATAGCGGCTGGGTGCCTGGCAAACACGTAACAGACGAATGATATATGAAACACACTCCTGAAGAGGGACCGCAGGGCCCGGCTGCCTATCCGTGCTTATCTGGTCGATCGATTATCGTCACCGGCGGTGGGCAGGGCATCGGTCGCCACATGGCTTTGGCTTTGGCAGAGAGGGGGGCCTCGGTAGTTATCACTGTAGCCCGCGATCCAGAATCGCTGAATGAAACAGTGGCACTTGCGGCGGATTTGGCTGGAGAGGTGGCGCCGTTACAGGCGGATATACGCAACCTAAGCGATTGTGAACGGACTTTAGCGTTTGCGATATCCGAATTCGGCAGCGTGCAGGCATTGGTAAACAACGCTGCACGGGGAATTTCTTATGTCCGCGAGACCACAGGTGGTGAGCCAGTACCCTTCTGGGAAACCGATCGTTCCCGTTGGGTAGAGACCATGACTACTAACGTTATCGGTACATTTCAAATGAGCGCTATCGCATGCGAATATATGATCGAAAATAATTTCGGTCGGATTATCAACGTTTCGACTAGTGATCGGTCAATGACCCGGGAGATGAATTCACCCTACGGCCCGTCGAAGGCCGCCCTAGAGGCGATGAGCGTCGCTTGGGCCAAAGAGGGCTCAACGAAAGGTGTTACTGTCAACGTACTATTGCCGGGTGGGGCCACTAATACTCGAATGGTGACAGGTGTTACAAAGCGCACCCCGCTTCCGCCAGACATCATGAACGCGTCAATCTTGTGGCTGTGTTCGGATGCGTCGAAAGACTACACGGGTGGCCGGTACAAGGCGGATGACTGGGATACAAAACTTGAACCCGAATGTGCCGCGGCGGGTGCGCGCACAGAATCCCACCAACTTCCTATAATTATGTAGTTCCGCGGTCGCAAGTTTCACGGTGCCAAATATATAGTCCGCTTCCGATCACAATCGATGCCCCAAGGATCGAATACTCATCCGGCAACTGGTTGAAGACAATGACACTGAGGATTGTCACCCAAACAATCTGAGTATAGAGAAAAGGCGACAGGGTTGATACTGTCGCGACTTCGAATGCGCGGATCAGCAAATAATGGCCGAACCCAAACAGGGCGCCTGTTGCTACCATAATTCCCCAAGCTTGTGCGTCGGGTGCTTTCCAAACGAATGGAGCAATACAAGACATCACGATAACACCCATCGTCGATGTCCAGAAAAGGCTTGTCTTGGTGTCTTCTGTCCGTCCTGCAATACGGGTCATAATCTGATAAGCGGCATAGCAAACGGCAGTGCCAAGCGGCAGGATCGCCGCCCAATGCATCATACCCATTCCGGGGCGGATAATCACCAATACACCAAGGAAACCAATGAATATCGCCACCCAGCGACGTGGGCCTACTTTTTCGCCTAGAAAAGTTATCGATAAAGCGGTGACCAGAAGCGGCGCGGCGAAGTTGATAGCTACAGCATCCGGCATAGAGAGGTAAATCAACGCGGTAAAAAAAGTAATCGTTCCAATCATCAGAGTGATTGATCGAGCGATATGGAGGAACGGTCGCGAAGTTTTCATCTGGCTAATGATTCCAGACCGGGAAAAGATGGCGAGGAATACGAGCGCATGGAAAACATACCGTGCCCAAACAACCTGCAGGATGTGATAATCAGCTGCTAATATTTTTACGCAGGCCTCGCCAATTCCAAAAAACGCTACGCCTGAACACAGGAGGAAAATTCCAAGGCGTGAGTCCTGTGCTTTAGGATCTACATCCATGGGGAGTCTCCGACGGTAAACACTCTCGTGGGGTTTATTGCAGGATCGACATTTCCGTCGGAGTCATGCGGGTCACCACCATCGCCTCCCGGTTTAGCATTGACGACAGGCGCGGGCTGACATCATTTTTCCAGTAATCACTGTCGTATATTTCAGTATACAGCCTCTCACGTTCCGCCTCATTTTCGAATCTGCGAATCCATATGTAAACCGAATCATCATCTTCACCTCGGAAACTCCCGGCGATCACAGCACCTTTGGATACCTGAAATGGAATTATTTTCTCCTGCATCATCTTAAGCCAGTTCTCCATCTGCCCTTCGAGGACTGTGTATTGACGTAATTCATAAAATGCCATCAGTCATTTCTCCCTAGTTGATGCTTCTTATTCGTTGACTATGCCGGTTACGTCAATCTCTACAGGTACGACTTCGAGGAGCCGAGCGTTGACCTCAATCGCGCTTATAGTGGGCCAACCACTATCAACCGGAGATCCAAGTATAGTTAATCCTGTATACAGGTTAAAATGACACAAGGTATTATTGCCCGATTCCACACTTGGATGTCTATTTATGAAACCCAACTTGTTCGCTGGCACCAACTTAGCTTCTACCTTGCGGGAGTGCGCATTTTGTCTCTGGGACGTTGGGGCGCGTGGTGGGACGGATGTGTTCTTCTCGCCCTTTGCGTTTGCCATAGACGTAATCGGGTTTGAGCCAGAGCCGATGGCATTTGAGGAAATGTCTCCATCAGGCTTATGGCGGAGCGAAAAATTTTTTGAGATCGCTCTTGGCGGTCCCGATACCAGTTCGATTCTCCAGGTCCCCAGAGACCCGACCGGTGCGTCTTTTCTCGAGCATGATACGGCGATAGGGGCACGTTATGGTCTCGACGACCTTTTCCAGGTGGAGCGTACGGTCGATATAAAAACTGTGACGATAGACTACGCGGTGGCCAATCTAGGAGTGCCTAAGCCCACCCTTCTAAAACTCGACGTGGAGGGAATAGAACTAGATATTCTCAAGGGGAGTGGGGAGGCACTCAAAAGTATCGTCGCGATAAAGCTAGAGGCCGGATACATTCGACATCGGATTGGTCAGCCACTTGCAGGTGAGTTAATCGCATTTCTGGAAGGTCAGGGTTTGTACGCTGTGGATATTGTTGAGGAAGCCCGGTGGCGAAAGCGTCCTTGGGCTGGCGATCCATGTTTGGTGAAGAGAAACCCTTCATATTCGCGAGGTAGACTTGTCCAAGCAGATATAATCTTCCTGCGCGAACCAGAGACTGTTACCCCGGACATAGCTATGGTCGCGGCTTTAGCGGCGATCTGTCTCGGTTATTTTGATCACGGGCTCGAATTACTTGAGGTCAGTCAAGAGGAAGACGCCAAGGTTCTAATTCAGGCTGTTTATACGGCCTCTAAAGTCTATGGTCGCGCCCGCGCCACGCAGGTATTGCAGGACAGCATTTTCAGGATCTTCCAGCTTGTGCGTTCGCTTACCAGTGGGCTGAATGTGCCGAAGAGTTCGGACTGAAGCAGCCAACCATTCTGATTACAGTTTAACTCTTTTCTGGTACTGTTTTTCTTCGAATTACCAATAAGAAAGGGATTGGAATAAGGGCGCCTAATGCATACAAGATAAAAGAATTTAGGTAACCAATCATAGCGGCCTGATTACCGATTTCTTGCGTTAGCGAAATCAGCCCGTTTGGTGTGTCCAAATTCACAAATTCTTCTATGCCCGGTCGTGCCAGATGTTCATTATAAGGACTTGCAATTTCCGACAGCTCCGAGTGGTTTACCTTGCTTGTTCTCAAGACGACCATCACGTTTAGTGCAATGAAGATGCTACTCCCATAATTTCGTATTAAATGGAAAAATGCGGTACCGTCTGCCATGAGATCGCTCCGAAGTGTGGAAAAAGCTACTACCGAAAGTGGTACCCACAATAATCCGCAACCGATTCCCTGCAGGATACCAGTCCAACATACGAACCAAACACTAATATTGGTATTGAATCCTGCTGAGATTAATCCCGATAAACCGATCGTCAAAAGACCCATACCCATACTATAACGAGGGTCGATTTTTGACAGCCTTGGCGCCACTAGGAAGCCAAGAAAAATACCAACGCTTCGCATCGCCAGAATGAGGCCGATATCCGAATCCGGGTATCCGACATAATCTTGCAACATAGTCGGGAGAAGTACTGTAGGGGTTACATTAAGCATACCGTATACGAAGACGAAAAATAGGCCGATAGCATAATTCCGATCAGTGAACAGGTTTGGGTTAATAAAAGGATTTTTATTGAAAAAAGAATGTACTACAAAAAAATACCCACTTAGTAATAATACCACTCCCATAAGAATTATTGATTTGTTCTCGAACCAGTCGAGGCGCTCACCCCGATCAAGAATGATTTGCAGACAAGTCACAGCCATTGACAGAGCAATAAACCCTGTCCAATCCAGCTTGGAATTTCCCGCTCTCTCGCTGTCTTTTATGAATGCTAAGACACCAAGAAGTGCTGCGAAACATACCGGTAGGAGTAAATAGAAAGTCCAGCGCCAGCTATGTTCCTCTGCCATATACCCACCAAGCGCGGGAGCAAGACCGGGTCCAATTACTACTGACATACCCCAGATGCTCATGGCGACTGCACGCTTGTGGGGTTCTTTGTATGTGTTAAGGATTACCGCCTGAGCGATGGGAACCAACGGGGCACCAAAAGCTCCTTGGCCAATCCGGTATAACAATAAAGGCTCCAGTGAGTTTGAGACCGCGCACATATAGGTTGTCACAGAGAAACCGATAACACACCAGATCAATATATTGCGTTGTCCCCATTTTGATACCAACCATCCTGTAAGTGGAGTTGCTATGGCTGTCGCAACTAAGTTAAGGGTAATAACCCATGAGATTTGATCCGGCGTAGCTGACAGAGCGCCCTGCATTTGGGGTAAAGCAACGTTAACAATAGTTAACGCGCATATGTACACCGCCGTAACTAATGACATTACCAGTAGAATAAATACTCTCGGAAATTCCCGGTCAGTCATACGGACTTCTGTTGGTAGGTCTCATGTGAATAAAGCTAAACGCCGATTTCATCCGCAATCTGCGTCTATAATTCTTGCAACCACAAATCACGTAATTTGATACCAGCTTAAAGAGACATAAGCGAGCCGATATGTGAGAAGGAGAGGCGGCGTTTGGTATTACGTGTTAGATGGTCGGAGTGAGAGGATTCGAACCTCCGGCCCCTGCCTCCCGAAGACAGTGCTCTACCAGGCTGAGCTACACTCCGACTGAAACGGGCAAGTTTATACCGCTCGAGGCTTCTGCCGGCAAGCGGTTGCAAAGCCACCTGTAGGGGATCGTTGACTTGTCTTCCGCACGGTTTCAATCTGCGATCTCAAATATTTGAAGGAATCAATTAACGTGGTCGACGCGCGGTTCGGTCCCAGTCATTTCAGGCTTCTCGAACTTACCTCAGTTCGTACGAGACTGGCCTCCGCAAGCCAGCTCGATAATCTTGGCGGTTATTTTATGTGAAAAGACAAACATGCTGCCAATAGCAGGGTCTTATAAGAAGGAGAAAAAAACATGGCCGATGCCACTGGAAGAAAGACACTCCGCGCTAGCCCAGAAACGATACACTTTCGTAAAGAGAATGGGGTCGGGTGGATGACTTATGACCATCCGGCTAAGCATAATGCGGTTACTTATGATATGCGCTGCGCGATACCGGGGATTATGGCCAACTTCGAGGCCGATAATGACGTCCGTGTGGTGGTAATCGCCGGCGCGGGGGAGAGCGCATTTATTTCCGGATCCGATATCTCCCAATTTAGTCAAAAGCGTTCGTCGGAGGAGTCAAGGAAAGTATACGACGAAGCCTCAGAACGGGCGAACCTCGCGATGCGCCAGTTTACCAAGCCAATGATCGCAATGATCCATGGGTATTGTTTAGGTGCTGGCTTACTGACTGCGCTATTGTGTGATTTCCGTATTGCCGCCGAAAACGCTCAATTCGGTGCGCCTCCTGCCAAGCTGGGTCTCGGTTTTGGATATAGCGGTGTTGATGACCTAGTGAAATTGATTGGGCCAGCCTACACGGCGGAGTTGCTCTTTACCGGTTACCGTTACGACGCCCTCGAGGGTCTAAAAATGGGGCTCGTCAACCGGGTCGTTCCGCAAGCTAATCTGAAGAATACAGTTAGGGAGATCGCTAATTCCATTGCTGCGAACGCGCCACTGACGATTAAATCGATCAAGACATCCATTCGAAACACGCAGCTAGCGGAAAACGCTCGCGATATGAAAGAGATCCAGACCCAAATTGATGCCTGCTTCGCTAGCGATGATTACCAAGAAGGCCGAGAGGCATTTATGGAGAAGCGCGAACCTTTGTTCACAGGAAAGTAAGCGCACTTAAAAACTTCGATGGATCGCGAACTCAACCGCGTCGTTCAATGATGATTTTATCTCGCCGTCCGGGAATTGTTCCAGCGCTGCGGTTGCTTTTGTACCGTACTCTCGGGCAAGCTCCATTGTCGCTGTAAGAGCGCCAGATTTTTCCAGTAAGGCGACCGCGCGTCGAAAATCTCCTTTCTTCTGCTCAAGATCTTCCAGCGTTCGGCGCCAGAAAGTTTTTTCGTCATCGTCCGCGGTTCGGAAAGCGAGGACAATCGGAAGGGTTATCTTTCCATCACGAAAATCATCTCCTACGGCCTTGCCCAGCGTCGCCTGTCGGGCAGAGTAGTCCAGAACGTCGTCGACGAGTTGGAATGCCATACCAATATTATGACCGAACGAGGAAAGTGCCTGCCAGTCTTGTTCTGGCCTACCTGCGACGACTGCACCGATTTCACTGGCGGCACCGAACAATTTCGCGGTCTTCGATTCAATCACTTCAAGATAGTCTGCCTCCACTGTCTCGGTATCGTTAGCTGTTACGAGCTGCAGCACTTCGCCCTCGGCGATAATCGACGAAGCCTGCGAAAGGATTCGGAGCACATCAAGATTGCCGTCCTCCACCATAAGCTCGAATGCTCGGCTGAAAAGAAAATCGCCGACCAGTACACTGGATTTGTTACCCCAAACAGCATTTGCACTAGCGGCACCGCGACGCAGATCACTTTCGTCTACCACATCGTCATGGAGCAGGGTGGCGGTATGAATAAACTCTACGCATGCGGCCAAGCCAATGTGACGGTCGCCCTCGTATCCGCACATCCGGGCACTGGCGAGTGTGAGCATGGGTCGTAACCGTTTTCCGCCGGCAGCAATAATATGGCCGGCGACTTGGGGGATTAGAATTACAGGACTCTCCATCCTATCGATGATGGTTTGGTTGACGTTTTGAATGTCTTCTTTAGTCAGCGCGGATAGCGCTTCGATGGACGGTGTTGGCCGTTCCCGACGCTCGCGGTCGAGATCTACAATAACGCTCACGGAAACCTCGGATGTTGACGTTTCTGATACATGTACGGAACATAGTTCGGGTAAGGTGTCGGTCAAGATGGAAGATGCTTGAAAGAAATACTTATATCTAATGAAATGGTACTTTTGTTGTAAAACGGAGAGTTACTCGAATCGGCGGGCGCTTCGATCGTGATTTTTAATAAATATAAGAGTAGAATTGAGGGAAGCGTCGATGCGATCCGACTGAGAGCCATGGTTGTGAATAAGAAATATTATCGTGTCCACCGCCTTCTACAAGACCCTAACAAGGGAGATCGTGTTGACTGAGGTGCCGAAGTCAACTCCGCCGGAGAGTCTTAGCGAAGACTCATTTTTAAACGGGTCGATAATTATTCGTCAGCCTGTAAATGGTTATCGAGCTGGCATAGATCCGGTCATGTTGGCAGCATCAGTTAATGCTCGACCCGGTGACCGGGTGCTGGAAGCTGGTGCCGGACATGGCACTGCGGGGATCTGTCTTGCGCGGCGTGCGCCCAACTGTAGCGTTACTGGCATCGAAATTCAGCCCGATATGGTACGTCTTGCGAATGACAACGCTCGGCTGAACGGATTGACAGATAACGTCCAGGTAATGATCGGGGATTTGGAGCGGCCGTTACCACGTGTTGCGGCTGGCAGTTTCGATCACGCAATCGCAAATCCCCCTTTTCTCCGCAACGACGACGCGAATTCGTCACCTGATCTAGGTCGCGCCACAGCCAATTCAGAGGGGGAAGCGGGACTGAGCGACTGGATCGGGTTCCTTCTGCGTATGGTTCGCGCTGAAGGTACTATAACATTAATTCACCGCGCTGACCGGCTGGACGAAATTCTATCACTTATGCAGGGCAAAGCGGGAGAGATTACGGTGTTTCCGTTATGGCCCAAAAGGGGGGTTGCAGCCAAACGTGTAATCATTCGTGCGCGCAAGGATATACGAACCCCGTTGGTAATGTTGCCGGGACTTGTTCTTCATGAAGAAGATGGCAACTATACCGAGCAGGCAGATGCAATCCTGCGTGGTGGTGCCTGTCCCCTAAAATAAGTGATATAATCATCCTATGAATCTCGACAGTATAAAGGACGCCATAGGCGATTTACTGAGGAAGCTACCTTTCGAACGCTTTCGAAACCCACCACCTGTGATAGGCGTTTTGCGTTTGGACGGCGTCATCGGTCGATCGGCGGGACCCGGCAGAACGGGTCTCAGCCTTGAAAGTCACGAGAGGGCCATAACCAAGCTGTTTGCTCGGAGAAACCTGAGGGCGGTTGCGCTCGTGATCAATTCTCCGGGAGGGTCTCCAGTACAAAGCGCCCTTATCGCCAGGCAGATCCGCGACTTAGCGGAGGAAAAACAGATCTCCGTTATCTCTTTTTGCGAAGACGTAGCTGCTTCCGGTGGTTACTGGTTGGCATGCGCTGGAGACGAGATCTTCGCCGATTCCAATTCGATCATCGGTTCGATTGGAGTGATTTCTGCGGGTTTCGGGTTTGCAGATCTGATAGAGCGTTTCGGGATAGAACGCCGCGTATATTCGACGGGCAAGCGTAAGGGTATGCTTGATCCTTTTCAGGATGAAAAATCTGAGGACGTCGATCGGCTACGGGAATTACAGGAGGATATTTTTGAAAACTTTAAATCATATATCTATGGGCGGCGTGGTGACCGCCTAAAGGCGAGCGACGGGGTGCTTTTCTCAGGAGATGTCTGGACCGGCAATCAGGCAGTGGAAAACGGGCTAATCGATGGATTGGCTGAGATGCGATCGGAGATGCGCGACCGTTTTGGTGACAGGGTAATTTTCTGCAGAGCCAGTGTAAGGCCGGGCCTGATCAGCCGCTTACGTGGAGGCGCGTCGTCTATCGATTCTGGAGACCTAATATCAGCGATTGACGACTGGGCACTGTGGAAACGATACCGGATATAGAATCGATACCATGTTTCTAAAGTTCATCGTTCTTTTGCTGATCATCGGTGCGGCCTGGTATCTTTTCAAGAAATTCCACGGCCGAGATATAAATGAAGGACTTAATGAGTTAAATCGAGAATGGATCGAAAGTGAAGATGTGTCGGCGTGCCAAATATGTGGGGTTTTTGTGACCGAGGGACCGTCAAATTGTGGACACAATATTTGCCCCCATTGACCGATTAGATAATAGCAACATGCTTTATCAGACGCCTGATCGAAACAATTTTGACTAAGGAAACCTCAATGGACTGGTTTAGACCTTATGTCGAGCGGATCAAGCGTTACGTATATTCATTTTATATTTTAAATAAAAATAGATTTCTTGGCCGAACATTCGTTCCACCACCATATAGTCGGCTATTTGTCGAAACAGTCAGTTTTTGTAATTTAAAATGCAAGTTCTGTACCTATCCCAAAAATCTTCATCCGCGGGGGGTAATGGACGACGCATTATTCCGACAAAGTATTGATCAGGCGTCAGAATTGGGAGTCAAAGAAATTGCTCTGACGCCAATAAACGGCGACGTATTTATGGATAGAAATATCCTCGAGCGTCTTCGTTACATAGAGGATAGCAGCATAAAATCCCACCTGTTTTATACGAATTTTGTAGGCGCGGATGAGCGGATGATTTTAGCGCTTCTGTCGATGAAAAAATGCCGTTTTATTGAAATCAGCTTGTACGGTCATGACTTAGAGAGTTTTGTCAAAATAACTGGGAGAACGGAGAGCCAATTCAACAGATTGGTCGAGAACCTCGAAACATTGGAACGTCATCTGCAGCGCAGGAGAAATGGGTTGAAAATTGTGATTGCATTCAGAACCTATCGCACCTTTAAGCTAGAAAAAGAAATTTCGAATGGGCTCCTCGACGTAGTTTTCAGATTGCGTGCAGCTGGTATCGAGGTCAGCATTAGTTCAACGGTCGATAATTGGGCTGGCGACGTTACTAAAGAAGATATAGCCGATATCCAAATGAATCTTGTGGAAGGACGTCATCTTTACCGAAATGGTCCGTGCGGCCTGCCGTTTGACAGCGTGCAGGTGACGTCTAGCGGAGAGGTGAATGCATGCGCATGCCGAGATCCTCGAGGTACACTCCGACTTGGCGACCTTAAATTCGAATCTTTGCAAGATATTTTATCATCAGTTAACCCCAAATGGGTTAAAATTGTCGAAGAACATGAATCCGGAAAGTTCAGTGAAGTGTGCAGATCTTGCGGCTTTTATAACAGCATCCATGATGAACGTCGTGCAGAATCCTTCGGAGAAATTTCCCTGATCAGCAAGGAAGAGTTTGTGTCAAGGGCAGGTTGCAAAGGACAAGACTAGGTATTTACTCATTTATTAATACTATCGAGAGATTCGATCTTACCTCCTTAAGAAGGAGTTCAGAATAACTTGCGACTTGGCCTGTTCTACTCCGCAAACCTTCAGCGTTTCAGGTGCTGATTGAGGAAATTTGCATTCAGATTGTCCCAATGGTGAGCCTTGCATTGTTTGTGATTAAGATCACAGTTTCTCAGCGAGCCGTTGACCCGACTCTTGACCGCCCGTATTTTGCAAAACAATTTCATCTCATGGGCCTGAGTGTTATGCCATGTCGCAGAACGACCCTGCCGACACATCTTTCCAATCACTGATCCTAAGGCTCCATGCCTACTGGGCACAGCACGGGTGTCTAATCCTGCAGCCTTACGATATGGAGGTAGGTGCTGGGACATTCCATCCTGCGACAATCCTGCGTGCGCTCGGGCCGGAAGCGTGGAAGGCAGCCTACGTACAACCATCACGGCGACCTAGAGACGGACGCTATGGGAAGAATCCCAACAGGCTGCAGCATTACTACCAATACCAAGTAATTCTTAAGCCGTCCCCTTTTAACAGCCAAGATCTCTATATCGATTCGCTTCGTCACCTCGGCGTTAATCCCGAGTACCACGACATTCGGTTCGTTGAAGATGACTGGGAAAGCCCGACTCTCGGTGCCGCCGGACTCGGATGGGAAGTCTGGTGCGACGGAATGGAGGTCAGCCAATTTACATATTTTCAACAGGTTGGCGGTATTGAGTGTGACCCTGTTTCTGTCGAACTGACTTACGGCCTTGAACGGCTCGCCATGTATATTCAGGGCGTGGAGAACGTCTATGATATAGATTTCAACGGCGGGGGCGTATCATATGGTGATGTGTTCATGCGCGCTGAAAGGGAATTCTCAGCGTATAACTTCGAGTATGCCGACACGGAAAAACTGTTTAGCCAGTTCGAATACGTAGAGACTGAATGTCACGCGCTGCTGCTAGAACGACTTCCATTGCCTGCCTACGACCAGTGCATAAAAGCTAGCCACCTCTTTAATCTATTAGATGCTCGAAACGCTATCAGCGTCACTGAACGCGCTTCCTATATCGGCCGGGTCCGAGCACTGGCAAAGGGTAGTTGCGAGGCATGGCTAGGGGTCACAGCAGCCAACGAGCCAGTGGATTAGCCATGTCTGAACTCCTGCTAGAACTATTTTCTGAAGAAATTCCCGCACGTATGCAAGCCCGCGCTGCGGATGATCTAGAACGTATTATCGCGACCAGTTTGAGAGATGCTAGCCTAGACTACGCCAATATCCATACTTTTGTTACCCCGCGGAGATTGGTACTTGTTGTGGAGGGATTGCCCGAAAAGCAAGCCGACGTGTCAGAAGAAAAACGCGGACCAAAAACTAATGCACCACCCGCGGCGATTGAAGGTTTTTTGAAAGCGAATGGTGTCACCCGCGAAGAGTGCGAGGAACGCAAACTAGAAAAAGGCACGTTTCTCTTTGTGGTGGTCGAAAATGCGGGCGCCGCGACCTCTCTCGTTTTGTCCAGATTATTGTCAGATGTGATCGAAAATCTGCCTTGGCAAAAATCTATGAGATGGGGTGCAGGACCAATGCGCTGGGTGCGCTCTCTGGAACGAATTTTATGCATATTTGGGGGGAAAAAGCTTAGTGTCGAAACCCGAAATAACGTTTCCTGCGGTGATGTGACGTCAGGACATCGTTTCCTGGCCCCAAAACCCTTTTCTGTAGAATCATTCGCCGATTACGAGAATAAACTGCGCGATGCCTACGTCGTACTTGATCGCGAAAAACGCAAGTCTCTTATACTTGATGGCGCCAAGAAAGCGGCAGATGATGAAGGACTGAGCTTGCGGAATGATCCGGGCCTCCTAGAGGAGGTGGCCGGACTGGTGGAGTGGCCCGTGGTAATGATGGGTCGGATCGATGAAACTTTCATGGATGTACCGGAAGAAGTCTTGATCACATCTATGCGGGCGCATCAAAAATATTTTTCTTTGTTGAATAAAGACGGTTCGCTCGCGCCGCGCTTTATACTGGTTAGTAATACAGAGACGAAGGATGGTGGAAAATCTGTTGTTGCAGGTAATGAGCGTGTGCTGCGCGCCCGACTGTCGGACGCTAACTTTTTCTGGGACCAGGACCGCGTGAAGACCCTGGAAAGTCGGAGTCCGGCGTTAGCCGATAGCGTGTTCCATGCAAGGCTCGGTACGATGGCGCAGAAAGTTGAACGGGTGACCGCGCTTTCGGGCGAACTTGCAAGGTTTATTGCCGATTGCGACGCCGAGAAGGCCATGCGCGCTGCACACCTATCCAAAACCGACTTAGTAAGTGAGATGGTTTGTGAGTTTCCTACACTACAGGGAACTATGGGCCACTATTACGCTTTGAATGACGGCGAAGATGCGGCTGTAGCGAAAGCCATCGCGGATCACTATTCCCCGGCAGGGCCGGGTGATGATTGTCCACAGGCTCCGATTTCCATTGCCGTCGCTTTGGCCGATAAACTCGATACACTGGTCGGGTTCTTTGCGATTAACGAAAAACCTACAGGTTCGCGTGATCCTTATGCGCTCCGTCGCGCGGCACTTGGAATCATCCGGCTGGTACTGGAGAACAGCCTGCGGTTGCCATTGAGGGAGACCATTATGAAGGCCTGTTCAGGGTATTCGGAAACCGTACCCGATTTCCAGAATACGTTCGTTGATGGTCACAGGCAAAAGTCTGTTGAATTCGAACTGCTTGATTTCTTTGCTGACCGTCTAAAAGTGCATCTACGTGGGCGTGGCGTAAGATCCGATCATATTGATGCTATTTTTTCACTGGGTCGCGAGGACGATCTATTGCGCGTTTTGGCGCGTGTTGACGCCTTGTCTGGATTTCTCGCTACTGCTGACGGCGAGAACCTCCTTGCGGCTTACAAACGAGCCGCGAACATTGTTGCAATAGAAGAAAAGAAGGATAACAGGCCCTTTGATGGAGATATTTTAGTCGATAAACTTGTACAGGTTGAGGAACATAACCTCGTCGAGGCGCTTTCAGGGTCCGCTTTAAGCGCCAGCAAGGCAATCGACCAAGAAAAATACGTTGCAGCGATGGAAGCGCTGGCGAGTCTGCGAGTGCCTGTCGATCTGTTCTTCGATAAGGTTACTGTCAATTCGGATGACGCCGATCTTCGGGATAACCGCCTGAGGTTGCTAGCGCAGCTCCGTTCTACCCTCGGCGAAATTGCCGATTTCGGTTGTATAGAGGGCTAGCGTATGAGCGGAGTACAATGGGTATTTAAATTCGGGGGTGGCAGTACAGAAGGTGCTGCCGATATGAAAAACCTACTCGGTGGCAAGGGCGCGAATCTAGCTGAGATGTCGTCTCTGGGGCTTCCTGTTCCGCCTGGCTTTACGATAAATACAGAGCTGTGTGCCGCCTATTATGAGGGCAGTGAGACATATCCCTCTGATCTATCTGGTCAGGTTGAGGCGGCGCTGGAGTTTGTTGAGGAAACCGTTGGTGCCAGATTCGGCGATCCTGATAATCCGCTCCTGGTGTCTGTTCGATCCGGCGCGCGGGTATCAATGCCTGGTATGATGGATACTGTCCTCAATCTTGGCCTAAATGATGCCACTGTAATAGGCCTGTCGGTGAAAAGTGGCGACGCGCGGTTCGCGTGGGATTCATATCGACGTTTTATCCAGATGTATGGCGACGTTGTGCTTGGCGTCAATCACGACAATTTCGAAGAGATTATCGATACCCAAAAAATGATGAGAGGTGTTGCACTCGATACTGATCTTGATGCCGATGACTGGAAGGCGGTCGCAACCGGATTTATGGAAAGGGTAGAGGATGAGACCGGCCGTATTTTTCCTCAGGACCCGCGGGATCAGTTATGGGGCGCTATCACCGCGGTTTTTGGTAGTTGGCAAAACGACCGCGCCCATACTTATCGAAGATTGCACAATATCCCAGAGAACTGGGGTACGGCGGTCAATGTTCAGGCGATGGTGTTCGGCAATATGGGGGACGACTGCGCAACTGGTGTCGCATTCACCCGAGATCCGTCGGACGGGCGGAACAACTTTTATGGAGAGTATCTTGTAAACGCCCAAGGTGAGGACGTAGTTGCCGGTATTCGTACCCCGCAACATCTAACGGTTTCTGGCAAAGAGGAGCAGGGCTCTGATCTTCCGGCGATGGAAGAAGTGATGCCCGATGTGTTCAGGCAGCTAGAAGAGGTGCGGCGGAAACTCGAAGAACATTACCGAGATATGCAAGATATTGAGTTTACGGTCCAGCAGAATAAGCTTTGGATGTTGCAAACTCGGTCGGGCAAGCGGACTGCTAAAGCAGCACTAAAAATTGCCTGTGAGATGGTTCAAGAAGGCCTTATTACTCGGAACGAAGCGATTTCTCGCGTTGATCCTGATTCGCTCGATCAGCTTTTGCACCCAACACTAGATCCGGATGCAGCGCGCGACCTTCTGACACGGGGTTTGCCTGCGTCGCCGGGTGCGGCATCAGGAAAAGTTGTGTTCTCGGCGGATAAGGCAGAGTTAAAATCTGCCGAAGGAGAGAAAGTTATTCTCGTCCGCATCGAAACTAGCCCGGAAGATATCCACGGTATGCATGCGGCGCAGGGCATTCTCACAAGTCGAGGTGGTATGACCAGTCATGCGGCGGTAGTTGCGCGTGGCATGGGACGTCCCTGCGTTTCTGGGGCGGGTGATCTCAGAATAGACTACGAAACCCAAACAATGACAGTTATGGGCCGAGAAATCTCAGCCGGAGACATCCTGACGATTGACGGAACCTCTGGCGAGGTCATATCGGGTGAAGTGCCGACATTGCAACCGGAGATGTCTGGAGATTTTGTTGAGCTGATGTCTTGGGTTGACGATGTACGCGACTTACGCGTCCGAACTAATGCGGAGACACCGCTTGATGCGCAGACGGCTGTAAATTTCGGTGCTGAAGGCATCGGCCTCTGCCGTACCGAGCATATGTTTTTCGATACGGAACGTATTGTCGCAGTTCGGGAGATGATCCTTGCCAAAGACGAAGAGGGCCGCCGCTTAGCGCTTGATAAGATTTTGCCAATGCAGCGTCAGGATTTTGTCGAGCTGTTCCGGATTATGGCGGGTAAGCCAGTTACGATCCGCCTACTTGACCCACCGCTACATGAATTTCTGCCCCATACCGCCGAGGAAATACAGAAAGTTGCAGAGGCTTCCGGGGTATCAGCTGAGGATCTAAGGGTTCGAGCCAGAGAGTTGGCCGAGGTCAACCCTATGCTAGGTCATCGTGGCTGCAGACTTGGCGTGACATATCCTGAAATCTCAGAAATGCAGGCTCGGGCGATTTTCGAAGCGGCCGTAGAGGCATCGGGGGATGTCGATTCGCCAGTTGAACCAGAGGTAATGATCCCCCTCGTAGCCGACAAAATGGAATTCGAGTTTGTTCGGGAACGGATCGACGCCATTGCTACCCAGGTGTTTAAGGAAACCGGGGTCACGGTACCATATCTCGTCGGAACTATGATTGAGTTACCGAGAGCTGCATTGCGAGCAGGGGACATAGCGGAGGGTGCTGAGTTTTTTTCCTTTGGGACTAACGACTTAACGCAAACTACGTTTGGATTATCCCGAGACGATACAGCGGGGTTACTGAAGGCATACGAGCGACTTGGCATATTTGATATCGATCCGTTCGTTTCCATAGACGTGGATGGCGTCGGCGAGCTGATAAAGCTAAGTGTCGATCGGGGGCGTGAAACACGTCCGGGGATCAAGCTTGGCATTTGTGGTGAACACGGTGGTGAACCCGCGTCTGTCCATTTCTGTTCTGAAATTGGATTGGATTACGTTTCCTGTTCTCCTTACCGAGTGCCGATAGCCCGTCTTTCTGCAGCCCAAGCCACGTTGCGTACCCGGGGTGATTGAGGTTTAAAATCTCATCCAATTAGGCTTTTGGGCGTTAATACTAACGCCGTTAGAAGTTAGGCCGCCTTTTTCAACCAAATCCAGTCGGAGCAGGGCTAAGCCGTGGCCCCTTTGTGTAGAATGAATTTGACCGGCGGCTATATCGCCCGATTTAACTATAGCTCCCTGAGCGAGATCGCCATCAAATTCGACGGGGAACAATCTCTTCTTTACAAGATTGCGGTGCTTCATACGTATAGTAACTTCCTGGCCAACGTAACACCCTTTTTGAAAGTCGACACCGTTCAGTTCGTCGAATCCAGTTTCGAGCGGAAAAGATTTTTCTGGAATCAAATCGTTTATGCTGTCGGGGATGCCCAGCATAATCCTCCGAGAATCGTATTCAGCGCGGCAATTTGACACCAGAAATTTATCAGCCGGAAAAGAAGCATCTTCGTTGATTAGATGTATCGTCCTTTCTCCCAATCCCGCGTGTCGAGGATCAGTATAACACACACCGTCAAAATCGAGCGGCCCACCCACTTCCCCCGCGAAGATATCTGAGCCATTTGTATCAAGCAGAATGCCAACTGAAAATCTCTCAGACATGTCTAATATCTCGACCTTAGCCCGCAGCCGGTACATGGTTAATTTTTTAATTAATTCTGGTATCCTAGCTATTTCGCAATCCAAGAGAAAACACTCTTGGTGCTCCACAATAAAGAAGTCGAATAGGAACCTCCCCTGAGGGGTTAACAACGCGGCGTATATTGCGGAGTCCTCAGTCACCTTCTGGATATCATTGGTGATAAGACCCTGTAGAAATTCTCGCGCGTCGTCACCGGCAACTGATACGACGCCACGATCATAAAGCGGACAGTGAATTCTTTGGCCCATCTGCATTACACCTTTTTATGCTAATTATAGCTTTCGCGTGGAATTATCCAGTCTTACCGCTATAACTCGCCACATGAACCAAGAAGAATTTGTACTTTCTGTCGTTATCTCCATACGCAATGAGGAGGCGCAACTCGCCGACTGCCTCGAGACACTCTCTTTCGCAGACGAAATCGTGGTATTACTGGATGATTGTACTGATAGTTCGCGCCAAATCGCTGCGCGATATACTGACCGATTGTTCGACGGCAATTGGCTCACTGAGGGAGAGCGACGTAATGCGGGTATTGACGCCGCTAGGGGCATTTGGGTCTTCGAAATAGATGCAGATGAGCGCGTTCCTGCGGCTCTTGGCTTGGAAATTCGCCGAATTGCGGAAATAAGTGAGCATGATTGGCATGGAATTCCGGTCGACAACTACGTAGGTGACCGTCTTATCCGCCATGGTTGGGGAGGTTCATGGGGAAAGGGACAATATCCTGGACTTTTTCGCCGGGGCAGCAAGCGTTGGGGGCTACAGCGGCTACATCCCACTCTCGAACTCACCAGTAAGGAGGGACCGACGCTGGAAAACCGATTGGACCATTACGTCGATCGTAATATTTCCGATATGATACGCCGGCTAGACTCTTATACATCGGCCCGTGCTCACGATATCCGCGAACATAATGACGGCGGGTCCCTTGGAAGGAATATACGTCGATTTTTCACACGGTTTTGGAAATGTTTTGTGTCGCGTAGGGGTTATAGAGAGGGTAAGTATGGATTTTTAATCGCGCTGTGTGCCGCTTTATATCCTCTTCTCTCTTATCTGAAAGCTACGCTGGAGGAGAAGTAGTGGCAGTCGTCCGAATGGCTGATGATGGCATCAAGTTTGATGGCTACACCTTGTCTCGCGGGCCGCTCGGTGGTGCAGAGACAGCGTTTATTTCGCTTGCGGAAGCGCTCGCGAAACGGGGGCATGATGTAACCGTTCACAATAGATGTGAAGCTTCAATGAAATGTAACGGTGTTTCGTGGGAGCCTCTGGATAATATTCTACCTGATTCTGCCGATCTTTACATCGCTAATCGTGGCGATAGGCTTATTCCGCTTGTACCGAATGCTCGGTCTCGAGCTTTCTGGATCCACAATCCCGCCCAGTATCTGAACAAGTGGCGCTATTGGCGAAAACTTGCCCGTTGGAAGCCAACGGTGGTGTTTTCCTCCCATTTTCATGCGACAACGATGGCTACGTGGATGCCTGTCGGCGGCCGGCTGACAATCCCTTACGGAATATCGGATGCTTTTATGAAGGTAGTACCGCAGTCCGATCCGCCGCCTCCAAATGTGGCTTTCACATCCAGCCCTCTAAGGTCGCTCGATTGGCTGCTAGATTTGTGGGGTGCGCATATTCGTCCGAAAGTGCCGGGCGCAGAGCTCCATGTATTTTCTAGCCCAAAGACCTACGGCGCTCATGGTGATGCGCGCGCAGGAGAGATGAATGCAGTGATCGACCGCGCAGCCAGGATGGTGGATCAAGGTGTCTTCGTCCGCCATCCTCTGACCAAGGCGGATCTTGCTGATACGCTTTCCGGATTCCGAGCGATGTTCTACCGGGGAGATCCGGGTGAGACCTATTGCCTAGCCGTAGGAGAAGCACAGGCGGTTGGCATTCCGGCTGTTGTTCAGGATATAGGCTGTGTTGCTGAGCGGGTGATTAATGGAGAAACGGGTTTCGTGGCTGTCGATGATTTTGATTTTGTGAGACGGGGTTGTGATATACTGACCGATGACAACCTCTGGAGTAATCTTCAGAAAAGGACGCTCGACCTACAGCGCCGATGGACTTGGGACGATGCCGCCGCCGGCTTTGAAAAGCTAATACCTCGATGAAGATTATGCAGACTATGGCTGGAGGGCCCATCGGAGGCGCGGAAGAATTTTTTGTCCGTTTAGCTTCTGCATTTCAAGCGCGCGGTGTTGAGCAAACCGTAGTAATTCGACCGAATCATACAAGAGATGCCCAGCTACGAGGCTCCGGAGTTAATCCGATAGAACTACCCTTCGGCAGAATACTTGATTTCCGGACTGTGTCGTCACTCGCTGAAGAACTAGATAGAGTAAAGCCAGATGTTGTCTTATCTTGGATGAACCGCGCATCAGAGATGACGGGAAGGGCCCGTCTGCGGGCCCGTTCAAAATCGATACAGATCGGTCGTCAGGGCGGTTACTACGATCTAAAATACTATAGAAATTGCGATCACCTGATCGGCAATACCCCGGATATTGTCCAATATATCACAGATAATGGCTGGCCGTCACACCGTGCGCACTATGTTCCTAACTTTGTCCATGCTGATCCGGGTTTCATGCTTCCGCGGAGTCAGTTTAATATTCCGATAGATACACCCCTGATGCTTGCTGCGGGTAGACTTCACCAAAATAAGGCGTTTGATATTCTTCTGCAGGCGATGACATATGCAGAGGGTGTCCACTTGCTAGTGGCAGGCGAAGGGCCGGACGAACATAAGCTGAAACGGCTAGTGCAAAAGCTTGACCTTACCCAGAGGGTACGTTTTCTTGGGTGGCGCTTAGACATCGCCGATCTGATAGCTACAGCAGATTTTCTGGTCTGCCCCTCTCGGAAAGAACCACTAGGCAATATCATAGTTGAAGCGTGGGCCGGGCATTTACCCGTAGTGGCTACTGCATCAGAAGGACCAGGCTGGTTGATAACAGATGGTGAAGACGGATTACTTGTGCCCATCGATGATGACTGCGCACTAGCCTCGGCGATATCCCGTATTGCGGATGATCGCGATCTTGCTACTCGTCTTGCCGCCGCAGGATATAAACGATTTGAGGAAGAATTCACCGAGGCATCGGTAGTCAAAAGGTTTCTGGAGCTCTTTGATAAGGTGTCCGACTGATGTGCGGCATTGCTGGGATAGTGACTGTCGATCGAACGACCCCAGATGCTAGCAAGCTGGACAGTATGCGGGCGGCCTTATCGCATCGTGGTCCGGACGGACATGCTGTCTGGGTATCAGGAGACACCGGTCTGGTTCACACACGGCTTGCCATTATTGATCTCGAAACCGGAGAGCAGCCACTGTTTATGCCTGACGGCACCGCGTTGGTCGCCAACGGCGAGATCTATAACTATATTGAGCTGAGGGGTGAGTTAATCGACGCTGATTTTTCGACACATTCCGACTGTGAACCGATCCTATATTATTACCGAAAATACGGTCTGGACTTCGCTAATTCCTTGCGAGGAATGTACGCGTTAGCGATATTCGATCCAAAGGAGCGTCGGCTCATTCTATCGCGAGATCCGTTTGGTATAAAGCCACTTTATTTTTCTCAGTCGGCAGGCGGATTTGCTTTCGCATCTGAACCGCAGGCATTGCTGCGCGCTGGATTTGGAGAGCGCAGATTAAGAGAGAGGTCTATCAGCGAATTACTGCAACTTCAGTTCACAACCGGTGCGGAGACACCCTATATGGGTATCCAACGCGTACTGCCAGGTGAGACTATTGCGGTTGCCAACGGTCGAATTGTTGAACGTCGTCGACGGGACGCATTACCCGATAAGGGGCCGGTCGATATTGAAGAACGTCCTGCTTTAAAACGGGTGGAGGATGCGCTGCTTAATAGCGTTGAAATGCACCAGAGGTCAGATGTGCCCTATGCGATGTTTTTATCCGGCGGAGTAGATTCTTCGGCGATTCTTGCTTTAATGGCGCGACTGAATGACCGTCCTGTTCATGCGTTTACCGCGGGGTTTACTGGTTCCGCCGCTACAGACGAACGCAATCATGCCCGCACGGTCGCAGGTTCACTAGGTGCGGATCATGAGGAGATAACCTTCGGTGCACACGATTTCTGGACGCTACTTCCAGCTATTGCCGCGGCAATGGACGAACCCGTAGCTGACTATGCCATACTGCCAACCTGGAAACTGGCACAAGAGGCATCAAAATCCTTCAAGGTTGTCCTATCTGGAGAGGGCGGTGACGAGATCTTTGGCGGTTACGGCCGTTATCGCAACGTGATGCGGCCGATCTGGTTTGGGGGGCGGGAGATGCGACGGCGAGGCGCCATGGACGGTTTGAATATTCTGAAAATACCGGCCTCAGGTTGGCGAGAGGGATTTGCGGATAGCGAAACGATTGCGGCAAGGGATGGGCGGTCGCGCTTACAGGTGGCACAGGCTACTGATTGCGCTGATTGGCTGAGTAACGATCTACTTGCCAAGCTAGATCGTTGTCTGATGGCGCACGGGGTGGAGGGACGGACACCATTCCTTGATCCAGCGGTCGCCAACGCTGCTTTTTGTCTGCCGGACAGGCTAAAAATCCGAAAAGGCCAAGGGAAATGGATCCTCCGGAAATGGCTCGATGGAGCAGCACCAGAAGCCGCCGCTTTTGCCTCCAAGAGAGGATTCACCGTTCCGGTTGGCGATTGGATCTCAACGCAGGGAGAGCGACTAGGTCCCCTTGTTGCATCCCAAGCAGGGGTTGCTGAGCGGTGTAGGCCGAGCGCGGTTGAGGCTGTATTCAGATCTACGAGAAAGCATGAGGCGTTTGCTGCGTGGACCCTACTATTCTTTGCTCTCTGGCATCAGTATCACATAGTTAATGGCGCCGCGGGTGGTGATGTTTTCGATTGTCTGTCTGAAGCATGAATCATTTTTGAAATGGCATAGTAGCATTATGCTTAAACTGTTAAGTTTTGTAAGAGCGCTACCTAGCACGAGAATACCACGAACTCGCACAAGAATAAGCCAGCCAATATGCGCCAGTATATTTGATCTTTAGTGCGATGACGATTCGATGACCTAGCGGTAGCCTTTCGTTAGGGATATTTTCTGGTGAACTAATGTATAGCTCGTTGCCTGTGGCACTAATAGGATCCCTGATTTTTTGCATATCCACGCCGATAGCTTCGGCGCAAGATTCTCCCTATGGCGACGCTATTTCCTGGTATGAACGAAGTGCTGTCGGGGGCTCAATGAAAGCACAGTATTTCCTTGGGTTGCTGTACGAAAAGGGCGCTACTCCTCGCGTCAGAAGTATTGAAAAATCTCTCTATTGGTTTTCCAAAGCTGCTGCTCAGGGGCATTCGCGGGCGCAATATAAGGTTGCAATGTCTTACCAGCTTGGCAGAGGTACCGGCTTTGATCTGAAAAAAGCCACTATGTGGTATCGTCGGGCGGCTGACCAAGGTTTGCCAGAAGCGCAACACAATCTTGCTTATATACTAGAAAACTCGAAAGATTCAGGTGGAACGCTACAAGAGGCAGCTAAATGGTATCGGGTAGCTGCGACTGGAGGTTTTGGTCCCTCTCAATTGGCCTTGGGATTTCTCTATATTCGCGGTGTAGGTGTGGCTAGAGACCTCTCGGAGGCTTGGGCGTGGTTGCGCGCAGCTGAGTCTCGACAAATAGGCCGAGCTGGTGAGGCGAGGGAAGCACTTGAAAATTATTTACCCCCAGCACAGTTGTTGCGGGCTCGGGTATTGGCTAAATCACGCATTGCCCGATGATTTGGCTGTCACGTGGCCCTGCTAGTATCTAGACAGAGCACTGAGGTTGCCGCATCATCTGCGGAGGAGAATGATATGGATACTATCGAAGGCAATATCAGTATTGTCGAACCTGATGAATTGGTTGCTCGAGCAATAGCGATAAAACCGTCCTTGCGAGCTCGTCAACGTGAGACAGAATGCAATCGACGTGTCTCCGATGAGACCGTTGCCGAGCTAAAAGCGGCGGGATTGTACAAAGTCATTCAGCCGGCTCGTTACGGCGGTTACGAACTGGATTTGTGGACCTTTGCAAGGTGCGCTTCCGAAATCGGTGCTGGTTGCGGCTCTACGGGATGGGTTTATGCGACCGCCGCCCAGCATCAATGGCAGATCGGGATGTTTGACGACCAGGCCCAAGCGGAGGTTTGGGCCGATACACCGGAAGCAATTTCTGCTTCTTCCTATTCACCGGGTGGAACCGCGGTTGAGGTTGATGGCGGATATCGTATATCTGGAAAATGGCTCTATTGCTCGGGTGTTCTGAATGCCGATTGGATGATCCTTGGCGCAAAAATTGCCAAGGATTTCGAATCCGAACCTTATACACAAGGATATATTCTTGTACCGAAGACGGAGTATCAGGTTGAGGATAACTGGGATGTCGTTGGCTTGATAGGTACTGGCAGTAGCGATGTTATAATCAATGACCTTTTCGTGCCATCACATCGCATGCTTACCTTAAATGAGGCGCTGTCTGGCAAGCCGCCGGGGGCGGCTGTGAATGGACACGAACTCTGGCGTATCCCATTTTTTGCAGCGATTTCCCTGTGTTTGTGTGCGCCTGCGATGGGGATGGCTCAGGGGGCACTTGAAACATACCGGGATGCGATCGGTGTACGGAAAACTCGTGGCGCAGCGTTAAGTCAACCTCAGAGCATGGCAGAATTTCCGACTATTCAAGTACGCGTAGCGGAGGCCTCGGCAGCAATTGATTCGGCTAAAATGTTAGTGAGGCGTGATTGTCAAGAAATCATGAAAACTATGGCTGAGGGGCGCGAATTAAGCCTAAACCAGAGAGCTAGAAATAAAGGCGACCTCAGCTTCGCGGTGAAAATGGCCCGCGGGGCCGTAGATCTGCTTTACGAGAGCGTCGGCGGTGCAGGTCTGTCGAATGATAGCAATACCCAACGCTACTGGCGCGACGTTAACAGTGCATCAAAGCACATCAGCATGAACTGGGATATGTGCTCGACTCTTTACGGACGTGTGCTCCTCGGACTTCCATCGGGAACTGCGCAGTTTTAACTTTTAAGGCGGTTTTTTTTGTAGTCGCCCACAACTTCGTTCAGAGCGTCACAGATCAGGCTATTTGCGGGCTGGTCACAAGAGGCAGGAGTCCGAGGGTATTATCTAAGGTAACTTTAAAGAAGTTGTAGAAGGTTTTAGGAATACATTATCAGATCGCGCGACCGATATAGTCGCCTTGCGAAGGCCCACTGATGGGAGCGAAGATTTGTCGACCAAAAACATTATAATTGTTGGCGGTGGTATAGGCGGGCTTACGCTAGCACTTCTCTTGCATCATCGTGGAATAAGGAGTTGTATCTTTGAGGCGGCACCTCAGTTTCGGCCGCTAGGTGTCGGAATTAATATGTTGCCGCACGCGATCCGCATTCTGGCTTCCCTCGGCTTGCAAGAGAAATTGAATTCATATGGTGTTGAGGCACGAGAATTTACATACTTCAACCGGCATGGCCAGCTGATATTCTCTGAACCCTGCGGACTACACGCTGGTTATGAATACCCGCACTTCTCTATCCATCGTGCGGATCTTCATCAAATTCTTCTCGACGCCGTTGCGAACCGCCTTGGTCAGAACGCTGTCAGGACCGGACACAAGTGCATTGGGGTAGAGCAGGATTCTGACGGGGTCAAAGTCCGGTTCGATACAGCTAACCCTGTTATTGGTGACATCGCTATCGCTTGCGACGGTTTCCATTCTGCCATTCGCGCACAGTTTTATTCGGAAGAGGGTCCACCGCAATTCGGTGGTATAAATATGTGGCGAGGAGTGACTCGTCGGCGGCCATTTCTAACTGGCGCCAGCGTAACGCGTGTCGGGACGGTCCAGTCCGGAAAAATGGTAATCTATCCGATAAAGCAGTTTGATGATGGTACACAGTTGATCAACTGGAATACTGAACAGGTGCGCGCCGACTATAAGCCGAATGACTGGGCGACTTCTGGGCGGATAGAAGACTTCATTGAGCCATTTAAAAACTGGTCCTTCCAGTGGCTAGACATTCCCCGGTTGATTGTAGACGCCGAGTTTATTCTCGAATATCCAATGGTCGACCGTGATCCAGTCGACCGCTGGGTATGGAATCGGGTGGCTCTGATGGGTGATGCTGCCCATCCCATGTATCCCCGCGGCGGTAATGGAGGCGCACAAGCGATCTTGGACGCAGAATGCCTCGCCGATCTATTGGCGGAGACGACAGATCTTCGGGTAGCGTTGACGGAATATCAAACTCAGCGCCTTATCAGTGTGAATGAGATTGTGCTAACAAATCGCAGCCAGCCTCCGGACTATATAATCGAGACCGTGGAAAAACTGACCGGCGGCGAACCCTTCGGCCGTATCGAGGATATTATCGATCCAGTCGAGCTTGCAGCAATATCGGATCGATATAAAGAGGTAGCAAAATACCCCTTACCGGAGTGTTAGCTTTCATTCCGCCATTTGGAGATATCAGGTTCACCTTTGAGAGAAACATCGAAGTAGGCGTAATTGATATGTATATATTCTCTCATCACTACATTTATCTGTTCAGGTTTACTGCTCAAAATAACATGACCGGCGAGGCGATCCGGGGCTGGGATCTATAAGGATCCCATGACGTAAAACCCGCCGTCTGACTGCCGCTGAACAACGACTACTTCCCCTGAGCGCGGAAATATCCCGGTCAAAGCGGTGATATTGACCTGGTGGGTCACCAAAACGAGTGGTCGACTGCCCCGGTAGGCATTTAGCCATAATTTAAATGTGTAAGTCTGGGACACTGCCTTATCTGGTGTCTCAAAAAACGAGTTGATTTCTTGGAGCGGTTCTACTTTACCAATCATCAGTAACTCCGCTGTTTCGCGACAACGGCACCATTCGCTTGTGAAAACCCTTGCTTGTCTGATTCCGTGGGCGCGAAACCTTTTCCCTATCCTCGCCGCCTGCTGCCGGCCTTTAAAAGAAAGGTTCCGCTGAGTACGACATTTTCCTAGAACAAAATTTTCTGGATCACCAATTCCGGGAGCAAGAGCATGGCGGATTAGAGCAAATGCGGTACCTGATTTGAGCGCTTTCCATAAGGGTACCGCTTGCTTCGGTTCGGCAGCTTTACTCTCATTATGCGCGAATGAAAACACGATGAGAATGAGGGTGTATGCAAGAAATGTCGAAAGGTGGTTTTGCATTATTATTTCCAATCTGTTCGTTACTTCAACGCCCCAATAATTCGGGTGGCGGCCAGCCCGAAATGGGTAAAAGAATAAGAGAAGGCGCGTCGCCCACCGTATGTCGGTAACCACAGTGAATTAATATTGATATATAGGAACCGGATTTATTGATTCCATTGGGAAAACCGTTGATGAGGAATTGTTAAAAGTATCCTGAGAGATTTGACCCAAAACAGGCTAGGCTGACGGCAGCAACCACTTATCGCCAAACGTGCTTTCCCGCGTAGACAGAGCGCCATCAACGAAACTACTGATTCAATTTTCGATTTGACCTACCGCTCGGTGTTTGGACGCCATTTTTTACCAACTAGACATACCACCTTCGCGATAGTTTTCTCTCGTCGCAGAAATTCCCCATATCGTGCAAAACCGCGCGGGTTCAAGGATGCTTTCGGTGGTTGACTATAAAAATTCTTAGTTGAACCGATTTCACTTTGCTTTATCGCAGCAAGTAAAGTTTTTGGTGAAGTGGAATATGAACGTCCTCGGCGAGGAGATCCGGCAACATGAACGCCAATGACTGCGCCGGCGGCATCTACCCAGGGCCCACCGCTAATTCCCGCAAGATCGGCACCGATATCTGGTATCCGGCGAACTTGGATCCAAGCGACCACCGGTTCGTCTTTTCGATAACGACCCCGCGTCAGCATCCGACCACGCCCAATAACCTTGCCATAGACAGCGCCCGGGGTACCCTGAGGGAAACCAAACGAATACCCATCTTGGCCAACCCTTAGTTGGGGCCGGATTACATTCATTCGGGGTGCACCTCCTTTTGTGCGCAGGATACTAATGTCAGCATCAGGGCGCTCCGTTACATTGTGGACGCGAACTAGTTGGCTGTTCGAATTCTGAAGCCCCAGCATATCGCAACCCGAGGTGACATGATGGGCAGTAATCCAGACACCTGAATCGTCTATAGAGAAAGCTGTACCGGTGGATGTGCTCTTTTTCTTTTCAATTTTGACAACTATACGTGGATCGAGGGGAGATTCATCTGGGAGTAGGTTTTCGGGTTTGAGACGTAATACTGAAATTGGTGTATTCTCGGAGGCGGGTCCAAACTGGCGTGGATCTGGACGGCGCGGAGATTCCCTCTCCAAGTTATCGGTATCTTTGATAGCTCCGCTGAGAATTGCCGTTACAATGAGGACACCAATCGCGATATAGTCTCGTAGCTTCATGGGTTGTTCCTGCTACGAGATCTAACGGATCCCAAAATACTTCGCACTATCTATCCGGCGATAGCCGCGGCGTTAATGAATGCAACCGAGAGCTTGATACCCACCACTAGTACTGCGGCTCCAACTTCTCCATTCTCGATGCGTCTAGGGAGGTCTCTCACAAGAAAGTCGCCTATCCTATAGGCCAGCAACTGAATCATCAGTGCTACAAAGCCCCAGATGACGATATCCCATACACTGACGCTGGTAGCCATACAGATCGCAAGCGGGATAGACATACCCGCTATTGCTCCCGATATCGATATTGCTGCCGCGATATTTCCACTGCGTACCAGCTGTAACTCGTGGTATGGGGTTACGTAGTGATAAATCACGATACCAACCACGAGCATTGCAATAGCTACGGAAAAATGCAGTAGCAAAACAGGAAAGCCAGCGAGCAAACTCTGAATAACGGGATCCATTAAAAATTCCGATTTTTTCTGAAGAGATTGTCAATATTATCTCTATCGGGTGAATTTCCCAACCAGTCTAATAAACGTAGTTGTGGTATTTGTGATGGCTTCACTAGCCAATACTCCGACGATATCGTTTCAAGATGAGTAGATTAGCGGAAGGGTAAAAGTAGGGTCTTCTGGATTAGATTAAACTGCGCCCGGTGGCACGAACTGTTCCCAGTATCCTGGTCGTTGTGGCAGGTCCGCGAACGGCCGTAATTGGTCTGCAGCTCGACCCGTTATATCCGCTGGAGCCTGACTGCGGTCAGATAGGTACTTTTCGACTGTCTCTATAGCCTCTGAAAGCACACCGAAGCCGTTGGTGAAGACAGCACTTGAAATTTCTACAGCGTGAGCACCCGCTAGCAGCATACGCAATACATCGTGACCGCTTCTTGCACCGTTCATTCCAACAAGCGGTACTTCAGCGCCTAACGTCTTACGCGTCTTTGCCAGCCAGTAGCATGTAATTGGTAGTGCCCACCCTCCTCCAGTGCCGAGGTTAGTCTCTAGAAGTGGAGCCTGGGTATCCAGTTCAGGTATCATCCCAAGGAACCGACCCATCAATACAACGGCGTCGGCACCACCTTCTCGCGCAGCTTGCGCGAGTGCGGCGACGTTTTCGCTCTGGCCAGTTATCTTGGCCCAAACCGGAATATCGACTGTATCGCATACGGCCTTCACGATTTCTGTGACTCGGGAAGTGACGCGTTCCGTTGTCACTACACCTGATGCTTCGTCACCATATGGCGTACCGATATTAAACTCTAGGATGCGTACACCGGCTGCTTCCATCCGTCTCGCCATAACTAAGGAAGCCTCAAGGTCGGCGAGGATGATACTCCCAATGACATACTGTCCCGAATTCGCGGCGTGGTCATCGAGGCGAGCTATAATATCGAGCCAAGAATCGAAATCCATCTTCTGCAGGCCGGATCGACAGGCCAGTGTAGCGTGATGTGGTGCCGAAAAATCCCAAGGAAGGCGATTCCACTGGCCGTCTAGTAGCGCGTAATCAGTCCGGTCGAGCTGATCCCTAGCAGCCATGGTTTCGTTTACCGATTTTGCGACCACTCCTCCGACCCCTGTTTTTAGCGCAAGCCGAAGTCCCGCCTCTGTCATCACATGCTCTCCTGATCCACAGATCACCGGATTTTTAAGCGGTGTTCGTCCAATGTAGCATTGGGCCGATTTCATTTTTGTAGCCTCATTGATTACGTCATTTCTCAAAATGATAAAAAAATAGTGCTAATGATAGTCAAAAAAACTCGGGGATAGCATCAAAGGATTTTCCGAACTGATCCACGATTAATTTCCCGTTAATGCAACCATCCTTATACTCGTCCGGGCTGATTGTTATCACTTGTTTTAAAAATGATATTTTTTCTTTGGATCGTATGTATTTTTAAATTTCATTAATTAGCCAAAATTGTCAAAGGAGAAATTAGTTACCTCTCAGTGCCCGGAATTCTCTCAATAGTGACATGTCGTTCAGGTTCTATTCAGATAGTCTTCTCACTGAAAAGCGATTAGAGCAGGTGGTGGGTTGCTAATCCTATAGGTGCGGGGGGTGGCTATTACTGAGAGCGGTAGATAAGTTCTCTCAATCGGAAAACCATTCACACCCGTGTTATCGTCCAGATAATAATATCACGGTAGCGAATGATGAATTATAAATTGCCTTTAATGACCTAAAGTTTTCCTAAGTAACAGATCCGAAGATCGAGGTAGCAGATATCGTCTGCTGATTAATCAGGCTGACACGGGCCCTAGTTCGTCTTCATATTAAGATCGACCCCGTAAATGATGCCTTTGCAGAGAACGCCTTTCAGGAAATTTCTGTTGCTGCCTCCCGATGAATCGGCTTATCGTTTATTGGGTAATTCATCAGCGACGCAACGAAACCCATTATGATGGCAGCCCACCAAACGGCATTATAATTTCCAAACAGATCAAAAAAGTAGCCTGCGGCGTAGATACCTATAAAGCTACCAATCTGATGCGCCACGAAGGTGAACCCGAATAGCATGCCCATATAACGAAGCCCAAATACCCGCGCGACAATTGAACCCGTTAGCGGCACAGTACCTAGCCAAAGTAGTCCCATGGCCGCAGAGAAAACAATCACGTTAATGGAAGTTGGCGGGAGAATAATGAAAAACACCATGATTACGGAACGTAGGCTATATAGCCAACAGAGAAGAAATTTCTGTCGGAACTTGCCGCCCGCAGCACCCCAAGCAAATGTACCGATAATATTGAATGCCCCAATTAAGGACAGTGACATCGCCGCGAGGGTTATATCCACGTCAAGGTTTCGCAACATATTCGGAAAGTGAGTACCTATAAACATGGTTTGGAGCCCACACACGAAATAGCCGCTCATCAGAAGAACATAACCCCTATGGCTAAATGCCTCTCGAATCGCCTCGTATGTACCTTGCGACGGGAGTGCAGTCGCCGTGATCTCGCCAACATTTTTTCGTACCATGACAAAGGCTAATGGTACGATCAGTAAGGTCATTATCGACATCATATACAAGGACATCACCCAACCCTGACTATCGATAAAGAACTGCCCCAGCGGGATCATTATGACCTGCCCGGAAGATCCACCTGCACTAGCGACCCCAAGATAGAAATCGCGCTTTTCCGGAGCAACGGCTCGACTGATCGCAGATAGAATAATTGGAAACATTGCGCCTGACATTGCGAAACCAGTAAAGACGCCAATAGATAGATGCGCCATTATTGGCGTGCTTGAAACAGTCATTAGCAACAGGCCGGCGGTATAAATCAGCCCCGCTGCGGCAATTACCCGTCCGGTCCCATATTTATCGGCAATATTCCCTGCGATTGGTGTGCCTATACCCCAGAAAAGAGACTGCAGTGCGATGGACAGCGAGAGAATTTCGATCTGCCCGCCGAATAGGTCATTAGAAGCGTCTGGCATCCAAAGACCGAACGTCATCCGGGCACCGAGGGACAGAAAGACAATAGCCGTCCCGGCTAACAGTATGACAAAGGGTGTACGCCAGTTGGGCGAAGATACAGGTAGGCTCATCGTACGTTTATGCCTGTTTGAAGGGGAGCGGTCTAATCCATTCTACAGGAGTTAAGTAAGATACCTTTTCTCCAGCATCATCGAAGAAGTATAGCCGAGGCAAGAAATTAACGCTGGGAAAGCTGTCTTAAGCATTTGCTGGTTGCACCCGCTCGACTGGTTTATCGTCTATCGGCAAGTGCAGAGCTGCGGCGATGACACCGAGAATAACACCAATCCACCAAATCGTATCGTAGGAACCTGTGTTCTCGAAAAAAACGCCTCCGAGCCATGCTCCAACGAAACTACCGAGTTGGTGACTAAAGAACACAATCCCTGTCAATGTTGCCATGTACTTTAGGCCGAATATGCGAGCTACTAAGCCGGAGGTTAGAGGTACTGTAGCTAGCCAAAGCAACCCAATGGCCGCCGAAAATAAGTAAGTGCTTAAGGGTGTGACCGGTACGAGGATAAAGATTGTTAACACCAGCGAACGCAGCAAGTAAATAGAGGTAAGCAGATACTTCATCCGCAATTTTCCGCCCATCGCACCCCAGAACAGCGTACCGAGGATGTTGAACAATCCGATCAATGATAGTGCAGTCGCGCCTACCCAAGGGTCCTGACCGGCTTCGCTAAGAAAATTCGGCAAGTGCGTACCGAGAAACATTACTTGGTAACCACAGACGAAATATCCTGCGGTAAGAAGTAGAAAGCCTCGATGGGTAATCGCTTCGTTTACTGCTTCGGTTAGTTTCTGTGTCGGTGCGGTGCCGAGATTGGCGGAGCCGCGTGTTTCATCCTTCATAGCCGCGGCTAGTGGGACGATTAAGGCGACTAGACAGCCGAAGATGATGGCAGTGACGGCCCAACCGTATCCACTGATGAAAAACTGTCCCATCGGCACTAGTGCAAGTTGGCCGGAGGATCCAGCGGCACTCCCAATACCAAGAAACAAACTGCGACGCTTCTCGTCGACCCGCTTGGTGATTGCAGCGAGGATGATTGGAAAGCCCGTTGCGCTGAGTCCGAGGCCCAACATCAGCCCAGCCGTCATATTCATATGAATAGGGGTTTGAACTAGCGACATCAGTATGAGGCCACAGGCATATAGTGCCCCGCCTAACGCGATCATCCTGCCTGTTCCGAAGCGCTCGGCCAAAGATGCGGTAATTGGTGTGGTAAAACCCCAGATGACTGCCTGTAGCCCGATCGCGAACGAAAAATCACTCACGCTCACTCCGGCTGATCCCGTCATTGGATCGAGTAGAATCCCGAATATGTTCCGAGCGCCGAAGCTTATGAATAGAATGATCGTACCGCAGGTAAGAACAATCATTGGTGTACGCCACGTATCTTGCATGACCAGTAATTCCTTTTAAACTTTGGAGGACAGTATCTGATATAGATTCTGGCCGCTATCCGGACGGCTTTCGCTGGAAATGGAATTGATTAAAAGTGGGGCTCAATCCAAAAGGTAACCAAACTTCTCCCGCGCGTCATCCAACACGTCTGACGATGGGGCATTCACGGTCGGGAACTCATCTTTCCAGTGGAAGGGCTTACACGCATCGATGATTGCGCGGCTATTGGTAATGTCGCCGCATGCTTTTTGTTCGGGTGTTAGCCGTGGGTCAGCAGGCGATGTCCAAGCTCCTTTTACGATGTCGATCGTTGTCGCTGGATCGCAGCGGGTACACATTGCCCAGATAAGCTGTTCAAGATTAGTTACGTCTATATCCTCATCCACAACGACGACAAAACGGTTAGCGTAGTTGGAAGCCTGGCACTGGGCGGCTATGTGGCCAGCCTGTTTCGAATGTCCGGGGTAACGTTGCTTGATAGACACCCCATGGAATAGACGTGAGGCGCCGATTTCATGGCACCATACACCGGTGACATCCGGTACGCCCGCCTCTGCCAGGTTTTGTTTCAGCATGGCCGACCGCAACACCGCTCGGTATCGCGCCATCTCGTCTGATCCTTGGCCCATCGGGGGAACACCTAAAATGATCGGATCATTGCGGTGATAGACCGTCTCGACTTCCAGTACTGGTTCCGGGTGTTCGCCGCTGGCATAGTAGCCCGTCCACTCCCCAAAGGGACCTTCGTTTTTGACTTTGCCCTCGTGCAAGTAGCCTTCAAGGACAATTTCTGCATTAGCTGGAAAAGGCAAGCCGGTAATATTACCAGACACACACTCTACCGCCTTGCCGCGAATACCTCCGACTATATCCAGCTCAAAAGTTCCATAGGGCGCTTCCGCTCCGCCATTGAAGAACGCAACCGGCTCGCCGCCAATGACCATTATCACTGGGCAAGGTTCACCTTTGGCCCAGTATTTATTTCGATGTACATAGCCATGCTTGCCGGTCACCATAAAACAGCCGACCGACTTCTTGTCATGCACCATGGCCCGGTAAGCACCGCAGTTCATCCACCCATCCTCTGGATCCCGGGTGACAGTATAGGTGCCTGTACCTATATAACGTCCACCATCTTCCGGGTGCCACATCGGCGCCGGGAATTTCATTAGATCTATATCGTCGCCGGTAATGATGTTTTCGAATACCGGACCATCGTCCACCAATATATGCGGTATAGATTTTCGCTCCTTTACGAAGGCGTCGAAACAGCCGTCAGAAAGCTCTTGTTTGTTGAGGTTATCAGGGAATCCCAAAGTCATATTGCGACGTACTCCGCCGAAGACGTTAATTAGAACGCGGAACCCGTCTGGACATCCGGGTATTTTGTCGAACAAAACTGCGGGACCGTTGTCTTGCCGGATTACAACCTCCGAGGCGAGCCCGATATCTTTCTCCCAGCTGGCGCCATCGACACGCTTAAGTTCGCCGAGCCGATCTGCCTGTTCTATCCAGTCACGTAGGTCATCATATGTGAATTTCTGAGCTGTATTGGCTCGTGTTTTGTCGCTGTTATTCATAATTACTTCTTTAGATTTCGAGGATTTCCTTGGCCTTAGATGACGCAAACGGATGGCCGCACCCGGGGCAGATCAGGTCCACGTCTTTCATCTTTAACAAGTCTGGCGCTATGTGAAACCAGTGTTCGCATTTCGGACATTGTGCCCAATTCGAATTACCGAATTTTTCGTAGGGTGAATCGGTCATTGAGGATCTCAGTTGGGCCAATCAGACATGTCAATGCCTTTTAGTACGGACCTCGCCGCGGCGAGCGCCTCGTCCGACACCCTGTTGCGTGGCGCTACCGGTTTAGGGTACCCGGGTCGAGTGGCGGCCGGTAGAGTAGCGTCGATCGCGGCCTTTGTAATCGTATTAACCGAGGACGGTGCAGAGGGATCAAGCGGAGCCAGCGTAAGGCCGTTGATTTTCATCACATCTCGATGCCACTGTACGCGGGTCGCAAGTGCCCACATTATCTGACGATCATCAAAAATCTCAATATCTTCATCGAAAGCAAATACTGCTTTCAGGCGCCTAAAGGCAATTGCAGCCATCATAGCATCTCGCACCTCTCCAGGGCGCGGATTCTCAAACTGCAAATAGGCATGGAACCGGCGGCCCGATACCGGAACGTGGACGTTGATCAGTGACGGTGATACTTGTCGAGCAAGCGAATATACATATCCCTCCATACCCATATTGTCAGGAACAAGATGATCGGGTAATCCCGATCCGCAATCGTGGTAAATAGCGTCCTTTCGTCGTGTTATGCACGTTACTTCGATCACTGGATTAGGAATTTGCGGACCCTGATAACCAGAAAACTCTGCGAAGGGACCCTCCGCCTCTATTCGGTTCGGCGGTAGATTGCCCTCCACAACTATCTCTGCATCTGCTGGCACCATGATTTTTTCGCCATGAGTTACTGATGGTACTAAGCGCAAAGGCTTGCCCACAGCGCCTCCGGCAACCCCCCAGTGGCTTTCTGGATAGCGTAATTTCGACTGTGCCCCCATCTCAATCGCCGGATGATGGCCAATCCAGATGGCTACCGGGCAAGCCTCGCCCTTTTCCCAAAACTTCCGCAGATTGATCATGTTGTGCGAGGTTTCTAGCATATAGCAGCCCATTAATCTTTTGCCACGCACCCATAGCCGCTGAATACCCATATTATCGATCCCACTGTCTGGATCAAAGGTCACAACATGGCCGCATGTGATGTAATGCCCCGAATCTCCCTCATGTTGGCGAAGGGCTGGTAATGCTTGAAGATTGGCCGTATCGCCCTCGTCAACAACTTCACGTACTGGAGCAGAGCCGGGATTAACTGTAACCGGATCGATGGCTCGCGAGGTAAGTTCCGCCATCGCCTTAGCCGAGTTTCGGTGATCCTCAATTCCGAGCGACTTTGCTGACAGTTTGCGACTAGCGAAGAGGTTGGTGAGCACGGGGATTTCAGAAATGGTGCCGTCCGGTAATTTCGGTTGTCGTACGAAGATTGCCGGATTGGTATTTTTCGCCGCCATTACATGCTGTAGTGCCGTGATTTCTTGTTGAACTGCGATGGGCTGGTCGGGCCGAAATATCGCATTATCAATTTCGTTTAGGTAAGTGCGAAGGTCAGTCATTGGACAGTGTCAATCGTTCCATTTCGGCCACGTTTTCAGGATCAACATAGTAATTCCAGAAATCGTTGTAGTACTCGAGGTTAGCCGGGTCGAGATCATGTTCGGGCATTGGATCGCGTTTCCAATACCCATAATGGTCCTTACCCCGGACTAGAATAGCAGTATTAAGTTGGTTGGTAGGCTTTACGTGTGTTGGGCAAAATACGAATAAGATCCCTACGCGGCGTCGGTCGCTAGAATTGGGCTCAGATGAATGTGCAAGGCGAAAGTGGTGCAGGGTACACTCGCCAGGCTCCAATTCTACATCGATAGCCCCGGACTCATCAAACTGATCAGACGAAATTTTTTGTCCACGTGACAGCATGTTCTTAGGATCATATGTCTCTTGATGGTTCATCTCTGGATCATTATGGCTACCTGGCAAATATTTCAGGCAACCGTTATCAGCATGACTATCGGTAATCGCAATCCAAGCGCTCCACACTTCCATAGGATCATACCCAAAATAAGCCGAATCCTGATGCCAGGTTACAAAACGCGGATCGTATGCATCCTTGGGCCAGATCGCACAGGTAGTCAGCATTATGTTAGGTCCCAATAAATCTTCAATAGCGTCAAGAAGTGTGGGGGTTGTGCCAAGTGCGAACAGCCACTTAAACAGGATATGCGGTTTAACAGAGAGTAATTCCGGTACATCATTTCCCTGCCGTGCCTCCAGAGATTCATATGTCGCTCTGACATCGGCGGTATCGCGGGGAGACATAATACGGATGGGGAAAACGCACCCATCTTTTCGCGCACGCTTCAATTGTTCGTCTGTTAGTAACTTCGCCATATTAGTGCTCTCCCAGAAACTTAAAAAAAGAATGAACGGGTGAAGAAGCGGTGTCCAGAGGCGATGAATAGTGCCGTGTAAAACCCGAATTTCTGTTCGAAATTAGATAACGGGCGATACTTAAACCTATCGTTTGGGTATTACGTTAGTAAGCCGATAAGATAAATTTTCGATATACCTCCCATACGACTTGTTAACATCCGTTGTCCTCTATAAGATTTTTTAAGATTGTTTTTCTGTAGTTTGCATTAAACGGTTTTCGCTACACTTTTATTTTCCCAGAGAACAATCGGGATTAGTTCGGTCGCGTCAGAAGTGCGTGGTTTTGAGGTACACGGGAGGGTGTACTGTAAAATTAATCAGGGAGAAGAATAATGATAAACTTTAGAACAATTTGTAGGGCCGCGACAGTGACGGCAATGCTGGGAGTTTTTGCAACAACGCCGCTCCAAGCACAGAAATATAATTTCAAGCTCACGTCGTTTGTTCCTGCAAAGGGTGGGTTCTGGAACAATTATATGGGTCGTTTCATTAATGCTGTCGATTTGATGACTAACGGGCAAGTAAAAATCAAAGGCTACAGCGTTGGCGTGCTTGCGGGACCGTTCGACGGATGGGCAGCAGTTCAGAAGGGTACAGCGGATATCTGCTATTGCTATCCCGGTTTTGCTGTTAACGCTGATCCGGCAAATGGCATCTTCGCCGGAATGGTTGGCGGCATGCCGATGGAAGAATTTATGCACTGGCTGATTTCGGGAGACGGCACTGATTTGCTAACGGAAATGAGGAGTAAAACTCAAAAGCTGGTTCCTATAGCTACTGGTTTTGGGTCAACAGAAATTTTTCTTCATTCTCATAGGAAAATTCAAACCATTGCTGACCTTAAAGGTATGAAAATTCGGACTGCGGCCGCGTGGGCGGACATTCTCAAACGCGTGGGGGCATCGCCCACGGTGTTGCCGCCAGCCGATATTTACACTGCGCTGGAACGTCGTGTGATTGATGGCACGGAGTTTGTAACTCCCTCTACCAACATCAAACTCGGATTTCACAAGATTGCGAAGTACATAATTCTGCCGGGTATCCATTCCCCTTCGCACATGAATGAAGCAGTATTCAGCGAGGCAACATGGAAGACCCTTCCGAAGCGGTTACAGGAGCAAATCCGGGCGGCGGGGCTTTACGCTGGGTTCCGCACTGCAATGCAGGTTGGGTTGGATGATATTGGCGCTATGGAAAAGATGAGCAAGGGCAAAAATGAATGGGTTTACCTTACCCCCGAGGCTCAGGCGAAAATTCGGGACCTTGGCCGAGAATGGTCAGAAGAACAAGCAAATGCTCAATCGGCAAAGGGTAATGACTGGATGGCCCGTGTTTCCGAATCATACTGGGGCTTTTACGACCGCTGGAAGAAATATGGCACCTATCGCCATAATTGATGCCTAAATATGTCGAGGGCCGGGAGTGTTATCCGGCCCTCGCCCTGTTATTATGCAGTTCTTTCTTAAAGTAATTGATCGGTTGTCTATGGCCTTGGCCGTGATCGCTGGTATCTTATTGTTAATACTGATAGGCGATATGATGTATGAAGTCGTGTCGCGAAGAGTTTTCTCCGCGCCCACACTCTGGGCATACGACATCGCCTACATGGCAAATGGCATAGGATTTCTGTTTGCAGCCGGTTACACGCTTCGCAACAATGCACACATCCGAATCGACTTTTTGTCGACCCGTCTTCCCCGCGATTGGCAAGACTGGATTAACGTTGTCGTTTATATCGGGCTATTCATTCCCGCGCTTATTTTTTTCATCATTGGCGCCTACGACGAATGGCTTGAAGCATATCTAACAAACGAATTAGACCCTGCGAGCCCATGGAAACCGCTGTTGTGGCCTTTGTTTGCGGGATTACTTGTCGGATTTGCCGCGCTTTTGTTGCAAGCTGTGGCCGAGTGTATTCGCCATGTCCGCAGTGCGCTAGGTTTTATTAAATCGCCACTGGACAAGTCAGGTGACAGCCTAACGGAAAGTGATCATGGCTGACCTGTCGCTCGCAGTCTTTATGTTTCCAATGCTATTTATTTTAGTGTTCGCCGGTATTCCGGTGGCATTCAGCCTAATAGCGACGGCTTTTCTATTTGGCGTCCTTGAATTCGGTATGGTCCTGCCTACTCAGTTTCATAGCCGTCTGTTTGACGTAACATCCAATTTCGTACTCGCTGCCATACCCCTATTCGTGTTCATGGGGGCAATGCTGGAAAGGGCCGGTATTGCGGCCCGACTGTTTGACGCAATTAAGATCTGGTTCGGTGCATTACGAGGCGGGTTGGCGATTACAACCATTATCATGTGTGGAATATTTGCTGCATCGTCCGGCGTCGTCGGTGCTGTAGAGATCGTGGTGGGACTGATGGCGGTCCCGGCAATGATGGGTGCGGGATACAAAAAGGATTTAGCCGCCGGTACCGTCTGTGCAGGGGGGTCACTCGGCACAACCATACCGCCATCGGTCGTCATTATCGTATATGCGTCAATAACAGAAATGTCCGTTGGAGATTTGTTTGCCGGAATTCTGATTCCCGCAGGTGTGCTGGTTGGACTATTCATACTTTACATCATTGTACGATGCCTGTTGCAGCCGGAGGCCGGTCCCGGTCAGAATGATTTGGACGACCGCGTCTCGCTCTCGGCGAAACTTTGGCTGATGCTGACAGCGTTGCTGCCGGCATCACTCCTGATCCTTGCCGTGCTAGGCAGTATCTTCGCCGGTATCGCTGCGCCCACTGAAGCGGCGGCGGTGGGCGCGTTTGGGTCTGTTATTCTCGCCATCGCTTACCGCCAGTTTTCCTTCATCATTCTAAAAGAAGCCGTAACCCAGACCATCAAGATCACATCGATGGTGATGCTGATTGTGCTAGGCGGCATTCTATTCGCTAGTATTTTCATCGTACACGGAGGAGATGATCTGGTCTCTCAGGTTGTTGAAGGCTCCGGTTTTAGCCCAGCTGGAATCGTGGTGATCTTCCTTATAGTGGTTTTCATTTTGGGCTTTGTACTGGATTGGATATCGGTCTTGATCATCGTGCTGCCAATTGCTGATCCGATAATCCGCGCGGCAGAGATCGATCCTCTGTGGTTTGGCGTGATGGTCTGTATCATTCTACAAACCTCTTACCTTACCCCACCAATGGCACCATCAATCTTTTACCTTCGGTCCATTGCTCCGAAGGAGATAACATATATCGACATGTACAAGGGAGTGGGCCCATTCGTTATCGCACAGCTTCTGACGTTGGCCATGGTCGCGCTATATCCCGCGACTGCCACCTGGTTGCCGAGTATGCTGTTCGGAGGATTCTAAACCCCGGGAGGTTACTCCGTCTCGGAAATCGCTTCGCCAAGGATCGATATGATTTCGCCGACCTGAGCTTCGGATGCGATTAGCGGCGGAGACATCGCGATGATGTCGCCGGTCTGGCGTACCAGAAGCCCCTTCTCGTAGCATTTAAGATACACGTCATAGGCGCGCGTCGCCGGCGCGTCGTCACGCGGCGCCAGTTCAATCGCACCCATCATACCGAGGTTACGGATATCGATGACGTTGCGCTGTCCCTTTATGCTGTGAATGGAGTTTTCCCATATCGAAGCCAATGCTCTGCTGCGATTGAACAAATCTTCTTCAGCGAACACGTCCAGCGTCGCTAGCGCGGCCGCGCAGGCCAGCGGGTGTGCCGAGTAGGTATAGCCGTGAAAGAGCTCTATCATGTGGGGTGGGCCCTGCATGAACGTGTTGTAGACGTTGCCCCGCGCAGCGATGGCGGACATCGGCACGGCTCCATTCGTTAGACCCTTTGCCATGGTCATCAGGTCGGGCACGATGCCGAAATAGTCGGCGGCGAACGGATCGCCGAGTCGTCCAAACCCGGTGATGACCTCGTCGAATATCAGCAGGATACCGTGGTCATTGCAGATCGACCGAATTTTCTCCAGGTAGCCCTTCGGAGGGACAAGTACGCCGGTGGATCCCGCGACGGGCTCAATGATGACTGCGGCAATGGTCGATGCGTCGTGCAGCGCGATGATGCGCTCTAGGTCGCTCGCCAGATGTGTACCCCACTCTGGCTGTCCCCGCGTAAACGCCATTTCCGCCAGGTTATGGGTATGGGGGAGGTGATCAGTGCCCGCCATAAGATTGCCAAAGTGCTTTCGATTGTTTGAGATGCCTCCGACTGAGGTGCCGCCAATACCCACACCGTGATAACCGCGTTCGCGGCCGATCAGCCGTGTGCGCCGCGCATCACCGCGAAGCTGATGATAAGCCAGCGCCAATTTCAGTGCGGTATCGACCGCTTCCGAGCCCGAATTAGCATAAAAAACGTAGTCCAGATCACCAGGGAACAGATTGGCAAGCCTCGATGAAAGATCGAACGCACCCGAGTGTCCCCACTGGAAAGCGGGAGCATAATCCATGATACCCGCTTGGGTGCGGATGGCCTCGGTGATCTTATCCCTGCCATGGCCTGCGTTGACGCACCACATACCCGCCGCTGCATCCAGAATCTGGCGGCCTTGGTCGTCAGTGTAATGCATGTCTTTGGCGGCAACCATGAGCCTTGGCGCCGCTTTGAACTGGCGATTTGCTGTAAACGGCATCCAGAAATGCTCAAGATTATTTGTATGTCGTGCCGGTGTGCCGTCGGGCATATCTATTCCTTCTATATGGGCCTGAGGCTATCAATGGGTATGGGGAACTGCAAGGTAGGAATGACTCCTTAGCCCTTGCTCGTTAAAACGATGTAGTGCTGGGGTATCAAGAGTATCTGAACGGCTCGCCGCGTTATTAGAGCCTAATCACTGGAAGTCCGCGATTGAAAATTTATTTTCGTACAGCGGCTGGTGGGGAGAGATAACAGCGATGGTGTTTCTTAATATATGTCGGCGGGTATGAGAGCGAAATACGCGAGACGCTCGAACTAGATTGGGTAGAGGATGAGTTGCCCCAGTCCTAAACATGGCGATTGCCTTGGAATAGTGCACCAAAACATGCTCATCGTAGTCTTCAAAGTCAGGAGTATAAGGGTGCAAATCGTTATTCGATAGCATTTGCTTCCTCTAACATTTGCATAAGTGATGCTCGCAATAGGTAATCCCGTTTAGCGGCCCCGTCGGTCGCTGTAAACTCTAGCTCTTTTAGGCGATATTCCCGTGCCTCTGGGTCATTTTCCTCGAGCAATCGCTTGTTAGCGATGGATTGAGCCTGAACATATTTTTCGGCCATTGGTCGTCTTTGGCGGTCATAGCGGCTTAGCAACAACTCGTGATTACCACCATGCCATGCCGCTTCCAACTTTTCGGCCAGATTCAGCGCGTCATGTATTCCACTATTCATCCCCATGCCCCCTAAGGGATTATTTACATGGGCGGCATCACCTGCAAGCGCTACCCGGCCCTTCGCGAAGCTCTCAGCCACTCGTTGATGTACGCTATAGAGATTTCGGTGCAGGAGGTCGTACGGTGGATCGTACGGATAACACTCGGCAAACCGAGCCTGAATCCATTCATCACTTAGCACATGTTCATCGGGCATGTCCCCGAATGCTGGGAATAGCGCTCGCCACACACCTTCGTCGGCCTCGCCCGGTACCTTGATCATTGCACACCATTGTTCCGGATGCGCTACGTAATTACGATACCGATAGCCAGCGGCCTCTTCGAAATCATAATAGGTCGATACAATGATGAACCGCTCCTCCCAGGTAAAGCCCGGAAAATCAATATCGAGTAATTTACGCACTACGGATTTACCGCCATCGGCTCCGATCAAAAATTTCCCACGATGGACTTCGAAAGACCCATCTGGTGCTTTGACACTAACCTCAACCCCGTTATCGTCCTGAGATAGTCTGGAGAGCTCTCGCTCACGGTGAAGCTCGAACCCATCGATAGCCAGTGCAATGTCGAGCCCGATTTCTATCGTCTTGTGCTGTTCCAGCTGTAAGGCATAGGGGTAGGTCAGCACATCTGAGATATCGCGATAATCAAATTCAGCGACAATGCGGTCGCTCGCTCGATCACGCCATTGGAAAAGGGGGGATTCAATTCCACGGTCAACGAGTACTGATGTCATTTCAAGCTTTTCAAGCAACATCAGCGTCGACGGGTGTAACGTTGACGCCCGGTGGTCGGCAGGAATTTCTGCGAGAATATCAAACATTTTTACCGGAATTCCAGCCTTCGACAAGGCTAACCCCGCGGTCATACCAACAGGCCCTGCCCCAGCGATCAAGATACAGTCGTTATTCGCCATTTCCTATTTTCCAGTGTCTACTTCTCACGATGTTTCTACGTATCCATGCCAGATTTATTGGCATCTAACCTTCGACGCCCAGATGATACTAACCAGACACCAGTGAAAATAACCCCGATACCCGCGATGTGATAGGTCTCAACTGCTTCACCAAGCAATATGACCGACAGAAAGACACCAATCATAGGGATAAGATATTGTGCAATACTGGCGACACTGGCCCCGACCACTGGGACCGCCCTATTCCATAAAAGGTATGAAATGAAAGATGGAAAGATGACCGCATAAATGATTATGGCGATATTATCAAAGTTCGTTTCAAATGTTTTACCCTGAATGAGATCGATCGCGTATAGCGGAGCCATAAGAATAACGGCAAAAATCGCCATAGAGGTAAGGAAGGCAAGTTCGCCCATTTCGGCCGGTTTCCACCTCAACATCACAGTGTAAACCGCCCAAGAAAAAAATCCGACTAACACCATGATGTCACCGACATTAAATGAAAATTGTGACAATACGGCTAGATCGGCGCGCGACACGATCACGAGTGTACCGAAGAACCCTAGCAATACACCAAGTGATTGTTTTCGCGTGATTGTCTCTCCCGTCATCAGGAAGGCAATACCAACGATCCATAGCGCACCAGAGGTATTCATAAGCGAGGCGTTGATAGCGACTGTAAACTGCAGGCCTACATAATATGGGACAGTAAAACCCACAATTCCGAAGAATCCAAACGCGACCAAGAGTTTCCAGTGCTTTAGGACGAGACGGCGCTGTTCCCAAGTCTCTCTCCCACCGATCGCGAGAAAACAAAGGACGACGAAAAACCAACGAATAAATGAAAGGGAAAATGGTGGCACGTTTCCTGATGCCATGCGCCCTGCGATCGAACTTCCCGCCCAGGAAAACGCCCCGATGACTAAAAAGAGAACCGCAACCCAATAGGGAATCGTCCATTTTGTCTTTGAGCACTCATCTTTAGCCAAGAAAATCCCCCATAATCTATGGTAAGCTAATGCGCGTCTAGTATCGGCACAACACATGCTTCTTGACACCATAGGCAGCTGAGAAGAACCTTTTATCGCGTGAAAAAAAATATTGAAACTTGGGATGCTGGGGGCGCGGATTTGCTAGCGTTATTTCGTGCACTGAAGGGCGACCTATTTTCTTTTAGGGAACTTGTTCCGGACGATTTAGCGCCGATGCGGGTAAAAGGTCTGGTCCATGCTCATGTAGCTATCCGTGGTACCAAGAAAATTTTGCGTATCCCGAGATCCGGTGCCTTTGGGCTCTCCCCAGCCGCGAATCTGAAATATCAGGCAGCCTGTTTCTCCCGTGCTTACCCTTGCGGCCATGTACCAGTGTTACATGCCATTATACCACCACAGGTTGGGATACCGTGGGGTGCTCTGATAATTTCGGAGATTGAAGGCTGTGTCCCGCGGCTTCCGGAAGAACTTGTTTCTATCGCGGAAGCTCTCGCGTCAATTCACTCATTACCGGTACCCGAAAAGGTTGATCAGCAGCCATTACCGTTCCACGCAGACCCAATAGCGGCCACCCTCAGAGTGATTGAGGCCCAGTCCCGGTATATGGATGACGCTGACATAACCCCCGCTTCTCGGCGCCAAATCGATGAAGAACTGGCGCGCGCCCATGATTTTGCTGCAAATGCCGATTGCTGCGATTTACCGATCACACTGGTCGGTACAGATACCCATCCCGGCAATTTTATGATTCAGTCGGATGGGACCGCTGTATTCGTCGATCTTGAGAAGATGCTGTATGGCGCACCGGCGATCGATCTAGCGCACGCGACCGTCTATACCTCCACGATGTGGGATTCGGATGTGGCCACAGTAATTAGTGACAAAGATGTTAACCTCTTCTACGAGGCGTATTTTTCTGAGCTAACGAGAGAACTAGGCGACCGTATCCGACCGTGGTGTGGACCCTTTAGAAGAATCACTTGGTTACGGACTACGACCTGGTGTGCAAAGTTGCGGGTAGAGTCTCGCGCAGGCGCGGCATGGTCCGGCTCTCACCACGACCCGGAATATATTGCTTCTGTGCATCGCCGTATTGATGATTATTTTGATCCAGAGACGATCGCCCAGATCCGCGAGGGCTTTAACGATGGCCAGAGTGCCTAGTTCGATCTCGGCTGGAATCGAAAAACGGGACTTTATTCGGTGAGGCCTTGCTGAGTAATTCATATCCTTCATCACCCCCGCGACTGGAGGCCAGCTGAGGCAGTCAAAATGAGATAACCGTTTCGGAGGTGGTCAGTGATTATCGCCCTTGGAAGCGAGCCTTTTTTTTCGCAATGAAGGAGGTCCATGCATTGCGGTAATCCTCTGTATCACCGTAGGAGGCCGCCCGGACGTATTGGGCCTCAGAATCATCACCTTCTATGCGAACTTTTCGGATAGCATCTTTATTAAACCGGTGAGCCAGCGGTGCGCCAACGCAAATACGCTCTACAGTTGCAGCTACTTCTTCGTCGAGCCCCCCGTCTGGCGCAATCCGGGTAATAATTCCGCGTTTCAGCGCTTCTTCTGTATTAAGGAATCGACCTTCAAGGACTAACTCGAGGGCTGCAGTCCGCCCGATTGCATTGACCAAAGTGTCCGCAAGCGCTGGGTCTAGGAAAATCCCCATATTCTTGACCGGTAAGCCAAAGGTCGAGCCGGGTGCTGCCACCCGTACGTCGCAGGCTAAAGCGATCTCCAAACCTCCGCCCAGGCAGAAACCCTCGATCCGCGCCACTGTTGGATGCAGGCATTGCTCAATCGCATGTATGGTGGCAATGGTTATATCGTTATATTCGCGTACCTTTCTGGAATCCTTTCGGAGTGTATCGAATTCGGAGATATCATTCCCAGATCCGAAGGCTTTACCCCCTGCGCCGGTAACAACAATGCAACGCAGACTTGTATCTTCGGATAATTCGCCGAAAATTTCACCGAGCTGGGACCATGAGCCTCGGTCCATCGCATTACGGCGCTCCGGGCGATTGATGGTTACAGTTGCGACGGCCCCGTCGCGGACACACAGAATTGTATTGCTCATTCGACCTTCGTAGAATGTTATTGAACGGCGTTTTACCACATTAAAGATGACATTATAGGTATCGTTTTATTTTAATGGACTGCGCTCTATTCAACGCAGATAGTTACTTCAATATCTTTGCCGTTAGGTGCGAAAATTTTCACGATTCTAAGCTTGGAGTCGCCGACATTTCGTTGTGCCAACGGTAAAAATCTCGAAGAAATTCCGTCCGGATCTTCCAGCTAGTCAAAAACCGCATTTCCGACTGCAACAATTTTGAAACTAGACAGCCATCATCTGGGGATCAGTCTTCCAATCCTCTCCACCCAATAGTAATTAGCAAACGCCGCATATCACTCCGGGTCCGTTTCGATTGAGAATTACCGGAGTTTTTCAAATGGTAACATCATCATGCACAAAAAATTCTGGCATGAAAGATTTGCTATCAGGGAGTGAACTGTTCGTTCAGGATACGATCCTCCAGCTTATGATCCGGGTCGAACAATAACGAAAATGACTTGTCGTTGCAGGCTCGCACCGTTACCCGTTTTACGTCGCGGATCTCAGTATAGTCGCCTACCGCACTTACGGGCCGTTTTCGCGGTTCCAGAACCTCTAGGGAGATTGATACAGAGGATGGTAGAAGTGCGCCGCGCCAACGGCGAGGTCGGAAAGCGCTGATCGGAGTAAGAGCCAGTAAGTTTGCGTCCAATGGAATGATTGGTCCATCCGCGGACAGGTTATAGGCGGTACTGCCTGCGGGCGTGGCAACTAATACTCCGTCGCAGATCAACTCGGACATTCGCACTCTACCATCGATCTTTATCCTCAACTTGGCAGCCTGCCGGGTCTCGCGCAGTAACGAAATCTCATTGATTGCGATTGAGGTGGTTTTATTACCGTGAATATCCTGCACTGCCATTTCCAGTGGTCGTAGTTTTACCGTTTCCGCAGAGGCAATCCGTTTTGTTAGGTTTGTCGCCCGAAACTCATTCATTAGAAACCCCACCGTACCCCGGTTCATACCGTATATAGGGATATCCTGATCAAGCCATGAATGGAGTGTCTCTAGCATGTGTCCGTCACCACCGAGTGCGACAATAACATCGGCTTCTTGTGGGACGACGTGCTGATATTTTTCTTTTAACGCTTTTACCGCTCTCCGCGCGGACTCAGACGTAGCAGCAACGAAACCGATTTTTTTTTCATCCATAGGATACTTCTGTATTGGTACCATGATCGGAGTATATCGCGCGTGTTGTTGGGCGCTAGTCTTTGCGACTCGTAAATTATTCCTTGGCCGTAATCAGAGACAGAGTCGAAGGGGCACGCCGGGGTCGTTCTTCACAAAATAACCATTCAATTTATCGAATAAAACCAGCCAACCGGTATCTGTTGGGGCGGCAAAGCCGGTTCGGATAAAAGCGCTCTCAGGCCTCTACGCTATCGGAATCTTCCTTACCGGATGCGATGTCCTCTAAAACTGATTTCTCCGCTCGGGCTTCTGCAATGGGTTCCACGGCCTTCTCTACGACTGCCAACAACTCCTCGTCTGGTGCTGCACCTTCTTCGAATACGACACCGACTTCGACGTTTTTATCTTCTATGCCGACAACTTCGCCGTCGCGGTTTATCCGCTGACCGCGGGCTTGCATTTCCGCCTCTTCCTCCGAGCGTGCGACATTTGCGATTACTTCAACTGATACCTCTGGATGCAGTTCGATACGCACGGTATGCATACCAACTGTTTTGATCGGGCGGTCCAATTTGATCTGTCGCCGATCTGCCGTTACTCCTGCCTCTGTGATGCCGTCGGCAATATCACGTGGCGTTACAGAACCATATAGTTGATCACTGTCACTTGCCTGGCGAACAATAACGATATTCAGTTTATCCATATCCTTTGAAATACGTTCTGCTTCTTCGCGATGTTCAAGGTTTTTAGCTTCTAATTGAGCACGCTGCTTCTCGAATGTTCCCCGATTAGAATCGGTTGCTCGCAGCGCTTTTTTGCGCGGTAGGAGGTAGTTGCGCGCGAAGCCAGGTTTGACGGTAACTACATCACCCATTTGCCCCAATTTTTCGATCCGTTCAAGAAGTATAACGTCCATTATTCGCTTCCTTTGTTCGAGCGACGCGCCTTCAAGCGGTCGCGAATTTGCAAACGAGACTCCAACACGCCGAGTACTGCAATTAACGCAGCGGGCCAATGTGCCAAAATCAAAAAAATATACATGAACGCCAGAGCAAAAAAGCGTCCAGACCACGCATTTGAGATACTATGCAGAACTGCCAGTCCTATAAAGAAAAAAGGTACGCTGGTTATTAACAATATATTTAAGCCGATAAACCCGATTTCACCTCCCGAAAATGTCAGAAGGGCACCTATAACAATTATCGCCACAGGCCATAAAGGAGCTTCAATATCGGAATAAACTGGTTTGGGTCGGATATTCTTACCTATGACCACGAGAAATCTCTGCGCGAGCACGCAATTGATAAGGCTCATCAGTATCCAAGATGCTGCTGCAACGCCAGGGAATATTGTCACCATCGTCATAATCATTGCATCAAAGACAGGCTGATCCGTATTGTTAAGGCCGGTTATTATTGTTTTGAGATAACCTTGGACCGCACCTCGAATGCCTCCTTCATTGTCCATGAAAACGACATAGCTTGCAAAAAATGCAGCGACAGCAAGCATCGATAGCCATACGAGAATTCGACCGACTGGATACCAAGCTACACCCCCCATATCATCGGCCCGGTTTCGCATGGCAAAAAAGATAACCATAATAACAGGTAGTGCCGATGTAATGATGAATAGACTTAACGTCCCTGCTCCAGGCGATAACAGGGCAACTAGCATCGCGGCACACGCCGCTGCGACGGCGGCTTGCGAGAGTCCTAAGGCCAATCCTGTTGCAGCAATTGGCAGTTGAGCGAAATAGGCTATCATTAATGCGCCGGGCGAACCGAGTGTTAACGAAAGATGAAGAACAGCAGAAACAACGCCCGCACCCAATGGAATGAGCATGGCGTTACGCACGGAACCCCAACTACCAGCTTCTTCGTGTTTCAGTTTATGATAAAGGGTAAAAGGGCAAGGTTGCGGGCACGCTTAATCGCCGATGCCAGCTCACGCTGCTTCTTGGCAGAGACTGCCGTAATACGGCTAGGCACGATTTTGCCCCGTTCAGACGTAAAACGCTGTAGCAGTTTAACGTTTTTGTAGTCAATTATCGGCGCGTTTTCCCCCGAAAATGGGCAGCTTTTTGGCCGACGAAAAAACGGTCTCCGGCTCATTCTTCGGTTTCCTTACTATCGATCTCAGCTTCGCTATTCGTTTCTGATTCATCCGCCAAGGATTCTTCAGACTTTGTCTCGACTGCAGTATCCATGGCTTCATCCTCAACGCCGTCGCGTCCACGTTCACGGTCGTCCCGACTATTCTTATTTTGCATCATCACCGAAGGGCCGTCCTCATGTTCGTCGACGCGGACGCTCATATAGCGCAAGACATCCTCGCTTAGCCTCATGTTCCGCTCCATTTCCGAAAGTGCAGCCGGGGGTGCGTCGATATTTAACAATGAATAATGACCCTTCCGGTTTTTCTTAATCCGGTAGGCAAACGATTTCAGACCCCAGTATTCATCCTTGGTGACAGTGCCACCATTTTCCTCGAGTATCTTGGTCCAGTCCGCCGTGAGGGCTTCGACCTGGGCCGGTGAAATATCTGGGCGTGCGATATACACGTTTTCGTATAGAGGCACCTTAATTACTCCTGGTTGGCATCTGGCACGTAGCCGTAGTCGGCATTTGTTTCAGGTAGACTTTTTCTTCCGATTTACCAATAGCGTCTTGGACAAGCGTCAGAAATGACGTACCGAACTATGAGGCGCCGGAATATACACATTTGATCAGCACGCGCAAGCAATCCTATCATGATTCGTGACACTATCTTGACTCCCATTTTTCACTCTATATGACTGAAAAAATTGGCTTCAATCGAGCAAAAAAATTCGGGGTAGGATAAATGGCGCGAGCATTGGTTTTTCCGGGACAAGGATCTCAGGCGGTAGGCATGGGAGAAGAATTGCTCGCGGCGTTCCCAATCGCTCGCGAAACATTGGAAGAGGTTGATGATGCGTTAGGCGAGAATTTGACTAAATTAATAACAGATGGCCCGATGGAAGAGCTGACGCTTACAGAGAACGCGCAGCCGGCCTTAATGGCAGTTAGCATGGCTATAATACGTGTCTTAGAAAAAGAAGGTGGCGTTAGAGTAGATGAAATTGCCACCTTTCTAGCGGGTCATTCTTTGGGTGAATATTCGGCCTTGGCTGCTGCCCGATCGTTTGGACTGGCGGATGCTGCGCGGTTACTTAGGATTCGCGGACAGGCAATGCAGGAGGCTGTGCCAGTAGGAAAAGGCGGTATGGCGGCTTTGCTGGGTGCTGAGCTTGATCAAGCCAAAGAAATCGCCATTGCTGCATCTGATGGAGAAATCTGCTCGGTGGCAAACGATAATGCCCCAGGACAAGTCGTTTTATCAGGCGCTATGGATGCAATCGACCGAGCTATCGAAATTGCTAGTGAGCGTGATATTCGGCGAACCGTCAAATTAGCGGTCAGTGCACCCTTCCACTGTAGTATGATGGCGCCTGCCGCTGAAATAATGGAGAGGGCGCTGAGTGAAGTAACGGTTGTTCGTCCACTTGTGCGGGTAATGACGAATGTCACGGCAGCGCCGGTAGACAATCCTGATGAAATTAAATCGCTATTGGTTGAACAAGTGACGTCCATGGTTCGGTGGCGCGAGAGCGTACTAGCCATGCGGGACGGCGGGGTGGACACACTGATTGAACTTGGGCCCGGTAAGGTGTTGTCCGGCTTGACCAAACGGATAGACCGCGATTTGAGGTCGATCAACGCTGCGACACCTGATGAGATCGAGGCCGTCCTCAAAACTTTATAGGAGCGAGCTAAATGTTTGACCTTTCAGATAAGAAGGCATTAATTACCGGCGCATCCGGAGGTATTGGTGGCGCGATAGGTAGAGCGCTGCATGCACAGGGAGCGACGGTTACACTGGCTGGACGAAGCAAGAAAGCATTGAATGACCTAGCGACGTTGCTGGGTGAGCGCACTCAAGTGGTAATAGGTGACCTAGGGAATTCTGAGAGTGCTGATGCTATGTTGTCCGATGCCTATGATGCAATGGACGGAATCGATATTTTGGTCAATAATGCAGGTTTGACTCGCGATAATATCGCATTGCGCATTAAGGATCAGGATTGGGAAGAGGTTATTAAAATAAACCTGACTGCTAGCTTCCGACTTTCACGCGCAGTTTTACGAGGCATGATGAAGGCTCGTTGGGGTCGTATAATTAATGTAACTTCCATAGTCGGCGTAACTGGGAACGCTGGACAGGCTAATTATTCCGCGTCTAAAGCAGGACTGATAGGCATGTCGAAGACGCTGGCGAGCGAGGTAGCAACCCGGGGTGTCACGGTCAACTGTATCGCACCTGGTTTCATTGCAACGGCGATGACCGAATCACTAGGGGAGGAACAACGCAAAAAATTGAGCGATGCTGTTCCCGCGGGACGGCTCGGAACCCCGGAAGACGTGGCCGCGTGCGCGGTATTTCTCGCCTCCCAAGAGGCGGCATACGTTACCGGTCAAACCTTGCATGTAAATGGTGGAATGGCCATGATATAGAACGTTCAGGGGTAAAGTCCCCTTTAATTGTCGAACCTCGAAAAATGTTAATTTCGGGTGAGGAGAAAACGAAACCAAAGGCCGGACCGACATTCGCTCGGATGCCGGTAAATTCCAGGGAAAGAATAATGAGTGATACCGCAGACCGGGTGAAAAAGATCGTCGTCGAGCATCTTGGTGTTGACGAGAGCAAAGTAACCGAAAACTCCAGCTTTATTGATGATCTAGGGGCGGACAGCCTCGATACGGTCGAACTCGTGATGGCATTCGAAGAGGAATTTGGCTGCGAGATTCCAGATGATGCCGCCGAAAAGATCCTTACCGTCAAAGACGCAATGGCTTTTATAGAGGAAAACGCTGGGTAGTAGGGGTCACCCTCCTTCTGGGCCTTTGCCCATATCGAGGAAATATTCCTGTAGGTGTGAGAGCATGGCCATGCAATTGAGACGTGTCGTTGTTACCGGTGTTGGCGCGATTACCCCGCTGGGTGCCAGCGTAGAATACGTCTGGAATCGCCTGTTAAAAAGTGAGTCCGGGGCGACGAAGATTGAAACTTTCGATACCGACGATCTAGCAGTTAAGATCGCTTGTCAGGTTCCCCTCGGTGATGGCACGAACGGTACATTCAATCCGGACGACCATGTAGCTCCTAAAGACCAGCGGAAGATGGATAAATTTATAATCTTTGCACTGGGAGCGGCAGCAGAAGCAATTGCTGATTCTGGGTGGAACGTTACTGAAGACGAAGATGCCTATCGGACTGGAGTGATGATTGGGTCGGGTATCGGCGGGCTCGAGACAATCTCAGAGGCGGCGATGCTAATGGCTCAAAAGGGTCCAAGGAGGATCTCGCCGTTCTTTATCCCGTCGAGCCTGATTAATCTTGCGTCGGGCCAGGTATCGATAAAATATGGTTACAAAGGGCCTAACCATGCCCCCGTGACTGCCTGTTCCACCGGTGCTCACGCTATAGGCGATGCGTCTCGTCTGATTGGGTTCGGAGATGCAGATGTTATGGTTGCAGGAGGAGCGGAGGCGGCTGTTTGCCGGCTAGGGTTAGCGGGTTTTGCGGCGGCCAGAGCTCTATCATCGAATTTTAACGAAGAACCTACACGCGCATCGCGTCCCTGGGATAAGGACAGGGACGGGTTCGTAATGGGTGAGGGTGCCGGGGTGGTCGTGTTAGAAGAATATGAACACGCCAAGGCCCGGGGTGCGCAAATCTACGCCGAAGTGGCCGGTTATGGTATGTCTGGAGACGCATATCATATCACCTCCCCACCTGAAGACGGTAACGGCGGTTACCGCGCAATGCAATCGGCCCTAAAGAACGCCGCCATGAATCCAGAAGATATTGACTACATTAATGCCCATGGTACTTCGACGCCGGTTGGTGACGAGATCGAATTGGGTGCTGTAAAACGCCTATTCAGCGATCATGCATATAATTTATCTATGTCCTCCACTAAATCGGCGATCGGGCATCTATTGGGAGCTGCTGGCGCGGTAGAGGCGATCTTCTCGGTGAAGGCGATCGAAAATGGCGTCGCACCGCCAACGCTTAACCTGGAAAACCCATCCGAAGGATGTGACATAGACCTTGTGGCTAACGAAGCGCGAATGCGACCAATAGACGCTGCGTTGTCTAATTCTTTCGGGTTCGGCGGCACAAACGCGTCTATCGTGTTTAAGAAGGTTTCCTGAAGTCAAATGCGGCGGTTTACCGCCCGCTTGCTAGCTATCCTAATATCGGCCGCTTTCGGCGCGGCTGGGGCGGGTATATTGTGGGTATGGGGATCATATCACGCGGATGGTCCAGCCACGCAACCGATAAAGTTGATAATCTCTAAAGGCGCTGGTGTTCAAGAGATAGCGGCACAACTTTTGTCATATGGCGTGATTGATAATGAACATCTTTTTGTACTCGGTGCGCGGTTTACCGAAACGGCTAGACGGATGCGTGCAGGAGAGTTCGTATTCCAACCTAAGATGAGTATTGATGAAATTATTAATCATTTGGTCAATGGAGAGTTAGTAAAACGCCGTATTACGATACCGGAGGGGTTATTGACCCGTGAGGTGGTATCCCTAGTCGCTGAGACAGAGGGCCTTGTAGGCGATGTACCGGTTGACCGGCCGGAAGGCATATATCTACCAGAGACCTATTTCTTTAGTTATGGTGATAAACGATCTTCGGTCTTATCGCGGATGGAAAAAGCAATGAACCTTGCTTTGGGAAAAGCTTGGGCTGCGAGGGGGAAAAAGATCACAATTACTTCTCCCCGAGAGGCTTTAATTCTCGCTTCGCTCATCGAGCGCGAAACGGGCATAAATGGCGAGCGGGCGCGGGTATCTAGCGTGTTTCATAATAGGCTGAGGTTAGGTATGCGCCTACAGTCTGACCCGACTGTAGCCTATGCAGTGACTGGCGGTAAGCGCCCTCTCGGTCGGCCGCTGACCCAGTCCGATCTGCAAATTTCTTCCCACTACAATACTTATAGGCACGCCGGAATGCCACCAGGTCCAATTGCAAATCCCGGCCTTGCAGCAATAATGGCAGCGGTCCGCCCGCGCGATTCTACAGACCTATATTTCGTCGCTGACGGTACAGGGGGTCATGCATTCGCGCGCACTCTCCATGATCATAACCAAAATGTGGCTAGATGGCGTGATATTCAAAGACGACGTGCTAACTGAAGGATACTCCGCGAGCGACTTTCAAGAGCTAGAATGATAGAATATCCCCGGTCGGGAAACTTTATGGACAAACCAAAGAAGAGATCTTGTTGAAAGTAAAGAGCATGACTGGGTTCGCTCGACTGGACGGCGCGGCCGTTGGGTATAGTTGGGTATGGGAAGTCAAAAGTGTAAATTCGAAGAGTCTGGATCTCCGTTTTCGTCTGCCGCAGGGGTTTGACCAAATAGAGGCCGAGGTGCGCAAGCGCGTGGCCGATAGTTGTGCGCGCGGCAACATATCGGTAAGTCTGGTGCTTCAGAGACCGGAAAAACCACCCGCCTTGGAAATAAACCGCCATGTTCTCGATAAATTGACGACAGTAGCGGCGGAGGTTCGAGGCAGCCCGGACGCTGTAAATATCGAAGCACTTATGAGTCTGCGGGGCGTCATTGAAGTTGTCGAGGAAGACATTGATGACAAGACAAAAACTATCGATTTGGAGGCGGCGGTCGTTGCCTCGTTTGAGGATCTTCTTGACGGACTAGTCAATATGAGGTCGGCAGAAGGGGCACGGCTTTTACGCATAATTGAAGGTCATATCGGGGATATTGCGAATTTTATTTCAGATGCATCGGGGCTCGCGGAACTTCAGCCAAAACGGCGGAAATTGCGGCTGATGGAACAGCTTGGCGAGTTATTAGATGGCGATACGCCCCCGTCTGAGGAGAGAATCGCGCAAGAACTAGCATTGATCATTGCGCGCGGCGACGTTCGAGAAGAGTTGGACCGTTTGTTTGCCCATATTGCTGCAGCTCGTGAGCTTTTGGGGAAGGGCGGCGCTGTCGGTCGGCGTCTAGATTTCCTGTGTCAGGAATTGAATCGTGAGGCCAATACATTGTGTTCAAAATCCTCTGACATAGAGCTGATAAGGGTAGGTTTGGAAATAAAGGCTGCAGTCGAACGCCTGCGAGAACAGATTCAAAATATCGAGTAGATTGATGCATGGATGATATGGAAAGCAGGGTAGAGCGGCGAGGATTAATGCTTGTGTTATCGTCTCCATCCGGCGCAGGCAAAACTACTATTTCGAGAATGGTGCTTGAACGCGATGAAGAGATATCTCTATCAATATCGGTAACAACGAGACCTAAAAGACCAGGCGAGGTCGATGGTCGAGATTACCATTTTGTTGATCGTACCGAGTTCAATCTCATGCTCAACAGACGTGAATTGTTAGAGCATGCCAAGGTCTTCGACCACTACTATGGAACGCCTAAAGTTGCTGTCGAAGAAGCTCTGGTGGCTGGCCGCGATGTGCTATTTGATATCGACTGGCAGGGTGAACAGCAACTGAAACAGTCGGTGCGTAACGATCTTGCGAGTATCTTCATACTACCACCGTCTACTGAGGAACTTGCGCGCCGTCTACAATCTCGGGCGCAGGACCCGGCCAGTGTAGTTGCAGCTCGTATGGCGAAAGCGCCTGATGAAATTAGCCATTGGCCGGAATATGACTACATTATTGTCAACCATGAAATTGACGATAGCGTTGCCCAGGTTCAGGCAATCCTGGCGGCGGAACGCTTAAAACGTGAGCGCCAAATAGGTCTTACGGATTTTGTCAAACGTCTTCGCGAGTGGAGGTGAGCGCTAGTTTTTTTCTCTCTTGTAGGCCCGGGCTATAGAACAGAAATCGACTATGCTGATCGTCTCCGCTCTCGCTGCCGGATCGATGCCGTTTTCCGATAGTGCAAAGTTGACATCCTTAAATAGGCTTCTCAAACTAGATCTAAGCATTTTCCTTCGTTGGGAAAATGCTGCCGCAACGACGGTTTCCAAGGCACTTTCATCGGCTTCCGCCAATGGCTCTGCTCTCGGGATTATCGCCACAACTGTCGATTGAACCCTTGGTGGGGGGGTAAACGCACGGCCCGGAAGGGTAAGTATAGGCCTGACTTCGCAGCGCCACTGCGCGGCGACAGATAAACGTCCGTATGCTTTTGAACCTGGCGCTGCGAAAAGCCGCTCCGCTACCTCACTCTGGAACATAAGGACCATACGGTCGAATAACTCGATTTTCTTCAGCCATTGAATCAAGAGCCGTGTGGCAATGTTATATGGGAGGTTGGAAACAATTGTAATAGGCCCTAATTCGGAAGCAAATGGTGTTGGGTCGAATTTTATAGCGTCTTGCTCAACCAATTGAAGACGACCGCCAGCAATTTTTGTCATTCCCGCAAGTGCATCTATGCATCTCGGGTCACGCTCAACAGCAATTACAGGCTGAGCTCCAGATTCTAGCAGGGCACGTGTTAGCCCTCCAGGACCGGGTCCGATTTCAATCGCTGGTTTTTCTTCCAACGGACCTGCGGCGCGCACAATCCGGCGGGTGATGTTAAGATCTAGAAGAAAATTTTGACCTAAAGACTTGTTTGCCGATAATCCATGGTGCGCGATCACTTCGCGAAGCGGTGGCAAGCTGGAGAAATCTGGGGAACCAGACAATGGCTTAACCTTCGCTCGCCTGTTCCCGACGTAATGCGATCTCTGATGCCATCCGGATTGCCGAGACCAAGCTTAAAGGATTCGCCGTCGCGCTGCCGGCAATATTGTATGCTGTTCCGTGATCCGGGGATGTGCGGACAAATGGTAGACCCATCGAGACATTTACCCCATTCTCAAAATCTAGTGTCTTCATCGGGATCAGTGCTTGATCATGATACATGCAAACTGCGGCATCGTATGTTTCCCGCGCAGCTTGATGAAACATTGTATCCCCCGACAGCGGCCCCCTAATCTCTACGTTAGGTTTTTTTGCACGCTCGATAGCAGGAGAGATGATATCAATCTCTTCGCGTCCCATATGGCCGCTTTCTCCTGCGTGGGGGTTAAGCCCCGATACTGCAACGCGAGGATGCTGTATGCCAAAATCATATTTTAGTGAGCTAATTGTGACTTCTAGCGTGCGGACGATTTCGTCGATTGTCAAAGCTTCGATAGAATCCTTAAGTGATAAATGGATTGTGACGGGTACGACTTTTAGGTTTGGCCCAGCTAAAAGCATTATCGGCCGATTGACCATTCCGACGCTTTCGCCAAGATATTCAGTATGACCAGGCGACGTGAAACCGGCTTCATAGATCCGGTTTTTTTGGATTGGATTGGTTGTCATGCCCACGGCGCTACCCCTCATAACTGCGTCAATGGCGCGGTCAATAGCTTCGATAACCATGGTACCGTCTGGTGTACTATCTGAACCAGGAAGTGAAGAAACCGGTCTGCTAAGGGGTATAACGGGTAGGGCATCTAAAGATGCGACAGCAGCGTCGGAGGGGGATTCTATTTCGACTATCGGACAATGGATACCGGTCAATAAGGCTAGGCGCCTAAGCCGATCCGGATCGTCGAACACGCAGAATGGGGGAAGGAAAGCACGATGATCGTTCCACGCTAGCATGGCGGTTTCGCCTCCTATACCCGCAGGATCACCCATCGTCACCACGATTGGGCGATCGCTAACCATCTGTGTCATATCCTGATATCGATAACGGCAGACAGGCGAATGTCGCGGAGGTAACGTCGCGCCATCAATGAGAGTCTTCTCTGGACCAGTTTGTCCGCAATCGCGTCGCGCTCGGGAAGTTTGATCTGCCCCTTGCCACCCTCTCTGCTACATACCATCAAAACTAGAACGCCGTCTGTCAATTTAATTGGGTCGGTAGTTTTGCCTGCTGGAACGTCGCGGACAGCGAGCTGGATTTCAGGCGATAAATCCCTCAAGGATAATCGACCCAGACTTGGCGAACGTGGAGACTTAACCTCTCTCGCAAGCATATCAAAATCTCTACATCCCGTTGCAGAGAGCGTGATGGTTTTCGCTAAATCGGTCTGGTTTTCTATATCGCGACGCGTTGCAGCGCGGGGAAATGGTAGAAAAATCTGACGTAGATCGATAACTACGGGTTTGCCAGTCGTTTCTCCTATTTTTCGGCGATCAAGAAGTAATAACAGGCGATATCCAGTTACAGTCTTGACTGGCGGCGAGACGGTTCCGTGCTTTAGATTGGGTACGATAGTCTTAAGTTCATTACTAAGTTCCGCTTCGTGCATCCAACCGAGGTCTCCCCCAACCGCCGCCGTCGCACTCTGCGAGAACTGCCTCGCAATAGCAGCAAAATTTGCGCCGTCCTGTACCTGCTTACGAATCCGTTGAGCTGTTCGCCGGATATTTTCTTCTTCATCCGGTCTGTCGACGGCGAGTAAGATCTCGGCTAGCCGATATTCCGTCTGCCCTTGCCGGGACTTTATACGCTGTAGGGTTTCGTCAATTTCGTCTTCTCCAACGGTGATCCTTGGGCGTAGTCTTCGGGCAAGCAATTTGGACCACGCGATTCCGGCACGCAAACGATCTTCCATTGCCGCGAGGGGCACCGCGTTCTCCTGTAACATACGATTGAGGGCATTTTTCGGAAGCTGGTTCTGTTTTTCGATCATTTCTTTAGCGCGACGCATGTCACGCTTGCTCACCGAAATATTCCTTCTCTTCGCCTCCTGCATTTGCAGCCTTTCGTCGACAAGGGTGCGCAGGATCTGACCGCTTATTCGTTGCCGAACCTCCTTTGTATTGGACAGGCCCGTGGACATAATCACCAACTTAATACGGGATTCAAGATCATATTCGGTAATCAGTTCGTCATTGACGATTGCAGCAATGCGTTGCACCGCCTGTGCCCGAACGGTCCCGGGTAAAACGAATATGATCAATAACAACGCAGTAGCGAAATTAAGAGTATACCTTTTAAACGACTTCATCGAGTCCACACATAGAGTTCTATACGAATATATATCGTCTTTTCCGTCCGCTTCAAATTTTAGGCCCGGGTTAGTTCACACCGCGAGAGGTTTCCACTTCCCCGAGGGTTTTTAGGACGAACCTGAATAGTATTGTATCCGTTGGCCCCACATCTCGGTTACGAGTAAAACTCCGAGAGTAATCCGCGCGAAATTTGAAACAATCGTCCTCGTACATAAAAAGAAGCCCATGTTTCAATGCACCACCCCCGGTTGTTAGATCACGCTGCGTACTTGCCCCAAATCTCCAATGATTATTAAATTTTGAATTTAAACTTAGTGTAACTTCTTCCCGGTCCCGGAAGTCATCCTGAGGCTCCTGAGAATCAATAAAATTCTGTTGATCGATAGATAGATAATTCAACGAGAACCGTAGCAGGGGAACGCCACCCGATGCAGTAAGTTCATTGCGGCGCGCGGAAAAATCGTCTTTATCAAATCGAAATCTATATAGTGCATCAACATACTTGGCAGGGTTCAGGTGTATTCTTCCCACCACATCAGAGAAGTGGTCGTCTAAGCCCGAATCCGGATCGAATTCTTCGCTTTTGTTAAGCCTAAAACTTTGTCCAACAAAAAAAGAGCTAAAACCACCTTTGAGACCGGAAATACCATTATGGAGCCCATAGTTGACTCTTGGCCCTCCCTCGACCCGGTCAATTCCACCGAGACGGTTAGGGGAGAATAAATTGGTATCGTCAAACTCGAAGCTGACACTGTCTTCATTTGGGATCCGGTCGGTATTTTTGCCATTGGGAGCCAAAATCACTCCGATAACGGGTTCTATAATTTGGGTAAACCGCCCTTCTTTTCTTGCCAAAGGCAGTCTCCAGTCCATCCCAGCTTGGGGAAATATGCGGTAGCTGAAGCCAGAAAGGGTCCGACTCGGATTATTGGTATCGACAACCTCACTAGCCAAATACGCATCAGTCTGAAGCGTTGAGAACCACCGGAAAATTTCTCCATGACGCGACGTATATGGTAATTCCCACCTAGTAACGCCAGAAAGACGCTTGCTATCCGTTCCATCAGTACGGGTCAATGCGAGAAATCCGGCGTCGATCGACCATCGCCCGCCGAACCGGCTAGGATCCCCGACATAGTTGTAATCCAGTTTCGGAAATACGATTGGCGTATTACCGGGGTCATCCGTGGCACGAAGCCCCTGGAAGTAATAAGCATTGAGTGCTGCGTAGTTTCGCTCTCGAAATCCTTCAAGATGTATGCGATTTTCGAGCGTATCGGTCGACTCGATACGATAACGTTGCAAATAGGTGTCATCAGTTGATAAGAAGATGTTGGCGCCACCGCGCCAAGTACGGTCGAACTCGCTCAAGATTTCGCTGCGGATATGTCCGCGTGCGGTGTCGCTCTCCCCACCGCCCTTGCTGGAATAGGCTAAGCTGCCATCTACTTTGTATGAGGTCGCGCTTAATCTGTGTCGTAGTTCTCCCGCAGCTGCAACTCCCTCGTCAGCAGTAAATGTGGGAGTCAAAGTCGCGTCCATGTCGGGAGAAATATCTATGTAGTAGGGGGTGCGGACGAATTGGCCGCGGTCTGTATCTCCGCCATAGGTTGGGATTAAAAAGCCAGTCCGGCGCTTGACTGTCGGATCTGGGTGCGAGAGATAGGGCGTGTAAAAAAATGGAATACCGTAGAATTCTATGAAGGCGTCTTTGTAAATGACATCGTGTGACGACTGGTCATGGGTGACCTTTAATGCTTTGACTTGCCATATTGGTGCCCGTGCCGGATTTTCTTCACACAATCGGCAAGGGGAATAGACGGCTTTTAGAAATTCTGTTTTTTCGCCACCTACCCTGCGACCGCCCAACGCCGCTATTCTAGCATCGTCGGCAAGGCGCACGCGCATGTTCTCTAATATTCCGTTGCGCAGGTCGCCTGTGAGTTCGACGCGGTCCGCGAATATCACCTCGCCAGTCGGTTCTAATAGGCTGATATTGCCTTTTGCCGTAACAATATCTTCGCGCTGATTAAATGTGACAACGTCTGCAAGCAAAGTGCGTTTTCCCTGGGAGAATTCCACATTGCCTTTTGCGACGATGATTCCGATTTTTTTCTCATTTCGGAGTTGGTCGGCCCGAAAAATTACCGGTCTATTCCGATCTATACTAGATCCTTCCTGTTCAGAGGCGACCGACTGCGGATAGGAAACAAGGATAATGGCCGTGGCGAGGAAGAAACTATAGAAGAATCTCAATTTAACCATCCTCGAGGTGGAGGAGGACAGCAACACCCAAGAACAACGTAATAATTGCTGGGCTCCAAGCTGCCAACACAATCGGCAACTTGGACGAAACACCCAGTGCGTACGCCACATCGGAGAGGAAATAAAGGACAAAGCCAACACCAATGCCGGATACTATGATGACCGCTGTGCCGCCCCGCCGGCCCGGCCGAAGAGAAAATGTTGCTGCCAGAATCACCACCGCGGCAAGCATCAGAGGTAATGCTAAGTGGGTATGCCAGTGAAGTAGATGCCGAACCCCCGAAAAACCAGTGTTCTCCATGATGCTTATAAAACCGGGCAGGGCCCAGAATGATATCGTCTCGGGTGGGGCGAAGCTGTCGTTAATATTTCCCCTTGTGAGATCCGTTGGGAGTCGTCGGATATCCTCCCGTGTGGGTGGCTGATTTGGAGCTGTGACCACCGCTTGTTTCAAGCGCCAAAACCCCTCCTCTAATGTCGCGATCGGAGCGTCGATACGTCCAACGAATTGGTTATCTTCCTTCATGCGAAAGACGATAACTTTATCAATTCTCATTTCGCGAGGAACAATGCTCCGAGCGTGCAAAATATAGTGCCCGTTTTGCGTCGGCTGGCGGAACCATAAACCCTGGTTAGCAAGTGCCGCGAGGCTGGATTTACCCCGTATGTATTTTGCTTCTAATACCTCGTATTTCAGCAACATTGCTGATGAAAACGGATTGAATACGGCGATCTTGAATAGTCCTATGAGGATAGCGAGAGTGATGGGAGGGGTAAGAAACTGCCATATTGAAACCCCTGCAGCGCGTGCGACTACGAACTCATGGTACCGGTTCAATCGCCAAAAAGCGAACATCGCACCTAGTAGGGCCGAGAAGGGTATCGCTTTTTCGGTCATGGTCGGGACTTTCAACAATGCCATCGAGATCACAGCATGGAAGGAAATGTCGTCTTGCCGGACTGAAACGCGTCGGAATAGTTCGAGCGTATCGAAAATGGTGATAATGAGCACCAGTCCTAGAGAGAACGCCAGGAAAGATGATATAAACTGGCGTCCTATATATAAAGATAAGGTGCGCGAGAGCTTCAATTTGTTGGTCCCTTTTTCGGCCCAGGGATTTGGTCACGTCGCTTTGGTCTGGGTCCGGCGAGCAGGAAGAAGAATACTATCGCGGTGACAATGGGAATCGCGAGTAAGGCAGCGGCCATTTCAGGCACTTTCTCACCGAGGCTTTTTGCACCCATGGTGCTAACTTGGACGAGTAAAACGGCGATGATAGCGATAGATATTCGTAGAAATTGCCCGCGGCGGTTAAAATCTCCACCCAGCAGCATCGCCAGACCTATCGCGATGTAGGTGAGGTAAAGTAACGGTGAGGCTAGCCGGAAATAACCCTCCATCCGAAGTCGCGCGTAGTTAAATACTTCGCTAGGTTTTTTCTCGAATTGGAATAGTTCATGAAGAAATCGTTCTCGTGGCTCGCGCCAGAATTTGGTGATTTCTTCCTGAATGTTTTTCAGATCGAATGTGTAGCGATCAAAATATAGAAGGGATAGACGACCGTCATCCGCCTGAACCTCTTGACGGTTACCGTTGATCAAAAGTACCCGTGGCCCCCCATCACTGTTAACAATCGCCCCTCTCGCCGCCATCATCGTCACGGGCGCCTCGGGTTTCCGCTCGTCGTGAACTATAATTCCGTATAGTTCGCCCTCTTCGCTACGTTCGCGCACGTAAACAGTAATACCCTTTGACACGGGGTTAAAGATGCCTTCTTGCAAGAATAAGGTCGATAATTCAGAGCGGAATTCGCGCTGCATGTCCTTGAAATCGCGATAGGTCGCTGGCATCAGATAAAGAGTGTTGAGATAGCCTAGAGCCATTGTAAGGACGGCAAGGACTAATGCAGGGCGGCCGATCTTGTGGGGTGGTAGGCCGCTCGCACGTAAAACCACTACCTCGCTATCATTGACCATTCTATTATAGGTGAACATTACAGCTGAGAATGCGGCTATTGGGCCGATCACTGAGAGAAATGTTGGCAATAGTAACATCGTAAAGGTAACGAAGGCAGTCGCCGATAGGCCGCGGTTTACGATCATTTCTACAAAGCGTAACGACTGAGTAAGCCAAACAATGCAAGTGAGGCTCGCAGCCACGATGGTTGTCCACCAGATCAGTTGTCTGAAAATATAGCGGTGAAGCTGGCCCATTACCGCACTATATGTTTTTGACATTCTTCTGTCACAACCCATTTTGTCTTACAAAACAATCGGTAGCCCGGTGCCCGAGGAACTTTTGAGCATAGAATTAATTCGGTACTTTATTGGGGTTGTCGTATCCGGGGAACGGCCAAGCGTTCAAAACATTAGCTTGGCGGTCTTTCATTTCTAGAAGATAGGAATGTCGTGGTTTTAATTTAACGTTTAACGCCTGCTGAATTTCAGTGGTTGGAACGTGAACCCAAATATATTGCGGTTTCTTTTCGTCAGTAAATCGTCGTAGATTCTCGACGGAGGGTCCGTAACCACTGACGAAAAACCCCTTATAATCGACGTGCGGACTGGTCACGTAGCGGACGATAACTTCGAACTCTCCATTACCGGTCACGTCCAAAACGACGAATGGGGCACCCTCAGGTACAATGTGGACGATCTGCTTAGAGACCTCCCTGACGAATACGCTGGGAGGGTGTAAGTCGAAGCGGATTTTGTAGGCGAGCCCGGCGGGTGCAAACAAAATCAGCGCGATCACCAACCAAGATAAATTTACATTAATTCGAGAGACGACAAATTTTTGCCAGAGAAGGGTTGTGCCGACCAAGCCGAATATGACGCACGCACCACCAAGGTGCATGTTGAAACGCCAGAAGGATGGTGCGACCAAGCCATTTCCACCGAACGCCGTTACGTATACGAAGAGTAAAAAGCAAATATGGCCCGCAAATAATGTTGCAACAATCAGGCTTAGCCGGTCAAATGGGGTGCGCAGTTTCCAAAGCGCCTTTAGGGCGAAAAGGCAAGCGACCATCATTATACCAAAATATCCACCTTTCTTTGATGCGACGGACAACATTCGACCTGTGATAACGTCGATTTTATCTATCATCCAGGCGTGAGGCGGAAGAAAGTTGAACTCACCTTCAATATGACTTATCTCGATGTGAAGCCGCCACGCGCTGTATACTATGATGGCAGGTAGGACGATGGCCGGCAAAAGCCGGAGATAGGAACGCAGCGAAATGTGGGGATCCCTCAGAGAGACCAATAGCCCCCCGATCACGATCAAGAAAAAGAGGACAATATTTGGTTGCTTCGTGCCGACAATCGCCATCCCGACTAGACCAAAACTCCACGAAAGGTCGGTTGTTGAATATCGTGTTTCAACGCCTGAGAGGGAGTTTAGTATCATCCACATTAGAAAAGTTAATATGCCCACCAACACCATTGTTGGTGTATCCGCATAGGCGGTGAAGACGATCTTCGGTACAAAAGTTGGATTAAATAGCGTCAGAGCCAACGCGCCGATGGCGCAGTATGTCCATCCTATTTTCCTATCTGATTGCCCGCCATTGATAGAATCACTAACTATGCGTCCTAGCGTAACGGCGAAAAATGCCATTAGGATTATGGAAAATAACGCGGAGACATTCTCCGCAAGCTCACCTGTAAAACTGCTTGCAAGGTACACGATGAAGGCGAGTGCATGGGGGTATCCTGGCAGATTCGAAGTCGGATCCGGATTTCCCGCCCCGGGTAGTGTATGATGAGAAACTAAATATCGGGCGTTTGGCATCCAATGGGTGAACTCGTCCCATTGTGAGATCATCATTGCAGACACCAACCACAACAATGGAAGCGTGAGCACGAGCGACCGGAAAATATCAGTCGACCCATTAAGCCCATTTCGGCGGAGTGCGACGCCGCAAGATAAAATGGCGACAAGCATTAATCCGGCCGCAACAATACGGAGGTCGATCTGCAAAAAACCGCCGGCTATGATGAATAAAAGAATAGTAGCTGACCAACCGGCGACAAGATTAATCTCCGGCATTTCCTTTTGTCGACGGACTAGTTTTCCGACGAAAAAAAGCCCGGCGCAAACCAATAAGACGGCCCCTAGGCCCGCGATTTGTGTCGGTTCGGGTGAAAAATAGACTATAAGTTGTTCCATTGAAGAAACTCCGGGCCGAGTAGATTGTGTATCGTAACAAGGACTGGCCGGTTGACCAATCTATTGACTAGCAGACATTTTTGCCGAATTAGATTTTAAAGTTTGGTGCTATGCTTGTAACATTTGGTTCCGCAAAACCTGGTTGACCCCAGTCAGCCCACAACCCATTGGAGTTTTAGAATGAAAATCAGCTTTTCGTCTCCTTCGTTGCCCCGGACCGGTCCCCTAGTCGTGGGGGCTTTGTCCGGAGGTGAACTGCTCTATACGGCAGGAAGGGTCGACAAGGCGACCAACGGTGCCTTGACCCGCGCGATTAATGCCAGTCGTTTCAAAGGAGAGGCAGGGCAATCTTTGACAGTTATGGCACCCTCGGGAATCAGTGCTACCCGAATTGTCTTGATTGGGATCGGTGAAGCGGAACAGGTAAATGAACTGGTTGCGCAAGGATTTGGTGGCAGGGCTTGGAAGGCGGTTGCAGGTACAGGTGCAAAGTCTGCCACGATAGCAATCGATCCTATCAAGGGGGCTAAGCTCAAGACCTGGGAGTTTTCAGCCAACACTGCGTACGGTGCGCGGTTAAGATCATATAGATTCGATAAATACCTTACGCGGGAAAAGACGGAGGGTAAACCGAGCGTCACAACTTTAACGGTTGCATCGCGGGAATCTTCGGAGGCGAAGAAAGCGTATCGTCCTATGGCGAAAGTAGCGGACGGAGTCTTTATGACCCGCGATTTAGTGTCTGAACCGGCTAACGTGATATATCCTATTTCTCTTGCGGAGCAGGCGCGTTCGTTGTCCAAGCTTGGTGTAAAGGTCTCTATTCTCGACGAGAAACAAATGGCTAAACTCAATATGGGTGCGTTACTAGGCGTTGCACAAGGATCCGCCAATAAACCGCGCCTGGCGGTTATGCATTGGAATGGAGCGCCGCAGGCCAAAAACAAGCGGCCCATTGCCTTTGTAGGTAAGGGTGTAACCTTTGATACAGGAGGAATTTCTATCAAGCCTGCTGGCGGCATGGAGGATATGAAATGGGATATGGGGGGGGCTGGGGTGGTGATTGGCCTCATGAAGGCCTTGGCCGGACGCAAAGCTAAAACTAATGCAGTGGGCGTAGTAGGACTGGTGGAAAATATGCCTTCATCGACTGCGCAACGTCCTGGTGATATCGTCAAAACCATGTCGGGCCAGACCGTCGAGGTAATCAATACCGATGCCGAGGGCAGGCTTGTTCTGGCCGATGCGATGTGGTTTTGCCAGAAACGTTACAAACCACATACTCTGATAGACCTTGCGACTCTAACGGGCGCAATTATCGTCTCCCTCGGTAACGAGAACGCCGGTATGTTCGCAAACGATGAAAAGATTTGTGACATGCTGACCGTTGCAGGGAAGGCCGTCGGCGAAACTGTATGGCGGATGCCGCTAGGAGACGGCTACGATAGGCTGATTAATTCCGACATAGCTGATATGAAAAATATTGGTGGTCGGTGGGCTGGTTCTATCACCGCAGCTCAGTTCCTTAAGCGCTTCATCAAGGAAGACGTAAAGTGGGCGCATCTCGACATTGCAGGCGTTACTTGGTCTAACAAGGATACCCCAACCGTGCCCAAGGGTGGAACTGCATTCGGTGTTCGACTTCTAGACCAGCTCGTAGCGAAAAACTATGAAGGCTGAAATTGCGCCGTGACACAGATAAGTTTTTATCATTTGCTATATACGCCATTCGAACGGGCATTCCCCAAGCTGATTGAAAAGATCCTTGAGGGTGGAGAGAATGCGGTGATAAAAACAGGCTCGATAGAGCGGGCCGAGGTGCTGAGTGGCGTGCTCTGGACATATGATCAAAGCTCGTTTCTGCCCCATGGCACCGCGCGTGACGGCAACGCGGATAAGCAGCCGATTTGGATCACGCCTGACGATGAAAATCCCAATGGTTCAAGTATATTGGTGCTGACCGACGGCGCGGCTGTAGACGATCTAGGGGCATGGGATAGGTGTTTAGAGATGTTCGATGGAAGAGATGAGGCTGCGCTGGTCGAAGCGAGACGGCATTGGAGCCTATATAAGGCTGCCGAACATGATCTAATCTATTGGCAGCAGAAGGTCGGCGGTGGTTGGGAGCAGCAGATTTGAGCTATTAGATCGAGGGAATCGGTAACACTGGTGTTGTCGTCTTTCACGTGCAAAATGAATCTGTTGATCAGGTATCATGAACCGTCTATAAGGCCGGCCGGATAAACGAATAGGAGCCTTTGTCCCAATGGCTGTTGAACGAACGCTTTCCATCATTAAGCCTGACGCAACGCGGCGGAATATTACTGGAGCAATCGTTGCGCGTTTCGAAGAGGCGGGCCTTCGGGTAGTTGCTCAGCGCCGAACACACCTGAGTCCCGAGCAGGCGCAGCAATTCTATTCGGTCCATAGGGAGAGAGCGTTTTTCGATGACCTTTGCAACTTCATGACTTCGGGCCCAGTTGTCGTGCAGGTCTTAGAGGGCGAGGACGCAATTTCCAAAAACCGCGAGGTCATGGGTGCAACCAATCCAGCGAACGCCGATGAAGGAACCATACGCCGGGATTTCGGCGAATCTGTCGAAGCCAATTCGGTGCACGGATCGGATGCTAGGGAGACTGCGGCTGAGGAAATTGCATTTTTCTTCGCCGGGACTGATATCGTGGGCTGACCAAATCTACTTTTTGTGCGTTTGAATTAAGAAAGCCGAATAAATCCTAGTTTTTTGAAACGATTCATTTCACCTGCATCAGATAAGTGTCAATGCCATTAGTCCAACAATGACGATAACGCTAACAGTGCCGATAAAAATAAACTTGGCGAATCCCTCCCAACCTCTCTGATGCCGTTGGAATTCTCTCTCCATGTCGAGGGCCATTTTGCTGGGCTCCTTTATATTCCACCTCAGTCATAGGAAACTATCTAAACTATAATGCGGAAAGCATCTTGGGTGAAGAAGCGAACCTGATTTGTCGAAATTAGTTATCCCTTGGATTCAACAGCATAGTGTCTGGTGCTCTCACGCACTCCGTTTCTACAAGGTTGTCAATGACATGGGTTTTTTCCCCTGCAACTATTTTCAGTGCCAAAGGATAACACCGGTGTTCTGCTGTAAGCACCCGATCTGCGAGAGCGTCCGCGTCATCTCCGGGATGCACAGGAACTGCTGCCTGCACGATGATCGGGCCAGTGTCCATTTCAGCTCGGACAAAATGTACCGTACATCCAGTGAAGCGCACACCGTCCTTCAATGCCCGTTCGTGGGTGTGTAATCCTTTATAGGAGGGTAGTAACGACGGGTGGATATTGATCATCCGATTATGCCACCGGTCGACGAACCTCTTGGTCAAAAGACGCATAAAGCCCGCCAGACAAACCAATTCGACCTCTGCATTTTCTAGTTCTTTTTGAAGTACTTCTTCGAATGGCTCGCGACCGTTGAAATTTCGATGATTAATGGTGACTGTGGGTAGGCCAGCTTGTGCTGCACGTTCCAATCCGCCCGCTCCTGGAACGTTAGAAATCACGCAAACTATCTCTGCTGGAAAATTCTTATCCGCAGTGGCGTCGATTAGCGACTGTAAGTTTGATCCGCGGCCAGATAATAGAACTGCGGTTTTCACCCGCTCCATGCGTTTTCCAATTCCGGAAGCCGGACCGCTTCATCTCCCTCTCTGGAAACAAGTTGGCCAATGCGGGATACGTTTTCGCCTAATTCAGAAAGCCGTTCTATCGCTGCATCGGCATTTTCTGGCGCGACAACCGCTATCATACCGATGCCGCAATTGAATGTTTTTACCATTTCGGCCGCCGAGACCTCCCCCTCCGTTGCCAGCCACTCGAATATCGGCGGCATTTTCCATGCGCTAGGGATTAACTCGGCCGTCATATTATCGGGCAGAATACGTGGTATATTTTCCATCAAACCGCCTCCGGTGATATGTGCAAATCCTTTGACCAATGCCGATTTATGGAGTTCTAGGCAGGATTTAACGTAGATCCGTGTCGGGGTGAGGAGCGTCTTACCCCAGCTGAACTGAGGATCGAAAGCTGTCGGGGATGAGAACTCTATATCTTTTTTAGAGAATATCTGACGTACCAGTGAAAACCCGTTCGAGTGCAATCCGGAGGAGGCGAGCCCAAGTACAATGTCACCTTGGGTAATATGTTTTTGCGGCAAGATGGTACCTCGTTCTGCTGCACCGACGGAAAATCCAGCGAGGTCGTAGTCGCTATTATGGTACATACCCGGCATTTCTGCTGTTTCACCGCCAATCAATGCACAGCCCGCTGTTCTACACCCTTCTGCTACGCCGGCGATTACTACTTCAGCCGCACTTGGCTCCAGCCGACCAGTTGCTAAATAGTCTAAAAAAAATAGAGGCTCCGCACCCTGCACGACCAAATCGTTCACGCACATCGCAACCAAATCGATTCCAACGGTGTCGTGGATCGCGGTCTCTATTGCTATTTTCAGTTTCGTTCCCACGCCATCTGTTGCTGCTACAAGAACTGGGTCAATGTAGCCAGCGGCCTTCAGGTCGAACAACCCGCCGAATCCACCAAGACCGCCCATTATGCCGGTGCGCTCGGTAGACCTTGCAAGCGGTTTGATACGTTCGACAAGCTCGTCGCCTGCCTCTATGTCCACGCCTGAATCTTTATATCTATGTCCGTAAATAACTGCGACGCCTCACCTGATAGTGCTAGGATAGTTAAATTATGACTGCGAATAAATCACACATCAGCAGAATACCGAATGTATGTCGATATTTGAACGGTATGAGGCGAATCTGTTGCTCGTTGGGATGTTTACTATGTTTTGTATGTCTGGTTTCCCAGACATCAGCTCAGGTGCAATCGCCGAAGATATATAAGATTTCTAATATTGAGGTCGATCGAACTTCCGATACGGCTGCCCATGCCCGTCAACAAGCAATTATTGAAGCGCACCGCCAAGCTTTTAACCAACTACTTATTCGTATGGTTCCCTCAAATCAGTTGACCTTAGTACCGAGGCTCACGCATGAAGAAATCGTATCAATGGTTCAAAGTTTCGGTATCGACGAAGAAAAGACCTCCAGCGTCCGGTATATTGGAGACCTAAGCTTTCAGTTTAGGCGGATGGAGGTTCGTCAGTTTCTAAGAAGTGCGGGTGTTAGCTTCGCAGAGACAAAGTCAAAACCAATACTTTTTTTGCCGGTTTTAGACTCGATCGGCGCTAAACTTTTGTGGGATGTTCCTAATTTGTGGTTTGAAGCATGGAAAGTAGTTCTGCCGTCCGGTGGACTGGTCCCGCTTAAGTTGCCGGTCGGCGATCTCGTAGATATCCGTGATTTAACTGCCGAACAGGCGGCAACGGGTGCCGAGTCGCAGATCGAAATTATCGGCAGGCGGTATGGGGCTGGGACAGTGATCGTTGTGGAAGCTATGTTAGATACGGTGACGAGCAATGGTCAGAGAAATATTAACGTTTCGTTGCGTTATTTTGGCGGACCGTGGGCTGATAGGACTGATATCAGGACTTTCATGGTAAAAGATGGTGAGTCGGTTTCGGATGCGCTGGCCCGCACAGCGTTAGAAATAGCTTGGCAGATCGAAGAAGACTGGAAGCGTGACAATATTCTTCAGCTTGATAGAACCAATAATCTAATAGCGGAAGTTGCCTTGAGCGAGCTTCAAGATTGGGTTGTGTTGCGTCGCAGCCTTGAAGATATCGCATTGGTGCACAACATCGAACTGATAATGATTTCTCGCAGAGATGCAACCATCCGGCTAACCTATTTCGGTACCAAGAGCCAGCTTAAAACGACGTTTGAGCAACACGACCTTCTGTTGGAGCGCAAAGCGGCAAATTGGGAATTGCGTAATATTGTAGCGCCGTCCAGTAAGTCTGATTCTTCGACTGAGATCCTCAGAGAGAAAGAAGCCGCCGTTGCAACTGGAAAAATTCTAAATCAACGACATTGAGCGAAATTCGGAACAGCAACCAGTGAATCTCCCAAATCTCATCACCTTCGCTCGCCTTCTCTCGGTTCCCATTGCAGTATATCTAATCATGCAGTCGGAGTATCTCGCGGCATTTGTCCTTTTTGCAATGGCGGGCATATCCGACGCTCTAGATGGCTATCTGGCGAAAAAAAAAGATCAGACGACACAGCTAGGCGCAATTCTTGACCCAATAGCCGACAAGACCCTGTTGGTGGGAGTTTATCTGACGCTTGGATTGCAGGGGGTTCTTCCCACTTGGCTTGTCGTGTTGGTGGTATTCCGGGATTTACTTATTGTTGGCGGGGTGATGATCGCTTTTCTGGTAAGGCTTGAAGTAAAAATGCACCCGCTAGTCATAAGCAAGATTAACACCGCAGCCCAACTCGCCTTAGCTGCGATCGCGCTGGCGGCGCTTGGTCTGGCGATCGATATAGAAAAGTTGGTTGATGCTGCTATTTACGTCGTTGCAGCGACAACTGTAATTTCCGGCGCCAGCTATATTGTTTCGTGGACGCGCCAAATGACGGGCGTTGAACATGGGCCTAGCGGACAGTGAGTGGATCTAAAGTGAAACAGCTTGCGCTTGATTTACGCCACCGGGCGGCAACGGGCCGAGAGGATTTTCTAGTATCTTCTTCCAACTCAGACGCGGTAGTTTGGGTTGATAGATGGCCAGATTGGCCTGGAACTGCACTGGTTCTGGTAGGCCCGGCCGGCTGTGGAAAAACTCACTTGGGTCAGGTTTGGCGAGAACGAACTGGTGCGGCGATATTTAAGCCGATGGGTTCGCGGGATGAAATTTCCCAAGTCGGCCCGGTTTTTGTTGATTCTCCTGAAGATCCAAGACATGACGAAGAGCTATTTCATCTATTTAATTCAGCTACTGCCGCGGGAACACACATTCTGATTGCTAGTAAGACGCCCCCAGCAAGATGGGAAGGGCGGCTACCAGACTTGAAATCCCGTCTCGGTGCTGCACTCAATATTAGTATTCATGCACCTGACGAAACGCTGATCGCGGCGGTAATGATAAAGATGTTCGCAGACCAGCAGATGCAAGTGGGCACAGAAGTTTTAGCCTACTTGGTAAATCGAATGGACCGCTCATTTGAAGCAGCACGCACGCTAGTCGCTCGTTTAAACAACGCTTCGCTGGCGACTAGGCGAGGCATTACCGTTCCTCTAGCCCGCGAAGTACTTGAAAGTATGGAGAGCACCGACCGCGAGAATTAAAGCTAAGGCTTTCGAGGCTAACGCACAGAGGATACTTAATTAGGGGGACTTAAGAAAAGTATCAATCCGAGATTTCGATAATTTTGATCTGTGATCCGGCCGCGGTAAGAGCAAGCTCACCTCTCTTTAGGCGGAGTGCATCCTCTCCGAATATGTCGCGGCGCCAGCCTTTCAATGCCCGAACATCTGCATTGTCATCAACCGCGATAGCCTCGATATCGACGGTAGATGCGATAATTTTTTGAGCGACCTTGTGAGTGTCGCATTTCAGTTTGAGGAGTACCTTTAGTAGTTCGGTGGAGGGGCCGCTATCCGATCCTGATTTGCGTTCGGGTGGTAGCTCGGGCAATATTTTGTCCCCTAGTATCCTTACATTATCCAGAACGTCGATGATTTCTTTTGCGCGATCGCTACTCACGCGATCCCGCTTGAGCGCGCGTAATTCCATAAGCGCATGTGGAGATGCCGGATTATGGGCGGCGATCTCTGTAAGTGATTCATCTTTAAGAACCCGACTTCGAGGGATGTTATTCTGCTGTGCCGACGATTCGCGCCAAGCAGCTAGCGCTCGCACATTGGCGAGGTATCTTGGTTTACGGCTGCGCGTTTTAAGTCGTTTCCACGCATCTTCCGGCGCGATCAGGTAGGTTGAGGTATCAGTCAAAATGTCCATTTCTTCTAATAGCCATGCGGCGCGCCCAGTTTCCGCAAGCTGTCTATCAAATTCCTTATAAATCTCTCGAAGGTGGATCACATCGCCTAAAGCGTAATCGATTTGCTTTTTGTCCAACGGCCGTCTCGACCAATCGGTGAAACGCATGGTTTTGTCCACCGATTTTTTTGCGATATCGCGAACTAGGCGCTCATATCCAACGGATTCACCATATCCACAAACCATGGCAGCGATCTGGGTGTCGAAAACCGGAGATGGGACGTGGCCTGTCAGGTTCACGAAAATTTCGATATCTTGGCGGGCTGCGTGGAATACCTTGAGAACGGATTCATCCGCGAATAGCCTAAAAAGTGGCGCTAAATCAATACTGTCAGGTAAAGCATCGATCGCGATTACTTCGTCTGGTGTACCAATCTGTATGAGACAAAGCTGGGGCCAATAAGTCTTTTCCCGGATGAATTCGGTATCGACGGTAATATATGGAAATGCTTCAGCGCGCTCGCAAAAGTCAGCGAGTTCAGCCGTCTGAGTAATTATCGACATAAAGATATAATACACGTTTTACGGCATTACTTGAAGCCGGACCCCGATCATTATAAAACCCGCAGCGACCCGCGCTGGTAACGGCGCGAATACGCCGCCGATTATCAGAACAGAGGTCTGAAAATGCACGATTACCGCACGCATAATTGCGGGGAACTACGCGCCCCAAACGCCGGCACCGAAGCCCGCCTGTCCGGATGGGTTCACCGAAAACGAGACCATGGAAACCTGCTTTTTGTCGATCTACGGGATCATTTCGGTTTGACCCAGTGTGTAATCGAAATTGATTCCGAAATATTCCCGCAGATTGAAGCATTAAGGCTGGAAACCGTTATTTGCGTCACAGGCACTATTGAAGCTCGAGACCTAGAACAAAAAAATCCCGATCTGCTGACCGGTGAGGTTGAACTGAGGATCACAAACTGCGAGGTGCTGGGTACGAGCGAAAATCTTCCGCTGGAGGTTAACAGCGACCGTGACTATGGAGAGGAAATTCGTCTGCGCTACCGCTACCTAGATCTTCGCCGCGATAAGGTTCACCGAAACATCGTGCTACGTAGTGCGGTTATCTCGAGTATTCGCCGCCGGATGATTGACCAAGGTTTTATGGAGTTCCAGACGCCGATATTAACGTCGACATCACCTGAAGGCGCGAGAGACTTTCTTGTGCCAAGTCGCTTGCATCCGGGTCAGTTCTACGCATTACCGCAGGCACCACAACAGTTTAAGCAATTGATAATGGTTGCCGGATTTGACAAATATTTCCAGATCGCGCCGTGTTTTCGGGACGAGGACGCACGCGCCGACCGTTCTCCGGGAGAATTCTATCAGTTAGACATAGAGATGTCATTTGTTACGCAGAACGACGTCTTTGAAGCGATCGAGCCGGTTCTGCAAGGGGTCTTTGAAGAATTTGCCGAGGATCGCTTGGTGTCACCGGCGCCATTTCCTCGAATCACCTATGCTGATGCAATGCAAAAGTATGGGTCCGATAAACCAGATCTTCGGAACCCTATAGAGATGACTGATATAACCGAAATTTTTCGAGGATCCGGTTTCAAGATTTTTTCAGGAATGATTGAAAAAGATGAACGTGTTCAGGTGTGGGCAATTCCGGCACCGGGAGGTGGTTCACGCGCGTTTTGTGACCGTATGAATTCATGGGCACAAAAACACGGGGAACCGGGCCTCGGCTATATTTTTTATCGCGACGGTGAGGGTGCGGGGCCGGTTGCCAAAAACCTCGGCGAAGCCCGTACAGAGGAATTGCGTGCACAGCTTGGCCTGAATGACGGCGATGCGGTTTTTTTTATAGCTGGTGTGCCAAGAGATTTTGTTGTTTTTGCAGGCCAAGCAAGGACACATATTGCCGAATCCCTCGAACTCGTTGACCAGAAAAAATTTGAATTCTGCTGGATCGTAGACTACCCGATGTACGAACTAGACGAAAACACGGGACAGATCCAATTTAGCCACAATCCGTTTTCTATGCCCCAAGGCGGGTTGGAAGCCTTAGGATCGAAAGATCCTCTGGATGTTCTCGCATACCAATATGATATTGTTTGCAATGGTATCGAGTTGTCGAGTGGCGCAATTCGAAATCACCGGCCAGAAATAATGTACAAGGCGTTTGAAATCGCAGGGTACCCTCAAGAACAGGTGGAGAGAGAATTCGCGGGCATGCTGAACGCACTGAAGTTTGGTGCACCACCCCATGGTGGCTCGGCACCAGGGATTGATCGGATCGTGATGTTGTTGGCAGACGAGCCGAATATCAGAGAAGTTATTCTATTTCCCATGAACCAGCAGGCGCAGGATCTAATGATGCACGCCCCGGTGCCAGTCAGCGACGAAAGGCTCAAAGAATTGTCTTTGAGGAAGGCTCTACCGACAGCGCCGAGGGCAGATTAGTACGTTGGGTGACAGGAAGGTGCGCGTAAATATATTTTGACTTAAAACTCTGTAACCAAAACGCCAACTAATAGGTGGTGATCGGTTATCTTTCCTTTTAGACAGCCCCGTTATTTTATCTTTGATTCCTTGAACATCACGTGTCTACGGGCTACCGGGTCATATTTTCGAAATTCCAACTTTTCTGACAGGGTCCGCGGATTTTTCTTTGCGACATAGTAATAACCGGTATCAGCAGTACTGAGCAGCTTTATCACTATTGTATTCGACTTGGCCATAGAACGACTCCGAGGGCGAGTTTAGTCTTATAGAAATTGCGCGGGAACGTGACGCTTTCCCCTCTTTCTGTCAAGCACTCCTCCGCGTTCAACGCTCTGCGATTGCCGAAGCCCCATTATTTAGGGCCTGAAAATAGATTTTCTTATGATTAAGAAGATATCGCGCGATTTCGATATCTTCTAGACGCTCCAAATTGGACGGTGGGCAATACTTGCGTGCCATGGCCGGATAGGTTGAAACCGCGTAAAGAGATCCGAGCAAGAATTTTGGCATATAATCATTATGATTCACGCCATTTCTAGAGGCACTCATCATTGTTCCACGGTGAGGTTTTTGGCCCGATGTGCAGACCTTTGGAATAACGCCATAGCCCTCCAAGTTTAAACCGGAGGGCGCAATCATATGCGCCCAGGTAAGCGTCAATTCACCTTGGTTTGGCAAGCGGATGATAGTCTGTACACTGCCCTTGCCATATGACGAAGAACCGACGATTACGGCACGACCACGGTCGCGAAGAGCCGCCGCCACAATTTCCGACGCTGATGCAGATAGCCCGTTCACCAGAATGACTATCGGCACGCCATGGGCCCGATCCCCCAAAGATGCATCAAAAATTTGATTTGCGTGTTTGGTTCGCCCCTCGGTCGAAATAATTCGACCATCATTTAAAAAATAGTCAGCGATCGCTATGGCTTGTTCCAGAAGTCCGCCCGGATTGCCCCTGAGATCGAGAATAATGCCTTTAATTGTCTCGGTATTGCGCTCAGAACCTGAGAGGACCTTGCCAAGGCTGCGTGACGTGCCCTGATTAAAGCCTGAGACCTTAATATTTAGTATACGACCTTCAAGCGTCGATTTAACCGTGGGTATTATGATATGTGCCCGTATCATGGTGACTTCCAACGGAGGTAGCCTAGTCCCTCGTATGATTGTGAGTTTCGCACGACTATGTACCGGTCCACGTAATTTTCTGATAACAGCTTTTTGAGGTAGACCTGTTAACAACTCCCCGCCGACATGGGTAATTCGATCGCCGGCCATCAAACCCTGCTTGAATGCCGGCGTTCCCTCATAAATCTCGCTGACGAAGGTTTCCCCCTGTTTCTGGTGGATGGTGATACCCAGACCGCCAAACCCTTCGCGGCGAGCACGCGTGTTGCGAGTCTGATCCGGACCATGATAACGGGTGTAGCGGTCGAGATTTTCAAAGCCCGCCTCAAAGAAACGTTTTAAAATATGTTCTTCGTTTGTATCTCGAACTTTGTGGGATTCTGCCTGAGCTAGTGTCAACGCATCAGATGTTAAGTGGGCCCATAGCTTATAGTCATTGGTTTGGGGTTTCTGCCAGCGCTGCAGTACGCGGTCTTTATAGAAGAGCATTATAATATCTTTCTCTTCCTTGATTAATAGTAAGTCATCGGTTCCCGACAACCCTTTTAAACCAGCGATAGAGATTTCACTGATGGGCAATGCGGTGGCATATCGTTTGTGGATATTTTCTAAAACAGTCTCAATCACACCGCGTTGAATACTTCCTCTTGTTGGATCTGAAGGCGGTGTGGAACATGCACAAATTAACAGGCCCAGAAATGCAAAGACTCCAATCTTCTCAGGATTACGCATCGCCATTCGAGGAATTAATTTGTCCATATCCAGTTATTCCGTCTTATATTTTTCCCGTTCTAGGTGAGGCGTAAAACGACGATAAATATCCCTTAGATTAACCCGATCTTGATAACACGCGTACCAACTTCTAGTTTGATCGAGGCTGGTTCCCCTCAGTAACCTATTCACCCGCGACTTATGCTCTTTCCTTTGCCACTTTCCACCTTCTTATTTCGACGGCGCTTTTTACCGTTCTTGGACATGTTATTTTGATTGCTGACCTTAACCGCACCATCGCGGATGATCGAAAACGCCAACGAGCCGGTATGAATATTGGCATCTTCCAAACGAACATTAAGCGACGTGCCTATCGCGTATGCAATACCGGTTGCCCGGCCGTTAATACTCTGGGAGACCGGGTCGAAATCGAAGCGACCATGCCCAATCATCGACATCGGCACCAGGCCGTCTGCTCCTGTCTCTGTAAGAGTCACGAATAATCCGGCTCGATGAACGCCGTTTACCCGGGCTGTAAATTCTGCACCTACGTGACTAGCCAGATACAAGGTCGTGAAACGATCAACAGCCTCGCGTTCGGCGCTAACAGCTCGGCGTTCGGTAAGCGAAATATGTTTTCCGAGTTCGGAAAAACGTTCGCCATCTTCCTGTTTTAGACCGTCATCCCCCAGCCCGAGAGCAGTAATAAGAGATCGGTGTACTAAGAGATCCGAATACCGCCGGATTGGCGACGTAAAATGGGCGTACCGCCTTATGGCGAGCCCAAAATGGCCGATATTATGTGGGCTGTATTCTGCTTGTGCTTGCGATCTCAAAACAGCCATGTTGACTAACTCCATTTCGGGCTTGCCCGCAGCCTGAGCAACAATCTTCTGAAAATTATTAGGCTTGACCACTTGACCCTTCGACAACTTGATACCGAGAGGTGCGAGTGTTTCGCGTAATCCGTCCATTTTTTCTAGAGACGGGCGATCGTGTACTCTGTACATACAGGGTGCGGCTTCACCTTCAAGCGCTTCCGCAGCCGCAACATTGGCGGTAATCATGAATTCCTCGATTACTCGATGGCTATCGAGGCGTTCAACAGATTCGATGCCCGATACATTGCCATTTTTGTCGACGATTACTTTTCGTTCTGGAAGTTCGAGATCGATAGTACCGCGCTGGATTCTGGCGCCCTGTAGTGCGGTGAAAGCCCCATAAAGTGGCGTGATTACGTCCTTTAGTAATGGTGCCGTTTCGCTGTCTGGATTACCGGTCCATGCTGATTCTAACTGCTGGTATGTAAGGCGGGCGGCTGAACGCATTATTCCACGAACGAACGCATGCCGCTCTAATTGTCCCTGTTCGTTAATCCACATGTGAACTGCCAAACACCCCCTGTCTTCATTTGGAACTAGTGAACATAGCCCGTTAGACAATGCTTCAGGGAGCATCGGAACAACCCTGTCTGGGAAGTAGACTGAGTTTCCCCGATCGAATGCATCGCGGTCTATTGGTCCACCCGGACGCACGTACCAAGAAACATCGGCAATCGCGACGATTAGGTGCCAGCCGTTTTCCTCCTTTTCGGCCCACACTGCATCATCGAAATCGCGGGCATCCGAACCATCAATGGTGACGAGGCTAATATTGCGTAAATCTTCACGTCCCTTTGGTGTAACCGGTCTAGCCGACGCTGCGGCGGCGATCGAATCTGGGGTAAAGTCGACAGGAATATCGTGAGTGTGAATGGCGATCATACTTGCCGAACGCGGACCATCCGCTGCCTCTACGACTTTCGCAACCCGGGCCTCTGGCAAACCGAAGCTCTTTCCACCGATCGCTTGACCTTGCACCAAGTCACCTTTTGAGGCGCCATTTTCTTGGCCCGGCGGGATAATAAATTCGGTTCGGATGCGGCGGCTAGTAGGTACAATCCGGTTCTTGCCATTTATAGTCTCAAAAATACCCAGTACGTTGCGATGGGGTGTTTCCAGACGTTTGATGGTTCGGGCAATGTAAGTTCCATCGTGTGAGGTTGTAAGCCGTGCTAGGATTCGATCACCCTCCGCTAGCGCAGGCTCCCCTCGCGAAAGTGCAAGATATATTATGGGCGGATCACCTTTCCCATCCCACTTCACTGGTCGCGCTAGAGGGTCACCATCGTGATCGATTCCATTAACCTCGATCACGCTTACCTTAGGCAGCGTGCCTGGCGACCCATATCGCCGTCCGCGTCCACGTGAGAGTTCGCCGCTGCTCCTCAGCTCCCGCAGAATCTCATTCAGACGAATCCGATCCGACCCGCGAATATTAAATGCTCGGGCAATTTCCCTCTTACCGATTGGACCAAGGTGACCCCGCACGAAATCAAGGACTTCTTCCTTTGTCGGAAACGAGGTATCGGGGAGCTTATCGTTCAACGGTCAAGTTCTTCGACCTCCGTCACGCCTTCTCTGCAGGCGGTGAGGCGTCAGTCTTGGTTTTTGCCGTCTTTTTTACCTTAGATTTTTTCTTACTATTTGTTTTTTTTGTCTTCTTCTTGGAGCCTTTCTTTGCGCCAATTTTTTCTTTTCGTAATGCAATAAGTTCTAGCGCCAATTCTAGGGATATTGCTTCCGGCTCCATATCGCGCGGCAGCGACGCATTGATCCTGCCATGTTTGACGTATGGGCCGTAACGGCCATCACGCAATTCGACGGGCTTCCTGTCCTCGGGGTGTTCCCCAATAACCTTGGCCGCTGTTTTCGTTCTGTCTTTGCGAGCGGGGGATTCTGCAATAATGGTCACAGCGCGGTTCAGGCCGAGGGTAAGTATATCGTCGTCCAGCCCCAGTTTAACATATCGGTCACCAACCTTAAGGTACGGGCCGAACCGACCCACACCGGCAATAATCATTTCGCCATTTTCGGGGTGAGTCCCAACCGGCCGAGGCAACGAGAGTAGGGCCAGTGCTAATTCAAGATCGACGTCTGACGGTACCATGCCATTGAGCAAAGACTGGCGATTAGGTTTTATCTTGGACCCCTTCTCGGCTTCGCCAAGTTGGACGTAAACCCCAAAGGGCCCCTTTCGTATTGATACGGGCAGGCTGGTTTCGGGATCTAGGCCCAATTCCTTTGGGCCTGTGAAAATATCATCCTTGTTTTCGTCACCGGATACGACACGGAGGGTTGTCGTGTACCCACAACCCTCTTGATATTTACTACATCCGATGAAACCACCGTTGCGGCCCAGCTTAAGGCCAAGACGACCATCCTCGCAGGATGGACATTTACGGGGATCGGAACCGTTATTACGCTCAGGAAAGAAGTGTGGCCCAAGCTCGGCATCGAGTTTGTCGATCACATGCGTGATCCGTAGCTCCTTCGTTTGTTCGATTGCCTCGGAAAACGCAACCCAGAAATCACTAAGCAGTGCCTTCCATTCAATCTCGCCATTGGATACATCATCGAGGCGGTTCTCAAGATCGGCCGTAAACCCGTACTCGACATATCGTTGAAAAAATTCGGCTAAAAAAGCCACGACCATGCGTCCGCGGTCATGCGGAGTGAAACGGCGCTGCTCGAGAACTACATAGTTTCGATCCTGTAAAACCTGCAAAATAGACGCATACGTTGACGGGCGCCCTATACCTAGTTCTTCCATCTTACGGACTAGGCTGGCCTCAGTATATCGCGGCGGCGGCTTTGTGAAATGTTGCTCGTGTGTCACAGGACCACGGACCATAGTTTCGCCTTGCGACATCGGAGGCAGAATTCGGTCTCGATCATTATCTGTGGATTCATCGTCGCCACTGGGGGTGGCGCTCTCGTCCTTGCCTTCTTGGTATAGCTTGAGGAACCCGTCGAATTTGACGATCGAGCCATTCGCCCGCAGCACCGTTCCTCCATCTAGCGACCCAATGTCAACGGCGACCTGCTCCATAATAGCCGCCTCCATCTGACTCGCTACTGCGCGTTTCCATATCAGTTCATATAGTTTGCGTTCGTCTTCGCCGAGATGTTGACGCACTTCGTGAGGGCGCCTGAAGAAATCCGTCGGGCGGATTGCCTCATGAGCTTCTTGAGCATTCTTAGATTTATTGCGGTATGAATTTGGTTTATCGGGGACGTATTCGTGGCCGTGATCTTGGCCAATTGCAGCCCTTACCGCAACGATAGCCTCCTGTGCCATGTTTACGCTGTCAGTTCGCATGTAGGTGATCAGCCCGACCGTTTCGCCACCGATATCAATGCCTTCATAGAGTTTTTGCGCTATCCGCATTGTGCGGGTAGCGCCGAAACCTATCTTTCGTGACGCTTCTTGCTGCAGGGTAGAGGTGGTGAAGGGCGGAGCAGCGCGGCGATTAATTGTTTTTCGCTCAACTGATTTTACTTTGTATTCGTGTCTCTCAATTTCGGAGACGGCAGCTTTCGCAGCTTTTTCGTCATTGATATCGTATCGATCTAGCTTTTTCCCATTGAGATGGGTTAGGCGTGTCGGCACTGATTTGCCGATACTAGTCGTAAATTTTGCACCAACAGTCCAATATTCCTGAGGTTTAAAAATTTCGATCTCAGCTTCGCGTTCGCAGATAAGGCGTAGGGCCACCGACTGAACACGTCCGGCGGAGCGCGATCCTGGCAGTTTACGCCAAAGAACTGGCGATAGACTGAAGCCAACCAGGTAATCCAGTGCTCGCCGTGCCAGGTAGGCATCTATCAGTTCCTGATTAAGTTCACGGGGGTTGGCCAGCGCTTCGATAACCGCATTTCTGGTGACTTCGTGAAACACTACGCGTTTGACGGTGATGTCTTTCAACGCATCACGTTCGTTGAGTATTTCCTGAACGTGCCAGGAAATAGCTTCTCCTTCGCGATCAGGATCTGTAGCAAGGTAAAGGTGCTCAGCACCCTTAATAGCATCCTGAATTGCCTGAATGTTTTTTTCCGCATGGGGATCCACTGTCCAGACCATCCGGAAACCTTGATCCGGCTGCACTGAGCCATCCTTCGAAACAAGATCGCGCACATGTCCAACGCTCGCTAGGACTTTATAGCCCGAACCCAGATACTTGTTGATTGTCTTTGCCTTAGCAGGCGATTCAACGACGACGACGTCCATGGCCACCGAATATTCTATTGTAGTCAACGCACCTCAGGCAGTTTGGTTGACCACATGTTCATAAAGCCAGCGGAATTCGGTTCCCGAATACCACTGTATCCAGTCCGAGAAAAACAGTCTGAACCATGAGTTCCCGGATCGAGGCGGCAGACATTTGGCACTAGCTTAACAATTCGTCAACACTTCTTAGGCGAGCAAAGGATAATTTTATAATTTTTGCGGCCCGTGATTAGGACGTTTTCGTTGTTTCAGATCTAATTGCCGCTCGGACGTAACTTGAAGTGGTATGGTTCCAATATAATGATCCTTTGGCCGAGAACACGCATAAGATCATGAACACTTCATGTATTTGATATGCCTTAAAAAATCAGTTTGTCGGAATCTATTCTATATGGATTTTCATATGAAACCTACATGGTTAGCGAGTCCGATTTAGATTCGTATGTCGGTCCCCAACCTACAATCGACGCTTAAACAGATAAGTTGCCAGTGGTCATCTGAACGGGACCAGAACGGTTTTGTTGGCTCTTACAACCATAAATGGCAGGGTCGGCGTCCTCCTCAGATCATGCTACTTTTGATTGCGATTTCTTCCCCAAAGGGCTGAAAGGTGGAAAACGTAATTCTTATTTTACAATTACGGTTATTATGTTTTGGCAATCGCAATATGTAATATTTCAACGCTGACGAGAAATATTGATACGAGGCTCTTGGCGGTGCAAGAGACGCTTGATGTTGCTCCAATGTCTCGTCCATATCAGTATAGCTATAGTGATCGCAAACTCCATTCTTTGCGCGTCGGCAAGCCACCACATATATATAGGTGCTGCGGAGACGGCGAAAATCGCTGATAGCGATGAATATCGGAACAGGGCAGCCACCAACAGCCACGTACCGCAGGAAAGCACACCGACTGGCAGGGAAAGCGCAAGCATAACACCCAACGCTGTTGCAACTCCCTTGCCGCCGTTGAATTTAAGCCAAACCGGGAATACGTGTCCGACCAGCGCTCCGGCAGCTGAAACGATCATGATATCGGGACCAAAGTTCTTTGCGATCAGAACGGCCACAACTCCCTTCCCCCCGTCGAGCAAAAGAGTAGCAGCTGCAAGTTTTCGGCTGCCGGTGCGTAATACGTTTGTCGCGCCAATATTTCCGGAGCCGATCTTTCTCAGATCGCCCAAGCCAGCTATTTTTGTGAGCGTTAACCCAAACGGGATAGAGCCAAGCAGATATGCAGCAACAAATGCTGCAAGGATGTATGGCCAGCTGTATGCCCAGCTAATCGGATCGATCATAAGCTAGTCGATTAAAGAATGGACGTGCCGGCCCCCAACGATCGTGCACATCACCATTCCTTTGACAGGATATTCATCGAACGGGGTATTCTTGGATTTACTTTGGAGTTTGTCAGCTTCGATTACCCACTCATGATCAGGATCAAATATGGTAAAATCTGCTGGCAGCCCAACTCCCAACCTTCCTTCTTTCATATCGAGTAGTTCGCCAGGGGCGGCGGTAAGCCGCTTAACAAGGTGTATAAGGGGGATGTGCTCAGAATGATAAAGGGCCAAGGTTAGCGGCAACAAAGTCTCTAGACCGACGATACCTGATTCTGCTTGTGTAAATGGCCGTCGTTTCGAATCTTGATCTTGTGGGCGATGGTCAGACGCGATTACGTCGATCGTGCCATCCCGTAGGCCCCTTATAACACCGACACGGTCATTTTCATCACGCAAGGGCGGCGATACCTTTGTAAAAGTTCGGTAATCCATCACCGAGGTGTCATTTAGCGCAAAATAATGTGGCGCTGTATCGCAGGTTACCGAAAGCCCACGTGCCTTGGCCTCTCTGATCACCTCCACCGAGGCGGCGGTTGAGACGTGAGCCACGTGGTAACGTGCGCCGGTCATTTCAACCAAGCGCAAATCGCGTTCAATCATCATTACTTCGGCCTCTGCCGGAATACCGGCCAGGCCGAGGCGAGTTGCAACCTCACCTTCATTCATCTGACCGTTACCCGCGAGCCCCGGCTCCTCAGGGTGTTGAACTACTAGAAGATCAAATGTCGCGGCATAGGATAGCGCCCGGCGCATTACGAGGGCATCTGCTACTGCCCGGTCCCCGTCGGTAAAAGCTAACGCGCCTGCTTCCGACAGGATACCGAATTCTGACAATTCACCCCCGTCCCGATTGCGAGTTATGGTGCCGTAGGCATAAATTTTGACGATATTGGTTTCGCGGGCGCGGCGAGCGATGAATTCTAGAACGGAGATATTGTCGATGGGGGTATCCGCATCGGGCAGGCAGACGATGGATGTAACTCCTCCTGCAGCCGCCGCAGCGCTTGCCGTTTCAAAACTTTCCTTGTGCTCATCTCCCGGCTCCGGCAGATGAACGCGCATGTCGATCAGCCCAGGCGTCAGACAGTATCCTTGGCAATCGATAGACCTGACGTTATCCGGCACGCCGTCTGAAAAAAGGCCAGCACCCCAGTCGGTAATCTTATTCCCTTCGATCAAAACCCCGCCGTTTGCGTCGATACCACTGGCCGGATCGATCAAGCGGGCATTTATGTAGGCAGTGCGATCAGTCATTCGCGGTGACCAATGTTGCGCGACAGGTTGCGGGTAACGATGTCGAGACAGGCCATTCGGACTGCGACGCCCATCTCCACCTGTTCATGAATGACGCTGCGATGGATATCGTCAGCAAGTTCGGAATCAATCTCAATCCCCCGGTTCATGGGGCCTGGATGCATTATTAGTGCATCCGGTTTGGCGATAGCCAATTTCTCGCGGTCTAACCCAAAAAACCGGAAATACTCGCGTGTCGATGGCACATAGGAGCCCTGCATACGCTCGGTCTGCAGCCGCAGCATCATGATGATATCGGCATCTCGGATCCCATCTTCCATCCGATGATGTACCTCGACACCAAACTTCTCAATCTCCGCCGGTAGCAGGGTTTTGGGGGCTACTAGCCGGACCCTCGCACCAAGTGTGTTTAGAAGATAAATGTTTGATCGCGCCACCCGGGAGTGGGTGATATCCCCGCAAATCGCTACAGTCAGTCCTTCAAGGGTATTTTTGCGTCGTCGGATTGTAAGTGCGTCGAGTAAAGCCTGAGTAGGATGTTCGTGACTCCCGTCACCGGCATTCAAGACCGAGCAAGTGACCTTTTCACTCAGCAGTTGTACAGCGCCGGAATCTCCGTGACGGACGGTCAGCACGTCTGGGTGCATGGCGTTAAGCGTCATCGCGGTATCGATAAGGGTTTCCCCCTTTTTAATGGCACTTGAACTAACCGACATGTTGATGACATCGGCGCCAAGTCGTTTGCCAGCCAATTCGAATGATGTGCGGGTGCGGGTTGAGTTCTCGAAGAATACGTTGATTAAGGTCCGACCACGCAGAATTGAGCTCTTTTTGTCGTCTTGCCTATTCTGATCGATATAGGATTCAGAGAGGTCTAGGAGATTTTCGATTTCCTCCTTCGGAACACCTTCCATACCGAGTATATGCCTTCTCGGCAGATGGAGGTCAGCTGCGGGTACTGTTTCAGCCATTAAAACCCGTTTATAAGTTGCGAGACGAAGTGCTGCAACCCGACATGAGAGGTGTTGATTCGCGGGTCCGATTTTGACAGTGCTACTCTGATGATTTCGGCGCCTTGTCGGACATTTCCTCTGGCGTGCGTTTTTCCATTTGGAAGATCACGCTTTCGTCTGTCCAAGCATAATCTTTGTAGCCAAGGCGGGATAGTGGCTTGTAACGGGCTACGTCGAAGATCCCCTCAGCTGTGATCGCGTCGTCGGCGATATGCACGCCTACCACCAAACCAAAAACCGCTTGATGGGTGGAGGTGGCATCCTTTCCTGGGAGATTAACTATCTCATGCAGCTTGCATTCAAGGTGGACCGGTGCCCCTTTGATGCGCGGTGGAGAAACCAGTTTTGACGGAAGTGCCTCAAGGCCTGTTTCGGCTAATTCTTCGACTGCGCGGTCGACGATAAGCCCCGTATTGTTCATCTGGTCTCTCTGATCCCATGTCGCCATATTATAGACAAACTCGCCGGTCGCTCGAACGTTTGCAACCGAGTCTTTTTCTTTTTGGTCCTCCACGTGCCCTCCGCCGGAAAACAATACGTAAGGGGGACTATAGCTAAGCATATTGAAGAAACTGTAAGGCGCAGCGTTGATTAGCCCGTCTGGGCTGACCGAGGTGATCCAGCCGATCGGGCGCGGTACCACGCAGGCTTTGATCGGATTGTATGACAGGCCATGATCATTCTTTTCAGTCGCATAATACATACTTGCTCTCTTATATTACCTCGACTACGTCCACCGATTTTTCTTACCATCTTAGGTATGACAGCATGGATACGCGTCGTGAATGTATTATAGCGAATTTTGACTGGAACGATGAAAAATATCTGCTGCGGATGGCCGAGAAGGGCGCGTTAGGCGAGCCATGGAAGATTAACAGTGCTGTCGTCGATAAATCATCGAGACTTAAGGAGAGGGCCAACAGCAATGAGACTAACTAATAGTGCGCCGATATATGTATTTAACTGAGTGGCGTGATCCATCCCTGATGTAGAGGAGGGGCACTGAAACCGCGGCCTCGGACGCAGGGCTAGCAATCCCAGTTCAAGGATTGCCGGCATACCGATAACTTCGATAGTCAATCCGCTGAACAGTATATTGTCCATGTCGGCGGTTGAAAGCTGATGAAAAGTATTAGCGTGGGCAATATAAAATTGGTGACGCACTCCAAACGAGCTCATAGTTCCCGCCGAAAACAGCGTGGTCCGGAGAAGCAAGAACCCGGCGACTATAATGAAGACAAATGTGGCGGTGTTTACGTTAAAAAAGAGTATAAATGGTCGATTCGGTCAGTCTTCGAGTTTCTGAAGGAAATCGAGCACACCTTGCAGAATGAACTGTGCCGCCATCTTATCGATGACCCGGGCGCGGCGTTTGCGGGTTACGTCCTGCGCAATCAGGTGGCGTTCTACTGCTTGTGTCGACATGCGTTCGTCCCAGTACCCGATCGGTAGATCTGTCTTTTGGACGAAATTGGTGCCGAATTGTCTAACCGACTGGCAGCGCGGTCCCTCTGTGCCATCCATGTTGACGGGTAGACCGATGATGAATCCCCCAACACTGTATTCCATTGCCAACGTCAGTAGTAAGTCAGCGTCTTTCGAAAATTTAGTCCGGAGGATAGTGTCCAGCGAAGTTGCGACACGGCGCTCATCATCAGAAATTGCCATACCGATTGTCTTTTTCCCCAAATCTAGTGCCATCAGGCTAGCCCGGTCGGCCATGTGAATGGGTAAGGTTCGGATATCTTCGAGAATCATGTGCGCGTTAATAAACGGGTCGGCCGCATTCGGGAAGTGTTCTTGCCGATGTGGGACGCCGATGATAATTTCCGCCCGCTTTTGCAGGAGAATTCAACCACATGATAGTCGATAGAGAAACCGTTGTCAGAGTGGCGCGGCTAGCGCGTCTGAAGATCTCAGAAGATGAAGCGAATTCGCTCGCAGGCGAGCTGTCAAATATCATCAGATGGATCGAGCAACTTGACGAGGTCGAAACGGATGGTGTCGAACCGATGGCATCGGTCGCTGAGATGAAGCTGCGCTGGCGCACTGACGAGGTCACGGATGATAGTGTTTCGGACAAGGTGACAGCAAATGCACCCGACCTGCAAAGCGGCATGTTCTCAGTCCCAAAAGTGGTCGAATAATGTCTTTGCCATCGGATCTACGAGATCTGACCATCGCTGAGGCCCGTGACGCGATGGCGGCCGGTAAGGTTTCGGCCCGAGAACTCACTGAGGCGTATCTTTCCGCTTTTGAATTCGGCCATGATCTCAACGCTTTTATCACTGAAACACCGGATCGGGCGCGGGCTGATGCGGATGCATCAGATGCGCGCCGGGCCGAAGACAAGGAACTGGGTCCCCTCGATGGCATACCGCTTGCGATCAAGGATCTTTTCTGCACAGAAGGTGTCCAGACTACAGCGGCATCTCGCATACTGGAAGGCTTCGTACCGCCCTATGAAAGTACGGTGACAAACAATCTCCGTCGTGCCGGTACTGTAATGTTAGGCAAAACCAACCTTGACGAGTTTGCAATGGGCTCTTCAAACGAGACCAGCTATTTTGGACACGTCGAAAACCCTTGGCGTCGCCTTGGTGACACGCAACCGCTAGTGCCCGGTGGCTCCTCTGGTGGCTCCGCTTCGGCGGTGGCGGGGCGCTTATGCCTTGGGGCGACGGGAACCGACACCGGCGGCTCTATCCGCCAGCCCGCAGCATTCTGCGGTATAGTGGGCATGAAACCGACCTATGGTCGGTGTTCACGGTGGGGAATCGTGGCTTTTGCGTCGTCCCTGGACCAGGCAGGGCCGATGACGCGCACTGTGCGCGATGCCGCGATTCTGCTAGGTGGTATGGCCGGATTCGATCCGAAGGACTCGACCTCGGCCCAGATGGAGACACCTGATTTTGAGGCAGCACTCGACGGCGGCATCAAAGGCTTGCGCGTCGGTATTCCGGTTGAATATGCCGTGGACGGTATGAACCCCGAAATCGAAGCGTTGTGGGAGCAGGGCAGGGCTTGGCTGAGGGATTCTGGTGCAGAATTGATTAATATCAGTCTGCCCCACACTAAATACGCGCTACCCGCTTATTATATTATCGCTCCCGCCGAGGCCTCTTCAAACCTTGCCCGCTATGATGGCGTTCGGTACGGACAGCGTGAGGATGGAACGGACCTGACAGAATTATACGAAAATACCCGCGCTGCTGGATTCGGACCCGAAGTCCGACGACGAATTCTGATAGGCACTTACGCGCTTTCGTCCGGCTATTACGATGCCTATTACTTGAAGGCGCAGAAGGTCCGTGCACTGATTGCCGAGGATTTTAGAGACGCTTATGAGAACTGCGACGTAATCTTGACCCCGACTACCCCAGGCGTGGCGTTTGCCATCGGAGAAAAATCCGATGACCCGATCGCGATGTACCTGAATGATGCTTTGACTGTTCCCGCCTCTTTGGCGGGGTTGCCTGCTATCTCATTGCCGGTCGGGTTGTCGGGCGAGGGCCTACCACTAGGATTACACTTAATTGGTAGGGCATTTGACGAGGAAACTATGTTCCGCGCTGCAAAGGTGCTCGAAGACACCGCTGGATTCAAGGGCCGGCCGGATCGGGAATGAGGCCTGGAGATGCAAATGCAAACTATCTGGTACTTTCTGATCCATGTCAGCCTAGGGCTCATCGGCTGGAAGATATTTACATTCACTAACCAGGGCGTGCTTGCGGCGTTTGCAGTGTGTTCTGGGGTGCAGGCTTGGCCGATGTACGAAATGTTTCGACTAACCCATGAAAAATTCGAAGGGATGCGTTCTCGTCTGAATGGCTCGGAACTCCGAAAGAGGGAGACCCGCGGCTATTGGATCCGTATCGGTCGTCTGTATCTTTTCCGTTCCTGCGCTTACGCGTTGCTGACCCTTTTTGTCGCATGGTTGATGAGGGGAGCCTAAAATTATGTCTTTGATCCAAGGCCGCACCGGCGATTGGGAGGTCGTGATTGGTTTGGAGGTGCACGCACAAGTGGTCGCCAAATCAAAACTATTTTCCGGAGCATCCACTGAATTTGGTGCTGAGCCGAATACACAGGTGTCGCTCGTCGATGCCGCCATGCCTGGTATGTTGCCGGTTATTAACGAGACAGCGGTTGAACAGGCGGTGCGCACGGGGCTCGGTCTGAATGCCGAAATCCATCTGAAATCGATCTTCGATCGTAAAAATTACTTCTACCCGGATCTACCGCAAGGCTATCAGATTTCGCAGTACCTGCATCCTGTGGTAGGCAAGGGCGAAATCGAAATAGACCTAGAAGACGGTACGACTAGGACCATCGGGATTACTCGATTGCATCTTGAACAGGACGCTGGAAAATCGTTGCATGATCAGGATCCCGGCAAGACGCTGATTGATCTAAACCGGTCGGGCGTGGCCCTAATGGAAATCGTGTCCGAACCTGACCTGAGATCGGCAGAGGAAGCGGGAGCCTACGTCGAGAAGATCCGTTCTATCCTTCGTTATCTGGGTACCTGCGACGGCAATATGCAGGAAGGGTCTCTGCGCGCGGACGTCAATGTATCGGTTCGAAAACCCGGTCATGGCCTCGGAACCCGTACTGAAATAAAGAACGTTAACTCCATTCGTTTCATTCGTCAGGCAATTGATTGTGAGGTTCAACGTCAAATTGAGCTTATCGAAGATGGCGGTGAGGTTGATCAGGAAACGCGCTTGTTTGATTCTGACCGCGGTGAGACACGCTCCATGCGTTCGAAGGAAGAGGCACACGACTATCGGTATTTTCCTGATCCAGACCTATTACCTCTTGAATTTGGGCAAAGTTGGGTAGAAACAATCCGAGACTCCCTGCCGGAGATGCCGGATCAAAGGAAGAGCCGATTTATCGAAGACTACGGCCTCAGCGCTGAGGATGCGGGAACGCTCGTAGCCGATCGAGAGACGGCCCAATATTTCGAAACGGTCGCTGACGGGAGAAATGCGAAGGTTGTGGCAAACTGGATTATGGGGGAGTTATTTGGTGCGCTAAATCGGGCTGACATAGATATCGAGGCCTCCCCCGTTTCCGCTCGACAACTTGGTCAACTGGTTGATCTAATCGACGATGGTACTGTGTCAACTCGGTTGGCTAAAGACGTGTTTGAGATAATGTTCCAAAATGGTGATGATCCTCAAAAAATCGTTGAAAATCGCGGTATGAAACAGGTAACTGATCACGGTGCGATTGAAGCTGCGGTCGACGAAGCCATCTCTAAGGGCGCCACCCAGGTGGAACAATACAAGGGTGGAAACGAAAAGGTTTTTGGTTGGTTTGTCGGTCAGGTAATGAGGGCTACACACGGCAAGGCCAACCCGCAAGTTGTGAATGAATTTCTGAGAAAAAAGCTCGACCGGTAACTGTGCAATCTTAAGATTTCTTGTCGAAAGAATATTGTGGTTTTTTTGGTGATGTATCGTACTAGTTAGACAAAACGTTATGATCCGATCAACAAAACCCTAGCGGAGGCATCACAATGATCGACGTCTATACCTGGCCGACGCCCAACGGGCATAAAGTTCACATAATGCTCCACGAAGCGGAAATTGAGCACAACATAATCCCGATCAATATACAGGATGGAGATCAGTTTAAGCCGAATTTTCTAAAGATCAGTCCAAACAACAAAATGCCTGCGATTGTCGATCCAAGTGGTCCGGACGATGAACCGATTTCAATTTTCGAATCCGCCGCCTGTTTGATATACTTGGGCGAGAAATCTGGAAAATTTTTCCCAAACGACCCGCGCAAAAAATATGATGTCCTGCAGTGGCTGATGTTCCAGATGGGATCAGTCGGCCCAATGCTTGGTCAGTGCCATCACTTCAACGCCTATGCGCCGGAACGCGAACCAAAAGAGCGCTTAGAATACGCCCGAGACCGCTACGTCAATGAAGGCAAGCGTATCTATGGCGTAATTGATCGCCAACTCGAAGGACGTGAATGGATTGCCGCGGATGAATATACCATTGCCGACATGGCTATCATGCCGTGGCTACGCGATCCGGTAAAGCAGGGAATAGACAGCAACAAATTTCCTAATCTGATGCGCTGGCGCGATAAGATATGGGAGCGTCCTCAGGTCGTTGCCGCGTTAGAGACGCTAAAGGATCAAAGACGAAAGGACAACACCTTCACCGAGAAAGGCTGGGAAATGATGTACGGAAAGACCCAGTCATCTCAGGGAAAATCGGCGGGCTGAAATCAAGAACGTAGTTCCGGTGATCGATCTTTATACCTATCGGACGTCAAATGGGCGCAAAGTGTCGATCATGTTAGAAGAATGCGGACTCGACTACTGCACTCACATTATCGATATAACTGCGGGTGATCAGTACGCGCCAGAATTTCTAAAAATCAGCGCTAACGGGCGTATTCCCGCTATCGTCGATCCTGAGGGACCGGATGGGAAAACACTGTCGCTGTTCGAATCCGGCGCTATCCTTCTGTATCTTGCGGAAAAGACCGGAATGTTCATGCCCGGAGATGAGGATGGGTACTGGTCGACGGTCCAATGGTTAATGTGGCAAATGGGTGGCATCGGACCGAATTTTGGGCAGGCGTTCCATTTTCTTTACCAGCACCCCGACAACGCCCAAGACGACGACATCGCTTATGGCAGAAAGCGATATGCCTACGAAGTAGATCGCTTATGTAAGGTCATGGACCGAGAATTGGCCGACAAAACCTATTTGACCGGCGGTGTTTATTCGATTGCTGATATCGCTATCTTTCCGTGGATAGCGTTACATAGTTGGGTTCGGTTAGACTTCAAAAAGTTGCCGAATTTAAGACGCTGGTATGAAGAGGTCGGAGATCGACCGGGGGTCCACCGCGGCATGGATACTCCGACGCGCGAAGAAATAGGTGATCTGGTCTAAGCGCCATACCTCAAGACAGCGTATTGTTACCGGCGTAACCGGACATGATTGTTGGACACGGTTCCTGGGAGGCCGAACCAAGTAGAAAAAAGATTAAAAAGTTTAGAGTAAACACCATCCGGTCAAACCGTCAAACCTAAAAATTCTCGTACAGGGCTGTTTGCACGGATCAAGAATCATGGGCTTTGTCTGAAAAGGGCTTTATCACCATACTTTATACCGCGTTTTCAGAAATACGTGTGGTCTCTAGAATACTTGTCGGGCTTGGCATTGGGGTTCATGTCGACGTCAATTTTATATCTAATCCCTATCTATCCCATGTGTTCGAGGCGCGATAGACTTTCCCTTCGTGACCGGGCGGAAAAAGGTAAAGGAATACCATAGCATGAAGAACTATATGGATGGTGGTGAGGCAATAGTTGAGGCTTTTCGCCGGCTCGATATTGATTACGTGATGGCTTCTCCGGGATCGGAGTGGGGTTCAGTCTGGGAAGCATTTGCACGACAGGCTAAGGAAAGATCCAAAGGGCCAGAGTATCTGAGCTGCGCCCATGAAACCCTCGCGGTCAATCTCGCGATGGGATACACGGCATTCACCGGCCGTATGCAGGCTGTCATGTTGCACACTGGTGTTGGATTACTGCAAGGGTCAATGGGTATCGATGCGGCCAATCGGGCTGGGTTGCCCATGGTGGTTGTTTCTGGCGAGTCCCAGACTTATAGCGAACAGGGAGGCTTCGAGCCCGGACCGCAATGGCATGGCGTGTTATCGGTAGTCGGGGGACCATCTAGCCTTGTAGATCGCATTACAAAGTGGTCCCAGCCTGTCAGTAGTCCGCATACGTTACACGAGCAGCTCATCCGCGCAGGTGAAATGGCGCAGCGGTCTCCCCCTGGGCCGGTTTATATGTCGATCCCTATCGAAACCATGCTCCACGGCTGGACGCCTCCCCAGAACCCCCGTAAGGTTCCCCCTGCGCCCAAGCCTGCCCCCCCTAGCACTGATATCGAGGCGGTCGCTGATATGCTCCTTACCTCTAAGGCCCCAGCTATTGTGGCCGAGTCAATCGGCCGTGATCCTGCCGGCTACGCCGCGACGATTGAACTAGCAGACCTGTTAGCAATTCCAGTTTCCGAATGCCGCTGGCTCGATTTTACCAATTTTCCCAAGGACCACCCTATGTACCAAGGTATGGGGGAGCCAGAATATCTACATGACAGCGATGTTGTGCTAACACTTCGTGCTCGCGCGCCTTGGACACCCCCGAGTGCGAAGCCGGCTAAGGCGAAAATTGTGAATATCGACGAGACCCCGTTTCGTCCACATATGGTACACCAGAGCTTGCAGGCCGATATATTCCTTGAAGGAGATGCGGTTGCAACGCTAAAGTCCCTAGTCGCGGTGATCCGCGAGAAGGGCGTGGACGCTGCGGTTGTGGCCTCGCGTTTTAGGAAATGGTCGGCGGCGCATGATAATCTCGTAGCCGGCAAAAAATCTCTCGAACATGCCTCGCTCGCGAAAAACACTATTACGCCTGTCGGTCTCTGTGCGATGCTTGGGAATATTTTGCCTGACGACTCTGTCTATATTGACGAAACAATTACCCATCGACCGATTATCGTCCGACATCTCGCATTCCAAGGACCGCAGTCATTCTTTAGTGTTCCGTCCGGTGGGTTGGGACAGGGGCTCGGTCTAGCGCTCGGCACCAAACTGGCAATGAGAGACCGTCTCGTTGTATCGGTAATTGGTGATGGTTCTTTCATGTATAATCCAGTTGTCCAGAGCCTTGCTCTCTCGAAACACAGGGATCTGCCGGTATTGATTGTCATATTTAACAATGGTGGTTACTCCGCGATGCGCAAGGAGCACCATACCTACTATCCGGACGGAGTTGCGGCGGAACATAATACATCTGTTGGGCATACAATCACTGACCTAGACTATTCAGAGCTTGGTTCGCCATTTGGCTTTTATGGCTGCCGGGTCGATAAACTTTCTGATCTCCCCGCTGCATTAAAAAAGGCACGACAAGAAGTAGAAGGTGGTACAACTGCCATTTTGAATGTTATTCTAGATGACGCAGCGGGATCTAATTAAGCAAGTTCATTTCATCATTTAAATTAAATGAGGGCATTTAACTTTCTTTGTAACGACCCAGTATTTCTTACCCAGTACCGATAATTTTTCACGCTGTCGAGTAGATGATGTGAGTCATTAACAGATTGAGATAACTAGAGATGGATCAGTCTATCCTTTATTCATCTTGGAACACGCTAGCCCGTTTATTTTTACTTTTTTTCTTCATCGAGGATCTCAGCACTTCTTTTTCCATACTAAGTTTGTCTTTTAAACTCATAACGTAAGCTGAACCAGCCAGAATAAAAATCGCTCCCGCTGCGGCTAGTAAAGTCGTCGGATCTGCTTCTTTCCCTTGGCCGATTAGAGTCCTGCAGAGTGCGGTGATGGCGATAATTATGGGTAAGGTCACCGGTATACGCCTACTAACATAGAATGCGCCGACCATTCCCACTATCTCGGCATATATGAAAAACAGGAATAAATCTGAGAGCTCAACTGCTCGCATATCCCACAAGGAGACGATATCCATTACCGCCGCAAGCATGGTAAGAGCTCCAATAATAGCTAGCAGAAGCTTCTCGCTTACGACAGTGGTCCAATGCAAGCCATTGTTAAAAAGTGGATCTCTATTAATGCGGTCGATTGTATTTTTACGCCATTCAATAATCATAATCCGAACCAACTTATTCAGGCTCGGTATACGTAATAAAACCTGATCATGGATTTGTTTTTTCTGTTTTGAATTTTTCTCTCGGTTGGATTGCAAAAATCATAAGTTACCCAGATTATTTTTAGCACCGTCGATGACATGACGTCCCATCTATAAAAATTTCGGGGTACTATATCGAGATATGGCGAGATTTTGATATAATCCGCGGTAGCCGCATCTCCATTTAATTACATTTGTCGGAGGCGCAATTCAATTAGCTATTTAATTATTTGATGGTGAACAGAACTATAGGGTATCGCAGGTCCAACGGATTAAAATGCTTAATCTGCCCGAGTTCTAGATAGCCTCACCGGGCCTCCCTTCTCGGGGTCTACTCCATCGCTTATCATTTGAGCTAATGTAGAGAGTAAATTCGCGGTATTAGCTTTGCCTTCAGCGGCGATAATTCTCGAAATAGTGATGTTTAAAAGCGCGTTCGGAATATAATCCACAGCACTTTTCGCCATTACGGTCTCTGCTACATTTATCGCAAGGCTCAGGCGTTTCATGACGTCCTGCAAATCATTAATAGTAGATCTTTCTTGTTCATCGCTTGGGTCATTCATAGATACCTACCCCGAAGATTCTGGGCCGTTCTGCCCCCCTGGTTGAAGATGATAAATGAAACTCAGGGCTCTCTTCCGGAAACATCAGGGGGTTTCCTTCTGAAGAATCGGAGCAGAACGGGACTCAATATATAGTGCGAATGCGAATTATTCGCAATAACAATTTATATAAAAATTAATCAACGGACGAGTTTCCAGGAGGATTTGGATAAAATAAGATAAGCGTGGGATACTATAAAATACGCCTTACGGTATTCTAAGGAATTCTGAAGATGATTAAGTCCATCATTCCATTCCTTTGAACCCCTGCTAACACAAACCAAACCAGAAACCCTTATGATAAGGGGTAGAGGCAGCCAGCTGGAATAGTTTGAAATTTCAAGTAGGCGATAGTTTTTATCCTACATGCGTAAGCGGCACCTTCATCGTTGAAATTAGAACTGGAAATTGAGGAGAAAGCACAGTTTTCCGTATTGCTTAGAGGGTACTGCTCGGTTAAATACGCCCTTGCATACAGCGTGTAAAAAACCGCTCCCGGCGGAGAGGTGGCCGAGTGGCTGAAGGCGCTGGTTTGCTAAATCAGTAAACGGGTAACCGTTTCGAGGGTTCGAATCCCTCTCTCTCCGCCAATTCGAATCAAATCGATAGTCCGGTTGTTCTGGTGGCTTTTATAAGCATCTCCAACGTTAAAACAGCAATCACGCATGTAACTCAGTTAAACTTACCCTCCGCGGATGCATTAAGCGTCTTATACTTCTTAAAGGGGTAAATGTAGCCGTCGTATTCAACGGTGATGTCGTTGAAAGGACCGCGTCCATAGCAGGTTGCGATATTTCCTTTATCAACAGGTATAGATCTAATTTATCCTATTTTGTGTACTATCGATAAACGACCCCGTGAAATTAACCAATGGGTCGCTCTCCCAATCCACTGAAGGTTTATTTAGAATGTAGCGAACGAGCTCTCGCGAGCCCCGTAAACGAGATCGAAAAGAGAGGAACGTCGTCATGATCATTGACTGTCATGGACATTACACGACCGAACCGGAGCAGCTGACCGATTACCGCAGAGAACAGCTGGCAGGCCTGGATGCTGACCCGTCGTTTTTGCCGACCCGCGCAGAGCTTAGGATCAAAGATGAAGAAATCCGAGAGCGCATAGAGCCGGCGCAAATAAAGCTTCAGCAGGAACGCGGTACGGACATGACTATATTTTCGCCGAGGGCGGTGGGTATGGGGCACCACCTAGGGACAGAGCAAACCAGCTATTATTGGGCAGAGATCTGCAACAATATGGTGCGACGCGTCTGTGACTTGTACCCTGAACGCTTTGTGCCGGTTTGCCAGTTACCACAGTATCCTGGGGTGGAACCCGCAAAATCTATTCCCGAGTTGGAGAGATGCGTAAACGAAATGGGTTTTATCGGTGTTAATGTGAATCCCGACCCGTCGGGTGCGATGTGGACTGATCCACCGATCACCGACAAATGGTGGTACCCATTGTGGGAGAAAATGGTTGAACTCGACGTACCCGGCATGTTGCACGTAAGTGGTTCCTGCAATCCCAATTTCCATCACACTGGCGCGCATTATATCGCCGGTGACACGACGGTATTCATGCAGCTGATCCTTGGCGATCTGTTCAAAGACTTTCCGACACTTAAATTCATTATTCCACATGGCGGTGGTGCGGTGCCATTCCACTGGGGTCGCTATCGTGGGCTTGCACAGGACATGGGAAAGCCGTCACTGGATGAACACCTTCTGGAAAACGTATTTTTCGACACATGTGTTTATCATCAACCGGGGATCGACTGCATGACTAAGGTAATCCCGACCAAGAATATCCTGTTTGCCTCGGAAATGGTCGGGGCGGTTCGTGGGGTCGATCCTGAAACGGGTTTTAACTATGACGATACCAAGCGGTACATCGATGGTACGCCCAATTTGACTGATGCTGAACGCACTGAGATTTTTAGCGGCAATGTCCGTAAAGTTTTTCCAAGGCTGACATTTTAGTGGTTAGCTGGCGATTGTTCAGCGGCAAGAAAAGAACTCTAAACCGTTACACGCTCCTTTCCGGTGTTTGTCTTGAAGGCTTCCTTACAGGCTTCGGTATAATCCTCCTCCGGATCCAAAACGACCGCAACCGACCGTACTTTCATGTGTTCTGATTTGCGTCCTGTCGGCATAATTCCTTTATTCGCCAAGTCATTTGCGGCCTTACGTAGCTTGTTACGGGTCATAACAATTCCGTAATCCGTCGGCACTAGGTTCTCACGAGACCGGTCCACAATCGGACCCATTGATTCCTGTAGCGATGCATCCTGCATGCCAAACCCCATCACGCCAGAATAGGTTTCACCACGTTTCTGTGCTTCCCGGTCGATCAAGTAATCGTTGTCTTTGTTTTGAGCTGAGCGATATGTGCCGGGTATAAGCGGTACATGAATACCCTTACCATCGAGGCAAGCTTGGCGTTCTTCGGCTGTCAACGGTCGATCAGGATGGTAGTCATAGCTCCACGTCCAGCAGTTTTCGTCATTGATCGGCACCCAGAAATGGCCATGCTGCGGGTGATCGGCGCGGGGTGCGATCATAGTGAAGCATGGCATAACCCACTGCGTAATCCGCCAGTAATATTTCCCGCCTTCGACATTCCTACGCGCGGCCACATAAAGTCCGCCTTCTGAATCCCGAACTTCGAAGATGGGCTTCATGTCTCCCATGTTGAATTTATTTGCTTTGGCTCCTTTGAAAAGAGGGTCGCGTTCCAGTTCCATCGAATGCAGCCAAGATACATGGCTGGAATCGATTCCACCTTCCAATCCTTGCAACCAGTTGCACTCCTGTAAACGTTTCGTGGAAACAGTTTGTTCTGGTTTCACCGTCGCAAACTCCCATTCCGGTTCCGCGGGACGATTCGTCGGATCGCCCATATGTGTCCATAGAATGTCCCCGACCTTGATCAGCGGGTATGCTTGCAACTTTGCCTCTTGCCGGACCACGCTGTCCTCCGGTTCGGACGGTATCTCCATACAGTTGCCTTCCACGTCGAATTTCCAACCGTGGTAGGGGCAGCGCAAACCACAATCTTCGTTTCTGCCGAACCACAATGATACGCGGCGGTGAGCACAAAATTCCTCTATCAGCCCGTAACGACCCTTAGAGTCTCGGAATGCGACCATTTTCTCACCCAGCAACTCGACTCGGACGGGCGGACAGTCGTTTTCCGGCAGTTCTTCTGCCAGCATTGCAGGTAGCCAGTACTGACGGAATAACTCGCCCATGGGCGTTCCTTTGTCCGTTTGGGTCAGTAGGTCATTTACTTCCTTGCGCAGCATTGTCCGTCTCCAGATTCATCTTTCTTGCCGCCGTATCCAACTTCGGCTGCAGTTCGCGATTTCCGCGTCTTTTGCTCCTGTGCAAAGGCTTGTCTTTACAGTCTGCGCGACCGCATTACCGCCACGACTAATTATAAGTCTATTGACTTTCCGTCAATGGACGGATTGCGATAGCCCCGATAGGGTTGCAGCTTACTGAATTTTTATAAAGATCCAACAAAATGCCTTATGTTATAATCGACGGAATTCGGACTCATTACGAAATACTCGGTGACGGACCACCGGTGCTGATGTATGCACCGGGTGGTTTTAATGCTCGGCTGGAGCAATGGACTAATCTAGGCATTTATAAACGCATCAAACTATTAGAACACCTGCCCGCGTACTACACCTGTATATTGTTCGACCGACGGGAGAATGGCGAGTCCGGTGGACGGATCGAAGCGGTCGGCTGGCAGCATTTCGTAAGCCAAGGTGCTGGATTGCTCGATAAAATCGGTTGTGAAAAGGTCCACCTGCTGGGCGGCTGCATGGGGTGTCCTGCTGTAACTGCGTTTGGAGTTAGACATCCCGATCGGGTGCTATCTATGGTTCTTTTTTGGCCGGTAGGTGGTGCGAAATACCGTATCAACTGCCATCTCCGTTTTAACCAGCATCTCACCTTCGTTCAGGAAAACGGAATGCAGGCCGCAGTTGATCTAGTACGTAGTCACGACAAAAATTTCTCGGAGGACCCACGCGGGGGTCCTTGGTGTACGCTGATTCGCAACGATAATAGTTTTGCTGCCCTATATGCGGAATTTGATTTGCGTCAATATACGAAGATTGTGACTAACATGTATCGTGGGTTATTCGACCGTGACACCGCTCCCGGAGCAGATGCCGAACAGCTATTGGCACTCGATGTTCCTTCAATAATTATCCCAGGCGCTGATGACGCACATGCAACATCAGCTGCAATGTATCTAAGAGAATGTCTTGCTGGATCCGAGTACGTTGATATCCCTGCTAATGAACAATCCGAAAAGAATATCCCTGAACGTATTCTTGAATTTTTGAGAGGAGTAGCAGGTTGACCCTTCGCTAACCCAATAAATGAAGCGTCGGTTCCGCAAAAAGTTCTTCGACAGTGATTACTTCAGGAATGATCTTCTGCTCAACCGCGTGTCCGATCAATTTCTCTAGGGTACTCCGGTTAGGATCAATGCCGTAGGGCAGAGGATCGTCCATTACGTCTAGCGCTGCCAAATGTACTTTGTCTACTCGGCTCATATCTCTAATTCGGCCAGTCTTGAGTTTCTCGACATACAAATCCTTGGAGGCTGTGAACGCTTCGAATAACTGCACAGCGACTTCAGGTTTTTCCGCCAGAAGATCATCTCGTACAACTACTGTATGATTGATAGGGTAAAAATCGCGTCCTTTAAGCGCTGCAACAGCAGCAGAAAAAGGGTCTTCAAACAGGGTTGTCACATCTGGGTGGTCGACCTTTGCACCGACCGCAGCGACCAGGCTCCCGGAAGTTAGGGCGCTTTCAAGGTCTCCATTTTCTAACGGTTGAACATTTGCCGGTGGCTGGTAAGTCGTAACGTGTTCGTCCCCCGAGGGACACCAAGTTACCGATGAAAGATCGACGCCGAATTCCTCCTGAAGGATAGACCTTGCCCAAACACCTGTTGTCACCGTGTAGCCCCGGTTCACGCCCACCCGCTTGCCCGCGAGGTCGGTCGGCGATGAAAGACCCGATGGTACGTGATGTATAATGGCATCGTGATGAAAATCACGCACAAGAAATATCGGTAGCGCGGTGAACTTCACGCCATGTGTGCGAGCACAAATGTAAGTGGTCAAAGCCATTTCACAAATGTCATACGACATTTCGCGTACCATACGGCGAAATGCATGTACGAGAACGGGCACCTCTTCGAAATCTATATCGAAATCTGGTAGGGAAATTTCACCATCCTTCAGAGCGCGGTTATTTCCCTGAGTACGAGATACAGCATGGAGCCTAGCCTTCCTCACAAGACCTCCTTCTTTTTGATTATCAACAGCAATCTAACTCTCCGGTATCTTCAAGGGACGGTAAAAGCCAGGTCATCGGCAGGTCATCGGCTATTACTTCTGCTATAGGTGAGAAGACCTTAAGCCGGTATCGGGTGTCGTGCTTCCAAAACACCGCGTTGGTTTCTTTCCTCGGGAACCCGGGTTTAAAGCCGAGATCTTCCGAAACTAAGATAATTGCAGAATGCGGGATCCCGAACCGGTCTCGTATCATACGCTCCACCCGGGCAATATCCTTTATGATATTTTCCTCGGGCCCTAGTCGTCTAAACATGGATTTGGTTCCAATTGATGAACACGTTAGAATTTGCCCAGACTCTGCCGCTTTGGTAAATCTGGGTCAACACAATCAGTGGAGTGGCCAGCGTGGTCGAAAAAGTTCAGGCTGCCGTGCGCACGGCACCGCAGAAAACCGAGTTCCGAGAATATGATATGCCGGATATTCCGGATGAGTCAGCACTACTAAAGGTAGAAGTTGCCGGTATTTGTGGTACGGACGTTAAGTTCTATTCCAAGCCACCTTTTGAGGGCCCCGTGATAATGGGGCACGAAAATATCGGTTATATTGCGAAGGCTGGTAACACGTTCAAAAAGAGAAGGGGTCTTAAAGAAGGCGACCTAGTATTCGTCGAACACTATGTCGGCTGTATGGACTGTCAACACTGTCACCGCGGCGATTACCGGCTATGTATGTTCACAGACTGGCGAAAATTTCCCGAGGGATTGCGCTTTGGTTATACATTGGCTGAACGCGAACCACATTTATTCGGTGGGTTCGCACAGTATATGTACCTACCATGGAATTCGGTAATCCATAAGGTACCTGACGGACTGTCACCAGAGGTCGCAGGCGTCGTAACACCAATGGCGAATGGCATCCAATGGGCGCTATTCGATTGTGAGGTTGGATATGATGATAGGGTGTTGATACAGGGGCCTGGGCAGCAAGGGCTATGCAATACGATCGCCTGTAAAGAGGCGGGCGCATCGCTCATTATTGTCACGGGCACCTCTAAAGACCTAAAGCGCCTTGAGGTAGCGAAAAAGCTGGGCGCTGATCACATCATCAACGTAGAGGAAGAGGACCCGCTCCAGAGAATTATGGAAATTACCGGCGGCGAGGGGCTGGACGTTTCGCTCGACTGCACGGCTGGTGCGGGCACTATCCCTACTTTGCTTGGCGTTGAGGCGCTAAAGCGCAAGGGGGGAACGCTACAATTCCAGGGAGAGGATGTGCCCGAATTTCCGAATTATCCGATGGGTAAGATCGCTAATAAATACATCACCGTAAAGGCGGCCCGTGGACACAATTACGAGAGCTGCGAGTTGGGCCTAAAACAGCTAGCCTCTGACCGCTTTGATATCAGCCTTATGACTACACACCGGTTCGGCCTTGAAGACGTACACAACGCTATCAACGCTGTTGGCAGCAGTGGCGATGTTATTCACGCCTCCCTAATGCCGTGGGAATAGAGGTAATGGAGTAGTATTGGCAGGGTCTAACCGAACCTCCAACACACGTATACCGGTCACGGTTCTGACCGGTTATCTGGGTGCCGGCAAAACGACGCTACTTAATAGACTACTCTCGGAAGTCGTTGGGCAACGTTACGCAGTTATCGTCAATGAATTTGGGGAAATAGGTATTGACGGTGACCTGATCGAAACCGGTGACGAAGAACTTATAGAGCTAAATAGTGGCTGTATCTGCTGCGTAGTCCGCGGTGATTTGATTCGAACGATACGTAATTTACTAATCGACAAGTCAGGCCTAAAAGGGATAATTATCGAAACGACCGGCCTCGCCAATCCTAGCCCAGTCATTCAGACGATGGTAATTGACCAGTTGATCGGTGCGCAGTGCCGCCTTGACTCGGTGGTATGCGTTATCGATGCCGTGAATATTGTCGAACAGCTGAAGTACGGAAATGACGCTGCCGACCAAGTAGCATTCAGTGATTATCTAGTGCTGAACAAGGTGGATGATGCTCGCTTGCCGGTCACGGAAATCGAGAAACTGATCCGAGAGAGCAATCCGTTCGCTCCGATCACTCGGACCAACCGTTCGGATGTACCGGCTACCGCAATTCTCGACCGCTATGGTTTCGATCTCGAGAGAATCGAGGCTCAACTGCAACATATCCCCGACGTTGATCATCATGATCATATTGACGCGACCGGAATTTCTAGCCTCTCCTTAAGCAGTGAGGCGCATATGGACGCAGATCGCTTGGAAAAGTGGCTGCAAGACGCGCTGGGACGTTTCGGCACCGATATTCTTCGGACCAAAGGGATCGTTTCAATAGCCGGCGACAAGCGGAAGTTGGCGTTGCAAGCGGTTAACATGATGCTGGAAGGTGATTTTGTCGGTGACTGGGGTTCGGACGCGCGCGTTTCGCGTTTAGTTTTCATCGGCCGCAAACTTGAACGCGACTGGCTGGAGAGAGGATTTCTCTCGTGTCGCAGCGACACCTCCCAATTCACCTGATAAGGAAGATACCGGATGACTAGAATACCCGTGTTAGACCGTAAGGATATGGATGAGGAACAGCAGGCAGCCTTTGACCGGGTGGTTGCAAATAACGCGCGGGCTGGTTTCGGGCCAGCCATCGGCTATGCTTATTCGGCCGATGTGTGGCGGTTGCATAACGAATCTAGTACCCACCTTCTGGATTGTTCACTTAGCTCGGCACAGGTGCGCATAATCTCGTTGTTGACGGTCCGCCACTGGAAGGCAGCTTACCCATGGAGCGCGCAGGCCCAAACTGCTCTTAGGGCGGGGTTGGACCGCGATATTATTGAAGCTATTAACGAGGGTCGGCAGCCAGTCTTCGACAATGACGAAGATGCTGCCGTCCACGCGGTTACGCAGGAGCTTCTCCACTCAGGTAATTTGTCTGATACACGGTTCGCCGCCGCCGAGAAAACGTTGGGGTATCAGCGCATCGTCGAACTTGTCGCTGCTATCGGTCATTTCTGTACCACCGGGCTGATGGCCAACGTGGTCGGTGTCACCCCCGATCCTGAAGCGCTATCTCAGCTAAAAAACTGAGAGAACCTGGCGAGCTTGTTGGTATCTGATGAGGCGTATAAAAATCTATGATACGACCAGATAGTGGAACGGGGGTCTAATGTCCAACCTGGATACTACAATCGAGATGCTTGTCACTGCCAATCGCATCGTCGCGCATGAAAATGTCTGCGATTCATATGGTCATGTCAGTATCCGGCATCCTGACGATCCAAACCGCTACCTGCTGGCGTTTTCTAAAGCACCTTCTCTGATCGAGCCGGAAGACATCGTCACCTTTGAGCTTGACGGTACGCCAATTAATCTCGGTGACCGGACACCGTATTCGGAGCGCGCCATTCACGGGGCTATATATGAACAGCGACCAGATGTGCATTCGGTGGTGCACAATCATTCTTACCAAGTGGTTCCTTTTACGGTGTCGTCGGTGCAGCTGCAGCCTATTATCCATGTCGCTGCCCGCATCGGTGATCCACCACCTACTTGGGACATCAGGGACAGGTTCGGAGACGAGACTATTATGTTGGTGACTACTATGGAGCAGGGCCGTGACATGTGCGAAACTTTGGGTGCGGGCAAAATTGTTCTTATGCGGGGACACGGTGCGACAATCGCCGGGTACAGCCTCGAAGACGCCGTGCTGACGTCGATCTTCTTGCAGGTAAATGCGCAGATCCAGCTTGACGCTATTGGCTTGGGCGGTAGCGTCGAATATTTAAGTGAAGGGGAGATCGAAGCTAGGCGTGGAGCAGAAAATGAGCAAGCTGGCTTCTCTCGCGCTTGGGAGCATTTTTCCCGCCGGGCAGGACGCTAATGTATAAACTGAATCTCAGCATTGCGTCGACTGATTATGACCATTTCAGCGATTTTCGCAGCGGTGCCGTCCGCGCCGCTGGTATTGATCACACGTGGTCGATTCTTGGGCATCACGAGGTATTTTCTCGTTTTACCGCCAACTGGGAATGGGATGTCGTGGAACTCAGATTCTATAAGTTTTCGGTGCAGATCACCCGCGATGACTTCGACATTTTTGGTCTGCCGGTAGTGTATTCAAGATTGTTTCGGTTGCCGGCGTTTTACGTCAATAAAAACGCGGCTGTCAAAACTGTTGAGGACCTTAAAGGCAAGCGTTTCGGCTCGCCCAAATGGGCCCACTCCGCCGCCGTCTATATGCGCGATGCATGCAAACTATGTTTGGCGACTACCCGTTCCCGTTTGGGATCGAGGAAAACCGAGCTGCCTTGGAATAGATGCTTCTCTATTACTAACCGCATGGCATCGTTCACAAACACTCAGGCAGGAAGACATTTCCCCGCAGGGTGTCACGACTGACGTAGCGGTATAGAGAACACAAGGGCACCAGATGAGTGAACTCGATGACCAAAAGCAGCAGATCGTCCGATGTATCCGGATGCTCGAGCACAGCGGGATCCTAGACTATAACGGCCATGCCAGTATCCGTCTTGGCGGTGACCTGATACTGATCAATATCGGATCGTGTCAGCGTAGTCAGCTGACGGCCGACGATATTTGCACTATTGATTTTGGTGGGAATGTCATCGACGGGAACGGTAAACCACCGCTGGAATTTCATCTTCATGTGGGCATCTACACCGCCCGCCCGGACGTTAAGTCTGTAATTCACGCTCACCCCAACTGGTCGACCATCCTTTCGACCGCCGGGGCTGAGTATTTGCCAGTCTACGCGCAAGGATCCTTGGTCTATCCACTTCCGGTGTTAGACTCGCCGGATTCGATCAATAACCCGGAGATGGCGAAACGTCTAACGGATACGCTGAGCGACCGCCCGGCGGCGCTGATGAAGGCGCACGGTGCGGTAACCTGTGGAGACAGTTTGGTTGATGCCTTCGTATTGATGAATTACCTTGAAGACAATGCTGAGCGCCAGTACATGGCTTCGCAGATCGGTACGCCCTACTCGTTCAGTGACGAAGAGTTGGCCCTGTGCCGCGAGAAGCTTTGGAAACCGAACCTTTTCAAGCGTACCTGGGACCACTTTAGCGCAAAACTGGAAGAGGCCGCTTCGTGATACGTTCCGACCGTTTCTGCATGGCTGCTGTCATGGGTTGGCCGGTAATGCATTCGCGTTCGCCTTTGATGCACAACTACTGGATGGAGCATCAGGGGCTTAACGGCACTTATGTACCTCTGGCAATCGAACCAGGTCAAATTGGCCCCGCGCTGCGCGCAATGCATCCGCTGGGTTTCGCAGGCTGCAACCTAACGATTCCACACAAGCAGGCGGCGATGGAAGTCGTCGACGAGGTCGACGAGGTGGCGAAAAAGATCGGTGCCATCAGTTGTGTTGTAGTGCATGAAGACGGCTCACTCCTTGGGACCAACAACGACTGGTTGGGGTTTCGAGGGAATCTCGGCGAGTTTTACCCGGACTGGCGGACCGATTCTGGACCGGTCACGGTTATCGGTGCTGGTGGTGGTGGCCGCGCGGTCTGCTATGCCCTTTTAGAAAAGGGGGTAACCGAGCTCCGCCTTGTGAACCGAACCCAAGAACGGGCTGAAAAGTTAGCTGAAGAACTGGGGGGGGGTATCACAGTCTACCCATGGGAAGATAGACACGATTTGCTATCCGGTGTGGCGATAGCGGTAAACGTGACTAGCCAGGGTATGCAAGGCGAAGCGGCGCTCGATATCCGTCTCGACGCGCTTCCACGTGAGGCGATCGTTGCCGATATTATTTATATACCGCTGGAAACACCGTTTCTGGCTACTGCCCGTGCGCGAGGCAATCGCACCCTTAATGGCGTCGGTATGCTGCTCCATCAGGGTCCGCCGGCATGGAAGCGCTGGTTCAACATGGAGCCGGCTGTTACGCAAGAACTGCGAAAGAGAATGGAAGTCAGCATTCGGGGCTATTGAAGTCCGATTGGAGGCTATCAGTAGAGCGTTTTTTAAAAAGATCATCTTGAATTCGAGACTCTTCGGCTCTTTGAGCGCGAGGGAGTTTAAACGCGCTACCGCCGAGGAAACCCACCACTTCGAATCACTACTTAGGACTGCCCGCCGCTACAGTTAATATTATCACCGGTTATGAAGCTTGCGTCTTCAGACGCCAAGAAAGCTATCGCAGCTGCCTGCTCTTCTGGTGTGCCTCGTCGCTTTATGGCTTGCTGATTAGTGATATCGTCAATCATCTCCCGACGGAAAGTGTCCGCCTGATCTGGATCTTCCGCAATTACACCAGGGCGAATGAAAGAACGCTCGGTCACACGATCCGGAATATCCGTGCCGCCGGGCGACATCGTGTTTACGCGGATGCCATACTTCCCGTACTCCATCGCTAGCACTTTTCCAAGTGCAAGTATCCCACCCTTACTCGAAGCGTAAGGCAGACGATAAAGCCCCCGCACCGACTGGGATCCCAGATTGACGATTGCACCTGATTTTTGCTCCATCATTACCGGTAAGACAGCGCGGCAACCCCAAAGTGTTGGCATCAAAGAGCGCTCCAGTTCCATCTCTATCTCTTCTGGCGTGTAAAGGTGGAATGGCTTCATCCAGATAGTGCCGCCTACATTGTTGACTAGAACGTCGACCCTCCCAAAAGCTGTTATGGTCTCCGCCACAAGAATTTCTGAACCTTCGTAGGTGCTGAGGTCTATAACTACTTTGATCGCTTCTACACCGTATTCCTGTAACTCATCAGTGGTGCGGGTAGCCGTTTCCTCAATCCTGTCGGCAACGACAATTTTTCCACCTTCCTGACCCAGTCGCCGTGCTGTCGCCCGGCCTATACCTTGGCCCGCGCCCGTTATTATGCAGACCTTATCTTGAAACCTGAGTGCTCCGGCTGCGCGGTGGTCGAGTTCGTCGGTTTGCATTTTTTTCCTTTGCATTAGATTGAGGTATGGGCAACGCCCTTTTTGACTTTTGTCGGCTCGCCCGGCGCTTTGTCAAATGGAATCTCTCGTTCTAGTTCAAATGATGCAGACCGAACTGCCTGTGCTTCTGGATCCAGTCCCGGAGGTGGAATCCCTAGTACTATGTTTTCGGCCGCTTTGAGAAGCTGTCGACGTGTCTGGGTGATCCCGCGGTCGGTCAGGACTAAATTTTCACGCGATCGGTTAGCAATCACTCCCATACTTTCTTGGATTGCGGCGTCCTGCATGGCGATCCCTTTGACGCCGCTAGGTGAGGTGCCAGCCGTTTGAGCCTCGCGATCGATATAATAATCATTATCTTTATTGGCGACCGGGCGAAAGGTGCCCGGGATTTGCGTTACATGCAGGCTACCGCCCTCGGTCATGACGGATAACTCAAGCTCGTTCAGCGGCCGACTTGGATGATAGGAAAACGTCCACGCAAAACATGTCTGGTCATCGATAGGAACCCACGCGTGACCGTGAAGTGGGTTATCTCCGTAGGGCGGAACGATAGTATACCAGGGCATAATCCAGGGTGTTATGCGCCAATAGAATTTGTCCGTGCCCGCATTACGCCGCACACCCATATTCAGTCCGCCGTCGGTTTCCTTTACTTCGAAGCGAGGCTTAAGATCGGATATATGATAATCTGAACCTTTGGAGCCGTGATGCAAGGGATCGCTTCGTAGCTCGCCGGCGTGGAGAAACCCTACATGACTCGAGTCGATGCCACCTTCTAAAGCCTGTAGGTAGTTCGAATCCTGCAAGCGTTTAGTGTGATAGCGCTGGCTCTCCGGTACGGTTATCCACTCGAAAGCCGGCTGTTCAGGCCTATTTTCCGGTGCTCCCATATATGTCCAAATAATGCCACCGCGCTCAACACAAGGGTAAGAGGTGAGAGAAACCTCTAATCGGAATTTACTATCGTCTGGTTCCGAGGGGATCTCCAAGCACTTGCCAGTTACGTCGAATTTCCAGCCGTGATAGGGGCAACGAATACCGCCTTCCTCATTACGCCCAAACCACAACGATACACGTCGGTGTGCACAGAACTCTTCGATCAGTCCGATCTCACCGTTGCTATCCCGGAAGGCGATCAGTTTTTCTGACAAAAGCGTCACACGTACTGGAGGACAGTCTCTTTCAGCGACCTCGTCTGATAACAGAAATGGTATCCAGTAGCAGCGGAACAGCTTCCCCATTGGGGTGTCGGGGCCGGTTTCCGTAAGAGATTTATTTCTTTCGTTGGGTAGCAAAATCTACTTTCTGTCTATTAACCAGTGTCGGAGTTCGGGGTTAATTCGCCAAATTTGAGAGTTGATTTTCTCTTTGCCTAAGAATCAAGTTGCGTCAAATATTAGGCGGTCGCGAACTCTTTCGGAAGTCACTAAGAGGATATTCTCACCGTTAGGGAGAGACCGTTCGGAGTTAAAACAAGCTTTCTGATCGACATTAAGAGATATCATGCTATTGGACAGTTCCAGATTCCTTGGAAAGGTAACAAAAATTATCCTAGCTGAAGAGACCTATGACGGCACCTGGGTTTTCAATGCGAATTTTTTTTATGGGAACGGATTCCGTCAGCACTACCTTGATAAGGGAACAGCGAACGGAAGGAATGGCACATCACAGGAACCTTATCCAACGGTGATCGGCTCGAATGGCTTGGGCTTGATCTCTGGCAGTTCGACCGTAATGGAATGGTCGTGAGTTGCGATGCCTATTATAAATCCAACGGCAATTTGTCCGGCAAACCAGATGGCTTGGTAACAGGGTCTCCCCCATTACCTAGTACGATTTCTGACTATTTCAGATCGGGTCAGCTCTCTTCCGCTATCAACCGGTTTAGGATCTTTTCGTATGCATTGGGCCCCGCATCGATACTGAGTTTCGCCGGGTTCGGCTCATGATTGAGAGAATCCTGCGCTACTTGCTGGGCCGCGATTACCGGCATGTCTTGGTCGGCAAAGGCGAAGGTCCGCATCTTGTAGATCAGTTCGCGAATTTCCTTGTTGCGTGCATCGTCGGTCTGCACATTCCAGCGTGCGGCGCAATAATAGTAATGCGTCGTACGGTCGGTTTCTGGGGTCAGCCAGTGGAGCGCCATGTAGCCGGTACCGTTTTCCCTAGGCTCACCGATCTTGGTGGCGCCAAAATTGAGTATCAAGTTCGATGCAGGGTACCACGTGATCGCTGTCCACTGTTTACCTCGGGCCTGAAGTTCAGGATCGTCGGTGAACATTTTGATCATGCCGGGCGTTTCCGCATCCTCGGAATAACGGGACACGGTGACGGTGTCGCCCTCGACGGTGACGTCCGGATCGGTTTCCGCGGTATCCGGATTGCCGAGGATGCCGGCATGAGTAAAGCAGATGTGACTGAGATCTAGCAGGTTGTCGATCATCAGTCCGTAGTGACATTTCGCGCTCAGATACCCAAACTCCGTGATGTGGAGCTCCGGGCTGTCGTCGATGCAGCTGTAATCCGGAATTTTATCGATATCGGCCGGCTTTTCGCCCATCCAGATCCACAGCAACCGGTGTTTCTCGACCACCGGATAGGCCGGCAGGTGCAGGGCAGCCGAAATTTTCTGACTACCGTGCGGATTGTGTATGCATTTGCCGTCAGCCCCGAACTGGAGGCCGTGATAAATGCACTGTACCCGGTCGCCGGAGTGCAGGGTGCCCATCGAGAGAGGTACCTGCCGATGCGGGCACATATCCCTGATAGCCGCGATGCCACCCTTTTCCTTCCGGTAAAATGCAACTGGCAAATTGAGAATCGTACGGTGAACGATTTCGCCGTCCTTCAGTTCCTCTGATGGCATAGCCACATACCATGTGTTTTTGAGGAACTTCGCTCGGGTCAGCGGCCGCTGCGTGAGATCGTTTTCGGGGTAGATCGTGGGTTCTATCCCGATCAGCGCAGGCCCGGAATTAGAATCAGGACTCATGGGTTTCCCTCCCAAATTGCAGAAACAGAATATATTTTTCCATCACCCCGAAAAAATTGCAACTTGATAGATACTCAGGCTCTACAAGCCTTATCCGTTCGTCATGGACGGTACTTCTAGCCACTGCGCCGGTAAGGAGAAAAAAGCGGTATGAAGTCTCTTGGAATCTTTGTGCTCCGGGGTAACATCTACTCTGGATGAAACGGTATGGTGGGCGCGGCTGGGATTGAACCAGCGACCCCTCGCGTGTGAGGCGAGTGCTCTCCCGCTGAGCTACGCGCCCGGAACCGGCCGGGCTTATAAGGTGGGAGATGGGGGCTTGTCAACGCGACCCGAACACCACATTTCTATGTATTATCCTAGAGAACTTCGATTTAAATCGAAACGGACGCCAAATATGAGAGCCAGAAATTTCCTGCTCACATTTTTTATTGTCGTATTGTTGGCGAACCCTGCAGGCGCGACCACGCGAGATGTCAAACTATTCTACAAAATATATTTCGGAGGTTTTAACGTAGTAGACCTGACTGTGGATATTAGTCTTAAAAGCTCAGCCTATAAATTTACTGCGAAGGCCGAGTCTGTTGGATTGATAGGCCGGATGTTTCCTTGGTGGATGAAAGCTTATTCTAATGGAGAGCTTTCTGAGAGTAAGATCAGTCCAATTGTTGCAGGCCAGAGAAATAATTGGCGCGGCCAAGACCGGGTCGTAGATCTAAAGTTTGCGGATGGAATTGCAACAATCGATCGGATCTTACCAGAGCCGGAAAGTGACGGTCGAGATAGAGTGCCGATTGAAATGCGCAGCGGTGTCACAGACCTGACCGGGGCTATTTTGGGCATAATTCGAGAAATGGACAACGGCAAATCTTGTGAGGCCAAGATGCCGGTATTCGACGGTCGCAGAAGCTACGACTTGGTCGCAAAACCCGATGGCAGAGATAAACTGCAGTACAGTGGATACACCCCGTATGTTGGCGAAACTGTGACTTGCCGCGTCACAATCACAAAAAAAGCTGGATTTAAAAAGGAAGATAAATCCGGTTGGAATGATCGCGAACGTACAGCCCGCGTTTGGATGGCGAAAACCTTCGCACATGTCCCGCCGGTCCCGGTGCGTTTGACAACTGATACGCCGTTAGGGTCTGTCATCGCGCACCTAAATGCGGCATCTGTCAATTCGAATGGACACAAGATGAGGCTCAAATATCCAGAAACGACTGAAAAGAAATGAAAATTTCAGAAAACTACTTGGTTAAGCTCTTGGCGGAGACCCCCCAAGTGTGGCAAGTTTCTATGATCGGGCGGATTTGAGAAGGTACCATGTCGCGCCCGTGGGCATTTTAAACTGAGCGGGTTTCCGGCGCTATGACCACGGGAGCATGTGCTGCGATCATTCTGGCGGCTGGTATGGGCACGCGAATGGAGTCGAACCTGCCAAAGGTTCTTCACCCGATCGCGAACCGTCCAATGATTTCTCATATACGGTCAGAATTGGATGCGGTCTCTCCCGACAAAATAGTCGTCGTTCTTGCCCCTGGTATGGATGAGGTAGCGGACGCAGTGGCGCCGGCAGATATCGCTATCCAGACTGAGGCGTTGGGGACCGGTCACGCCGTTCTTGCGGCGCGTGAAGCGATAGAAGGGTTTGATGGTGACGTCCTGATACTGTTTGGCGATACGCCGCTACTGACTGCCGAAACTATGCAAAAAATGCTGTCGGCGCGGCGTGCGGCCGATAATCCGGCCCTCGTCGTGCTCGGCTTCCGGCCAGACGACCCGGCAGAATATGGACGTCTGGTCACCGAATCCGGAGGTGGGCTAAAAGCTATTGTCGAGTTCAGAGACGCGACCGACCACCAACGCCAATTAGCCCTATGCAATGCGGGCATCATGGTGATCCGCGGAGAATATCTATTCCCTTTGCTGGATGCGGTGGAAAACGACAACGCCAACGGCGAATACTATTTGACGGATATTATTCAAATTGCGCACGAACGGGGCCTTAACTGCGCCGTTATGGAAGCTACTGACCCGGCTGAAGTAGTAGGGGTTAATAGCCGGGCGCAATTAGCTGAAGCCGAGGCCCAAATGCAGGAGCGTCTCCGAAATACCGCAATGGAAAACGGTGTGACTATGACCGATCCGGGCACCGTTTGGTTTTCCGCTGATACAAAAATCGGTCGCGACGTTTCTATAGCGCCAAACGTATTTTTGGGCCCAGGCGTTAAGATCGCCGATAATGTTGAGATTCGGTCCTTCTGTCATATCGAAGAAGCGGATGTCGCATCGGGCGCGATCATCGGCCCGTTTGCGCGATTGCGGCCAGGCACTAGGATCGAAAACGATGTTTCTATAGGCAATTTTGTCGAGATTAAGGCGGCATTGGTGGAGGAAGGAGCAAAGGTCAATCATCTGACCTACATTGGCGATGCCCGGATTGGTGCCTACGCCAACATCGGGGCCGGTACCATAACTTGTAATTATGACGGGTTCTTTAAATATAAGACCGATGTTGGCGCCGGCGCTTTCATCGGTTCCAACTCCGCGTTGGTCGCGCCGTTGAAGATCGGAGAGGGTGCAATTGTTGGCGCTGGATCGGTCGTGACCGGCGATGTCGGAGCCGATGCTCTCTCGGTGGCGCGTGGGCGGCAGAAAAACGTCGATGGTCGCGCAGCATCGTTTAGAAAGAAGCGCCAGTCCGAAAAAGATGCAGCCAAAAAGAAATAGGCGGAACTGCCAGGGAAAGTTTGAGACGGTCGGATTATGTGCGGAATCATTGGAACTATCGGTAAAGCGGATGCAGTCCCAATTTTATTGGACGGGCTGAAACGGCTTGAATACCGCGGCTACGACTCCGCTGGAATCGCAACGTTGGTTGACAGCAAAATCGAACGTCGACGCACCGAAGGCAAAATAATTAACCTGGAGACACT
>PTJZ01000007.1 GCA_002937455.1 Alphaproteobacteria bacterium MarineAlpha11_Bin1
CCTGACTACGGATCAGGAGGTTGGGGGTTCGAATCCTCCCGGGCGCGCCACTCTCCGGAATTGATTGCGACAGCGCCTCCGAGGTGCTCCCTCGCAGCCGGGGGCTTTTGAGATATATGTTATGTTTTTTGCCGCAGGATTTCTACACCGTGATCAAAGATGATTGATCTATTCGTAGTTTGGAGGCGCATTCACTCATTAGCTTTTCTAGAAAGTTTAAATCTGTTATCAGCGCCAAGCAATCACCGCTGGTTCTGAAATGTCGGATAACCAACCTATAATAGAGAAAATTCAGACCCCACTGCCTCGAATTTCTGGCCTCCTACGACAGGGTTTCGGGCATAATTTGGTTAACGGTTTCAGCGCTTTCCTTTTTGCAGCGGCGGGGCCCGGCGCGATGACCCTCGCTGTCGGTAGCGCTGCTGAACTACCCGCTAACCAGATTGCTGTCTGGCTCTTCGCTGGATACTCGCTGAGCGGCTTACTAACTATTCTGGTTTGCTACCTTTACCGCCAGCCGCTTGCCTTCGGATACAGTATGCCCGCGCTGGTTATCGTTGGTCCGGCCCTTATGCACCTTTCACTTGCGGAAATGGTTGGGGCCTATTTGGTCACTGGGGTCCTAATCCTTCTGCTCGCGATGACCGGTTTTATCCGTAAAGCAACGCGAGCACTACCCGAACCAATCGTGATGGCAATGGTTGCTGGGGTATTTCTGCCCTACGGGCTCAAGATGATCGAAGTATTCGGAACCGGTATTTGGGTGGCCGGCGCCATGATCTGCGGTTATCTAATTTCTTCGTTATCTCCGGAATTACAGAGACGATTTCCGCCGCTGCTTTCGGCGCTGATTGGGGGCACCGTTGCTATCCTATTAACTGGAAATTTCAATACCAGCGATGAGATGAATTTGAGACTGGTCGTACCTATTTTGGTCAGCCCCGATTTCAGCCTCAAGGCTATTATCGAATTTGTCATCCCCCTAACGGTTACCGTTGTTGGCATTCATAATACGCAGGGATTCGCGATCCTTCGTAATGCTGGTTATAGGCCACCGCAGAATCTCTCTACATTGATATGTGGCGGTGGCACGATTTTGTATGGCTTATTGGGATGCGTGCCTACAGTTGTAACTGGACCGGCGAACGCGATCCTCAATGTATCCGGCGACCGGGAATGGCGTTTCGTCGGCGGCCTCTGGTTTGGCCTATTTTTTATTATATTCGGCTTGTTTGCGCCGACGGCATTACAGATCGGTTTGGCGTTACCTATCGCTTTTATCGCTACTTTGGCGGGGCTTGCCATGATCCCAGTGCTTCAATCTGCATTTATCGCCGGTTTTGGTGGCAAATTCTCGCTCAGTGCGTTGGTAACTTTCCTCACGACCGTGGGGGGGGTATCAATATACGGCATCGGCGCTGCATTCTGGGGACTTGTATTCGGTTTCGCGGTTGCGTTAATTGCGGAGCGCCGCGATTTTGATCGTCGCAATATATAAAAATGAAAACCGTCTAGGCTATACGTTTAAATTTTCTCTTGAGCCCCCAACTTTTTATTACTTATCACCGAAACTAGCTGTGGTGCACTAAGTGCATCGATTCGCTTCCCGATAGCGATGCCCCCAACAATAACTATGATTGTAGATGCCAAAAACCCTGCAATAAAGATTTCCCCATGGAATGCAGCCATAGCATCCCCATGTGCGCCGCCGTGAAGAACCGCGAGTGCTCCGGCTAGAACGATAGAAATTGCGCGGCTCAGCTGCAGCGAAATTGCGGCAAGGAACATCAGAATGGCGAGCGCAATTAGGATTTCGTTACTGGTAACGGGAATCGCAATACCAACGAGAGGAAATGTTGTTCCCGCAGCCATAAGAATTAGAAACAAGGCTGGCAGCATCCATACGAATTTTCCCACTTTACGACCCGCTAGAACGCCAATCGCAAGAAGTATCAGCAAGTGGTCAAGCCCTTGGATTGGATGAAGGAGCCCGGCGCCGATACCGGCGCCGCTGTGGGCATGTACCGACGGTGCACCCACTATAAAAAATAGGGCTATCAGCGAAAGTAGTCTTAGTCCATTCTTCATTTCAGCTCCCTTAAATAGTAATCGTATTCTCAACAGGTCCCGTGCGTATTTCACAAGGTTCCCTCGGTTTACGACTCTGATTGGGCCAATGCAAGGTAATGCACCGAATTTGTGACACTGTGCTAAAGTTGAAAAGAGTGCGCCCTGTTTTCTATCTTTTGTAAAATTGAAATAGATTTCGTAGGTACTGATGCGATGGTGATCTCTGTTAATAATCAACTGTCAGTATCATCGTAAGAAAAGTGAATGGAGAAGTGTGATGACATCGCAGCCTGAGGGTACATTAACTGCGTCTCATTGGGGGACTTACCGGGTATCGTCCTCCAACGGGCGCGTGACAGCGGTGCAGCCATTCGAAAACGACCCTGAACCATCTCCAATGATCAATGCCATGCCCGACGTTGTGCATGCTGATTGCCGAGTGACGCAGCCGATGGTCCGAAAAGGATGGTTGGAAGACGGTTTTCGCAGCGATACCTCTGGGCGCGGAGTGGAGCAGTTCGTCGCCGTTTCTTGGGACGAGGCGATGGATCTTGTCGCTGCGGAAATAAACCGTGTAAGGACAACGTATGGGAACGAAGCGATCTTTGCCTCCTCCGGCTGGGCCAGTGCTGGAACTTTCCATTCCGCAACGACACAGCTAAAGAGATTTTTCAATGACGTCGGCGGTTTCGTTGATCAAGTGACAAATTATTCTTTTGGGTCAGCTTCCGTGATCTTACCCCGTGTAACTGGCGGGATGGAGCCTGTAATGCGACCGACAAGTTGGCCAAATATTGTCGAGAATTCTAAGTTATTGGTCGCTTTCGGCGGTATATCCCCCAAGAACAGTCAGGTGTCCAAGGATGGTATCGCGCGGCACGAAACCCAAGATCATGTACGCGATGCGTATCGTGCCGGAGTCGATTTGGTCCAGATTAGCCCTATCAGGGACGATTTTACTGATGAAGTGGACGTCGACTGGATAGCTCCCAGACCAAACACCGATACTGCTTTAATGCTCGGGATTGCGCATACTTTGGTATCCGAAGGGCTTCATGACCAGCAATTCTTAGATCGGTTCTGTGTCGGCTACGACCGTTTTGAACCTTACCTTTTGGGCAGCACCGATGGTGTCGCGAAAAACGCTGATTGGGCGGCAGATATCACCGGTATTGAAGCTAATCGCCTACGTGAACTCGCGCGCCGTATGGCGCGAACGCGAACCATGATCACTGTTAGCTGGTCGGTACAACGCTGCGACCATGGCGAACAACCCTGCTGGATGGCGATTACGCTTGCTGCAATGCTGGGGCAGATTGGGTTGCCGGGTGGCGGAGTAGGGATTGGATATGGATCGAACGCAACGATCGGTCAACAAGCTTCCAGAATGCCCAATTTTGGCCTACCGCAAGGCGGCAACGCTGTCAGCAACTACATCCCGATGGCTAGAGTCGTAGATATGTTGCTAAGTCCCGGCTTAGAATACGATTTTAATGGTGAGCGGCTAACCTACCCCGATATACGGATGGTATATTGGGCCGGAGGAAACCCATTTCATAAACAGCAAGACATCAATAGATTTTTGAAGGCGTGGCAGCGGCCAGAAAGTATTATCGTCCACGAACCATGGTGGACCCCCGCTGCACGGCGTGCGGATATCGTGCTGCCTGTCACAACGACTCTAGAACGTAATGATATCTCCGCCGGGCTACGAGACCGTTTCTTTGTTGCCATGTATCAGGCAGTCTCGCCGGTTGGTAATGCGCGTAGCGATTACGATATTTTCTCGGGGTTAGCTATGCGATTGGGTGTCTTCGAGGAATTCACTCAGGGGCGAGATGAGATGGAGTGGCTGCGGTACATGTACGGTAACGCTAAAAAGTCTGCGAAAAAGAAGAACATTGATATGCCGGATTTTGAGGTGTTCTGGGAGCGCGGGTTCTGGGAATTCAAGACACCGGAGGAATCCTCGATATTGTTCGAAGGATTTCGTAGAGACCCTAACAAAATGGCATTGAAAACTCCCTCCGGGCGAATTGAGATTTTCTCTGATACCATTGACGGGTTTGGGTACGAAGATTGTCCGGGCCATCCAACTTGGTTGGAACCCGCCGAATGGCTGGGTTCGGATAAAGCTGAAGAATACCCGCTACACCTTATTTCGAACCAACCGCTGCGGCGTATGCACAGCCAGCTAGATTTTTGCGAACCGAGCCAAGGCACCAAGATCGCTGGACGTGAACCTGTATCAATCCACCCCTTTGATGCGGCCGTACGGGGGATTTCTCACGGAGATGTGGTACGCCTTTTCAATAGCCGCGGCGCTTGTTTGGCGGGTGCCGAGGTCAAGGACAGTGTGCGCCAAGGCGTGGTGCAACTATCGACGGGAGCATGGCTCGACCCTCTGGATAAGACCGATATTGGTAGCCTCGAAAAGCACGGAAACCCGAACGTCCTGACGATTGACAAGGGATCGTCGAGGCTAGCACAAAGCTGTATGGCACAGACGGCGTTAGTTGAAGTAGAAGTTTACGAGGGGGAGGTACCTCCGGTAACGGCGTTTGATACGCCAGATATCGCGGATAAATAGCCATATTTCGTTATACTAAAACTGGGAAAAAATGAGACTATTTCGTATATCTATCTGACATCAAAGTATTGGGATTGGGGGATTTCAAAATGAGTATTTCGGTAGAACCTTTAACGCCGACGCTGGGTGCCCGTATTACGGGTGTTGACCTAAGCGGGGTATTAAACGACACCACAATGAATGAAATACGCCAAGCATGGCTTGATTATTTTGTGGTCGTAATTCCTGGTCAGGATCTGTCTAGTGATGATCAGATTGCCTTCACCGAGTGGTTTGGACCGCGACAGGAGGTTCGAACAGTAAAAGTTGTAGAGGAAGGCCCCCAAAATTTTATGTATGTGGCAAATAAATCAGTCGATGGGATGGACGGCGTATTGCCCGACGGGGAAATGCAGTTCCATACTGATCAGTGCTACTACGAGACTCCGTCGCGGGCAACCATCCTGTTCGCCCTCGAGATTCCGACCGAAGGAGGCAATACAAGGTTTGCTAATTCTTATCGCGCGTATGACGCCCTAGACGTAGATATAAAGGAACGATTAAAGGGGCTTAAGGCGCACAACGTCTATGATTACGATGCGAACGCGACAATTAAAGCTAACGAAAGTGCGCCCGATGCACCACGCTATGAACATCCCGTTGTGATTCAGCACCCTGAGACGGGGAGAGAAGTGCTTTATGTAAATCGATTAATGACTGACCACATCGTCGGGGTTGACCGTGGAGAAAGTGATAAATTATTGGCGTATTTATTCAAAAAGCTCGAAGATCCGGCATATTGTTATGAACATGTATGGACGGCCGGAGATCTGGTGATGTGGGATAATTTGTGCACGCTACATGCGCGAACTTGGTTCGACCCGTCTCTGACGCGGGTGCTTCGCCGGACAACGGTTGCTGGCGAAGCGCCGACCGCGGCGCTATGCTAAACTATCTGAAATAGCGGCATGCCATGCAGCTTGACGTCCTATCGTGCATAGTATGACACTGGCAGTAACGGAAGTCATTGGAGGATAACCGCCATGGCCGTGGTAACGCCATTATCTAAAGAACATGAGGATTTATCTGATCTCGCCTCGCGTTTTGTTGAGGTCGCAGGAATACCTTGGAAGTCGACACCCTGTGAAGGGATAGAGATGAAAGTTCTTATGGAGGATGAGGAAACCGGTATGATGACGGCGCTATTCAAGTGGGCGCCAGGTTCGAAATTAACGTTTCATGAGCATGTTGCTTTGGAACAGACATTCGTATTGGACGGCACCCTTACTGACGATGAGGGAACCGTGACCGCCGGAAACTACGTATGGCGGCCGGCAGGTAGCCAGCACGATGCTTGGTCGGTGGAAGGAGCGCTGGTGCTATCGATATTCCTGAAGCCCAACATCTTTCTTGATGGTGACCACGAAGGCGTACAGTTACGATGATACTGTGACTGAAATCAATATGAAGAAACCCCGTCTGTTTCTGGGGTTTTTGTTCGATTACAAACAGGTATTTTGCTGCGCCAGCAGGTTCTCAAGATTCTGTAAATACGTTGTGATTTCAGGGGATATGGCTTCAATCTGTAACACCATTAGGGTCGATCCATCGAACATTTGCCGAGCTAGTCTGGTCGAGATGTTCTGGTTGCGAGTCGGATATTTTTTCCCCAGCAGCCGGATACCGATGTAAGATCTGCCTATGTCTGATACCGATGCAGTTTTATTCGCAAACGAAGCGTTTTACCGGGCTTTTGCTGCCCGCGATGAGTCTGCCTTGGAGGCTCTATGGTCGAACTCTGAACAAATTGCTTGCTTACATCCGGGCTGGGGACCGTTATTCGGTCGAGAAGAAGTTTTGTCGAGCTGGGTAGCTATAATCCGGAACCCGGAATCTCCGGAAATACTGTGTCACGATGCTCATGCGCATATCCATGGTGACACGGCCTATGTAGTATGTTTCGAAGAGATTGCTGGAGAATTCTTGGTCGCAACGAATGTTTTTGTCCGAGAAGGCAGAGTCTGGAAAATGGTCCACCACCAAGCCGGCCCAACGTCTGTCCGCCCAACGGTAGATGAAAGCGGGCCGTCCGGCCCGGTGAACTGATCCGACGGGATCTTTTAGCCTTTACGAACGAATAACTCTTTTATAGACCGGATGATCTGGTTCCATAAAACTTTGAATGCCATGCCCCCTACCTGCGCGGGTGCTGCCGGTTGTACCGGCGCCGAGGGTGCCTCTGCATGGGCAGACCCGTCTGAAGGGATATCCGCGTCATCACCTGAGTTTCCGGGCGAAGTTAGTTGATCACCCTCGATCTGTTTTGACAGGTTGGTCGCGAACTGATCGATAATCTGACTGGCGAGGTCCTGTATCATCCCCACTCCACGACCGTATTGAGCGACCGAACCCGACAATTGTAAATCTGTATGAATTCTCACTTCCGATCCAACTTCCGAGGGTTCTAAATGGAAATCAACAGTCGCATTCGCACCTCCACGTCCTTTCGCGTCTGAACCCTGTGCCTTCACGGAGGCTGTGTGGGTGGTGTCGTTGACGTCTTCAAAAGACGCGGTACCCTGAAACGTCAGCGCGACCGGGCCTAACCGAACGGATACCTTCCCTTTGAAGGTTTTCTCATCGACGATTTCGGTGAGTTCTGCCCCCGGCATGCAGGGAGCAATGCGCTCGATATCCATCAGGGTTTTCCATGCCTTGTCCGGCGGGAGCGGGACATCAAAACTGCTATTGAATTCCATTAAGTTTATCCTTTTTACTCTGCGGCCTGCGCTTGAGGTGCATTCAGCGCTTGCCATATACGGTTTGGTGACGCAGGCATGTCGAGCGTATGAACGCCACGAGTTGCCAGAGCATCACAGATAGCGTTCATAACCGCCGGCATAGCCCCGACGCAACCCGCTTCTCCCGCTCCCTTTATCCCCATCGGGTTTGTTGGGGTCGGAACTTCGTTTTCACCCATCTCAAAATTGGGACAGTCATCCGCTCGAGGCATTGTATAATCCATGAAAGAGCCGGAGACCATCTGACCAGAATCATCATCCCAGAGCATGTTCTCACACATGATCTGACCGATGCCTTGTACCGCACCACCATGCACCTGACCGGCCAAAAGTAGAGGATTAATAATGGTTCCGACGTCGTCGACCATACAATAACGCACTATCTCGGTCGTTCCCGTATCAGGATCGATTTCCACCTCGGCTACGTGCGAACCATTAGGAAAGGTTGGTGCTGGTGGTGACCACGCTGCCCATTCATCGAGGCCCAGTTCAAATCCTGGTGGTGCAGTCATGAAATTATGGGCGTGCTTGGCGGCATCAATAATTCCCATCATTTTATCGGTGCCGGCAACAATGAATGTGCCGTCGTCGAACTCGATATCTTCAACTGCGACTTCCAGGTGATGTGCTACAAGCGGTTTGCATTTTTCTACAATCTTACTCGCGGCCAGTTGAATTGAAGCACCGCCGACACCCGAAGACCGAGAGCCAAAAGTGCCAGTACCCATCATCGCTACATCCGAATCACCCTGAGCAAGCCGAACATGCTCGAATTCAAGGCCTAACATATCCGCTAGCATTTGGCGAAAAATTGTCTCGTGTCCCTGCCCATGATTATGGGTACCCATAATGAGCGTCACTGTCCCTGACGGGTCGAACCGGATCTGCGCCCACTCCGGCGGACCACCAGCCGATTGCTCAATACAGTTGGCAATACCGATCCCGCGCAGTTTCCCCGCTCGCTCTGATTCCGACCGGCGAAACTCAAAGCCCGTGTAGTCAATCATTTCCAGCGCCGCGTCCATGTTCTTTTCAAATTCACCCGAATCGTATGTAAACAAAAACCCGGTACTGAAAGGTTCTCTGATCTCCGGGATTAGGTTGCGTCGACGAATTTCCGCTGCATCAATCCCCATTTCCCGGGCTGCTGTATCAATTACACGTTCGACGCAATAAACCGCTTCGGGCCGTCCTGCGCCACGATACGGACCAGTTGAATTAGTGTTCGTAAAAACACCGGTTACGTGTGTGTAGATCGCCGGGGTCGTATAAGTGTTTGACAACGAACCTAGGTTATTGGTTGACGAATGCGGCCCCAAAAGGGTTAGGTAGGCACCTAGATTAGCCACAGTGGTAACACGCAACCCGGTAAAGATTCCGTTTTCGTCCAGCGCCAACTCGGCAGTAACGACATTGTCGCGCGCTTGGTCATCTGACTGAAATGAATCCGTTCTGTCACCAGTCCACTTTACGGGCCGCCCCAGTTGCTTGGCTGTCCAGAGAACAAGTATATTTTCAGGATACGGGCCTGATCGCATACCGAACGCACCACCCATATCCTCCGACACGACGCGCAGCTTGTTTTGCGGCACCTTCAAAATAGGTTCAGCTATGGCTTGGCGCACGCCGTGCGGCCCTTGGGTCCCGGTTAAAAGGGTATAACGTTCATCGAATTCGTTGTATTCGCCGATACACGCCCTCGGTTCCATCGGTGCGACTGAAACACGACTAATATCAATTTCTAGGCTTGTAACATGGTGTGCCCTAGCGAAAGCTTCTTCAGTTTTCTCCTTGTCGCCCAACTCGAAAACAAAACACACATTGTTTGAGGCTTCGTCCCAAACCGTTCCAGAATCAGCATGCAGCGCAAGCGCCGTACTAGTGACCGGCTTCCTTTCCTCATAATCAACGACAATCATCTCGGCCGCGTCCTGAGCCTGCCGGGCGGTTTCTGCGACAACCCAGCATACTGGATCACCGACCATTTTGACTGCCCCGGCTCTCAAAGCCGCGTTAGGAGGCACAAACATCGGCGAGCCGTCAGCTCTGTGACGCGGAACTGCGCATGGAATATTCCCGAGCCCTGAAGCAGCATAATCCTCGCCAGTCCAAACGCCGAGAACACCTGATGCACTGGCAGCGGTAGATGTATCGATTGACACGATTTTTGCGTTTGCGTGAGGTGAGCGGAGTACATAACCATAGGCCTGTCCTTGCCGGTTCAGATCGTCTGAATATCTGCCTCCACCGCGCAAAAGTCGCGGATCTTCCCAGCGTGGCACGCCCTGTCCAATTCCGAACTTGGTCATCTTATCACCCTCTGAAAGGCCCTGTGTCCCATAAGCGTAAACGTCCTATGTCCCATATAGATTAAGTAGCGCTCGGGCCGCCGCATGGCAAGTTGGCTAGGGGGGGTACATGTCAGAAAAGGTTAAGCGAGCAGTAAGACCAGAATGCCAATGACAATTGAGATGCAACCGGCAACTTCTAACCGGTTGATCCTCTCTTTGAAGATAAACACGGTCGAGGCGAATGTAAAAATAATCTCGATCTGGGCGACAGCTTTCACGATCGCTGCTTTTTCCAGTGTCATCGCAGAAAACCAGCCGAAGGAGGCAGATGCTCCCATGAATCCTACGGCAAGCGCCGTTTTCCAAGCCGCTGCGACGCGCCGCAATTCCGAGGGGTCTCGTATTGCGATAAAGACCAGCATTATGATGGCTTGGAAGAGAATGGCTGCGCAAAGCGTGACGCATCCCTGAACCAAGAAATTAGGGCCACCCAGAGACAGAGATGCACCTCTGTATCCTACCGCCGCAATACCGAAGAACGTGCCGGAACAAAGCCCAATTGCTACACTAGGGGTAGCTAGTGAGGTTAACAGGGAGATTGGTTTAAGCTCTGTTCTGGCAACGGAGATAAGCATCACACCGGCTACAGATATCGCGATTGCCAGCAAGACTACCCATGATACGGTTTCCGACAAGAATACGAGCCCGAATAGCGCTGCCTGTGCCGGCTCCGTTCGCGAATAAGCGGTGCCAACCGCAAAATTACGATAGCTGAACAGATGGATTAACAACGCTTGAGCGAAGATCTGCGCTAACGCCGCTAAAATTACCCATGCCACAAAACCCCAATGTAGAGGGGGTAAACGATAGCCAACCCCAAAATATAGAATGCCCAGAAATAGAAATGCGAAAGGGAGCCCATAGCCGAACCGTACGAAGGTCGCACCGATAGTACCGATACGACCCTTAAGATGTTTTTGCAGCGTCGAGCGGACATTCTGCAGGAACGCCGCGGTAATGGTTATCGCAACCCAGATTTCCATTTAATCTGCGTGGTCTCTTACGATAACCATCGCTTTGTCCGGGGACCCCTCATCACAGATGTTCCTTGCTGAATCTCGGCACATAGTTATGGCTATATCCCGGATCAATTACTTACGAAAATCTTCGACACTAAGCTCGATCGGCAAACCCGGCCGGTGCTGAGCAGGCGACCGCAGCGGCGTCTGCAGGGAGGTCCTCATCCCAAAGCCTGCCTATGAAGCGTTTGCCATTCCAACCATCCGATTCTTTAGATGCTAGCCATACAATCGGTGCCCGCATAACAACAGGGTCTACAAGCATACCGTCGGCTCCGGATCGTCCTTCGTCTCCCGGGTTTCCGGGTAGCAGGTTGGTATCTGCAGCCCCACCGGGGATCAAAATGTTACAGGTCACACCGGTACCCTCGAGGTCTTCCGACCAACAACTCGTCGAAGCTTCCATTGCAGCTTTAGACGGTCCGTAGGGGGAAAAACCAGCACGCTGCATGGTATGGATTGAGGTAGTGACATTGACTATGCGTCCCCAGCCTTTTTTTAGCATATGCGGTACGGCTTCCCGCGCCATCTGAAACCCGCCATTGACGTTAGTTTCGATGATTTGTGTCCAAGCGTCCGTGTTGACGTCCCAGAACTTGGTCGGTGTTCTGTTGAAGGTTTCGGACACCAGCAACATTCCGACCCCGGCATTGTTGATGAGAACGTCAACGCCACCAAATTTTGAGATAGTATCTGCAACGATCTGTGTGCAGGTGACAGGATCTCTGATATCAGCAACGATTGCACTCACCTTCCCCGGAAGGTCTTTGGTTTCCTCTTCTATATCGTCGGATATATGCATCGCTGCTGTAACATTGGCGCCGGCTGCCGCGAGGGCGTGCACCATCGAACGGCCTAGGCCTCGGCCTCCGCCAGTTACAATACCGGTTGTGCCGCTGAGATCAGTTATCGTCATGGCATGCACTCCTATTCATTTATATGTTTTACAGTAGTTAACATTGTGTCGGTAAATCAGTAAGAGCAATCATATCATTGATTTATTGAGGTAGGGGTTGCGACCGGTTCCCGTTCGTTGGAAGCCGGAACCTAAACCAATACCTTTGATTGATTTGTGCGCACTTTTTCAAGCTCGCAATTGTATCCCCCTCAGCCGCATAAGGATCAGCATCAGGAGGCATGCCACGCCAAACATCATAAAAAGAGAAGCGTCAAAATCACCTGTGGTGTGTGCAAGGATACCCATGGACATCGGACCGAGCACTCCACCAATTTCACCAACGGAAAAATAAAGCCCGCTGGCTGCACCTACTCGGCTAGTTTTACCGTCGCCGCTCTCAATCAGCAACAGAATTGAAATAGAGGTCATGGCACCGCGACACATACCTTGCAGCACTAGGCCGGCCGCTAAGAGGGCCCCGGAGGCTGCCCAGACCATGACCGTTGCTACGGCAGCACAAACAAAAAGACCCATCAGAATTCGAAAGCGCTTGTCGGGGGTCGCCATTCGGGGCAGAGAGAGAGAAGCGACCATTCCAAACAAGGTAGGGATAGCCGCCCAATAACCAGCTTCCGTCGGGGTCATGCCATAGGACCTCAGCAAATCCGGTAGCCAGTGATTCATACCGTGATTATAGAATAGGATAAATAGGCCCATCAGAAGGACCAGACGAACAAGTGGGTCACGTATCAATTCTATGAATACATCTAACGAACGGCGCTTTTCTTCAGCCCTTAATTCGGCTTCAATATTTCGGCTAGCTGGATGGGCGCTGATCGCGAGCCAGACAACCCCAATGGCAACGATGAAAATCGCATAAGCTAACATCAGGTCCTTCCAGCTTCCGCCGACCGCCGGCAGAAAGACGCTATTGGTGAGTGCTATTGCGATAATGCCGCCGGTGGCGTTACCGGTAAAATAGATCCCCATGGCGAGGCCGCGTTCTTTACCAGTAAACCAAAGGCTGACCACTTTAGGGGCTCCGGACGATATCAGTGGTCCGCCCAGCCCGAACACCATTACCGCTAAAAGCAGCGTAACGTAGTCCGACGCCACACCGCGCAAAGCTACTGAAACGGATATAACCAGTGCCGACGCAAACATCATGCGGCGGGGACCGAAACGGTCCAGCAGGCTGCCGCATGGAACGGAACAGAAAATATATGTCAGTTGCCACGCGGCCAGAACTGTCCCCATTTCGCCACGGTGCATGCCAAGGTCAGCCATAATCTTGTACACCAATGGCGCCATCGATGCGATCGCCAACGCGAAACCAAAATATAAAAGCCAGACACCTACTAGCATAGTCCAGCGATACGGATGCGGAGGACTATCCGCAAAACTGTGAGGGCGGTCAGTAGCTAGCATCATTACTTACATTTCTGGGGGTGTAGATCTGCAGCTAAATGACGAAGGATGGTTCTTCAGAACAACCCCTCTATCAAACCACCGTTGCCGAGGCGTATGGAATTCGCTGCTGGAACCCGGGGCAGGCCCGGCATAGTCATGATGCTACCGCAAATAGAAACAACGAATTCAGCCCCGGCGGCCAGACGCACCTCCCGCACCGGGATGACGTGACCGGATGGTGCGCCCATAATCTTGGGGTCGGTTGAAAAACTGTATTGCGTCTTAGCCATACAGACGGGTAAGTGACCGTATCCTTCCTTTTCCCAGCGCTTGAGCTGATCCTGTATACTGTTGTCAGCAATTGCCTCTGACGCTCCGTAGATTTTCTTTGCGACTGTATTAATCTTGTCGAAAAGCGCCATTTCATCCGGGTATAACGGTGTAAAGGAGGAAGCACCGTTATCAGCAATTTGTGCAACCTTATGCGCAAGGTCTTCTGTCCCCGCGGATCCATCCGACCAATGGGTGCATCTAACAACCTCGGCCCCCACTTCTCCGGCCGCATCCACGACGGCGTCAATCTCCGATTCGCTGTCGCCTAAAAACTGGTTGAGTGCGACGATCGGCGGCACACCAAATTTTTTAACATTGTCGATATGGCGTTTCAGGTTTTTGATGCCTTTATAAACGGCCCTGACATTTTCTGCATTGAGTTCATCTCGAGCGACGCCACCATGCATTTTCAATGCCCTGATGGTAGAGACAATCACAGCTGCGTCAGGCTTAAGTCCGGTTTTTCGGCACTTGATATCGAAGAACTTTTCTGCGCCGAGATCGGCTCCGAAGCCTGCCTCGGTTACAACATAATCCGAAAGGCGAAGTGCGGCCTCGGTTGCCATTACAGTATTACATCCGTGGGCAATGTTGGCAAAGGGTCCACCATGGACAAAGGCGGGATTGTTCTCCAGTGTCTGTACGAGGTTCGGCATCAGCGCGTCTTTGAGAAGAACTGCCATAGCACCATCCGCTTGCAGATCTTTGGCGCTGACAGGCTGGCGTTCTCGCGTTTGCCCGATCACTATATTACCGAGCCTAGTTTCAAGGTCAGGCAATGAATCCGCGAGGCAAAATATGGCCATGATTTCCGACGCAACTGTTATATCGAATCCCGTTTCGCGCGCGAATCCGTTGGTAACCCCACCGAGCCCGACCGTAATCTCACGTAGCGCTCGATCATTGATGTCTAGGGCTCTCCGCCACGAAATCCTCCGGGAGTCTAACTTCTGATCGTTGCCCCAAAACAGATGGTTATCGATCATTGCTGAGAGAAGGTTGTGGGCTGCACCGATGGCATGCATGTCGCCTGTGAAATGTAGGTTTATGTCTTCCATTGGAACCACCTGTGCGTATCCCCCGCCGGCGGCGCCGCCTTTCATGCCGAAGCATGGGCCTAGTGACGGTTCACGGACACATATTGCCGCCTTTTTACCGATCCGATTTAGACCGTCTCCTAGTCCCACGGTGGTGGTGGTCTTTCCCTCTCCCGCGGGAGTCGGGGTGATTGCGGTAACAAGGATAAGCTTACCGCGGGGACGGCCCGCGATTTCGTCTAGAAAGCCATAATTTATCTTAGCCTTGTTCGAACCATATGGGTGTAGCGCTTCAGCAGGAATATCAAGCTTTGCACCGATGTCACTAATAGGAAGTTGCGTCGCGGCTCGCGCGATTTCTATATCTGTGCCCTGATTGGCCATATTAGGGTCCATTTTTGAAAAAAAGACCTCCGAAGTTAGGTCGGAAATATCGGAATCATCAACCTTATTTCCCCAAATTCCTGTCTTTAATTAGAAGATAATTACCTCCGGTTCGGATACGCTGACCTTCCTATACCTTGTGCCCCCAAGTCCGGATGGCGGTGGCGAGGCTCGTACGACCCTCGTCGGCAACGAAAATATCTAACATAACAATTGTCACTTATTTTGTCCCACAATCTCAAAACGTACCCTAAACTGTGTGACTTATTGGCGGCGAGCCGATAACTTCACCCCAGTTATGAATATACATTATCAATGATCCTCAATAATCGTACATCCCTTACCGTCGCTGTGACCGCAGTCTTAATCGTAATGGCTGCTTTCTCGCAAGCGGCATTCGGGCAGACGCCTGCACTGTCCAATGTTCAACAGCCCCAAGGCGAGATAGAGAGTCAATCCAACGAGAAAGACTTGGCACTGGAAAAGGCTGGGCTGAATCGGGCAGATTTGGATGGCCTAATTGGAACACTAGAAGACCCCAAAGCGCGATTTAGGCTCATAAACCAGTTAAAAACGCTTAGGGCTGGCTCAGTTGCTGAGGGGCGGGGAGAGAAGCCCAATAGGTTTGGCGGCCAAATTGTAGAGAAACTGTCCGATCGTATTGACCAAATAAGCGAGGAACTTGTCGGCGGCGTGGCAATGGTACTGGATGCTCCCCGGCTGTTTGATTGGGCACAACGACAGGTATCGAATTCTGAGAATCGGCTTGTCTGGGTTGAGGCCCTTTGGAAGATTTTAGCGGTTCTTGCCGCTGGCTTGGTCGTGGAATGGGCGGTTCGACTTCTGCTAGTACGTACTCGTAAAATAATTGAGGGGCAGGAAAGCGAGTCTATATGGATGCGCCTGCCATTTCTTTTAGCTCGAACGCTCACAGATATAGTCCCGCTCGCCGCGTTCGCCGGTGTGGCATATTCGGTTCTGTCGCTGCTTCATCCCGGCGAAAATATTCGTCTTGTGGCAATATCGCTAATCAACGCTAGTGTCCTTGCCCGTGTGATCATGGCCGCGGCAAGAATGTTTTTTGTGCCGCGCTCAACCAATTTACGCGTTCTTAATGTTGGCGATGAAACAGCCAACTATATCGTGCTGTGGGTCCGCCGTCTGACTAACATTACCGTCTATGGTTATTTTCTTGCCGAGACCGCTTTTCTCTTGGGCCTACAGCAGGGTGGATATCTCGCATTAACCAAGATAATTGGGCTCCTAACTGGATTTTTACTGATCATTTTCATCCTTCAGAATCGCCGCGTCGTCGCTAATTGGGTGAGTGGCCCCGCTTCTACCGAATTTGCCGGCTTAGGAATTCTTCGCCGACGGCTTGGTGATATTTGGCACGTGCTTGCAGTGATCTATGTTGGCGCGGTTTACATCGTTTGGGCTCTAGAAGTATCAGGCGGGTTCGATTTTGTATTTCGGGCGACCGCGATCAGCATCGTGGTTCTTTTTGTCGCCAAGATACTCATTATGGGATCCCAGCATGCGGTCAATAGAGGTTTTGGGGTGCGCAAAGAATCCATCGCTCACTACCCTGGGCTTGCCCAACGCGCTAACCGCTATTTTAGCATTTTACATGTTGTAATAACTGGAATAATTGCATTAGTAGCCGTCCTCTCAATCTTGGAAGCTTGGGGGGTCGACTCCTTCGGATGGATTGGAACCGATATTGGCCGCCGTCTGGTTGGTAGCGTCGTATCCAGCCTGTTTGTGATAATCGCCGCAGTCGTATTCTGGGAGATGGTATCTTCGATCATTGAACGCTACCTAGCTCGTGGCGAAGAGGGCGGGGTGGAACTAAGTGCGCGCGCCAAAACGCTGTTGCCTCTGTTGCGCAAGGTGCTTTTAGTGACTGTGTCGACCGTTGTCGGTTTAATCGTATTGTCTGAGATTGGCGTGAATATTGGGCCGCTACTTGCTGGGGCGGGAGTAATCGGCCTTGCGATCGGTTTTGGTTCTCAGACTTTAGTAAAAGATGTAATTACCGGTGTGTTCATTCTTGCAGAGGACCAGTTCGCAGTCGGAGATGTCGTGCGAGTAAACGACAAGGCCGGATTGGTTGAGGAAATTACCATTAGGACGATTCGTCTCCGCGATTTGGCCGGTAACGTTCATATGATTCCCTTCAGCTCGGTAGAAATGGTTGAGAATATGACCAAAGATTTCTCCCGGTATATTCTGGATGTTGGTATTGCATATCACGAGAGCGTCGATGAAGTTATCGAAGTGTTGCGCGATCTAGGGTCAGAGATGCAAGAGGATGAGTACTATGGAACTCTAATCATTCAACCGATCGAGATTATGGGGCTCGACCAATTTGCGGACTCCGCCGTGATAATACGTGCAAGGCTTACGACAAAACCGATAAAACAGTGGGAGGTTGGCCGTGAGTTCAACCGTCGAATGAAGCGGAAATTCGATGAGCTGGGCATTGAGATACCATTTCCGCATCAGACAATCTTTTTCGGAGAGGACAAGCCTGAAGCAACTCCAGACGCGTACATCGGGACAGGAGATAGAAAAGTCAAAATCAAAGAACCGGTGAGACCATCCATGCCCCCCGCGCGTACTGACAACGTGGATAATGTTTCTGATGATGGTGAATAAGCCCCGATGACTCCACCCTCCCGAAAAATCGGGCACGTCAATTGGGTAGGTCTCAAAACACATTATTGGAAAGAGGTGCAGAGGTTCTGGAAAGTCTCTTTCCAGACCCTAATGGCGCCAATGGTAACAACATTGCTTTTTCTGGCTGTTTTTACTCTGGCGTTGGGGCGGGCAGTTGAGACTGTGAAAGGAGTGCCTTTCGAAGTATTTCTTGCCCCTGGTTTAATCGTATTTGCAATCATACAGAATTCTTTCGCTAACACTTCTTCATCAATGTTGATCCTAAAAATACAGGGTAGCATCGTCGATCTGCTGATGCCGCCGCTGACAGCAGGCGAACTGGTGCTTGGATTTATAGCAGGGAGCATGACGCGTGGTGTGATTGTTGGGGTGCTAGTTGGTGCTGTTATGTGGTTCACCACTGATCTCCAGATAGTCAATCCATGGCTCGTCCTATTTTATGGAATATCGGCGTCAATGATGCTATCGCTGATTGGCCTGATCACAGCAATTTGGGCTGACAAGTACGACAACGTTGCATCAATTACTAATTTTGTAATAACGCCGCTATCGTTTCTATCTGGGACATTCTATTCAATCGAGCGGCTGCCTAGTTTGTGGCATAGCGTCGCGCAGTTCAATCCGTTCTTTTACATGATTGACGGTTTTCGCGCTGGCTTTATCGGAATTTCCGATGCACCTATATGGACGGGGATTGTATTGATCACTTCGCTCAATGTGGTCATGTGGATCATCTGTCATCAGATGTTCGCGTACGGTTACAAGCTCAAGGAATAGATGGGATCCGGGTTGTTAAAATACTTGCTCGAAAATCCTGGCCAGGACAAATCAATGTTTCTTTATCGAACTAAGCGCGTCTCCATTGTACCCAAGATTCGACACGTGCCCCGTCGGGCCATTTGCGCGATAGCATAAGTTTCATCTTACCGTCCGGCAGGAGTGCAACCCTTCGCTTCTGCTCGCCGCCCACCCATCCAGGGTTCAATGCGAACTCGACTTTGGTGATGAAAAACTCACCTTCGAGCCGCCACTGTCCACCATAGGAAATATAGGTATCGTAGGCTTTAAGCCTGTCGCTCTCTGGCGCGTCTGTGTGCCAAACGGGATCGCCGGTCAACGGCGGTCGGCCACCGTGGCATAGAGATGCGTTCATCCACCCATCGGGCGAAATTATAACCATTCCCTGAGGGCTAACTCCATAGCGCTCAAGAGAGAGTTTTACATCTGCGGGTTGGCTGTTCCCGCGGGTGACTAGCAACCAAGTGCCGACAATATCCTGTTTATTAACCATTATATTGTCCCATCTAAAATCCAAGTTTTGCCCACCACCTGCCAGTACCGATAGACAACTCCCGATGAAAGTAGACCTCACCGTATCGGCTATAATATTGCTGAAGTCCAGTAGGTCCTTAGGGTGGGTTTACTCCGCCGCATCCAAAATGTGTTGGGGCGTAGAAGAAACTACTTCCCCATATTTTGGAGTGAACGCGCCCTTATCCAAATCCTCGATAAACATTACGAATTCCGGCGCTATATCTTTCAATTCAATAAGAATTTTTTGGTGCTCCTCCACGCTTGCCCATTCACCTATCAGCCAAAAATGGTCCTCGTCCTCAGTGTCACGAAGCATAACTCCATCTTTAACCTGGAAGGGTGATTTATGCATCGGGTTGTTGTCGGAGTAGTCGAATTCTTCGAATTTTCTGAGGAATTTTTCCCCTGAGCCGGACTTCACTCGAAAATCATATATGTGAAAAAAGTTACCTTTAGCGGCAAGCGGTATGAGCGCCATGACCTATTCCTCCTTGGGCTGGACCTCGAGTTTCACTGACTACACCGGAAATACAAGACAGTTGTCGATCATTACACTGTCATAGGTGCAGATGCGTTCCTTCAAAAGTAGTTTATTACCCTCCCGAACGAAAACGTCGCGATACTTGCCGACTTGCTGTATCCGGCTCGGTTCTTCCACCAGTGTCTCTATCAGAATGTAGTTTGCGGTCGCTTGGATCTCGTCTTTTTTGATCGATAGTGCGCGGGTATTGGTGATCGATAGGTGTAGGTATCGCGGAGCAAACATCTCCGTATTTAGCAATGCATAGGCACGGTCCTTCATCATCGCCTTACCTTCACAATAGATAAGACCGAGTGGTAATGCTGACTCCGCATTGTCGCGTGCTATAACGTGATAGAAGGCATCGTCCGTGAAATAGTCGACCCATCCGTCCACGTCCATCGCGTCAAGCGTTTCCGCATAGGCGTAGTTGAAATCTTCGATTTCTCGTCGAGCTTCGTATAAAGCGGTCGTTTGTTCTTCAGTCTCCATAGTTATTATGAAAACCCCATAACGTCGCGGTAATAGCGGTACATTCCACGAATTGACCGCTCGGTGATGATAGTATCGGTCGGCTCGTCATCTTCGCCCAGAACGGCGAGACCCTCACGCGGCATTGCTTTGCGTATCCCGTCCTGCAGGAATTTCAAAGCTTCGTTATCTTCAATACCCAAAAACCCGGCAGGGCCGAATATATTATTTTGGCGAAGTCGGTGGCGGGTCATTTCGTCGTCGTCATCCGCGCGGCCGAACACGGCCCACAGCATCATGAATTCATTTGGGCCACGCGGCACAAGAAGTCGGGTATTTAGGATGTTGGTTTGACGCAGTGCTGTTAGAGTCGGAAAAATCGTCAGGACAGAGCCCGACCACTTCGAATCTGCTTCCTGGTAAAATGTCAACACCCGGGGGTCATTCAGTTCCATAGTTTTCTTAAACGCTTGCATGCTGGCCTGGTCTTCTTTCGATACATTTGGGCGACCGTCGGGCCGTCGTGACAAAAGACCGCCATGGCGGCCGTGTTTGTCAGTCGGAATATTGGATTCATTTGAGGAAACGAAGAGCCCAAAAGTTGTCAGGTATGTATGCAACAACGTGGCGTGATAAGGATCTTTGAGATTTTCTTGGTAAAGCTTCCAATTACTCGAGAGAATATTGCGGTGAATGCCCAAGAGTTTAAATTCGGTGCCATCAAATGTTGCATCGAATTCCGCGCAAATCTCTGGGCCAAGATAATCCTCGATTGACTCCATGTCGTTACAGGCGGTTGCGAATATCACTCCGCCACGGGTCGAAACGTGGAAGCGCCTCAACCCAAACTCCGCCATATTAAAATCTTTTGGCACACCCCCTTTTCCTTTTACCCCACGCCGGAATGGTACGGCGGTCAGGTCGCCCTTCAGATTATACGTCCAGTTATGGTAGGGGCAGATGAAACTATCCGCTTTACCCCGGTATTCTCGGCAAAATTCCACTCCGCGATGTGCGCATCGGTTCTCAAATACGTGCAATTCTCCGTCCAAGTCACGCGTAAGAATTACTGGAAAAGGACCCACATACGACCTGATATAATTCCCAGCTTTGGGAACCTCGCAATCGAGTCCGACATAATTCCAGTGGCGGCCCAGAAAAATTTTTTCGATTTCACGTTCGTATACGTCCCGATCAGTATAAATCCAGTCCGGAATACGCGTTCCGTCCGCGGGCCATATGCGGTCAGAGCCGTTGGGGCAGTAGGTGTCCCTGATCAACCTATTGTCGCCGTCCATTGCTTCTTCTCCCCCCAAAGGATGCTTGCTGATTATTCCGGACGACCGCCCCTCTATCAAGGGTATTCTGAGGCCATGAATCCAAGCAAACCGCCGTTGACAGCGTAGGCCGACCTCAACATACTTCCGCTCTTTTTGCGGCCTAGAAATGGGCCTATTGGATTTGGGTGTATTTCCGCATGAGAATACCGGTGAACCAGTCAGTCATGCCATCCTATGGCCGCACTGATATCGCCTTTGAAAAGGGAGAAGGTGCGTACTTGTACACTTCTGACGGGCGAAAATTTCTCGACTTCGGAGCTGGTATTGCGGTCACCGCACTCGGGCACGCACATCCGTATCTCGTACAGGTTTTAACAGATCAGGCCAGTTGCCTCTGGCATACGTCGAACCTCTATCAAATTCCCCAGCAGCAAAAATTGGCCGAAAGGCTGGTTGAAACCTCGTTCGCCGACACCGTATTTTTCTGTAACTCAGGAGCGGAGTCTGTAGAAGCGTCAATCAAGCTGATGCGCAAGTACCATAGCGACAATGGTGATTCTGAACGTTATCGGATGATTTGTTTCGACGGAAGCTTTCATGGCCGGACGTTAGCTACCATCGCCGCCGGCGCCAACGAAGCTCATAGAGCTGGCTTCGGTCCTGTTGTCGACGGTTTTGACCATGTTGCGTTTGGCGATATTGACGAAGTTCGCGCCGCTGTGACTGATAAAACAGCGGGTATTATGATCGAGCCTATCCAGGGAGAAGGTGGTATCCGGCCTGCGGATAAAAATTTTCTCAGGAGGCTGCGTTCTTTGTGTGACGAAACAGGTCTGCTACTTATGTTTGATGAGGTGCAGACAGGCATCGGACGTACTGGCAAGCTATGGGCACACGAATGGTCGGGTGTTGCGCCCGATGTAATGTCGTCGGCTAAGGCGCTGGGTGGTGGGTTCCCCATCGGGGCATGCTTGGCAACAGCCGAGGCGTCGAAGGGCATTATGCCGGGAACACACGGGAGTACTTTTGGCGGAAATCCGTTGGCGGCCGCGTGCGCAAATGCGGTACTCGATATTGTCCTTGGAGCAAACTTTCTTGATCATGTTATGGAGATGGGGGATCTTATCGAGGCAGGGCTTAGAGACCTAGTATCTCGGTATCCCGACGTAATCGAGGGCGCGCGCGGTGTGGGTCTGATGTGGGGAATAAAATGCGTTGTGTCCAATAGCGAGCTTGTAGCAAAGGCTTTTGATCATGGGCTCCTGACGGTACCAGCAGGCGATAACGTCGTACGGTTTCTGCCACCCCTGATAGTCAACAAACTGGAGATCAACGAGGCGCTGAAAGTGATAGAAACATGCGTACAAGATTTTGAGTCATGAAAACCGAGCCTAGGCATTTTCTTGAATTAAAGGAAATTTCTTCTACGGAATTGCGGCGAATCGTTGATACCGCTGCATCGTTCAAACGCGGCGATAACTTCAATGGTATCTCGCAGCCCCTCAAGGACAGGGCACTCGCCATGATTTTCGAGAAACCATCAACGCGTACCCGCGTGTCTTTCGAAGTCGCGATGAAACAGCTTGGTGGTGCTGTCGTCGTGCTGACGCCAGATGAAATGCAAATCGGCCGGGGCGAAACTATTGCCGACACAGCGCGCGTACTCTCCCGCTATGTCGATGTGATTATGATGAGGACATCCGAAAATAAAAAATTGGTCGAGCTAGCTACGCACGCAGAGATACCCGTAATCAACGGACTGACAGATCATTCACATCCCTGTCAGCTGATTGCCGACATAATGACTTTTGAGGAGCATAGAGGTGGTATCGCCGGTAAACGGATCGCATGGTGTGGTGACGGTAACAATATGTCGCGTAGCTGGATCGAGGCGGCGGCGCGTTTCGAGTTTGAGTTACGCCTCGCCTGTCCACCTGAGTTAGCACCGCCGCTGGATGCTATCGACTGGGCGAAAGCTGAAGGTGCGATAATTTGTTCGACAACCGATCCTTATGAAGCGGTAAAGGGTGTCGACTGTGTAGTTACCGATACTTGGGTTTCGATGGGCGATACCGAGGCCGAGAGGCGTCACAACCTTCTGACACCTTACAAGGTAGATCGTCGACTGATGGACTGTGCGGCGAGAGATGCGATTTTCATGCATTGCTTACCAGCTCATCGAGAAGAGGAGGTGGCGGCGGAGATTCTTGATGGGCCGCAATCCGTGATCTGGGATGAGGTTGAAAATCGTCTTCATGCACAGAAAGGCATCCTCGCTTGGTGCCTGTCGTGATCGTTTAATGGAAAAACTCGATGTTCCGGATAATATAGTCCAGCCTTTTCTCCTTGAGAATTCGGTTGCTCGGGGACGTTTAGTGCGCCTTGGAACAGTAGCCGACGAGATATTGAACGCACACGACTATCCAGATCCGGTTGCTATCACCCTTGCGGAAACTCTTGCGCTCGCAGCGGTTGTGGGCGGAATTTTTAAGTTCGATGGTCTGTTTTCCGTACAGGCAAAAGGTGATGGCCCTTTAGGAATAGTGGTTGCGGACTTAACCAGCGACGGCGCATTACGGGGATATGCCCAGTTTCGCGCCGGAGAAATCGCAACGTTGGAAAAAGAATGGTACAAAAACCCTGTTCCTCAACTTCTTGGTAGTGGATACCTGAGCTTTACGGTGGATCAGGGTAAGAACACCGACCGATATCAGGGTATTGTTGAACTAACCGGCGCTACCCTCGCAGACTGTGCTCATAACTATTTCCAACAGTCCGATCAATTTGATGGGGTGGTTAGGCTTACATCAGGGCGGGATGGGGATGGTGCTTGGCGGTCTGGAGGTCTTCTGATTCAGAAAATGCCTTCTGAACAATTTGTCATCCAGTCGGAGGATTTTAACGAAGAGGATTTCGAGGTTGCTTGGCGCCGGGCGATTATTCTAATGGGTAGTAGTCGAGGACAGGAACTTCTAGATGCTGACCTGCATCCGAATGAGCTACTGTTCCGTTTGTTCCATGAAGACGGTGTGCGGGTGTTCGATCCTCTTCAACTGGAGGCGCGTTGTCGGTGTTCCATAGAGCGGGTTGAGAATATGCTTAAATCTTTTCCGCGTTCCGAGATCGAAAGCCTGAAAAATTTAATTTCCTGCGAATTCTGCGGCCGCGATTATTCGTTCTCAGGAAAAGACCTCGATCGGATTTTCAACGCTTGATGTTTGTCCAAATCGGGAACATAAAAATCGTTAACTTCAATTAGGAGTGACAGAATGGACATCAAATCTGTCAAAATCGCCGGTCTGACATTGGTCGCTATTTTTTTCGCCGCGTGCGCCACCGAAGCTCCGGCTCCAGGATTTCCGCAGGTCTCGTTCTCTCACCTGCAGCCGATATTGCTGAATGTGGAAAGGATTGAGGTCGAGAATCGTTATGTCTCGCCTGCAGCTCGGCCGAACGTCGAACACCAATTTCCTTCTTCTCCCGCTGTCGTTGCAACCAATTGGGGACGAGACCGACTTCGCGCCGTAGGTTCATCTGGTGTAGCTCGAGTTATCGTTCGCCAAGCGAGCGTAGTTGAGGTGCCGTTGAAAAAGTCGGAGGGTTTGAAGGGAATTTTCACGAGAGATCAGTCCGAACGGTACGATGCGATGATCGATATGCTGGCCGAAATCCGAGATGAGAATGGTGATGTCCGCGTAAAAGTGGAGTCAAGGGTGAGTCGATCGCAAACGGTGCCTGAAAACACCTCCCTAATCAAGCGTGAGACGGTTTGGTTTGAAATGACCGAAGCGATGATGAAAGATCTGAATAAAACCCTCGAGAAACAGATCCGAATTCATATGAAGAGCTGGGTGCGCTGAAAAAAGAACATTTGGCACTTCCCTTAAGGCAGCACACACATAATACAGTCAAGAAATTCTATACAGGCGGCGTGCTGGCCGTTTATAAGAATTCAACCTGCTACTATTCTAGCCTCGCCAGAACCATGGCGCGAAAAGTACGAGGACTGTGAATAGCTCCAGTCGACCCAGTAGCATACCAGCGGACAGTACCCACTTGGCGCTGTCCGGTAGAGCGGAGAAATTGCCGGTGGGACCAATGGTGTCACCAAGCGCAGGTCCAACATTACAGATCGCCGACGCAGCACCGGAAATAGCGGTCAGGAAATCTAGACCAATGAAATGGAGTAACCCGGCGATAATTGCAAAGATTAGCATGAATAGGAAGAAGAAGCTCATTACGGAGTTTTCGATCTCGTCGGTGATCGGTCGTCCATTGAAAGTGCCGATGAAGATGCCGTGTGGCCGAATCAGATGTTTCATCTGTACCTTGGCGGTCTGATAAAGAATTTGATACCGGAAAATCTTGATAGAACAGGTGGTTGATCCAGCGCATCCTCCAATGAACATTATAAAAAAGAACACACCAGTGGCAAATGATCCCCAACTCGCATAATTGGCTGAAGAGTATCCTGTTCCAGTTATGATTGAAGTGACATTAAAGGCTGACTCACGCAGCGCCTGGAAGATATTGATATCATTTTTGATGTAATGAGCAACCGTCACTGCCATAACGAAAAATGCTACGATCAGGAAGAACCACCGTACTTGGTTGTCTCGCCATAACAGAAGGGGCTTCCCCCGAAGGGCTTGCAGATAGAGCGCGAAGGGTAGCGCCCCAAGCAGCATGAAACTAGTAATAATAATTTCCGCTGAAGGGTTGACGAACGCACCGATGGAACCGTCACGGGTAGAGAAACCGCCTGTCGCAATTGTCGTCATCGCATGTGCGATTGCGTCGAACCCCCTAAGACCGGAGAACCAGAGAAGGGTGGCGCAGGCTAAAGTTAACGCCAGATAGACAAATCCGACCCCGCTTGCGACTTGGGCGACTCGTGGCATTACTTTTTCCGAACCATCAGAAGATTCAGTCTGAAACAATTGGTTGCCGCCAATCTTAAGCATTGGCAAAATCGCAATCGACATGACGATAATTCCGATTCCGCCCAGCCATTGAAGAATTGCACGCCATAACAATATGCCGTTTGGAGCTGAATCCAGATTAGAGATAACCGTCGAACCTGTGGTGGTGAGCCCCGACATTGCTTCGAAAAAGGCGTCCGTGAGACCAAGATCAAGATCGGCGAAAGCGAAAGGTAGAGCAGCAAAAAACGTCATGGCCACCCAACTGGCCGTTGTTAGAACAAACGCCTGACGTACTGACAGACGTGACGGTGGAGACATAGTGGTGAACAGCAGGGTTATGCCGATAAACGCCGTCAGCGCTGCCGCCGCCGCAAAGACTTGCCAGTCTGGATGTCCTACCACCAGATCGGCGATTAGCGGTGCACACATCGCCGCTGCTAAAGTCGTGAGGAGAATGCCTATGATATATAAAATTGGACGGAAATCGAGCACGGCTCTGATCCGGTTTTATGACCTAGGTTAGGACGCTATTAAGGATTTGCCGCAGCATAGTTTAGTTTACCTGCCGGGGTTCGTGAGGTGAGTCCAACGAAAAGGCCGGGATCTCGATGTCGAATTTTTCACCATGGGGGTTCTTCATCTGGTAGGTGCCTTTCATTATACCTGAGGAGGTCGGTAACGGCGTGCCGCTTGTATACTCGTACGAATCACCCGGGTTTAGGACCGGTTGCTCGCCGACTACGCCGGCGCCTCGTACCTCCTGTATCCGGCCAAGTCCATCCGTAATATGCCAGTAACGAGTCAGCAGTTGTACTGTCTCCGGCCCAACGTTTTCAATCTGGACTCGGTAGGCCCAGACAAACTGTCCATCTTCTGGCTCCGATTGTTCCTCCAGATAAATTGGCTCTACATCGACGCGGATCTCTCGTGTGACAGCAGAATACATATGGTGTGGTCCGATTAAAAGCAGATGTTAGTGTAGTTGATTTTTTAAACTAGTTAAATCAACGATCTTTATTGGCGTCGGCACAACGGGCAGCGGTAAAGGCCTGTTCTAGGTCGTCCCTCACGTCGAGTGGATCTTCGAGTCCGACTGACAACCGGACCATGCCGTCGTCCAGCCCCAGACTATCTCGATCTTCTGCCGATAAGCGTTGGTGGGTTGTCGTAGCTGGATGCGTTAGGAGGCTTTTAGAATCACCGAGATTATTTGAAATGTCTATCAGTTTCATAGAGTTCATGAGCTTGAACACAGCCTCCTTCCCGTCTTCATGCGAGAAGGTAATCACGTTGCCAAAATCCGACATTTGTTTCGATGCCAGCTCATACTGAGGGTGGCTTTGGAGACCCGGATACCGGACCTTAGAAAGGTCGCCTCGCGTTTCGAGGTAGTCTGCAATCAAACGGGCGTTTTCGCAATGCCGACGGATACGAAGATCTAACGTTTCTAGTCCCTTCAACATGACCCAAGCGTTAAAAGGGCTCAGTGAAGGACCTGTATGCCGGAGAAAGGGCTTGAGGGTATTTTCGCAATAATCTTCGTCCCCAAGTACTACGCCGCCAAGGCATCTGCCTTGGCCATCGATGTGCTTGGTAGCAGAGTAAACCACAATATCGGCTCCGAGTTGGATGGGTCTTTGCAGCAGAGGTGTGGCGAATACGTTGTCTACAATAACCTTGGCCCCGGAAGAATGCGCGAGATCTGCGACCGCCGAAATGTCGACAATCTCTAGGCCGGGGTTCGACGGGGTCTCAACAAACACGCATTTGGTCCGCCGTCTTAGTGCATCCTCCCACTGGTTGAGATCGGTAGCGTCAACAATTGTGACATCCACCCCGTACTTCGGAAGAATATCAGTCAAGATATAGAGGCAGGATCCAAAAAGAGCTCGGCTACCAACGACATGATCGCCAGCCTCTACCATACATGCCATCGACGCGAACACTGCAGACATACCTGTGGCAGTTGCTTTGCCCTTGTCTGCACCTTCGATTAGCGCCATCCGTTCTTGGAACATATCAACGGTAGGATTGGAGAACCGAGAATAGATGAATCGGTCGTTAATACCTTGGAAAGCTTTTTCGGCCTGCTCGGCGTATTCGTACACATAGCCTGATGTCGCAAATATCGCTTCGCCGGTTTCGCCGAATTCGCTGCGCTTTGTGCCTCCCCGTACTGCCAGCGTTTGTCCACGCCAACTATCCTGAACCGGTTTGTTTATTGCCATTTTTCGCTCCTGGGAAAACGCCGAAATAAAAATCCCCGACCTAAGGGCCGGGGTTTTCAGGAATCTCCCGACCTTTTAGCGTTTATTTTAACGTGGCCGCAAGCCGGTCGGCTCAAATTACCACGACAGTTAGTGAGAAATACCCCCGTCGGGATTTTACGTCAAGAAATGCTTTAATGCCTAGTTTCCCTCCACCGCCAGACTGCGGCAGAAAAGAGGATCATTGCGCCAGCTTGATGGGCCCAGGCGATAAAAATCATTGCCTCAGAAAGAATAGTTAAAACACCTAGTCCGAATTGAAACAAAGCCACGGCACCAAGGATATTGAGTGCTGTTGATCTATTGGCTCGGTCACGCCACCAGATCCAAATGATCACGGTGACGGTGACGGTAGCGAGGATACGGTGGAGCCACTGAACAAGGCCTATGTTATCGAATAGGTTAAGAACAAGTGGCGAAGAAGAAAGCGAATACGGTGGAAAAAAGTGTCCATCCATCAGTGGGAACGTGTTAAATACCGAGCCACCATCTAAACCCGCCATGAAGGCGCCCCATATCATAGTCGTGAAAACAAGCGCGGCCGGCCAACTCGATCCGTAGGCAGATCTAAAGGATTTTCTCCTTCCGGGCCGAAGGCCGATGGCGATAAATAACATGATTCCATAAATCATAACGGCCAGCCCGAGATGCGCAGCGAGCCGGTAGTGGCTGACGGAGGGTTCTTCCACCAGCCCCGATTTGACCATGTACCAGCCTAGTACGCCCTGCGCCGCACCTAACACAAAAAGTAGACCCAAGCTTACCGTTAGCCGAGTTGTCAGCCGGTAACGGAAAGCAAACCAGAGGAGAGGCAAAAGATAGACAATACCGAGAATGCGACCCAGTAATCGATGTAAGTATTCAAGCCAGAAGATACGTTTAAAGTCCTCCAGCCCCATCCAGAAATTGAGTTTTACGAATTCTGGCGAATTTCGGTAAGCGTCAAATATGGACGCCCAAGCGGAGTCGGAAGTGGGTGGTAACCATCCGGTAACAGGGCGCCAATAGACCATCGAAAGACCGGATTCGGTCAATCGCGTAATCCCACCGAGGAGTACCATCGTGAAAACAAAGCCGCAGCAGACAAAAAGCCAAATACGGATCGATTTGTAGGGCGGATTGGCACGAACCAATGCCATATATTTACGCCTTTCAGGTTTAATTTTATAGCTAGTTAGTCAGGCCCAGACCTTCTGGCAACCGGTTGCGGCGCTTTGTTGGCAAACAATAATGTAAGTGACAGCCCCTCGATCGTGGCTGATGCGCCACCCGGCCATAGTTAAGTTGATAGAAAACCATGGGTGATAGCCACTGCGTCAGCAAGGCCAACACGTTCGATTTTAACACCGTGGGGGAAGGCACCCGCAAGCCGAGACGGCATCATTGGGTCTAGAATTACGAACATGCCAGAGTCTTTATTCCGCCTTACTAGGCGGCCGTAGGCCTGTTTGAGGCGCAGTCGGGTAATTAGGTCGTCATATTGGGATCTTTTGAACGCCTTGCGACGGGCGCGATGTAATATTGAAGGACGTGGCCAAGGCACTCGGTCGAATACGATTAGCCGCAAACTACGCCCAGGAACATCTACCCCATCGCGTATCGCATCCGTCCCCAGAAGACAGGATTTCTCCTCTGCGCGAAATATATCGACCAAACAACCAGTATCGATCCGATCGACGTGTTGGGCTAATAAAAGATTACCGGCGTCTTCCATCTGGGGGGCAATGCTTTTGTGTACGGCCCGCAGCCTGGAGATTGCCGTGAATATTCCAAGCGCACCGCCGCCCGCGGCGAGGAACAACTCCCGATAGGCCGTAGCTACCTGGGTTATATCATTCTTGCTTACATCAGTGACGACCACGACTTTTGTTTGTTTGGCATAATCGAATGGAGACGAAACCTGGGCGCGATACGGCGGTTCTTCAAGGTGTATCGTACCCGTACGCTCTTCCGCAGCAAGCCAGTCAATTTCTGCGTTGCCAGTACCGTCGCGAAGTGTGGCTGAGGTTACCACTATTCCGTGGGCCGGCGCTGCCACGGATCTGGCAAACGGCAGCATTGGGTCAACCCAGTGTCTATGCATACTGATATCGACATCTCGCCCTTGAGACCGGGAGATCGAAAACCAGTCTACAAATTCCTCTGATGTACCGTCGACAAGCGCGTCGAGCATCGAACACCAGGGTTCCAATTGAGCTTCCAAGCGGCGGCGCAGGCCTCGGACTACACTCTCGATCCGGTTACGCTGGGCGGTTTCAAGTTCACTGGCGTTTTTGCCCAGCACCAAAATTAGTCGTTCGGAGAGTTTTTCCATTGGTTGCATCAACCGATTGAGCGATATCCTCAAAGTTTTTGCGGCCTCAAGCAGGCCTGGTGTCGGGCTATCGGTCTCGACTTCCAGATTATACGGCGATCGAGCGTCCTTGGCTCGCGCATATACTTGTTCACGGAGCCCGGCAAAAAATAGTTCCGATTCTCCGAGCGATGTGCCACCAGCAATGCGCTGATTCCAGCCCGGACCGGGCAGGATGTGCGCGGCCTCTGTAATCAATCCGACCAATTCGGCGGCCCGTTTGTCGAGAGCGGTGACATCCTCGATACGTCGCCGTAATCCTCTCGCCCGTGTTTTATGACCCTCTTCTGGACCGAGCAGCCAGCGACGCAGTTCCGTGCCTTCTTGGCCGCTTAGCTGTGCCGAGAAGGCGCTATCCGCCGCGTCAAATAGATGATGTCCTTCGTCGAAAACCAGCCGAGTTGGATAGTGTCCATCATCCATCCCGCCTGAGGCAATTTGCGCCATCACCAGAGCATGATTAGCAACGACGATATCAGCGCGTTTCGCACGTCGGATCGTCTTTTCCACGAAGCATTTGTGATAATGAGTGCATCCCGAATAGATACATTCGCCACGCCGGTCGGTTAAGCCGGTTGTGTTGCGGGCACCTGCGAGATCAACCAGCCACGCCGGAAAGTCGCCGCCAGTGATATCGCCGTCGCGGGTCGCGGTCAGCCAACGCGCCATGAGCCCCAGCCCAATAGAATCGTCGGGACGGCTCTGCAATCCGGAGAGTGCATCTTCGTAATTTAACAGGCATAGGTAATTTTCTCGGCCCTTGCGGATAACAACTTTACGGTTCTTAGTAACGGGATCGGGATGCAGGCGATTGAGTTCATCATCGATCTGGCGCTGAAGGTTTCGAGTATAAGTGCTAATCCATACAGTGCTATCATTTCGCTCAGCCCAGAGGCTGGCCGGTGCAATATAGCCGAGAGTTTTGCCTACACCGGTTCCAGCTTCCGCAAGTACCGCTTTTGGAGCGCTCGCTTCGTCGCGTGGTGCGAAAGCTTGAGATACGGCGGAAGCGTAGTCTCCCTGCTGTGGGCGGTCTTCCGCATCGTTGCCGACGAGTTCGGCAAGTCGGGTCCGTGTCTCGTCCGAAGACACCAAAATATTGCCAGGCTGTCCTTCCGGTGCGAATTCCGACCACTCCGGGAGGCGATGCCATACTTCCAGCGCCCTACTCTCAATCCCGTGCAAGGTGGGGAGAGATTCTGCCGCAAGAGACCTCAAAACTATCGGCGTCCATGCCCATTTTCCGGCTCCCATGACCTGTGCCGTTTCGATAATGAGATTGCGGTCGTGCTCTGGTGCCACGCGAATGAGGTCTGTCAGCAGGAGGTCAATTGCGCGCTGTAGCAGCAGCGCTTGGTCTTCAAGTGCATCTGAGCTTTCCAGATTAAGCGCATCCGCCAGACCCGATGGTGTCGGACGGCAGAATCGGGCCGGGTGTACGAAAGCAAATAGTTCTAGGATATCGAGCGCTGGAAAGGGGGGGATGTTGAGGCGTCGCGCGGTTGCTGGCACATGACATACTATCGGAAGCAGGCCACGTTCGATTTGTTTGATTGCGGCCGCTTTTTTTAGTGTTTTCAGCGATCCGTCAGCGAAGGCAACGACTGCACCTCTGTGACCGACCGCCAACGCGGCAACATTCATTTGGTGGGCCGGCGCGGATTCAGAATAACTGGAGTTTGCATCGACCATACCCGAGTATACACGAATCCTCTGCGTCGGTATTTTCTTGCGAGTAAAGATGCGCCATCTTGTGCACATGCAGAGCTTGATTTAAAAATAATTTTTACATATGTGTAAAATTAATTGATTGCTCTATCAAGGATACCATCATGACCGGTGAGTACGCAGATATTCGGGAACAAGTTCAGAAGCTTTGTGCGCAGTATCCTAGTGAATACTGGCGCAAGCTTGACGCGAAGCGGGAATATCCGACGGAATTTGTCGAGGCCTTAACTAAGGCTGGATACCTCTCCGTCCTAATTCCCGAAGAATTTGGAGGTTCGGGTCTCGGAATCACAGCGGCAGCAGTTATCATGGAGGAAATCCAGAAGTCTGGATGTAATGGCGGTGCCTGTCATGCCCAAATGTACACCATGGGTACGGTGCTACGTCACGGCTCGGACGAGCAGAAACGAAAATATCTGCCCGGGATCGCCTCAGGAGACCTCCGTATGCAAGCCTTTGGCGTGACGGAGCCAACCAGCGGGACCGACACTCTGAGTCTGCGAACGACGGCGACCAAGAATGGTAACGGGGATTATGTGATCAATGGGCAGAAGATATGGACGTCCCGGGTTGAACATTCGGACTTGATGCTTCTATTGGCGCGGACCCAGTCGCGAGAAGAGGTCGAAAAACGCACTGACGGATTGTCAGTCTTTATAGTTGATATTCGCGAGGCGCATGGAAACGGGCTGGAGATCAAGCCTATCCGAACGATGATCAACCATGCTACCACCGAGGTGTTTTTCGATGATCTGGTTGTTCCCAAGGATTGCTTGGTCGGTTCAGAAGGCAAGGGTTTTCGCTATATTCTTGACGGTATGAATGCTGAGCGGATCCTGATTGCCGCGGAGTGCATCGGTGATGCTCTCTGGTTCATCCAAAAGGCAACCGATTATGCCAATAACCGCAACGTATTTGGTCGCGAAATTGGTAAAAATCAAGGTATACAGTTCCCGATCGCGGAAGCGCATATGCAGACCGAGGCGGCGAACCTAATGGTCGAGAAAGCGGCGCGCCTTTTTGAGGCTGGCGGGCAGAGGGGCGCCGAGGCGAACATGGCAAAATACTTGGCGTCCGAAGCCTCTTGGAAAGCGGCCGATATGTGTATGCAAACCCATGGCGGTTTTGCTTTTGCTGAGGAATACGATGTTGAGAGGAAGTTCCGAGAAACTAGGCTTTACCGTATCGCGCCTATCTCGAATAACTTGGTACTATCGTTCGTCGCAGAACACGTTCTCGGTCTACCGAAAAGCTACTGAGAACCTCAGTAATGGCGCGAGATGCTCAGAAACCGCTCGATGGCACTCTCGTCGTTTCCATGGAACAGGCGGTCGCCGCGCCATACTGCTCGTCTCGTCTTGCCGAAGCGGGCGCTCGGGTTATAAAGGTCGAACGGCCTGAGGGTGATTTCGCGCGGGCGTACGACACGGTGGTGCATGGTGAAAGCGCTTATTTCGTTTGGTTGAATCGAGGTAAAGAGTCGCTTACGGCTAACATAAAGGATGAGGTTGACCGAGACCTTCTATACAGGGTGCTCGATAAATCGGATGTTTTTATCCAAAACCTCGCCCCTGGGGCTGCCGCGCGTGCGGGCTTTGATTCGGATGAGCTGCGTAAGCGTAATCCGAGGTTGATTACGGTCGATATTTCAGGATACGGCGAGGAAGGTTCTTACGCAGATATGAAAGCGTATGACCTTCTAGTGCAGGCAGAATCCGGCCTCTGCTCTATCACCGGTCTACCAGAAGGACCCGGTCGTGTGGGCGTTTCCGCGTGTGACGTTTCTTGTGGGATGTATTCCTATATGGCCGTTCTCGAAGCATTGATCGCACGGGACGCGACCGGGGTCGGTTCGTCGATAAAGACCTCGCTTTTTGCGGGTATCGCTGACTGGATGACTGTACCCTTGCTGCACTATGATTATGGGGAAAAGATTATGCCCCGAGTAGGGCTTAACCATCCATCGATCCATCCATACGGCGCTTACGATACGCGAGGCGGTGGTCAGATCCTGATCGCGATTCAGAATGAACGAGAATTTTCTCGACTTTGCGAGACGGTTTTGCTCGATGGTGATTTGCCGGAGGACCCGCGGTTTAAAACCAATGAGGCGCGATGCGCTAATCGGGCAGAGTTCGACGCAATTTTAGAGAATGTTTTCAACAAAACTGAACGGAACGAACTTGTTCGTCGACTGCGCGACGCGTCAATTGCCTTCGGCGAGGTAAACGACGTCGCTGGTTTGTCCGATCACCCGGCTTTGCGCCGGGTGACCGTTGAAACGCCTAGCGGGCCCGTCGATATGGTCGCTCCACCGGCTCTGGTTGATAACGGCGTAAGGACCCTCGGAGATATACCGCCACTAGGGGCGCATACAGAGGTAATTAGGAAGGAATTTGGCCAATGAGCGGGGAGGCGGATTTTAGCGACTCAATAGGTAAATCGGAAATTGAGTACGGTACAGCTTCCGCCTATCCCGCTAACTATTTCACACTCACCCTTGACCGAGACGACCCGCCTTTCACGAACGGCGATCCGCTACCGCCGGCCTGGCACTACTTCTATTTCCATGAGCTGGTCGCATTGGCTGCGACAGGAGAAGACGGACACCGTGCCAAGGGTGATTTTATGCCACCACTGCCATTTCCCCGGCGAATGTGGGCAGGTTCCAAGATGAGGTTCGAATCCCCCATTCGCATAGGTGAAAAGCTCAGGAAAGTAATCACCATCGCGGATATCGTGATGAAAGAGGGTAAGTCGGGTAAGATGTGTTTTGTTACCACGACCGAGGAAGTATTTGGGGAAGATGGCCGGCTGACTACCAGCGAGACCCGTACGCAGGTTTACCGCGAGCCCGCAGGGGTTAGTGTAGCCCCTCCGCATCCCCGTCCCGCGCCGGCGGTTGCTATGTGGAGCCGTACCGTTCATCCGAACTCTGTGATGCTATTCCGTTATTCAGCACTCACCATGAATAGCCACCGCATCCACTACGACAAGGATTATGTACGAGACGTCGAGGGATATCCCGGACTGCTGGTCCATGGACCGCTTACAATGACGTTTATGCTAGATCTATTCCGACGGGAGATGCCGGGCGCCACAATGACTTCACTTGATCTGCGGGCTGTCTCACCGGTCTACGATACGATGGATTTTTCCGTTCATGGGACCCCGGGTGAGGGCGGAACCTGCCAATTGTGGGCGATGAATGGCAATGGAGCGCTAGCGATGGTGGCGGATGCAACCTACTCAGTTTGAAAAACAACCGGCGACTAGTCCTTATTTTGTCGGTGTCTCTTCAGTGTGGACGGGGGGCAAGCTCATTCCCACGATGTTATGATGACCACTGACTTTCCCGGTTAAATAGTTTGGCCAATTTTCGCAAATGACAAGTGATTTCGTTGCCGAATCTGTAGGGCGGATAGGGGAATTTTTGTATCATTTGATACTTTCTCACAACAGATCACACTCTTTAATGCCAAGTTAAGAATCCGGGATTACCACGCCCCGGAAATATTAATAGCTTCCTGTGCCAAAGCACATGGTCAACACTGATAAGGCTCGACTGGTTAGCAAAAGCAAAATCATATCGTTCAACGGGCCATAAGTTTTGATCGTAAGACACGGGTTGGTATGGTATCGGTTGGCTATGCTGAGGTCATGGATTTGCCACGGGACGATGCCCTACGTCACTCTGCTGCGAGATCTGGTGCCATCAACTGAGCTAGCGCGGCGATCACGTTGGTCATCTGTGCAGCGATTCTGTCAAACCCGGCATTCTTCTCGATTCGAATTTCATCCATATAGAGAGCGCGGTTAATCTCGATCTGAACCGAGTGGACATTATCTTGCGGTTGCCCGTAATGTCGGGTGGTGAACCCACCAGCAAATGGCTTGTTTCGAGCGACATAATAGCCGAAGCTCGAGATACTGCGTTCAATCGTGTCAGTGATATACGGAGCGCAGCTGCTGCCGAAGCAGTCGCCAACTACGAAATCAGCCCGCCCACGACCAACGTCGGGATCCAGTGGACCGCCAATCGAGGGCATCGAATGGCAGTCCACGACGACACAGTAGCCAAATTTGTCACGAGTTTCGTGGATTAGTGCTTCAAGCGCCTGATGATAGGGTCGATAATAGGCATCGATTCGAGCTACTGCTTCCTTAAATGTGAGTTTGCCTGGGTAAATGTCTAGCCCACTCGAAACTACCCGTGCGATAGTGCCGAGACCGGCGGCGACCCTACTAGAATCCGTATTGACATAATCAGGTAGAGGGTCGGAAAACATCTTTTGGTCGAGTTCGAAAGGTTCTCGGTTAGCGTCGATGAATGCGCGTGGAAAGGTGGCCCGAAGAAGCGGAGCGCCGAGGTTTGGGCCGGCGGCGAACAGATCGTCAACAAACCCGTCCTCAGAGCGTCGCAGCGAAACAGGATCCAGCCGAGCTCCCGCCACAAAATCAGTCGGATACATGCGCCCACTGTGTGGTGACGCAAGGACCAAGGGTACCGTTTGTGAGGTTGGATGAAGGATTTCGAAAGGAGGTACATACGCCAGATTTTCTGGCGTGGAATCTTTAACTGACATACCACTGACTTAGACTAAAATATGTGTATTGTCATCCACACATTCTCGAGTACCTCAGTAGTTGTTTAAATGTATGACTCTAGTGGTTGTTCAAGCGCTTTTCAAAAATACACGCTATACCGTGCGCAGAATCTTTCGAGATGTTGGGAGTTCCCGAGGGGAGGGAAATGAACAATGGTTGCAGCCTCAGGGCCGGGTCTTGAAATCCAAAGTATTCGATTCGGGGCCCCCGGATCGATCTCGGCTGTGTGTCTAGGACACCCACTTCTAATCACTCTCTCCGAAGTCCGCGAGAGTGATGCTGATCGACAGTTCGGGCCCGTGCTAGGCTGTGTGTTCCGGCCCGAGGGAGGAAGAAACCTTATATTTCCATACTATTACCTGGACCGCACTTGCTATCTGGACCAGGAAACGATAAACCGAAAATCAAGGATCGGGCGCGTAGCTCAGCGGGAGAGCACTACGTTGACATCGTAGGGGTCGCTGGTTCAATCCCAGCCGTGCCCACCATTTTTTCTGAGGAAGAACAATGCCTTAACAGCACTGTCTTCCCAGACCCCGCCTTCCAAATCACTATTACCGCATTGTGCGGCTCCAATTTGGCTCCGCTTGGAGACGAAGATGGCAGCTATTGGCCTGCATAGGGGGAAGTATCAGGTGAGGATCAGGAGGGTAGGTAGTCCTTCCATCTCCAGAACCTTTTCCAGAAAGAAGGATGCCGAAGCTTGGGTAGAGGTGAGGTAGGCTAGATGACACCAATGGCCGGGATATGGGAGATACTGGAGATCATCATTGGTCTGCTGTGAAGCGCCGCTGTCTTACACCTGATCAACACCCTTTGTATTGTTGACGGACACATTCACGGGCGGAATCATCAGCATGGGAAAGGGTAAGTAATAGTACCCTTTTTGTATTTCTTCCTCGCTTCGAAGCAAGTTACCCTGTTCGGTCCGTCTGCCCAATACAAGTGCGGGTTTATTCCCTTTTTCCCATCTTCCAGAAAATACGAATGTCCCCAAGAATATCCTTTATTTGAGCGATCTCGGTATTTTTGACCTATTTGAAAATGAAGATGGCGCACTCCCCAAATGCATTCGAAATCATACTGATTGTCGCCTAAACGGGCGATAATTTGACCACGCTGTACTACATCACCCTCGGCCACTAACATTTCACCAACGTGACCGTAGAGCGCTATAATTTTTTTGCCATCTATCCCATCGCCATGATCCACCGCTATTGTTGGACCCCAACACTGTTCTACTGTTGCTTCTAAAACGATACCATCGGCAACCGCTAAAATCTCCTGACCCTCGACTCCCGTTATGTCTATCCCCTGATGAGGGTTTTCTCGGTACCCACCATTAATGCCGATATCACTGCCAAACCCTGAGTCGATTTTTGGCGCTCCTGGTGGATATATCGCATCATCACTCCAACCCATCCCAGTGCTTCCAAGAAGCACGGCAAGTGTAAGACAGATGGTGGCGGTCAGGTTTCTCATATTGAAATTCTGACAGAGAACATTCGGAATGGGTATAGAGAATGGGGTGTGGGTGGAGTTCTATTCGTTACCGTCACTTACGGTCAGAGAAGTGATTTCTCCGTCATAGACCTCATAAGATAACTTGTTCGGATTACAGCATACGACGCAGTCATAAATTTCTGTGTTGTGTCCCGTGAAACCCTCTTGGATCTCTGCATAAATCTCAAATTCTTCAAAGCAGAAATGACATGTAATTTGGTGCTCTAAATTCCCTGTCACTCAACACCCTTGAAACTGCCATGAGACGGGGTGATCTACTTGGCATTGAATGGTCAGACGTGAATTCAGATAAAAGGACAGTTCATCTGGAAAACACCAAGAACGGATCACCAAGAACAGTACCTCTCAGTAGAAGGGCATTGGAGATACTCAACAGCAGCTACAGCTTTTCTTTCTCTCAGCCTTCGCCGTTTTTACGATCTTTTTTTCAATCTTAAACCGTTTAACCTGAGCCGCCTTTGCAGCTGCCGCTAATTCTGATTTTTGTAGTTTATGTTCAAAATACGAGTACAAAGACGCAAACCCGAGTTTTGCAGCCCTCTTTTCCTCATAGGCACGTCGCCCCTTGAGGTTTTCTATTTTCTGCAAGATTTGTTGATTTTCCATACATCAGGATAGGCGGACTGAATAGAGAAAATCAACCCCAAGCACTTCACCCCACAAGCTGAGAGAGATTTTTCCAATTTTCATATACGCTAACGACCCTGTAAACTCACAATCATGAGAACTTTGGCTGCAATAATCGGCCTGATCATTGCCCTGTGTATAAAAACTAGCCATACGCAAACTTTGTTTCTGGAGGCTAATGGCTCACAAGATGCATATACTTTGATAAATGATAAGCTTGTCGAGTTTGACGGTAATGCATTTGAGACATCGGATTGCAGCCATAAAGACTTTGGGCCCCACATAACCCAAATCTATGATCAAATTCTTCGAAAACATGTATTTCGGTTTCATATACACAGGGACGAAGATACCGATAGGTGTGTGAAATTTAACCGACAAAGGACAGAAATAAAAGTATATGCCAAGTCACCAAATTGGATGAAGGCGACAGACAAAAGTAGCTTTAGCTACAAATGGAAATTTAAGGTTGATCAGAATTTCCAACCATCCAAAAACTTTACCCACTTTTTTCAACTCAAGAGTGTGGGCGGCTCCTATATGATGCCGTTGCTCACATTGACCGGTCGGAAGGGGCTAAGAGGGCAACCAGACAAACTTGAACTTCGTCACGCCTCTCATGGTAAGGCTAGCAAAATAAAGGTAACAGAGTTACAGCCATTTTTAGGAAAATGGTTGCAGGTAAATGTAGATGCAATTTTTGGTTCTGAGGGGAGATTAGTAATTAAAATTATTTCTATGAACGATAATCATCCCTTGATGCATTATGAAAATAGTTCGTTAAATATGTGGAAAGAGGATGCCGATTTTATACGACCAAAGTGGGGCATTTACCGAAGCTTAAATGATAAACAATCGTTGAGGGATGAGATTATTGATTTTGCCGACATTCAAATCAGGGCCAAATCGACAACGAGGGACTAAAACCATCGGGCGGAAATCTCCGAGGTATGAGGCAATGGATGAGTTCCGTGGGACCTATAATGACCGCAGAGACCAGGAGAATGAAAAAACTATAGGCCGCCTTAATAACTGGGTCCGACTTAAGCTCTCTTTTAGACCAAGCGGACCAAGCCAATTATCATTATTGGGTACATTTGGAGGTCTTGTATCTGAAGGTCGTTGTTCACTAGAAGACATTTACAGTGGCACTTCAGATTAACCCCTTTCAGAAGATGGGCGAGTAAGACGACGATAAGAATGAAAGAGGAATAAGAAGAATATAACTCTGCAGGGTACACGATATTACATTATAGAACTGTTTTTGGGACATAGATATTATCACTATTTACAGCCCCTTAATGTTTTAATGCGCTGCACAGTACCGCATCACGATTAACCCCGTTTATATCTCATCATCATTAGGCCTATTCAGGATGACTCAGAGGGCTGCCATAAAAGTCATACATTGGGGTCCAGTACAGAGCCTTTACCGGAGATCTAACCAACAGAGATGCGAATCTGGAGTCCTCTGAGTCCGTTCTAGCTATGGTCTAAGGCGTGAAACCCAGCGCTTACTCAGGGGGATGGAAAAGATCAGATGGCAGTTGGATACCCGTTATAAGGCCAGCCACCCTGTGCAAATAGCCCTTTCACTTCGTCAGCAACGTATCCCGGCATTTCAATGCCGGTGATCTCCTGCATTTCCAGTAGCGTGGGTATGTATTCTGGCTGAGTGAATTTATTCATATGCGCCATGAAAGATTTGCCATCCGCATATTTTTCAATGATCAAAACCTCTCTGCTCTCTTCATTTATGAAAAAATCATAAAGGAGCGTTCCCGGCTCATCGGTGGTTGCATCTTTCATTTTCTTTGCTTGGGTCTTGAACGCATCAAGATCATCTGTGGTGATCCTAGCCCTAACCAAGTTGTATAACTCTGAAGTCATTAGCCACCCTATTTCACTATAAGTTCAAACTATGCATAACGTACCATAACGATCGTAGAAAAAATGATCAGACGGTGATCTTCTCAAGAGATTATAGGGTCTACCAGCCTTGTACCTCATGCTGTTTCACACAGTAGCCCAGTCGTGAGAGCAACCATTAACCTCAACCCAATCCTGGAAAACGGATGCCGGTGAACTTTGTATACGATAGCTCTTTCATCGCGTACTTAACTCCCTCGCGGCCGTAGCCGCTGTCACCGACGCCTCCGAAGGGCGTCGTGTCCATTCGGAAGCGGCTACCCTCATTGATCCAAACCGATCCGACATGCAGATCCTTTGATACTTTGAACGCATTCTCTAGGCTAGATGTAAAGCAAGACGATTGTAGACCGAATACGGAATCGTTAGCGATAGCGATGGCGTCATCGACATCTTTTGCCGGGATCACTACAGCGACAGGGCCGAAAATCTCGTCCCTTACGACGCCGGCATTCTGAGGCGGTTCCACTAGGATTGTAGGGTATATAATTGCGCCTACTCGTTTAAGTGGTAGGGCCTCTTTAGCGCCGTCAGCGACCGCGTCGGCAACCATCTGCTCCACCCGGTCCGCATTAGCGGCGTTGACCATTGGACCGACGTCGGTTTCTGGTAGTGTTGGGTCGCCGACGGTTAACCCCTTTGCGGCGGCGATAAAGTGGGGCAGGAAATCGTTTATAGCGGTCTGTTCCACGATGATTCGCTGCGCCGAGATGCATTGTTGGCCGCTCGCTTCAAATGCCGAGGGCACAATGCGTTTAGCAGCGTCTTCCAGATCGGCATCGGCGCAGACGATATTGGCTGAATTGCCACCCAATTCGCCGATGAAGGGCTTTGCACCCGCCGCGCTAGCTAGTGCATTGCCCGCGGCGGTGCCGCCGGTCAGCGTAACAAGTGCGACGTCTCTATGGGCAACAAGATGTTCTGTAACGTCTCGTCGGCATGCAACAACGTTGACCAAACCGTCGGGCACGCCGGCGCGTCTAAAACATTCGGCGATCAGCAATGCCTCCCCAACTCCCTCGAACGCTGGCTTGATCAGTACAGCGTTACCCATAGCGATAGCCGGCGCCAGTTTCTGCATCAGTAGGTTCGACGGTGCATTGAACGGTGTGAAAGCAGCGATTACACCGTGCGGGTGATGTCGGGTAAAGCCAAACCGACCCTTACCCATAGGTAACGCATCGAGCGGCAGTACATCGCCCTCCATGCGTAGGAGTTCCTCTGCGCAGAGTCGGGGGAAAGCAACTGATCGACCGACTTCCACTCCGCAGGCACGGCGGGGTTTGCCGAGCGCGCGCATGGTGATTTCAGAGATCTCGTCTTTTTCTTTTTCGACCTCGTGGGCAGCGTCGCGCAACCATACCGCCCGTTCGGCAGGCGTGACGTTAAGATTCTCCTCGAACGCACTCCGTGCACTGGCGATGGCGGCATCGATGGTATCAGAATTTGCCATAGCCACGCGGAATACCAATTCGTCGTTCCATGGCGAGCGCAAATCTTCAGTTTTTGCATTTGGTGTGGGGTATGGTTTGCCGTCGATCCACGGCCAAGTGGTCTGTATTTCGTCGCTCATTGCCTATTACTCCTATAATTTCCCCTGAGTATGCCTGCGATGCTAACATGTTTCAAAAATGTGAGAGAGAGCAAGATTATGGTTAATGATATAACGGTGACGGCGAACTATCACAGCCTGAAAGATCGGGTGGTGATCATCACTGGTGGTGGTCAGGGTATCGGGCGCGGCTATGCACGCCACTTTGCAGCTCAGGGTGCAATCCCCGTAATCGCGGAAGTGAATGGCGAGAAGGCCCTGGCGGTCAAGAAAGAGATTGAGGCCGAGGGTGGCTGCGCTCTGGCATTCGAGACCGACGTGGGATCCATGAATTCGGTTTCTCACATGGTCGACGCGGTACTCAATGAGACCGGGCGTGTCGACGTACTGATTAACAACGCGGCCGTATTTTCTCAGATCACTATGGCACCTTTCTGGGAACTGCCACTAGATGAATGGGATAGTGCCATGCAAGTAAACATCACGGGCTCGTTCTATTGCGCCAGAGCGGTGGCGCCCTTGATGCAGGATGCGAAATGGGGCCGTATCGTCAACGTGGCGTCCGGGACGGTGGCTATCGGGTCAGCCAATTACCTTCACTACATCACTTCAAAATCGGCTATGATCGGCATGACCCGGTCGATGGCGCGCGAACTGGGACCCTGGAACATCACCGTAAATACATTCTGGCCCGGCATAATCAAGACCGAGGTGCCACGCCCGTCGGCCCCGGAAAAAGTATTTGAAATGTTCGCGAAGCAGCAATGCTTGCCGCGACTGACTACGATCGAGGACCTCGCCAAGCCGATGCTGTTTCTTTGCTCGGAAGAGGCGAAGTTTATGACCGGCCAGATTTTCGAGCCGGATGGCGGTTTGAGCTTTAACTAGTATCCTTGATCTGAGCTATTGATTTTTGTCAACTGCGAGACTTTGTCCCTTTTTAGGAACCCGTAGTTGAGATTTCGGCGTCGACTGCACGGAGCTGTGAACGCGAAATTAAAAAAAGCCGGAACGGTCTCACGTAAACGGCAAAATTAATTAGCTTTCCAGATGTGCGTTGCGGTTTTTGTATAGTTTATCATCCGCATAGCCCATCCTGTCCGGATCCCGACCCTTGCCTAGCATTACCTGCATGTAAACCGGCTCGACCGAGTCGTTTTGATAGCCGTGGATGACACCGGCGGGGCAGGAGACGCAGTCCCAAGGGCCGAGATGGCGCTCGATGCGCTTGCCGCTCTCATCTTCGAAAAACACCGTTAGGTGTCCCTTTAGGATAAAAAAGACTTCCTCCACTTCGTGGGTGTGGGCCGCATTGCCTTCGCCCGCTGGTACATACATAACGCTAAGCGTGAAGGCACCGGCGGGAATAATGGAATCATCACCCTTCCCGCTGGTGTTGCCGATGAAGCGATGTTGCGCTCGGCGATAGCCATCGATGAGGGCGTCGGCGAAGGCGGACCAGTCCGGTTTGCGGTCACTGAAATGTGCAACCTGCCGGTCTGCGATCTCCTCAATGCTGACGCCCTCGAATTCAGGCGGTCGCGGATGGCGCGCGATGTTTTCCGCCATTAAGGTTGCTCCTACTTAATAAATGCGTTGGTGAAATAGTCGCTGGTTGGAGCCTTTGCCTTGATCTGATCGTATTCTACTAGGATGTTCTGCGCGTTCTCTATATCTGCTGGCGGAATCCACCCCAGCGGCTTCCCTTTACTTGCCGCGCTATGATACAGGTCGAACGACGATTTCAGAATGGCCAGATGGACATCCCGGTTCAAGGTTGGCTTAACCTTGCGCAGCGCATCGATCGCTGCTTCTGGGTTTTTCTGAACGATCTCCATCGCTTCTTGAACGGATGCTACCATCCGTCCGACAAGATTGCTTTTTTTAGCGATCAGGTCCTCATGGGCAATGACGGCAAGTCCCGGCACGTTAACCCCAGCATCTGCGAAACTGAAATAATCGGCAGGCGTGCCTTTGGATGCCATGATTGGCTTTTGCAGAAATCCGAAAGAATTAGTCCCATCTGCTTTGCCGGATAGAACAGAACTAACCTTGGCGGGTGGAGCGACCAAGATGGTCTTGTTGCCTTTAAGTCCCATGGCTTTCTGAACGGCCTTGAAGAGGAAAATCGTACTGCCGCCAGCAGAATCCGCTATCTTGGCGTTGTTCACATCTTTCCAGCTTTTCCAGCCCTTAGATTTTGGGAAGATCAGTGCGCTAGGGCCCGTCCGCAAATAGCCAGCGACCATCTTGGTCTTTAGGCCTTTCGACCTCAACACCATCATCGCGCCCCCATCGGCAGTGCCGAATTCGTCGGACTGGTTGCCGACAGTCTGTGACGTTGTCATCGATCCGCGGCCTTCGCGCAGATTGACATTTATACCGTTCTTGGCGAAGACGCCCTTTTCTTTGGCGTAGTGCCAGACGGCGTGATAGCCGCCCAGTACCCAGTCGAGGCGAAGCGTGACGTTGTCAGCGGCATGGGCTGGTCCCGTCAGAACGGCCGCTAGGGCGCCGGCTGCAATTAGTGATTTTGTTGTCGATTTCATCGGTCTCTCCTTTGTTCTTGTTGAAATTGCAGTAACTTTGATTGATCGTTTCTTATTATTATTGCGCGTGACTCCGCTGTGAAACGTGCCACGGGATAAGCAGCTTTTCGAGTAGTTCGATGGCATAGAAGAAAATCATGGCGAGGACCGATAGGACGATCAGCACGCCGAATAGCAGCGCCGTGTTCATTTCTCCCGACGCGCTTAGCAGGATGTAGCCGAGCCCCGAATCCGATGCGATATATTCTCCGGTGAGCGCGCCGACTACGGCCAACGCGGAAGCGACTTTTAATCCACCGAACATGCTTGGTAGTGCGCCAGGAAGGCGAAGTTTCAGGAAAACCCGCGACGCCGGCGCGCCCATTGATCGGGCGAGCTGGATCAGTGAGGGATCGATACTACGTAGCCCTACTATGGTGTCGACCACGATGGGGAAGAAACAGATCAAGAATGTGACTGCTACCTTGGTTTCGAGACCGAACCCGAACCAAACTATGAACAGCGGTGCCAAGGCGATCTTCGGAATGCTCTGAGTCGCGACTAGCGGCGGATAAAGCAGCCGTTCGACCTGTGGCGAGATGACGATCAGGATCGCGATCGGAACTGCAAAGATTACGGCCAGCACGTAGCCGAGTAGGACGGCGATGGTAGTGTCGCCGGCATTTTCGACTATGGTGCCCCAGTGGTCTATCACCGAATTAACGACCGCCAACGGCCGGGGCAGCAAATGGGCGGGAAAATCGAAGATGGCGACCAGCGCCTCCCAAAGAACCAGGACGATAACTAGGGACAGGAACATCCAGAAAGCGTCGATATGCCAGCCGTGCGCGCGGGCGGAGAAAAAAGAATACCGTTTGAGCTCTGTCTGATCGGCCATGTAGGGTCTTCCTGAGTTTGCTGTTAGTGAATGACGCCCATTTCTTGAAACAAAAGTCTGACGCGGTGGACGATTGCCCCGAACTCGGCAGAATCGCGGACGCTGAGGTCGCGCGGCCGGTCTATATCGACATCGATGATTTCCCGGACCTTGCCCGGCCGCGCCGACATCACCACGATACGGTCGGACAGGTAAACCGCTTCGGCGATACTATGGGTGATGAAGAGAACTGTCTTTTGCGTTTCTTGCCACATACCAAGCAGATCTGACTGCATCTGCTCGCGGGTCAGCGCATCAAGTGCGCCGAAAGGCTCATCCATTAGCAGCATAGGTGGGTCCAGCAGCAGTGCCCGGCAGAGGGCAACACGCTGCCGCATTCCGCCCGATAGTTCGAACGGTCGCTTGTCTTCGAACCCTTCAAGGCCGACCGATTTTAGTAGTTCCCGAGCACGGGGAGTATGTTTTTTTGAGTCCATTCCGCGCATATCGCATTGCAACAGTACGTTGCGCAACACAGTGCGCCAATCCAGCAATAGGTCGCTCTGAAATGCAAACCCAAGGTCAGTGTATGGCCCATCGACCTTTTCCCCGTCGATACGTATTTCTCCCCGCGTCGTTTCGAGAAGGCCAGAAACGAGGTTTAGAAGGGTGCTTTTACCGCAGCCGCTGGGACCGACAATGGATAGGAATTCGCCGCGGCCAATCTCCATATCGGTATCTTCCAGCGCAATGATATGTTCCCCATCCTGTCCCGTGAACGTTTTGCCGACGCCCTGGATCTTGATCATCGCATCCGTTGAAGCGGAGCTTATGCTTGCGTCCGTGAACAAGGCATCATTGGGCATCAGGCTTTACCTCCGTCGAAAATGTCCGCCACGACGCTCCAGCGTACGGGCGTAGAATTTAGTTCCGCCTTGAACGGGCGAAGCGCGTCACAGACTGCATTGGCGATCACTACCGGGGGCGCGATGGCGCCCCCCTCGCCAAGGCCTTTTACGCCAAAAGCATTCAATGGCGACGGGGTCTCCATGTGAATGACTTCGATCGGCGGCACGTCGGAGGCTGAGGGTAGCAGGTAATCCGCGAGGCTGCCCGTTAGCAGCTGTCCTTCTTCGTCATAGGCCAATTCTTCCAATAATCCGCCACCGATGCCCTGTACTAGCCCGCCTTTAACCTGCCCGTCAGCGAGCCCAGGGTTCACCAGGACGCCGGCATCGTGTACCTCGACATATTTTTCGATATCGAGCTTCCCGGTTTCCTCGTCGATCCATACCAGGGCAGCATTAGCTGCGTAGGCCCAAGTCACCGTCGGCGGTTCGTAATAAGACGTGGATTCTAGACCTGCCTCGATCCCGTCGGGGCGCTGATTATCCCAGCCGGGCTTGGCGGCGCGGGCAATGTCGCGCCAGGTAACATGTAGATCCGGCACACCTTTGACGCCAATGCCCGCGTCCCGCATTTCCAAATCGGTTTCGCCGGCTTCAAGCATGTTTGCGGCGATGGCAAAGGCTTTCTCTTGCACGGTGTCGGAGGCGACTTTTATTGCGCCCGAGGCAGTCACGGTGCTGCGGCTGGCGATGGTTCCATAGCCTTGGGTTACCTGCCCGGTATCGGCGACGGTCACGAACACGTCGTCGATCGGCACTTGCCACATGTCAGCGGCGAACTGCGCGAAGACTGTCTCGTGACCTTGGCCCTGCGGGCAGGCGCCCGCAGCAACCATGATTTTTCCAGTGGGATCGATCTTTACCGACGCTCCTTCGAATGGGCCAACGCCGGTACCTTCCACGTAGCAGCCTATACCGAGGCCGAGATATTTTCCGTCCGCCAGAGCTTCTTTCTGTCTTGCGCGGATTCCGTTCAGTCCTCCAAGCGCGTCGAGTGCGCGGTTGAGCGCTTCCGGATAATTTCCACTGTCATAGACCATTGGTACGCCATCTCGGTATGTCAGTCCTACATCGTAGGGCATCGCTTCGGCTGGGATCATGTTGAGGAACCTCACCTCGGCTGGGTCGAGGTTGAGATGATTGGCAACTAGGTCGACCGCTCGCTCCATCGCAAATCCAACTTCCGGCCGCCCGGCGCCGCGATAGGGTGCGTTCGGTGTACGATTGGTTAGCACTACTTTACAATCAGTTTCATAGTGGGCGATATCGTATGGACCCAGCATGTGGGCAATGGAATTGCCAGCGATGCCTGCGCCGACCGGGGTGTAGGCACCGGAGTCCACCAGAAACGAGCTGGTGAGGGCAAGAATTTTTCCTTCGTCGTTGAACCCGATTTCGACGTCGTAGATATTATCGCGTGAATGGGCAGCGTTTAGGATGTGTTCGTGTCGATCTTCCACCCACTTAACCGGACGGTCTAGTTTCTTAGACAGCCATGCCACCAGAATATCTTCCGGGTAAACGTGGCCCTTTCCTCCGAACCCACCGCCGACATCCGGCGCGATGCAGCGTATACGTTCTTCCGGCATATCGAGCGCGATTGAAATTTCTCTTCGCACCCAGTGAACGACCTGAGTCGCGGACCACACGGTCAGCATATCAGTGCGACGATCGTATTCGGCCACCACGCCGCGGGTTTCCATAGGCATGGCTGCGTATCGGTGGTGGACAAAGCGCCGGCTCAGGCGGTTCGGACAGGATTCCATCGCTGCGGCGCCATCGCCCTTCTTCGTGTGCAGAAATGCGGCAACGTTGCGACCGAGATGTTCGTGGATTAGTTCCGCTCCATCTGCTAGGGCGGATTCCGCATCCGCCTGCGGAGGTAGCGGGTCAAGCTCCGCTTCGATCAACTCTAGAGCGTCTTCGGCAATGTATCGGTTTTCGGCAACTGCGAGCGCAAATGCCTCGCCTACGTAGCGGACGCGGTCTTGCGGGATAAGCGGCTGATCGGGGATAACGATGTCAGTGTCGACCCGGTCGCGCCAGCCCTGCGGCGTGACTACCTGCATGCCATTGATGGGTGGAAGTTCAGCGCAGACATCTGCGCCTGATGCGACAAAATGTACGCCGTCAACGGAGCGGGCCGCCTCTGTATAGACGGAGCCTATCGTTGCGTGGGGAAGGGGGGATCTCGCAAAGGCAGCATGCAACATGTTTGGACGCTGGATATCTGCGACGAACTCACCTTTGCCCAACAGCAAGTTCTTATCTTCTCGGCGAGGCACGGATTGACCAATATAACCGCCCCGGTCGCGTCGTATATCTTCAGCCATCTTCGGTTTCCTCCCCGTATACCTGCTGGGCATACTCGGTCACCGCGTTGACGATGCCTTCATAACCTGTGCAACGGCAAAGCGCAGCCGACATACCGATCCGGATTTCGTCCTTCGTAAGTCTATCTCTGGAATTCACGAGGTCGATGGCGGTCATCAGCATACCGGGGGTACAAAACCCGCATTGTAGCGCCCGGTGTTCGGAAAACAGTTTTTGCAGTGGATGCATCTCACCGTTGGCCGCAAGGCCTTCGATGGTTTGTATTTCGACACCATCGACCTGAACGGCAAACATAAGGCAGGATCGCGCCGCCATACCGTCGACGATCACGGTACATGCGCCGCAGACGCCGTGTTCACAGCCCACATGGGTGCCAGTCAGGCGCAATTCGTCGCGCAGGAAATCAGCCAACAGCATCCGCGGTTCGGCTAGCCCGATATGTGCCGAACCGTTGACGGTGACAGTGACCTTTGTGCGCTCGGTCATCCACTGCTCCTTGCACGATCAGCGGATTTTTGTACTGCGCGTTTTGTCATTACACCAGCTAGTTTCCGGCGATATGCCGCAGTGGCATGTGTGTCACCGTCAGGGTCCACTTGGGCCGACGCCGCTTGAGCTGCTTGAGACAGGATATCGTCCGACAGCCCGCAGCCGCGGAGGATGGTTTCCGCTTCCGTCAGCCTGACAGGACCGGCCCCGACACCGCAAGCAGCTAGCCGAACTTCAGCGATACTATTGCCGGCTAGCGTCACTTGCGCCCCGACGCCTGTCAGTGCAAAGTCGCCGTGGCGCCGGGAAATCTCGACGAAAGCGGCGCCACTATTTGAAGGAGCTTTTGGTACCCGGATTTCGGTAAGAATCTCATCTACTTCGAGTGTTGTGGTAAGGACTCCGCAAAAAAAATCGGCTGCTGCGATGCGACGTTCGCCGCGCACTGAATGGGCCATCAACGTAGCATCGAGCGCTAGCATGGTCGCTGGATACTCCGCGGCCGGGTCCGCATTTGCGATACTACCACCGATGGTGCCGCGGCTGCGGATCGGCAAATGTGCGATATTGAGCGTCGCGTCATGGACCAGCGGGCAAGCGGTCCTGACGAGATCAGAATTTTCGACCTCGCGTTCACGGATCATTGCTCCAATCGCTAGAAAATCACCGTCGTCCCGGATATCAGAAAGCCCTGTTAATCGGTTAAGATCTATCAGTACTCCCGGTCGGGCGAGGCGGAAATTCATCATCGGCACTAGAGACTGACCACCTGCTAATACCCGGGCTTCGGGAGCATGTTCACTTAAAAGCTTAACAGCCTCCGACAGGGTTGTCGGCGCAAAGTAGTTGAATGGGCCAGGTTTCATTTTAGTTTACCGATTTGGCTTTTTACTTGTGTCTATTGGTGCATTTAATTTAGTTCTCGTCAAATTGGGGGCTGCGAATAAGCACGCGTCGGGCTATTCTTACAAAAGAAAGGGAGAATTTGATATGAGTGTTGCCAGACATCCGCGCCCACCCGAACTTGAGGGTGTAAAGAAAGAAGAGATAGTTGGTAAATATGTGGCCCGCTTCTCTGATCGACAGGCTGACTGGGAGGCGTTTGAGGATGCCAAGATCGAAGGTTGGAAACGGGCGCAACACCGCTTCATCGGTGCGGGCGGATCGGGAAAACACGATGAGCAAAACGTTATTCCGGCGAGGGCCCATACGCTGAGTATTATGTTTGTCGAGCCAGGTCAGGGAAATGCCCCCCACACCCACGAGGTTGAGGAGACATTTTTTGTGCTCAAAGGTCACCTTGACGCTTTCGTAGAAGACGATGATGGCACCCGCACCACTGTACGCCTCGGGCCATGGGACTGCATCAGCTGCCCACCAGGGGTAATCCACGGATATGATAATAACAGTCTGGAACCAGTGTGGTTTCAGGTTATGCTCGGCAAGGGGCGTCCGGAGGCTATGGGTTACACCGACGACGAATTGTATCAGCGTCGCGACGCTCATTTGAAGGAAGTTTCGAAGTAATTAGGTCCCCAAGTCCAATTTGTCTTTCTCTGTCGAGAGCAAGTAACGAGTTGTCAATCATATTGTCGGTGCAGAGTTTGGCTGGTGACAGCAACTGTCCAGTCTGTCACGTAGTATTCGCTTCAGATCATGGTTTTAGTCATGCAAGTTCGTCCTTCGCTCTTCTTGCCTTTCGAGCCAAGCCTTCCCGATAAACGATATAATATGATGCGCAGAAGATTACGCCTGCGCCGACCCAGGTCCAGATATCCGGTAGTTCCGAGAACATGATCCAGCCTATTGCAGTAGCGAAAATCATGCGTGAAAACTGAAAAGGTTGGACTACCCGGGCATCTGCTGCGGAAACCGATCGAGTGAAGCAGTACCCACCTACACTACTTACAACACCGATGCCGATGACCAGAGGCCATTGTTCCAGCGTTGGTGTCACCCAAAAAACTAAGGCCGGGATAAGCGCCAGCGGTAACATCAGTAAATTTGTCCACAGTGTGATGACCTCAGGGCTATCTTTTCCAGAAAGTAGTTTGATAGTGGTATTGGTGCCAGCGTATAGAAATGCCATCCCCAATGCCGCGGCCGATGCAAGGGTGATTTCGATTATTCCCGGACGCATAACGATCAAGGTGCCCACAAAACCGACCATGCATGCTATCCAGCTATGGCGGTCAGCCTTCTGCTTCAGGATCAGCACCGCAAGCACCATGGTGAATAGCGGGGTTGTGTACTGCAACGCATATACATCAGCGATCGGCATTTTGCTTAGTGCGAAAAACAACATCGTCATTGCGCTGTATGCAAATAAAACCCTCAAGACGTATATTCTGGTCTGTAATCGGTCCGGCCAAGTCAGCCCTTGACGGCGGACAATGGGGACAAGAACTATCAGCGCGATTAGGTTACGGAAGAATACTAACTCCATCGTAGGAATCTGGCCTGCCAGCTCGCGGACCATTCCGCCAGAAATAGAACTGATAAGAGTTGCCATGCACATCCAAAAGATGCCAGCGGCAGGGCCGATTCTAAGCACAGGAATCCTTTCGTTGAAACTATGGTCAGCGTAAGTGTAGCGGATGCGCCCAACCTGCGCGAACCAGCGTTTCTTCAAAGTATAGATTAATCCGAAAGCTTCGTGATTTCAGCACGTTGCTTGCGGTCGGCATTGAATTCGGGCATCTTAATTACCTGCTCATGTTTGGGATTTTGTCTGCATAATGGAGCAGGGGCCATTGGCATTCATAAATTGGGAACCGCTGTATTGGCGAAAAAAGATGTAGCCCTTCTGACGCTGCAATCTTTGGTCTGTTTGCCTGTAATGGTTTTTCTGACCAAAAGCACAGTGATCGTCCTTGCCGTCACGACAATCTGCGGGTTGCTCTACGTCAGGTCGTTTCCGCAATTCAGGCCGGTAAGTGCTTGGATGCTATTGATTACAACTGGTTTCGTTAGTGCGATATGGTCAATTACTCCGTATCAGTCACTCGAGCGGGCGGGGAAGTTCGGGATTTTTTTGGTTCTGCTTGCAGTGCTTATGTGCGTTGTCAGCCGGTGGACGCCTAAGGATCGACATCGTCTCTCTGAGCTAGGTCTCAAGGCATGGTGGGTTGCCTTGCTAATCGCGTTGCCACTGATATTTCTCGAAACTGAGGTAAAAACTTCGATAGCGCGAATATTTTCGCCAGACTGGGGAATTTATGTCCTTACCGAACAGGGAACTCATGTATTTAAGGTATGGAAGCCTATTTCCAACAATGGAGTGATAGTTCTGGTGGTCACCGCTTTTCCTTTGCTAGGGCATCTAATGACTTCCGGGAGGAGAAAGAGGTATCTCTTTCTGTCTCTTATCGGGTTGTTTGCCGCCTGTCTTGCCTCTGGGAGCAGCAGTGCTTTGCTGGGCCTTGTTTCTGGACTAGTGGTTTGGTTTTTCTATGATCGGTGCGCTCGAGTAACTAAAAAAGTGCTGATCATTATCCTTCCACTATCAATCCTTACGATGCCTATTCTTGTTCATCCGCTGGCCAAGAACCCCGAATCGATCGCGCGCAACGTACCCAATTTCCCCAATTCTTTCATTCACCGACTGCTAATTTGGGATTTCACACTTAAGCGTATCGCCGAGCGTCCTCTGCTTGGCTGGGGCCTGGATACGTCAAGGGCAATTCCCGGAGGTAAGGATCTTCGTCCCATTCATTTTGTGGTGCCCTGGTCCGATAAGCCCATCACCCATCCGGATCAGAACCTTCCGTTACATCCGCATAATGCCGTACTTCAGGTCTGGCTTGAACTTGGAGCGTTTGGTGCCTTTGTCGTGATGCTGGGAATCTGGAGTTTATTACGAACGCAGCTTGTATCTGCTAGAAGTGGACCCATGGCCGGTTACATCGTCTGCGCTATGGCGGTTTACTGCGTCGCATTCGGTTTGATGCAATCGTGGTGGCTTTCACTTCTTTTCCTTGCTTGGGCAGCGGGAAAAGCGGCTACGCCATCGGAGACACGATCGAAGATTGGTGATTAGAGTGAGCGCCAAAAGCCTATTCCATCGTTTTACAGAAGAAAATACCGGATGATCTTTGTCACCGCATAATCACTGACGTTAGATCCACGGTGAATGAGTTGGCGGTCAAGCGCATTACAAACGTCTCGAACGGGGCGGTTTCGGCTGTTAGTCGCCGGCTCATGCGCTTATATTTCGTGGGAGATGGTCGTATGGCAGCCTAGCATAATCGATTTTGTCCATAAGAACGGGTTGAGACAATAAACACTGGGAAGGTCATGTGTCATTCGAGCTTAGCGTGGCGCGGCCAACGTGGTATATGCTCGCTCAATATGAACGATAACCTCAAAGAAAAAGACAACGGCGGTCCTGTACGCGACTTCATCCGGGACCGTGTTAGCGCTGATCTGGCCAATGGCGCTGTCGATATCGTAACTACACGGTTTCCTCCGGAACCTAATGGCTATCTCCATATTGGTCATGCCAAGTCGATTTGCTTGAATTTCGGTATAGCCATGGAATTCGGGGGTTTCTGTAATCTACGATTTGACGATACGAACCCAGCTAAAGAGGATCAGGAATTCATCGACGCGATCCAGGCGGATATATCTTGGCTTAGTGTAGGGTGGAATGGAGAAGTCAAATACGCCTCGGATAACTTTGAGCAGCTTTATGCTTGGGCCGAACATCTTATCAGCGTAGAAAAGGCTTATGTTGATGACCTGAGCTCAGACGAAATTCGTGAATATCGCGGAACGTTAACAAAACCCGGCCAGAACAGCCCCTATCGAGGTCGCAGCGTCAATGAGAACCTCGATCTTTTTAGGCGCATGAGAGAGGGCGAATTCAAGGACGGCGCCCGGGTTCTAAGAGCGAAGATCGACATGCATTCGGGTAATTTCAACCTGAGGGACCCGGTTTTGTACCGTATAAGCCGGGCGCCACATCCTCGTACCGGCGATACTTGGTGCATTTATCCGACGTACGATTTTGCCCACGGTCAGACAGATGCAATCGAGGGCGTGACTCATTCACTATGCACTTTGGAATTTGAAGATCATCGACCACTTTACGAGTGGCTACTCGAAAATTTGCCCGTTCCGACATCTCCAAGGCAATACGAATACTCCCGCCTCAATATCACTCATACGGTTCTGTCCAAACGTCGGCTCACCCAGTTGGTGGAGGAAGGTCATGTGTCGGGCTGGGACGACCCTCGCATGCCGACACTCGCCGGACTGCGTCGTCGTGGAGTTCCGGCGGAGGCTATAAGAGACTTCATTTCTCGGCTGGCGATCTCCAAGAGTGACGGAATGGTTGAGGCCGCAATGCTCGAGCACTGCATTCGCGATAGATTGAATGATACCGCATTGCGGCGCATGGCGGTTTTACGCCCCTTAAAAGTAGTGATTGAAAACTATCCCGAAGGGAAGATTGAGGAATTAGAAGCTATCAATAATCCACGCGATTTAGCGGCCGGTACACGGTCTGTGACATTTAGTCGGGAACTCTATATTGAGCGCGATGATTTTATGGAGGACGCTCCGAGGAAGTATTTCCGTCTTAGTCCGGGACGAGAAGTTCGACTAAGATCGGCATATTTCATTACCTGCACCGACGTGGTCAAGGACGAAGCTGGAGAAATCATAGAGATACGTTGTAGTTATGACCCGGAGACTAAGGGTGGTAACGCGCCAGACGGGCGCAAAGTGAAGGGGACACTGCATTGGGTATCAGCATCTAATGCATTGGATGCCGAGGTGAGGCTATACAACCCGCTTTTCAGCAATGAAAATCCTAGTATGACGGATGATTTTCTATCATTTCTACGCCACGATTCGCTCGAAAATCTTACGGGATGCAAGCTGGAGCACGTGCTGTCGCAGGCAGATGTCGGCGACGTCATTCAATTCGAGCGATTAGGATATTTCTGCGCTGACCCTGAGGGTAAGTCTACAGTGCCGGTTTTCAACCGGACCGTTGGTCTGCGCGACTCTTTTGCGAAAGAGATAGCTAAAGGGTAAATTTTTTCAACCGCGTAGCGCACTTAGCTGATTGCCGTAACCTGAAGGGTCGACAGTCACGTCAACTAAGGTTGGGCCTTCCGTTTGAAACGCCTCCGCTAGCGCGAACTCCAGTGGGTCTTGTGCCCCTACTTTCCAGGCATTACATCCCAAACCTCGTGCAGTCACCGCAAAATCTACTTGAGGATACCTGACGCCAATAGGTGGGCGCTGCTGGCGCTGCTGCTTGATATCGATCAACGATAACGCAGCATCATTAAAAACTACTACGTTGAGTTCAACGCCCAGCCGGGCGGCGGTCGATAATTCCGCAAGAGACATCATCATCCCGCCGTCGCCGATGATCGCGATCGTAGGGCAGTTTGGTTCATTGAGGCTACTAGCTAGTGCCGCTGGCAATGCAAAACCCATAGTCGAGAGCCCATTGGACTTCAGTACATCATGGGGTTGGTTAGCTGGCCAGCGCGTCATTGCAGAAAACATGTGAGCTCCAGCATCTACGGTGAGACGCGCACCCCGCGGCGCGGCGCTAATAATAGCGTCTACGATTTCGTCTGGGGATCGCCCATTGGCGATATTGTTGGTGACGCCGTGACGAATTCGGATTTTATGTCCAGAGATGTCCTCGCCGGCCCATTCGGATCCACTGGATTGTTTAGCAAGAAAGTCTGCGAGCTCCGATATTGAGCCGGCTAGCTCAGGGTCCGGGTTGAACGGCCAAGAGAGACGTGGCGTTTCAGACAAGACGATCACAGGGACGTTGTGGTACCAATTACCGGGTATCATTTCCACAGGATCGACGCCGCAGAAAATTATAAGATCCGCTTCCGTTAGAACCGTGTTATCAAGTTTCGCGCCTGTGTAGAGACCAATGTTCTTTGGATCTGTATCCGGGAGCACACCCTTAGCCTTATATGTAGTAAGAACGGGTCCATTAAGGGATCTTGCAAGCCGGTTTGCTGACGCTGCCCGATGGGCAGCCCGACACTGGAGGCCAATAATCATAACGGGTCTTTTCGCAGCGGCGATCCGCCTACGCGCTGTCTCGATCGTCTCGGGGTCAATCTCAGGCAAGTTTGAAAAGTCGTTGGGGGTGGCGGGGAGGCTTTCGGCGCCGGCATCCTGCGCTGAAAGATCTATATGTACCGGCCCCGGTGGCTCCTCGGTAGCGAGATCGAAAAGCCGCTCAAAAGATGTTGCACCATTGGAAGGCATCAATCTTTGCTGCGCCTTTGATATCGGCGCGAATAAGGATTGCTGGTCGAAGATTTGATGCGGAGGTGAGGTAGCACTTTCATTGTGCGCATCCGTAAAAATAATGACCGGTGCCCGTTCCAGAGACGCATACGCCACCCCGTTAACAACACTAGCTGCGCCTGGACCAATACCGGTCAGTACGATACCGGGTATACCAGTTAGCTCGCCGGTTACGGCGGCCATTATCCCCGCGGATGCCTCGGTACGGCAAAGAATGAATTCTATGCCGAGATCAGCGGCTGCAGCGATCAGGTCGAGGCTTGATCCGCCGCCGGGTATGCCGAACATGCGCTTGACGCCTCGCGCTTGCATCGTTTCCGCTATCCTGACAGCAAGGGTCTTGGGAGATTCTTTATCCGCGTCAATGTTCATTTCACGCCAAGTTTACGGACATTAAGGAATACGTCGTTTGCTATAGTTTGCAAGTCAGACATGAAGGACACTGGACACCCTATTTCGTCGCTAGAGATACGCAAGAGGCACGTTACATTGTCAACCCGAACATCCAATACGGAGCCCCAAAAACAAACCTTAGCAACTACTCTAAGGCCTAGAAAGACAGAATCAGGAAATGACCATCTCCAAAAAGCGAGATATTGTACCTAGGTAGGCAAAATGGGACAATAATTCTCATTTAAGGCTAGAGTTATACGCTCCAAACTGGGACCTTAACGTAGGGAAAATTGCCAATATTGGTACCCGAATGAAAAATGAAGGCGCGATCATGATCTGGACTACAGAAAAAATTGCTGGATTAGTGGAACCCGACCGAGCGCACCGGATGGCCTACACGAATCCTGAAATTTTCGATCTTGAAATGGAAAGAATTTTCGAGCGAACCTGGATTTATGTAGGACATGAAAGCCAAGTAAAAAATCCTGGGGACTATTATCTTGCTCAGGTGGGTCGCCAGCCGGTGATCATGATCCGCGGTCAGGACAACGAGGTAAATGTCTTGTATAATCGATGTCCTCATCGCGGAGCGCAGCTATGTACAGCGCGTAAGGGTAATACGGGTAACCATTTTTATTGCTCTTATCATGCTTGGACTTTTCACCTTGATGGAAAGCTCGAGAGTATGCCGGCGAGAAGGGAATACGACGGTACCAATCTCGATTTTGATAATCCTGAATTCCATATATCTCGGTTGCCGCGCGCAGCTAATTATCGTGGTTTTTGGTTTGCTAGCCTTTCGAATGAAGGTTTAGACTTAAAAACTCACCTTGGTGAATCCACTGCCGCCTTTGATCAATTGATTGATCGGGCGCCAGGTAAGGAGACGGAAGTTGTTGGAGACTGCTTCCGCATGGTTCAGCAGTCGAACTGGAAAATCTTCCTCGAGAATCAGCTCGACGCCTCTCATCCCGGCGTTACCCATGAGTCTACTGGTAAGGCCGCGCAGCGTATAGAGGCCAAAAAACGCGATGAAGGTGAAGAAGTCCCTCTTGAATTGACCTTCCTCTCAGATTTCGCCCGGCTCGGCCACGACGGTTGGACAAAGTTCGGCACAGTAGGGTACCGCAACGGTCACAGTAGTCTCGAGGGCTATATGGGACTGAGGCCTGATGACCCGGATACCAACGAATATGTCCGGCGAATGTATGAGGCGTACGGAGAGGAAAAGACAGAAGAGATTCTTGGTATAAATATACACCATATGTTGGTCTATCCGTGCAATTCCGTTCAACCACCGTTGCAGCAGCTTCGCACAATCCGTCCTCTGGCCCACGACAAGACGCTTACAGAAATATGGCATTTCCGACTGAAAGACGCGCCGGAAGCAATATATCGCCGCTCTCTGGCCTATTATTACCTCGTAAATTCGCCTTCAACGCTGGTTAACGCGGACGATCTGTTTAACTGGTGGAAGTGCCAACACGGCTTAGATTCAAATGCTAGCGAATGGGTCAGTTTTCACCGCAAGGCAGGCCAGGATGAAGAACGTGACGGAATAGCCTACTCAGCGCCAGAAAGCATGAGCGAACTCCCACTACGTCATATGATGTATGCTTGGCGCGACTATATGACCGCCGATACTGGAGCAAAGTAATGACCGAGGCTTGCGAGATTTTGGCTGCGGCAGATAATGCTGCCGTCGCAGATGTAAGTGTCGAAACGCATCGTGCTGTTGAGCGGTTCCTCTATTGTCAGGCGGATATTTTGGACGAAAAACGGACGGATGAATGGCTGGGACTATTTGCTGATAACGGTTACTACTGGATGCCCTCAGAGGAACATCAGATTGAGGGTGATGGCATGCCCAATATCTTCTGGGAAGATCATGATCTGATGCTGATGCGAATATCGCGGAATTCGCATCCGCGTGCCCATAGTCAGGCTCCACATAATCGCCTTAACCATGTAGTGTCGAATGTAGTGATCGAGAGCGAAAACGCCGATGGCGATATCATCGTGAGATCTCGTTTCCACTGCACGGAGTATTTCCGCTACCAAGTGCGCTCGTTCTCGGGGAAGTACCGGCATCTTCTGAAGAAAACATCAGATGGCTACCGCATCGCCTTGCAGCGGGTCGATCTTGTCAACCGCGAGGGACCTTACGACTATGTTTTGCAGTGGTGGCTTTAGGGTAACCTGACCGGCGACGGCCAAACCTATTTCAGTTCACGTTTTCATATTTATATAGGCCTTCAATCTCGTGCAGGTTTTCGGCGCGGGCGCGAAGTTCAATCACGTTGCGGTCCGGGTCACGGACGAACAGTGACACGTGACCGTCTTGTCCGAACATTACTGGTCCCTGGGTGATTCGAATATCGTTGTCTTTGAGTACTTGGATGGTATCTTCGATGGACGAAACGCGCAGTGCCAGATGGGTGATGCCAGCGTGTTTAGTCCTTGTATCCATCAGGATGTTACAACCATCGAGCTCATCTGCCGCGTTTACGACAAGATTGATTTCAACGCACTGTGAATTTCGAATGATAATGACTGGATCGAAATCAACGCAAGTCATAACCTCAAAACCAAGGAGTTCGTAGAAAGCGATCGCTCGCTCAGCGTTCTTTACCCGGATACCGGTATGATCGACGCATTCGACATTTATTTTGGAGGCCATCGTTCCAAATCCTCCGGGGTTTCTGCCAGAACGGGGTCAAAAGAAAATTAGGTTGGAATGTTGACAGGAGCAAGTGGAACTTCTCCGACTATAAGGTCGGCAGCGCGGTCCGCGAAGGCCATTGTCGGTGCGTTGATATTACCCCCTAGCATATCCGGGAAAATAGACGCATCGATTACCCGTAAATTCTCGGTTCCATGGACCCGCATTTCCGGGTCTACGACTGCCCATTCATCTGTATTGGCACCCATTTTGCATGTGCCGAGCGGATGATGGACTGTCCATGCCGTCCTTTTAATGAATTCATCAAAAGACTCGTCTGCTGGTTGGATTTCTGGCCCACGGAACTTATCCAGTGCCTTCTGACTGGCAATTTCCCTGACGATTTCGATGCCCTCGCGGAGCAGTTCCCGGTCTTCAGGTTCTGATAAAAATTTTTGATAGATAAGAGCATGATCGGCCGGGTTGCTGGACGCCAGTTTAAGTTCCCCCCGACTTTTCGGATGCAGTACGACGGGCCGGACCATGAAGGCATCTTTCGGTTTCGGTCTGTATCCGGGAAACCAAGGTTGCGATTCCGGCGGGATGAACCGCGCTAGCAATTGTAGATCGGGCTGGGGCAGGTCTTCTCTAGTCTTAATATATCCGGTTAACGGTCCAGGCATTTCAGTCGCGAATCCCTTACCAAGGAAATAAGCCTGTGCCATTGACAGAAGCAGGCGATCCCAACGTAGCCTACCTACGAACGGACCATCGCCGATACGTTCATACTCCACGCCGACAGATAGATGATCTTGGAGGTTTTGACCTACGCCTTTCAGGTCGACTGCGACACTGATTCCGTGTTCGTTTAAGTGATCTCCGTTCCCGATCCCGGAAAGCATTAGGAGTTGTGGGGAATTAATGACACCGCCGGAAATGATGACTTCTCGCTCTGAATAAACGGCGGTTAATGGGCCACCCTCGACGGCGGAATATTCGACGCCTGTAGCTTTGTTGCCTTCAAGCAATACTTTGTGAACAAGCTTTTTAGTTATTACGGTCAGGTTTGATCTTTTCATCGCGGGATAAAGGTACGCAACTGCTGAACTGCATCGTTTACCATTTCGGATGGTTGACTGAAGCGTACCTAGTCCCTCATTCTGCACACCGTTATAATCGGGCGTACGGGCATAACCGGCCTGTTCGCCTGCGTTCAGCCACGCTTCATGCAATGGATCAGGAAATTTATTTTCGATGGTGGACAGCGGACCACCTGTGCCTCGGAGGGGTAGGTCTCCTTTTTCCCAATCCTCGGCTTTGATGAAGTAAGGCAGTATGTCGGCGTAGGACCATCCAACACAGCCGTTCCGCGACCAGCGGTCATAGTCTTCGCGATGACAGCGAACATAGGCCATTGCGTTAATTGATGATGATCCGCCCAGAACCTTTCCGCGTGCGCATTCCACCTTGCGGTTGTCGAAGTTGGCTTCTTCTTCGGTGAAGTAGCCCCAGTCGTACAGACGTTCGAAAAGAATTTTTCCCCAGCCCAGCGGGACGCGGATGATCGGGTTGCGGTCACTTCCGCCGGCTTCGATCAGCAGGACCTGGGTATCGGGATTTTCAGTCAGCCGGTTGGCCAGCGTGCAGCCCGCTGATCCCGCGCCGATGATGATATAGTCGTATGTTTTCGCGTTGCTCATTTTTTATTCCTGCGAATTGATCTTGATAATATTGGATAGGATAGCACACGGTTTTCATGCCCCAATAGACCTCACGGCAAGATTAGTGAACCTCACTATCAAATAATCTAATCCAATGATTTGGTCCCGATTCGCTGTGACTCACATCTAGACCTACACAGGGCTATAATACCGTTGAGACTTTCTATGCGGAACAACCCAATGACCGAAACACCCATCGTGATCGTCGGAGGCGGGCCTGTCGGCTTAAATCTTGCCTTGGACTTGGCCTGGCGACAGGTGCCCTGCATGTTAGTTAATCAGGGGAAAACGACAGCAGATCATCCACAGGGTAACACCAATAATGCGCGAACAATGGAAATCTACCGACGGCTTGGTATCGCCGATAGAATTCGGGACGTGGGGCTGCCGATAGATCATTGCGGCGACGCGATTTTCGTCACGCGGATAAATGCTCATGAAATTGGACGTATCAAAATACCCAGCGTCCGAGATCGTCTGAAACCGGGGTCCATCGATCTGGAACTTGGCCCCGAGCCTCTGCAACGTGCCTCTCAGATGTTCGTAGAAAGGGTACTGAAAGAAGAGCTTGATACCAAGGCTACCGTGGATATGCGGTTTGGCTGGAAAATGATTTCGTTCGAACCTTCAGACGAGGCGGTTATTGTCGAAATCCAGAATATTGATACTGGCAAAATTGAGACCGTCTCCTGCGGATATCTGGTGGGTTGCGACGGCGGTCGCAGCACAGTCCGACGCAGCCTCGGTATTGAATACGTCGGTAAGTCAGGCGAAGAAGTCGATTTCATGATGGGCCAGATGCTGTCGGTCTATTTTCACGCTCCCGCACTTTACGACGTAATGAAGACCGATGCGCCATGGCAATTTCATTCAATGAATCCCCAAGGCCGAGCCTCAATTGTTGCGTTGGACGGGAAAGGACATTTTCTTACCTGGGCTAAGCTGGAACCGGGACAAGACGCCTATTCGATAGATCCTCGCCCCTATATCTGGCGCGTGGTCGGGGAAGAAATACCGGTAAATATACTTTCGTCTAAACCGTGGCAGGCAGGTTTGTCATTGGTTGCCAATGAATATCAGCGGGGTCGTGTGATCCTAGCAGGCGATTCTGTGCATCTGTTCACACCCACCGGCGGGTTCGGAATGAATACTGGCGTCGGCGATGCCGAAAATCTTGGCTGGAAGCTGGAAGCATGGAATAGCGGCTGGGCGGGTGATCGTCTGATCGGTACCTACGAGTGCGAGCGCCGCCCGGTAGCTATCCGCAACCTCGCTCAGTCCTATGCATTGGCGCAAGATAAGTCTGCACTTTCGGTTCCTCCCGCAATTGAGGACGAAACACCCGAAGGTGAGGCGTTAAGGGCAGATCTCGGTATTCGCACCGAAAAGACCCTGGCGGAAGAGTACTATTGTATGGGTATCCAACTCGGCGCGCGATATGACGGTTCCCCTTTAATATGTGCCGAGCATGGTGATGTTCCGGTAAGCGATCCCTTCACTTATATTCCAACTGCGTGGCCTGGGGGTCGCGCACCACATTGTTGGCTGGCAGACGGCACAGCGCTGTTCGACCATTTCGGCAAGGGGTTCACCCTACTTCGCCTCGGGAGTTCCATAGCTGATACATCGGCTCTAGAGCGGGTAGCTGAAGAAAAAGGCGTGCCGCTAAGCATTTTCTCGGTCGACAACCCACAGATCCGCGCCCTGTATGAAGCAGATCTGGCGCTTATACGGCCGGACCAATACGTGGCATGGCGCGGAGAGGCAGTGCCGGATAACCCGTCGGCTTTGATTGATTGTGTGAGGGGTGCCTGACCCTCGGCGCACCGTTTGTTACTCATTTCCCGATTTGATTATCTCAACCTTTTTCTTATACCCTTCCATCTCCGGACCAGCCCTGTATTCTAACAGTACTTTGGGTAACATCGAATTTAGATGAGGGACTATAGGCGATGCCCATAGAAGTAGATTGGTGCAAATACGACGTTGTTGTCGTAGGGTCCGGCGGCGCGGGCAGCCACGCGGCACAGGCCGCTGCGGCTAATGGTGCGCGTGTACTGGTGGTTTCTAAAGATCCTATCGGATGTTCGGATACCAAGATTTCCGAGGGTATCGCGACAGTTCGAGAATCTGGGTCAGACGATGATTCGGAGGAAACGCTGTCGGAGAATCTAAAAATAGCGGGTGGCGATCTGCCGGTTAATGCGATTACGAACGCATTCGCTGCTGATAGCAAGGGCGCATATGATACCTACAGAGTACAGGGATTGCGTCCAGACATTAATACTTCCCGCAATACGCCCAAACCCTTGCCGCTTCCAATGGGTGGCCATACTCGGCGGCGTTCCGTCGGTCACCGTAACAGCGGTATCGCATTCGGCCATGCAAACTGGAATGCCGTTGTCCAAGGGGACCGCATCGATTACATCGAAGATAGCTGGTTTCTTGATCTTGTGACGGATGACGGAGAAGGCGGCGCACCCAGATCTGTGGTCGGTGGAATCATTTATCACGCTGCACTTGGTAAGTTGATCGCCGTTAAAACATCTTCCGTAATAATTGCCTCAGGAGGTTTATCGACCCTTTATTTTCCAAAAACCGACACAATGCGCGGTAATACGGGTGATTCCTATGCAATAGCTGTGCGTGCTGGTGCCGATCTAGTTGATATGGAGCAGGTTCAGTTTCTACCGTTCTGCCTGGCGTCGCCTCCTTCTTTCGAGGGCCTTTTGGTCGGTGAGCCTGTGACGGCGAGTTATCTCGGAGTCCTGCGCGATAAATATGGCAAAGTCATTTTGGACAGTGTTTTTTTGCGGACTCGAGCGGAGTGCTCATCGGCGATTATGCGAGCGGTCGAAGATGGCCGCGGAAGCCCCAATGGCGGAGCTTATCTGGATATGACGGCGAATAAACGACCACCGCGATCGGGTCCCTATTTCATGCGATTTGTCGAATCCGCATTACCGTCGGCTTACAAGGTTGCGCGGCAGGCGATGAGTAAGGCAGCCGGCAACTGTGAAGTACCCTGGGAGGTACGCCCTAGTGCCCACTATATGATGGGAGGTATTCGTGCCAACGAACACGGTGCTTCGGTTTCCGGGGCGGGTGATGGATTTGCTGATAGTGGCGTCGCTGGGTTGTTTACGGCAGGCCAGGCAATGGGCGGTGTCTTCGGCGCTAATCGTTTAGGTTCCACTTCGTTGACCGAAGGAGCGGTGTTTGGCCGGCGAGCCGGAGAAGCTGCAGCAAACCGTGCGAGAAAAACCGCCTCGCTACAAAGCCAAAACGATGCGTTTTCTTCGCTAATTGAAAGTTTTCGAAAAAGGTTTGGACAAAAGGGGGGCTGTGCAGCTGCTACCCTCAAGCTCGAACTTCAGAGAGCAGCCTGGATTAATATAGGGCCAATTCGGACCGCTGATCGGATAAATGAAATGGAACGCGTTCTTTCCGATCTTGAGGTGAAACTCGAGGATGTAGCTATTCCGGAATACACGGAGTGGAACCAAGCCTTTATCGAGTTTGAAGAATTACGCAATTTGATCTTTTGTGCGCGGGGTATTTCTCTTGCAGCCCGGGAACGGGATGGCAGCTTGGGAGGACATGTGCGGTTGGATCGTAAACAGATTTCGTCTTTTTCTCACCCGTATTCCACAGTTGTGTCGAAAAATCCGGAGGGAAGTTGGCAGGTGCGACGCGTTGACCGGGATCGAACGCCACTGCGACAGATTATAGCTTTCAAGTACCACGATGCGAAACGCAAGGCTGGGGTCAAGTGGCTACGTATTCTTCCTGCCGGTATGCAGGACCGGGCGTTGGAAAAGAAATATCTTGCCGTTATGGGCGCCGACGGGGCGACAAAAGAAGTGATGCCCGGTGGTAGAGCCGCCGCCGTCGGAGAGGGAACGGAGGCATGAGGGTCGATATTGTAACCCGTCGCGATGGAGAGGAGGTCGTTGTCGAGTACGATTACGCTCCGCGCGAGGAAGACGAAAGACCCATGGTTCTGGATGTTCTGCTACAGGCGCAGGCTACAGAAATGCCTGACCTTGCCTTCAGGTACGGGTGCCGCGCCCGGAATTGCGGTGTCTGTACAGTCGATATCAATGATCGTCCGCGGATCGCCTGTCGCGCTCGTATCAAGGAAGGTGATCGGGTAAGCCCAATGGCGTCCCTTCCCGCATTGAGCGATCTAGTGGTACGCCGCGACGGGGTCGCGAGACAAATGCGCGGCCGCTTAGCGACGGTAAGGCAGGGTAACGATCTCAACGTTAATGCACCCACAGATTATCACGCCCTGACGGGTTGTATCGAATGTTATGCTTGCTTGCATGAATGCCCGATGCACGCGCGCAATTTTGGCGGCGGGCTACCTGCTAATCAATCTGTCGAGGAGCAGCCTGACCCAGGGGCGGGATATCCTTTCGGAAATCCCTTCACTTTGCTAAAGCTTCAGCGTATTCGTCTCGACCCCCTTACGTCGGAAGCTGGAAAAACTCGAGCCCTAGAAAACGCCATTGATCTGGGGCTTGACGCCTGCGTCGGCTGCAAGGGTTGCAAATGCGGCGTAGGTATCGACCTAATGGGTATAGTCGTAAGGCCGTTGCTGGAGACAGGCCGGGACCAAATATGTCGAAAAGACTAGGTCAGTAGTCTAATCACCATCGCCAGCGATTGCCCGACGATCTGTTATTTCATCAAAAATGATCGGCCTCCTAAGGCTATGACTATGAGTAATTAGGGCGTTCAGGTGATTTTAATTTTGAAATTCCACGATCGACCAGACTCGAAGTTGCGTCGGGAGGCGGTTGGCAGCGTTCGAGGGCTCTATTACTTAATTATCACTGGATTTCACGTTTTTTACTGCTATTGACCGATCGCGGCGTTTACAGCGGGCATAACCTTTTCAGCCATTAGTTCCATTGATCTTTTCCCTAACTTTTTGTCTTCCCAGTCCTTGCCCGCGTATAGAAGTGTACCGAAATCACCTGTTACTTCCCGAAAAGCGAGAATCTGGTCAACGACGCTATTCACATCGCCGGCTATGACTATATTGTCCAAAATGTAATCAAGACTTAGGTCCTTATCAGGGAAATTTCGTTTTGGCTTAAAAACGGCGTGTCGATTCCCCTTTTTGAGTTTGGTGTATAGTTGCTTGTAATAGAAGCGATAGGGGCTTCGCAGGTTGTTTCTGCCATAATCAAGCGCTGTATTATGGTCATCGTGTACGAAAATTGATCGTGCAACTCGCCAGTCTTGGGAATCGGCTTCGCGGCCCACGTCTTTGCAACCCTGCTGGTAGTTATTCCAATGGGTTTTTACCCATTTTTCGAGAAGGAAATTTGCAGAAATAGGCAGAAAACCTTTCTTACCCATTTTAATCACTCCTTTTGAAAAGGGTGCCACCACAGTACAGACGATCGGGGGATGCGGTTTTTGGTAGGGTTTGGCGATGGGACCTAACCCAATTTCCGGCATTATTGTATTCTGTGTCGAAATCGTCCAATGCTTGCCCCTGAGGTTGTAGGGTGGGTCGCCTTTCCAAATATTAAGAATGTGGGTGATCGACTCGGCAAACATCTCGTTACGGTCCATGCCCCGAATATCAAGCGCCTCCGCATCCGACTCTAGGGCACCCGGACTTATCCCGAAGATGAACCGGCCTTTGAGCATGTGATCCATCATGGCTGCCTGCGCCGCAACTAGCACGGGATGAGTATGCGAGAGATTCGTCGTACCTGTACCCAGCTTGATCTGTTTTGTGTCGGTGATCAGGCTAGCTAAGAATAGCATTGAATTAGTTATGCTTTCTGAAGCGTCGGTCAGGTGCTCGCCCACGTAAGCCTCGGAGTAGCCCATCCTATCTGCTAGAATGATGGCTTCTCGGTCTTCTTGTAGACATTCCGTATAATTTCGGTCCAGTCGATGTACCGGCATGGTAAAGAACCCGATTTTCACGATGCTACTCCTGGATGCGCGCGAGGTTTTCTATCCAACAGAATTTATAATTAATCACGCTGAACATAGTTCTTTTCTGAGGCCACCAGGCGGTCAACAAAACTAGTGTACGCAGCCATATCAAATTTTCGATTCAGACCTCTAGCATTCATGTAGCGAATCTTTCCGAACACTGGTCGTTCTGTCCAGGCACGGTCATGCAGGCCATAGCACCATGCAACGTTGGCATATGAATTGGGGTCGCGCCCGTCTAAAAAATATTTGTTATTCAAATTAAGAGTTGTTTCAAAAGCTTGTTGCGGCGTCGGTGACCATTCAAGGATTTTCTTGGCCCAATACATGCGCATGTAATTTTGCATGAAACCTGTATGAATCATCTCGCGCATAGCATCATTCCAGTGCGGATCATGCGTTTCGCAGGCTTCGAGTTCGACAATGGAATATAAATATTCCCGTTTGTCGCCAGCGTGTTCCTCTAACGTTTTTCTCGCCCAGACCGGCAGGGAACCATATATTCCGAAATTTGGTTGGAACGTGACGTAATTAATGGCGAGTTCGCGTCGTATGATGAGTTCCTCTATGAACGAATCTCGGTCGCCGGGTGTCCCTATTTCAGTGCCGCGTACCGCAAGCCCAAGTTGCACCGGCGAGATGTGCCCGAAATGTAGGTACGGGCTAAGAAACGAAGTCTGCGCTGCCGAGGGCTCATTGCGCCCTTCAGCATAGTCTTCGAGAATATTATTCAAAAAATGATTAAGTCTTTTATGAGCTTCGTTCTCCCCCCCTTTAAACCGCTTCACGGGGGCGACTGACCAATCTATATCAAGAGCTGATAGCGTAGCATCAGGATTGAAAATATCGAAATCACTTCCCAAAGATATATTATCTGCCGAAATTTTCGGTTGAGTTTCCTCCAGCGGCAAAAGATATTGGTCTAAAACACGGTGGATTTTCGGCCGAATAGTTCTCGCGGCGTATTCCGATTTGTCTGAAGTTACGTCGACAGGCACGACGACTTCCGTTTCAACCTGAATTACAGAGCAGCCGGCTTCCTGCGCAAGTCTATTCCGCCAACCTATCTGCAGTGGTAAATAGCTACGATCACAGAAAACGACGGTAGCATCTTGGGAAATATCCAATGCGACATCAACCGGCTGTCCGTGCCGGACAATGAAAACAACGCCGCGAGCGGCGAGGTTTTTTGCCACATCCGCGAGGCCGTCCAGCATGAAGGCATAATGTCGAGCGTTAGATTCCGGATAACAATCTGTAAGGGCGAAACAAACAAGTATAGGCAACCCATTTTCGTTAGCAGTCTGAATTGCTAACTCTAACGCGGGGTTTCCCCTACTCCGTTGTGCCTCCTGCATCCAGTACAAAACAAATGACCCAGCAGCACGGGATCGAAGGGTGTTCAACTTTTTTATTCGAGTACTTTGAACCACCACCCACCTCGTAAAGATTATGTATGTGTCTGAGCATCGGATCACAGATTTCTATTGAAGGCAAAATATCACTCTGAGGCCCGGGTGATTATCTTCGAGATATACAGATCCTTCGTGCAAATGTGCGACCGCTTCGACCAAGCTGAGACCGAGACCAGTGCCTGGCGTCGATCTTGCCGTTTCCAATCGATAGAATCGGTTAAAAACATCTTTGTGCGCGTTATATGGGATCCCGGGCCCGGTATCCGATACCGATATTGTTCTGTCCGCTGCATGGACCGTAATCGCGCTCTCTGGTGATGAGTACTTAATCGCGTTATCGGCGAGATTCGCGATAGCTTGGAACAGTAGATCGCGATCCCCAAACACCTCAGCGGCGGCATCGCAACGCATGTTAAATATTTGGCTTTTTTCTGCCGCAACTGGTTCGTAGAGGTCGGCGACATCGGTTACCAGTTCCTTCAGATCGACCTTCGCGAAGTTTTCGCGCCGGCCCCCGGCTTCAATTTGGGATATACGTAAAAGCGCGTTAAAAATGGACAGGAGGCTATCAGCCTCCTCAATAGCTTTCTCTATGCGGGCTGTCTGACTCGTATCATTCAAACCTGAATCTTTTATTCCTTCGAGGGTCTGGCGCAAGCGCGTTAGCGGGGTGCGAAGATCATGTGCGATGTTGTCTGAAACGTGCCGAAGACCTTCCATTAAAGACTGATTGCGATCAAGCATTTCGTTAAGCTGGGCTGAAAGGCGGTCAAACTCATCGTCAGTGCCACGTGTCGGTATGCGGCGATCCAGTGCGCCTTGAGAAATTTCCCGACTAGTCTGGTTTATGGACTCTATCCTGCGGGCAGTAGTGCGGCTCATCGCGATACCTCCGGCCAGTGCCAGTGCGATTGTGATAGCTATACCCCAAATGATGGTATTGATTACCAGATCACGGGTACGTACCAGCACGTGGACTTCGCGTCCGACCAGAAGGTTGAGGCCACCCTGTAAAACGAAAGAGCGTGCACGGGCGAGAGACAACTCCCCGTGCGAAGAATCTCTATCTTGGAGTTCGAATTCAATCCAGCCGCGGGAATCGGGAGTAGCTGTTGGCCAATTGCTGAGATTTCCGACCATCCTTCGTCTTAGCCGATCGGTCAGCAGGTATACCGTTCTTCCGCCTTGGTCTTTTCGGACACGTTCGGAAATAATTGCCGCGACGCCCGGAGTACCAAGTCGTTCATATTGTTCTGCTAGGCCCTTGATATCGGCGTTTATCGTTTCGTCAACCTGCTCCGAGAGCGTGCCAGCGATCGCCCAGTAAAGAAAACCCAGTAAAATTGCCGCCGAACCACCAAACAGTATTATATAGATCAGCATTAAGCGAAACGATGCACTTCGGAGAAGCAGTGGCAGGTTCATGGTTGTGAAGTACGGAGAGTATAGCCGGCGCCGCGGACAGTATGAATTAATTGCGTTTCAAATTCTTTATCGATCTTCTGTCGTAATCGGCTGATATGTACATCGATTACATTAGTCTGTGGATCAAAGTAATAATCCCAGACATGTTCGAGTAGCATGGTTCTCGTGACTACATTTCCGGAATTACGCATCAAGTATTCCAGTAGCCGGAATTCTCGGGGTTGCAAGGTAATTTCCTTGCCATCTCGTTTGACGGAGCGGGCCAAAAGATCCATTTCTAAGTCGCCTAACGCTAGCCGGGGATCTGTTCCGTGACTGGTATTCGCCACACGGCGGGTCAGTGCTTCTAAACGAGCAATCAATTCTGATGCCGCGAACGGCTTTGTTAAGTAATCGTCGCCACCTGCTTTTAGGCCCTTTACTCGGTCGCTAACCTCACCCAAAGCGCTGAGCAAAAGTGCGGGTGTAAAGTCGTCAGACGCGCGCAGGGTGCGGATAATAGATAATCCGTCAGGTGCTGGTAACATTCGGTCAACGACCAAAACATCGAAATCCTCGGTCGTAGCAAGGAAGAGGCCCTGCTTTCCCGTAACAGCAAGGGTCGCATTATGGCCGGCTTCCTCCAGTGCTTTGATGATGTATGACGCTACGTCCTCATCATCCTCTATTACGAGTATACGCATTTTGGGAACCTCTATTTTTCTATCAAATATGTATGGGTGCCTGCCGGTTCAGCGCAAATTAATCTTTCGTAATATTGAAGGACGGGGTCTGTGATAAGTGCAGACCCTTCCTTACTCAAAACAGAATGTCTAATATGAAATAGGATTGTCAGAAGCGCAGTATAGTCCGGTCTGCCAACATTTGCGCACTCCAGTTTGCGCTGGATCAATTAGATTGATATTTGCCTCTAATCTATTCTACTTCAAGAAATCGGTTTCTGGACAGGTTTTGCAGCTTACATATTTCGATCCTGAAGTTCTTCCGACTGCTCTTGCCAGTTTCGCAGCGCGTCTCAAGCCGGTTTCAACTCCCGCTGCAGCTTTCAAGAGAATAGCGGAGACCACTGTAGATCGGGTGTTATTCTCAAGCCTAGAGACTCATCGTCGGGATGCGTTGGCACTGGTACGATATGTCGGTATGCCCGAAATAGACGAGCCGCCCCTTAAAGCGTTTAGCTGGGACGGAACGGCCGTTCGTACCGGTAGCGCGGCAAGCGTGCTTATTCACGAGGTAGCTCACTGGCTAGTCGCATCGCCCGAGCGGCGAGCTCTACCGGATTTCGGTCTTGGACCGGGGCCTGAAACTGGTAGAACTGAACTAGCGGAAGCCGCACGTTGCGTTGGAGATGATAAAAGAGAGGAAGAGGAATTACTAGCGTCTCTTCTGGGTATTTTACTCGAGGCTTCCCTCGGCCAACCGGCAATTAGCGCGTTCATTGAACAGAACTGGCTGGAGGCCTGGGACCGTCCCGCTGCTGCTAATCAGTTCCTGATAACAGTTGAGAAACTCTTGACCCGCGGATTAATTGACGCCTCTGGGTTACCCGTTTTACTTCAGGACGGTAGTGTCGCGACTGCCGCGATTTCGATAAGGAATTCCGGCCACGCAAGTGCACTGACTTCGACAATTGCAGATGCTGGGCCTTCGCTGGGGAAGTAGCTTTCTCGGATATCCGAGACTGAATCGAAGGCGTCTATATCGCAGACGTATACCGTCACCTGTACGATATCCGACATGGTGCCTCCATTGGCGTCGAGGATGGCACTTATGTTTTCTAAAACCTGAGTGGTTTGAGTTCGGATATTACCTTCACCGACTAGCTTACCTCCGGCGTCAAGTGACACTTGCCCGGCGATAAACAACATTGGTCCGGCCTCTACCCGAACGCTATTAGAATAATGGGGTTTTAGGGCTGGAGAGACAGACGTTGGGGTGTTGCCCACAGATTTATTATTCATATAATTCAACCTTATTGTTGAATGAAACTTTATCATTCGAGGAAACGGAGTATACTACTTAAAAAAAAGTTTCGGGATAAAATGGATGTTCCTCAAGAATTGCTGGTACGTGGCCGCTTGGTCGAAGGATGTTAGCCGGGAACTTCTCGGTCGGATTCTACTTAACGAAACCGTGGTGCTCTACCGCAGAAAAGACGGGTCGCCGGTCGCGCTCGAAAACCGCTGTCCTCACCGAAACCTTCCTCTTTCTGAAGGTAACCTGATCGACGATGAAATCGAATGCGGCTATCATGGCATGGTTTTCAACAACGATGGCGTCTGCACTCATCTCCCAGGATCTGAAGAACCTCCAGTTTGGGCGACCGTGAAGCGGTACCCCATTGCGGAGCGTAACGGTTGGGTATTCTATTGGCCGGGGGACCCAAGCCTCGCCGACGAAGATTTGCTGCCTGACTACCATAAATATAACGAGGATGAAGACTGGATCCGGGCCCAGGGGCAGACCCATGTAAAGGCAGGTTACAGACTAGTGTTAGATAATTTGCTGGATCTTTCGCACTTAACTTTTGTGCATGGCTCAACGACGGGTAATCGTGCAGTGGCAGAATCCGCCGACTTAACCACTGATCTAGAGGGTAATAATGTCCGCGTCACCCGCTGGATGGAGGATATAGAGCCCGCGTTGGCGTTTCGCGAATATGGGAAATATGAAAACAATATCGATCGCTGGCAGATGAGCCAATTTATCCCTCCCGCTTACATTAATATTAACAATGGTTCGGTCGATACCGGAGTCGGTGCAGACCAAGAGACACGCAACAACGACCAAGGGAAGTGGGGTTTTGTGGTCTACCACGCGATGACGCCAGAAACCGATACAACAACACATCAATTCTGGACCGTCGCTGGACATAAGGACAAGGTTCCACAGGATATGCGAGAGCTGTTCGTCGAGCAGATGCATGGGGTGCTAAAGGAAGACCTCGACATCTATGAAGCGCAGCAGCGCGCTATCGACTTAGATCCAGAATCTCTTAATCGCGATGCCAACCCGCGTGGCACAATTCCTGCTGACCAAGGATTGCTCTCTATGCGAAGAGTGATCCGTAGGATGTATGGAAACGAACAGAAGGCGATCTAAGTGGTCGAGTAAACTATATGCGCGGTCGGTATAAACAACCCCGAGAGACTATATCTATCAGAAAATATGTCTCAATTTCATTATTAGACGACTGGCGGATGGGCAGGAAGAACCAATCTTACTGGGCACTTGGAGCTCGACTGAAGGGTCTAAAAGGCAGATGACCATTACGATTCAATCGCCACCCTGGCGAGTCGGGGTAGATGTCGGCGGAACATTTACCGATTTAGTGATTGCTGACAGCGAGGGCCGGACAGAAGTCTTCAAAGTACCATCCGTGCCGGCAGATCCGGGCGAAGGTGTGATCAACGCTCTAGATGCAGCATGTGTTGCACTAGACCAGACGACCAAAAAATTTCTCGGCGACTGTCAGTTCTTTCTGCACGGCTCGACTGTGGCCACCAACACTCTTCTTGAAGGCAAGGGTGCTAAGGTCGGATTGCTGACCACTAGAGGTTTCCGAGACAGCCTTGAAGCGCGCCGAGGCTTGCGTAAAGACCCTTGGGATCACCGGACACCTTATCCGCCGGTATTAGTTCCACGTTATTTGCGCCAGCCGGTTGGGGGGAGAATCAATTCTAAAGGAGAAGAAATAGAACCTATCAACTTTGGTGACGTCCGCGAAGCATGCCGGATATTTCGCGACGAGGGTGTCGAGTCCATTGCTGTCTGCCTACTTAATAGTTTTGCTAATAGTTCCCATGAAAACGCGGTAGTGGACCTGTTACGGGAAGAAAGTGGGTGCGATTGGATTTCAGTTTCCTCCGATATCGTCCCGATTATGGGCGAGTACGAAAGAACTTCTACGACGGCGGTTAACGCATACGTAATGCCCAGAGTTGCTTCTTATTTGACGGCACTACAGAAAAAATTGATCGATATGGGTTTGCAGGCAAAACTTTTAATGTTGCAATCTAACGGAGGTGCCGCGTCTCTGGATCAGCTAATCCGCCAGCCGGTCAACTTGTTATTGTCGGGACCCTCGGCAGGTGTAGGAGCGATGCATCATTTGGCCGATGGGATCGGCGAAAATAATTTGGTTAGCATGGAAATTGGCGGGACCAGTTGCGATGTTATGCTGATGCACGAAGGCCGCGTTGCTATCACAGACTCTCTATCCGTAAACGAATACGATCTGGTTACTCCGTCGGTCGATATCCATACGGTCGGTGCAGGCGGCGGTACTATCTCAGGGCTTGATAGTGCCGGACTAATGTATGCCGGCCCGGAAGGGGCTGGGGCGCGGCCTGGCCCGGCCGCCTACGGCCACGGCGGCACCCGCCCAACGGTTACTGATGCCCACCTAGTGCTTGGAAGAATGCGTCCTGGCCCTTATGCAGGCGGATCCGTGTCACTAAATATGTCGCTCGCTGAGAAGGCACTTGATACAGAGATCGCGGATCCCGCCGGTATCTCGCGGATAGATGCTGCTGCCGGCTTGATCCGTATCGTTGAACAGAATCTGCTACACGCGGTCGAACGGATCAGTATTCAGCGCGGTTATAACCCGGGCCGTTTTATGCTGATCGCGTGCGGAGGCGCTGGCCCGATGCACGGCGCGTCCGTGGGGCGCAAGCTGGGTGCCCGGGCCGTTTATGTTCCACGTCAGGCGGGTGCGTTCTGTGCAATCGGTATGCAGCATGCCAATGTGCGAAGGGATTTCGTCCACGTCGTTATGCAGGAACTTAACAATGAGGTAACCGACGCGATTTCGAAGGGTTATAAAAGGTTAGAAACCCAAGCTCTAGAAGCACTGAACAAAGAAGGTTTTGAAAAACAAGATACAGAATTCGACTACGAGCTAGACCTACACTACGAAGGCCAGCAATGGGATGTTCGTGTCGTGCTCGATCCAGATGCCACCCCAGAAGATATACGGGTTGCGTTCGAAGTCGAATACGACCGTCAATTCGGCCACACTAACCCCGATAGCCGTATCAATATTGCAAAGTTACGGGTGGTTGGTATCGGTAAGTTACCGGCGTTGGAGGATCTTAAGTTTGATCCGGTCTATGAAGCGGCGATACCTATCGAGACCCGTCCCGTCTACTCCGAATCCGCTGGTGAATTCCTTGACACACCGATTTATCGCGGTGCAGATCTTTATCATGGACATAGTTTTTTTGGCCCAGCCATTATTGAAGAGGCAACCACAACAATCCTTGTTGGACCCGGAGACTCTGTAAAAGTAGATCAGCTAAATAATTATCTAGTTACCTTCGAGACGGATGGCTGAGCTTATGGGTGCTGAATCTAAGATTAAGAAACTTGATCCCGTCATACTGGCGCTTACCCAAAATCGCCTGGATCATATCTCTCATCAGATGGGGTGGGTGATGGTGCGCACTGCCCGTAGCCCCATCTTCAGCCAGGCACATGATTTTTCATGCTTTATTGCGGGACCGACAGGAGAGGTTGTGAGCCAGGCTGACGGAATTCCGATACATACCGGTAGTGGCGGATTTGGAGTTCGAGCGATCTTACGTGATTTTGGCGAAGAATTAGCCGAAGGTGACGTATACCTGCTTAATGATCCGTGGGAAGCGGGTGGCAACCATTTGCCGGATTGGGTTATCGCGCGGCCCATCTTCGTCGATGGACAGATGGTTGGGCTAACCTGCAATCGTGCACATCAGTCCGATATCGGTGGCGGGGCTGCAGGTGCCTATAACCCCGCTGCAACTGACGCTTGGTCGGAGGGGGTGCGGTTGCCTGTGCTGAAGCTAGTTGAAGCCGGGAAGACTCGGCAAGACCTCTGGAAACTGCTGATGTTAAATACACGCACGCCTCATCTACAGGATGGAGATTTGCGAGCGATGCTCGGATCTACTCGGATTGGTATGGAGCGTGTCGCAGCTTTGGTGGAAGAACTGGGCGTTGAAACCGCAATGGATTACTTCACCGGCGTATTGGAACATGCTGACCGATCGGTACGCTCTGAAATCGCCAAGCTACCTGATGGTATCTACGAGGCCGAAGACCGATCCGACAACGATTGCTTCGAAATCCGTGACGTAACTGTCCGAGTCAGGCTGACGATTAAAGGCGATCACATGACCGTCGACTTCAGTGGGACCGATGATCAAATTCTTGGTTTTAAGAATTCTTCTTTAGGAAACACTTACTCAGCTATTTTTACAGCCCTCGCATCTTTTCTGGACCCGAATCTTCCCCACAACGAAGGAGCATTCCGCTGCGTTGATGTCATCGCGCCGATAGGGACGATCGTAAATGCTAATGAGGGTGCGCCGACAACAATGTGCACGGTATTTTTTGCACACGAGATTATTCATGCTGTTTGGAAAGCTCTAGCTCAAGCTGACCCGGAGCGCGGCTGTGCAGGTTGGGCAAAGAATGTATTCGGAATTTCTGTTGGGAAAGAGAAAAGCGGCCGGCCATTTGTGTTCTACCATGGCGCAGCGGCCGCCGGATCGGGAGCAGTCGAGGGGCGAGACGGCTTTAACCAAATCGGCCATGTTTGCACTCTCGGTGGGCTGACCATGCCAAACGTCGAAGTTTACGAGCAGCTATACCCGGTTATATTTCGGCGTCAGGAATTCCGCATTGACGCAGCCGGTTCTGGGAAATATCGGGGCGGGTCCGGATGTGACTACGAGGTAGATATTTTAACACCGGCGACACATTCATTTCGAGGTGAAGGACTGAACTACGAGACTGGCTACGGCATAAATGGCGGTGGCAATGGTGCGCCAGGTCGGATGCACCTTAGGCACGGGGACGGCCAAACCGAGGAAGCCCCCAAATTTGGTTTGCGGCGGACCGATGCTGTTCGGTTCGTCACTCAGTCTCCCGGAGGCGGTGGCTATGGGCCGCCTCTGGAGCGCGACCCTGAATCGGTATTACGCGACTGGCGGGACGGAATTATCTCGGAGGGGGTAATGAGGGATATTTACGGTGTGGTTGCTTCCTTTGATGGGAAGTCAGTGAATAGAGAAAAAACTGAGGATTTACGTGCTCAATTGCTGAGGGCAGAAACGTAGTATACTACATAAATATACTGGTAATCGGCCCCAAAAGAGCGCACATTTGCTACGTGGGAATTAAAGACGCGAACATTAAAAAGCGAAAAGGGGATATGATATGGCTGACCTATCATTGGACTTCTGCGGAGTACCGTTCAAGAACCCGGTCGTCATCGCATCACTAGAGACTACTAACAGCCCAGACCTGATGAAACAGGCTTTCGACTATGGTGCATCTGGCGCAATTATCAAGACGTTGACAGATATCGAAGACATGGCCGTTCTGACAATGAACTCAAAATACGCAGTCATGAATGACCGTGGTGATATCATTAGAGGCAAGGTTCCGCGAGATTTTAAATTTTATAGTCGCTCGGGTTATTCCAGCACTTACTACAAGGAATGGATCCCATACTTGAGAGAGATTGGGCAATACGCCCGTGAGAGGGGTGCGCATCTGATTGGTAGCGCAGGTGCGAAGGATGTCCAAGGCTGGAAGGATATTTGCCGCACAATCGAAGATTGCGGTCTGCCTATGGTTGAACTGAATTTTGGCTGCCCCCACCCGGCGTTGATGCCAGGCGTTCATGGTGGGTCGATGATCGGTCAGGATCCGGAAGTTGCGTTCAGCGTCACACAGTCGGTGTGCGAGTCAGTGAATATCCCTGTCGTTATTAAGCTGACACCGGATCAGTCTAAGCCTGTCGAAATTGCTAAAGCAGTCAAGGAAGCCGGCGCTGCTGCCGTTACCGCTACCAACCGTTATACCGGTTTCGCGGTCGATATTGATACAGCGCAGCCGAGACTCGGTGGAACTGCTGGGATCGGCGGTACTTGGACAAAGCCACTCAGCCTTAGGTACGTGCACAATATCTACAAACAAGTCGGCATTCCTATCGCGGGTTCCAACGGCGTGTTTGATCACCGCGATATAGTCGAATTTATAATGACTGGCGCGGATATAGTGGAAGTTGGCTCGGTGTTGATGGTCAAGGGTATGAAGTGGTTACCAAACATCATCCGGGGATTAGATAGGTTCATGGATGAAAATGGGTATGAGGATATCAAGTCCATGTACGGAATCGCATCTGATGCGGCGGCGACAGACTATTCGGATCAGTTCGCAAAGGGCCGTATCCATGCAAATGTTAATGCCGAAACGTGCCAGAATCCGACCTGTAACGTTTGTATCCAGATGTGCTTCTATGAGGCGCTTTCCCAGGACCCTTCCGGTAAAATCAATGTGCATACCGATAAGTGCATCGGTTGCGAGCTATGCTTGGATGTTTGCCCCTTTAAATCGATATCAATGTCGCCTACGTCGGAGGCAAACTTCGCCGATGGCTATTTTCATATCCAAAGTGAAATATACGAACCGGCGGACCTTAAGTTTGCGACCAATAGAAACAATAACGAGACAATTGAGGCGAGTTCGCCGAAGGTAGCCGCCGAATAAGTTTTTGTTATCACGAACGCGATAACAGGCTGCGCCGGGACCGCTTTATTTTTTTGCTTCGTGCCGCCTTTTTAAGGGTGCACGGCCGGCATGATTGTTGTCAATCATGACCTTCTGAAGCAACTCAACGAACCGCCCACGGTCGTGGACATTCAAACCCATGGTCAGCCGGCTCTGCGCTCGTTCCATAGCTCCGTGAGCGTCTTCCACGAAGCTGCGCCCTGATTTGGTAATCCGGTTAAGCTTCGCTCGCTTGTCGACTACACTGGGAATACTCTCCAAGAAACCGCGGCGTTCAAGACGTCGTAATACGTCGGCTGCATTATTTCGGTCGATACCAACCTCGGCGGCAACAGAAACCTGATCGAGTTTATCGCTCTTATATAAAACGCTTAGGACGGCATATTGTACTGGAGTAACATCGTAGTCTCGACATTCCTCTATAAAGATTGCTGCATGGAGTTGGTGCAGCCTTCGGATAAGGAAACCTGGGCGCGACCAGAGGTCCGTGTAAGAACTACCTTGAGGAATATTTATTTTTTCTTTCATATATTGCGTTTCTACACCAAGCTGCCCCCCTACCATAGGGGGGTAATTAAATGGTCGACTCCGAAGAATTCCGACCTTAAAAATTAAAAACCAAAATATAAAAAAACAAACGGAAACTGGAGTGAGTTCTGCTTCCGTATTGTTGCCGTTGTTGGGCCGAGAGAAAGACTCGGATACAAATTCTGAAATAAAATCCCTTGAACACTGTCGCCGATGAGTTAGTTTGCGGCCCGCTCTTAACCAAAAGAGGCCGCTGAAATCCCCGAAGGACATACTCGGCAAAAGCAACACTTAACCACCAGGAAACTTAAAAAACGGGAGATCAAAATGCGTTTCGTTTCATTCAAGAAAGATGGCAAAAATAAACTCGGTGTTCGCACTGAGGCGGGGCTTGTTGATCTGTCCAAGATTGACCGAAAACTTCCGACCGATCTCAAGGAACTGATTGCGCAAGGTAAAGGAGTACTACAGCGAGCCGGACGCGCTGCCAAAAATGCGAAGCCCGGCGCGGTTGTTAAAGGACGGGTTAGCTATCTAACCCCCATTCAGAACCCGGATAAAATTTTCTGTATTGGGTTAAACTATAAGGATCATGCTGCGGAAGCTGGCCTTAAAATCCCAACCTATCCAGTGGTTTTTACCCGTTTCGAAACTTCTTTTGTGGCCAATGGCCAGGCGCTAGTTCGTCCGAAGGCCTCCAAACACTTTGATTACGAAGCCGAAATGGTCGCAGTGATTGGTAAGAAAGCAAGAAATATTAAGAAATCTAGAGCCCTTGAGTATGTTGCAGGTTATTCCGTGGCTAATGAAGGGTCTATCAGAGACTATCAAATGAAGGCGTCTCAGTGGACTATCGGTAAGAATTTTGATTCGACGGGATCAATCGGCCCGGATTTTGTCACCGCCGACGAGTTACCGCCCGGTGCTAAGGGATTGAACGTCCAGTGTCGTTTAAACGGCAAGGTATTACAGGAAACTAATACTCGAGAGATGATTTTTGACGTAAAGACGCTAGTATATGAACTCGCGCGGGCTATTACTCTCATGCCTGGTGACCTCATTCTGACTGGCACTGGTGCTGGTGTTGGATTTGTCCGTAAGCCGCCGATTTTCATGAAGCAGGGCGATATATGCGAGATAGAGATTGAGAACGTCGGCCTTTTGTCAAACCCGATTCGTAACGAGAAGTGATCCGGTAATTCCTCCAAATTGTTGCCACCGCGCATAGTCAAATATTTAATGGGCAGAGCGTGGTGGTCTTTTTTAACTTGGGCGCAAACAGCTTTTGCGCCTTATTTCTCTGACCCACTGGAAATGACCGCTTGTACTTTTGACTGCCGCCGTTAGGTTCAAGTTTCTCTGGTCGGGAATATCTATTTATCGGCCGGCCGCCTGCCGATTATTACAGAATTCCGGTATAACCTTTTCAGCGAACAGACGTATCGAGCGCTCCGCGACGGAAACGTCCATGATATGCGGCATTAAATGTAGCGATGCGATTTCAAATCAAGGTAGGCGTTTAGAAGCGGACGATACGTATCCCGCGCAGTAGCCTCTCGATTGCTCCGGCCGAGAAAAATGTTTAGACCAGGCCGTTGAGGGAGGCTCCTATGTTTAATCTTAGCTTCGGCGATATCACCGTCACACGCATCGTTGAGATGGAGATGCCTCTGTTGGAGGCAAGCGTATTTTTCCCTGATTGGAGAGAGGTGGCGGTCAAACCGCATCTTGATTGGATGGTGCCACGTCACTACGATCCACTATCAGGTAATGTCGTTATCAATATACAGGCATTTCTGGTGCAGACCCCTCGTCATAAGATCTTAGTCGATACCTGCGTTGGTAATCATAAGCCGCGTAAACGAGATATGTTCGATGGTGCTATTTTTCCTTGGATGCGCAACTTTCTTGCGCTGGGTGTAACGCCGAAAGATATTGACTACGTTTTGTGTACCCATATGCACGTTGACCATGTTGGCTGGAATACGAAACTTGAAAATGGCCGCTGGATACCCACCTTTCCCAATGCAAAATACATTTTTGCAAAGACAGAATTGGAGTTCTGGGAGCAACAATCGGGACAGCAAAAAATGATGCGAACCGGTGACTACATCGTCGATAGCGTGTTACCAATATTAGAGGCTAAACAGGAAGTTCTAGTCGAAACGGATTATCAGCTGGATGATGGTCTGTCTCTTCTGCCGTTACCCGGGCACACACCAGGTATGGTGGGCCTTCGCATAAAATCTAAAGATTCAGAAGCTATTCTGTGCGGTGACATGATGCACCACATGATCCAGTGTCATATTCCGGACTGGAGTACTATCGCCTGCGCTGATATGCATGCGGCGCGGATTACACGTAGGGCTTTTTTGGACGAATATGCGGAAACTGACGTGACCATCGTTCCCTCACATTTCCCCGCTCCGACTGCAGGGCTGATAGTAAGGCAGAGAGACGGCTTCGGGTTTCGCTATGTTGGCGAGTGATTCAAATCAACTTGATCAGGCCTTATCGCTAGATAAAGGCAGAAATGCTAGTATTCTGGTCCTTTTGAAACTATGGCGAGGGTTTCTATCTTCTGGACCACGCGTTTACTATATTAGTCTCCCAGCCGGGGGTCCGTAATCTTCTAAACCGACCGTTGACAGGCCCAATGGGCCCCAGTATCTTCCGCCGCCATCCGAGAATTATAGCTGCACTCGCAGTGAGGTAAAGAGAATGAAGGTCGTCAATTCGCTCAAATCGGTAAAAAAAAGAGATCGTTTCTGCCGAGTAATCCGCAGGCGGGGGCGTACCTATGTAATCAACAAGCGTAACCCTCGATTTAAGGCCCGGCAGGGCTGACCATCTTCTGTAAATACCGAGGTAGCCGCGCCCAAGGTGTGGCAATTATTTCTGGATCTACCAGAAGTTTTTGTTTTTCTAATTTTGATCTCCTCTACGGTTAAGATTCCGGCCAGATTGGTTTTTGTAGACGTAATAATCCGATAACTAATTCTGGAGTCCTGATCGAAAACGTAAATTGCTAGGCGTGAGTTGTGCAATTTTTGTAACACCCATAAGCTTCATATCGCGTTCTACTTCGACACGCATATTATCCAGAGCTCGCTCTACGCCAGTTTGCCCACCGGCTGCGAGGGCATATAGATAAAACCGCCCACCCGAGCAGGCTTTGGCACCTAGTGATAATGCCTTAAGTACATGTGTACCGCGCTGGATACCACCGTCACATACGACATCTATTTGGTCACCCACCTCATCGCAGATTTCGGCCAGCTGGTCGAAAGGGCTACGTGACCCATCAAGCTGTCGACCACCATGGTTCGATACCATAATCCCTGTACAGCCGATATCGACGGCTCTTTTTGCGTCCTCAACACTCATGATGCCTTTGAGTGCGAAGTGCCCATTCCATTTCTGACAGAGGTCTTCTGCATCTTTCCAATTCATCGACTGGTCGAGCATATTCGAGAAATAATTTCCTACGGAAGTTGCTACATTAATTCCCTCGCTTACATGATCCGATAAATGGGGCATGTCGAATCTTTCCTTAGTGAGAAAATTCCATGCCCATCTCGGATGGGTTGCAAAACTGTAGAGAGACTTTGGCGTTAATTTTGGCGGCGATGTAAATCCGGTATGGAGGTCGCGCTCGCGATTCCCGCCGGTGATAGTATCAACTGTCAACGCCATCACTTCGAATTTTGCTTCTTTGGCTCGTTGTAATAAGGCGTCATTTAGACCGCGGTCTTTATGGAAGTAAAACTGGAACATTTTTGGGGTAGGCGCAATTCTTGTAATTTCTTCGACTGTGACGGTTGCTAGCGATGAGACGCCGAACATAGTTCCATATTTAGTTGCTGCCCGAGCGACTGCTCTCTCTCCTTCGTGATGGAAGAGGCGTTGAAGCGCTGTTGGGGCGCAAAACACGGGCATTTTAAGCTTCTGTCCCATTACTTCGACGGATAAATCTACTTCTTCGACGCCTGCTAAAACGTTTGGGACTAAATCGCATGTTTCATAAGCTTCAGTATTTCTACGAAGCGTAATTTCGTCGTCGGCAGCACCATCGATATAATGAAAAATGGGGCTCGGAATACGGTGTTTCGCTAACCGCCGGAAATCTTGAAAATTATGACAATCGCTGAGCCTCATGGTTTTTCTCACTGGCTTTTATGGAAGTTATGTAAATGAAGCTAGGTCTTCAATCGCCCAGCCAGGCAATTCTTAATACGTTGGTGGCGCCGGGGGTCCCGAAAGGGACGCCAGCGGTAACGACTAAACGCTCACCTTTTTGGGCCAGTCCCTCCTCCTTGGCAATCCGACAAGCTTTTTCGATCATATCTGAAAAATCCTGAACGTCCTGAGTGATCACGCTGTGTATGCCCCATACTAAAACAAGGCGCCGCGCCGTGGATTTTTTTTCGGTAAGGCAAAGTATGGGGACTTCGGGCCGTTCGCGGGCGGCACGCAACGTAGTTGAGCCGGATGTTGTATAAGTGACGATAGCGGCGGCATCGATAGTTTCGGCTACTTGTCGGGCGGCGGCGGTTATAGCATCCGGCGCCGTACTTTCTGGGTCGGGGTGGGTCGTCTTCATGACCGCGTGGTAGGCGTTGTCCCGTTCCGTCCGTGCGACGATCCGATCCATGATCGACACCGCTTCAATTGGGTAATCCCCTGCCGCCGTCTCGGCTGATAACATTACGGCATCGGCCCCGTCGTAAACCGCTGTAGCAACGTCGGAAGCCTCGGCGCGGGTCGGAGATGGAGAATCGATCATCGACTCTAACATCTGCGTGGCGACGACCACCGGCTTTCCAGCGTCTCGGCACCGGTGAATAATCTGTTTCTGCAAGCCGGGAATGTCTTCCGGTGGCAGTTCAACGCCGAGGTCGCCTCGAGCAACCATTACTGCGTCGGAAAGTGAAATGATTTCGTCCAACTTATCTATCGCCGATGGTTTCTCCAGTTTCGACAGTAAAGCCGCACGCCCCTTCACGATATCGCGCGCTTCTACAAGGTCTTCGGGACGTTGGACAAAAGAAAGCGCGACCCAGTCTACCTCAAGTTTTAACGCTAATTGTAAATCAACACGATCCTTGTCGGTAATTGCCGGAACTGGAAGAACCGCGTTTGGGATATTGAGGCCCTTTCGATCGGTCAGACGTCCACCAACCTTGACGACTGTGTTTGCAAGTCCGTCTTTTATATCGACAACCTGTAAAAGGATTTTACCGTCATCTATTAGAATCTGAGTGTTTTTGGTTAACGCAGTGAAAATTTCTGGGTGCGGCAGCGGTGCACGGTCCTGGTCGCCTATTTTATCATCCATATCGAGCTGGAAGGCTTGGCCCTCCTCTAAGTCTATGCCGCCATTGATTATCTGGCCGATGCGTAGCTTAGGTCCCTGGAGATCAGCTAGAACCGAAATCGGCCTGCCGTGTTTTTCTTCCACCCAGCGAACTGCGTCCATTCGCGCCTTATGTTCGGCGTGTGACCCGTGACTGAAATTAAAACGAAAAACATCTGCTCCGGCGACGAACAGTTCTTCGATCTGTTCCTGACGGTCGCTCGAAGGTCCGAGGGTGGCAATGATCTTGGCGCGCCGGTTTCGGTTCATGAGCCGGTTTATAGAGCAGCTGACGGTTATTCGCCACCGGAGATAAGTATGGCGCGAAAGTCATTGACGTTAGTGAGTGTTGGGCCGGTCTTAACAAGATCATCGAGTGTATCGAAAAAGGTATAGCTATCGTGGTTATCTAGGATAGAGTTTGCATCTAATCCGGCCCGTTTAGCTCGGGCGAGGGTGTCCGGCCTTATAATTGCGCCGGCAGCATCTTCTGTGCCGTCGATACCATCGGTATCGCAGGCAATTGCGTGGATGCCGGGTGCGCCGTCTAGTGCTATTGCCAGAGATAAAAGATATTCGCAATTACGACCACCACGACCATGGTGGTCTGAAATTGTTACGGTGGTTTCACCACCGGATAGTATTACCCCGGGGATTGCAGAAACTGCAAGCCGCGCGTGTTCCAAACCGAGTTCGCGCGCTTCGCCCTCTATATCGGTGCCCAAAAGCATGGGATATAAACCCGCATTTCGTATAAAATCTGCCGCAGCGTTCTGGGAGTCAGCGGGACAGGCGATAAGCTCGAAAGTCGTTTTCGTTAAGGTTTGATCGCTCGGATCTAAAGACTCCCATTTGCCCTCAATAAGGGCGGCGCGAGCATGGTGCGGCAGATTAATTCTAAACTTGTCAACGACCCTAAGCGCATCGAGACATGTCGTAGGGTCGCCCACTGTGGGTCCAGATCCTATCACAGAGGGATCGTCACCTGGCACATCCGATATAGCGAGTGTAATGACCTGTGCTGGGTAGGCTGCTGCAGCGAGACGACCGCCCTTAACGGCTGAAAGATGCTTTCGTAGACAGTTAATTTCATTTATTGGCGCACCGGATTTCAGCAGGGCATTTGTAATGACCCGCTTGTCCTCAAAATCTAGCCTGTCAGCCGGCTCTACAAGTAGTGCGGATGCGCCGCCTGATATAAGAAATAGCAGTAAATCATCTTCCGTCAATTCATTTGCGAGAGATAGGAAGCGCTGAGTGGCAACACGGCCTACCTCATCTGGTAGTGGGTGCCCCGCCTCGATTACTTCGATACGCTTACAGTCAAAACTATGGCCGTAGCGGGTTACTGCTAATCCATATATATCACCGTGCCAATGCGTTTCGACAGAGAACGCCATTGATGCAGCGGCTTTGCCGGCGGACAGAACCAGTGTCCGTCCGGTTGGCGGAGACGGCAGAAAGGGCCCTATGGTATTCCGCGGATCAGCTGCTGAGACGGCTCTGTCAAACAGGTCCCGTAGGAATTTGTCCGGTTTTAGATTTTTCATCTAGGAGTGCTTCCACGTCGCGCTACCATTATACCTGCTAGGATAATCATTCCGCCGATCGCTTGCTGCAGGCCGATTATTTCCCCGAATAGGAGCCAAGCGACTACTGCTGCGGTTACAGGTTGGACCAGCAAACTTACAGAGGCAAACGCGACTGGAAGGTGTGCCAGCGCCCACGCGATCATACCTTGGCCCAGAACCTGTGGTCCAATGGCTAGTGCCGCTAGGAATAACCAACCCGCAACCGTGACCGACGATAGGTTTTCGCCGCTCGCCAGTACCGCCGGCACCATGCATAGCGCGCTGACCGGAATAGCGAACTTCATGATTGTTATAGTCGAAAACCTTCTCCGCAGCCGCTCTACCGACATCTGGTATGCGGCATAAAACACAGCCGCAAGAACGCCCAGAAGGTCGCCCAGAAATTGATCCGCGCTTAACGAAAGACTTGCTCGTGACAGGATAAATACACCGGTCATTGCGGCAGCGAGGCCTATGAGGTAGGTTTTTGTTACCCTTGTACGGAATAGTAACCATCCACCTAATACGACAAAGACCGGCGCCACATTTGCGAGCAGTGTGGAGTTAGCCACAGTCGTCATTTGGATGGAGTAGTGCCAGGCCATGATATCAGCGGCTAAATACAACCCAGCGAAGCCAATCAGCATAAAATCTCCGAGTGAGCTGGGTGTCTCATCACCTTCTACCTCTTCCCGTTGGGGCAGAGTTGCCGAAATTAGCCAATACAGCGGGATTGCGAGAAGAAATCGATGGAAACCTGTTGCCATGGGTCCAAGTTCGCTTAGTCTCACCAGTATTGGTGCAAAACCGATGGTTACGGCGCCGACAAAAATTGCCAGGATCGCGATACGCTCCCGGTTCAAGCGCTCAGTTTCGGGTGAAATAGTCATATGTTCGCCTTATATCGGCTAACGACCTTCCTTCCAAAGCTGTTTTTGCAAGCGCGCCCGATAAGTCCTATATCACTGTTCTCTAATGATGAGGAGCACCACCATGGATGACAAGACGCAAATTGAACTTGAAGCCGCTGCGTTCCGTACACTCGTTGCCCATTTACGAGAGCGCACGGATGTTCAAAATATCGATCTCATGAACCTTTCTGGCTTTTGTCGCAACTGTCTGAGTCGTTGGTATCAGGAAGCAGCGAACGAGAAAGGGATTGAAATGGACAAGGACGACGCAAGAGAAATCGTCTACGGCATGCCTTTTGCTGAGTGGCGCGACAGGTACCAGAAGGAAGCAACACCTGAGCAACTGGCTAAGTTTTCCGAGGAAAGCGAGGGTCACTGACCCACAGCTCTATACCTGTTTTCCTCCAGAAAATTAATGTTTTTGAGAAAAGTTAAAGTCCTATTTCTTTCCGATTCGCCGAAGCGCTCCTAGTCTCCCCCACGTTAAGATCGAAAATAAAGGAGTAATATAATGTCTGAGGGGGGTCCCATAGCGCAGGATCGACTGCGCTCTTTTATAGAACGTATCGAGCGCCTAGAAGAAGAAAAATCGGCTCTTATGGCCGATGTAAAGGAGGTATATGCCGAAGCAAAGGGCGCAGGTTTTGACGTGAAAACGATGCGAAGGGTGATTAACCTCAGAAGAATGGACGCTAGCGACCGACAGGAGGCCGAATTTTTACTAGACACATATCTTTCTGCACTCGGCATGTTAGATCTTCCCGCAACAACAGTTTAAGCCAATATATAAAAATTATAGAACATTGGTTCGTGATCGGCACATTTGTCACCTTGTTTCCATACTGAAAGGATTTTAGTGCGTAAAAATGCTACCTACGCGGGCATTACGTCATGAAATCAACTTAAAACTTCTCTACCCAAGGTCGGAGCTCTATTTCCCAAGTCCAAGAGGAGCGGTGCTGCCGATGGACGTGCAGGTAATCCTTGGCTATCTCATCAGGTAGCAGCATGGCGTCTTTGCCGCGTTCCGACGCGCGAGCGTCGTCCGGGCCCTGTAAGATGCCCCCGTCGATTACGAAATGCGCTACGTGGATATTCTGAGGCTGCAACTCGCGGGCTAGTGACTGCGCCAAACCGCGTAGCCCGAACTTACCCATCGCAAATGAAGACGAATTTGGATAACCCTTAACGCTGGCGGAGGCGCCGGTTAGCAGAATCGTTCCGCTATTTCGAGGGATCATCTGTTTTGCAGCTGCTTGGGCCACAAGAAAACCGCCAAAGCAACTAATTTCGATCGCGGTTCGGACCGCTTCAGCATCCAAGTCTTGCACTGGCCCTCGAGCACGGTTTGAGGCGTTGTATATCACCAAATCTGGCTCGCTGATATCCGTGCGGACGTTGGCGAAAAGTGTCTCCACCTGTTTCGCGTCCGCCGCATCGCAAGGGTAGGCAATTGCACCGGTTTCTTCACATAATTCAGAGAGCTTGTCGATATTACGGGCCGCGATGGCAACATCCATACCCTCCGATGCAAATAGCCTCGCGAGAGACGCGCTTAAGCCCTTTCCAGCGCCGACGATAAGGGCAGTTTCTTTGTCCGGCATTATTCCTCTCTTCACATTTTTGAGTACATGAGACGTTCCAAGTATATCCTCAGTTTACCTTGGGTGGCCTGATCCAAGCGTGATTAACTACCTTCTTCACTTTCTCAGAGGAGCGGATGATGTCGAGCACCGTATTCATTTCTTCCGGAGATCGACTGGTGCCGATTAGGTAAACCACACCGTTGACCGACCGCCAGCGGTAATTGATAGATCGGATGCCCTTAGTCCCGAGTAATTTTACTTTTAGCTTAGTTTCAATCCAAAGATCGTTTGCAGCTGCAACGGGACCGTAATCTTTTAGGACCTGCATTTCGTTGATGATACGTTTTACACCCTCCACGCCATGCACGAGATCAGACGCGCGCTTCTTATTCTGGGCGAATTTTACGGTCCCGGTCAGCATTACCACACGTTCATAGACATCGGTGGAAATCTCCGCAAACAGATCGCCGTATTGAGTACCGATCAATGCTTCTGTGAGGTCCAAAGTGATCGCAGCGTCGTCTCGTAGCGTCTCTATTGATCTATCTTCCAGTGGCGACGAGGCGACATTTACTAGGCCGGTCGGTTGAGTGCATGCGGTAAATAAGACGAAGGTTACGGCGACGAATAGTGGTCGGAAATTTCGAGTAAATACGGTCACTATCAGGACTCCTTGTTAGCAGTCTCGGCCCCGGTAGCTCTCGGAGGCTGTTGGAAAATAGCTCCTATAAACCGACATTTTCGAGAATCATATATAAATCCAAGAAAATTTGTACGTAACAAGTGTTCAACGCACATAAAGCGCTTCAAGGGAGTCGCCGTAGTGGTCCTTAATAACGTGACGACGTATTTTAAGTGACGGTGTCATCATTTCGTTTTCTATCGTGAAAGGCTCCGCAATTAACACGAAACGGCGGACCTTCTCGATGACCGAAAGATCTTCGTTAACCCGATCAAGGGCGGATAATATCTCTTTTCGGAACTCCGTGTGCTCTATGACCGAGGAAGTATCCTCGGGTTTTCCGTTTTGCTTCGCCCAGTCGGCGACAAAATCTGGATCCGGTACAATTAGGGCTGAGAGGTTTGGTTTTTTGTCGCCATAAACCATTGCCTGAGCGATCTCCGGCTGAAGCGTCAGGAAACCCTCGATTCTTTGGGGCGCGATGTTGTCTCCGCCAGCGTTAACGATGATATCTTTTTTTCGGTCGGTGATCGTCAAGAACCCGTCTTTATCTAGCTCGCCGATGTCGCCGGTTCTTAGCCAACCGTCGGTTATCGTTTCCGCGGTAGCGTCGGGCATATTCCAATAACCCTGCATCACCAGCTCTCCTTTCACCATGATTTCGCCGTCGTCAGCGATCTTCAAATCGACGTCGACAAGTTTGGGCCCAACCGTGTGAATCTTATTTTTATTTGGGAGGTTACAGCTGATGATAGGAGCCGATTCGGTCTGGCCATATCCCTGTAGAAGGGGTACGTCCAACGCCTTGAAAAAGGTGCCGATGTCATAATTCAGCGGTGCGCCCCCGGATACCATAGCCTTGAGCCGGCCGCCGAAGCGCGCGGCTACTTTTTTACGAACAAGCTTGGTGAGTAACGGATCGATTAGTACCTCGCTGAGATGCAAACTTTTACCTTCGTATCTCTTGCGGCCAATTTCCACCGCTTTTAGAAATAACTTCTTTGACAGGCCACCTTTCTGGTGGATGCCGCGAACAATCCGCCCGTGCATTGTCTCGTACAACCGCGGCACCGCCGTCATGATGGTCGGGCTTACTTCTTCCATGTTTGCCGCAAGTTTATCGATACTTTCAGCGTAGTATAACTGCGCTTTAATCGACATCGGAAACATAAGGCCTGCTGTGTGCTCGTACGAATGTGAGAGCGGTAAGAAAGATAAAAACTTTTCGTCATCTAGACCGAGTTTCAAAAGTAGCTCATACGCGCCCTTACAGTTTGAGATGATTGAACCGTGGCTGAGCATCACGCCCTTTGGTGCACCACCGGTTCCTGATGTGTAAATAAGGCAGGATGTATCTTTACGTGTGATCTTGCTGACGCTTGGCACTTGGTTCGAGTTTGTTCCAACAAGATCATCCCATTGAAAAACCGACAAGTTATCCGGTAAATCGGACAAAGGCTCCATAGAAATGATGAAATCCAGACCTACCTCTAAGGCGGCCGGGATCAAGTTTTTAGCCAAAGCAGAGCCTGAGACAATTGCGCCTTTGGCGCCGCTGTCTCGAAGAATATGGATATGATCTGCAATCTGGTTGGTTGTGTACGCTGGCACTGCAACTCCGCCCGTGGTCATGATTGCTATGTCGGCGATCATCCATTCGGGACGGCTTTCAGACACTAGTGCGACACGATCACCTTTCGTAACTCCCATAGTGATCAGTGCATTACCCATGGCTGCGGCCAAGTTGTGGGCTTCATTGCCTGTCATAGGCTGCCATTCGCCGTGGCGCTTCGCCCATAGAAATGGCCTGTCTCCAATCTCCGTAGTATTTGTGAAAAAGATCTTTGGGAGGTTAGTCGAGTTATCGTAATCCATCGGTCACCCTCTTGGCGTAACAGTTAAAAAATTTATATCGTGAGGAACCCATGAGAACTATACATGACTATGGACACAGCTGATAATCCATCTAAAGCGAGCCTCAAAAATTTGCCGGTTTGGGATCTCTCCGATCTTTATGGCGCAATAGATAGTGTAGAACTAGAGGCAGATTTAAAGAGGGCGGTGAGGGATGCGCGCGCATTCTCGAACCTTTACAAAGGTAAGCTCTCTCGTATGACTGGTAATGCGCTTGGAGAGGCAATCTCGGCGTACGAGGAGGTAGACGAAATAATAGGCCGGATTATGTCCTACGCCCAGTTGGTCTATGCAGGCAATATTTCCGATCCCGAAATTGGAAGATTTTATCAATCCATACAGGAAAAACTGAACGATATTTCAGCTGATATTTTGTTCTTTACTCTAGAGCTTAATGAAATCGATGACTTGGCCTTAGCGGAACAGCTCAAATCCGCTACTGCGGGTGCATACCGGCCTTGGTTAAATACCATCCGTGCGTTACGCCCACACCAGCTAAGGGAAGAGATAGAACATTTGTTGCATGACAAGCGCGTTGCGGGCCGGGCAGCTTGGAACCGCTTATTTGACGAAACCATGTCCGACATGCGGTTTCTCCATGAAGGTCGTGAACTGACATCTGAAGCGATAATGAACTTGCTCTCCAGTCCAGAGGAGAATGTCCGTAAGACCGCCGGCCAGACATTTGGCGAAGAGCTCGGAAAACACTCTCGAACGTTTTCCCTAATTACGAACACGTTAGCTAAGGATAAAGAAATTGAGGATCGTTGGCGAAATTTTTCCCGGCCCGATTCCTCTCGAAATCTCTCTAACGAGATTGAAGATGAGGTCGTTGACGCGCTCAACGCCGCTGTGACCGATTCTTATTCCGAGGCATCTCACCGTTATTACAAGATGAAAGCGAAATGGTTTGATAAGGATTGCCTCGACTATTGGGATCGGAACGCTCCCTTGCCAGAGGCCGATAACACTTTTGTCACTTGGGATCAGGCGAAAGAGACTGTTCTGACAGCTTATCGTGATTTCTCGTCCGATCTTGCCGATATAGGACAGAAATTTTTCGATAATGCCTGGATTGATGCGCCAGTTAGAGAAGGTAAGTCCTCTGGTGCTTTCGCCCATCCAACGGTGGCGTCATCACATCCTTATCTTTTGCTGAACTATCAGGGAAAGGTCCGCGATGTTATGACGCTTGCCCACGAGTTGGGGCACGGCTGCCACCAAGTTTTAGCCGCACCGCAGGGCAACCTGATGGCGAATACACCGCTCACCCTAGCTGAAACAGCTTCGGTATTTGGCGAGATGCTGACATTTCGGAAGATGTTGCGCACCGAAGAAGATCCAACGTTACGCAAGGTGATGTTGGCCGGCAAGGTCGAGGATATGTTGAATACAGTCATTCGGCAGATCGCATTCTTCAACTTCGAACTTCGGGTACACACCGCGCGCCGAGATGGAGAACTGACCGCAGAAGAGATCTGTGATATCTGGATGGAGGTGCAGGCTGATAGCCTCGGCCCTGCCATCCGGTTCGATGAGCACTACCGCTGGTACTGGACATATATTCCGCATTTCATACACTCACCATTCTACGTTTACGCATATGCATTCGGTGACTGCCTCGTAAATTCTCTTTATGCCGTCTACGAGCAATCGGCGGGCGGCTTTGCCGAAAAATATTTGGATATGCTTCGTGCTGGTGGAACCCTGCGCCACAAAGAACTGCTGGCGCCGTTCGGACTTGACGCCTCGGATCCTGCCTTCTGGAAAAAAGGCCTCAATGTTGTTGGCGTAATGATCGATGAGTTGGAAGTAATGGAGTGACTGACCCTACTGAAAACAATTCGTTTGGCAGCCGAGCTAAGCGCTATGCCAAAGTTGGTCGCGCAGTAGGGGGCTTAGCGGCGCGGGTCGCGGGGGAACGCTACCTCGGATTAAACCTTGATAAGGGCAAGCATGCAGAAGACCTGAAACAGGCACTAGGTGGATTAAAAGGCCCGCTGATGAAAGTCGCACAGATCATGTCTACCGTTCCCGACATGCTGCCCGAAGAATATGTCACCGAATTGGCGGAACTGCAGTCCAACGCCCCAGCAATGGGTTGGCTGTTTGTTCGACGCCGGATGAGGACAGAACTCGGGGAAGACTGGCGGGAGAAATTCAAAAATTTCGAGAAACAAGCGTCAGCCGCGGCGTCTCTGGGGCAAGTACATCGGGCTATTGACGCCGATGGTCGTAATCTCGCTTGTAAGCTTCAATATCCAGACATGAAATCTGCAGTTGAAGCCGACCTCAAGCAGCTCAAGATGGTTTTCTCGATCTACAGCCGCTACGATAAAGCAGTCGACTTCAGAAACATCCATCGAGAGGTTTCCGACCGTCTGCGCGAGGAGTTAGATTACTATTTGGAGCGTAAACACATCGATCTCTACCGGCTAATGCTTGAGGATGAAGCCGGAGTACATGTGCCGGAGCCAGTGCCGGCGCTCTCAACAGACCGCCTTTTGACGATGACCTGGCTAAACGGAATGCGACTACTTGACTGGGTGGATACCGCTCTGAAAAACCGAAATCAGGTTGCAGAGAACATGTTTCGTGCTTGGTACGTACCATTTTATTATTTTGGAACTATTCATGGTGATCCGCATCTCGGCAACTACTCGGTTCGGGATGATGGATCTATTAATCTGATGGATTTTGGCTGTATCCGGATTTTTGATCCTCGTTTCGTAAAAGGCGTGATCGATCTTTACCGGTCACTCGAAACCGGTGACCGGGATCTGGCCGTTCATGCATACGAGACTTGGGGTTTCGCCAACCTTTCTACCGAGGTTCTAGACACCCTTAACATCTGGGCAGAGTTTGTTTACGGCCCGCTTTTGGAGGATCGAAAGCGAAGAATCCAAGAAACCGATGGGACCATGTACGGTGCTAAGGTTGCCAACAGGGTCCATAATGAGCTTCGCCGCCTCGGCGGCGTTACCCCGCCGCGAGAATTCGTTCTTATGGACCGCGCCGCTGTCGGCCTCGGATCCGTCTTTCTGCATCTTAAGGCGGAGGTCAATTGGCATCGCCTGTTCAATGACCTAATCGGAGAATTCAATGTCGACGTCTTAGAAAAACGCCAGTCCGCCGCGCTACGGAAATTCGGCATTGATCGCCCCGACTAATACAAACTGACATGGCGAACGTATTCAAATAGATTCGGTGAACTAAGTATAGGGGGCGCCACATGGAAGTTAGGCGGATCGTTACGGGACATGACGCAAAGGGGCGGTCCCAAGTCTTGATCGACGATATCGCTTCGAACGCGGTCTCGCGGCGTCCAGGTCACGACTCAAGACTGATTTGGGTGACTGACGACGCGCCGGCATCCTACGATGGGAACGAAGATGCTGGTGCGCGCGAAGTTGGTCGTCCGCCGCCCTCACGCGGTACCTTAATCCGCATTTTGGAAATTCAGCCCGGCGTCACTGCGGAACCACATTCCACCGAGACCATAGACTACGTAATCGTTATGTCGGGAGAGATGGATATGGTGCTCGATACGGAGACTGTGCAATTACATGCTGGGGATGTGCTGGTACAGCGGGGAACAATGCACAACTGGGTCAATCACGGGCCCGAACCGTGTCGGTTTGCTGCCATCCTGATTGACGCGGAGGGACTGGATCGTGCAAGGACTGGCTAGTAGATAGGGGTTACGCTAAACGAAAAACTGATCTTAAATTATGTTGCGATAAACGTTTTAAAAGTCATGAATACCATAACTAAAAACGATAGCTTTCGTTCCGCCGTGAAGCCCGATGTCGACGCTGTCGTCGTAGGAGCCGGATTCACCGGACTTTATATGCTTATAAAACTCCGCGAAAAGGGTTTTTCGGCCCGGTGTTTCGAAGCTGCGCCGAGTGTGGGCGGCACTTGGTACTGGAACTCCTATCCGGGCGCACGTTGTGACATAGAAAGTATGCAGTATTCTTATCAGTTCGACGAGGAGTTGCAGCAGGAATGGGAGTGGCCGGAGCGATACGCCGCCCAACCCGACATACTCGCTTATATCGAGCATGTTGCGGACCGCTACGACCTAAAACGTGATATTACCTTCGAAACCCGGGTTCAGGCTGCGACCTTCGGTGAAGACAGCCATACTTGGGAGGTGGAGACCGATTGTGGCGAAAGGTTGAGTGCTCGCTTTTTCATCATGAGTGTTGGATGCCTTTCAGTCCCGATCAGGCCAGAGTTCGACGGTGCTGAGGAATTTAGCGGCGAGGTATATCAGACGAGCATGTGGCCTAAAGACCCAGTTAATTTTGCCGGCAAACGAATTGGAGTAATTGGGGTCGGATCGTCCGCAGTACAATCCGTTCCGCTAATTGCGGAGCAAGCTAAACATGTTTACGTCTATCAGAGAACGCCTAACTTCGTTGTTCAGGCACAGAATCATCCGCTCGGTGAGGATGACGTCGCGACCATTAAAGCTGATTATAGGGGCTTTCGCGCAAAGGCCTGGGATCTCCAGTCTGCTTTCCTATTCCCGCGTCACGACCAGTCGGTATTCGACCTGTCGCCAAAAGACCGTAGGACTCGGCTTGATGAACAATGGGAAATTGGCGGCCTACCGTTTCTGGGTGCTTTCAACGATATTCTGACAAATGACGACGCCAACCGCGAAGTGGCCGACTACTGGGAAAGCCGCATGCGAGCTGTAGTCAAGGACCCAGAAATTGCGGATCTGCTGACACCGAACGAACCAATAGGCTGCAAGAGATTATGTTCTGGTACTGATTATTATGAGGTCTATAACCGGGAAAATGTCACGTTAGTAAATGCCCTCGATTCTGGGATAGAGCGTTTGACCTCGACAGGACTTCGAGCTGCTGGCAAAGACTTCGTTCTTGATATGATCATTTATGCTACCGGTTTCGATGCCATGACCGGCGGAGTCACTAAGATTAAAATCACCGGCACGGGCGGGCAGTCTATTCAACAGAAATGGGCCGATGGTCCGCGCACATATATCGGTTTGGCGGTCTCGGGCTTTCCTAATATGTTTAATATGGTCAGTGCGGGCAGCCCGTCGGTGCTAGCAACCATGGTGACCGCCGCTGAACAACATGGTGATTGGGTTGCTGATTGCCTGGAATTCATGCGTGAAATGGGCCATACTCGTATCGACGCTACTTTGGAGGCGGAGGCAGATTGGGTCGAGGAGGTAAACCGCGCGGCCAGCGCATCACTCCGCGTGAAATGCGATTCGTGGTACGTAGGGTCTAACGTAGAAGGCAAGGCGCGCGTGTTCGCGCCTTATATTGGTGGCTGGCCATCCTATGTCAAAAAGTGTCAAATTGTCGTAGCCAACGGCTATGAAGGTTTCGACTTGGAAAGCCTGTGACCAGCCAAGATAAAATTGCGCGACGAATCGCAGACGAGGCGGCTGGTTGTGGCGTCGAACTTGTCGCTAGCCTTCCCGATAACTGGATGGCGGAAGTCATCCGCACTTTCGATAAAGATAACCGGTTTCGCCACATACTAGTTAACCGTGAGGAGTCCGCCGTGGGACTGTGTTCAGGGGCTTTTCTTTCTGGTTCAGGATCGCTAGCCGTGATGGGCGCATCGGGGTTGATGACCCTGATCTATGCCATAACCAAGATCAACTACACATACGAAATTCCTGTGACGATCTTGACGACTCTGCGTGGTGCGCCAGGGGACAAGGCGAAGTTCCACGTCTCCAACGGTTTGTATTTTCTGCCGTCGCTGGACGCGATCAACCTATCTTATACGTTGATAGATAGTGCCGACAAAATACCTGAGATTAGGCGCCTTTATAATCACTCACGCATTGTTAGCCGGCCTACGGTGGCAATTTTGACGCGAGACGTGCTGCGCGGGGAGGCCTGAATAATGTCTATACCGTACCGGGAGGCGTTCCAATTCTTAGCCGATCAATGGACCGACGAACTAGTCGTTACATCTGCCGGAAATTCATCACAGATGTGGTGGGAGGTTACCCGAAACGCTGATCAGGTCTTTTATCTAGATGCATCAATGAGTCTGTCGACACTGTTTGCGTCTGGAATCGCCTATGGTTTGCCGCAGGCCCAGGTGTGGGCATTTATGGGCGACGGCGCATTTGCCATGAATCCGGGGATGCTGATGGTCGAACACGATCTCGATTTGCCCAATCTGACCCACATCCTGTTATCGAACCGGGTCTATGGTGGTACATCAGATCTAGATCTGCCGAACAAGTTTTATAATGACTATATCGGTATGGCTAAATCCATGGGTCTAGAGAATATCTGGTCCTTCGAGAGTCAGGAAGAGCTTGAAGGCGGCTTTGATGCCGCGTTTCGCCGCAATGCGACGGGCCACCGCTTCGTTGTGCTGGAATTGGATCCGTTTACGCCCGAGGACTACAATATCGAGGAACCGCCGATGGACGGGCCAGAGATAAAATTTCGATTTGGACGTCACATTGAGAAGACTTACGGTGTAAGAATATTTACAGGGCAGTTCTGATATCCGTATTTTACTTTAACGTAGCGTATCTATTAGATCGAACGATCGCTTATGTGCCTGCCTGGCCGAAACCCGTGAAAACAGCTCTGGCCGGTGATTGTTGCCGAAGGCGTAGGCCTTTTTCGCGCTGTTCCGGAATCCGGTAATTGGCAACGAAACCCGGCTTAATCCGCCAGACCATATCCGGCGAGATCACTTGGCAGCCGCATCCTGTAAACCAATCTGCAATCTCTTCAATCCAGTCAGTTATACCGAAGATTTCATGCAACATCAAAACATCAGGGCTAGGTTTTGCTGGTGAAGGCGACACATGAGCTCCAAATTCACCGCTACCGTCTGTTACGGTAATATAAATTCTTCGTCCGATTATAATTTTCCTAGCCGTGAAAACGCTGAGCCCAGCGCGGCAGAATTTCCACCATCGCGCCAGAAATTAACGACAATTCGGATGCGGTAATAGAGAAGGGGGGCATAGTGTATATCACCTTGCCAAACGGACGTAGCCAGATACCGGTTTCGACGAATTGCGTTTTTAGCCAGTCAAGGTCGTACATGTTTTTTACTTCGATTGCTCCGATCGCTCCTTTGACGCGCACATCGGTAACATTAGGAAGATCCTCAAGTGGCGCAAGCTCGCGCATAAGCTGTGTCTCAATCGCAGAAATCCGCGACAGGTATTGTTCAGTCTCGAAGAGGTCAAGGGAGGCATTTGCAGCGGCGCAGGCTAATGGCGTTGCCATATAGGTCGGTCCGTGCATTAAGGCCGCCTCGGCATTTTCGGACAGGAATGCCTCAAAAACATCGGCAGTTGCCACCGTGGCGGCGAGATTAATAGCGCCGCCGGTCAAGGCCTTTCCGAGGCAGATAATGTCGGGGGCAATATTTGCTTGTGTATGAGCGAACATAGTACCGACGCGGCAGAAATTGACGGCAATCTCGTCGCATATCAATAGTGCGCCAGCATCGTGCGTTGAATCGGCAATAAACTTTAAGACTTCTGGTTTATGGATTTTCATACCCCCGGCACACTGCACTAGCGGCTCGACTATCACGGCCGCAATTTCGTCTCTGTGGATGTCTAGCAGGCGGCGGAACTCGGCGGTGCTGTTCTCGTCTCTAGGTATAGGTGCGATTATCTGCTCCGGTAGGTAGCCTTTGAAAAGCGAATGCATTCCCTCGTCTGGATCGGTAACCGACATAGCTGCCATAGTGTCGCCGTGATATCCGTCACGGAAGCTGAGGAAACGCGTTCGCCCTGAAGCGCTGCAGTTCAAATTGTACTGAACCGCAATTTTCATAGCGACCTCGACTGCGACGGAACCAGAATCGGCGAAGAAGACACGGTTCAACGGTCCTGGCAGGATCGACGTTAAACGTGCTGCCAGTCGTTCTGCTGGCTCGTGAACCAGCCCGCCGAACATTACATGAGGCATATTCTTTAGCTGTTTCTCCATCGCCATCACGATATGTGGATGGTTATAACCGTGACACGCTGTCCACCAAGATGATACCGCATCGATCAGCTCACGTCCGTCATCCAGTATGATGCGCGTGCCGACTGTCCGTGCCGCCCTTAGAGGTGCTGCGACAGTTTGCATCTGACTATAGGGTAGCCAAAGATGAGGAATTGGAGTGGTCATCGGTGTCGACCCACGTGCGGATTTTACTCCGCTGCCTGAGCGTCAGTGGGCATTGGCCGGACGCCAAGCTTCTCGAAAAGTGCCTGGTCGGTGTACTGAGCCGGGTTTCCCGTGGTCAGAAGAGTGTCGCCGTAGAAGATCGAGTTTGCGCCGGCGAGGAAACATAGCGCCTGGGTAGCGCCATCCATTTCCAACCGACCAGCGGACAGCCGAACCATCGATTTCGGCATTACGATACGGGCAGTAGCGATTGCCCGTACTAGCTCCAACGGATCGAGTGGCTCAATGTCCGCTAGCGGCGTACCTGGGACCGCCACAAGCATGTTCAACGGAACACTCTCCGGATGTTCAGTTAGGTTAGCAAGAGACTGCAGCATATCAGCTCGGTCATCTCTGGTTTCGCCCATACCCACTATACCGCCACAGCAGACGTTGATACCCGCATCACGGACACGAGCGAGTGTATCGAGCCGATCATTGAAAGAGCGGGTAGAGATAACATTGCTGTAGAATGATTCTGACGTGTCTATGTTGTGATTGTAATAATCTAGACCTGCCTCCTTGAGGCGCTTGGCTTGGCCATCTTCGAGCATGCCGAGCGTAACACAACTCTCGAGACCCAATGATTTAACCTCGCTGATCATTTCGCAAACAGTGTCCATGTCTCGATCCTTCGGACCCCGCCAAGCCGCCCCCATGCAGAACCGTGTAGCACCGGAGTCCTTCGCTCGCAGGGCAGCGGCGCGTACCGCTTCCAGGGACAGCAGCTTTTCGGCACCGACATCCGCTTTATTATGGGCGCTCTGTGAGCAGTAGGCGCAGTCTTCCGGGCATCCGCCAGTCTTGATACTCAGCAAAGTTGAAACTTGTACCTCGTTGGCATCGAAATGTCCGCGATGAACGGTTTGCGCAGCATACACAAGATCGTTTAGGGGGGCAGAGATTAGTGCGCGAACTTCAGTAGTGGTCCAGTCGTGGCGCATCTCTTTATAAGAATCGGATAAAATCATCATGTCCGCTATACTAAGGCCGGTAAAAGACACGACAAGCAGGATTCCGCATGTCCAACGAATCGCTGGACAAGTTCGCGAAATTGAAACTCGATCGCCTGATGACAAGTGGATTGCACCGGTCTCTGATCGCGACGCAACGTACTGACTCCGTGCGTCTTCGGCGCGGCGGGCGCGATCTCATATCGTTCTGCTGTAACGATTACCTAGGACTGTCTCATCATCCTAAGGTCAAGGATGCTGCGGCTGCCGCAATCGCAGGTTATGGCGCTGGAGCCGGGGCATCGCGGTTGATTACCGGGAACCACCCACTTTACGCGGTACTCGAACATAAACTCGCAGCCCTGAAGGGTACGGAGGCAGCTTGTGTGTTCGGCAGCGGCTACATGGCCAATGCGGGCATTCTGCCGGCTCTCGCGGGTGTTGGCGATTTGATCTTAGCCGATGAATTGGGGCATGCTTCGATAAATATGGGCGCGCGAGCCGCGAGGGCAAAATTTTTGACGTTCCGGCATAATGATGTGCATGATCTCGCAGATGTTTTAACACGTGAAAGAGCCTCTGCTGGAACGTGTCTAGTGGTCACAGAAGGGGTTTTCAGCATGGATGGCGACCGTGCTCCACTCGACATTTTGGCCGGGGTGTGCGCTGACCACGACGCGTGGCTGATGATGGACGATGCTCACGGCTTCGGTGTGTTGGGTGGCGGACGCGGTAGTGCTTTCGAATTCGACCCAATACCCGAAATTCCACTGCAGATGGGAACACTGTCCAAAGCAGTTGGCGTTTACGGAGCGTTTCTTTGTGCCAGTTCGCCGGTGATCGAGTTGATGAAAAATCGGGCGCGCAGTCTAATATATACTACTGGCTTACCCCCCCCAGTTATAGCCGCTGCCATCGAGGCCGTAGACATCATTGAAACGGATCCGTGCCGCGTCGCTCGGCCGCTCTCCCTGGCGCGAGAGTTCTGTAATGGCGTCGGGCTAGAGGCGCCGGAAAGCCCAGTCGTGCCTATAATTTTCGGTACGGATTCAGCGGCGCTTGAAGCATCCCTCGCGTTAGAAATGGAGGGTTTTCTGGTCGCCCCGATCCGGCCGCCAACCGTACCCGCCGGAACGTCGCGCCTGAGGTTTACGTTCACGGCCGAACATAGCGAGGCGCAGGTCACGGCACTTGCGGCGGCTGTGAACTCACTTAAACTTGATTACGGAAACCCATTTCCAATGGCCGATGGCTGACATGACGGCGATTTTCGTAACCTCCTGCGGTACAGGCCGAGGCAAAACCTACGTGTGTGAAAAAATAATCCGCGACCATCGGGCTGCGGGAGAGGCAGTGCAGGTACTGAAACCTGTGATAAGCGGCTTTGATTTGGCTGCGGTGGATGAATGCGATACCGGCTTGTTGATTGCCGCCCTCGGCCAAGATCCGACGCAGGGTAACATCGACCGTGTCTCGCCTTGGCGCTACACCGCACCGTTGTCACCGGACATGGCGGCGTTTTTGGAAAATCGTACTGTCCCGGTTGATGAGATTATCGCGTACTGCCGCGCTTCGATCGAACGAGCAGAGAGAGAAGGTCAACACCTGTTAATCGAAGGGGTGGGCGGGGTAATGGTGCCGCTTGATGATACCCGCACGATACGTGACCTAATTGCTTCTCTCGACATTCCCGTCATACTGGTGGTGGGCAGCTATCTTGGTAGCCTGAGCCATGCGCTCACTGCGCTAGAGGCGCTCCGAGCGAGAAATATCGTTATTGATCGTATCATCGTAAACGAAACCGAGGACAGCAACATCCAGCTTTCTGAGACACGGGATGTCTTGGCTAGGTTTGTCGGTGGTGTGGGGATTGAAACTATTAACTTTAGCCCACCACCGCCGTGACTATCCAACAGGCGCCGGCAAGCCGGACGACACCGTCGTCGCCGGTGTTTTCTTCCAGCACTCTATTTACGGCGTTAATTGCTCTCAAGCGTTGGTCGTATGAGGCTTTTCCTAACGGTGCCGAAAGCGGGCCCATTTCCGTAACAAAGGCATACGCGTCTTCCAAGGTGCGCCCCAGCGGCACTTGAAAATCCAGCGGGGTTAATTCGATATTCTGCCATCCCGAACCGGACAGTACGCGCCGAACGCGGGCTGGATCACCAAAAGAGAATGGGCCCGCTTCTTCCTGTCCTGGACGCGGTGGCATTTCAAGGAAAGGTTTTGCGGCAGCCACTGGTTCCATCGCCCAAAGATTTTCTCTGGGGTGGCGCCATACGCCGAGGGCTAAACGTCCGCCTTTATCCAGTGTCGGTCCGAGCCTAGCGAAAACCGCCGCGGGGTTGCTGAAGAACATCGCCCCTAGCCGAGAAACCAGTTTGTCGAATGATCTATCAGCGAAGGGATAGACTGCCGCGTCACCCAGCACTAAAGAGACGTTAGATAGATCGACGGTGTCTAATCTCTCTTGAGCACGCTGGATCATCGGTCTGGAAACATCTATCCCCATCACCATGCCAGTGTTTGTGACGAGATCTGCCAAAGCTAGGGTGGTTCCACCATTGCCGCAACCCAAGTCGAGCACGCGGTTGCCGGCTCGGATCTGCGCCGCTTCCAGCACTGCTTCGGTAATGGAAGAAAACATGATATCCACCGTGTCAGCATATCTTGCCCATGCGAGCCCGTGGTCGCTATTCCAGAATTCAATCTGGCCTGTGTTTTCTTCAGTCATCGGAGCCTCGGTAGGCTGATAAAATTTTGGATGACAACCGAATTTTATATTGGATGCGGTCCAAGTTATTGTCCTAGCGTGGAAAATCACTTCTGATAACCATGAGGGAACAATGGTAGTCTGAAAAAGTTCAATAAAAAAGGCCGCGATATGCAGCCTTTTTTAATCTTTCTTTTAAAGTAGCGTCAGAAGCCCTCGCGCTCCAGCCTTTTGCGTTCAAGCTTGCGGGCGCGCCGAATAGCTTCAGCCTTTTCTCGGGCGCGGCGTTCCGACGGCTTTTCATAAGACCGGCGCATTTTCATCTCCCGAAAAATGCCTTCGCGCTGCATTTTTTTCTTCAGAGCGCGCAGCGCCTGATCTACATCGTTGTCTCTTACAGATACTTCCACGGTTACATCATCTCCAGTCGGATCGCATATGGCCCTCTACGGACCGGGTTTGTACGCCTATAGGGGTAAGGATTACCACTCCAGAAACGCCGAAAACCGGCGTTTCCACCGGTTAGTACACAATTTATAGCATAAATACGACTTGATTTTAAAGTCCCTAGCAGCAATCTCCTTACTTAGGTGGTATACATAATAAATAAACCTTTACATTTGTTAGGATAGCACCTTCGGATGACTCTACTTAAAATTGCCCGTATGGGGCACCCGGTTCTTCTACAGGTGGCAAACGAGATCCAAGATCCTACTTCTCAGGAAGTCGGGAGTCTCCTCCAAGATATGGTCGAAACCATGGAAGATGCGGTGGGGGTAGGGCTCGCGGCACCGCAGGTCTATGAGGGTAAACGCGCGATCATTTTTAAATCGCCTCGTGAACGAGGAGACGAAGAGGGCTCTAAAACAGATTTTTCTGAGCTCACGGCGCTGATAAATCCGGAGTTTGAGCCTGCGAGCGACGAACTTGCGATGGGTTGGGAGGGATGTTTGTCAATCCCAGGTATTACAGGGGTAGTCCCGCGCTATTCCCACATCATTTATCGTGGATATTTGGCTAGTGGACAGCCTATTGAGCGGGAAGCAACGAATTTTCATGCACGCGTCGTACAACATGAAATTGACCATCTCGACGGCGTTCTTTTCCCTATGCGGATGACCGATCTTTCGTTGCTAAGCTTTAACGAAGAGCTTAAGAAGTTTATGGAGAACACCTCGGTTCAAGACGCAGTAAATTCGAATGATAACAGACCTGAAATATGACAGATAGCGGGGTCCCGATCCGAGACGCGCTTATCAAAAGTGCCTTGATGCATATTCCATTCGACGGATGGTCAATCACGGCCCTTAAGTCCGGCGCGCGCGATATTGGCCTCAATGCAGAAATTGTAGAAAGCGTATTCCCTAGGGGGGTTTCCGACGCGATCCAGTATTTTTCCCAACAGACAGACCGGTTTATGGTAAAGTCGATGGAGGATTTAGATCTTGAAGCCCTCCGCGTTCACGAGCGTGTCGGTAGGGCTGTGGAAAATCGGCTCATTTATCTTGAACCTTATCGGGAATCGGTTCTTCGCGGACTAACTTGGCTCTCAATGCCTCATAACTCGGTGCTTGGCGCCCAATTGCTATACCGGACGGTGGACGAAATCTGGTACGCAGTCGGCGACCGGTCGGCCGATTTTTCGTTCTATACGAAACGCGGACTTCTGGCTGGTGTACTGAGTTCTACGAGTCTGTTCTGGCTCAACGACCACAGCGAAGACGGGTTAGAGACTCGAGCTTTTCTATACCGGCGGCTCGCTGATGTAATGAGGTTACACGAAGTCTCCAAGAGAGTCAGAATTTCGCGCGATAGCGTATTAGGGTCATTTTCTATCTTTAAAAATGTGATTGAAAAACGCTACGCCAAGCAAGATATCGGGGATAGCCGCGTGACGTGACCCATCTTGCGGCCCGGGCGGATTTCCATTTTACCGTATAGATGCAGGCACGCTCCGGTTTCCGCGGTTAACTTTGTCCAAGTGTCAGCCTCGTCTCCTATTAGATTGGTCATAACTGCATTCGAATGACGTGACGGATCACCTAGCGGAAGACCGCAAACCGCACGAATAAACTGTTCAAACTGGCTGACAGCACAGGCATCGATAGTCCAATGGCCGGAATTGTGGGGTCGAGGGGCGATTTCGTTTACGAGTAGGTCGCCGTTAAATAAGACAAACATCTCTACCGCTAACAGACCGACCAGTTCCAGCGCTGTTACAATCTGGACAGCCATCCGCCGAGCCTCGTTCGCAACGCTGTCCGTTACGGTAGATGGTGCAGTTGTCGTATTCAGTATATGATTACGGTGTACGTTATCTACTGGTACATATGTTTCTGTTGTGCCATCAGCGCTCCGGGCGACTATGACGGAGATTTCTCTTTCAAAGTCCACTAACCCTTCGAGTATTGCCGGAGTGTTACCGATCTTACCCCAAGAAGTTACTAATTCAGATTCTTGATCAATACGAAGCTGTCCTTTGCCGTCGTAACCAAATCGTGACGTTTTGAGGATAGCCGGTAGCCCTGTAGTAGCTATTGCAGTCGCTATATCTGCCACGTCGATAATGGGTGCCCAAGATGCCGTGCCGACCCCGTGATCATTTAAAAAGGATTTTTCGATCTGCCGATCTTGCGACACCTGCAATGCAGCAACACTCGGTCGAACGCGAGAAATTTCAGAAATGGCCGCTAGCGTAGCGTCCGGCACATTTTCGAACTCAAAGGTAACTATATCAACGTTTTCAGCGAATTGTCGCGCTGCATCTATATCTTCGTATGGGGCTGTTGTCTGCACAGCTGAAATTTCCTTTGCAGGGGCATCTGCATCGGGGCTGAAGATATGGCATTTATAGCCAAGTTGTGCTGCTGCCAATGCCGACATACGACCAAGCTGGCCGCCTCCGAGGATGCCGATCGTCGCGCCGGGTGGAAGCGGTGTATCCACGTAATTATGCTCTATCGGCCGACCGGATTTTCAGGCACACTATCCGTCAGCGAGGCACGCCATTTTTCAAGGCGACTAGCCACCTCCTCGTATTTCAATGCCACGATAGATACAGCTAAGATTCCGGCATTCTTTGCACCGGATGATCCGATCGCTAGTGTGCCCACAGGCACACCTCCCGGCATCTGGACAATGGAGAGAAGGCTATCCATTCCGCTCAGCGCTTTGCTCTCGACGGGTACGCCAAGCACCGGGAGGGTCGTCATTGAGGCGACCATACCCGGGAGGTGCGCGGCACCTCCCGCGCCCGCGATTATAACGCTGAGACCTCTCTCTTTGGCGGAGTTGGCGTATTCTGTCATCCGAGCAGGGGTTCGGTGCGCCGATACTATCTTTGTTTCGTATGGTACGTGGAGTGCTTTGAGGATATCCGTGGAGTATTTCATCGTCGGCCAGTCAGACCGGCTACCCATAATTACACCGACAACGGGTGCTGTCTGCGAGGTTTTACGCTGCGACGAGTGTTTCGATATCTTACGTGCTGCCATCTCAATTTCCCCTATAGTGTGTTGCTGACGGTTCGGCAACGCGCAAACGGCAGAAACCTCTATTATAAGCTGGTCCGGTATCATCGCAAATCCCCGAAACCCCGGTTTCTGGAGGAATTACAGACAATTATCCAGTCATCAAACCGACCGAATTTCCGGACCGGAGAGGTTAGTTACGCCTATTGATAATAATCTCTTAATCGGGGCCATATTTGTGGTTCGATCGAGTAAAGAGGTTAGCGATAAGCAGCGCAAGAGATGCAACAGAGCCCAACTGGAAATATGGGCGTAGCCCAAAAGAACCTCATTAATCATTCATAAATTAATCACTATGTTTTTTGCAAGATGCACAAAACATAGTCTGGATCTAAAGATAAGAATTTTTGGAACAGCTATCGATTCAGAGTTACCAGCATAGGTGTCCAGTTATCGTTTGACCATTATAAAACTATCTTACGCCGGGCGTTTAAGGCAACGCGCGCGGCGTTATAAGGTTAAAACGGTCTTTAGCAAAAAACTTTGGCCTAATACGTTTCTAGGCAATGATGTCGGGATAAAGCTTGGCCTCTAACTGCGCGATTTGGTCTTTAAGAATAAGTTTTCGTTTCTTTAGCCGTTGCATTTGAAGCTGGTCGTAGGGTGCACGTTCGTTCAATCGCGCGATCACGTCGTCCAAATCTCGGTGTTCAAGCTCCAACTCACCGAGTTCCTGACGAAGCGTTTCCTGATCACTCATTTTTGTATTCACTTTGGCTCCCAAAATCTTAATGAGGATAGCAGAAATACGGACCCTCTGTCAGTTTTGACAGAGCGTTTACTTCCCAAAAATAAATTCTTTAGGATCAACGTAGGGAATATTGATATATAAATGGGCGGCAGAGATTCTGGCTGCCTTCGTGCTATAATACGAGCCGCTATAGTCCGAACGATTGTGGAGTACAGGTGTTACGTGTTCTCTGGAGGACGCGGTGGGTAGTAAAATAAAAGTTTGGTTGTGGCGGATTATTTGGCGGCCACAACTTTATGATGGTTGCCACAATTTTGGTCCAAGCGGAGACGGATTTGTCTGACTTTCCTGTTCATCCTTTCTGGGACTTTTCTCTCGACGTCTATATGTCTGATGGCGTCGGACAAGCTTGTCTAGAACTGCAGAACGAGCACCAGCTAGACGTTAACATTTTGCTATATTGTATGTGGGTAGGTGCATCCGGTCGAGGTTCCCTGACCGTTGCCCAAATGGCGGCCGTGAACGAGGCGGTGAACGAATGGCATCAAGATGTAGTTCGCGCTCTTAGGGCTATTCGCGTGAGGATGAAACGGGTTGAAGGAGCCACGCCTGAGCCTCTAACAGAATCTCTGCGTCAGAGTATCCAAAAGACCGAGATTGATTGTGAGCATGCGGAACAGCTAATGCTGGCTGCCTCAGTTGATCTCACCGCAGATAATATCAAAACAATCTCTGACCGTTTAGCCGATTCTGTCTCAAATATTTCCATCTATTTCGCTGGATTCGGTAAGGTTTCCGATGTAGACCGACGAAATCTCACGCTGATCCTCAACGTCGTTTTCGGCGACTTGACTGCTGAGCAAGTGGAGGCGGCAGCCGTGAAGATCTGAAAACCATAGATATTCAAAAACCAAATTTTCGATTAAAGAATGTCATTGCGTTGTTTGATGTTTCCACTTTGTAAGTCGGGTGAGGTAAAGAAAAAGTACGCATCCTAAACGGTGAGACTATAGGCGAATTTTTTAGAGAGCTATCTTCTATACACAGTGCTCTGCGCAAGGACTTTTTTACAGCTTGAACTCCGGCATCTGAATTCCGGACGAAGCCTTTGGTTTTTCTTCTTCAATCGGCGGCGCCTCTAAGGTGGAAGAGTACCCGGCTTTCAATACTTCCTTGTCCAGATCCTGACGGTTACACAGGCCCAAACCAACAGGATCACGGGCATTAATATTATTCATGTTCCAGTGAGACCGGTCGCGGATGGCGCTGATCGTGGGCTTTGTGGTGCCAATCAAGCGTGAAATTTGTGCATCGGTAAGATTCGGGAAATGTTTTACTAGCCACGCGATAGCATCGGGTTTGTCGCCCCTTCGGGCAACAGGGGTGTACTTTGGGCCTTTCGTTCGGGACGCGGGTCGGGGCACATCGGTTTTGGCTATCGTAAGGCGTTGTGCCGAATCGGACTCGCAACGTTCAATTTCTTGTTTAGTCAACTGGCCATTGACGATAGGATCATAGCCTACCATCCCAGGCGCGATTTCGTCGTCCGCGATGCTTTGTACTTCCAATTCGTGTAGGCCACAAAACGCGCCTATCTGGCGGAAAGTCAGTCCAGTGTTTTCTATAAGCCACACAGCAGTGGCTTTTGGCATTAGCGGTTTAGTACTCTCAAATTGTTGGCGGGCCATAATGAAGTGCTCTCTTTTTCCTTCGGGTTTTCGTATCTAATGCCGCGTCAGGCATCGTCGTCTACGCATAGTATAATCTTTCCAATATGGTCACTCGTTGCCATCAGCGAATGGGCGTCGGCAGCTTCCGATAACGGGAAAGTAGTATAAATCACAGGCTTGATATCGCCTTTTTCAAATAACGGCCAGAGATTCTGCTCCACCGCGTTTGCCACAACCGCCTTCTGAGTGACCGAGCGGGGACGGAGCGTTGATCCCGTATAGTGTATCCTTTTAGACATTATGGTAGGGATAAAAAGCTCGACCTTGGCGCCCTTTTGTACCGCAACCTGCACCATGCGGCCATCCGTTGAGAGGACATCCAGATTGCGAGAGAAATAGTCACCACCCACGATATCGAAAACCACAGAACATCCCGCACCTTCAGTGGCATCCTTCACCACCTTAACAAAGTCCTCTTGGGTATAGTTGATGGCTCGGGTCGCCCCCAGGTTTTTACAAAAATTGCATTTTTCGGTATTCCGAGCGGTTGTGTATACTGTAGCGCCGAACGCGCATGCCACTTGGATGGCAGCGGTACCAATGCCTCCAGAACCGCCATGGATGAGGATACTGTCGCCAGCAGATAGTTGGATACCGTCAAACAAATTTGTCCAGACTGTAAAGAAATTTTCTGGAATAGCTGATGCGTTTAACATTTCGTAGCCCTTGGGCAATGGCAACGCTAATTGCTCGGGGACCACGGTGTATTCGGCATAGGCGCCGCCTGAAACAAGGGCGCATACTTTGTCTCCTGGTGAATATCGGCTAACACTTGGTCCGGTCGCAACCACGGTGCCGGCGAGTTCCAGCCCTGGTATGTCGGTTGTACCTGACGGTGGAGGGTAGCGTCCTTCACGCTGCATGGTATCGGGGAAATTAACGCCGACCGCCGAATTCCTGACTAGGATTTCACTTTCACCCGGGTGTGGGACCGGACGCGATACCGGTTTAAGCACTTCTGGGCCACCGAATTCGCTAATTTCGATTGCGGTCATAGTTTCTGGAATGTCGACTGACATTTTGCGTCACGCTCTATTGTGTCGGAAATGATGGTTGCAGGTCTATCGCTTCAAAGGCAAACTGGCAAGTCCGAACATAGTGGAAACATAGATTGTGAGTATCGGAGGGGCGCAGTGGATATAAACGATGATCTTCCCCAAAATATGCCCAAACCCAAACGGGATCTTGATCCCCTGTCAATCGAAGAGCTCAAGATCTATATCGCAGAGATGGAAGAGGAAATCGAACGAGTGTTGGCGGAAATCGAAAAAAAAGAGGCGCATCGAAGTGGCGTAGAAGGGTTATTCAAAAAATAGTATCTCCGAAAAACCAGCATCGATTAAAGCGTTTACAGTTTCGTATAGCAATTCTAACCGTTTTTGTTGCAAACCTGCTCAGCCTTCCCTATAAAACGCGCTCTTTTACGGGAGAATTGCGGTGAAGAAAGATATTCACCCGGATTATCACGAAATAGAAATCGTGATGACGGACGGGACGACTTATACCACGCGTTCCACCTGGGGTGCGCCGGGCGATACCATGAAGCTGGATATCGATTCGAAGTCGCACCCAGCCTGGACGGGGGGGTCGCAACGTCTTGTTGATACGGCTGGGCAGGTGGCCAAGTTCAACAGCCGCTTCAAGGATCTCGGGATCGGGTAAACCCGATTGACGAGTTGTTTGGGCACGTCTCTCCGCGGCGCCTTTTAGCATACCAGACAGACACTATTTTTAATTAACGCTGGGTCAGCTTGAATTCAATCCGCCGGTTGCGGCGATGTGCGACCTCATCGCTTCGCTTATCTAGCGGCTGGAATTCTCCAAACCCAGCAGCCATGAGGCGTTCCGCCGGGACCCCCCTAGAGATGAGGGCTTTCACAACCGCAATTGCCCGACTAGAAGATAGCTCCCAGTTTGATGGAAACTGCCGAGTCCGGATCGGCCTTCGGTCTGTATGTCCATCGACTCTGAGGACCCAATTAAGATCGGCAGGGATACGCAGCGAAATCTGTTTCAACGTTGCCGCGAGTTTCCCTATCTGATTCTGACCATCGGGGTTTAGCTCGGCCGAACCTGAAGGGAACAATACTTCAGACTGAAAAACGAACCGGTCGCCGACAACGCGGATCCCGCTGCGCTTACCCAACGCTTCGCGTAACCTACCAAAAAACTCCGACCGATACCGAGCTAGTTCCTCTACTTTGCTGGCAAGCGCCTCATTAAGTCGTTTACCAAGACTGATAATTTTTATGTTCTGAGCAGCAGCTTTTGCTTCGGACTCTTCGAGTGCCACAGTCAGTCGCGCTAGTTGTTGGCGCAACGCTAAAAGTTGCCTGTTTATTGCTTTAACCCGTTTAAGGGCGTCTTGGCTTACCCGTTCTTCTTTGGTCAAGTCGTCGCCGATCCGTTCTGCCTGCGCGCTTAGTTCTCGAATTGTCAGATTCTTTCCCTGAATTTCTTTTTGCGCTAGTGCCGAACGTTCCTGTTCGCCGGCAAGCTCAGCCTTGAGTTCCTTAGACTGATCGCGAAGCGCACCTAAGGATTTGTCTCGTTTGGTGATGATTGCCGCTAGTTGAGAAACTTTCTTTTCGAGTTCGGTACGAACGGCTTTTAGCGCTCTGATATCCCGATTGATTTGAGAAATTTTCGCAATCTGCACTTTGATCTTATCTTTGTCAGCAGCGACGGTCCTACGCGCCGCTGCTAGGTCAGCCTCGAGTGCATCGCGCTGTGGCAAAAGTTCGGCAATCTGGCTAGATAATTGCTCACGCGTAGCCGTCGACGTCTGCAGATCGGAAGCAAGGCGTGATATTTCTTCTCTAAGGTTGGCATTAGTAGACCTTTCCAGAGACAGGACTTCAGACAACTCCGCGATCTGTCGGTTTAGCCGTTCCAGTGCCTGATTGCGACCAGACAGAATCTCGCCAAGGAAAAACTGGGCTAGAGTAAAAACCATCAACAAAAAAATAATAATGATCAACAAAGCCGAAAGAGCGTCGACAAACCCTGGCCAAATATCGAACGTCTGCCTCTTTCTTCGAATGGTTCCCGGCATAGATTTTCTTTACAGTTAACGTCCGGATTTATCAGCAATTGCTGCAAGCGTGCGAGACAGGACGCGGATTTCGCCTCGGATTTCCTGGGCCAGTTCTGTACGCCCGTTGGCTGTATCTTCTAGAAGCCTAACTAAATGTCCGTCGATGTTTCTCAGATATTCGCGCATATCGTCAGCACTGTTATCGCTTGGGTTGGACTTCGAGAGTGTCGTTTCGATGCGTGAAAGAACCGGTGTGAGCTCCATCTGGCTTTCTGCCAGCCGCGCCATAAGGTTCTGCTCAGCCTTCATCATGTCTGTCAACGTACTAAGACGTTCAACCAAGCCGGTTATGCTGTTGTTGGCGCTAATACGAGAGTCTTCGCCGCGCTGCAAGGAGCGTTGCAGGTTCTCTAAGCCATCGGCAGTTTGCTCGAGCAAAGCCTGAACGTAGGCGGGGACTGCATGTTCACCGTCTGCTGATAGGGCCCCTGAAGCAAGACGGGTCTGACCAGATAGCCAATCTTCAAGGTCGTTATAAAATCTGTTTTGTGCTTGGCCTGCCTGCAGTTCTAAGAAACCCAGTATCAGCGAACCGGCGAGACCGAACAGAGATGATGAAAATGCAGTACCCATGCCCGACAAGGGCGCTTGCAGACCGGCTTTGAGATCATCGAAAACTGGACCTAATTCCTTGGATCCAACCGTTAGGTTGGCTATGACTCCACCGACCGCGTCAATGGTCTGGAGTAGTCCCCAGAATGTTCCAAGAAGTCCGAGAAAAATAAGTAGGCCGATTAGGTAGCGCGAGATATCTCGTGACTCGTCTAGCCTAGCACCAACCCCATCGAGTAACGAACGCATTGACATCGCCGACAGGCTAAATCGTTCACTCCGCTCGCCGAGCATCGACGCCATCGGTGCCAACAGACGGGGATCCATTACGCTGGATGTGGGTGGCTGCCCCGCTCGGTAATTTTCGAGCCATGCTACTTCGCGCGTGAGAACAACAACAGTACGAAATATATACCCAATGCCGAGGACTAGGACTCCTAGGATTAGACCGTTCAATGCAGGATTCGAAATGAAGGCATCACGCATACCTGAAAATAGGGCTATAGCCACGGCTGCGACCGTGCCCAGAAAAATAATCATTCGGATTAAGTAGCGCCGCGGATTGGTCATCCTTTTGCGAACCCCGTCAGAATTCTGGTTGGAAAAATCGCATCTCTGTTTAGTCAGCGGGCAGTAATGATGATATCGATCCGGTCTGGTGGTCCACCATCAGACTTTTTACCCAACGCTCGAACGTCAATACGCGTACTACGGATACCCTTTTCAATTAAGCGGGATCGCACGGCCAGCGCGCGCGAAAGAGATAGGCGCCGAGCCTGACTCGGTGTCTGACTGCCGCCACCCGCATAGGCGAGTAGCTGCAGCCTTAAATTTCCGTCCCTCTTGAGAATTTGGACGACTTTGTCGAGCTTTGTGTTCGATCGCGCGGCTATCTCAGCGGATCCAGTGCCAAATGCGAGACGGAATTCCTCGCTTGGCTTGAAACCACCGGTTAGAGAGCGCCTCTGTTTAGGCGGAGGCGGCAACTTTGCTAAAGGCCTGGATAGCTTCATCGGAGGCGGCGGCACCGCTACCTTCGGGGTGATGGCAGTTGTATGCTGCGGTGGGGTTTTAGGCGCAGTCGGCGTTACGGTTCGACGCTTGGGTAGTGATTTCTTGTTGTTTCTTGCGTGGGCGGGCGTGGTCTCTTTTCTTTCTTCGGTGGGTAGTTTGAGGTGAACGGTACTGGTCGAAGTCGAAGTCGAAGGCGGCTTAGGACGGGATATCCCGATTGATGTGAATTGCGACCGCGCTGGCTGGCGGTTATTCGGCATCAACAACGATCGCACAGACGGGTGTAACAGCTTAGGCACCGTTGGCGCAGTCCCAAGCTGATTAAGAACGCTGAGGTCGACAGATACTGCCTCGGAATGACGTTTGCCGATCATCGTTTGTGCCCCGGCCGGGTCTGTCGCAGAAATAGTGAGGCCGATCATTATCGCCGTCGCGGCCCGCGCATATCCTAAAAACTTCGGAGTCATTTTTTTCAACCCAAGCCTATTAACCCGGAAATTCTACGGAGGCATGCACACCCCGTAAAACTAATCTAACCTAGGGGGACCGCTCGAACAACCAGTTTGGTAGTAAATCAATCGAGCAACCCATTGAAATTAGACGTCATTCTATGAGCTGTAATTTTTCATCTCGTACCGCTTCCATCAAAAGTTTGCGCAGCGGATCGTATAAACGCTGATTAGTGGCAATGATCGAGTTACCGTAAAGCACAGAATTTCGGCCATCGATCTCACCGACCATCCCGCCCGCTTCGCGTACGATAACTATGCCGCCAGCTATATCCCAGGGTGAAAGACCAGTTTCCCAGAAACCTTCATAACGCCCTGCTGCGACATAGGCGAGGTCTAACGCAGCCGATCCTAACCGCCGCACGCCGGATGTCCTTTTCATGACTGCATTTAACATGACCAGAAAGGATTTCTTGCCTATGCGGTCGCCGAAGGGAATGCCTGTAGCAAGGAGAGAATCTGCTAAATTACCGCGTTCGGAGACCCTGAGTCGGCGGCGATTCAGAAACGCCCCTTCGCCGTTTTCCGCCGAGTAAAGTTCATCTCGAATAGGATCATATACGATGCCGGCAAATAGCTTTCCGTCACGTTCGACCCCGATTGAGATGGCGAAATGAGGTATACCGTGCAAAAAATTGGTAGTCCCATCAATGGGGTCAACGATCCATCGTTCGTCGCCTTCTTCGGCTTTGACCTCACCCCCTTCCTCCATCAAAAAGCCGAAACTTGGCCGCGCCTTCGAAAGTTCCTCGTAAAGAATTTGCTCTGTACGTCGGTCGGCTTCAGTAACGAAATCACCTGGACCCTTTCGGGATACCTGGAGTTGTTCGACCTCCCCAAAATCTCGCACCAGCCGCCGGGATGCTTTTCGAGCCGCGGCCTCCATGACATTTATAAGTGGTGTAGGCAACGACATGGCAACAAGTGTCTTTCGATTGGTTGGCTGGCGAGGGTTTACGCCTGCAGGTGATAATTTAGTCTTTAGCGCGCTCGACGTAAGATCCGTCTTCGGTATTCACCACAATTCGCGTACCCGCCTCAATGTGAGGCGGTACCATAACGCGAACGCCGTTTTCGACTACTGATGGCTTATAGGACGACGAAGCGGTCTGCCCTTTTACAACCGGGTCTGCTTCCACAACCTCTAAAGTTACGTGCTGAGGAAGTCGGACGCCCACGACTTTTCCGTCGATCAGATCAGCTGTCACCGCCATCCCGTCTTGCAGAAAAGCGGCAGCTTCAGCCATTTGGTCTATTTGGACCGTGAATTGTTCGTAGCTTTCGCTGTCCATGAAGGTGATTTGATCTCCATCTACGTATAAGTAGGTGGCTTCTTTTTCTTCGACCATGAGCTTTTCGACAGACTCTGAGGTTCGAAATCGCTCGTTTGTCTTATTTCCGGATTTGACATCTCGCATTTCGACTTGGATGAACGCATTACCCTTCCCGGGCAGAAGCATCTCGGTTTTCATCACAGTCCACTGCTTGTCCGCATGCTCTATCACATTACCCGGCCGGATGGTGTTCGCCTGGATTTTCATCCTTTTTTTCCGCTATTTAATATGGCGCGTAGACCTATCAGCTTGGCCCGGGATGCGCAATCGGAGAGGGTTAATCGATTTTTTGCGATCGTTCCTAACTGATGACATTAGTGTAAGTTCATTCCGTTTTTGTAAAATCGTTCATTGGTCAAAATCAGTTAGCACGATTTTCGAGGTTTTTTCATGATTTTTAGGTGGCAGACCATGGACCTGCCGAGAGGATCCGATCAACTATTTTGAATGTGTTAGAGCCGACATAACACCAAGCCGCTCGTTGTGATTGTATAATTTAAATTTCTTCGTAGCGATGAATCTCACCCTTAAAGTCTTTCATTCTCCATTCCTGATCAGATTGCTCGATTGCGGCGGTTTGAGCTGCCACTTTCCCGTACCCTTCGGGAATATCGACCACGTAAGTTGGCTGACACAAACCCGAAAGATGTCCTCGAAGGGCATCAAATATTGCGCGTCCCTCTTCTAGAGAGAGACGGAAACGGGCAGTACCTTGGGCCTGATCTGGGTGATGTAAGTAGTATGGTTTGACCTTGAGTGCGATTAATCGTCGGAACAGCTCCGATAGCGTTTCTATATCGGCATTCACGCCTTTTAAGAGTACTGACTGAGATAATAGAGGGATCCCACCCCGTGTAAGACGTTCACAGGTGTTAGCAACTTCTGTGGTGAGTTCGCGCGAATGATTAACGTGAAGCACCATCCAGACCGGAAGATCACAACGCAAAGCTTTTATGAGTCGGTCAGTTACGCGACTTGGTAGGGAGACTGGCACACGGGTATGGATACGTAGATTGTTAAGATGCGGAACCGCGGATAGCTGAGCTAACAGCGCGCCGAGTCTGGTGTCGGAAAGGGACAGTGGGTCCCCTCCCGTAAGGATTACCTCATGGATATCTTTACGGTCTTTAATATATGCGATGGCTGAATCGATATCCGTCGAGGAGGGTGCGGCCGCGTTACGTCCAACACGGTCGCGGCGAAAACAATAGCGGCAGTACACCGGACAAGATAGTGTTGGCATCAGTAGTACCCGATCGGGATATCGGTGTATCAAACCTGGAAGCGGAGAATGGTCGTGATCGCCAATAGGGTCCGCTAGTTCGTTATCCAATGCGTCTAACTCCGCGGTGTCGGGCACAAACTGTTTCGCGATTGGATCTTCAGGATCGTTTGGATCCATTAATGCGACTACCCCGGCGGGGATAGCGACACTGTAGCGCTCGCCAACTCGTTCAAGGGCCTCAATTTCTTCATGCTTTATAAGTCCCGCCTGATCAAGTTGGAGGGCGGTCCGTAATACAGCAGGGGTAGGGTTGATTTTTGACAAGGTGACGGTCTCCATTCTATTAGGCATTATTGCTACGATGGCGAACAATGAAACCCCAAGATTGTTTTCGGGCGCCTGGTGGTGCCGGGACCGTTTTGAAGAGCGCGCGGATTACTTAGTTCGCCGCGCCGACATGCTTAAATCTGCCCGCGAATTCTTCGACCGTAGCGGTTATGTTGAGGTCGAGACACCGGCACTTCAAGTCTGTCCTGGGATGGAGCCGCATCTAAACACGTTCGTGACTAGTCTTTACGATCCGGACGGTGACTATCGTGAACTATTCCTTCACACGTCACCGGAATTCGCGATGAAAAAACTTTTAGCCGCGGGCATGCAACGTATTTTCCAGTTTGCGAGAGTCTTTCGGAACGGCGAACGCTCCACCAAGAATCATCCTGAATTTACGATGCTTGAGTGGTATCGGGTGGATGCGGATTGGCGCACTATTGCTGAAATGGCGGAAGAACTCGTGCGTGCGGTATGTGGCCCCGTTGCACGGCGCGGCAATTTTGTTTGTAATGTCGCAGGGCCTTGGGAATATCTCTCAGTCGCGGAGGCTGTGGAACGCAGTACCGGTATTGATCTGCTGCAGACAACCCAGAATCCGCTTGATCCTGATAAACAAGCGCTACGACTCGCCGCCGAAGAGATTGGGGTACGCACTATTGATAGCGACACTTGGGAAGATGTCTTTTTCCGAATTTTTCTTGAGCGGGTAGAGCCGGGACTCGGGTTGGAAGCGCCGACTGTACTACACTCTTACCCGGCGTCGATGGCGGCACTAGCGAGGTTATCCCCTGAAGATCCTCGCGTTTCAGAGCGCTTTGAGATTTTTGTATGCGGACTTGAACTGGCTAATGGGTACAGCGAACTTACGGACATTGATGAGCATCTAGCCAGATTTACAGCGACCGCTGAGCAACGGATCGCTGCCGGCCGCGATCCCATTCCGGTTGACGAGGATTTTCTAGCGGCAGTCCAGTCCGGCATTCCAGAATCCGCCGGCATTGCTCTAGGATTTGACAGGCTGGTTATGCTTGCTACGGGTGCCCTGCGAATCGACGACGTATTGTGGGCTCCAGTGGTTGGGCCGACTATTAGTTAACACCGCTCAATGGCTAATCGCAGAGATTGAGGGTGAGCCATTCACCAAACAATCGAACTGACCGTTGCATTTTTTCCGACGTTAAATCACCAAATGCGATCTGACAAACCAGGTAACTAGCCGTTGCCGTGGCCATGGGCTCTGCCAGAAATTCGGTTACTTGTTCCGGTGTCCCCATAACTGCGTGCCCCTGCGCTACCATTACTTCAAACTCCGAGGGCTTCTGGTGTTTTGGGTACAGCCATGTCGTGGCGGCGAAATAGCCAGTTGAAACTATCGTGCCATCTTTTGATTAAAGGCCTTAACTGCCGCCGCTGGCCCACCGCTATAATTCCAGACACCACCGCCAACAGCGAGAAAATCTGCACCGGCGTTCACGACGGTGCTGCAGTTGTCGACAGTTATGCCGCCAATGGCGACGCAGGGCACTATCATCAACTCCTGCCACCAACTAAGGATTGCGATGTCCGCTGGCGTCGCGGTCTCTTTTGTGGACGAGGGAAAGAATGCACCGAAGGCGACGTAGTCTGCGCCTGCTTCGCCTGCATCAAATGCCAGCTCACGCGAGCCCTTGCAGGTAACACCGATAATCGCTTTGTCTCCAACCAGTCGGCGGGCATTTACGTAGGGCGTGTCACCTTGCCCTAAATGAACACCATCGCAATCCATGTCTGCAGCAAGATCAGCACGGTCGTTCATTATAAAGGCGACATCGCGGTCTTGGGCCACCGGCCTAAGGATTTCCGTCGCGTGACGTATGTAGTCGTCGGTCACATTCTTCAGCCGGAGCTGTACACATGCGACATCTCCTCCATCCAATGCTGCGCCGAGTTTTTCTGCGAATGCGATCGCACCGCCCGTATCGAAAGTTGGCGGCGATATCAAGTAAAGCTGGCAGGTCTGGGCAGCGATGCGCAAGATCCCTCTGTTTACGCCTTATTCTGGTATATCTTAATGATCTGATTGAGCATGGCCAAAGCCTCATCCTTTGGGCGTTGGAAGGTATTTCGACCTATAATGGAGCCATTGCCGCCGCCATCACGGATGGCAGTGACTTCCTTGTAGATGCCGTCAAGTTCTTTGGCCTCGCCGCCGGAGAACACGACAATGCGCTTGCCGTTAAAACATGCCTGGACAACGTGTTCGATACGCTTGGCAAGAGTGGTAACCGGAATTTTCTGCGCGGAGTAAATCTTTTCTGCTGCGTCAAGGAAAATCGCATCTGTAGGCGGCTTAACCTTGATAATATGAGCGCCGATTAGGGCAGCCATATGCGCAGCATAGGCGCAGACATCCATTGCGGTTTCACCCTCTTTGGTCACCATACCACCTCTTGGATAGGACCAGACGACGACGGCAAGGCCCACGGATTTCGCCTCTTCGGCTAGTTCGCGAATTTCCTCCATAAGTTCAAACTGATACTCAGATCCGGGATAAATCGTGAACCCAATCGCCGAACAGCCAAGCCTAAGCGCATCGCTAACTGTCGCGGTTACGGCCTGATCTTTTTCCGTCGCTAGCGAATTGGCCGAGTTACATTTGAGGATTGTCGGGATCCCACCAGCGAAGGTGTCGGCGCCTGCCTCAATCATGCCGAGTGGGGCGGCAAACGCGGATAGGCCGGCGTCAATAGCGAGCTGGAAATGATAATGGGGATCGTAGCCCGCGTTGTTGGGAGCAAAACTACGCGCCGGGCCGTGCTCGAAACCTTGGTCAACCGGTAGGATCACAAGCTTACCGGTGCCCCCTAGTTTGCCGTGCATCAGTATATTGGCCAATTTGTTCTTTGTGCCTGGATTATCACTTTCGTATCCGGCGAGTATTTTCTTAACTTTCTGGCTGACGCGCATCGATCGATCCTTCCGATAACTTAACCCCGTCAATACTAGATAGACCCGGTAATTTCAATCTTTACAGTCTATATTTTCGCGGAAAACTGGGAGTTTTAGGCTATTCTTAGAGAGATCGATTCGGGGTTGTAACGACTTTTAGTTACTAACCTTTTGGATAGGTTGACGTCACTTTCGTCAACATCGTATTGTGCAAAAATTAAAAAAAACGGTGGGTTAGAGGACTTCGTGTCGAAATTAGATGAAGCGGCAAAGCGCCTCCAAAAAGCTGTTACAGCCTTGGAAAAAGCAGCCCGTACCAAATCTGAAAATGAAAGAGCCGCATTATCCGGTACTTCGGAATCTGACCTTTCTGCGGCGCGGGACAAGGCCGGCGATCTTGAAGCGTTGAACGCGTCCGTCGCGGAAAGGCTAGATCTTGCGATTTTGCGTGTGAAAGACATTTTGGATAAATGACATGGCGCAGGTCGAGATAAAAATCAACGGTCGAAACTACCAAATTGCCTGCGACGACGGCCAAGAAGCTCATCTAGTCCAACTGGGCGAATATGTCGACAAGCGAGTTCAAGAACTCGTGTCGGCGGTCGGTCAGGTGGGGGACTCTCGACTCCTTGTCATGGTATCGCTGCTAGTTGCGGACGAACTTGCCGAAACCTACGCTGATCTTAATCAAACTGCAGCCGCAGCAGAAGTTGCCGGGTCGGTTGAGAAAAAGGAGGCCGCGCTCGCAGAGATCGTCGATTCCGCAACTGCCCAGATCGAAGATATCACTCGGATTCTGTCCGACTAAGGTCCAGACTAAAAGTCAAAGTCCATTTCCCGTTTACAATTTATGCCTTAGGTTAGGCTATGGCGGGGCTATCCGGTGCGATAGGTCATTACATCCCTGGGGCCAATACAATTCTCTCGGGAACTGCCTCTGTCGGGGTCTTGGCCTCGGTACGCGGTGCCCACCTGTTTCGTGCAGGCCGCAGAGGATCATATTGACAGCCGGCCGCGACGGCTCCGCCGCTTCGTTTCTGCAAAACCAGACGGGGTTCTGATTTGTTGAGGAATACGGACTGGATAGATCGAGAAAAATCGGAGTTGCGAAGTGAACTGCGCCTGCAGCGTAGCAAGTTGGGCCCCACCTATGGCACGAATGCCGCGAAATTACTTTCGGATCGGTTCTTTAAACATTTTGATCAGACGTTAGAAGGCTGTGTAGTAGCAGGCTACTGGCCGATGAAGGGTGAAATTGACATCCGCCGGGTGATAAATGAACTCGTGAGTCGCGCAGCGATAACGGCGCTTCCAGTGACGGTAGGGAGAGATAAGCCGTTAGTGTTTCGCCGCTGGGCCCCGGGCGACAGACTGTTTAAGGGAGACTTCGAGGTATTCGAACCTGACCCACGATTGCCCACCATCGTTCCGGATATCGTGGTAGTGCCGATACTTGGTTTCGATGCCGCCGGTAATCGTTTGGGGTATGGGGGTGGTTATTATGATAGAACCTTGGCGGCGCTTAGAATTACGCCCGGAATTCTCGCCGTGGGCGTCGCTTATGATGAGCAGGAGTGCAACAAAATACCCGTAGACGCCAAAGACATGCCGCTTGATATAATATTCACCACCCGGCGAACGATATCGCCTGACAGAGAGGGAAATGCAGACTAAATGAGAATACTAATTTGCGGCGACGTGGTGGGCCGGTCCGGCCGTAATGTAGTAATTAACCAACTGCCTATACTTAAAGACCGATATGCGATCGATTTTATTATCGTCAACGGGGAAAATTCCGCGGGTGGGTTCGGTATCACGCCAAAAATCTGCGATGAATTTTTCGGTGTTGGCGCTGACGCAATTACTACTGGAAATCATGTCTGGGACCAGAAAGACATAATCCCACATTTCGACAAAGAGCCAAGGATCCTGCGGCCGGCAAACTTTCCTATAGGAACGCCCGGTAAGGGTGCCGCGCAATTCACAGATTCCCGTGGCCGAAAAGTTGTCATTCTGCACCTGATGGCGCGTTTATTTATGGATCCCCTTGATGATCCATTCGCCGCAGCTGCCGAGATGCTGAATACGTGGCGACTAGCGGGAAACGCGGATGCCATTGTACTCGATTTTCACGGTGAAGCGTCGAGTGAAAAAATGGCTATGGGACATTTTCTTGACGGTCGCGTCTCGGTTGTTGTTGGTACCCACACCCATGTTCCAACGGCTGACGCACAGGTGTTTCCCGGCGGCACAGGTTATATGACAGATATCGGTATGTGTGGAGACTATGATTCAGTGATCGGGATCCGTAAGGAAACCTCCGTAGATCGTTTTGTTCGAAAGATGCCGACGGTCCGGATGGAAGCCGCTCAAGGGGTTGCTACCCTTTGTGCCGTCTTGGTCGATACAGACGATTCAACTGGGCTTACCACGGATATCCGGCCGATTCGGATCGGCGGGCGTCTTAGGGGCGAACAACCTGATTGACTTAATTAAATTGGATTGTCCGGGTCTTGAGCAATCTTATTTAGTTAAAATCAGGGCATCCCCGCCCTATTCCTGCCACATTACATTGCCAAGCTGTTGCTACTACTAAATTACCCGGACATGTGGGGGTTCGGGGTCGCCATAACACTAGGTATGGTATAAATTATATCAATTTGGGGATGAAGTCGGAGAGACAATGGCGGGGCATTCAAAATTTAAGAACATACAGTACCGAAAAGGTGCTCAGGACGCCAAGAGGGCCAAGGTTTTCACAAAGTTGATCCGAGAGCTAACGGTTGCGGCGAAGGGTGGAGCAGATCCTGATGCAAACCCTCGCCTGCGGGCAGCCATCTCCGCTTCAAAAAATGCCAATATGGGGAAGGACACCATGGAACGTGCCATTGCCCGAGGTTCTGGAAACGATGAAGGTGACCAGTACGAAGAAATACGCTACGAAGGATATGGGCCCAAGGGGGTCGCAGTGATCGTGGAAGCGTTAACCGATAACCGGAATCGTACAGCCAGTGATGTGCGCGCCGCGTTCACTAAGTTTGGTGGTAATCTTGGCGAGACAGGTAGCGTCAATTTCATGTTCGATAGAGTCGGACAGCTCTTTTACACCCTGAATGTTGCCGATGCAGAAACCGTTTTTGAGGCCGCGATCGATGCCGGTGCCCAAGAGGTAGAAACGAATGAGGACGGACACGAAATAATCTGCGAACCCAATGACTTCAATAATGTTTGTGAAGACCTAGAGGGCCTATTTGGCCCGGCGAATTCTGCAGAACTCACTTGGAAAGCCCAGACCACAGTGGATCTTGATATAGATAGTGCTAAGACGATGCTTAATCTCCTAGACGCTCTGGAGGATAATGACGACGTTCAGAAGGTATCGTCGAATGTCGAGATCCAAGATGCCGTCATGTCAGAGCTCTCGGACTGAGTGGGGACCACGCATATGGCAATAAGGCTTATCGGCCTAGATCCCGGCCTGCGATGCACTGGCTGGGGTATCATCGAGGTCGATGGTAGTAGTTTAAAACATGTCGCATCTGGCGAAATCAAATCGACAGCTAGCTTGCCGCTCTCCGATCGGTTGTCTCAACTTTTCGAATCTATAACCGGCGTGCTCAACCTTCATTCACCCGACGAAGCCGCCATTGAGGAAACTTTCGTAAATAAGAATCCATCTTCAACTCTCAAGCTCGGCCACGCGCGCGGCGCGGTGATGCTGGCGCCGGCACGCTTGGGAATTTCAGTCTCTGAATATTCAGCCAATTTGATTAAGAAGTCACTTGTTGGAAACGGGCATGCCGACAAGAACCAAGTGCAGGCGATGGTATGCGTATTGTTACCTGGCGCCAAACCGAAGACTGCGGATGCGGCTGATGCCCTTGCCATAGCAATTTGCCACGCTCATCACCGACAACTGCCGACAATTTCGGGCGCTGCATTAAACAAGGCTCGCGCATGATAGCGAAGCTGACAGGAATCCTGGATACTACGGGTGACGATTGGGCCGTGATAGACGTCAACGGTGTTGGTTACCTAATATTTTGTTCCACCCGAACCTTGACACAGTTTCCAGTGTGCGGCGAAGAGGTTTCTGTTGTTATAGAAACGCACATTCGTGAGGATCATATTCATCTTTACGGGTTCCTCGAACAGGCCGAACGCAATTGGTTCAGACTGCTGACGACGGTACAGGGAGTCGGCGCTAAAGTCGGGTTGGGAATTCTCTCGGTACTCGCTCCCAAGGATCTCACGGATGCTATCCTTGCCCAGGACAAGGCGATGATAAGTCGAGCGCCGGGCGTTGGCCCAAAATTGGCATCCCGTTTACTGACGGAATTGAAAGATAAAGTAAGCAGTCTTGCGGAGATTGTGCCGCCGATTGCTAACGTGAAGTCTTCAGAACAAAGAGGTCATGCGCGCGGATCGTTCGATGATTCTGTGTCGGCCTTAGTAAATCTAGGTTATAATCGAGCTGCCGCCTTTGCTGCTGTATCCGCCGCGATGCGTAACCTCGGAGAGGAAGCACCGGTTGAGGATTTGATCCGCGCTGGTTTACGGGAGCTAACGGCATGACCGAAGATCGCGCAGTCGACGTTGGTTTCTCAGAAGATGATCGTCCGGAAGGACATGTGCGGCCGCAAATGCTCACGGAATTTGTAGGTCAACCTAGTCTGCTGGACAATCTTCGCGTGTTTGTCGAAGCAGCCCGCGGTCGCAACGAAGCTATGGACCACGTGCTTTTATTCGGCCCGCCCGGGCTAGGCAAAACAACCCTGGCGCAAATTGTGGCGCGGGAATTGGGTGTTGGTTTCCGCGCAACATCTGGCCCCGTTATTGCAAAGGGGGGAGACCTTGCCGCCATTCTAACGAATCTCGAGCCACTAGATGTCCTGTTTATAGATGAAATCCATCGGCTTAATCCAGCGATTGAGGAGATTCTCTATCCTGCGATGGAAGACGGTAAATTAGACCTAATCATTGGAGAAGGTCCCTCGGCTAGATCCGTCCAGATCGAACTACCACCTTTCACGCTTGTGGGGGCGACTACCCGATCGGGTCTACTGACGACGCCATTACGAGAAAGATTCGGAATACCGCTACGGCTTGATTTTTATGAGATTGAGGATCTTGTGCGGATTGTCCGCCGCGGTGCGGCGGTGCTTGGTGTCAATGTGACTAACGATGGTGCGACTGAAATCGCAGCTAGGTCCCGCGGCACGCCGCGTGTCGCCGTTCGCCTGTTACGACGTGTTAGGGATTTCGCCGGTGTCGCCCAAGCTGAGGCTGTTGACGCGAAAATCGCTGATACCGCACTTTCTCGCCTTCAGGTTGACCAGATCGGCCTTGACTCGATGGACCATCGATATCTGATGTGTATCGCCGAAAACTATTCCGGCGGACCTGTCGGTGTTGATACGCTTGCAGCCGCCCTGTCAGAGCAGAGGGATGCAATCGAGGAGGTCATCGAGCCGTTTCTCCTGCAATCCGGTTTTTTGCAGCGTACGCCGCGTGGCCGAATGCTCACTCTGAAAGGTTTTCGACATATAGGCGTTTCAGCTCCAAAGGGTCTTGATGACCAGGCAGATCTTTTGACTCCGATGGGAGACAGTAATGACTAATAGGGCACCCGAACATTTACACCTCGTTCGTGTTTATTACGAGGATACAGATGCCGGAGGTGTTGTCTATTACAGCAATTATCTTGGATTTGCGGAACGAGCTCGGGCGGAGCTACTTCGCGATTCCGGAATCGACCAAAGAACCCTTTTGGCGAAAAGAGGTCTGATGTTTGCTGTTCGGCGGTGCGAGGCGGAGTATTTAAAACCCGGGCGATTGGATGACATGTTGGAGGTCTATTCTCGCTGCTTGGAAGTAAAAGGTGCCAGTTTTTTGCTGGAACAATTGGTGAAGTGCACCGGCGAAACGCTAGTGGAGATGAAAGTGCGGCTGGTTTGCATGAAGGTTGATGGGCGCCCGACGCGACTACCGGAAAAACTGAGAAAGTCTCTGGACGGGCTCTTACATGCTCGTTGAGGATATCGCTTAACAGAAATTACCGCAGGCTAAAACGGATATAGTAATGGAATCAGCAGCAGTTCAGTCCACCCTTCTTGCAGGGTCTGTACACGCCGACATGTCGATCTGGGGATTATTTATGCAAGCAGACTTCGTCGTGAAGGCGGTGATGATTGGCTTGCTGCTCGCCTCTTTCTGGTGTTGGGCAATTATTTTCGAAAAACTCATGCGGATGCGGCGCCTTCGCGCTAAGGGCTCTCAGTTTGAGGAGAGTTTCTGGTCTGGCGGCTCTCTGGATGATTTGTTCGACCGTATTGGCTCCCGTCCCGTTGATCCGATGTCAGCAATCTTTTCGTCTGCGATGCGCGAGTGGCGGCGGTCGACATCGCGATCTGGCCGGGATCCAGACGGGCACCAGAGCCTTTCGGAACGTATTGACCGAGTGATGCAGATCACCCTTAACCGTGAACTCGAACAGCTCGAACGCTATATGACTTTTCTTGCGTCGGTTGGTTCGACCGCGCCATTCGTTGGACTGTTCGGCACCGTATGGGGCATTATGAACAGCTTTACCGCTATCGCCATGTCAAAAAATACATCGCTGGCGGTCGTGGCGCCGGGTATCGCTGAGGCGCTATTTGCCACCGCACTTGGTCTTGTCGCAGCGATACCGGCAGTTATCGCCTATAATAAGCTCTCGACCGATATTAACCGGTACGCCGGCCGTCTAGAGGCGTTCGCCGGAGAGTTTGGCGCGATCCTGTCGCGCCAGAGCGAAGACGATGGGGCCTGATCAATGGCAATGATGGCAGGGAATGGCGGGGGAGGCCGCGGCCGCAGCAGGGGACGCGGGGGTCACATACCGATGAGCGAAATCAACGTGACGCCTCTAGTCGATGTGATGCTGGTTCTGCTTATTGTATTCATGGTGACGGCGCCGCTTTTAACAGTCGGGGTTCCAGTGGATCTGCCGAAAACCAATTCATCTCAGATGGTCGGTCAGGACGAACCTCTGATGATCAGCATAAACTCGAGGGGAATAGTCTTCCTGCAAGAAACCGAGATCCCGCGGGATCAACTCGTCCCGCGACTGGAAGCGATTACCCAAAATAAAAAAGACACACGTATTTTTGTCCGAGGCGATCAGGCGATCACCTACGGCGAGGTAATGGAGGTGATGGGGTTGGTGAACTTGGCGGGATTTAACCGGGTGGCGCTTGTCACTGAGTTGCCACAGCGTGCTGGGCCCGGAGGGAAGAAGTGAAAGATGCGGTATGGCGCTACTATTTCGGCGTTTATGCACACAATCATCATAGTGCTGATCGTGGTTGGTCTCCCCAGTATTCTTCAATCGGAGCGTCGTTCGGCTACCCCTATCGCTGTCGAGATCGTTTCTCTGAATGCGATGACGAAGAAGTCAGGTCCCAAGGAAACGGCTTTAAGAAAGCTGCCTCAGCGATCATCTGCGCCCAAACCGGTCTCAAGAATCCAGAACCAGCCCCCAAAACCTTCGGTAAGGCCAAGGGTCAAGCCGAAGCACGTTCCAAAAGCAAAGGTCGAACAACTGCCGATACCAAAACCCAAAAGAAAGCGGAAAGCCACGCCTCCCAAACCAAGACCCAAACCTCAGCGATTGGAAGTCGCGGTCAAAAAATCGGTGCCGCCCCGACCCAAACTGAAGCCCAGACCGCCGAAGGACGAATTTCAATCATTACTAAAAAATTTAGCGAAGGAACAAAAGGAACAAAAAGCGGCTCCGAAACAGAAACTCGATCAGATGGTAAAGCGGAAAGAGAGAGAACATCGGCGTTCCCCGATAGAGAAGCGGCGCATTTCCGCAGGCTTGGTAGCGGCTATTACGCAGCAGATCACTCCATGTTGGAAGATCCAGGCGGGCGCGAAGGATGCCGCGAACATGAGGGTCGCGATCCGAATGCGTCTCAACCCCGATGGTTCTCTAGGCGCTTTACCAAAGATTCAGGATCGGGAGCGCATGAAAAAGGAGCCATTTTTTCGGGCGGTCGCGGAGAGCGCGTTACGCGCCCTTCGAGATCCTTCGTGCGTACCGATCAAGTTGCCCTATGAATATTATGATATGTGGAAAGAAATCGTGTTTACCTTTGATCCCAGGGAAGCTCTTGCACAATGAAACAGTTTCGTGAAATACCGCACGCCACGACGAAGGCTCTTACTTATGCTTTATTCTTCATTGTCGCTAAATTACTTGTGACGCCGGCGCTGGCTCAGCTCCAGGTAGATATCACCCGAGGTACGGTCGAGCCGCTACCCATTGCGATACCGGAGTTTTACGGAAAGACCCCGCAAGAGGTTATCATTGGCCGTAATGTCGCGGACCTGATATCAACTGATCTTGAACGTTCAGGGCTATTTCGGCCAATCGACCGGCGTGCTTTTATCCAACGAATATCGGCCTTGAAGGTACAGCCCCGCTTCAGTGATTGGCGTCAGATCAACGCCCAAGCCTTGATTTCTGGAAGTGCCCAGACTCAGCGCGACGGACGACTTAAAGTAGAATTCCGGTTATGGGACGTGTTTGGTGGCACGCAAATGACGGGCCTCGCGTTTTTCACTACGCCTCAAAACTGGCGACGTGTTGCTCACATCATTGCTGATGAAATCTATAAGCGTATCACCGGAGAAAGCGGGTATTTTGACACCCGGGTAGTTTATATTTCCGAGAGCGGTCCAGCCAACCGGCGGATCAAGAGGTTGTCAATTATGGATCAGGACGGAGCCAATCATAAGTTCCTGACCGACGGCAGTGCGCTGGTCTTGACCCCCCGATTTTCGCCGACAGCGCAAGAAATTACTTATCTTTCGTACACCCGAGGAAAGCCACGCGTTTATTTATATAATATTGATACAAACCAGCAGGAAATTATTGGCGATTTTCCGGGTATGACGTTCGCACCGCGTTTTTCACCTGACGGAAACAAAGTAATCATGAGTATGGCCAAGGACGGGAATACCGAGGTCTATACAATGGACCTAAGGACGCGGCGCGTGAGTCGGCTCACCCGCCATCCCGCGATTGATACTTCACCTTCCTTCGCCCCGGACGGCCGTCGAATCGTGTTCAATTCTGACCGTGGCGGATCTCAACAAATTTACTTAATGAACAGCGACGGTAGCGGTGTGAAACGAATCAGTTTCGGAGCCGGGCGGTACGCTACCCCGGTTTGGTCACCGCGTGGGGATTTGATAGCATTTACAAAGAGCAGCGGCGGAACCTTCTCAATCGGTGTAATGCAGCCTGACGGAAGAGGCGAACGCATTCTGGCCACAGGATTCCTCGTGGAAGGACCGACCTGGGCACCGAATGGCCGCGTATTAATGTTTTTCCGTGAACAACGCCGCCGCGCCAATGGTGCTAGCACAGCTAAGCTCTATTCGATCGATCTCACGGGGTATAATGAACGCCCGATTCCAACGCCAGTCGGAGCCTCCGATCCTGCGTGGTCGCCGATTGTGAAATAATGATGACTTGCGACCGAGAGACTTTTGTTTGAAACTTGTGAAAGCTTCACAACGAGTGCCGTAAAAGCTGCGTGATTTTGTGATTATGTTAAATCCCAGCGTGACCTTGGGGACGAGAGAAATAAAATGCCAGAAATATATTGGGGAAAAATCTGATGCGCTTTTCATATATCGCCTGTGCGCTTGCCGGACTTGCTCTGGCTGCGTGTGAATCATCTCCCGAAGTGAGCTCAGCCGCGACCGGGGACGGTTTGTCAAGTGCTGGTGCCGCTCCTGCCGGGACCGGGGGCCCACTAATTAGTGGGCAAGTCTCGCGACAGGTAGCGCAGGCGCCCGGAAGTGTAGAAGACTTTGTCGTTAACGTCGGCGATCGAGTGCTTTTCTTGGTCGACCGGTTCGATCTGACAGCCGAGGCGCGGACGACAATCGAGAACCAGGTGGTTTGGCTAAAACGTTATCCCGGCGTCACGATTACAGTTGAGGGCCATGCAGATGAGCGCGGTACTCGTGAATATAATCTTGCACTGGGTGACCGCCGCGCAAATTCGGTACGCGACTACATGATCGCCTTAGATGTTGATCCCAACCGGGTAAAAACGATTTCCTATGGTAAGGAGCGCCCCGTAGATCCCGCTTCAAATGAGGAGGCTTGGGCGCGGAACCGGCGTGCGGTCGCGGTAGTTGACGGTGGCGCTGGCTGAGTACCGTTATCATGCCGCCGCAATTCTGCCATTATTTAAGCTAATAATGTATGCAGTCCACTGTCCGACACTATAAGTGGTTTACATAGATGATACCTAGGGTGAAACACCCAGCGCTGATCGTTTTTCTATCTGTAGCTGTGCTCTTCTTGACCGTCCCGGCCGGGGTAAACGCACAGAATACCGGCATGCAGGAACTGCTGAACCGAGTTGACCGACTACAACGCGAACTTACAACACTGCAACGACAGGTTTATCAGGGTGAGAGACCGCCGCTACCATCGGGGCCTTCAGCGTCCGGCTCGACCGTTTCTCCAAGGACGGCGGCTAGACAAACGGTACGTATTTCGCAATTGGAAAATGAAATAAGCCGTCTTACAGGGACATTAGAGGAGATAAACTTCGGGATGCGTCAGATCAAGGGTCGTCTCGACAAACTGGTCATCGATCTTGATCAGAGGCTTACTTCTCTCGAAGCCCGTGATTCTGAGACCGAGGGTGGAAATCCGCAGCAGACAAACGTTACGGCACTCGATACTGAGTTAGATATTCACCAGGGGAAACATATAGGTAAACCGGAGGAGACACTGCCCCTTCCCCCGGAATTTGCCGCCTCCAAATCAGGTGTCCTGGGCACAATTCCCAAGAGTATGGCCGTTACATCACCACGTGGCCCAGAGAGATTCTCGACCGGCCGCCCGCCCGCAGCTCCCAAGCCTATCTCGCCGCTCCCGCCGGGGACTCCGAAGTCACAATATGACTATGCGTTGTCGCTACTCCTCAAACACCAGGACTTTTCGCGGGCTGAAGAGGCGCTAAAAGCGTTCGTAAAACAGTATCCTCGCAAAAGTCTAACAGGAAACGCCCAATATTGGTTGGGTGAGACTTATTATGTCCGCAAAAGATATCAGGATGCGGCTTTCGCTTTTGCTGAGGGTTATCAAAAATACTCTGATGGTAGGAAGGCCCCAGATAGTCTATTGAAGCTCGGGATGTCGCTCAGTCGGATGAAAAAACGCGCGGAAGCATGCACCGCCTTCACGAGGTTTCTATCTAACTACCCTACGGCTAGTGCCCGACTAAAAGCCCGTATCAATCGTGAACGTATCGAGGCGAAATGCCGGTGACTGGTTGTAACGGACCCAGCAACAAGTCCAATATTCCCGAACTAATTTCACCGATAGAATTCTCGGGCCTGATGTCGGCAGCTGACCCATTTGAAACTGGCGAAACTATCGCCGTTGCCGTCTCTGGGGGTGCAGACAGCTTGGCACTTTTGATTCTTGCGACCGACTGGGCGGCCGCAAGAAAAATTTCGTTAAATGCGTTGACTGTTGACCATGGTTTGCGAGCAGATTCTGCTGACGAAGCAGCGCTTGTCGGACGCTGGTGCCGTGAGATGGAAATATCACATCATATCCTCTGCTGGACGGGTGAAAAACCCGCCTATGGAATTCAGGCAGCTGCTCGTCGGGTAAGATACGCGCTTCTGGAGGATTGGTGTGTACGTCACGGGGTGGGAGATCTGCTGGTCGCGCACACCGAAAATGATCAGGCAGAGACGTTTCTTTTGCGAATGAGTAGAGGCAGCGGACCAAATGGTCTGGCGGCAATGCCTCTGGTATCTAAGCGTGACCGTATCCGGATTGTCCGCCCGTTTCTGGCGGTTGGTCGAGCTCGGTTGGAGGCTACGGTAAGAGCAAGCGGGTATTCATGGGTAGAGGACCCCGGCAACAAAGACAGACGCTTCGCACGGGTTCGAATGCGGGAACGCCTAAACGAACTTGCGGAGCAGGGCATTGGACCGGCATCAATCGCCGGCACAGCACGGATCTTCGGTCGACTAAGGTTAGCAAGAGAGCAAAGGATCGCGGATCTTGCTAATAATTTAGTCACCCTTTATCCAGAGGGATATGCGTTCGTCGATAGACAGGGCCTGATTGCTGCCGATCCAGAGATTGCTGCGGCTATGGTTGCGGCTCTCGTGACCCAAATCGGCGGGCGCGAATACGCACCCAAGCGTCTCCGTAGCGCAAGGCTTTTCGATTTTCTTAGCGATCCCTGTAGGATTGGTACTCGAACATTGGGTAACTGCATTATTTCGGTTAACGAAACGGAGGTCCGTCTTTACAGGGAATACGAGACTATCTCGGATACAGTGGCGGTTTGTTGTTCATGCCAAGTGGTATGGGATAATCGATTCTTGATCAATTTAAAGCCGTCGAATGCGCCGTTGGATTCTGTCATATCTGCGCTAGGCCGAGACGGATGGGAAGCGATTGCGGCGGACATTTCCGAACAGAACCGACGTATTCCCGGCCCATCGCGTTACAGTTTGCCTGCCATTCGTCGCGGCACAAATATTCTTCAGGTTTGGCACCTTGGCTACCGATCGTCTCAAATTCTTGAAAACATTGTTGAAAATGCGGTATGCAGACCCCGTTCTCCAATTTCGGGGCCGCTGTTTTGGGTTGCTTAACCGATGAAGAGCATTATGTATATCAAACACAACAGATATGAGTACATGACGGAGCATCTCCGATTTGTCCTCGGGATATAGGAACATTGAATAATTTCGGTAAAAACATAGTTCTCTGGGCGATTATTATTCTTCTTCTTTTTGCTCTTTTCAATTTGTTCCAGCAGCCATCAGAATCCAGCGGTCAGTCGGGTTTGCCTTATTCGACATTTCTCGCCGAAGTGCAGGGTGGACAAATCGAAAAGGTCACGATTAGGGGGCGCTCAATTTCCGGTGTGCGTAAAGATGGTCGTTCCTTCTCTACCTATGCACCAAATGATCCAAATCTGATCGATAAGCTCGATAAAACTGGTGTTATCGTGAATGCGGCTCCAGCGGATGACGGGTCTCCGTCTCTCCTGAATATTCTTATATCTTGGTTCCCGATGCTGCTTCTGATTGGTGTTTGGATTTTCTTTATGCGGCAGATGCAAGGCGGCGGGGGTAAGGCGATGGGTTTCGGTAAGTCGAAGGCTCGCCTTCTGACTGAACGTGCCGGCCGTGTCACATTCGAGGATGTCGCTGGAATTGAAGAGGCGAAGCAGGAACTTGAAGAGGTTGTTGAATTCCTTCGTGATCCCCAAAAATTTCAGCGACTTGGTGGTAAAATCCCAAAAGGCGTACTGTTAGTTGGCCCGCCAGGCACCGGTAAAACCCTTCTCGCCCGAGCGATCGCGGGCGAGGCCAATGTCCCATTTTTCACCATTTCGGGTTCAGACTTCGTAGAGATGTTCGTCGGAGTTGGAGCCAGCCGCGTGCGCGATATGTTCGAACAGGGCAAGAAAAATGCACCCTGTATAATATTCATCGATGAGATCGATGCCGTTGGTCGACATAGAGGCGCTGGACTAGGGGGCGGAAACGATGAACGAGAGCAGACTCTCAACCAATTACTGGTTGAAATGGACGGTTTTGAGGCCAATGAAGGAGTGATCTTGATTGCCGCCACCAACCGTCCGGACGTTCTCGACCCCGCGTTGTTGCGACCGGGACGTTTTGACCGACAGGTAGTCGTGCCCAATCCCGACGTTCTTGGGCGCGAGCAAATTCTTAAAGTCCATATGAAGCAGGTGCCACTAGCGCCAGACGTAGACGCCAAGGTTATTGCCCGCGGAACCCCGGGCTTTTCCGGCGCGGATCTTGCCAATCTAGTTAACGAAGCAGCGCTTCTCGCCGCGCGAAAAAATAAACGTTTGGTTACCATGGCCGAGTTTGAGGATGCCAAAGACAAGGTGATGATGGGGGCTGAAAGGCGGTCCATGGTCATGACAGAAGATGAAAAGAAACTTACTGCCTATCACGAAGCTGGCCACGCGCTCGTAGCTCTTTCCGTGCCGAAGCACGATCCACTGCATAAAGTGACGATCATCCCGCGTGGCCGAGCGCTCGGTGTGACGATGTCGTTACCGGAGCGTGACAAATACTCCATGACCAAAGTTGAAATGACGTCAAAGCTAGCGATGATGTTCGGCGGACGCGTCGCCGAGGAGTTAATCTTTGGAGATGAAAACGTTACTACTGGCGCTGGCAATGATATTCAGCAGGCAACAAGTTTAGCGCGGAGTATGGTTACCGAATACGGTTTTTCCGAGAAGCTTGGCCCTCTTCGTTATTCTGCTAATGAGGAAGAGATTTTCTTAGGTCACTCTGTAACCCAGCAAAAAAATATGTCTGATCAAACCGCCGATATGATCGACTCTGAGGTGCGCGGACTGATTGAAGAAGCCGAAAAGACAGCACGTCGAATTCTCTCTGAACGGGCCGATGATTTAGAAAAAATTGCGACTGCGTTGCTAGAATTCGAGAATCTCTCAGGCGACGAAATTGATGCGCTTTTGAGGGGCGAGGAGATAGTTCGTGTTACATCAGATGATCCGCCGAGCGGGTCGGGTAGGAAGTCGTCCGTGCCCACATCAAGCAAGAAGAAACGTGGCGAAGGGTCGGGCGGAATGGAGCCCCAACCACAGCCCGGAACCTGACGGTTTGTCGGCTTTCTGACGGACTATATTCGTGAGAGGAGCATCCGGCTTTGGTGCTGACCGAACCCTCTCTGGTTCCGGTCTTGTTGTTAATCCGGTTGGATTGCTATCAGGCAGGGCTGCAAAATCGGCGGTTGCTGCTGGGATGGCGTCGCCCCTTGCCGGGGGGCGGATAGCCTTCACTCATTGTGAAATTCTAGAGCCCGATGGTTTGGGGAAAGTTAATGGGCGATTTTCTTCTGCAGTTGAAGTAGGAATTGATCTATCATCCTTAACTGGTTCAAGGGCACCCTTTGCAGGGCATTATCTCGTAAGGCCGCTACTTATGGGTGTGATTAACGTAACCCCCGACAGTTTTTCTGATGGAAACGACTATCCGGATTCCGCGCGGGCGATTGCCCATGCCGATGCACTGATAGATGCCGGTGCAGATGTACTAGATATTGGAGGTGAATCCACACGTCCTGGGGCTGCGCCCGTAGGTGTAAAGGAAGAATGTAAACGTATCCTGCCCGTCATCGAGGCAGCAGTGGCGGCTGGCGTGACTGTATCTGTTGATACCCGGCATGCAGAGACTATGCGTGTTGCAATTGAAGCCGGAGCTAAGATTGTTAACGATATTACTGCGTTGACCGACGATGACACTGCTCTGAAAACGGTAGCGGAATCTGGGGTTTCCGTTATCTTAATGCATATGCAAGGCAAGCCGGAAAATATGCAGGACAACCCTTGCTATGGGCTCGCATCCTTCGACGTCTATAACTGGTTGAGGGCGCGTATCGACGCCTGTTTGAAGTCGGGTATTTTGCCGGACAAAATTGCCGTGGACCCCGGGATTGGCTTCGGCAAGGCTGATACACATAACATGGAGATTCTCAATCGCGTGGGGCTTTTCCATGGGCTCGGCTGCGCCGTGGCGGTCGGCGTGTCCCGTAAGAGTTTTATCGGAAGAATTGGTGGTATTGAAACACCTAAGGAGCGGTTGCCTGGTACCATAGCCGCAACCGCGATAGCGCTATCGCGTGGCATACAGATTCACCGGGTGCACGACGTTGCGGCGATACGTCAGGCCATCGCAATCTGGGAGGCGCAATACGACAACGGGTGAATTATGAGGTACTTATTGGTATACACCCCTTGACAACGCCGACTACAAAAGGGTTTCGGCGTAATAGATCTAGCTGAGCAGTCATATATGGCGCGTAATTATTTTGGAACGGACGGTATTCGAGGTCTGGCAAATACAGATCCGATGACGGCGGGGGTCGCACTTCGGGTTGGTATGGCGGCAGGCTGTATATTCACTCGAGGTGCGCATCGGCATTCGGTGGTGATTGGAAAGGATACCCGTCTATCCGGTTACATGCTTGAACCTGCACTAGCGGCCGGATTTGTTGCAATGGGCATGGATGTCACATTTGTCGGACCAATGCCGACGCCGGCAGTTGCGATGCTAACCCGCAGCCTTCGTGCGGATCTGGGCGTAATGATTTCTGCATCGCATAATCCATTTCATGATAACGGAATTAAGCTGTTTGGTCCTGATGGATACAAGCTATCCGACGATGTCGAGGAACAAATTGAGAAAATGATCGAGAGCGACATGCAGGGCAATTTGGTTGACCCTGCGTATCTCGGTCGGGCTAAACGTTTAGACGATTCTGAAGGTCGATATATCGAGTTTGTCAAAAATACTTTTCCTAAGGGCCATCGGCTCGACGGGCTGAAAATCGTCGTCGACTGCGCCAACGGCGCAGCGTACAAGGTCGCGCCAACGGCCCTTTGGGAACTAGGCGCAGACGTGGTGACCCATGGGGTTGAGCCCAACGGTCTTAACATCAATGACCATTGCGGTAGTAGTGACCCGATTGATATGTGCGACTTGGTGCGCAAACACGGCGCGGATATAGGTATAGCGCTTGATGGAGATGCGGACCGGGTCTTGATTGCGGATGAGACCGGCACCCTGCTTGATGGCGATCAACTGATGGCTACCGTCGCAGAATCATGGCAGCGAAAGGGAAAATTGACCGGGGATGGTATTGTCGCCACGGTAATGTCAAACCTTGGGCTTGAGCGCTATCTGCGCGACATCGGTCTAAAGCTGGAACGTACTCAGGTTGGTGATCGGTACGTTGTTGAGCATATGCGGGCGCACGGTTTCAATGTTGGTGGTGAACAGTCTGGTCATATCGTTCTCAGTGAATACACAACCACAGGAGACGGCCTCATCGCAGGCCTCGAAGTTTTGGCCGCGCTAGTCGAGACTGGGCGGACCGTCAGTGAAATTGGACGCCATTTCGATCCATTGCCGCAGATTCTGGAAAACGTAGCATTTTGTGGCCCCTCCCCCCTAGATTATTCAGTGGTTAAAACAGCCGTAAAAGAGGCCGAATCCAGACTGGGCGAGACTGGTCGTGTCTTGATCCGAAAATCGGGAACGGAACCGATGATACGTGTCATGGCTGAAGGCGAGGACCAGAAAATAGTGCAGAGCGTCGTGAATGATATCGTCTCGGCGATCGAACAGGCTTCCGGCTAGCCAAAGAATGAGAGGACGCGTCCTTATAGCGGCAGGTTCTGACTCCGGTGGCGGAGCTGGTATCCAGGCAGATATCAAGACTGTAACAGCTCTGGGCGGGTTCTGTGCGACGGCTATAACTGCACTGACCGCGCAGAACACGTTAGGGGTTCATGATATTTCTTCAGTTGAGACCAGTTTTATTCAGACCCAGATGCGAGTAGTCCTCAATGATCTCGGAGCTGATTGTCTAAAAACCGGCATGTTACATAGTCCAGATGTAATAAACGGGGTCTGCGACGTCTTAGAAGCCGAGGCGAAGAGCATACCGCTAGTGGTAGATCCGGTAATGGTTGCGAAGGGTGGTGCAACTCTTCTGGATAATGACGGGATTTCCACATTGCGCGGCCGGTTGTTGCCATTGGCCAGCTTGATAACGCCGAATATTCCCGAGGCAGAAAACCTGTTAGGAAATTCTATCCAAGGACTGGATGAAATGAAATTCGCGGCGGAGGCGATTGTCGGGATGGGTCCTGCTGCGGTTTTAATCAAAGGGGGGCATATGGACGGTAATACGTTGACCGATATTTTGTTCGATGGTGAGAACTTCTATCTGTTTGAGACCGAGAGAATCGATACTGTCCACACGCATGGTACTGGTTGCACCATGGCATCCGCGATAGCAACAGGACTAGCTCAGGGAATTTCTCTACCGAATTCTGTTGAACTTGCCCAAGCCTATGTTGTGGAGGCAATCCGTGGTGCCCCGGGTTACGGTCAGGGACATGGTCCTATTGACCATGGTCATACCGTATCTCCCTATTCGCCTTAAAAAGTGTTAGTTAGCAGCTGGAATAGACTCCACGTAAATTTTTATGATTAGAGGCCATTGCCCTATCTCTATCCCTAAATCAGTCGTCCTCTGAGCCGCGCGCCGTAAAAACGCGCTGTCGGTCATCTTCGGAAATCATATTGGTCAGCACATCGCGGAATCCCTGCACCGCTTCGACACCAGCATCGCGGTAAGCATCTGCGAAACGTTGACGTTGGCTTTCTGACAACTGCCGTTCAAGCTTAATACCAACGTCGGTTAGTTCTAATAATCGCTGGCGGCGGTCGCTAATACCCTTGCGCTGTACTATAAAACCCTCCCGAACAAGCTGCCCAAGAACGCGGGACAAGCTCTGTTTGGTAATTTTTAAAATGGCAAGTAGTTCGGATACGTTGATCCGTGGGTTGCGACCAACGAAATATATAACCCGATGATGTGCTCGTCCGAATCCGTATTCCGACAGGATTGCATCAGGTTCCGCCGTAAAATCGCGATAGGCAAAATATAACAACTCAATACCCTGACGAATGTCCTCTTCGCGCAGGAACAACGGATTAAATCCTGATTTTATGTCAGTCATATTGACATATATGCCTTTTAATGTTACGAACTGCAACCCTCTTTCGCAATAATATGATGTCAGGCGCCCGCGCTGGAGTATTAATCGCATGGTCAACTTCGACGAACAGGATGGCTACATTTGGTATAATGGAGAGCTAGTTCCTTGGCGGGAGACAAAGTTGCACGTACTTTCGCATGGTCTCCACTATGCAAGCTGTGTGTTCGAGGGTGAACGAGTATACAACGGTGAAGTATTTAAACTTAGAGAACATACTCAGCGCTTAATAGATTCCGGAAAAGAACTCGGTTTTGAAATTCCTTATTCACTGGAGGAATTAGAGGGGGCGACGCGAGATACCGTTGCGTCTCAAGGATACCCGGACGCTTATGTCCGGCCTGTGGCATGGCGAGGTAGCGAAATGATGGGCGTGTCCGCTCAGGAAACGACCATTAACGTCGCAATCGCTGTTTGGGAATGGCCATCATATTTTTCACCCGAGGCCCGCATGCGCGGTATTCGTCTTAAAACGTCTAAATGGCGGCGCCCTGATCCCCAAACAGCGCCGGTCCATGCCAAGGCAGCTGGACTATATATGATCTGTACCTTGTCAAAGCACGAGGCCGAGGCAGAGGGCTGGGACGACGCACTTATGTTGGACTGGCGAGGTCGGGTAGCCGAATCTACCGGTGCTAATATTTTTCTCGTTCAGAACGATAGCATTCATACACCAACCCCCGACTGTTTCCTCGATGGTATAACGCGCAGGACCGTGATCGAGCTCGCTAATGATCGCGGTATTGAAGTCATAGAACGTACTATTTTGCCGGATGAGCTAAAAAAGACAGACGAGGTTTTCGTTACTGGTACGGCCGCAGAGGTGACACCGGTCGGCCAGATCGATGAATACAATTTTCATGTTGGTTTGATAACGCGCACGCTGTTAGAGGATTACGATGAGTTGGTCCGCTGTAGTAGGGAGGCCTGAGTGAGCGATAAGCTTTCCTCTGTAGGTGAGGACCACTTCTAGCGTTTATCCATCCGTAGCCAGCGGTCGGAAGCGGCGCAATCCTCTTCCAGAGGCTCCACCCACTTCGCACCGGATTCCATGTTTTCCAATTTCCAGAACGGGGCTTTGGTCTTCAGCCTGTCGATTAGGAACTGACAGCTTTCTAGCGATGACTCACGATGTGATGATGCTGTAACAACCAAAACGATACGTTCGCCCGGTACTAACTTTCCGTGTCGGTGTATGATAAGGACATCTTGAAGCGGCCAGCGTTCGCGCGCTTCGACTTCAAGACGTTTTAAATGTTTTTCCGTCATGCCGGGGTAATGTTCAAGGGTCATCGAGGTGATTTTTTCATCCCCTGCGTGATCGCGCACTAGCCCGACGAAAATGCCAAGGCCGCCTATCTCAGTGTTTTTGGCGGTCAATTGCGAGATTTCTATACCGATATCAAAATCTTCTTTCTGGACCCTGATCATCCTGTCAGCCCCCAGTCATCGGTGGAAACAGAGCGACCTCGTCTTCATTTCGGACGAGAGTGTCGGGGGGTACAATTTCATGATTGACCGCCGCCCTAATTGCGCCAGAATCTTCAAACGCATATGCATAGCCTTTGCCGCGTAATTTAAGCCATTCGATAAGATCAGCGACGGTCTCAATATTAGCTGGAAGTTGAAGCGTCTCCGTATCATGGCCAATACGTGATCGCACCCAGCCGAAATAAAGTATTTGCATTATCCAACCTCGCTGAAAGGGAGATAATCCACCATGGTGCCGGTTTTCAGACTAGTCAAATCCTCAGGTAGTTCGACTAGACCGTCGGCCGCAACCATCGAAGTAAGGATCCCCGCACCGTCGTGCGGAAACTTGTGAACTACTGGCGTACCGTCATGATCATATCCGAGGCTCACCCGAAGCCATTCGCGCCGTCCCAGTTTCTTTCTCATATTAAAGCCTGATCGAACACGGTATATGTTTGGATTGACGGTCGTACAGCCTCCAAGGCGTAGGATTGCCGGCCTCGCAAATCGCATAAACGTTACTAGGACAGCAACCGGGTTACCCGGCAGACCCAGAAAAGGAACAACACCGATCTGACCAAGTGCAAGGGGCCGGCCCGGACGAATAGCGAGCTTCCAGAAATGTAAGTGCCCCAATGTATCAATCGCGTTTCGTACGTGATCTTCTTCACCTGTCGAGACGCCGCCGGAAGAGATGATTAGGTCGTGGCCATCGGTAGCACCTTCTAGTGTATCGCGAATGATATTGTAATCATCGGGCAGGATACCTAGATCGCTTACCTCGCAGCCTAGCCGTTCAAGCGCAGTTGCCAATGAGTATCGGTTGGCATCGTAGATACATCCTGGAGGTAATTCGTCACCAGTGTCACGCAACTCATTACCTGTCGAGAACAAGGCCACTCGTACCCGATCGTAGACCGGCAATTCGACGCACCCGATGGAAGATGCTAGACCGATTTCTTGGGGTCTTAGTCGTGTGCCGGCAGTTAAGATTGTGTCACCCATTTCTATATCTTCTCCGGCGAAACGTCGGTTTGCACCGTATTTGATCCCCGGTGGGATGGTGACCTCATCACCATCCTCGCGGCAGTCTTCTTGCATTAGAACTGTGTCTGCATTTGGCGGCATAGCGGCGCCTGTGAATATCCGAATTGCTTCACCCCCGGCGAGCATATGCATAGGTCTATCGCCCGCCGCAACACGACCAGTGACTATAAGACGAGTGTAACCATCATGAATAAGATCTTCGAAGCGTACGGCGTATCCGTCCACGGCAGCGTTATCGTGTGGCGGCACTGACATGTGTGATTTGAGGTCTTTGGCTAACACGCGCCCTTCGGCGTCGCGTAACCTAACGTCGGTTGATCCCACGACTATGTCGAGCCGATCTGAGAGCATCTTCAGTGCTTCGTCCGATCTCATTAGCTCGCCGCCAAAAGCGAAACAATCATCGGATAATTGCGCCATGTCAGGGTTCTCCCGGCACCCGGGAAGTGAGGGCGCAACTGTTAAGGATGAAATCAGCAATGGCTGAGTTATCGTTTAAGTCTAATACAGGAAGACTCGTATCCGGTATAATTCCATCTGAGGCTAAAGCGATGATTGAATCATTGGCGGCACAGATAAGGTTCGTCCCCATGGACGGTCGGTGTACCTCGATTTTCATGTGATTATCGTTTTTGAAGCCTTCCACCAGAACAATATCTACTGGCGATATCCGTCCTAACAACTCATCGAGAGAAGGTTCTCTGATCTCTCGATTTTCGTGCATTATAGCCCAGCGTTTTTCAGACGCTATCAAGACCTCAGCAGCCCCGGCGCTTCGGTGCTCGTATGAATCCTTGCCGGGCGTATCGATATCGAATGCATGATGCGCATGTTTGATGGTTGCAACTCGCAGCCCACGGTCCCGAAACTCCGGTATAAGGCGAATAATAAGTGATGTCTTGCCGCTACCGCTCCAGCCGGTAATACCGATCACATTGTGTGAATGAAGATGAAAGGTCATGGTGTTTCTGACCTACCGATAGTTCGTAGACCAGCACGTAGATATTTGAATCCGGTGATGAATGTAATTAATGCTGCTATCCATAATCCTAATTCGCCAATCAGCCGAATAGGAATTATTTCTGGAATCGTAGGATGGGATGCATCGCCTATAATCAGGAATCCGATAGCTATCATCTGAACAGTCGTTTTCCACTTGGCGAGCCTACTGACTGGCAGGCTGACTGCGAAGACTGCAAGAAATTCGCGCAGGCCGGATACCAAAATTTCACGACATAGGATCATCACGGCGGGGATGACGACGGCTCCGGAAATCTGTTTGAACGCCACCATCATCAGTAAAGCGGTCGCGACTAGCAATTTATCAGCCACCGGGTCGAGAAACCTACCGAATTCTGACAATTGGCCGTGGCGACGCGCTAAATAACCATCGAAGAAATCGGTAAACGCCGCGAACACAAAAAGTATAAGCGAAATCCATTGTCCAGTTGCGGTTTCCAAAAAGAACAGTGCCACGAATATCGGAATCACCGCGACCCGGGACATTGTCAGGATATTTGGTAACGTAATTATCATCGGACGTGACATTTAGCAGATTTCTGTCAAAAGCGGGAAGATTACCCATCCACTCGGAAGTGATCGTATACCCTTTGCGCAACAGTTCGACTGATACCATTGACTGCCTCAAGATCAGACAAGCCCGCGTGGGCGATACTAGCTGCTGATCCAAAATGATTTAATAAAGCACGTTTTCGTTTAATGCCGATACCGGGAATTTCGTCGATGACCGAACGAAAGGTATTTTTCCCGCGACGCGCGCGGTGGCCGCCTACGGCAAAGCGATGTGCTTCATCTCGCAGACGCTGCATGAAATACAGAACTGGATCTTGGACTGGCAGGGTGAATGGCTCGCGTCCTGGTACGTAGAATCGTTCGCGCCCTGCATTGCGATCTGGTCCCTTGGCGATCGCAGCGATAGGCTGGTCGGGAATGCCAAGTTCGTCCAGTACGTCCATAGCGATGGATAGCTGACCTCTCCCGCCGTCGAGTAGGATGAGATCGGGCCAAATGCTGCCTTCTCTGTTTGGATCCTCTTTTAGTGCACGGGACAGACGACGGGTCAACACTTCGCGGGTCATAGCGTAGTCGTCGCCGGGTTCCGCTTCATGATTTTTTATATTGAACCTGCGGTATGCTTTCTTTTCGAAGCCGTCGTAACCCGACACAATCATGACACCGAGTGGGTTGGTCCCGGAAATATGGCTATTATCGTATACCTCGATGCGTTTTGGGGGCTCCTCAAGATCAAGCAAATCCGCGACACCTTCCAGCAGCTTTAGCTGCGATGCGCTTTCCGAAAGTCGACGGGCAAGCGCATCGTTGGCATTCCGTATTGCGTTATTGATCACCGCCCTGCGGCTGCCGCGCCGCGGCAGTGAAATTTCAACCTTGCGCCCAGCCCGGATCCCTAGAGCCTCCTGAACAAGAATCTGATTAGGTAACTCGTGACTAATCAGAACGAGCTTCGGTGGTTCCTTACCCGAATAGAACTGGCCAATGAAAGCCTCTAATACTCTGTCTACAGATATCGTCTTGGCATGATTAGGAAAGTAGGTCCGGGTCCCGTAGTTCTGGCCCGATCGAAAGAAAAAGATTTGTATACATGTAAGACCCCCGTTCTGGGATGCAGCAATAATATCTGCGTCGGCAATCGACCCAACATTGATCTCTTGGTGAGCCTGGATCTGAGTCAATGCGCGTATTCGATCTCTGTAAATGGCAGCAGTTTCGTAGTCCCTTACCTCGCTCGCGTCCTCCATTTTTTTTGAGAGTGTATGTTGAACATCACGACTATGGCCAGTGAGAAAGGCCCTAGCTTGGTCCACGATCTCGCTGTATTCTTGACGACTGATCAGACCAACGCAGGGTGCGGTGCAGCGATTAATCTGGTATTGTAAGCATGGGCGATTACGTCCTGAGAAAATACTGTCGGTACAACTTCTGAGCGGGAATACCTTCTGCAACGTGTTAATTGTACGGTTAACCGCGCTTGCCGATGCGAAGGGGCCGAAATAGTCACCATCTCGTTTCCGCGCGCCACGGTGTTTTATTAGCTGAGCCCAATCGGATTCCGTCCGTAATAGGATAAATGGAAATGACTTGTCGTCGCGTAACAAGATATTGTAGCGGGGGCGCAACTTCTTAATCAGATTGCTCTCAAGAAGAAGCGCTTCGGCCTCAGTATTAGTGCTTACGACCTCCAAGTCTGCGGTGTGTTCGACCATTACCCGGATACGTTTAGACAGGCCTTGTGGCCGAGTGTAGGAGTTCACTCGCTTGCGCAGGCTTTTAGCCTTACCTATGTACAAAGGTACCCCAGATGCATCGATCATGCGGTATACGCCTGGTCCGGCGGGTAGATGTTTCAACAGTGACGAAATCAGCGCGGCACCGGATAGGTTAGAACGGAGAATTGGTTTTACTGACATGCCGATATATTAACCTGATTCATCGATGCCTAGTGAAAGTTGGAACCGTACCCGCCAGTATGCCAGGTAAATCTAACAACTTTATCCACGGATTCTGTGGATAAAGTTGTTCAAAAACCACTCCACAAGGTAATTGGACCTAATAAACCTATCCCTTTATAAATCTATCCCTTTATTCCCAAAATACTGACGACTTTAAATACTTTAAGATATTGTTATTATTATATATTTTTATATACGAAGTAATGAATATGTAAAAATCACTTATCTGATCTTGCGTTTATTTGGATCTCTATGTGCTACCCGCAATGTGTAAAACTCCCTTTTAAGGTACGTCCAAATGCTATAACGGTTTTTACTTCAAACATTAATTATAATGGTCGATTTATCTCTATACCGACGCTTGCGGCATCTGCAAAAACGTCCAGTTTTTCTACCCGAACTTTGACAGATTGCACGGATGGTTCACGAAGACACAGATCGGCCAAGCGTTCGGCTAGTGTCTCAACCAAATTTACATGTCCAGACGCGGCCAATTCCCTGACTTTTACAATCAACTCCTCGTAGCAAAGCACGTTTGAGAGGCGGTCGTCGATCGGCTCGGAGGATTCTAGCACTGTCAGATCTAAGTTTATCCGGACACTCTGGGAACCGTCCCGTTCGTGCCGGTGCACGCCAATCAGGCAGTCGAGCACAAGATCATTAATAAATACGCGTCGAGTTGAGACAATTGATCTATTGGTGGAATGTGTAGGGAGAGGGTTAGCGGCCATTTTACCCGTTTCTATTCCGTTATTGGAGGAGACCCTGGATCCGGAAGATCCCAGCCCAAGTGTTGGCCACCATCGAGAAAAATAAGTTGCCCTGTCATCGAAGTGGTGGAGAGGATGTAGCGTACGCAATCGGCAATCTCGATGACCGGCGCACCCTGACCTAAGGGCATGCGTGATGCCTGCAGGCTAAACTGTTCGTTACTCTGTCGCGGACTGGGCAGAACTGGCCCGGGGCCTATCGCGTTGACACGGATACTGGGGGCAAGCGTCAACGCGAGGCTCTGGGTCAGGTTCCATAAACCTGTCTTACTGATGGTGTACGATAGGAAATCCGGGGAAATTTTGTCGACGCGCTGATCGACGATGTTAACTATATTGCCCTCGGCGCCAATCGGAAGGGCAGCGGCGAAGGTTTGAGACAAACACAACGGTGCCCAGAGGTTTACATTCATATGGGTTTGCCACGAAGCGCGGGTGACAGAATGTAGATCATCGCGTTCAAATATCGAAGCATTGTTAATCAGACAGGTCACGGGTCCGTGTACTGCTGCCTGGCTGATCATGCCTTGGACCGCGCGATCATCACTGAGGTCGGCTCCGACGACGTAGGCATTCGCGTTTAGATTATTGAGGTCATCGCAAAGAGCGTTCGCCGCGCCCGATGACTGGAAGTAGTGGATTCCCACTGTCCAGCCGTCTGCAGACATAGCAGAGGCGATTGCGGCGCCTATACGCTGTGCGGCACCCGTTATAAGGACATTACCCTTCGAAGATATAGTCATATGTCAAAGATGCTTGAAGAAAGTCGGCGTTTCAAGTCGCCAAAATCAAATTGTCATACCTCCCAAGACTGTATACTGAGCTCCAACAAAACATATGTATCCGCAAAGAAATAACAAACCTAATAAGCGGTAAAATTTCTGCCCACTCAAGAGGAACGGTAGTAGGATCGCTGTGGCCAATAGAAGGATCCAGAGATCGAAGCTGACGATCTTTTCCGAGAAGGGTAACGGCACCAGCAAAGCCGTAATACCCGTGATTCCGAAAAGGTTGAAGAGATTGCTGCCTAGGATATTCCCAATGCAAACATCCGAGTGTCCACGATAAGCGGCTACTATAGAGGCCGAAAGTTCCGGCAGAGAAGTCCCCAAAGCGAAGACGGTGAGGCCGATTACTTCCTTCGGTACGCCCAAGGCCATAGCTAAGGTGATCGCAGCCGTGACTAGGAGTTCTGCACCAACTACAAGTAAGATAAGGCCGGCTATTATGAGACCGCAGATGCTAACTGTGCTTAGTTTGACGATTTCTACTCCAGTGACCTCTTCGGCGCCCATATCTACCGCCAATTGGTTTGCCGTTTGATCGCGCCATACAGAGAACCCAATATAGGCTATGAGAATAAAAATCATTGCGATGCCATGCCATTGGGCGATATGGCCAGTCATCCCGAGACATACGAAAGTAAGCGTCACCGCGCCCATGGCTAGGGCATCGCGCCTCACTGCTTTTGGATGAACAGAGAAAGGAGCAATTAGCACAGCGACTCCAAGGATGAGAAATATATTGGCGATGTTGCTGCCGATAACATTACCGACTGCAAGCCCGGGTGAGCCTGCGAGGCCCGCATTGACGCTAACCACCATCTCCGGAAGCGAGGTGCCGAGCCCAACGACAGTAAGACCCACAATCAAAGGGGAAACCCCAAGCCGCCGCGCGAGTGCTATCGAGCCACGAACGACCGATTCACCGCCTAACAGTAGCAGTGTAAAACCGGCGATGATGAGGACATATGTCATTGGGAAGAATAAATCAGCAAGTCTCGATAAGGCTAAGAAACCGAGCGACAGGCTTTAGGTAGCATGAGGCTCTCTTGTATTCCAGCAACAGCTTCTGTCACCCTCGTATTCAACACGAATTCTGTAGGTGATAGATTCTCCTCAGGTCCAAATAACATTAAGTATAGACTACAAACAATCATCTAAGGTGCCACTTCAATTATCCACGGTTCTGCGCTCTTTCTTTGATTTCCCTGGCTTACGGTTTCGAACGGTTCTCTTGGCGGCGTCGATACGGGCCTGTAGCCGACGGGGCCCAGTAGGCACGCCAAGTTCGACGTTCTCAAGGCGGTGGATTTCATCTCGCAACCGTGCGGCCTCCTCGAATTCTAAATTGGCTGCCGCCGTGCGCATTCGTTCATCGAGATCTTTGAGATAGGCCTGAAGATTGTTACCGACTAAATTTCCAGTTTCTTTATCCCCGGTATCGACCGTAAGAGAATCCTGCGAATATACACTTTCGAGGATATCTGATATTCCCTTCTTAACACTTTCCGGAGTGATTCCCTTGACGGCATTGTATTCCTGTTGTTTTTCGCGACGGCGATTGGTCTCTTCGATCGCATATTTCAAAGATTCAGTCATATTGTCCGCGTATAAAATAACACGGCCGTCAATATTTCGGGCCGCTCGGCCGATAGTCTGAACCAAAGAAGTCCGCGAACGCAGAAACCCTTCCTTGTCGGCGTCGAGAATCGCGACAAGTGCACATTCGGGGATATCGAGTCCCTCCCGTAATAGGTTGATACCAACTAAGACGTCGAATGCTCCGAGCCGCAGGTCTCGGATGATTTCAATCCGTTCCAAGGTATCGATATCCGAGTGCAGATAGCGCACGCGTATACCTACTTCTTGCATGTATTCGGTCAGGTCCTCCGCCATGCGCTTGGTTAGAGTAGTAACCAGCGTCCGTTGACCCTTCTTGGCGCAACCAACGCATTCGCCAAGTAGGTCGTCCACTTGGTTTGTTACCGGCCGTATGATGCATACCGGATCTATCAAACCGGTAGGGCGGATGATTTGTTCGACGAAGACGCCACTGGTTCGTTCCAGTTCCCAAGTCCCTGGTGTTGCCGACACGTATACCGTCTGTGGCCGCATTGCATCCCATTCCTCAAATTTGAGGGGCCGATTGTCAACGCAGGACGGGAGGCGGAAGCCAAATTCTGCTAGCGTCGACTTGCGGTTGAAGTCACCTTTGAACATACCTCCGACCTGAGGGACAGTGACATGTGACTCGTCAACGATCAGTAGGGCATCGTCGGGTATATACTCAAACAGCGTGGGCGGCGGTTCGCCGGGCGCTCGGCCTGTGAGAAAGCGTGAATAGTTCTCGATACCCGAGCAATGCCCGGTGGTTTCCAGCATTTCCAAATCGAAATTGGTTCGCTGTTCAAGACGCTGGGCCTCGAGCAGCTTATTTCTGGCTTCAAATTCAGCCAAACGTTCCTCTAGTTCTGCCCGGATCAGCCCGATAGCTTGTTGAACTGTCGGGCGCGGAGTAACGTAGTGCGAATTCGCGTAAATCGTTATTTTTTCCAACTCCGCCACCCGCTCACCTGTCAGTGGATCGAATTCTTTAATTTCTTCTATCTCGTCGCCGAAGAACGAAAGCCGCCATGCGCGATCTTCGTAATGTGCGGGGAAAATCTCAACACTATCGCCGCGTACCCGAAAGGCGCCGCGTATGAAGTTCTGGTCATTTCGACGGTACTGCAATGATACAAATCGTTGGAGTAAATCGCCGATTTCTACAGTATTTCCCACTCTTAGAGGGATGGTCATCGATTGATATGACTCCAGGCTACCGATACCATAAATACATGACACACTTGCGACGATTACTACGTCTCTACGCTCTAGTAATGCACGAGTTGCAGCATGACGCATACGGTCGATCTGCTCATTGATCGATGCATCCTTTTCAATATAGGTATCGGATCGAGGAACATAAGCTTCCGGCTGATAGTAATCATAGTAGGATACAAAATACTCGACAGCGTTATTTGGAAAGAACGACTTCATTTCTCCGTAGAGTTGCGCCGCGAGTGTTTTGTTCGGTGCCAGAACGATAGTGGGCCGACCGATTTCTTGGATCACATGCGCCATTGTGAATGTCTTACCTGAACCGGTGACGCCTAGCAGAACCTGGTCCTTCTCTTTAGCGTTAATCCCCTCTAGAAGTTTGGCGATAGCGACGGGCTGATCTCCGGCAGGCGTGAAATCGGATATGATCTCGAACGCCCTGCTTTTATGCTGTTTTGGCAGACTGGGTTTGGGCGATATACTATCAGACATGCTATTTTATATGGTCAGGGTGGCGGACGAATTCTAGTTGAAGTGTTCCTATTGTAGTCGGTGGGTAGTTAATTATTTTATGTTTTCCTCCGGGACCCGGTCGGAACTTTTCTTCGGTATCTTGGGTCCAAGCTACAAATTTTTGAAATTATCTTTATACTCCTGATACCTAGGATTCGCGTTTGCTTCGCCAGAAAAATTTCAGCTAAAGTCCGCGTCGACGTTTATCGGAACACCGAAAGATCTTTTAGTTGTGCGTATTCCCAAAGCTGATTTGACAACGCTGACGTTTGGCGCCGGCGTAAGGTTGGTGGTAAGAAACTTTTGATAAGCGTCCCAGTCCGTGGCGACAATTTTGAGCAGAAAATCTGTCTCACCTGCGAGCATATGGCATTCTCTGACCTCTGGCCACTGGGATACTCGTTCTTCGAAAGCGACCAGGTCGGTTTCGGCTTGGCTGTGTAACCCGACATTGGCGAATACGGTGACGCCAAACCCGAGGGCTTCTGCGTCGATGTCGGCGTGGTAGCCGCGAATGCAGCCCGTTTCTTCCAGTGTTCTTACGCGACGTAAGCACGGTGGCGGAGAAATGCCTGCATTCTTCGCCAAATCGACGTTCGTCATCCGGCCATGATCTTGCAGGTCGCGGAGAATTTTTAGATCGATCTTATCAAGTTTGACTCTGGCCATTACTGCAAATTCCGGTAATTTCTATTTTCGACAATAACCCCAACTCTTTTAAGCGAAATTTTATTTTAAAGAATGATAATAATATTTCAATTCGGCATTAATGAGGCCGGGAGATGATCGGATTAGCTAACACCAAAGTGTGGGTTCTGACTGACGGGAAGACTGGACATGAAAATCAGAGCCTAGGGCTAGCGGCGGCTTTGAAGGTGGAGCCGAGTGTGAAGTTTGTAGCGCCAAAATTCCCGTGGTCCAAGTTGCCACCTTCACTATGGCTAAGCCCTATTCGTTTTGCAGACCCAGACGGTGACCAATTGATTCCTCCGTGGCCGGAGATCGTAATCGCCGCAGGGCGTCAGACGGTGGCGCCGGCTTTGGCGATCAAGTCTGCATCTGGGGGAAGGACCTTCTGCATTCAAGTACAGGACCCGGTCAGTCGGCGTAATCAATTCGATGTGATAGCTGCCCCCCGACATGATGGCATTTCCGGCGAGAATATTGTAGAGACCGCGGGGGCTCTTACGGGTATCACTCAAGCAGTACTAGACAATGCCTCGGACCGATTCTCCGGTACGTTGGCGACTATACCGAAACCGCTGGTCGCGGTCCTGATTGGGGGCTCTAACGGCCGGTACCGTATGACAGAACAGGCGACAATTCGTCTTTCTGAAGGTTTGAAGCGCCTATCTGCCGAACAGAAGGCCGGGCTTGCGATCACCACCTCACGCCGGACTGGAAAGGAAATCGAGGCGCTCCTACGCAAGGTATTAACGGGTGCATCCACTTGGATATGGAACGGAGAGGGAGAAAATCCTTATCTCGGTCTTTTGGCGCTTGCCGACGCCATAGTGGTAACTGCAGACTCCGTTTCAATGATCTCAGAAGCCTGTTCCACGGGTAAGCCGGTTTACATCGCGGCGCTCGAAGGAGGTTCCGTAAAGCTCAATCGTTTTCACCGTCATTTAAGAGACCGCGGGATGACGCGCGTGTTCGATGGAACGCTTCGTAGCTGGACTTATGATCCGCTGCGCGACACTGAGCTTGTGGCGGAAGAAGTTGCGGACCGATATGCCACATTTGCTTCAACGCCGACTGCACCCTAGAACAATGTAGATTGACACAGATTTTACGGAAACGCAGCATGGCTGAAAAACATCATTCGAAAGTTCTTATTATCGGGTCTGGACCTGCCGGTTATACGGCCGCAGTTTACACTGCGCGCGCCTCATTAGCACCCACTCTAGTTACTGGCATGGAAGTCGGCGGCCAGATGAGTATTACAACCGACGTTGAGAATTATCCGGGATTCTCCGAAGTTATTCAGGGGCCGTGGCTCATGGAGCAGATGCATGCCCAAGCAGAGCATGTCGGTACAGAAATGATAAACGATCTTATCGTCGACGTTGATTTCAACGTGCGCCCATTCGTGTGCTGGGGCGATTCCGGTAGAATTTACACGGCAGATTCGATCGTCATTTCGACTGGAGCTCAGGCACGATGGCTTGGTTTGGAGTCTGAACAAAAATTCCAGGGGTTCGGTGTATCAGCCTGTGCTACTTGCGACGGATTCTTTTATCGGGACAAAGAGGTCGCTGTTGTCGGTGGCGGTAATACAGCGGTCGAGGAAGCGCTTTACCTTACTAATCACGCCACTAAGGTCACGCTAATACATCGTCGTGACTCGTTGAGATCGGAGAAAATTCTGGCTGACCGCCTGCTGGCACACGGACAGATTGAAGTTGTGTGGGATACCGTGGTCGATGAAGTTCTTGGTGTTGATGACCCGCTGGGCGTTACCGGAATTCGGTTGCGTAACCTCAAGACTGACGATACGTCGGAATTGGCGGTTCACGGCGTGTTCGTTGCCATTGGACACGACCCAGCAACGAAATTATTCACGAGTAAGGTCGAAATGGATGATGAAGGATACATCGTCACGGCGCCGGATTCTACTTGTACCAGCGTGCCAGGTGTATTCGCTGCTGGCGACGTTCAGGATAAAATATACCGGCAGGCGGTTACGGCTGCCGGTACCGGATGTATGGCTGCGCTCGAGGTAGAAAAATTCATCGCCGCGCTAGAGAATGAATCGGCGGAGATCTCGGGGTAACGCAGGTTAGGAAAACTCGCTATGGATTGGGACAAGCTCAGGATTTTTCACGCTGTCGCAGAGGCCGGCAGCTTTACTCATGCTGGGGAAATACTGAACCTGTCACAATCATCGGTGAGCCGGCAGGTGTCTTCGCTTGAACGAAGTCTTAACGTTCCGCTATTCCACCGTCATGCACGCGGTCTGAAACTGACCGAAACCGGTGAAACGCTCTATGCCACGGCGAAAGACGTATTTTCTAAGGTAGTGATTGCAGAGTCGTTGGTCTCTGAATCGCGGGACAAACCCCAAGGGCCCCTGCGTATCACCACGACAGTCGCGTTCGGATCAATCTGGTTAACCGAGCGGCTTAAAGAATTTATCGAGCACTATCCAGATATCCAAGTCACCTTAATCGTTTCTGAAGATGAACTCGATCTCAGTATGGGCGAAGCGGACGTTGCGATCCGTATGTCGCCACCCACCCAAGGAGATTTGGTGCGGAGACCGCTTCTGGCTATGCATCATAGGGTTTTTGCGTCCCCAGTGTATCTGAAAGATCACGGGACGCCGCACAGCATTGATGATCTAGATACACATCAGATTATTGCTTACGATGATTCATTTCATGAGCCTTTTACTAATATTAACTGGCTGATGGCGGCGGGCCGAGCGGACGGTAATGTGCGAGAACCGGTATTGAGGGTGAATAACATTTACGCCATGTTCCGTGCCGCAGCGAGCGGTTTGGGGATTGCGTCGCTACCTGACTACATGGGTCAGCTCGCTCATGATCTGGTTCCAATTATGCCGGATCTCGAAGGGCCTAAGTTCGATGTATTTTTAGTTTACCCAGAGGAACTGCGACATTCGCAGCGGATTGTCGTATTCCGCGATTTTCTGCTGCGTAGCATTAGTTCGCGGCGGAAATAATTCCTCCAAATTTGAACGCTATGCGAATAATGCATAGCTGAATTACCAAACAGACAGTTCAAATTCGGGAACGCTCGGATTATTTACATGGGTAAGACGGTTACATACACCCTGTGTACCCGTCTTGGCCGGATCTTCCGGCCAAGGGTCGCAGACTTTTGGTCTTTTTTTTAAAGACTAAGAATAGGGCGATCCTACGTCTCCCAGACGTGAAGCCTCCCTGTTAAACTTGCCCGGTGCCTTGGCACCGGGCTTTTTCTTTAGATGCAGCCCTTGGCTAGATAAGCTCAATACGCGAAAATCCATTCGCCTCGATGAGGCTGGAGGAAAGATAGTAACGAGACGGGGTAAAAATTATGAATAAAGTTTATGGGTCCGCCGAAGAGGCGCTGGACGGTATTCTTTATGATGGGATGGTGATCGCTGCTGGTGGTTTTGGTCTGTGTGGGATTCCAGAACTTCTAATTAAGGCAATCCGAGATGCGGGTATTAAGAATCTTACTGTTGCGTCCAATAATGCGGGTGTCGACGACTTCGGTCTAGGGCTCCTTCTCGAAACAAAACAAATAAAGAAAATGATCTCCTCATATGTAGGCGAGAACGCCGAGTTCATGCGCCAGTATCTGGCGGGTGAGTTGGATCTTGAATTTAATCCGCAGGGCACCCTTGCGGAGCGGATGCGCGCGGGTGGAGCTGGCATTCCGGGTTTCTACACCAAGTCCGGCGTCGGCACGGTGATTGCTGAGGGTAAAGAGGAGAAAGAATTTAATGGGGAAACATTTATTCTGGAACGTGGGTTCGTCGCCGACCTCGCCATCGTCAAGGCGTGGAAAGGCGACAATCAGGGTAATCTGATTTACCGTAAGACGGCGCGGAACTTCAATCCACCCGCGGCCACCTGCGGCAAAATATGCGTTGCTGAGGTGGAAGAAATCGTACCGACGGGCGCTCTTGACCCCGATCGTATTCATAGTCCGGGCATTTATGTGCACAGAATTATTCAGGGGCAGCACGAAAAGCGCATCGAGCAATGTACCGTGCGTGCTGCTTAGGAGAGAGTGTGATATGTGGGATAGAAACCAAATGGCCGCGAGGGCGGCGCAAGAGCTCCGAGACGGTTGGTACGTAAATCTGGGAATCGGTATACCGACCCTTGTGAGCAACTATATACCCTTGGGGGTTGATGTGACGCTTCAATCCGAGAACGGTATGCTCGGCATCGGCCCATTTCCGACTACAGAAGAGGTTGATGCCGACCTGATCAATGCTGGGAAACAGACTGTGACAGAGATGGACCGTACGTCCTATTTCAGTAGCGACCAGTCCTTTGCGATGATCCGTGGTGGAAAAATAGATATGGCTATCCTCGGAGCAATGGAGGTTTCCGAAAACGGTGACCTCGCTAATTGGATGATTCCTGGTAAATTAGTCAAGGGCATGGGGGGAGCAATGGATTTGGTTGCCGGTGTCCGTCGGGTAATCGTGGTAATGGATCACACATCAAAGAACGGCGATCCGAAGCTACTTAAGGAGTGCACGTTACCACTAACCGGACGATCGGTAGTTGATCGGATCATCACTAATCTCGGTGTGTTCGACGTGGCGGTAGATGGCCTTAAATCAATTGAATTGGCTGAAGGCGTATCCGAACAACAGGTGAGACAAGCGACTGAGGCGACTCTGGTTTAACGAGAGTAAACACCTATCTCGATTGGGTTGACCTCTTTCGTTGCCCCCCCAATTCGTAGTTTGTTCATTTTCAGAAAGACAATTCTTCAGGCATCAATAAAAAATATTTTCTTTCTTTCGGATCTCGGTGTAAAGCCCGGCGACCTGTTCCGCGTACCCGTTGTAAAGCAACGTGGGTAAACGCTTGTTGGAGCCGAGCAATTTTTCTGTCGCCTGACTCCAGCGCGGATGATCAACCTCCGGGTTTACGTTAGCCCAGAATCCATACTCCTTGCTTTGGACACTTTGCCAGAAGCCGAGAGGCCGATTGTCTGTGAAGTGGAACCGGACAATTGATTTGATCTGCTTGAAGCCATATTTCCAAGGCACCAATAGCCGTAAGGGAGCACCGTTTTGTTTGGCCATGGGCTTGCCGTAGGCGCCAGAACCGATCATCGATAAATCGTTTCCAGCCTCCTCGATAGTGATTGCTTCACGGTAGGGCCAAGGGTACCAAAATTGCCGTTGTCCCGCGGCTATTTTTTTATTTTGGAAGGTTTCCATCATCAAGTATTTCGCTCCCGCCTGCGGCTTAGCAAAGTCTAGGAGCGCTTTGATCGGAAAACCGGTCCAGGGCACTGCAATAGACCAAGCCTCGACACACCGGTGGCGGTAGAGACGTTCCTCCAACGGCATAATTTTTAGCAAGGTATCGATGTCGATCTTTATTTCCCTCTCAACCATGCCATCGATAGTTACTTCCCAAGGCCGGATTTTAAGTTTCTGAGCTGCCCGCCATATGTTCTTATGGCTGCCAAATTCGTAAAAGTTGTTGTAGGTAGTAGCAAGCTCCTCCGGGGTGATTTCACGGTCGAGCGAAAAGGCGTCGTTGCGTTTGGCGGGATAAAGATGTGCAGAGGGGTCCTTTTCGGCCGCGGTTAAAGAAAATGATGGACTAATAAACGAAAAAGATCCCGCTAGAATTGATCCCGCGGCAATCGTTTTGCAGAGTTGGCGACGGTTCAAAAAATCGGATTCATTGGTAGCTGAAGACTCAGGTAATTCCCAAGAAGGTCTGGATCGAGTCAGCATCTTTGGGCCTCAAATCAATACGCTCAGGAGGATGTTTTTGTTGGCGGGCTCCTAGATCGACTGACCAGTAGCCCGGAGTCGATTATTTATAACGCACACTCATAATTTCGTATGACTTAGTTCCGCCGGGAGTGGTGACTTCCACCGAGTCCCCAACCGTCTTACCGATCATCGCACGGGCCATAGGTGAGGTCACTGACAGCCTACCCGATTTGATATCGGCTTCATGTTCGCCGACAATTTGGTAAGTCGACTTCTCATCAGTATCTTCGTCCTCCACCTTCACGGTGGCTCCAAATTTGATAACTCGTCCTTTGATTGCTGAAACGTCAATGACTTCTGCCCGGCTAAGCAAGTCTTCAATAATACCAACCCGACCCTCGATAAATGCTTGGCGTTCGCGCGCTGCGTGGTACTCGGCATTCTCAGAGAGGTCGCCATGCTCTCGCGCTGCCGCTATAGCCTTAATTACATCGGGTCTCTCGACCGATTTGAGGCGTTTCAGCTCCGTTTCAAGGTCAGTGTACCCCTGAAGGGTCATCGGTGCTTTTTCCATCGTGCCGTATCCTTCGCACAAAAAACCGGTTGCCGCAGACAAAGAAATAAAGGCACCTTCTGCGGTGTCTGGGTCAGGATGCTGATAAGTTAGGTACCCTAAAATAAGACTGCAGCGGTTCAACTTCAAGCCCACCGGCGCGCATAGCAAAAATAGCTTCCACGGCTGATTTTGCGCCTGCTACGGTAGTGTAATACGGTATTTTACGAACAAGAGCCGATCGCCGAAGTTCGTATGAATCTGCTATCGCTTTTGCGCCCTCCGTTGTGTTGAATACCAATTGAACATTCCCAGATATCATCGAATCGACTATATGCGGCCGGCCTTCGTGTACCTTTTTTATAAATTCGGTCTTAACGCCAGCTGCATTCAACGCGACCGCTGTTCCGCTGGTTGCGATTAAGTCGAAGCCTATTTCCCTTAGCCGGCGTCCGAGGGAAATCATGGCCTCTTTGTCACGATCGCGAACGGAGATAAAAACCGTACCTTCAGTCGGGACCGAAGTTCCGCTGCCGAGCTGCGATTTTGCGAACGCTCGCCCAAAATCGGAGTCGATTCCCATAACCTCACCGGTTGATTTCATTTCGGGGCCGAGGATAATGTCCACGCCCGGAAATTTGGCAAAAGGGAAAACAGCTTCCTTAACCGCGATATGGTCGACGGTAGTGGCTACAGAATAGACCTCGAGAAGGTGAGACAGACTTTCGCCCGCCATTGTGCGTGCGGCAACTTTGGCAATAGGCACGCCCGTGGCCTTTGCAACGAACGGTACCGTTCGGCTAGCCCGCGGATTGACCTCTAGGATATAAACCTCTTCGCCCTTGATGGCGTATTGCACATTCATGAGGCCCACTACCTCTAGACCCCGTGCAAGCTCCGCCGTCTGCCGGCGCAGCTCCTCTAGAATGGTTTGCGGCAAAGAGTACGGTGGAAGCGAACACGCCGAGTCTCCAGAATGAATTCCTGCTTCCTCGATATGTTCCATGATGCCTGCGACATGGACGTCATCGTTGATGTCGCGAATTGCGTCTACATCGACTTCTATCGCATCACGTAGATAGGAGTCTATTAATACGGGATTATCTCCAGATACCTGCACCGCGCTGGTGATGTAGCGGGTCAGTCCGGTTTCATCGTGAACAATTTCCATTGCCCGACCGCCGAGCACATAGGATGGCCGAATGACGACGGGGTAGCCAATCCCCATTGCAACACGAACGGCTTCGTCGTCCGTGCGAGCGATGCCATTAGCAGGCTGTCGCAGATTTAGTTCCTGCAATAAAATCTGAAAACGTTCGCGGTCCTCCGCCAAGTCTATCGCATCTGGCGTGGTTCCCAAGATTGGTACGCCAGCTGCTTCCAAGTCTACGGCCAGTTTTAGAGGTGTTTGGCCACCATACTGTAAGATCAGACCCAGTACTTCGCCCGATTCTTCTTCTTTTCGGAAAATCTCGATTACGTCTTCGGCAGTCAACGGTTCGAAGTAAAGGCGGTCAGATGTATCGTAATCGGTCGATACTGTCTCTGGGTTGCAGTTAATCATTATAGTTTCGTAGCCGGCTTCATTGAGCGCAAAAACAGCATGGACACAGCAGTAGTCGAACTCGATTCCCTGACCGATTCGGTTGGGCCCGCCGCCAAGAATTATGACTTTCTTTCGATCGGATGGATCAGCCTCGCATTCCGCCAGCCCGAACCCCGCGTTTTCATACGTCGAATACATGTATGGCGTTTGTGATCCAAACTCTGCCGCACAGGTGTCGACCCGTTTGTAAACTGGTCGAACGTCGAGTTCGATCCGCTTTGCTGCAATTTCTTTGGCGTTAACACCAACTATTTCTGCCAAACGCTCATCGGAAAATCCAGCCGCCTTTAGCCTGTTAAGAGCTCGCGCACCTGAGGGCAGACCGTTATGGCGCAGATCTTTTTCCATATCCACGATACCCTTAAGCTGTTCGATGAACCAGGGATCGAATCCAGAAGCCTGATGGATCGCTTCGACGTCAACACCATGCCGCATCGCCTGAGCGACGAGCAGTACGCGGTTTACATGCGGTATATTAAGAGCGCCTAAGATCACCGCCTCGTCGACCTCACCCTCCGATCCTTCGTCATCGGAAATTGCGCCTGGAATAAATACTTCGTTTAGGCCGTTGAGCCCGATCTCCATAGATCGCATGGCCTTCTGCAGAGACTCTTGGAAAGTGCGGCCAATCGACATAGCCTCGCCAACCGATTTCATCTGGGTACTCAGGGTTGGCTCGGTGCCTGGGAACTTCTCGAAGGTAAATCGTGGCACTTTAGTGACGACGTAGTCGATCGTCGGTTCAAAAGATGCGGGGGTAACACCCGTTATATCGTTATCAAGTTCGTCGAGCGTATAACCTACTGCCAGTTTGGCGGCGATTTTGGCGATGGGAAATCCGGTGGCTTTAGATGCTAGCGCCGATGAACGTGAGACGCGCGGGTTCATCTCGATTATTACCAGCCGGCCATCTCGCGGGTTGACTGCAAATTGCACATTCGATCCGCCCGTATCGACCCCAATTTCTCGTAGCACCGCGATGGAGGCATTACGCATAATCTGGTATTCTTTATCAGTTAGCGTTAGCGCGGGGGCGACAGTGATTGAGTCGCCGGTGTGTACCCCCATGGGATCGACGTTCTCGATCGAACAAATAATAATACAGTTATCCGCGCTGTCGCGGACCACTTCCATCTCGTATTCTTTCCAGCCAATAATTGACTCCTCAACGAGAACCTCCGAGGTCGGCGAGGCCTCAATGCCCCGGCGCACAATATCTTCGAATTCTTCACGGTTATAGGCTACCCCACCGCCAGTGCCACCTAAGGTGAAAGATGGGCGAATAATTGCCGGAAGGCCTGTTTCTTCCATCACCTCCAATGCCTCATCCATGGAATGGGCGATCCGCCCTCGCGGACTTTCAAGGCCAATTTTTGTCATTGCCTCTTGGAAGAGGGCTCTGTCTTCAGCCTTGTCTATCGCCTCGCGTTTGGCGCCGATTAATTCCACCCCGTTCGCGTCCAAGACACCCATCTTTGCAAGCGATAGAGCGGTATTTAAGCCAGTTTGCCCTCCCATAGTTGGGAGGATCGCATCCGGCTTTTCCTTTTCAATAATCTTAGCGACTAAGTCCGGCGTCACCGGCTCTATATAGGTAGCGTCTGCAAATTCCGGGTCAGTCATTATCGTAGCAGGGTTGGAGTTAACGAGTATGACGCGATAGCCCTCGTCTTTAAGCGCTTTACAGGCTTGGGTACCAGAATAGTCGAATTCGCATGCCTGACCGATCACTATCGGCCCTGCGCCGATTATGAGAATACTTTTGAGATCAGTACGTTTGGGCATGGGCGTCAATCGACTTCCAGCACCTGACGATAAAAAACCGGACAGGCGCGACAGAACAAGTGGGTCAAACGTAAGAATTGACCGACAGGTATTTCTCACGACTCGCGGGCGTAGGCAAGAGGGGTATATATAAATTCAATGTCATTTTATGACATTTAGGGAGCTCTGTTCTCAGAAACTAAAGCCCCTCCGGAAGAAATACCTTTACTGATCTAATAACGTGTTTATCGCGTAACCAAACTATTATGTTCTGAAGAGCGGGAAAAGAAGCCTTAAATGCGGACTTTGCGTGAAAAAATACAGATTTTGATTTTGACAACTCACCCGCAAAACAAAGACATCACCGACACTAATCTCGCTAAAATGGTATTTTAGAACGACATGACAGCGGTAGTTATATTTTTAGTTCGATAGATGTCTTTTATGAGTGAAAAATCCAGAATGCTCCTTTCGTCTCTTCCAAATGGTGGATGTGCTGTCATATTTGGAAGTTCTGGAGCGATCGGTTCGGCTTTGGAAAATCGCCTTAAATTCGAAAAAACCATCGAAAGGACGGCTGGGTTCTCCCGTTCCACCTCGCCATCCGTAGATATAACAGTTGAAAAATCTATTGCTGACGCGGCGTCAGCGGTCTCTGAATTTGATTATCCCGTTCGCCTTTTGATAGATGCCACGGGATTTTTGCATGACGATGATACATATCCCGAAAAAGCTCTGGCCAAAATAGATGGCTTTAAAATGGCATATGCGATGGCTGTTAATGCAATTGGGCCAGCACTGTTGATGAAACATTTTCTGCCTCTCCTACCTAAAGAGGGTAAATCCGTTTTTTGCACCCTATCGGCCCGGGTCGGTAGTATCGCGGACAATCGGCTCGGAGGCTGGTACAGCTACAGGTCATCAAAAGCGGCACTCAATCAGATTGTCCGTACTTCGGCGATTGAACTTAAACGCCTTAGACCTGACGCATTGTGCGTCGCCTATCATCCAGGTACTGTCGATAGTCCGCTCTCCGACCCGTTTCTGAAATCTCGATTTCAGGCGCAGTCAGCCGCTGAGGCGGCTGAGGGCTGTCTTTCCGTCTTGGACCATCTAACACCATCTCAGTCAGGTGGGTTTTTTGATTATAAAGGAGCAGAAGTTCCTTGGTGAGGTTGGGCTTACCTAGGGTCACCAAAGGGCGCCTGACTGTATATTTCGACGGTAGCTGCCCCATTTGTGCCAGTGAGAACAGGGGGGTACCGCAAACATCGCGGCGCTAAAAGTATCGACTGGATTGACGTTAATAGTGTTTCTGGCGACTCGGTTGCGCCAAGACTATCCCGAATAGACGCGCTGGAACGTTTTCATGTGATGGATAAAATAGGACAGTTTTTTCTGGAGGAGCTGCCTTCGCAGTCCTGTGGACTGCGCTGACCGCATTTTCCACAATAGGTAGACTTTGCTCACAACGATCATTCAGTTTTTTTTTGGAGTGGGGGTACAATATTTTTCTTTTACTCAGACCCGGATTGCAAATTTTATATCGTGCTTACTTCGGCACGCATCGATAAATTTTAAGAGGGGGTGTATGCGGATAGCTCGGTGTGATGTTGGCCTATAAATGGCCATCTAACTTCAGGAAACCGAACCTCGGATAGGCCATTTTTTTATCGCCAATTACCTTGCCAAAAAATCTATGCGCTCACTTAGCAAGAGCTCTTTTCCTTTGACTACGACAAATACGATAGCCGACGAGACCGGAATTCCACAATTCCAAACTTTTGAGACAAATTTGACAAGGCTTAAGGTAGCCTCACGCATTATCAATCATTTCCATGAACTGCCCAAAAAGGTGGTGACTGTCCTCTGGCCCAGGGCTGGCTTCGGGGTGATATTGGACTGAAAAAACTTCTCTCCCATCCGTGCAGCGGATTCCCTCTAGACTGCCATCGAATAGCGATACATGGCTTTCTTTCACACCTTCCGGCAACGTCGCCTTATCAACTACGAATCCGTGATTTTGGCTGGTGATCTCCACCCTTCCGGTAACGAGATCTTTAACTGGGTGATTTGCGCCACGATGACCTAGGTGCATCTTTTTAGTGCTGGCACCTAGCGAGAGTGCCAGTAGTTGATGGCCCAGACATATGCCAAAAATCGGTAAGCCAAACTTTATGAGTTGGCGTATCACGGGCACGGCATATTCACCGGTCGCCATTGGGTCTCCGGGTCCGTTGGATAGGAAAACACCGTCCGGACTATGGCGTAGAACGTCTTCAGTACTGGCAGTGGCCGGAACCACGGTCACCTTGCAGCCCGCATCAGCTAAACAGCGAAGAATGTTGCGTTTGGCTCCGAAATCTATCGCTACCACGTGGCGCTGCGTCGCGACTTGCTTTCCGAATCCATGATTTAAAGCCCAAAGGGTCTCATCCCATACATATGTCTGTTGGCAGGTAACCTCCTTTGCAAGGTCCATACCCTCCAATCCAGGCCACGCCTTGGCGGTTTCTAGTAAATTGGGAAGGGCAAGTTTGCCCGAAAATTTTTCCAAACCGAGGTTATCACCGTCCGATGCATTGCAGATGACGCCTTTTGGTGCACCGAACTCCCGAATCAGTCTTGTGAGACGACGTGTATCAACCCCTGTGATTCCAATTAAATTATACCTTTTGAGCCAGGCGTCCAAGTGCTGCGTTGCCCGCCAGTTGCTGGGATGCGTTATGTCCGCCCGCAAGATCAGTCCGCGGGCCACGGGCGTTGTTGTTTCGAAGTCTTCCAGATTGACACCAACATTTCCTATGTGAGGAAACGTGAAGGAAATGATTTGTCCAGCATAAGATGGATCTGTGAGGATTTCCTGATAACCGGTGATTGAAGTGTTGAAACAAACCTCGCCCACTGCGACGCCAATCGCACCAATTCCATGCCCCCAAATGACGCTTCCATCTGCGAGTACCAACGCGCCGGTCGCGCCGTTTGGTACGATGGTGGGAAAGTCGATGGTGGGGGTCGCGGTCTTTGCCATGGTCGGTGCTTCGTTCGGCGTTTAATAGGTACCTGCGGAGGCGCGGCGACAGTATGGCTAACGCCTAAGAGTAGATAGACTGCTGTGGCAGACTCGTCAACTACCATATTTTTAAAATATCTATATTTTTCAATAAGTTGTTTTCCTGTAAGGCGTTTGCGCCGGGCTTCGTTTTGCGTTACGGTCTCGCGCTTTCAAGGATAGCGGATACGATTTCATGCTCAGAGAAGAGATCAGTGACGCCCTCAAATCGTCGATGAAGAAAAAAAATCAGATCGCGGTGTCGACGCTGCGTCTGATCCAGGCGGCGATCAAGGATCGCGATATCGCCGCCCGCTCCAAGGGCGTGGATGACGGCATATCGGATGACGAGATTTTGCAGGTTCTCCAGACTATGATCCGCCAACGCCATGACTCGATTGAGATGTACAAGAAGGGGAACCGCCCAGAACTTGCGGAGAGGGAGGCGCAAGAGATCATAGTCATCCAAGAATTTATGCCGCGCCAGCTTGACGATGTCGAAATGGAGGCGGCGATTGCCGAGGTAGTCCGGGCAACTGGTGCAGAGACTATCAAGGATATGGGGGCGGCTATGGGAGCCCTGCGTGATCGGTATGCCGGGCAGATGGATTTCGGTAAGGCTGGTGCCGCATTAAAGGCGTATCTTGCGGGCTGACGTCACGACTTAGGACTTGTACACTATCCCAAATAAACGGAGAGAACTCAGGCCCCTCCGTATAACGGTTACTTAATGGACGAGTTCGATGGCATTTCCGCCCAAGTTCCTCGATGAAATCCGCACCCGCCTGACACTGTCAGATATCATCGGCCGGTCAGTAAAATTAACCCGGAAAGGCCACGAACATTCAGGTTTATGCCCTTTTCATTCGGAGAAAACGCCGTCGTTTACCGTTTCTGATGAAAAATCATTCTACCATTGCTTCGGATGCGGCAAGCATGGGGATGTTATTTCTTTTTACATGGAACATGATGGGTTGTCCTTTCCCGAGGCCGTAGAGCAGGCAGCAAGAGAGGCGGGTTTGGATGTGCCGATTTCGACACCACAAGATCAAGGGTGGGGAAAGCAGCGTACGGAACTGGTTGATGCCGTAGAGCTTGCCTGTACTTTCTTTGAGGGCAAACTATGGGATTCCGTTGGACGCAAGGGTCTGGAATATCTGCGTGGTCGTGGCCTAACGGATGATACTATTCGGCGCTTCAGGCTGGGGTTCGCACCGGCAGGGAATCCACTTAAAACGGCGCTTGTCTCCGAAGAGGTGCCGGAAGTAATTCTACTGAAGGCGGGGCTAATTCGCCGTCCGGATGACGGTCGTCAAACATACGATTTCTTTCGTGACAGAGTAATCTTTCCCATTCGTGATGGTCGCGGCCGGCCGATCGCATTCGGAGGCCGAACGATGGGAACAGGCGAGCCGAAATACCTTAATTCCCCTGATACACCTCTGTTCGATAAGCGGCGTACGCTGTTTGGTCTCGATACAGCGCGCAAGGGGGCACGCGATTCTGGTCGCGTCATCGTCACAGAGGGTTACATGGATGTCATAGTCCTCGCGCAGGAAGGACTAATCGAGACAGTCGCGCCCCTTGGCACAGCGCTGACAGAAGATCATATCACGCAACTCTGGAAGCTCGCGGACGAGCCGGTAATGTGCTTCGATGGTGATAAGGCAGGCCTCCGTGCTGCGGGACGGGCTGCAGAGAAGGCCTTGCCGCTTCTGGCACCTGAGAAGTCACTTCGCTTTGTAAAGCTGCCTGCGGGCGAAGACCCGGATAGCCTAGTGACCGAAAAGGGGCTAGCTGCAATGAATTCGTTGATAAATGATGCAGCCCCCCTATCTGCGATGGTTTGGTCGTTGGAGACCGACGGCCGCCAAATTGATACCCCAGAACGTATCGCTGGACTAGAGAAACGACTTGAAGATCGGATTCTCTCCATCGCCGATCGTAAGGTCCAGTTCCAGTACCGAAACCTTTTCCGACAGAAGTTACGGGATCTAGCTAAAGCTCGGCATGGCCCCACGGGGAGTGGCCAACGTATAAAACGGGACGAAAACTCCTGGGTCGGGCCGGGGAAAAATACTCGTTTTCTGGGGACTAGGTCCGATCCTGCCATCCTTAAGCGGCGTCTCGAGCAGGGACTCCTAGCGACTATCATCAACCATCCTAGCCTGCTTGACCCTTTTGCTGAGGACCTAGCAATGGTTAACGTTTCCGATCCAACGCTTGACAAGCTACTACAGGAAATCTTAAAGGTTCACGCCCTCGTGGGAAAACTTGACTCAACCGACCTTAAGAACCAGTTATCTAGCAACGGAGACGGGGAAATTTTGCAGTCTGTGTTATCATCGGAAGTATACGTCCACGCCGGTTTTGCACGTATGAGTGCGACGGACGAGGAAGTGCGGACCGGTTTTCTTGAGATTTTGGAGAGGCAGCTTCAGCCCGCGAGAACGGCAGATTTGGAGGAGGCGCGGCAGAGTTACATTGAAGACCCGACAGATGAGAATTGGAGAAGGTTCGAAAAGCTGAAAACGGGGAGTGTTGGACAGCAAGACTCAGAGATGCAATCACGGCGGTATATGAGATAGGTAGTGAAAAATATCTTCGCTGGCGCTGTCGGTAGCGGGCGATAAGACCGTTGAAAGATTAGTTCGCGCTTGCTGCGTTAGGGTAGGCACGCTGTAAATTAGGGGACAAACTCTTATGGCAACAAAGATTAAACCGGAAGCGGAAACTAATAAGAAGCCTGCGGCGAGGAGAAAAACTGCAACAAAAACTGCTGGGAAATCGAGCGCGAAAAAGCCTTCTCCCAAGCCTGCCGGGAAGAAAGCTTCTCAGAAGAAACAGGCCCCGAAGAAAGCCTCTGCCAAGAAGCCCGCAGCCACGGTCAATGGAAATGCAAAAACCGGTACGAAGAAAAATAAAACCAAGTTTGGCGACAAGTCTGCAGGAAATACCGCACCGGGGAAGGCCGACACGGAGGTGGGCGAAATAACGGATACTAAGTCTGATAAAGTCGTGGACAAATCTGCCGTCGAAGACACTAACGACGCTCCAGTAATTGACTCCGTCGATGCGTCAGTAAAGAAGCTTATCGAAAGTGGTAAGGAACGTGGTTATGTCACTTATGATGACCTGAACAAGGCGTTACCGCCCGATAATGTATCTTCCGAGCAGATTGAGGACACCCTTACACAATTATCGGAGCTCGGAATTAACGTCATTGAAAATGATGAGGTTGACGACTCAGATCCTGATAGCGAAGATTCCAAGGCTGTGGCCAACGGTAAGGCTGCAAACGACGACAACCAAGATCTCGGCCGCACCGACGACCCGGTCCGTATGTACCTGCGAGAAATGGGTTCGGTAGAACTGCTCTCGCGTGAGGGTGAGATTGCGATTGCCAAACGAATTGAGGCGGGCCGCGAAAAGATGATTGCCGCTATCTGCGAATCTCCACTGACGTTTCGTGCTATCCTTTCGTGGCGCGAAGCTCTGAAAAACGAAGAAATGTTGCTGCGTGACGTGATTGATCTTGATGCAGCCTACGGAGGCGACAATCCCAAACCCGCGGCGGCTAACGAAAATGGCACCGCTAACCCACCCCGCACCGGCGCGCCGACGGGAGAGGCCGAGGGCGAACCCGACGAGGACGAAGATGATGACGACGCAGTTAGCATCTCACTTTCAGCGATGGAAGAGTCTCTTAGCCCTAAAGTTATCCGGAATCTGGATAAAATTTCTATTACTTGGCCGAAAGTTGCCAAACTGCGTGCAAAGAGAAAAGAGGCAGAGTTTGGCAACGGTTCATTTGGCGCTATATCGGAGAAGAATCTAGCTAAGCTGCACATCGAACTGGTCGGCTACGTCAAGAACGTGAGGATGAACAACTTCCGCATCGAACAACTCGTACAAGAGCTGTATACTTACAATAAGACGCTCCTAGCGCTTGAAGGCCGTCTGCTGCGTATGGCGACAAAATCCAAGGTTTCTCGGGCCGAATTTCTTGAATACTATTTGGGATCCGAAACAGATCCCAAATGGCTAAATCGTGTTTCCCGTTTAACGGGTAAGGGGTGGAAGCCATTCGTTCAGCGGTATCGCGATGAAATTAAGGATATTCGGATTCAAATTACCGCGCTTTCAGAAGAGACCGAAATGCAGGTTCCCGAATTTCGCCGGTTGACTAACGAGGTCCAGCGCGGCGAGCGCGAGGCCTCACGTGCGAAGAAAGAGATGGTAGAAGCCAATCTTAGACTCGTAATTTCCATCGCTAAGAAATATACGAATCGTGGCCTGCAATTCTTAGACCTCATACAGGAAGGTAATATCGGACTGATGAAGGCGGTCGATAAGTTTGAATACCGGCGTGGCTATAAATTCTCGACCTATGCCACCTGGTGGATTCGTCAGGCGATTACGCGTTCGATAGCTGATCAGGCGCGCACGATCCGAATTCCAGTTCACATGATCGAAACCATTAACAAGTTGGTTCGGACTAGTCGTCAAATTCTCCATGAAATTGGCCGCGAGCCGACCCCTGAAGAGCTAGCCGTGCGACTTGGAATGCCGCTAGAAAAAGTACGGAAAGTTCTCAAAATTGCTAAGGAGCCGATCTCCCTCGAAACACCGATCGGTGATGAGGAAGACAGCCATCTTGGTGACTTCATCGAAGATAAGAATGCTGTCCAACCATTGGATGCCGCTATTCAGGGTAATCTGCGGGAAACTACCACTCGAGTACTGGCAAGTCTGACACCCCGCGAGGAACGCGTGCTCCGCATGCGTTTCGGAATTGGGATGAACACCGACCATACTCTGGAAGAGGTTGGCCAGCAGTTCAGCGTGACACGTGAACGTATTAGACAGATTGAGGCGAAAGCCCTCCGTAAATTGAAGCATCCGTCACGAAGCCGGATGCTGCGGAGCTTTCTGGACACGTAGCGGCATACTGACATCTCTCTCAGCTAGTGCACTGAGGAAGCCCTCGAGCCCTTTTACTGGGATATTTAAGAATTTTATATCCCATAATATGATGTAGTAACTGCCATATGAATATTTTATATTGAGAAAAAATAGGTGGCAGTTTCGTATGGCTTTGCGTGAACCTGCGCGTTTCCTGATTTTAGTAACCGTGCTTCTCTCCAATTTTCTAATCTCCCCGACTGGGTCTTACGCTCAATCGAACGCTACGGTCTTGCCCTCGGCGGTCCCGAATTTGAACAATGATCTTTTTCAATTACTGGAAACGGATGAGCGAATTAAGGCTGCCGAAAAAACATCGGAGGCCGCGGATTCTGGCCAAGAGCAGGCTTTCTCTTCTTTTCTTCCAAACATTAATTTTACTTCGGAAAAGGGGCGAGAGGTCATAGATAGCCCCACTACTCGTGGTACGGGCTTGGACGAACAACGAGAAACCCGAATGAAAGGAACAGTAACACTCACACAAAATCTGTTTTCGGGTGGAGCGGACTCCGCTTCTTATAGAATATCTGGTAAACAAATACAGCTTGCGGATTTGAATCTGGCGAGTACTAAAAGCGCTGTTTTACTCGAGGGGCTGACGGCACACTTTTCCATCGTTCGTGATAAACAATTGCTTAATTACGCTATCCAAGCGGAAGCATTTACCAAGGAACAACTTAAGCTTGAAAACGAAAAGGTGGAAAAGGGTAAGGGGATCGCGCTAGACGTTCTTCAAGCAAAAAGCCGCCTCCAAATTTCTACCCAGCGAAAAATTCAATTCAAAGGCCAACTGGAACAGTCCAAGACCCAATTCACCTATTTGTTCCAATATCGTCCTATCTTGAATGGGGCTATCGACTCCGAGCTGAAGTTGCCTCAGATCCCAGAGTCTTTGGAAGACGCACTGAGTACAGCACTCAAGAATAGTGCAGCCTTAGAAGCCTCTCAGACTAGTGTTGACGTCTCTAGACTTGGGATGGGGGCGGCGAAAGCAGGTTACTGGCCTAAATTTGATGTGGAGGCAAAATACAATTACGAGGAAGACGCAGGTGGAGTCATTGGAATACGCCGTGACTGGTCAATTCTTTTGAAGGCGAGTTGGACCCTGTTTGATGGTTTCAGTACTTATTATGGATCCCGTTCTGCGCGCAGCAACTATGCGGCGTCTCTAAGCCAATACGATGTCGCAAAGAAACAGATTGAGACAGATCTCGCCGTCAGTTTTCAGCAATTAAGGACAACTCTAGAAAATAAAGAACTTATGGAAAACGGCCTCAGAATCGCCGAAGAGATAGTTGTTGCGAGAGAGAGAATGGAAAAAGCGGGGAAAGAAACGTCAATAAACACCTTGGACGCTCAAAGTCAGCTTATTGACGCAAAAATAAATTATACTTTAGCGAAATATGATGAAATTCTTGCGGCCATCAGGGTGGTTTTTAATATGGGGCTTTTATCCCTCGATGATCTTGTCACTCGGACTCCTAACTAGGAGCAGTTATTAGGTAATTAAGCTTTAGTCACTTTTAAAACCAGGGCGATGCATAGCATTTAATGCTAAGAGAAATCTCGACATCCAAGTTTGGCATACCTGCCGAGATCGGCGCCGACACCCAGGCGTTCGAAGTTATAGACGCATCTATCAATGCGGATATAATTGTGCCCGGTGGTACTTTTTTACTGACCGCGGATTACTCCCGGAACGGTTCTGACCTTGTCCTCACAGGGGACAATGGCGAAGTAGTCCACCTGACTAACTTTTTTGCAGGGCAAAGTCCGCCAGATTTGTTCACGGAGGGTGGCGCGAGAATTTCTGCGGAACTCGCAACAAAACTTGCGGGATCCTATACCCCCATTCAATACGCGCAACTTAGTGAAGCATTGGTTTCTTCACCAATAGGATCGGTAAAAACTATAGAAGGGACCGTCAATGTAACTCGTTCTGGTGGAACAAATATACAGCTCAATCTTAACGATCCAATTTTCCAGGGCGATGTAATTCAAACAAATCCGGCTGGTAAGGTAGGCCTCATATTCAACGATAATACAACGATCTCTCTCTCCGAGAGCGGACGCATGGTACTGGATGAGTTCGTTTACGATCCTACGACGGAGACAGGTACCTCTAAAACCTCATTTGTTCAGGGTGTATTTTCTTTTGTATCTGGAAAGATTGCGAAAGCCGGTAGTGACTCGATGCTCGTCGAAACACCTGTCGCATCAATTGGTATCAGGGGAACCACGGTTGCAGGCCGCGCCGCTCAGGAGGGCGAACAAAACACGATCGCCCTTTTGAGAGATTCTGATGGCGGTGTTGGTCAAATAACTATCTCGAACGGCGCTGGCGTCCAAACACTCACGCAACCTGGGCAAGCGATCACTCTAACAAGCTTTAGCCAGCCGCCTCCGCCCCCCATAGTAATTCCTGTCCAACAAATTCAACAACAATTCGGTACAGCAATTCAAACGCGTCCGCAGCAACGAAGTAACGAAGAACAGAGGCGGGAAGAACAAAGACAGGAACAACAAAACACTGAAAATAATGCTCCAGATCCGGAGGGTGAAGGTCCTCCGGGCGAAGGTGAAGGTCCTCCGGGCGAAGGTGAAGGTCCTCCGGGCGAAGGTGAAGGTCCTCCGGGCGAAGGTGAAGGTCCTCCGGGCGAAGGTGAAGGTCCTCCGGGCGAAGGTGAAGGTCCTCCGGGCGAAGGTGAAGGTCCTCCGGGCGAAGGTGAAGGTCCCCCGGGCGAAGGTGAAGGTCCTCCGGGCGAAGGTGAAGGTCCCCCGGGCGAAGGTGAAGGTCCTCCGGGCGAAGGTCCTCCTAGCGAGGGTCCTCCTAGCGAGGGTCCTCCGGGCGAAGGTGAAGGTCCTCCTAGTGAAGGTCCTCCTAGTGAAGGTCCTCCTGGCGAAGGTGAAGGAGGAGCCCCAACTGAGGGCGAAGCACCGCCGGGCGCGCC
>PTJZ01000008.1 GCA_002937455.1 Alphaproteobacteria bacterium MarineAlpha11_Bin1
GAAGGAGACTCTGTCTGCCAACCTCGGTGCCCCAAGCACCAACATACCAAGCGTTTTTCAAGAACATAGGTTCGCTCCGCTTATTTCCGGCATCTAAAGGATAGAGTTTTTGTCAAAATGCCGCAAACACGCTCTAAAACGGTATAGACGGGCGTTCTCGCACTTTGGCTAATAATGAGCTGAGATGACTTCAGCGGGAAGTGAAGGTCTATCAAAATTGCAGCTAACTTCGATGATGAATAGTCAGATGTTATATATATCGATGGGTCCGACTATCCGGTCGTCATGAATGAAGATTTTCTTTCGTACGATCTTCAGTCCACCCGACGACTTACGTAACGCAAATTCATAGAGTCCTCCCCGGGAAATTGAGCCACGCACTCTCGAATAACTTCGCACCATCCATGCAGCTGAGACGATAATAAGGTCATCCCTCTCACCCTGTGTTAGGACATTGGTCACCAAATGTGTGGTATGAGGAAGCGGATCGGTGGCATATGAGTCTGTTCCCTCTATCCGAAATATACGGGCTTCGAGGCCAGCTCGATCCATATACATCAGGCTAACATCATTATCGGGATCGTCGGTCCATTCTTCGTCACCCACCATCGCTGGCGCCCAGTAGGTTGCATCCTCGGCATAAATCGATAGCCAATCGTCCCAGCGTCTATTGTCTAGATACCAGGCCTCTCGATAGAGGAATTCAGCATACTCTTGGCTTAAAATAGTCATACGGAGAGGCGCGCCGCCCACTCCCGCCAAAATGCAAAGAATGGCGTTTCTACTTCCCGGCCCGGGTTGCTGTTAACGGGCACAACGCCCAGTTCCTGTGCGGCCATGTCTGCGCCTTCAATAAGTGTTTTATGTCCAAGAGCAAGATCATTCCAACCGTCGTCCAGGGCTTGGGAACCGGTATATCCTCCCTCCATAGCGCGTACGTCATCTGGGACAGCTAGGCTGGCAGGAAAAAAGAAATCCTCGTATTTCCGAATTCGGGCGCGGCGGGCATCAGAGGTTTCTCCTCTCGGCGCGACACACCAGGTTTCAATTTCAGTCACGCCTACGGCAATTGGTCGCCAGACGCGAATGCAGGTGGATGCGACATCGTTAAGTAGCAGGTTCGGGAAAATCGTGACCGTTCTACCCCGTTCCAACATCCATTTCACCTTTCCTTTGGAATACTTCCGGAGCAGTGCCTCGCGTTGCGGCCATGACGGTCCTGCTGCAGGATTCCCGCGATCGGCCCAGTTGATCATGTGACCATTACCAACGTCGTAGCCGCCAGAATTGATCTTCTCAAGGCTGAGAATTCGGCTTGCCTCGGTCTTCGCCATACCCTCCTTCCCATCGGGTGTCAGTGTTTCCCGATAACCTACAGTCGTCGCAAAATTCCGATGAACAGTCGCAACGTGGTAACCATCCGTCGAATTTTCGGTCTGTAGCTTCCAATTAGCCTCCATCATGTAGCGGCTTTCGCCCCGCAAAACTTCCATACCGTCAGGCGCTTGGTCAGCGATTAGATCTATGAAAGACATTGCACCTCCGAGGAAATCCTCCAGCGGTGGTGCTTTCGGGTCTGTGCACCCGAATAGAAACCCTTTATAGGACGAGAATTGTTCAATCGGACGTAGGGCGGTACCCATTCGATTAAGATCGGCAGGCCGGTATGCTTCTTTACCACCACGGACTAAGGTACAATCGCCCTCGGCGTTAAAACACCAGCCATGATAACGGCATTTAATTGTCTTTGTGTTTCCGGATAAGCGCCCGGTTAACTTTGAGCCGCGATGACTGCAGGCATCGTAAAAACATCTGATTATACTGTCGCCACCTCGGATTATGAATACTGGATAGGTGCCCAAACGCGTCGCAACAAAATCTCCGTGCTCCGGCACCTGACTTTCATGGGCAATATAAAGCCAGCAACGATTAAAGATGCATTCAATTTCTCTTTCGAATGTTTCAGGGTCAGTAAACGCGGCCCGTCTCACGCGAAAAACATTTTCCTGCGGTCTATCGTCGATCATTTGATATTTAGACGCCATAACCCGCCTGCGTAAAATTGCCTACCATCGTTTGCTCATGGCAGGTAGCGAGTCAAGATATCATCAACCAATCTCAGGTCTACCGGGACATATGAAAGTGGTCGATAGATTCTCCCTGTTCCTTCTAATCTGATAGCTAGGTATGTGATAACCCCTCAATTCTATTTTACCGCGTCGACCTCAATGCAAGCATCTTATTACCGCATGAGCCCATGTCTGAAGTGAATATCGCTGCGCTGGTATCCTCCCCGGATTAACGCTAAACCTCAACAATAAAGGTTCAGAGCTTTGGGAGAGTTTAATGAGTAGTTCCGGAATATCACGCGGGCCGGCAGTCTTTGGGGACATTCGTGGCTGGATCGAAGCATTACGCGACGCTGAAGAATTAGAAGAGATCAAGGGCGAAGTCGACTGGGACGTAGAGCTAGGTAATATAATTCGTGTGATGCAGGGAAGCGGCGACGGGCCGGCATTTCTATTTTCGAATATTAAGGATTATAATGGCCCCGAAACCCTGTGTTCTCGGATTTTCACAGGTGGCCATGCGAGCTATTCGCGGATCGCAATGATGTTTGGGCTACCACAAGACACACCAGCGCGAGAATTAGTCAGTATATGTAGAACTATATTCCAAGAGCGAATTGAACCGCGGACGGTCAAGCATGGCCCGGTGAAAGACAACATAATTACTGGAGACGATATTGATCTCTTAAAATTTCCAGTGCCAAAGTGGAATCGGCTGGATGGCGGCCGTTATGTCCTTACCTATGCTGGCTGTGTTACCAAAGACCCCGATACAGATGTCCATAACGTGGGTATCTATCGCGGGATGGTCGGTGGTCCTGCAGAGATTCCTGTCCTCTTATGGAGAGCGCAGCACTGGGGCGGTCATTTTTCAAAACACCAGCAATCGGGTAGCGAGATGCCGGTCGCCTACGTGATAGGGTGGGAACCCGCACTTGGCTTCACCGCCGGTGCGCCTGTACCGCGTAGTATTTCAGAATACGATGTCATGGGCGCGATACGGGGTGAACCAGTTGATCTTGTTGATTGCGAGACAGTCCCATTGAAGGTGCCCGCCTCCGCCGAAATCGTAATCGAGGGGTGGATATCAACTGATCCGTCGACATTTACAGAAGAAGGTCCATACGCCGAATTCACCGGCTTTTACGCTCCGGAACGATCAAAAAAACATACTACGCGGGTAACAGCGATTATGCACCGTGACGATCCTATTTTCCGAGGAACCGTGGAAGGCGCTATCCCCGGAAGCATCGGGGAAAATCCGATTATGAGTTCTATCCATCGGTCTGCAGTCGCTTGGAACGCACTAGAAAGCGCTGGAGTTCCCGGCGTAGTGGATGTATTCGGCCATCCGATACAGGCAGCCGTCAATCTGAACGTCTCTATAAATCAGACATATCGTGGTCAGGCAAAACAGGTTGCCGCTGCCCTTTGGGGAGATTCTTCCTCCCACGTTCGATACAAGCATGTAACGGTCGTTGACGAAGATATTGATGTACATGATTACGAGGCCGTTGATTGGGCGTATGCTTGGCGGGTCCATGCCGGCGAGGGAGATATCCTGATCTATCCGGCCAACTGGGGTGCCGGTCTAGACCCCAGCGTTAGACGACGCGACGCAAATGTTCATCTTTTTGGGACTGGAAAGTGGTCTCGTGTCTTAACTGATGCGACTATCAACCTTGATTATGAGCCAGAAAGAGGCGGACAGCGATATCCCCCGACGGTTCGCCCTTCAGATGAGGACATTGCGTCGATTGAAGGCCGGATGGAAACATTGCAACTAAGTGGGAAGTGGAAGCCACGTCTCTCTTCCGACACATAATTGTCCATGCAGTACTTGCATGGGGTCATGAAAGGCCAACGATTGACTAAGATAGCCGCGATCGCGAAAACCTCAGAATTATATGATTTATGGCGTCTCTGCCAAATGAGTTAGCTTAAATTCAGACAGACAGAACGGAGCGTAAAATGTCTAATCAAGTCGGTGCTATGCATAACAAAATCGTCCCTCGTCAGTTTGGCGATTTGAGGGGGTGGATTGATGCTCTCCGCGATGAGGGCGAGCTGCAAGAAATCGATGTTGAGGTGGATTGGGATTGTGAACTGGGTACAGTCGCACGGAAGACCTTTGGTCAGGGTAACGGTCCCGCGTTGCTATTTAATAATATTACTGGCTACGGCGAAGGCGACGACGTTTATTCTCGAAAGGTTTTCACCGGTGGGCTGTCAAATTACAAACGCGTCGCGATGATGTTAGGCCTGCCAAAAGACGCACCCGTTCGCGATCTGGTTCTGGCGACACGACACTTTCTACAGCAACGTGTGGAACCAGTTGAGGTAAAAGAAGGAAAGGTCAAAGAGAACATTGTCACGGGCGACGATATAGACATCTATAAAGTGCCCGTGCCGCGTTGGCACCGAGAGGATGGGGGCCGCTACATCAATACCTATCAAGCTACCATTACCATGGACCCAGATACAGGGCAGCACAATCTCGGCATATACCGCGGTATGTTGGGACAGAAGGACACGCTGCCAGTCTTACTTTGGCGCGCCCAGAACTGGGGAGTTCACTTCCAAAAATGGGCGGACCGGGGAATGAAGATGCCCGTAGCCCATGTATATGGCTGGGAACCATCATTACCCTATTGCGCTTCAGCTCCGATCCCAACAGGGGTGTCGGAGTACGAGGTTATGGGCGCGATCCGCGGCGCTCCCGTAGAACTTATAAAATGCGAGACTAGCGACCTGATGGTACCCGCTAATTGTGAGATGGTTATAGAAGGCTTCATTGACCCAGACCCAGAAACCTTCGAAATGGAGGGACCTTTCGGAGAATACACTGGGTATTTCGGAGGTGATCAGGGACCGAAGCACGTTACCAAGGTAACTTCTGTGTCGTATCGTAATGACTCTATTCATCGCGGGACGCTGGAGGGCACTCTTCCCAAGATGCTTAACGAGAATTCTATTACGAGTTCAGTCCAACGGGCAGGCGTCGCCTGGAACGTGCTAGAACGCGCCGGCGTACCGGGTATCACAGATGTGCATTGCCCAGCCGCTAATAACGGAACTACCCTGATGATACAGATGAATCAGACTTATCGCGGTCAAGCGAAGCAGGCCGCCGCCGCTGTCTGGGGGTCAAACTCTGCCCATCTCAGATACAAGAATATTTGGGTAGTAGACGATGACATCGATATCCACGATTACGCTTCGATGGATTGGGCATTCGCCTATCGCGTAAATGCTGCAGAGGATGATATCGTCTTTTTCCCGGGGTCTTTCGGTTCACTTCTCGACCCCTCAACGAGGCTGCGTGACCGAGATCCTATGAAGTTTGGTACCGGCAAATGGTGCCGCGTACTGATTGATGCCACTATTAACCTGGATTTTGATTTAGAAGATCAATACGACGGCGAGCGCTATCCAAAGACCGTTCATCCTCATAAGGAAGATATGGATAAAGTAGTTTCTCGGTGGGAGGAGTACGGTTTCCCCGAGGAAAATAAGTAATCTGACGTATCACCGGGTCAACGACGTTTGGCGAAGAATGATTTTAGTAATTTGGCGGCATCTACCTCTCGGATGCCGCCGTAGACCTCGGGACGGTGATGACAGGTTTTTTGATCAAATATCCGCGCACCATTCTCGACGCCCCCGCTCTTATGGTCTAATGCACCGAAGTAAAGTCGGCGAATTCGAGCAAAGGAAATTGCCGCGGCGCACATTGGACATGGTTCGAGGTTGACGTAAAGATCACATGTCCCCAGACGTTTCTCTCTAATAATCTCAGTTGCCGATTTGATTGCCACCATCTCAGCGTGGGCTGTTGGATCTTTCCACTCCTCAACCCGGTTTCCTTCACTTGCGACGATTGTTTTTGAGCGCCAGTCAACAATTACGCAACCAACTGGCACTTCCCCCCTATCGGCAGATCGCCGGGCCTCCTGCAAGGCAATCTCCATGAAATTGATGTGAGCCGATAGGCCTCCCGATGTCATCTTACCAAGGTCTTCCTCCTTAAACAGAAGGTCAAGATATAAGTATTTTTTCAATCGTGGTTGAATAATTTCAATCTTGATTATAATCGGTCGGTGCTGTCTATTCCTGAGCTTAAAAACTCGTATTTTCAGTATCTCATAGAAACAAATACGGATTTATTAAAAACAATTCCGAGATTTCTATTACCGACTGTTTCACGCTTTTATAAATCACGACTACTATCTGGAAAAAATAAAAAGGATTTCTCCCGGTGAATCTGATCATTGCGGTCATAGAAAACCGACGCTGGCTCTGACCATGCAACGGACTACCGGAGCATGGTATGGCTTTCAAGATTCATTATAATCTTCCCGGATGGTAATTATTTTACCGAGATGCCTTCGGCTGTTGCGATCTGTAATTTGGGGAAACTGGTGCATATTGTGCTCACTGATGGGACCATGGGATGAACCCTCCAGCGATAGGTATTACACTAGACTCAGAAGATCCTGGTGGTTATTCAAAATTCCGCTGGTACGCTGCTCGCGAAAATTATGGATCCGCCGTCAGCTCTGCAGGAGGACTACCGGTAATGCTCCCCCACGAAATAGACCAAATCGATAGATATCTTGATCTGGTCTCCGGGGTGTTGATTACAGGTGGTGCTTTTGATGTTGATCCCGCACTTTTTGGTGTTTCTTCAAAACACCCATCGGTCGTTTTAAAAACACACCGGACGGAATTTGAATGGGGTATAACTGAGGGAGCGCTCTCCCGAAACATACCGATTCTGGGTATTTGCGGAGGCCAACAACTACTCAATGTTGTCCTCGGTGGTACCTTAATACAGCACATACCGGACGAGATAGAAAACCCTCTGGCACATGAGCAGCCGAATCCACGGGATGAAGTAGGTCATGATATTAAGGTTCTTGAAAATACCCTACTTCACCGTATTACCGGAAACACCGATCTGTCAGTGAATTCAGCCCATCATCAAGCAGTCAAAGACGTGGCGAGAAACGTCACTATAAACGCTATTGCGACAGACGGGGTTATCGAGGGTATTGAATCTGCGGCATACGAATTTTGTCTTGGCGTTCAGTGGCATCCCGAGTTCTCCATAAATCCCGCGGACGCTCAGATATTCAAAGCTTTTACCAACGCTGCAGCTAACTACAATGATTGAAAAATCTGATCAGCGGATAGCCAAAAGACTCTCCAGAGCCGGTGTCTGTTCGCGTCGAGAAGCCGAACGCTGGATCAGAGAAGGCAGGATTTCCGTCGATGGCAGAGAGGTTTCAAAGCCCGGCACGCTAGTCACGGAAAAATCAATCATACGTGTAGACGGAAAAACTGTGGCCGCACCTCAGGCCACTCGTCTTTGGCGTTATCACAAACCTCCCGGCTTAATCTGCACCAACAACGACCCCAACGGACGTAGCACGATCTATGACCGGCTTCCCGATTCTCTACCTCGTGTGATGAGTGTTGGTCGGTTGGATTTCGACTCAGAAGGTTTGTTGTTGCTTACCAATGATGGAAGTCTGGCTCGCCATCTTGAGTTACCCGAAACTGGCTGGACACGGCGATATCGGGTGAGGATGTTTGGGATTCCCGACGAAAAAGATATTGCTGCGCTCAAGAAAGGTATTGTGATAGAAGGTACGAAATACGGTGCGATTGAAGCTGTTTTAGACAGCAAAAAAGGCGCGAATGCATGGTTGACGGTATCTCTCCGAGAAGGAAAAAATCGGGAGCTCCGAAAGGTATTCAACCACCTCGGGTATAAAGTGAGCCGGCTTATTAGAACATCTTACGGCCCATTCCAGCTTGGAAAACTGGATCGTGGTGGCGTTGAAGGGGTGCCGAAACGAGTTCTCAAAGATCAAATCAGGGCAGGGCTTTTTAATGCGGATTATCGCCGGCAAGCATAGAGGCCGACAAATCGTCGCGCCCGAAGGAATGGAGATCCGGCCTACTTCGGATAGGGTTCGAGAGGGTGTATTCAATATCCTCGAACATCGAGACCTTGGAATTGGCGGCAAATCGGCTTTGGTAGGTACACGAGTTCTCGACGCATTCTGCGGAACCGGCGCCTTCGGTCTGGAGGCCCTTAGCCGCGGTGCCGAACATTCTACCTTCCTAGATATCAGCAATACGGCACTAGATCTATGCCGACAGAACATAGTAGCGCTAAATGAAGGAGTCCGAACCGATCTACTTCGGACAGACTGTCTTAAATCTATTTATCCCGCGGAACCTTGCGGTCTAGTATTTATGGACCCACCCTATAGTAAAAATTTGGCCCAACCCGCCTTGCTGAATCTGGGATACCGCGGCTGGATTGCCGACAAAGCGGTTTGCATCGTCGAAAGCGGACCAGACGAGATACTCAATATGGGATATGCCTTTATACTTTTAGAAGACAGGAAGTATGGCAGAACACGCATCAGAATATTCCTATACAATGAGAATAACTGACCCTTTAGAACTCATTTACGGATTGTACATAGGTTGTATGGCCTAACGACGCCCAAATAGACGTTCGATATCGACAAGTTCGAGTTCTACGTAAGTAGGACGACCGTGATTACACTGACCAGAATGAGGCGTCGCTTCCATCTCTCGTAGTAACGCGTTCATTTCCTCGGACGTTAGCCGACGTCCCGCCCTCACGCTGCCATAGCAGGCCATGGTAGAACAAATATCCTCGAGGCGTTCTTTTAGTGCTAAACCGCTACCGAATTCCTCCAGATCACCAGCAAGATCCCGCAAAAGTCCGGCGATATCGGATTGCCCTAGCAGGGCGGGTACTTCTCGGACCACGATGGCATCGGAACCGAATTTTTCAATAATAAGTCCGAGTTCGGCAAACTCAGTGCATTTCTGACATAGTCGTTCCACCGCGATCTCCCCTAGTTCTACAACTTCGGGGATAAGCAAACCCTGCGTTTTGACGCCGCCATTGGCAAGTGCACTCTTCATTCGCTCGTATACTAGGCGCTCGTGCGCAGCGTGCTGATCGACAATTACGAGGCCAGTTTCAGTTTGTGCAACTATGTAGGTTTCATGCACCTGTGCACGCGCAACACCCAATGGATACGGGTTTTTGGTAGCGGTCGATGGTGACAAAACTTCGTTAACCATATCCCGTGCCGAAGGCCGGTCAAAATCGTCGAATACATCTTCAGCTGATGGCGCCTGGTATACATTCGCATGTTCTTTTAGTTCCCGAGTTAGAGACAAATCGGCTAACCCTTGTCGGAAATTTCCCTTTTGCGCAGATTTAAATGCGCCAAGCGCAGCTTGGGAAATAGTTGTAGATGCTCTGTGCCCTGCGTTCTCCAGTGCTGTACGCAGTCCACCAACGATGAGCCCCCGAACGTTCGATGTATCTCGGAACCTAACCTCTGCTTTTGTTGGATGTACGTTTACGTCAAGAGCTTGGTTTGGCACCTCAAGGAAAAGTACGACCATTGGATGTCGATTTCGTGCTAGGAAATCCTGATACGCTCCACGCACTGCACCAACTAATAATCGATCCTGAACCGGCCGATCGTTGACAAACAAATACTGGGCTCTCGAATTTCCGCGGTTGAGCGTCGGCAGACCTGCATAGCCAGTAAGAGCTAGTCCTTCCCGTTCCGACGAGACCGCGATTGCATTATCGGCAAAATCCCGTCCCATAACCATCGAGATTCGCTCTAACCGAGCAGTGACCATGTCACCTTGCGCGGTTCCAAACCGAAACCGGGTCCGATCTTCATCGGACAGTGAAAACACAATTTCTGGATGAGCCATGGCTAATTTTTTTATCGCGCTAGAAGCATGATCGACCTCAGTGCGGAGCGTTTTAAGGAATTTTAGCCTTGCTGGCGTGGCATAGAACAAGTCATGTATCTCGACCCGAGTGCCTTTTCCGAGAGCCGCCAGACGAAACTTTCCCTTAATCCCGCCATTAACCGAGATTTCAAAAGCTTCGTCGGATCCTTTTTCACGGGACGTGACCTTCAGTCGGGCCACGGCACCGATCGAGGGCAATGCTTCACCACGGAACCCAAGAGTTCGGATATTAACAAGGTCATCATCAGGAAGTTTCGAAGTCGCATGTCTTTCAACCGCAAGGGAGAGCTCCGAGGAAGACATTCCGCATCCATCGTCAGTCACGGATATCAGACGTCGGCCGCCATCTTCAAGCACTACGTCGATCGTACGTGCTCCCGCATCAATGGAATTTTCGACGAGCTCCTTTACAGCAGCGGCGGGACGTTCGATTACCTCTCCCGCAGCTATTCGATTGACAAGATTTTCGGGGAGAAGTCTCAAGGTCATTTCAAGATTCTCTCGCCAAGTATTCTCTGGTAAGCGTTTTTCCCTCTTCTACCGCTGGCTGGTCATAGGGATCTACGCCAATCAGTCGAGCAGCAAAAACAGTTTCAAGCATGAAATGCATCACCAGAGCACCCATCGCCGTTTCATCTACTTTGGGAACGCGAATTATCCGTGTAGGACGCCCATTATTAGCTAAAGTCTCTGCCATTGCCTTAGACGCAGCAGCGAATAGATCTCCCATGGTCTGGTTCTTGAGATAGGCTAGACCATCGATCTCCGCCGCTAAATCGGGCAATATTGGCCCTCGTCTCCCAGTATCAGTAAGGATCAGCGTAAACATTTTATCGTTCGGTCCATCAAGATAGAGTTGAGCCTGGCTATGTTGGTCCACCGTTCCAATCGCCCGTATCGGTGTAGTACCCTCACCCCGTTTTCCGAGACTTTCGGCCCACAACTGTCGATACCACAGACTGAAATCAGAGAGCCGATCGCAATAGGGCATAAGGACAGTTGCCTTAGTCGCCTTTGTTCTTTCCAAACCCACGGAAACGGCTGCACCCTCGGCTGGCGCAAAACCGGTTGATCCACCGCCGGGCATAGATTGCAGTACAGCAGATGCTCCAGCACGTATAGCGTCTATATCCAATCCTGCAATAGATGCGGGTAGTAGACTCGTTACGGACAGCGCTGAGTACCTGCCGCCAAGCAGGGGGTCATGATCCAAAACGCGACAGCCGATTTTCTTAGAAAACATCGAAAGAGGGCTCGAGCCAGGTTCCGTTATTATGACAACATGCGAGGCAGCTTTGTCTGAGGTCATATTACGCTGCAGAACATCCCACAATACGACAAACTGTGTAATCGTCTCCGGTGTCGAGCCGGATTTGGAAATTACGATAATCCCTGTTCGTACCCAATCTGTCGTGGCGATCAAAAAATCAAAAGTATGCGGATCGACATTGTCGACAAAATGTAATTTGGGTGCGTCAGAATTGTCGGAAAATTCTGAAGATCCAAGCGCACATAAGGTGCGGCCTCCAAGGGAAGAACCGCCCGTCCCAAGAACGATAATGTTCTCGAAAGTCTCTCGGTAGAATGCCGCTACCTCATTAATAATCTTAAGGTCGTCTTTTTCCCGCGAAAGTGCCAAGAAAGGAAGATCTCCCTTTTCCAACGACTCCTGCAGGCTATCCGAGAATGGGCCTATTTTTCTCAGATAGTCTTCAAAGACAATCTGATCCAAACCCCCATCCCCGATCTCGGAAGCAAAACAGTCTGTGATATCCTGTGTGTAAGACATACATTTCCAGCCCGACTACAGTCCCAACATAGGTCATGCTGCCGAATCGTGGAAAGACCACATCAACTCAGACTTATAGATCTGTGGATAAGTTACTAATAGGCTACGATTATATTTCATTAATATTGAGATTTTATCTCAGCGGCTCGATTCGAGGCCCTCGGGCTCACCTACAATCACAGTGGTCAATTTACCGGAATCATATAGCCTTCGCGCGACTCGGTTGGCATCTGTAAGCGTAACAGAATTGATCATAGACGAACGTTTATCGATATAATCGATACCAAGACTAGAGATTTGCATCGCCACAAGAAGTCTTGCAATATCACGGCTAGAACCCAGCCGAAGCGGAAACGAGCCGTTCGAATAGGCTTTTGCGTCTGCTAACTCTTTTTCATTTATGCCCTCCCTGCCTATCCTCTCCCATTCATCTTTAATGACCATCAGAGACTGGGCAGCCCGCGCGTTTTGAGTCGCAACACCACCAACAACCAAAGCTGTTTTCTCCATCGGACTCAAATAGGCATAAACCGAATAGGCTAGGCCCCTTTTTTCTCGAATCTCTTCAAACAACCGAGAACTAAAACCACTACCGCCGAGGACCCGCGTAACGAGGAATGCAGCATACCAGTCTGGGTCCTTTCGATTAATTCCCGAGTGTCCAAAGATCATCACGCTCTGGGGTATCGGTCTTTTTATTACTATCGTTCTGCCAGATCCCAAAGGAGACATCTTCGACACATGAAGGTGACTACCCGATTCCGGAAGATCACCAAAAACCTCATCGAGTCGCTGTTTCAGCTCAACTTCCGAGATGTCACCAACAACGCCGATAACTAAGCGGTCTCGCGTAAACCGCTCTGATATAAATGTTCTCAGATCAGTATTTTTTATGGCGGAGATGCCATTTTCATTGCCATCGGAGGGTCTAGAATATGGGTGTCCTCTAAAAACCGTCTCTGACCATCTTTTAGCCAAAATGCGCTTTGGGTTCTCGGCATCCTGTCGCAGAGACGCAAGCATTTGACCACGGATCCTCTCTATGGGTTCTTTATCGAAACGTGGCTTATTCAGAGTTAATTTCAAGAGTTGAAAGGCTTTTCTCCTCTCGGCCGACAGTGTTCTTAGACTCCCGCTGTAATGATCCCGTCCGACAGAAAAAGACAATTGTGCCGCAATCTCTTCGAGTCTTTTCTGGAAATCGATAGACTTTATTTCCCCGGCCCCTTCATCTAATAGAGCCGAGCTCATAGCGGCGAGACCTGCTAAACCTTCTGGTTCTGTTGCTGATCCGGCGCCCCGGAAAATGAAGTTCACTGCGATCAGAGGTACCGACTTATCTCGCACAAACCAAGCAACAATCCCTCTATCGGACGTGATCTGTCGTATATTTGTTGCTTTAACATCGGCGCCGAAGGAAAATTCCGTGACGATTGCGATCAAAAAAGCACCAGTGTACCGGTTCATTTAGATACCTCAGGTCGTAACACACTGGTCACGGACTTCTTTATATCAAACACGGTACGCGCGGCCTCCACGACATTTTTAGTACTGACGGCAGCGATGCGATTAGGCCACGCTTCCACGTCGGCGACGCTTTGCCCCTGTGTAAACGCCTCACCAATAGCAGTAGCTCCTGCCTTTAGACCGTCGCGGGCATAGATTGCCCGTGCAGTAATCAGTCTCTTCGCTCGTTGTATGTCGGCAGGCGTGAGGCCTTTCTCGATCAGCAAAGCAAGTTCTTTGAAAAGAACACGCTCAAGATCCATGACATTTCCACCAGCGTTCGGGCTAGCGTAGATACCGAATTCACCATAGTCGAGCCTATTCCCCATATACCAGGTACCTACTCCCGATGCGATACCCAGTTCGACGACTAGTTTCTGGTATAGCTTGCTGGTAGGCCCGCCTCCCAGCACTTGAGCAAGCACCTCTAGGGAATACGCCATTTTTTTCTCGCCACTGGCGTAGCTGGGAGCTAGATAGACTCTAGAAATTGTGGGGAGCTGAACCCGGGCACTACGGAGCTCCAAACGGCGAGGCGCTCGATGGGGTGGTTCCTTCGGCCGCACCCGCGGCGGAACTGAACGATCAGGGATTGGCCCATAATATTTTTTTGCTAATTCGTGCACCGAATCAGGCTTAACGTCGCCGGCGATTATTAGCATCGCATTACTGGGTGAATAGTATTTTCTATAAAATGCAAGAGCCTTCTGGGTCGTCAGTTGTTTGATCTCTCTCATCCAGCCGATTACTGGCCGCCCATAGGGATGATTAAGATAAAGCGCGCTTCGGGCCTGTTCCCGGAGTTGCGCCGCAGGGCTGTTATCAGTCCTAAAGCGTCTTTCCTCAAGGACTACGTCGCGCTCCGGAAGCACAACAGAATCTGTTAAATCGAGGTTTTGCATACGATCAGCTTCGAGTCGCATGACGGTTTCCAGTTCACGGGCGGCGACGCGTTGAAAGTAAGCGGTATAATCGTAGCTGGTAAAAGCATTATCTTGACCACCGATGCGAGCGATGGTTCGCGAGAATTCACCTGGTGCGGTTGTCTTTGTTCCTTTGAATAGAAGATGTTCGAGAAAGTGGGCCAAACCAGATTCACCGGGCTCCTCATCGGCGGCACCAACACGATACCACAACATCTGCATTACGATCGGTGCTCGATGATTTTCGATTACTACAACCTGAAGGCCATTTCCTAATGTGAAAGATTTTGGCGAAAATACGGCGGCGTTAAGCCCACCGGTGGATAAAAAAAGCGCGGCGGAAAGAAGAAGGACACACTTTGCCGCGGCACTGTTTCTTAGTCGGGGGCCCACAATAAACTCCATATACAAGTGTATTCTCAACGCCGGTCGGACATCTGTTGATATTGATCATATCCAAGGTGGAGGCAAGTCCCGCCGCACTCTTAAATTGGTTAGTTGACTAAACCCTTTAACCAACCCCCCGGCTTACGAATGATTTCGGGCGTGCGCCCCCTCGTGGGCGGGGCACCCAGCGCGGCGTTTTCTCGCAATCTTTTTCTTTCCGCTTGGGCATCAACGACGGTGCCAAGTTCACTCTGTCCCTTCCAAAAAATGAGTTTATTGGCAAAACTTTCGTCATTTGTCGCAAGAATCGAGGATTCGCGATTGATTTGTTGTCGTATGTTAGGGTCGGGATTGGTTGCACCCGCCTTTGATAGGATTGCGGATTCACCGGGCGAAGAGGGCGAAACATTTCTTGATAAAACATTCTGGTTGGGGCTTTTAACAATTAGGTCTCTTGCTGAGCGCACTGTCTCACGCTCCTGCGGCCGTTCAACACCTGGACGAGGCGGCCTCAGGCCGAAATCGGGCGGCATACTTAGAGGGGCGCGGGTTAAAACGTTGAATTCGTCAGGTGCCTGCTTGCCCATCCCAATAGCTTTGCCTGCACCCTCACAACCACCGAGGAGCAATGCTGCGGCAGTAATAAGTCCTATTGATATCCGAGTCGTAATCGTTTGATCCATTCCAAGCATTTTTTATCCGCGCTAGCTCAATAATGTATTGTTGTGACGATTCCTAATCAAGCAATCAAATAATAGGATTATTATTCCAGTCGTGATCGCAACGTCCGCAATATTAAAAGCTGGCCAGTGAAATCCTCCGGCGTGAAAATCCAAAAAATCGGCCACCGCGCGATAAATTACACGGTCGATCACATTTCCGACCGCTCCGCCAATCACTAAGCCAAGTGACGTTGCCAGACAGAGGTTTTTCGCATTCTTCAACCACTTCACGAGAAAGATGCAAATAGTCAGCGCTAGCCCTCCAAGCAGAACCTGCGTCCAGGGTGACTGGCTACTGAAAAGACCGAAGCTAGCGCCCTTATTCCAGACCATTACAATGTTCAAAAATGGCGACACCTCGATTCTTTGGGGCGGCTCCATCACGTTATGGACTATCCAGTATTTGCTTGCCTGATCGCATAGGACCACCAAAGCAGAAATTGAAAACCCGAGACGCATCAGTGCACCAGGCTCATTCCGCTATGATAGGTAGAGACTTGACGGCGTCAGCGCACCGATCACAAATATCGGGGTAGTCGCTTCGACCACCAATTTCCGGTAACACCTGCCAGCATCGCTCGCATCGACTACCCTCTGCAAATGCCGGGGCCACTGTGACACCAGGCACATCTTCTAGACTGAAACCATCTCCGCCGCCCACGGTCAACGTAGCATCGGAAGTGATACAAATTTCGGCAAGATTTACGCCATCTAAACTATTGAAATAGCTTTCCGACACCGAAATAACTGGGGCTGCTTGCAAGCTTGACCCGATCCGTTTCTCAGCACGTTCGATCTCAAGCGCACCGGTAACAACCCGGCGGACCTCTCTAACTTTCTCCCATTTTGCGGCAAGCACGGGATCCTGCCATTCCAACGGGATCTCCGGAAATACTCGTAGATGAACACTCTCATCGTCCCCACGATAACGCGTGCGCCACACTTCTTCAGCTGTAAAACAGATCACTGGTGCTAACCAAGCGGTAAGACAGGAAAAAAGCTGGTCAAGAACTGTTCGTGCAGCCCGACGTCGGGCCGACCCGGGCGCATCACAATATAATGTATCCTTTCGGACATCGAAATAGAAGGATGATAGATCAACCGCGCAGAAATTATGAAGCGCCGTAAACATTGAATGGAAGTCGTATTCGTTAATACATCGCCGGATCAGCACGTCCATTTCTGTTAGACGGTGCAAGACCCAACGCTCTAACTCAGGCATATCGGAAAAATCAATTCTCTCGGATTCCTCGAAACCGTTGAGGTTGCCAAGGATATATCTAAGCGTATTCCGTAAACGGCGGTATGCGTCAGCCTGATATTTGATGATCTCGGGGCCGATTTTCAGGTCTTCTGAATAGTCAGATGCAACAACCCAAATCCGTAATATATCAGCACCATACTGTTTAATAATTTCTTGGGGAGAGACGATATTACCGGTCGATTTTGACATCTTTTGTTTGTCTTCAGCCAGCACGAAACCATGCGTCAAAACGGCATCGTAAGGGGCCTGTCCCCGAGTACCACAAGACTCGAGCAGGCTGGAGTGGAACCACCCACGATGTTGATCAGACCCTTCGAGATAAAGAGAGGCAGGCCATTGTAAATCCTCTCGTTCTTCGAGGACAAAGCTGTGGGTCGAACCGGAGTCAAACCAGACGTCAAGGATATCGAAAACTTGTTCGAATCCATCCTTATCGTAATCGTCTCCCAAAAAGCGTGATGGGTTAGACGTAAACCATGCATCCGCGCCTTCTTCGGATATGGCCGCAGCGATTCGATTTTGTACGCCCTCGTCAGCCAGAGGCTCGCCACTTTTCTTGTCGATGAATACTGTAATAGGTACGCCCCATGCGCGCTGGCGAGAGACCACCCAGTCGGGACGACCCTCGATCATGGCGCCAAGGCGGTTCTGGCCGGATACTGGGTAAAAGGTGGTGTCATCGATTGCTTTTAGCGCGACCTCTCTAAGGGTTTTTTTATCCTCTCCGAAAGGTTTATCGATGGCGATAAACCATTGTGGAGTGTTACGAAAGATTAGTGGTTTCTTAGACCGCCATGAATGTGGGTACTGATGCTTCAGCCGGCCGCGCGCAATTAGCCCATTGCTTGCCACCAGCGCGTCTATCACTGCTTGATTAGCATTACCTTTTTTTCCCTTATTCGTGATTACCTGCTTATCGGCGAACCCAAGCGCCTCTTCAGTAAAATAGCCGTCGGCGTCAACCGTATAGGGAATACGCGTATCAACTCCCTTGTCTTTAAGAATTTTCTTATTGGCAACCCAAATTTCATAGTCCTCTCGACCGTGGCCCGGTGCTGTGTGCACGAAACCTGTACCCGTGTCGTCGGTGACGTGATCTCCGTCTAACAAGGGCACGATGAAGTCGTAACCCGATTCCTTCAAGGGATGGGTACAACTGATCCCGGATAGCAGGTCAGTAGATACATCGGATAAGCGTGTCCAACCTTCTATCCTCGCAGATTCTTTGACATCATCTGCAAGAGAGTCTGCCAACACAAACCTGTCACCCGCCGCAGCCCAGTTTTCATCCGGCACCTCTGTTACTTCGTATAATCCGTAGGAGATCTTGGACGAATAGCAGATAGCGCGGTTGCCCGGTATGGTCCAAGGTGTGGTTGTCCAAATAACAACGGACGCACCGGACAAGTTAGTCGTGTCGTGAGCTCGAATTCCAAATTTGCACCAAATCGTGTCGGACTCGTGATCGTGATACTCAACTTCCGCCTCGGCAAGCGCCGTTTTTTCTACCACCGACCACATGACCGGCTTTGATCCCTGATACAACAGGCCATTATCGACGAATTTCATTAGTTCGCGAGCAATATGTGCCTCGGCACAAAAATTCATCGTCGTATAAGGGTTTGTCCAGTCACCGATAACGCCCAGACGCTTAAATTCCTCCGCCTGGACTTGTATCCAGTGATCCGCGAACTCCCGACACTCCTGTCGGAACTCTACGATGGGTACCTCATCCTTATCTCGTCCGTCAGCGCGATATTTTTCTTCGATCTTCCATTCGATCGGAAGACCATGGCAATCCCAGCCGGGAACATAATTTGCATCCTTACCTATCATCTGCTGCGATCGGTTAATTACGTCTTTCAGGATCTTGTTCAAGGCGTGTCCGATATGAAGGTTACCGTTAGCGTAAGGCGGACCATCATGTAGAATGAATTTTTCCCTTCCTTCGGATAACTCACGTTGGCGCTGGTAGAGATCTATTCTTTCCCAATGTGCCAGTATGTCAGGCTCGCGCTGAGGCAATTTCCCGCGCATCTCGAAATCAGTCTCGGGTAAGAAAACGGTGGATTTATAATCAGTCATCGTTATTCGATCTTATCTTCAATCTCGCCTTTAGTAGGGTACCCGGCGAAAATCGTCGGGATCAACGCTTTCCAATAGCGTACGGGCATCGTGCGAATCCAGCGCTATCTGTTCACGAAGCTGGGCAATTCCGTCAAATTTTTTCTCAGGCCGGATATATTCAACAAGCGCAACACGCAGCAACTTATCGTAAATATCTTCAGTGAAGTCGAATATATAGACTTCGCAATTGACGTCATCCTTATCGAAGGTCGGGCGGCGACCGATGTTCGCACAACCCATATGCCAAGAAGTCACTCCACCATCTTCTAATCCCGCCCACACCGCATAGACACCTAATGCTGGCTCCACGTAATCTTCTATAGAGATATTAGCAGTGGGAAAACCTATCTGGCGGCCGCGTTGATCACCTTTAATAACCCGTCCTTCGACCTCCCATGGCCTACCGAGGAGCCCAGCGGCATCGTTTGGTTTACCGTCCATGAGGCATTTTCGGATATTCGTTGACGAATAGACCATACCGTTAACATCTTTGACAGGTTCGACGGCCGATAGCTGGAAACCATCAGATAAAGCGCGTTCACGTAAGTAATCAACGTTACCTTCTCGGCCAGCACCAAAAACAAAATCATAGCCAACGGTGACATGTTTTGCCTGAAAGCCACCGACAACGAAAGTATCGACGAATTCATCATGGGTAATCTGTGATGTGTCAGCATCAAAATGAACTACAAGAAGCTGCTCGACTCCAACAGCCTCAAATCGCCGCACCTTGCTACGCAGGGGCGTTAGCTGGAACTTAGGTTCCTCGGGCCGGAAATACCGCCGAGGGTGAGGCTCAAATGTGATCACAGACAGCGGCACGGCCAATTTTTCCGCACGGCTTGCTGCCTTGCCGATCACAGCTTGATGGCCAAGGTGAACCCCATCGAAATTTCCGATGGCAACCGAAGAATTCCGTACAGATTTCGGAAGCCCGGCAACGTGTCTGAATATACGCATAGCGGCGGTCTTCGTAACTACCGCTGGAGGGCAAGTCAAACCAATAACTACGCCGGCTCGTGCAACATCAAGGCTATTTAGCCCGGTTGGGCACCCAAAGCATAGCCGTTCCGTCGATCACGACCTTTTCGCCGATAGAACAGACGGCCTCACAAATTACATTGTTATCATCTTTATCAATTTCCTTAACCGTGACCCGGGTTTGAACCGTATCCCCGATACGAACCGGAGCGCGAAAGTTGAGGTTCTGATTGAGGTACGCACATCCAGGTCCCGGTAACTTCGTCCCTAACACCGAGGAGATATAGCCACAGGTCAGCATACCATGCGCTATTCGGCCTCCGAATACTGTCTGTTTCGCGAACTCCTCGTTCACATGTAGAGGGTTATCATCACCTGAAATCTGAGAATATTGAACGATATCGGTCTCCGTGACAGTACGAACGTAGACATCTGTCATACCTACTTCCAGATCATCGATAAAATACCCGTGTAGCTCTTCTATCGTTGCCACAACGGCGAATGGCTTTGTATGCTGATCCATCACACCTCTACACTTTGTGCGTCTCTTTGCCGCGTCCTATTGCATCGCAACAATATATGTTGCGATGCACGATATAGGCCCTTGGCTGTAACGGCAAGCAAATCTCCCAGATATATGGCCCCATATTCATTCTACATTTTTGTCCTCTTTATCTATCGAGAATTATAATTCCAGTTAGGAGAAAAGACTGACGAAGAAAATTATTCTATCTTAGCTCTATGATAGTTCTGTTTACAGATTTCGGCGAAATCGGTCCCTACGTTGGTCAGCTGAAAGCGGTTTTGATGCGGGAGGCACCAGAGGTTCCAATCATTGATCTTCTACATAACGCACCTCCTTTCAGGGTGCGTGCCTCATCCTACCTCCTATCTTCGTTAATCGATATATTTCCGACCGATGCAGTTTTTCTCTGTATCGTCGATCCTGGCGTCGGCGGTAGCCGCGCTCCGGCCATCGTCGAGGCGGATGGCAGACGTTTCGTAGGACCAGATAACGGATTATTCGAGATTGTATTGCGGCGCGCTGAGCTGACATCCTTCCAAAGGATCACCTGGAAGCCAGAAAATCTGTCACCGAGTTTTCATGGCCGTGACCTGTTCGCACCCGTCGCTGCCCGATTGGCAAACGGCCAACAGGTACCTTCAGAATCAAAGCTCGTGGATGAAATACGTCGGGCAGATTGGCCAGACGACCTGCAAGAAGTTATTTACTTTGATCACTTTGGAAACGCGATTACTGGTTTACGCGCTAAAAATGTCCCGGTTAATGCAGAGATTACCGTCAACGATAGACGGCTCGTCAGGGCACGAACATTCTCAGATCTCCCGAAGGGCGGCGTTTTCTGGTACGAAAATTCTTCAGGACTCGTTGAGTTCGCCGTCAATCAGGGGGACGCAAAAACGACCTTTGACATTAACATAGGGAGTGAATTTAACGTTGAGACCTCCTCGGGCGGCAACTAGATCAGTCCAATCGTAGTTTCTTTGACAAATAAACGAGGCATCCCCACGGTATGACCCAGCTTCTCTCTGACCCGCTATTCGCATCCTTTGCTATTGGAGCCGTCCTGCTAGCTGGGTTGTCAAAGGGTGGTTTCGGAGGTGGGGTCGGTTTCATCGGTGTACTGGCTCTGGCACAGGTTTCATCGCCGATCCAAGCGGTCGCGATAATGTTGCCGGTCCTATGCGTTATGGACCTTATTGGTGTTTGGGCTTACCGTGAGGACTGGCATCGCCCGAGCATGAAGATCCTTGGAATCGGTTGCCTTGTCGGCACAGTCATTGGAACGCTCACGTTTAAATGGATGGACGATCAGCTCATCCGCCTAATGGTTGGAATTATCGCTGTTTTATTTTTTATCGACTTCTTCCGCGCAGGTGGAGAAAAAGCAGCGGCCCGAACGTTCTCTGAACCGGTCGGATACTTACTTGGCACGATTTCGGGGTTCACAAGTTTTGTGATCCACGCAGGTTTGCCACCGGTCGCGATGTATCTGCTGCCTCAACGTCTCGATAAACGTCTCCATGTGGGCACAATCGTGGTACTTTTCTTCATGGTCAATTACGCTAAGATTCTACCTTATTTATGGCTGGGTCTTTTCACTATGCCGAACCTTACAGTTTCTCTGGTCCTGCTCCCGCTAGCGCCCATCGGGATGTTTGTTGGCATAAAGTTCAACCATTTAATCCCTCAGAAATGGTTTCTCAGGGCCAGCTATACGATTCTGTTCGTGCTAGGCGTTCGACTATTATATGAAGGTATGGCCTCTTTCCTCACGTGAGGGAGATTAGTTCTCACGCTTTCTGAGCAAGGCTTTTAACTCTTCTATTTCCCGCTTAAGGTCACGAAATGCCTCGGCATTATTAATATGCTCGTCATGCGCGAATTCACTAACCTCGGAGGGGTTTCCCCGATTCTCGGTATCTTGCAAGGTCTGCATGGAGTCGATAATGATTGCGATAAAGAGATTAAGCACCGTGAAACTCGATAGCACGATAAAAGCCACAAAAACGATCCAAGCCCAAGAGTAAAACTCCATCACCGGACGGACTATCCCCATTGACCAGCTTTCTAGGGTCATGATCTGAAATAGCGTGAACATGGATTCGCCGATCGTGCCGAACCAATCCGGAAATTCAGATCCAAATAGTTTGGTGGTAATCACCGCGAATACATAGAAAACTAACAACAGCAACGCTCCGATTGCACCAACCCCGGGAACTGCGTGTAACAATGCACTGACAATTCGCCGCAACCTCGGTACCGCGGAAACTAGTCTGAGTACGCGAAGAACACGGAGTGATCTCAGTACTGACAGAGAATCGTTAGAAGGCATCAGAGTAATTGAGACTACTATGAAGTCGAAAACACCCCAAGGGTCTCGAAAGAAAGATATTCCGTGCGCGTATATGCGCAAGACGATTTCGACACAGAAAATCGTGATCACGACTTTATCGAAGATAATTAATACCGGTCCGACATATCCCATAGCTTTCGACGACGTTTCTAAGCCAAGGGTAATGGCGTTGACGACGATTAGGGTCATGACCGCTTTCTGAAAAGTCGGGTGCTCGACCAAACTGCGAACGCGTTGTCGAATTGTTTGCGGGGCTACGGAATCGGTCGACGTCACGAGAATTCTCCCTGATTAGACGCGCTGTTTATCGGATTTATATACAGGATGACAACCGATATCAGACATACAAACCCATCTCGCAAAAGGGAAGATAACACTTGACCATACCCCGGCCTTTATTTTAGAACAAAATAAGAACATTTATTCATATCTAACAACAGGACGAGACCATGCCTAGGCCCTCTGGAAGTGTCAGGAACCGTCCCCTTCCCCCTCAGGAACGGGCAAAAGAGCGGACCCCAGCGGGCCTTCGAAAACTAAGAGCTCACGTTAAACGGCTTGAAAGCTTTGGCGATACCCTAGCAGCGGCAAATCACCAAGTCATACCATTCGGCATCGACGAAATCGATGGCCATCTTCCAGGTGGTGGAATGCTATGCGGCGCACTGCACGAGGTTTTCGCCGCCGATGCCGGCATCGCGACTGCTTTTTGCGCCCTGTTAGCGGGACGGCTAGCAAAAAATATGGAAAACGCCTCTATCTTATGGTGTGAATGTCCTTGGATGCTAGATTCCGGTGCCATCTATGGCCCCGCGTTGCTACAGTTCGGTATCGATCCGACACGTCTAATCCTTGTCCGCGCACGACGAGACAATGACGCCCTTTGGGCAATGGAAGAGGGCCTACGTTGCGGTCAGGTTGCCGCTGTTATCGGTGAACTGGGTAAAATCTCGCTTACCGCTAGCCGCCGTCTACAGATTGCCGCCGAGGAAAGTGGCGTCACAGCTTTCTCACTTCGTTCAAAAACCGATAACCCGTCACCCAGCGCGGCGACAACTCGCTGGAGGCTTGATGCCGTTACCCATGAAAAGAACCGTCATCAAGTCAATAACAATAACGATTTTCTATACACAAGCCTGCCCTCGTCGGGCCTGGGAGCTACGCGGTGGCGGGCTGAACTATTCCGCTGCCGCGGCGGTACATCTGCTAACTGGATGATGGAGTGGAATGATGAAACGGGTGATCTCTCTATGGTTTCCAAAATTCGCAACCGACCGCCTGTGCAGGCTACGACAGGACTGGCTGGATAGCCCACTCGGACTAGTCCGGGGAGACAGTGGGCGACTGGTCTTGTATGCCATCAACGATACCGCCGAACAGGAAGGCATCCGCGCCGGCATGACGCTTGCCGACGCCCGTGCAATTTTGCCTAGTCTGAAAACGAGCGAGACTGATTTGCCGGCTGAAACCAAGACACTTTCCTATCTTGCCAACTGGTGCTGCCGTTATACGCCTTGGACGGCGACGGACGAAGAAGGATCTGGTATTCAATTCGCCGGTGGAGGATCAATCTGGCTGGATGTTACTGGTTGTACTCACCTATTCGATAGCGAAGACGCGATGATGCGTGATATCGTCAATTGCCTCAGCAATATAGGGTTCAAAACCCATGCCGCTATTGCCGATACACCGGGGTCGGCCTGGGCAGCTGCACGTTACAAGCACCACAAGCACCGGCGCTGGACCATTGTTCGCAAGGGACGGGCACAAGACATTCTGGCATCTATTCCTATTGCCGGATTGCGACTTGCCCCCGAGGTAATTTCTGATCTCCAAGCCGTCGGATTGAGCCACATTGGCGACCTTATGCCTATACCGCGCAGCGTCCTCGCCGACCGTTTTGGTAGTACCGTCACCGATCGACTGGATCAGGCGTTCGGCGATCGGCCCGAACCGATATCGCCTACTGTAACGACAAGTCCTTGTCATACACGGATTAATTTTGTGGAGCCAATCGGCCGTCTGGAAGATATTACAAACGCTATACACCGTCTTACTCAAGATCTTGCCGTCATGCTTGAAGACGACGGCCTCGGTGCCCGTCATTTAACGTTATCTTTTTATTACCCGGACGGCAAAGTTGAACGACTCCAAGCAGGTACTAGCAAAGCTAGCCGTAACGCAGATCATTTTACCCGGCTATTAACTACTAAGCTCGATAGGATTGACGCAACTTTCGGTATAGACGCCATTACGTTGGCCGCCACCTCAAGTGAGAAACTGTCGTCGGTACAAACTACTCTCGACAGCCCCAGAGAAAGAAGTGAAACCGGCATAGCCGAACTGGCCGACCATCTCAGCAACCGGCTCGGTAGCGAAAACGTCGTACAACTAACCCTACAGGAAAGTCATATCCCCGAACGCGCGATCTCGGTAAAACCTGCTATCACGCACATACGCCCGGTGGCGGACACCTGCTGGCGACCCCATTCCTCCCATAGAAATCAGTCGATTCGCCGTCCTCGCCCTCTTCGACTTCTCCCCCAACCGGAGGAAGTGGAGGTGGTAGCGCCAATACCAGACGACCCGCCCGTCATGTTTCGATGGCGCAAACAGGTATTTCGCATTGAACATGCCGACGGTCCCGAGCGCATCACCTCCGAGTGGTGGAACGACGGATTAGGATCTTTAGAAACAGAGCTAGAAAAACAGGGAAGTGAGACCGCATCCGAAGGTTCAGTGCAGAATAACATACGCGACTATTACCGCGTCGAAGACCTCCGAGGTAGGCGTTTCTGGGTTTACCGAGACGGAATCTATAGTCCTGGCACCCAGCCCCAGTGGTATGTCCACGGCGTATTTGGGTGAAGCAAGGTAGACGACTATGCTGCAACGTTCAAAACCAGTTTCGGCCGCGTTGTCTACATGCCCTTTGTCTGAGGGGAAGGTAGTCACGATATGTTCCAATACGCTGAACTAGAAGTCACCACTAATTTCTCCTTCCTGCACAGCGCTTCGCATGTGGAAGAAATCGTGAAGACATCTGCCAAGCTGGGACTATCAGCAATTGCCGTCGCCGACCGTAATACGCTTGCCGGTGTAGTTCGCGCCCATCGGGCAGCAAAAGAAGCAGATATTCAGCTGGTCATCGGCGTCCGACTGGATTTGCAGGACGCACCGTCGCTACTCTGCTTTTCTACCGACCGGAATGGGTACGCCCGTCTATCACAACTGATCACCCTTGGTCGGCGCCGTGCACCAAAGGGTAAGTGTGAAATTTATCTAGAAGACGTCTTTGACCACTCCTCCGGACAGATTTTCATCTCCCTGCCTCCGGATAACATCGATGAAAGATATACATTCCATTTACGCCATCTACGTAAGGCTTTAGGTCGCGATGTCTGGCTTGCCGCGCACTGCAAATACAACGGCAATGATGCCGCAAGGTTATGGGAACTGGAAAAAATATCGACTAAAACCAATGTACCATTGGTCGCTACAAATAATGTGCGCATGCATATCCCCGACCGCAAACCACTGATGGATGCGATAACCTGTATCCGCGAACACTGTACCATTGACCAGGCCGGCTTTCGTCTTGATGCCAACGCTGAACGACATATTAAATCACCGGAAGAAATGGCACGCCTGTTTCGCTGTTATCCGGAAGCGATTACACGGACTATAGAAATAGCCGAACGGTGCCAGTTTTCGCTCGACGAGTTGAGTTACGAATACCCGGATGTCGAGGCCCCACCCGGTACCACCCCGCAGGAGGAACTAGCACGGCTTTCTTGGGACGGTGCCAACGGCTTTTACCCGGACGGTATACCAGACAAGGTGTATAGACTAATAGAGCATGAGCTGAAATTGATCAGCGATTTGAACTACGCGCCCTATTTCTTGACTGTCTATGATATTGTCCGCTTTGCTCGATCACAGGGCATTCTATGCCAGGGTCGCGGATCGGCAGCGAATTCTGCCGTCTGTTACTATCTGGGGATCACGGCTATCGATCCAACACGAATCGATTTGCTGTTCGAACGTTTCATATCAACCGAACGGAATGAACCGCCGGACATCGACGTTGATTTCGAACACGAACGTCGTGAAGAGGTTATTCAATACATATATGAAAAATACGGACGCGAACACGCCGGGCTAGCAGCGACGGTAATTCACTATCGCACCCGAATGGCCATACGCGAAATCGGCAAGGTCATGGGCCTCTCCGAAGACACTATTTCCACACTTGTCTCCACCGTCTGGGGTTGGCGCACCGAAAGCGTCGAAAGAAAACATATCCGTGAAGCGGGCTTCAACCCAGATGACAAACGGCTATCTTTAACCATACGCCTGGCCCGTGAACTGACAGGCTTTCCCCGCCACCTATCGCAGCATGTAGGCGGTTTCGTCATTACGCGTGGCGCCTTATCTGACCTGGTACCCATTACAAACGCCGCAATGGACAACCGAACTACTATAGAATGGGATAAGGATGACCTCGATACACTTGGCATTCTAAAGATCGACATCCTCGGTCTCGGTATGCTGAGCTGTATTCGAAAAAGCTTCGATCTATTGGAGAAGCATTACAACATGAAGGTTGATCTCGCTACCGTGCCGGCTGAAGATCCCGCGGTATACGATATGCTATGTCAAGCGGATTCAGTTGGGGTTTTCCAAATCGAAAGCCGGGCGCAGATGACTATGTTGCCGCGCCTAAAACCTCGTAATTTCTATGATCTTGTTATCGAGATCGCTATTGTCCGTCCCGGACCGATTCAGGGTGATATGGTCCATCCTTATCTACGCCGCAGGAACGGTGAGGAAAAAGTCGAATACCCCTCTGAGGAACTACGTGAGGTTCTGGGCAAGACATGCGGCGTTCCGCTCTTTCAGGAGCAGGCGATGAAAATAGCCATCATCGCTGGGGGCTTTACACCGTCCGAAGCGGACCAGCTACGCCGTGCTATGGCCACTTTCCGGCACACCGGAACAATCCATAATTTTGAGAAAAAACTGATCAATGGGATGGTCGCAAATGGCTACGATGCAGATTTTGCTGAACGCTGTTTCAACCAGATCAAAGGGTTTGGCAATTACGGTTTCCCGGAAAGTCATGCCGCCAGTTTCGCCCTTCTTGTCTACGTCTCTTCATGGCTAAAGAAGCACTATCCTGACGTTTTTGCGGCAGCGATCCTAAACAGTCAGCCGATGGGCTTTTACGCGCCAGCACAACTGGTGCGCGATGCCCTTGAGCATGGCGTAGAAGTTCGTCCCGCAGACGTCAATTTCAGTAACTGGCAAAATACATTGGAAAATAATGGTACCGGGTACTACGCCTTGCGGCTTGGTTTTCGTCAAATCAAGGGTTTTCCAAAAAACGCCGCCATGTCTATTATCAACGCACGCGACAGACCCTACCAAGATCTTGCTGACATCAAGCACCGGACCCGACTTACCAACATCTCTTTAAAACGCTTGGCGCGAGCCGATGCATATGGATCGATGAAATTAAGGCGACGGGATGCACTCTGGGCAGTACGTGCCCTACCGGCTGCCCCCCTGCCACTGTTTGAAGGTGGCGAGCAACGATATACCCCTGACATTTCTCTCCCCGATATGGCAATCGGAGAAGAAGTTACTCACGATTACGCCACCTTACGTATGTCACTAAAAACCCACCCATTGGCTTTACTTCGCGAGGAACTAGATGCTGCGAACGTAGTGGCTAACAAACGACTGATCCACACAAAAGACGGAACGCACGTGAAGGTCGCGGGAATCACCTTGCTCCGGCAAAGGCCAGGAACGGCTAGCGGCGTCGTTTTCATCACGCTGGAAGATGAAACAGGCGTTGCCAATCTTATCATCTGGCCAAAAACGTTCGAAAAATTCCGCCGTGTGATCATGAGTGCACGACTGATACGGGTGACCGGCAGGCTGCAGCGGGAAGGAATTGTAGTCCATATCATTGCAGACCATTTGGAAGATATGACCAGCCGCCTGCACGAACTCAGCGGCCCTGATTTTGAATCTAGGGAATATAAAAAGAGCGCCAACAGCCCCTATGGAAACAACCTAGCCCGCGCCGATGAAGTTAAAATTCGGTTCACAAGATCACAGCAATTGGGCACCCGGAAGATGTACCCGTCCCGAGACTTTCACTAATAAATATATCGAACAATCAGAGCGACAATGTATCTTTTGAAGCGTTGTTTCGGTGTACCCACACTATGTTACCTCGGTAGAGCCAATCTGATATTTTAAATTATTTTGCGAGACATATGCGTTCTTTTTCGAAAAATTACGATCTATTCTTCTTTAATTTAAGGGAGATAATCTACACTCATTTCCGTACATAGATAATGCTACCTAATTGATATTTTAACCAATCAAACCCCTAGACCGACCGCGTTCACAGGCTCAAAATTTTCATTTGTTACCCCTTCGGTTTCTGAATCGAATGCCAGTTCGACCTGTATACCATTCGGATCAAGAAAAAATACCTGAACCAGTTTTCCGCCACTCGCAATGCATTTCCGGTAGACGACCCCATGTTCGGTCAGCGTTTTCTCCGTCTCCACCAGGTCTCGAGCTGACAATCCGATATGATCAAGCCCGTTACCCCGCCCGCTATGGATGGTACGAGGCTCTCCTTCAGGATCGCTCTGCGAGAGATGCACAATCGGAACCTCGCCGCAGTAAAGCCAGTAACCGTGAGACGGGAAATCCGGCCGCCAACCGATTTCAAGACCAACCACGTCTATAAAGAAATCCTTGGTCTCCTCCATTTTTACTGTTCGGATATTTATGTGATTCAGTTCATTGATCGCCATATTATTCTCTCCTGGTCAGCGCTTTCTCAAGCTTGCACGGCGTCCTCGACTAAACTAGCTTCCTTGTGAATTCTGACGACTACTAGTCAAGGAGGCAAGACAATGGCTGATCGGGTTTGGGACACATTTTTAACTGATAGGGATAAACAGGTATTTCAGGCGGCAGGATATGCGCAACCTGCGGGCTTGGGTGAAAGGCCAGCCGTGGTCGTGATTGATGTGAATTATCATTTCACGGGCGATAAGGATGAACCGATCCTTGAATCCATAAAAAAATGGCCAAATTCCTGCGGTGAAGATGCTTGGATTGCGCTTCCTCACATCAAACGACTTCTTGATGCCGCCCGCAATAAAGGAGTTCCTGTCATATACACGACGGCGGCGTACCGGTCGGACGGGTGGGACCGTGGGTCATGGGACTGGAAGAACGCACGCGTCAGCGACTGGGAACCGGATGCTGAGGTACGACAGACCAACCTGGATGGCAACACTATTAATCACGAGATTACCCCCGAGCCGACGGATATCGTAATTGAAAAATTGAAGCCCAGTGCCTTTCACGGCACACCGCTTAGTTCTTTTCTCACAAACTTGAAAGCAGACTCAGTAATAATGGTCGGGACAACAACATCCGGCTGCGTGCGAGCAACGGTGCTCGACGCTTTCAGCGAAAACTATCACGTTGCCCTTGCCGAGGAAGGCTGTTTTGACCGCTCACAAGCGAGTCATGCGATCAATCTTTGTGATATGAACGCTAAGTACGCCGATGTGGTCAGTACAGACAGTTTAGTTGAGTATATAGGAAACCTTGAAGATGGCCTCTTCGATCTACCTAAGGGCCAATAACACTTCTTAAACCACCGTAATAAAAAGTGACAGGACCGCGATTCCCCAAAGCGTGTAGTTGCGAAATTGGGCATCGGAGACATGTGCAAATAAGCGTATACCCCCCCAACATGCCAGAGTGAATGGCACGAAAAGAATACCTGCCAGGAATACAAGTTCTAGTGTTATCAATCCAGCCACCGCATAGGATGCTATCGCTCCAAGCTGAACCAAAAGCCCGAACGCCAGAAAATCTGCACGTTGTGATGCTGCATTGCCTTTCCCTGACAGAAGGTAAAGAAATACCGGCGGACCACCCATCGATACCGAGCCAGTGATCAGCCCCCCTAGCCCTCCGACCCCAACCCGAACAGGCAATCCGCGGGGACCGCGGTATCGCCAGCCGGCGAGTAATATCAACGAAAGAATAATAGAGGTGCCAGCGACAATTCGGCGCATCAGATCTTCCTCTATAGCTAAAAGGATAAAGGCGCCCACGGGGGCCATCACGATTGCCCCGGTTCCAATAGGCAACATCCTCCGCCAGTTAGTATGCGGCAATGCGTTCGGCATCACCTGAATATTACTAATCAGGTTCAGTAGGATGATGATCGGAACGCCCTCTCGTGGCCCGATAAATAGTGCCAATACCGGCGCAGTAATAAAATTAGCCCCGGCGCCACCGTTAAAACCACGCACGAGACCTGACGCAACGAATGCCGCTATAATGGCGGCAAGTTCCCAGCTCGTGAGCTCGTAGCAAATCATCTCCCAGACTATAGAAATAAAGTTGTAAGGCCGATGGCTAAGAGAAACATCAGAGCAATCCTTCGATAAAGATTTTCGGATGCCTTACCAAACATTCTTTCTCCTATCCAGGTACCGAGCACGATGGTGGGGACCATTGGAAAAGCTATCCAGAACGTCTTGGCTGTCATCAGTCCGCCAAACCAGTAAACTACCAAGCCGATTATCTGGGCAAAAATAAAGTAGAGTATAATCGCGGCACGATTTCGCGCAGCACTGTCTGGCCCAGCTAATAAAAATATAATTACTGCCGGTCCCCCGGCTGCAGCCACCCCAGATATAAATCCACCTAGCCAGCCAGCAATTCCTGTAATTGCTGGCCCAATCTGGCCGCGGTAACGCCAACCCGTTAGCATCACGACCGAGAAAAAAATTACTATAATCGAAATGGATTTTTGGACGAACTCTTGATTGATGATTATCAGGAGCCAACCACCGATAATAATCCCAATAATCCCACCAATAGACAATGGGATGACGACTGGCCAATTTACCTCCCGAACAGCGCGAGGTCCTAGCTGCACACTAGTAATCAACATTAGTAACAAAATCGCCGGTATCGCCGCTCTTGGCCCGACAGTCGATGCCAAGACAGGTGCAATGGCTAACGCCGCACCGAAGCCAGAAAACCCGCGCATGACCCCGGCAATAAAAGCAGTTGCCGCAACGAGAACTGTCTCAGATACGCTAAGCTCATAGTAGGTCTGAAGCCATTCCACAATCAATCCAAATCGATCTCGGTGCCTCTGCCCTCTTCAAGTGCGCGACGATAAGCAGTCATCGCCATTGCCATTTCTGAAGAGCCCGTCCCGTTATTATTTTTGTGATAGGTAATCTGTTGGTCAGTAGTTCTTCCAGGATGCCTCGCGGTAGCGAAATCACCAAGTTCAAACACATCATCGATTCTAATTAGACCCCGTTCAATAGGACCGAATAGGTCACCCTGTTCTTCGGAGAGCATAGATTCTTTAAGGTTAGTAACGATCACATCTGCCTTCAACGCTGTCGCGTCATCAATTTCGCGACGGGGCCTCTTTAAAAATCCACCTTGAACAAGTTGTTTGTTGCTACCGATGATGCCGGTCACATGCTGGCCGGGCATCAATCGGTTACCATCGAATAGCTCTACATTCGTGTTGGTCGCACAGATTATGACATCAACATCTTCCAGAAGAGGTTCCGGGCTGTCGACCGGTTCGATTTCAACTCCAAATTTTATAGAATAAGTTTCCGCGAACACCCGACGGTTTTCAGGGTTCCTGCTAAATACCTTAACAAGATTGATGGTCGGCCTTTCCGTTATTAATGCTAGAAGTTGATTGGCTGCTTGGCCTCCCGAACCGAACAGCCCGACTATTGATGCATCTCGGCGCACCAGATGCCTAAATCCAATACCACTGGTCGCCGCAGTCCGGAAAGCCATAAGACTTGAAGGATCCATCGTTTTTTCAACTATCTCGCCAAATAAAATGGCTAGTAGCCGCCCATTTGACGAATCATGCAACACATGAACTGGTAGTTCTCGATGACCATAACGCTGGGTATTACCCTCCTGGACTACCAGCTCTGCCCGGACCTGTGCTCCCATCACGCCAAGCTGATGAACACCTCCCGGGAAATTAGATACTCGGACACCTTCAGGTGAATGAACCCGTCGTCTCGGGCCATTGATGACTGGAAATTCGGTAGATTCTTTATATCCCTGCTCCACAGCATTTATCGCGTCTTTCATAGAGACTAGATTCCGGAGGTCGTCCGGTTTCAAAAGCAACACTGTCATTCTGATTCTCCCGGTGTTTGGGGAAGCATGGCGGCTGGTAGATCAGTGGTCAAATCAACAGACAGACCGAATAAATCCATTCCATTTCGCGCTTCGGGAAAGGCGTCAAAAAAAGAGTTTCTGATGTTTCTAGAGTTCAACCCACGGAATAGGAGACGCCTTCAGAACAAGACAGCAGGTTACGAGTCTTCTTTTTTGTGTTTGGCCAGATATTCTTCAATTGGGAAGGTCAACTTCTCCGAATCCCCTGCTGTCAACATGTATGTCCAGCCTGACGTTTTCTCATTAATTTTACGGGCCGCGAGGCCTGCTGCCGTTCGTTTTTCTGGGTCGGCTATAACATCATCAACCGTTGCAGAAATTCTACCCCAAAAATCCTCCCCAAATTTCGCAGTTTCAATCTTAACGGTAAATCCCTGCCAAGTCGTGAAGTAAGCAACCCACGACTTTTCTGGCCATTTCTGGTTGTCGGCCTTCTTAACGTCATCAAACATCATACGCCACATCACCCCGGCAAGCGGGTTTGCCTCGTCAGGATTTTTAATCTTCCGGCCCGTCGGAATGTTTTGGAGAGTGAAATTTTTCTGTTTTTTCGTTGCCTTCGAAATTGTGAAGGAGCGTCCGTCCGGATGAACAATTACCACGCGTTTCACTGTTTCCTGCCCGTAATTAACGATTGTCCGTAGCATCCAGTTATTTGGCTCTTCTCCGAGCTCTACCTGCCCACGGACCAACCAACTCGCCGTCTCGCCATTACGCCGAATGTATGTCCCTGCTCCACCAGAGCCGAACAGATTTGGATTAAGCTTTCCAATGATCGCCGACGCTAACGTAATTCCCTTCGAATCCTTCAGCTGAATTTCTCTCCCTTTGGATTCCGGGCTATTAGGAGGGTCGACTTCTAAACGGATATAGCGCTCGGGATCGCTCGTTTTCTTTTCAATTAGTTTGAACTCCGAGAGATTAACAATTGCAGACTTCACCTTCTCGAATTCAACCATGTAACCTTCTTTTTGATCCATTCCCCAATTATTTCCATCCCGAGTAATAGAGAAAGACCCCTTAGAATTTTTAATTTCGATTTTAACGACTTGATTGACACCTTCGACAAGTTTCGGAAATGCCGGCTCCGTTCCCGGGGTCAGGGAAATAGTATCGGATTTCATCGAGACGGAAAGCACCGCCGCGACAACTGCGATGGCCGAGATACCGGCAAACCCGTAGAATGTACTGGGTCTCATCTTTTGATCTCCCTGAGTCTTAGGCGATTGAGCGTCCGCGTTTCCGGTTGCGTCTTAGTAGAGCAACCAATAGCGCAAAAAGAGCAACAATGGCCGGCATTCCGGCAATATTTATGATTTTCAGGTTCGAATCGAGGTCATCGATATCCCGACGCAGATTTAATTGTACTTCACGTAGCTCCTGTCGGATTTCCAACACCCGCGCCCGGAATTTTTTGATTTCTGCCTGCTGCTCTGGGGACAGGACCGCTGCGGTCTTTGAGCGTTCGGTTGTCTGGAGTTTCTGCATCTTCTTTTCAACCTCTTCGAGTTCACCAACGAGGTTGCGCTCCTTTGCACGATATTTGTTTTCTGCTTCATTCTGAATGTCTTGTACTAATTCGAAAGGCCGGGCGGAGAGTCCACGACTTCTTAAGTTAATAAGTGCACTCGTGCCCGAGAGGTTATCGGCAGCGTTCACGACAAAATCGGCGTTATTGGCAGTTGGAACAATGACCTCTTGGCCAAAGAGGTCTTGTGTCTGCACCCAAAACAGATCTGCCATCAAATCTGTATCAGCAATGACGATAAGGTTTATAGGCTTTTTCGACGCCGACAGATGTTGTCTTGCTGTGGAAGTATCATTTTTGCCGCCTTTTTCCTTCGGTGCGTCTTCCTTCGGTGGACCATCGGGGAACGCGGTCTTGACATCACCACTAATTCGGGCCGCGAGCAGATATTTTTTATTCTGAGGTTTAAAGGCTTTGAGAATTTCTGCCGGTTTCGGATTTTGACGCACGCTTTCAGCGTCAAACGGTCCAGAGGTTTGCGTGGAGGTAATCAACGGTTCAACCTTGGTACTACCACTCTCTTCAACTTCAATAAAACCAGGTGTTCCAAAATTAACAAGACGAAGCTGAGATGTGGTCACATCAGTCGAATTTAAATTTTCGGGGCCGTAGGACGTCCACGCAACGTATCTCGTAATGATTGGGCGGCCAAAAGAGTCCACGCCGGCCTGAACTCGTTGTCCGGCTTTTAGATCACCAAGAACCTTGTCTCGGTCAAACTTGATACCCCATGCCTTGAAAAGTTTTGGCATGTGTGATCCGAGTCCTGCCGGCAATCGCAAGGCGCGGTTACTGCGTGCACCCTCTTCCGCATGCGGATCGACAAAGATCACTGCCTTGCCGCCACTAAGAACATACTGATCAATAACATATAACGATGCATCACTCAGGCCGAAGGGATGCACAATCATCATCAAATCCACATCGTCCGTAATCTTGGGTGTAAGCCCTTGAGGCCGGACTTCAAAGAACTGTTTCAGTTGATCAATAAGCGCCCACGGTTTGTATTTCTTGAGGGGATCAGAATCTACTGGAATACCCGAAACTAGCGCTATCACCTTCTTCTTCGGATTCGCAAGGTTATTGATCATCCGGGTCAGATCGTATTCTAAAAATTGTTCGCGTTGAGGTGTGAGAAAAGGGATAACATCTTTGTCATCGGTAGTATTAGTTGCCGCGATACCGAAATATCCGAGATCCCCGGCCTCAGAAATCGGGACGCCACTAAGTCCAAAACCGACCGCACGGTCCTCGTCGGCGGAGAAGGGCTCCGGATCTACTAACTCCAGCTTAAGGGCACCGTTTGAAAGCGCCACGTAGCGCTCCAGCAATTCCTGTATACGTTCCCCGTAGGCCGTGAGCCCGGGAGTCGTTTCCGTCAGCTGACGCGTGGAGAAGAACCGGAGGGTAATGGGTTCCTTAACTGCGGCGAGCGTTTCCTTGGTTCCATCTGACAGCGTGTAAAGTGATTTCTCAGTCAGATCAACCTGTACGCCTTTAATAGACGTTTCAGAAAAAACATTTATAGAAAGGAACAGGACGACAGCGAGACCAAGTGACGCAATACTAAGTAGTCCACTATCTTTGATCGGTGGTTTTATCGGAGATTCAGCCATGATCAACCCTCACGAGCCCTTTTTCAAATCGACGACGACAACATTCGAAAACAAGAACACGCCGATAACGGATGAGAGATAGATAAAGTCTCGAAGATCGAAGACACCCTTGGTGATCGCGTCAAAATGCGTAAGAAAGCTCAAAGAAGCGACTAGGTCGACCACAAACGCGCTTGCCCAACCTCGGAACGCTGATTGAACAGGTTCGAGTCCACTCATCATAAAAAGGAAGCATGCGGCCGATGCAATAACAAACGCAATGACTTGGTTACGGGTGAGGGCCGATACAAAGCTACCGATTGCTAAAAAGGCCCCAGCCATCAGGAAACTACCGACATAACCGGCAAAGATTACCCCATTATCGGGCGATCCCAGAAAGTTTACGGTTATCCAGATTGGGAATGTGAGGGCTAGCGCAATGGCGGTGAACACCCATGCGGCGATAAACTTTCCAAGAACCGCTTCGGTTGTCGAGACTGGCAAGGTCATTAGCAACTCAATTGTTCCAGATTTCCGCTCCTCGGCCCACAGCCGCATTCCGACAGAAGGGATAAGGAAAAGATAAAGCCAAGGATGAAAGGAAAAGAACGCGGCCAGGTCTGCCTGGCCACGCTGAAAGAAACCCCCAAAATAAAACGTCGTCGCACCGGCGAGACCTAGAAAGATTACGATGAAGACGTATGCTAGAGGCGTCGAGAAATAGGCATTTAACTCACGGCGAGATATCGCAAAAGTAGTATTCATTGCGGCCCTCCGTCGCTGGTAATTTGTCGAAAAACATCGTCAAGCCGGCCTCTTTCAGAATAAAGTTGTTCAATTTTGATGTTATTTTCACGAATAAGAGAGTTAACTGTCTCGATGATATCTGCCCCGTCTCGGGACATAACGGTAATATGCTGTACACTACTTGTAGTACTGCCAATCTCGACGCCGGATACTATCTCCACACCTTCGAGAGCGCGTCGTAAATCGTCTACTTGATCACTATGTAAATGAATGGAAACCGAGTTAAAGTAACCTGATCTGCGCTCGAGGTCCGTGGGTGTTCCGTCAGCGACCTTTCTACCGCGCGCGATGACAACCGCCCGATTGCAAACAGCGCCGACTTCTTCAAGAAGATGTGTCGATATCACGATTGCTTTATCTTTAGCCATCTCTGTAATCAACGCGCGGACCTGGTGTTTCTGGTTGGGATCTAGCCCGTCGGTCGGTTCATCGAGAATAAGTACATCGGGATCATGTAGGATCGCCTGAGCTAGACCTACACGCCGTTTAAATCCTTTGGAAAGTGTCCCGATTTGCTGATTGTAAACTTCGTCAAGCTGCAGCTTCGTGACGGCGTTATCGATCGAGTTCTGGCGATCAGCACCTGCAAGTTTTCGGATATCTGCGGCAAATGCAAGAAGGCCAGCTGGCGTCATATCCTCGTACAAGGGAGCGCCCTCCGGTAGATACCCAATGTGACGTTTTACTTCGATTGGTTCTCGGGTCACATCGGCTCCGCACACTATAGCGGTACCCGACGTAGGCGATAGAAAGCCCGTAACCATTTTCATGGTGGTGGATTTGCCTGCGCCATTCGGGCCTAGAAATCCCAGTACTTCGCCACTGTCGACAGATAAACTTACATCGTCAACCGCTTTAAAATGACCAAACTCTTTTGTAAGGCTCTTAATCTCGAGCATTTTTTTAATAGTCATTGACACCTCCCGGATATCCCAGCAAAGGGATGCTCGGGGTTTCCCCGAAACCGGCTTTAATAACGGATATGCATTAAGAACCGCGACCCGTTATAGCCCCTAAGGCGGTTCGTCAACAGCCGTTTTTAAATCCCTTATAAATTGAGGCTTGGAATCCTCTAGAAAATTAATATTTAACAATGTTAAAGCCGGGCCCCCAAAGTAAGGGCCCGGCCTCAAAACCATTAGTTATCAGGCTGCTTTCGCATTTTGGTCGTCTATTATTGTCCTCACCGACTTTATCTCAATTTTCTGAGGCTTTAGAGCCTCCGGGATTTCGCGAACCAGATCAATTTGTAAAAGTCCATCCGCAAGTTCGGCGGACGTCACGTCAACGTGGTCTGCAAGTTGGAAATGACGCTCAAAAGCGCGTCGGGCGATTCCTCGGTGCAAGAAGTGGTTATTCTGGCGTTCAGACCCACCCTTACCTACAATCACAAGCTGTCCCTCACGGACCTCCAGCTCGAGGTCCGTCGCGCTAAAACCTGCTACCGCAATCGTAATTCGATAAGAATCGTCATCTATTTTCTCAATATTATAAGGGGGATAGCTGTCAGCGGGGCCACTTTTTTGCGCTGCGTCAAGCACATTCATGAGGCGGTCAAAGCCAACGGCTGAGCGATAAAGTGGTGAAAAATCAAATGTTCTCATTTTACATATTCTCCTTTGAGCAACATGTTATCGAACCGCCTTTTCGGCCGGCTCTTAAAAAAAATTCAACCCCTTTATGGGCATTGAACATTTTTTATGTAGGGATATTCTTTTAGTTTTCAAGGGAACAAACCCCTTGTTTTAAATTAGCTTTAGCACGTAATCCGCGATCGCAAGTGACGACGTCACGCCGGGCGACTCGATACCGTAAAGATTGATCAACCGGTCGACGCCATGTTCTTCATGACCCTGTATAACGAAGTCTTTCGCCGCTTCTCCGGGAGCGTGAATTTTAGGGCGGATACCGGAATAACCAGGTTGAAGGGAGCCATCGGCTAATTCGGGGTAATACTTTCGAACCGCTTCGTAGAACTTATCTGCCCGACCGGAATCAACATTGTAATCGATTCTGTCTACCCACTCGACATCAGGTCCGAGTCGCACTTGACCGCCAAGATCAACCGTGACATGGATGCCGAGACCGGCTTTTTCCGGGACCGGATATATCGGCCGGGTAAACGGTGGGCGACCTAAAAGAGTAAAATAATTACCCTTACAGTAGTATGTAGGCGGGATGCTGTTCTCTGGAACTCCATCTATCGAGGCTGCGATCGATTGCGACCACAACCCTCCACAGTTTATAACTAGGTCCCCAATAACTGAGAATGGCGCCTCGCCGCCGCAATAAATTCTGATACCCTTATCGAGGACTTCACCGCCTATAACCGGTGCCATAAATGCTATCATTGTTCCTGCCGATTCCGCGTCACCTTGTAGCGCAAGCATGTAGGAATGGCTGTCCAAGATACCCGTCGATGGAGACCAGAGAGCGCCGACGCAGCGAACGGCAGGCTCTATATCGTTGACTTGTCTCGGGGTCATCCATGTGAGGTCTAAGACCCCGTTGGCGGCTGCTTTTTTCGTAAGGTGATCAAGCTCAGGTAACTGCTCGTGATCTGTGGCGACGATAATCTTTCCACAATTATTATAGGATATACCATAATCATCACAGAATTTGTATAATGCGTGTTTACCCTCTACGCAGAATTGCGCCTTTAGGCTTTCTTTTGGGTAATAAATACCGGCATGTATAACTTCACTGTGCCGGGAGCTTGTCTCCGTTCCGATTGTATTCGCCTTTTCCAATACGATCACATCCCGCCCAGAACGTGCCATCGCTCTAGCAATCGCGAGACCGATGACACCAGCGCCGATGACTAAACAATCAACCCTCTCATTCATTTTTAAGACCGTATATTCCCACGATACGAAGCCATCGATGGATATATTGTACCTATATCGGGAAAACGACCACCCTCTTTGTCGTCATTTGCCGGGATCAAAACTGATTGAAGATTTTAAAAGCCCACCGATGGCAATCATACGACAAATGGCCGGGAGAAATTGATCAATCGTCTGTGTTAGGGCCATCCGAATATCTTCATCGGGCGGAGCAAGGGTGTGTTTCACCTCATCAAGGTTTCGAAATATATCTTTGGCGATTGATTCAGCTTGTCTAGCGATTTGGACGGAACTTTGAGCGATAAAACCATCTTCGTGAAGAGGTTTTAACAGATCACATACAGCCGCTAGCAAACTAGGCCAAGGAATAAAATGGCGAAATAAAGATGGAACAAGATCCGACTGCATGCCATTCACATATATCGTGAGCCGAGACATGTACTTCGACATCTCCCGGTCTAAATTTTGCAAGTCACCCATCGGCAGCAGCTCCCCCGAGGTTTCAGGTCTCTTGATCGTTGTCCTAACCGCCGGTGCTCTCCATCCGGCGGTTAGCGATAAGGCAATCACTCGAAGGCTCAGGGCGTTGATCGGGTTAGCACGGTTGTAGGCATCGATAGTCGTAAAAACCGCCGCGCTATCGCTTTTGGTCAATCCACAACCCTTCAACGATATAGTTGGGAGATTGTCTGCGACATCAGCCAGACGCATTCCATAACATGCAAGTGGCGCGGACCTATCCTCATAGATCTTATTATGGAAGCCATCACCGACCACTGCCCACGCCCACTCCAGCGCCCCCGGGATAGTTGCGAGATGCCGGTAAACCAAATTTACTAGCCGCACCCCAAGCGCCTTCTCAATCGATTGGTAAATCTCCAATTTGGCCCCGCTGGCGTCTTTTGGAGAAATCTCGGGGAGGGTGGTCGATATACTGCTCGCCAAGGATTTGAACCTTGTGATGGTTATAAGGAAGGGACTTTTCAGTTTATTCAATTATTCCGCATAACGTCTTGGAAATGAATTCCATTATAGCAAATAACCGGTTCTTCCCAAGTCAACCCGACACTTGGTTTATGATAAATCCGCAAATATTCTGGGCTATATGCCGAGTAATCTGATTCTCTTTGTGTTCAGTCAGGCAACGCTAGCGCGGTCAATACCTAGATAAAGATCACGTCCAGCATTCAATACAGAAATTTTTCGATCTGCAACATAACGCTTATGGTTCCATAATCCACAATCCGGATGGATGTACGTCACCCGACCCTCACCCATTATACTCTCTACTCTCTCTATCAGCGCCGCTATTTGATCCGGTGTTTCCGTCATCGTGCGCTTGACGTCGAGAACGCCCAGACCCATACCGATTTCGGGTCTTAATTCCCGAAAGGCAACAAGCTCCTCTGCTGGGCGATAAGCGCATTCCATGACGATATGATCGACGTTAAGTGCGTTGAGATAATCCATCAACCGACCCCAAGACCCATCCTGCGGTGACTGTCCTGCGTAATTACCGAAACAAAGGTGAACTGCCGAAATCCCGGGTACGGCATCAAGCACCCGATTTATTGCCGCCGCCGCCCATTCCCATTCTTCCGGGCAGCCAGGCAAGTTTGCCTCGTCAATCTGCACAATATCGGCATCCAGTCGAGCAACCTGCTCTGCTAGTACATCGGCGACGGCTTCGGTCACGGCCTCGATTGATCCGTAGTGATGATCTACGAGCGTTTTCGCCAGCATGTGTGGCCCGGTAAGCGCAAATTTAAATGGCTTTTGAGCGAGCGCCTTCGCGCGTCGGCAAGGCATAGCCAAATTCATTGTACCGCTACTGATTGGGCCTTCAACAACCCCCGCTGGCAATCGACGCCAGCCCATATTCTGTTTGGACTCAAATTGGCGGACTAAATCGAACGTTAGGTCCGAGCGGATACCTTCCATCGGCGACGTGAAATATTCGATCATTCCGTTGGTTTCCGGATGGCTGAGATCGTAGCGGTAAACCTCACCGTCGCAAACTACATCGAGACCAGCAGTTTCCTGCGTATGCAGGATGATGCGCGTTGCGTCTACGATATCCTGTTCTGACGGGTTATTACCTAGCCAAGCTGGCACCGGGTAAGAACCAACTGTCGTTGTCTTAATGCGAGGAGAGGTGTCCATAATGATTGCCCTTGATGAAACGTCCTGTCTATCGTAAGTAACTGTTCAGTTATATCAAGCTACGGACGTCAAACTGAGCTGTCAAGAGATCGGAATAGAGAATGTTGCTTCAACCCACGGGTGAATCACAGCGAGAGAGAACGCCGATAGCCAAGCGGGATCCGGACGCATCCCGCAAACGCATCCTCACGGCAGCAACAACAGAATTTGCGGCGCAGGGTCTGGATGGAGCGCGCGTCGATGATATCGCGGCCCGAGCCGGAATTAATAAGCGTATGCTCTATCACTACTTTGGCAATAAGGATGACCTGTTTGGGGCTGTCATTGACGAAGTTTACCAGAAAATCTGTAGTGAGAGCGCGGCGCTCGACATAACTTCTGGCTCCGCCCGAGATGGGTTGACCAAACTAATCAATTTCGTAATCGATTTTTACCTCAATCATCCGCACGCCATCACACTTTTAAACGCTGAAAATTTACACCAAGCGAGGCATCTAAAACGTTCGAGACATATCAGTTCCATTCAATCGCCTTTTGAAAAGATGCTAGATGATCTTTTAATGCGCGGGGTCTCAGAAATGGAATTCCGGCCCGGCGTAAACGGTCCGCGCCTATACATCTCGATGGTTGGCCTGATTTACTACTATCTCTCGAATAGTCACTCGCTGTCGGTTTTTTTTAACCGTAATCTATTCGACTTAGAGGAAATCAATGCGTGGCGGGACCATATCCATGAAATGGTCGAACGCTTTGTCGCCGCCTGATCTTAGGAGAAAATACACATGACTGAACATCGTCTCGGTATAATCATGAATGGCGTCACCGGCCGCATGGGAACCAACCAACACCTCATTCGATCCATCTTGGAATTTATGAAAGACGGTGGAATTAAACTGGATAATGGCGACACGGTAATGCCGGACCCCATTCTGGTCGGCCGGAGCGCCGAAAAGATTGAAGCCTTGGCAAAAAAGCACGGAGTTGGTCGCTGGACCACTGATCTAGACGGCGCGATCGCCAACCGAGGCGACACCCTGTTCTTCGATTCTGCAAGCACCAATCTTAGGGCCGAGTTGTTAAGAAAAGCGATAGATGCCGGCAAGGATATCTATTGTGAAAAACCTTCGGCAAGTACACTCCACGACGCGATAGAAGTATATCAACGTGCAGAAAAAGCGGGCGTCCGGCATGGTGTGGTTCAAGACAAGATATTCCTACCCGGTCTTCAAAAGATGAAAACCCTGATGGATGAAGGTTTCTTTGGTAGGTTATTGTCGGTGAAAATCGACTTCGGGTACTGGGTTTTCGAGGGTGATTGGAGACAGTCGCAAAGACCGAGTTGGAACTATCGGAAGGAAGATGGCGGCGGCATCATTCTCGATATGATGCCACACTGGCGTTATGTCCTCGATAATACTTTTGGCGGCGTGAAAAGTATTAGCTGCCTTGGCCGTGTGAATATCGACAAGCGATGGGACGAAAATGCTAAACCATATGATTCAGATGCGGATGACGCCTCCTATGCACTAGTTGAACTCGAAGGTGGTGCTGTGGCTCAGATTTTCGCATCTTGGTGTACGCGTGTTCGAAAAGACGACCTCGTCACATTTCACGCTGATGGCACTCAAGGGGCTGCCGTAGCCGGTCTGACGAAGTGTTATACGCAGGATCGGGCGGCTACACCTTCACCTATCTGGAATCCAGATGAACCTCAAACCATTCCTTTTTTTGACACCTGGCAGGAATACGGCTCGGAAATGAAATTCGACAACGGTTTCAAAACCGAATGGGAAATGTTCATCCGCAGCCTGTACGAAGATGAACCTTTCCATTGGAACCTGAGGGAAGGTGCAAAAGGCGTTCAATTAGCGGAGGCGGCAATGCAAAGCTGGCAGGAACGCCGCTGGATTGATATTGATGAGGTTCCCGCCTGATGCCTGCACTCTCGCTCCCGATGCAGGATGGGACATTGGAAACCTTCTTGACGTCGGAACCGCACAATTTTCCCGAGGTCGCGATAGGTTCATTTACCCGGATCGCCTATTCCGCTGCCCACGTAGTGCCAGATACTTCGGCGGATAACGACCCGTGGCTTGAATCTCACTTGGACTGGGATCGAACAATTGCTTTTCGGCGTCATTTGTGGGGCCTTGGTCTTGGTGTAGCGGAGGCGATGGATACAGCTCAACGGGGAATGGGGCTTGAATGGCCAACCTCCATCGAACTGATAAAAAGGAGTGTAGAAGCGTCTAGAGATATGCCGGGTGCCGTTGTAGCCTCCGGCGTAGGCACCGACCATCTTACAACCAACCTCTCACTCTCCACGGAAGATGTAATCCGCGCCTATGAGGAACAGTGCGAAGCAGTCGAAGCCTGCGGTGGACGTATCATTCTCATGGCAAGCCGAGCGTTGGCCGCCTGTGCCAAAACACCGGACGATTACGGCACCGTTTACGGCCGTGTTCTCCGCCAAGTCAAAGAACCCGTTATCATTCACTGGCTGGGAGAAATGTTTGACCCCGAGTTAGAAGGCTACTGGGGACATGAAAACCATTTAAACGCTATGGATGTCTGTCTAGATGTTATTCGAAGAAATGCCGAGAAAGTTGACGGAATAAAGGTTTCGTTGCTGGATAAGGAAAAAGAAATCAAGCTACGGCGAGCTCTACCCAATGGGGTTCGGATGTACACTGGGGATGATTTCAATTACTCCGAACTGATCGCTGGTGACGAACAAGGATATTCAGACGCACTTCTCGGAATTTTCGACGCAATCGCTCCGGCCGCATCAGCGGCCCTTTCTGCCCTCGCAGATGGCTGTCCGGCTGAATTTCATAGTATCTTAGAGCCGACTGTTCCATTATCACGACATATCTTCCGAGCACCTACTCGTTTTTATAAAACCGGTTTGGTTTTCATGGCCTATTTAAACGGTCACCAGAATCACTTCGTAATGGTGGGTGGACAGCAGAGCGCTAGGTCTATCGTACACCTCGCGGAGATATTTCGACTTGCTGACAAGGCCGGGCTACTGCGCGACCCAGAACAAGCAGCGGCGCGTATGGACCGTGTGCTATCGGTGCATGGGATATAATGTTGAACATGGAAATACCGGACAAAGCCAAACTGGCGATCAACCAAGCCACTACCATGACGCAGTGGACACTGCGCAATGCGATCGAGGAGTATTCAGCAAAAGACGTGCGGGGAATATCAGTCTGGCGGGATAAACTGACTGAATGTGGTGTAGAAAATGCTGCAACTATGTTGGTCGATCACGGTATGACTGTCACTGGCCTATGCCGGGGCGGTATGTTTCCTGCGATTGATACCGACGGCCGGCAGCGTGCTCACGACGATAATCTCCGGGCCGTCGATGAAGCAGCAGCGATCGGCGCGCAATGCCTTGTGATGGTATGTGGCGGTTTACCCGACGGTTCAAAAGATATGATCGAAGCCCGAAAACAAGTCGCTGACGGTCTTGACCGAATGTTACCTTATGCAAGAGATGCAGGGGTACCATTAGCTATAGAACCGCTGCACCCGATGACCGCGGCAGATCGGGCCTGCGTCAATACACTAGAACATGCGCTAGACCTATGCGACGCACTAGGCGCAGGAGTTGGCGTCGCAGTGGACGTTTATCACGTGTGGTGGGACCCTAAGCTCGAACATCAAATTGCGCGGGCGGGCGAACGAATCTTAGGATTCCACATTTGCGACTGGCTTATACCAACATCGGATCTTGTTTGGGACAGAGGTATGATGGGGGATGGGGTTATTGATATTCCCCGTATCCGTAGCTGGGTCGAAGCAGCTGGGTATCGTGGCTTCAACGAAGTTGAAATATTCTCTAAAAGTAATTGGTGGCGACGCGATCCCGTTGAGGTCATCGACACGTGCATCGAACGCTACTCGGAATTCGTATAGGGAAGCAGTATGGCCAGTGCCGAAGGAATAAGGGAAGTAGGGTTTTTTGACTGTGCCGGCGGTGGACAGATCCGCGTTGATGGAAACACCGCTTATATCGGTCACATGGCCAATCCCTTCGGTACAAGCGTGGTAGACGTCAGCGACCCGAAAAACCCGAGACTGTTATCTCATACCGGTATGCCCGACGGCACCCATTCACATAAGGTACACGCGCAGGGCGATATTATGGTCCGGAATCATGAACTGATAGGCCCAGGAAAACCTAAAGAATTTTCTACCGGTATCGGTATTTACGATGTTGCAGATAAGTCGAAACCAAGACTTATTTCAACTTGGGATACCATTGGTCGTGGAGTTCATCGTTTCGATTTTGACGGTCGATACGTTTATTTTTCGTCTACGGTTGAAGGTTTTCGAGGTCCCATTATGGTCGTCGTCGATCTACAAAACCCCGAAGAGCCAATAGAAGTATGCAGGTGGTGGATTCCCGGGCAATGGGCGGCGGGGGGCGAGGCTTATCCTTGGGGTGACGGTCCCGAACCACGCTGCCATCACCCACTTCGCATGGGTAATCGATTATATATGAGTTACTGGCACCACGGTGCCTTCATATTGGACATTTCAGATCTCTCAAATCCGAAACTGGTTTCAAGCTTCAATACTGGCCCGACATTCCCACATCCCACCCATACGGCGCTACCTATCCCATTCGAAATCGGCGGACACCGGCATATGATCGTCGCCGACGAAGATGTCGCCAAACTGCGTCCCCACGCACCTGCATTTACATGGATATTCGACATAACAGATGAGTCCAATCCCATCCCAATCTCATCTTGGCAAGCAAGCGGCTTAGACCTCGTGGGTGAACCACAGAGTATATTCACCGGTTGCCATCAGCCTAGCGAGATTGTGACCGGGACCGTGATCCCGTTTGCTTGGTTCTCAAAAGGTATAAGGATGTTGGATATTTCGAACCCTCACTCGCCAAGGGAAGTTGGCCACTTCGAACCTGATCCGCAACCTGGTTGCGACCGGATCTGCGCTAATGACATAACTGTAGATAGTCGCGGGCTGATCTACGTCATCGATCGCCTTAGAGGGTTCCACATTGTGGAACAGACATAAACCGATTGCATGTAATCGCAAATGCGGGTGATAAGTTTCTGATCGGAGAACCCTGAATGCGCATTCAGAGAGAAATACGCTCCACAATGAAATAGGTCCGGATAGAATATAGTATTGCTATTCGGGGTACCCATTTCGGAACAACCATATTGAATGATATTATAAACCCAGATTAAGGTCATAAGGAGATGTCATCATGGCTACTTCGACGGACGATTCCAAAAAAAGGGATACAAACCGGGAGTCTCGGCTAAAAGAAATATATGATAACCTCCACCAGCTTGATTTGGCTGCGTATTGGGCTACGGACAACGATCCCGAAAACCATGACGAAGACGATCAGGTACTTAAAGCTCGTAAAGCTCTCCCACACATGTGGAAATATTCCGACATTGAACCTTTGTTATATGAGGCAGCGGAACTCATAACGATGGATGATTCAGAACGGCGTTCTATCGTACTTGTAAACCCAGGACTAGCTCCGGTTCGAGCTACAGTTTCGACACTTTACACAGCCTACCGGCTAAACGATCCGCGTGAAATTATGCCGCCTCATAGACATTCCATAAACGCTGTCCGCATCGGCCTGACGGGAAAACAAAATTTTACTGGCGTGGAGGGGGAGCCAATTACTTTCGGACCCGGCGACGTCGTACTCACACCGGCCGATGCCTGGCACAATCACGGTAACAATGGAGATGATTTTGCCGTAAATGTCAGCATCCTCGACCTTCCTCTTTCAGAAGTTCTCAATGCCGCAGCGTTTGAGCACGATTATAAGGAAGAGGAAAACGGGCGGATGATTTCGAGGCGCGAGCAGTCAACACGCTACACCGACGATCATTCACACAAAACCTATGGTTTTGGTGGCCTTAGACCGCGGTTGATGAGACATGATCGGGGCTCCGGCAGGCACTCTCCCATGTACGTGTATCGCTGGAATCATACCCGTGACCTGCTGCAAAGCTTTCGAGACCACGATGGCAGCCCCTGGGATTCTATCCTAGTGGAATACACCGACCCAGTTACCGGCGGCACAGTGTATCCCACGATGACGTTCTTCGGACAGCTCATGCGCCCAGGCGACAGCACCTTACCCCAACAGCAGAATGCAAGTCAGATCATGTTTCCATTCCACGGTAAAGGGTACAGCATCGTTGGGGGTCAACGGTTTGACTGGCAGCCTTTCGATGCAATCGCTTTACCGGGCGGGGAGTGGTATCAGCATTTCAACGGAGCCGACGGCGAAGACGCAAGTCTTTTCGTCGCCAGCGATGAGCCAACGCTCAAGAAACTCGGGTTTTATCGGCGCAAGGGTAAAACTATTGATGGCGAAATCATTAACCTTGATTAAATTTCTCGGCCCACAATGATTAACGAAAGCATGTGTATTTCGTGATTATGGCACGTTAGGAGAGAGAATTCCGTGTCGTCGAGCGGCACGCATAACTAGAACAGCGTAGAAAATCTGTATTATTAAGAATGGTATAAATATAAGTATTCGGTCTTCTGAGCCAGATCCAATCAAAATAAATGCCCCCATTCCTTGTAACGCAGTCATGGCGAAGTGCAAGACGCTAACACGAATATGACTCCATCCAGTTCTGTTGAGAAGCTGATAGAGATGCGTTCGGTGCGGCTGCGTAACGTTTTCGCCATACAGTGCGCGCCGGCATAGAGTGAAAATTGTGTCGAATAAAAAATTGAAGAAAAGGAGGGGCACCACGAGAAACGACGTCCGCGAAGCATCTATCTCAGCTGCAATTACAGCGAGCGCCGCAAATGTAAATCCAATAAACTGACTACCAACGTCGCCCATAAAAACCCTAGCTCTGGGGAAATTGAATATAAGAAATCCAGCCGAACTGGCCGCCAAGACGTAACATAAGATGTAAACAAAAAATGATCCTTCCACATACGTTACTATGCAGAAAAATGTCGCGACCGTTACCGAGACACCCGCCGCTAATCCGTTAAGACCGTCCATAAAATTGAAAATATTAGTCAGCCCGACAATCCAGATTAGGGTAAGTAGATAACCAAACCAACCGAGGTCTACGGAACCAAAAAAGGGTACTGAAACCCGGTTAATTACGATCCCGAAAGCAAGGAGTATAATTGCTCCAAAAATCTGGGCCGCTAGCTTTATTTTAAACGTTTTAAGCTTTCTCAGATCGTCGAGAAACCCAACCAGTGCGATAACCGATGCCGAAAGAGCGAAACCAAGTAGGTTATAGTTGGAAAGCCTATCGTCATCACTAACCAGACAAACTGCTGTAAAACCGGAAGCAAAAACCAGGAATATCGCCAGTCCACCGGTTGAAGGAATTGGCTGGTCGTGACTAGACCGATGGTTTGGTTCATCTAATATTTTCAGTCTTCGCACCATAAGGGTGGCGAGAACCGAAAGCGCAAACAGCGCGATCGCGAATATGATGTGGGAGACAAAAACCTGGGTAGACATATTTTCCTATCATAATCTATGCCAGCCCCGAATCGCGTAGAACCAATTGGTTGGCTAAGGGTAAACACAAGGTAAGGTTTTTAACCAGAAATTATCTCGCGGTCTCCCCTTACGGAAACCAAACGCCTCAGTAGCTTTAAAATTACCGCTCGGGAAGCACTTGCGCACTTTCACGGCGCCGATATCATTGAGCAGAGAAAATGGCGCCTTTTTGGGAGTGGTAGGATGATAGAATTAATCGATCTTAGATACGTCCATCTTGGAGCGTCGAACGCTAACGACGCGTCGAAATGGGCTCAAGAGATTTACGGCCTTGAAGAGGTAGCGAGAGAAAACAGCCGGATTTATCTACGAGGCGACGACCGTGATCACAATATTTGCTACTTTAATGGGGACCCCAAGGATAATACTGTTGGTATTGAGGTTGTCGACTTCGATACCCTCGAACAAGCGGCTAGATGTTTAGAAGCTAATGGGATTAAAGTGAGCTGGGGCAATGACGAGGGTGCGAAAATTCGGCGGTGTATTAAGTACCTTACCTTCGCCGATCCGACCGGTAATAAATTTGACCTCCTCGTGAGACCCTATGCGTCCGGTCGTCGCTACTTTCCCAGTCGTGATGCCGGCGTTCATTGGTTTAATCATATAGGCCTCAAGACTACCGATGCCCGACGGGATGAGAAATTCTGGTGCAGTCTATTCAATTTTCGATCAAATGACTGGATTGGGGATGCGGCACTGATGTCTTTTGACAAAGTTCATCATCGTATTGCGCTGTTCCCCACTGACGAAGCCGGAGTTCAACACATCAATTTTCAGGTAAGGGAAACCGACGACCTAATGAGGTCATCGTATTTCTTCAAAGAACGCCAAATTAGGATCGTTTTTGGCCCCGGGCGGCACGCGACATCGGGCGCCCGATTTCTATACTTCGAAGGCCCAGACGGCATGGTCTACGAATATTCCTGCGGCGTGAAGATTATCGAGCCGGAGGATAATTGGCGTCCTCGCCAGTTTCCCTTCACCCCCGATTCCTTCTGCGTCTGGGGGTCGAAACCCGATATCCCTGAATTTAAGGACTGATTTCCATGTCAAATACTAAGTTTGGAGAATTGGGAGAACCGAGAGAAAAAACTGAGCAGCGGGTAAGAATTGCCGCCAGGGCCCTTGGGCGCAACAACCTAGGGCATGCATACGGCCATGTAAGTGCGCGAGTTGACGATAAAAACTTCCTCGTTTGCGCGCCAAAGCCTATGGGTTTGATTACACCTGAAGATGTTGGAACCGTAGTCCCAATCAAGGGGCCCCTACCCGACGGTGTACTCGGCGAGGTTCGATGCCATCAACAGATTTATGAGCGCCGAAACGATGTAAACGGCATCGCTCGTACGTTTTTGCGTGACGTCATGATACTTTCGACTTTTCAACGAACACCAAAAGTGCGCATGGGTTTCGCCAGTTACTTTGCCCCCGCACCCCCGCTCTGGAACGACCCACTTTTGCTTAGGAACGACGAAATGGCCGCGAAACTCGCCGAGACGCTCGGTGATGACCGGGCGGTAGTTATGCGGGGAAATGGTTGTATTCTTACGGGTGCGACAGTGGAAGAAGCTATCGTAATGGCCTTTTATTTGGAAGAAGCGGCCACGACAGAACTAGCAATAATGGCCAGCGGCCAAGAAGAACATTCGCTGGTTTTTTCGGATGAACAGTCGAAAGCACGGGCTGTTTCCTCAGGCCAGATTTTCGAGCGCATGTGGGATTATCTAACTTATGGCGACCCTGAAATATAATAGAGGTGTATTAACCTGACATACTTAAGTGACATCTCAAAAATAGAAGAAACACGGCAGGAACCAATTGGCTGAACAACCAAATTTTTTGTTTATAATCACAAACTGGCTTGGAGCCGATTATATATTATGCGCGGGCCATCCTGAGCTTTATACTGAGCAGACGAGCCCAACTTGGCTAAGCTAACAGAGCCCGGAAAGGGCGATTAAGTGAATGTAGGGAGAAGCTTAAATAAAAAAGGGTTGGACAGCACCGCGCTTCAACCCCAAAAGATATTTATTTATCAGAGATGTTCCTCAATCCAGTCAAAGATCATCGGACCCTGATGTACCCAGCAATCGTGTGAACAATGTACCGTGCCGCCTACTTGGGGGTCATCATATAGGATTAGTGTTTTATCATCAGCGCCGATTTCTTCGAAGAGACGCTTAGCACCTTCGACATCCATAAGCTTGTCAGCGGTGCCATGGGTCATCAGTGTCGGTACTGAAATATTGCCTGCAATACCCTTCATCGTAAATGATTTCAGTTCCTCGCGCGCCTCTTCGTGATCCAAGCCGCCGAGTAAACGTTGAATAGTGGGCTGGAGGTGTTCGTAAAAATCGTACAGGTCGTCAAGGATTGAGTAACACCCCGCCCAAGATACGAGGCATTTGATCCGTTTCTCAAAAGCAGCGACGCGGGGAGCATAGTAACCGGCCATCGAAATCCCCATTAAACCAACACGTTCAGGGTCGATTTCCGGACGGCCAAACAAATAATCAAAGCAAGCTTTACCTGGAACCTCGTAATCTGCGCGCGTTGGAATGTTCTTTAGATACATGGAAGAACCCCGGCCTGGCGTATCTACCAAAAGCATCGCGTATCCTCGTTCGACCATCTCACGACCAGAAAAATAAATTTCTTCTGAAAATGCATCTGCTCCGCCGATGAAAAAAATAGCGGGCCAATTATCTGATTTCGGGTTTTTGGGATGACAGAAATACCCATCATAAGTCTCTTCGCCACACTGAACCTCGATTACCTCAATCGGTGGGTCGTGCAGGGCGGCCGCCGCACGAAAATTTTCCTGTGATTTAGAGAAGTATTTCGCTTTATCCTCATTTCGGTCGATGCGCAGAAAGACATCTGCCATACGCCAATACTGGTTTGCGGCAAAGAAATACTGCATGGCGGAACGTTCATGACCGGCGCCTAGACATTTTCTGGCCCGCGCCTCTGTTTCCTTGGCCTTTTTGACCCATTCGGTTTCCCAACTTTCCAGGTTTCCGGGTTCTATCTCCCGACAAACTCGGGCAATCTCAAATGCGTCTCCGCCACCCTGTCCAGATTCAGCAACAAGTCTAAGGGTCTGCGAACCCATGCCCTCTCTGGGAAAGAAAAAGTCAAACATCGAACATGCCTCCGTTTTATTTAAATTCTGTTTAAGCCGTCGCGATTAACCTGAAGCGCTTCGATTTACATTTCTGCATGACTTTAATATTCTAACGATCCGCTTCCCGATCAGACAGCTTCAATTTTGATTAGAATCGAGGTATCCGACTGCTTCGATTTCAACCAACATTCTAGGATCGACAAGCTTCGAAACCTCTAGCAGGGTCGAGACCGGAAAATCACCCTCGAAATATTTCCTCCTAGCATCCCAGACCTGTTGCCGGTCGCCGATATCGAGCAGGAAAATATTGAGTTTAACGATATCTGCCATGGAACCGCCAGCTGCCTCTATTAAGGCTTTTATTTTCTCGAATATGACCTTCGACTGTTCATAGGCGGTGTCACCGACGATCTTGTTAAATTCTGAGCTACGTGACGTCATACCTGCAATGTAAACATGGCGACTAACGACTAGGCAGTTGGACCAAGTGCCTTCGGGCGGCTCGGCCGCTAACGCATCATAAACGCGTTTCTTGCTCATTTCTCTGCCCTCCGTCTCGTCGTCAATATTGTGGTCAGGGTTATTCCAATCGCAATCAGACCGATACCGAAGGCATGAAACGTCAAGAATTCCTCATCCAGAAGCCAAACAGCAAGGATTACCGTGTAGACAGGTATAAGGTGGACAAACAAGCCAGCACGTGCAGGTCCTAGGCCCTCGACGGCATGGTTCCACCAAAATAGAGCGAGGATCGAGGCAAAAATCGCATTAAAACAGGTGGTCCACAGTGTATCCCAGATAAACGGCGTTGCCTTGTAAAGTAAATTTTCTGCTACCCAGAATGGAAACACAACAATAGCGCCCGCCATTAATATGCCAAATACAACATTGAGCCGGTCGATTTCATGGGGCACCTTACGCATTAGGATCGCATAAATTGCCCAAGACAAGATAGATACGAAAATAAAAATATCCCCGATATTAAGGTCAAAGCTCACCAATGCGGATAATTCACCTCGACCCACCAGATACAGCACTCCAACCATCGATATTATTACGCCCACCCACTGTACTGACGTGAGTCGATCCCGGAACATCACCCATGCCACGGCTACGATCGTGACAGGCTCGGCGGAATTAATGAGCGCCGCATTGATGGCAGTGGTAAACTGGAGCCCAACAAATAGCATACCATTACCTCCGATAAATAGCAGGACACCTTGGAAACCTATGATTTTCCAATGCTTCCGCATCAGAGGAAGTTGGGAATGCAATGTGACTCGACAGATAGGATAGAGGATACAAAGCGCGAGCACGCACCGGAGAAATGACATCGCCGCTGGCGGCACGATACCAGCGACATCCCTAACCACCACGATACTCGACGCCCAACACAGCATCGCCAACGCACCGGCGACAACTGGCGGAGGAGCAAAGCGTGTAAGAAAATTATCCTGCGGCGATGACTGGCTCACCGAGAGCCTCGTTGACGCAGAACATTGCCTCGGTCTCTATCGACGTTTCTAAACTCTTTAGCAACCGACATAAGACCGCAATGACTTACCCCAAAATTGACAAACCCGCCGGTCATATGATCACTCATCACGACATCTACCTCGATCATAGATAGGTTATAAGATGGGAACGCCATGGTTCTCTCTTAGAACTTGACGGCAATTCTCACGGGTGTGTGAACAAGTTACACAACGAACAGCGAAGGTAGCCAACTATAGCAGCGCCAATGGCATCGAGATAGATCACAATGATTAAAGGGGGCAATTAAGATTTATATAGACCAGACGCCACTCCAAACTTTTGCTCAGATCCTAATCGCAGGTTACTTTATCTGTATGGGAATAAAGAATATCAGGTTGTGGGACATGAACGTTCATCGAATTTCCGTTCAGAATCTCCCAGCTGTTCCATGCCTTATCCTCGGATTCGCGATGCAATTTACTGGCGCATTTATGGTGCTGTTAGACTTTCACAGAAATTATGGTGCGATACTTCTCATCGCTTTTGTGATCGTCGCAAGCATGCTCCATCATCGCTTCTGGGAAATGGAAGAGCCAGAGAGACGGTCCTACCATTTTCTGCTGATCACTAATAACGTTGCCATCGTAGGTGGTCTCTTATTCCTGATTTAATCTCTATTTCCCCGTTACTACTGGCAGCTTCAGACACGAAGCATACTCTGCATTATGCCAAAAAGTATCCGTCCCAACTTTGTAGTAGAGATACTGATGTGTGAACAGCGAGTCCGTAATAGGAGAGTCACCATTAAGAATCTCCAACCGTATTCTATGCCCTTTTTTAAACCTGTGGGCACAAGGCATAACTTCAATCTCAAAAGTATAAATTCTGCCAGGTTCGATAGGTTGAGGATCGCAATGGGTATAGAAGGGGCGCATTTTTGTACTGTTCTTCATATCCTTTTGGCGGTGGGACGCACGCATCCATCCTTTCGATACGACTTGGAAGGTCGGTTGAAGCGCACTTTTCCTATCGGCTTTAGCCTGTGGGTACTGATCCGAGATCTTAACCACAAAGTCCGTATCGACGTTGGTGGATGACGACTTGAGTTCGAGAATGATGGGCCCCGCAATCTCGATATCGTGATCCAAGGGCTCCGTGGTGAAGGTTACGGAACCTCGAACTGGATCCGGCCCGTGCGGACCGAACCCTACTGTTCCGAGCTTCCAGCCGGGTTGAGGGTAGTCCCAATTCGTAAATCCGCCGTTTGCTCTAGGCTTCTTTGTACTCAGAGATCCATCATTCAGCGACATGACGCTATTGGTTTTTTTGCCGCTCAGGTAAAAGGATTTGAATTTAGAATCCTCCGGTGGCCAGACCTGATCTTCTCGCCATTCCTCCCGTCCGCCTACATACAGTCGCACTTTTGGGCGCTCATTCCATCCGTTCTTAATACCTTTCAGATGATAATCGTAGAATGGAAGAAGTTCTTGTTCGTGGTACCAGATATGGTCGAACTGATCGTGGGCTTCAAATACATCTTTGGCACCTGTGACAACCAAGTTCTTTTCTGACTTGACCTTCTCGTACCCAAGAATATTTCCACGCAGGTGGAGTCCCATTTTTCCCCAATGTCCAATCGACAACACCGGTACCTTTATATCTTCCAATCTTTCCCAGGCGCAGCGTTCGCGCCACCATTCGTCATACGTTTGGTGTTTCGCCATTTCTCCAGCAAGATCTAGCGGCATATATTGCCCGCCAGGTCCATTTGCAGCTCTCTGCAGATTGTTAACCCGAACCATCTGATACCACCACGCCATGAAATCACAGTAAATGCCTCCGTGATAGGCGGTGCCGCGATACATATCGACGGCGCCATCGTAAGGCGCGATACACTTCAGACTGGGAGGATTGACGATACCCATAAACCACTGGGACCAAGCGTAATAAGATTGGCCAAGACCGCCCACCTTGCCGTTGCACCATTCCTGACGCGCGACCCATTCAATACACTCGAAGTAATCCTGTTGTTCTTCCTTATCTAGAAGATTGTATGTGCCACCAGACTGCCCAGAACCACGAACATCCATGTGAACATATACATAACCTTGGTCACGAACATACCATTCGACCGGACCTACCTCACGCCACAGAAATAGCGTCGAATGGGGCAGATCATCGGTGTCGTATTGGTAGGGAGATGCAGCGAACAACGCTGGGAACTCTCCCGGCGCGTCCGGGCGATAAACTCGACAAGCGATCCGAACACCATCTCGCATCGTTATAAAGATCGGCTCTTCGACCTTCATCTCATATCGTTTAGACTTGGCTGAGGTTTTTTTGGGCATATCTATCCCCTTTCAATACGCTCCGTCATACCAGCGTATTAGTCAGAACGCCCACGCTTTCGAGTTCAATTTCAATTATATCCCCGGCTTTCATGAATATTTGTGGGTCGCGCCCGATACCCACACCGGCCGGTGATCCGGTAGTCACGATATCTCCGGGCCGAAATCGATACCACTGCGAGTAATAAGAAATTATCTCGGGTAACTTGAAAATTAGGTCGTCGGTCTTGGTATTCTGCATAATTTTACCGTTAAGTCGCGTTTGCAAGATTAGATCATGGGGGTCCCTAATTTCATCCTTTGTCACAATAACTGGTCCGCAGGGCGTGAAACCAGGCAAATTTTTTCCCATAATGTTTCGCTCCCAACCGTGGATCGGACCGAAGGGGGGCTCTCCCATTTTAATATCAGGTATCCAGTCCCTCGCCGAGACGTCGTTCGCGATGGTATAGCCCGCAACATAATCCATGGCCTCCGCCTCTTTGACTCGATGACACTCGCGACCAAAAACAAAACAGAGCTCGCCCTCGTAATCAATCATATCTGGGCATTGCGGTGGTACCGGGATTGCCTTTCCCGCTCCCAAAAGCGAATCGCGCGTCTTTATAAATCCGGCGGGGTGCGGCGGCGGCGGTGTTTTGTCCATTTCCGCCAAATGTCGGCCGTAGTTCATCCCAACCGAAAATATCAGCCATGGGTTAGGTACTGGCGGTAAAAATGATGTTTCAGAAAATTTGCTGACGGCGTCCAAGCATTCGTCTGGGTTTTCTTCCGCGACACCAATCATTCGGCAGACCCGATCTATACCCTTATCTCCAAGTTCAAGAATTTCTCTGACAGTTCCGGGACGCCAATGACTTTGAAGCATATTCTCCGGTATCCGGGCAAGATTTAAAACCTCACCGTTCCCCATGATAACGCCCGGATTCCCGCCATCTTTATCAACGGTCAACAGTTTCATAAGCACTTTTTCCTTAGTTGTATTCCTCCCATTGATAGTTCTCTGTCTTAAAAAACCCAATCCTTTCGATTTAAATCTCACAACGGACCAGAAAAGAAAGATTTACAGTCGCGGATATTATCGAAGAGGTGAGAATAAGTTCATCTCATCTCCAATTCATTCCCTACTATACACGAAATCATTATTGCGGCCCGCAACAAGGTGCCACTCTCCATATGGAACTATGTTACCGGTTCAGCCTAGACGTAGACAATAATTCGCCGCAATCGGCCGTGTTTTGAAACTATAGCGTTACCACCCCTGCCAATGCGTGATTTTCGAGAAATCGATACGGCAACAACATTCCTCGGATACCCTCTTAGGATCCTTTGTTTACTTGCTCTGGTCGGGCCCCTCTGAACCATAACTCCTGAAGGTAGCGTCGCCATAGCGAAGGCCGCGGCCGAATTCGGAACATTTAATATAGTCACCTTTTTTTAGTACAGATCGTATGGAACCTGGTTGGGGCCCGGGAACTTGACTTTCCCGCCTTCCTGAGGGTATCGAAATTGTTCAAACGTACCAGAACGCTGGCTACGGACTATTACGGCGATGGTTTTTTCATCCCCGGCGTATTCTGAATGAATTTCCCAAGGCCGGACTACGTCTACTTCTCCCGGACCACACATCAAGGTGTGCTCTTCCTCGAACGTGACCTCACCATCTTTTTCGACTTCCCGGTATCGCACAACGCGTTCTTGACCAGATAGTACGCCATAGATTGTCCAAGCCTTACCATGATCATGGATCATAGCGTATCCACCGGGGTTCTTGATTAACCCATTGATGACAAAATCATGGTCAGGATCCTCGTAAAACAGCAAATTGTCGACTTTTTTACCGTCATACCCACCGACCGGCCAGCCCTCCGCATGTTTCTGTAGATCAGGATCCCGTAATAGATCCGCAAGCAAATCGCGACAACGGCCCCACTTTTGATCGGAATCAGCCTCCTCGCAGGCTGCGCGCATCTCAGTGATAAACTTCTCTACCGCGGGAAGCATTTTCTTCTCATCCATTTTCCCAATCACCTCTTACTTATGCTGACAGATCGTATGCACCAGCGTCGGCTTCCCTGCTTTAACCTGTTTGATCTCCCGCTTAAATCTGCCATTTATGTCGCAGGGTTCTTGTGGTTGCAAACTAACATCGGGGGCTCATTCTCTCCATAATTTACAAGAAAATCATGTAATCCCCGATAGCTAGCACCGGGATTAAGAGCGATATATTTAAACCCACATTGCTGGACCAGATTGACGATAATGTCGAACTGCCATTTCTGATCAGATTTCTGAATAACCTCACTATCGCTCATTTAACACCCCTGCGATTGTTCTGCGCCACAAATTTGGCTTAAGCTAACCGTAGGACTAGAAGATGAACAGCGGGACAGACGACAAGATATGACCACTATTATCACCGGTGCCGGCCTTATTGGAACGGCATATGCTAAGGAAGCGGCAAAGCGGGGCGAGAAGACGATCTTTATCGATCCATTACACCGCGGCGACTACCTCGCAATGCGACTAGGTGACATTGATTACGAAATCATCAATGACGACAGTCGAAGCCTTTCCGCATTAATCGATGCAATAAAAAAACACAAACCGGATACCTTTCTGCATACCGCCGGCCTAATAGGTAAACGAGTAGCCGATCCGATCCGCGCAGGCTATGACCTGAATATCGGCAGCATGATGGCGGTTGTTGAAGCCGTTCGGATCACAGGGATAAAACGCTTAGTCCAGCTTTCTACATTTGGAGTCTACGATTGGCGAATAAGCGATGGCCACAGCGTCATATCAGAATCCTTCCCGCGTGGCAGTGGTTCTGCATACTCAAATTCAAAGGCAGCACAGGAGCTTATCGTCGAGGCCTACCGCATCCAATGCGGGTTTGAAGCCGTGGTTCTACGACCAGGGAATGTTTTTGGAATGGGCCATTTCTGGGGAGGTTCTGGGGGAGGTAAAAAAATCTACTCCTTAATTGAAGCAGGCGTAAAGGGTACAAGGGCGGTAATTCCCGAGGAACAAACGATGGCGTTCGAGTATATATACGCGGACGACATGGGCCGCGCAGTAGACTTGGCAGCAACCGTAGAAGGCCTACCTGCGGATGCGACCTATAATCTATCATGGGGAAGGGCCATAACTTTTGACGAATTAGTATCGGCCGTTAAAACGTCATTACCGGATCTAGACATTGAAATAATATCCGGGACTAGGCCGGAGTCGCGGATGACACCGCTCGACATAAGTCGAGCCCGCGACGAGCTGGGTTGGAAACCCTCCTTCACCTTGGAGGAAGCGCTCGCCGCATACGCTAACGAGATTCGTGCACAGAACGAATAGCTAGGCTCCGAAAATAATCACTACGGCTTTGGAAGGCTATTTCTTCATTGCGGCGGCCGTGTTGACCATCGAATGTATGCTCCGGGCATAGTCAAATGCTCCCTGTTCATCCATTCGTGGGGCACTATGCAGGTACTCCTTCAGCCCAAGTATTGCCGGTCGCGGGCGACTGATCAAAAGCTCACAAAACCTATTAACCTCGGCATCTAGATTATCGTCATCAACGACATTGCTCACCAATCCGTAGCTGAGCGCTCGTTCGGCACTGATAAAATCAGTTGAATATGCCATCCAGAGTATGGCATTTCGACTCATCCGGTCATAAAGCGCTGACATGACCATCGTCGGCATCACGTTGTGATCAACCTCAGGAATGTTAAAGGTCGCAGTGTTGCTCGCAAACGACACATCGCTGACCGCCGTCACTGCTGTGCCGAACCCCATGCAACGACCTTCGACGACTGTTACGACCGGAACCTGAGCATCCTTAATTGATCGGTAACAACCAAAAATCGCATCATATTCAGGACGACGGCTGTACGCTTCGGGCGAAGGTGGTCCAGCGCTATCATCTCGAACGCGCCCAGTACAAAAGTCGGGGCCAGCGCTACGCAAAAGAACCATGTCAGAATTTTCATGAGCGGAGAGGATCGCTTCTGAGAACTGTCTGGCCATACTGTCCGAAACACCATTGTCCGGCATCTTGTTGAACGTCGCCCTCAGGATACGCCCGTCCTGTTCAAGTAAAATATCGTCACTCATATATCTCTCCCTGTAACTTTATAGATTTCGTTTATTAGATTTTTCATGAAGTGCAGCCTCGATATCACGAGCTCTAATCGGTAGTTCATTGATCTCGATATCGAAGGGGCTGAGCGCATCATTAACCGCTGATGCTATAGCGGCAGGCGCCCCTAGGTACCCACCTTCGCCAGATCCTTTCTGGCCGAGCGAGGTCATTGGGGACGGGGTACAATGTTCAATATCCGTCACAGGCGGGATTTCATGTGCCGATGGCAGAAGATAGTCGACAAAAGTACCTGCCAACAGTTGACCATCAGGATCGTATTCGAATTTCTCATACAGAGCCGCGCCAACCCCATGGGCAACTCCGCCGATGATCATTCCACGAACGATATCGGGATTGATTGCGGTGCCGCAATCATGCGCGATAAAGTAGTCGTGCACCTTTACCTTGCCAGTGTCCGGGTCAACCTCGACGAGAGGTACATGCGCCTGGAACGAGAAGCACGGATAAAGAGGAACTTCATTCTTTTCGTTTGGGAGATGGCCGGCCCCGGGTACCTGTTGCACAGAATAAGCCTGCAAGCCCAACTCGTGCCCCGGCGGCATACGATGGAATTGCTTATGCGCAATTTGGCATATCTCGCCCCATAATAATTTACGTTGAGGCTCGCCACGTACATTGAACTCGCCATCGGCATATTCTATCTGGTCTTTATCAACGCCGAGATCGTAAGCCGCAATGGTGATCATTTTGTCCTTGATTTCCCTCGCGGCATTAGATGTTGCCGTACCAAGGACGATGGTCATTCGGCTCGCGACGGGACTCCGCGTCGGGAGGGCTTCCAGAGAGTCTCCGTGAACCACTCGGATAGTATCCGGGTCACGCTCCAACTCCTCGCCAGCGATCGTGGAAACCATGGTTTCGTGTCCCTGCCCCGAGGTCGTAGTACACATGACCGCTGTGACAGCACCGGTTGGCTCCACCTTGATCAAAATAGACTCTACGAATGTCGTTATCTCTAGCTTGGGATTGAACAGATATTCAAAAATATTATTACCACCACCCGGCTCAAGACAGGTCGTTATACCGACCCCAGCCAGCTTTCCCTCCGACCGCAGCGCGTCACGCCGCGCGATTAGTTTCTCCCAATCCGACGTCTTGATGGCACTTTCCAGCACGGCATGAAAATCTCCTGAATCGTAGATTGAGCCTGGCGGAATCTTCCAAGGAAATTCATCTTTGCGGACCAAATTTCGAGTGCGGACTTCTACTCTGTCTAACCCCAAGAATTTTGCCACCCGTTCTAGACCCGTTTCTATTGCAAAATTTGTTGGTGACTGTCCAAATCCACGTACTGGCACCTGCCCTGTCTTATTGGATGTCACCGAAATAGCCTCATATTCGATCGAGTTTACGCGATATGGACCGCACAATGCTGTCATAGGTTTCCCAAGCTGCAGAGGAGCCCTACCGGGATAAGCACCAACATCATCCAGTGCCTTAATCTTCATCGATTTGATCACTCCCTCATCGTCAAACGCCATAGTGATATCGAAGATTCGGTCTGGACCGTGGGCATCACCCCCCGACATATTATCAAGACGATCCTCGATAAATCGGATCGGACTACCAAGTCGTTTAGCCAAGTAGCTAACCAGAACCGTATGCTTGATCCCTCGTTTAACACCATATGAGCCGCCAACATCGACATCATTATGAACGCGAACGTTGTTCATCGGAAGCCGCAGTGCAGCCGCAATCTGATCCTGATATTGCGGCATTTGGATCGACGCCCAAACATCCATTATTTCACCGATCTCATCCCATTTTGCGACGACACCAAATGTCTCAATTGGTACTGTGGACGACCGGCCCCAGCGAGCCCGATAACTCACCGTGTGTGGCATATCAGCAAAATCTTCTGCGACCGGGCCCCATTCCCAAGTTTTTCTAAACAGGACGTTACTTCCGTGATCAGGGTGAACAAGCGGCTGGTCTTCGTCTATCATTTTTTCAGAGTCGACGGCCGCAGACAAGGCTTCGTACTTTACTTCGATCAATTCAGCCGCATCCTCCGCGATATAGCGAGAGTCAGCAACAATTGCCGCCACCCACTCCCCAGCATAGCGGGTCATACCCACCGCCAGTGGATGCCATCTCACATTCGGCAGGTCCAACCCGTGAAACAGAGAGTTGGTCTCTGCGGCAAGCTCATCACCGGTTAGAACAAAGTGGACCCCAGGCAAATCAATCGCAGCACTAATGTCGATACTAATGATGTTAGCGCGCGGATGAGGACTTGGTAGCACTGCGACGTGCTTCATCCCCGGAATGTCAACGTCGGCCACAAAATTTCCGCGCCCGGTGATAAACCGCCGATCTTCTTTCGTTCGCCGTTTTCTGGATACGTAGCGGTAGTTCGGAAGCGACGGAGCCTCAGTCATTATTATACCGCCTGGCGGCGCTGCGCCGCCATCTTTACGGCCTCGACAATTTGCTGATAGCCGGTGCAACGGCATAAATTGCCACTGATTGCTTCCCTTATTTCAGCATCATTTGGATCTGGGTTTTCAGATAACAATGCCTCACTTGCAACCAGCATACCGGGCGTACAATATCCACACTGCATCGCATGACATTCCCAGAAACAGTCCTGAAGATCACTAATTTCCCCATCTGCGTCGGCTAGTCCCTCGACAGTAGTTATCTCATGGCCGTCAGCTTGAACAGCGAACATTAGACATGAACGGACGGGTTCACCGTCAAACATTACTGAACAAGCGCCACAGATACCGTGCTCACAACCAACATGGGTACCTGTAAGCCGAAGGACATCTCGCAAACAGTCGACCAATGTCATCCGAGGCGGCACCCTCACGATACAGGTACGCCCGTTTACACTGAGGGTAATTTCTTTTTCGACCATCAACCGGCCTCTAATATTGCGTCCGCTACAGCCCGTGCGACCAATCTCTTGGCAACACGAGAGCGATATTCAGCAGTGGCGTGCACATCAGTATCTGGATCTATTTCGTCGTCTAGTCGGTCAAGCGCAATGGCGAAATTTTCGGCCTGATAGCCAATTAACGCCTTTTCCACTCCGCGAAGTTTCACCGGCGAAGGTGCAACACCACCCGCAGTGACTGCTGCTCTGACGATTGCGCCGTCACCAGAGAGTTCAACCTGCGCTGCCGCCGCAACAATCGCAAAATCTCCCTGTCGGCTAGAGGTTTCATGAAAACCAGTCCCAATTCTTTGGCCCTTCCATACCGGGATATGCACTTCGGTCAGAATTTGATCGGGTTCTATTGCTGTCATCATCGCTGCTTCGAAAAATCCCTCGAGTTGGACTTCCATCTTACCGGATACGCTGCGCAGAACGATCGTTCCCTCCAACGCCAGAGCGGCCATCGGTATTTCTGCGGATGGATCTCCATGGACAATACTACCCCCAATCGTACCCCGATTTCGGGTCTGAATATGCCCGACGTTGCGAACGGCCTTGGCAAGTAATGGCAGGCGATCAGACACGATTTCTGAGCGCTCCAGCAGTCTTTGCCGGGTGCACCCGCCAATCGAAATATAATCGCCCTTGTCCTCCACCCCCGACAGACCGTCAACATCATTAATATCGATTAACATGTCTGGACGAGCCATACGCATTGCCATTAGAGGCACAAGCGTCTGTCCCCCAGCAATAATCTTACGTTCCTGATCTCCAGCGTCGGCGAGAAGACGACAGACCTCTTCGACATCTACAGCCCGAACATAATCGAAAGCAGCGGCTTTCATAAAGTTCGTCCTTTTAATTGCGTTTTCCCGTTCTTGTCCGACGGATTGTTTTGAAGTCTCCAACTGGGAGAACTTATCTATATCCCCTCAGAGATGGTAGCAGAAAGCGAGGAAATCCTGCGCATATGCCTATGCGGAAATGCTCCATCGTGCGACGAAATCATCTACTTTGTCATTCAAATGCAAAATGACAAAGGGTGAGTGTAATTTCAATGGTTCAATACGCCGCAGTGAGGGATCAAATTATTAAATGCGATCGCAGGTTAAAAAGTTAGCACTATGTGCTCCTTATAATTTATAGATGTTTGATATATTCCCGTATCACCTACTCTGATGTCTCGGTCATGGTGTTTCTGAGAAGGATTAATTAGAGGCAGCCGCGTTTATCAGGCTCCAAATTTTGCGCGGTGTCACCGGCATTCTAATATCACGCACGCCATAAGGGCGTAACGCGTCCACAAAACCATTTACCAATACAGCTAACGCCGGGGTTGTACCCCCTTCGCCACCAGCCTTCACACCAAGCGGATTAGTTGGAGACGGAACTTCGTTAAGTGCTGTCCTGAATGATGGATACTCGTCCGCCCGCGGCATATGATAATCCATAAACGACCCGGCTAGGGGTTGTCCCGACATAGGATCCATGGCGCACAATTCGCCAAGGGCTTCGCCGGCTCCTTGGACGATTCCGCCATGGGTCTGCCCGTCCACGATCAGTGGATTAATAGCGCGGCCCACATCATCCACCGTTGTGTACCTCACTACTTGATATGCCCCGGATCCAGGGTCGATCTCGATTTCACAGATATGGCAGCCATTTGGAAAGACTGGCGTTTCCATCACGTTGTCCTCGATTACCGATAATCCACCTGCAAGATCATCCGGTAAATCCTCTCGGCCATATACCTTCCGAGCCAGTCCGTAGAGCGAAACCTCGCGATCGGTTCCAGCAATCGAGTATTTGCCATTATAAAATTCGATATCGGACTCGGCGGCCTCCAAAATTAGAGCCGCAAGCTTGCTACCCTTGGCGATCAGTTCTTCGGCCGCTTTCACTATGACCGTACCGGCCATACGCATCGATCTACCGCTGTGCGATCCGCCACCAACCTTGACCACATCGGTATCCCCCACGATCACGTTTACGGTCTCGACCGGCACACCAAGCCATTCCGCTGCAACCTGGGCGAAACTAGTTTCGTGTCCCTGTCCGCTAGGCTGAGTACCAATCACAAGATCTAAATACCCATCGTGGTGAACGTTAATTTCCGCCTGTTCGCGCGGGGTACCAATCGATGACTCGACATAATTCGCAAAACCTCTGCCCAATAACATGCCGCGGCTCTCAGCTTCTTTCTTTCGCTCTTCGAAGCCAGACCAATCCGCTAGGTCCATACACATTTCCATGCTCTTTGCGTACTCTCCGCTATCGTAGGTCATCCCTACAGCATTGAGATAGGGCATCTGGTCTGAAGACACGAGGTTAAGGCGTCGAAGTTCAATCGGGTCAATGCCCAACTCCGCCGCTGCTGTCTCTACGAGACGTTCGATCGCAAATGTTACTTCGGGCCGACCTGAACTCCGATAGGCGTTGGTTGGCGCGGTGTTGCTAAATACCGCTCGGGACCGCAGGTATGCGACCGGGATGTCGTACGATCCGGTGATTAGACCAGACCCCTTACTGAGAGGGGATAGCGATACCATGCGGGACCCAACATTGGACAAGTTATCAGCCCGCATACCGATAAATTTTCGGTTTTTATCAAGTGCCAGGGATACCCGAGTTACGAGGTCCCTCCCCTGATAGTCGCTGACAAAGGACTCGCTGCGCTGACAGGTCCATTTCACTGGTCTGCCGATTTTGCGTGAAGCCCATCCCACTAGTGGAAATTCGACGTAGAGGCGGTTACGAGTACCGAAGTTACCACCGACATCTTTTGATATCACTCGGACCTTCTCGGTCTCGACACCGAGAACTTCTGCGATTTCTCGTTTCTGACGGACCGATCCACCAGAACCCGCATAGATCGTAAATCGGCCAGTTTCTAAATCGTAATCACCAAGCGCCGCCCGCGGTTCCATCGGAACCCCGGTCACCCGGTCGATGAAAATGTCCATATCCACCACATGGTCCGCTATAGAAAAAGCTAAATCAGTACCCTTCTTGTCACCAAAAAATGTCTCGATACAGACATTATCTGGTACTTCTTCCCAGATTATTGGTGCGCCATTCTCCGCCGCTTCCACGGTATCGGTAACAGCAGGCAAGGGATTGTAATCAACTAGTACCGCCTCAGCCGCATCTTCCGCTTCTGCTAGCGTCTCCGCCACGACGATCGCTAGCGCCTCTCCGACATAGCGGGCTTTATCCGTTGGCAGTGGCAAGTGATTGCCAATGAAGACATTGGAGCCGCCAGGCCCGACAAGTTTCATATCATGTTTGGTGGACGGAAGCGGGCTATGAGGGATTGGCGCTAATTTATCCGCGCAGCAGTCTTCCCCGGTCAGAACTGTTAAAACACCCGGCATGGATAGGGCTGTAGATATGTCGATTCCTCCAAGTGACGCATGGGCATATGTCGACCTAACTACTGCCATATAGGTCTGTCCCTCTACGGACCAGTCATCGCTAAAGCGGCCTTGCCCAGTCAGAAGCCTTGCATCTTCACGTCGACGTACGGGCTGACCGATTTTCTGATATTCCATCTTTTTCCACGACGCCTGATATAAATACGGTTCATAATTTCGCCCGTCCATACGCTACCGTATGGACGGGGTCAAGTCTCCCATTACAGAGAAGGATCATATTCCAAATGCTCCGGCCATAGGTGAATGACTAACACCGTCAATAACCATCACAAGAGGTCTGCGATGACCCCTTTCAATCCTTGTTATGGGCAAAAAACTATATGCGCAACGCCAATTGTTCCACGTTTATACCGTGACCGGGAAGCGTTTTTTACGTCGGTAATAAACGGGCTTTCGACATTTTTCTCTTTCATATAATAGTCGGAAACTGGCTCTATTTTGCCGGGACATGAACTCCGACTGCCTACGTTTTCAGTTTTGGTTAAACTCGACGGCTATCAACGGATTTGTCGATTATTGTCAAATCAACCGAAAGAGATGGTGTTTTTTAATGGCAAAATGAACGCATTATCAGACGAGTCCGTGATGATCCTGAAATCTTCATGGCCAATTATCATCATCCGCTATTTAGTCCGTCAGTCGGCCAGCGGCGTGCATAGCGATGCGCCAACCGAAAACGACTGCAGGCCCAAGTGTTGTTCCAGGACCCGGATATGATCCGGACATCACTGATCCCATGTCATTGCCAGCAGCATATAGACCCGGAATAGGCTCATCCTTGTCATCAATCACTCGGCCGGCCGGATCAGTCGAAATGCCAACGCTACAAGCGAGCTCCGCAGGCCAAACTGCCATCGCCGCGAACGGCCCGACCTCTATTGGCCCGAGACAAGGATTGGGAGCGTGAGACGGGTCCCCGTTAAAACGGTTGAGTTCAAGATCTCCCTTGCCAAAATCTTCGTCGATACCGGTACGCGCAAATCCGTTATGACGAGCGACCGTATCCGAGAGCCCGTCGGGGTCGACGCCAATCTCGGCCGCGAGTTCTTCTAAATTATCGGCTAGCGTAAGGTAACCGTTTGCAACATATTTTGAGAAATCTCGGGTCTCCGGGTGTATAGCACCAAGCCCGTATTTGGTAATAAATGCCGCTTCGCAGATTAACCAACAAGGTATGGTATTGTCTGTCTCGTGTGACCTATAAATTGCTTCTACAAAATCGTGATAGGAAACGGCTTCGTTTACGAAGCGTCGCCCCAACGCATTCACAGATATAAGCCCCGGCTTTGCTCTGTCCATTGCGAGATGCGGATAAAGCCCTTGTTTTCCGTTCGCTCTGGTCGTAACAGAGACCGGCGACCAAAGACCGCCTCCATGGCCCGACGTATCGATGTAAGCGCCCAAGTTATCCGCAAGCGCCACCCCATCTCCGGTGTTGGTATCAGGCGCCAACGAATAAGGCGGGGTGGGTTTAGGCATAAACATTTGCCGATATTTCGGATTGTGAGCAAATCCGCCAGTAGCCAAAACGACGCCTTTTCGCGCCTTCACGCGTTTAGCTCCATCCGGGGTTTTTAAGACTGCACCGACTACCGCTCCGCCTTTCCGAATGAATTTGTCAATCGGACTTTCGAATAATATGGCCACATCGTTTTTTTTGAGACTGTACAGTAATCGTGCTACCAGCGCGTTACCCATTACCAGACGCGTTCCTCTGCAGAACCGCAGACGATCCCAGAAATATCTCATAATGATGGTCGCTGAGTGGGCAAATGCGCTGACCGATTTAAACCGCCGCAGTAGATTTATGATATCAAGCTTACCAACCATCATTCCACCCATGAGCAAGAACTCGGGAATTGGTGCACGAACTCGATCAAAATCCATGCCCAGCAACCGGCCATCAAAATTTTCTGGAATAATTGCACGACCCGCGATTCCGGCGCCTGTAATATTATTACGGTAATCGGGATGTACCCCGCAGGGTAGAAATGTCACGTCGGTATTGTCTTCCAGATAATCGATTACGCCCGGCCCGTCGCGCAGATAAACTCGTCGGTGTTCACTATACCGGTCATCACCGATGAGTTGATCTAGATACACAGCAGCCTCCTCTACCGAGTCCTCAAAACCTGCTTTCCGGTTCTGCGAATTACCCGGGATCCACAAGGTGCCGGCGGACGTCGCTCCAGTACCCCCGACTTGGTCCGCTTTCTCGCACACTATAGCGTCGAGTCCTTCAAGAGACGCTACTAGAGCCACAATCATACCGGCAGGACCGGCACCAGCAATCAGAAGATCGGTCTCAATATCCCAGTCCAGCGTACCCATTCAGTATTCCTAAACGTTCTTTGTAAGAAGAAGGTAATAGTAATCAGCGGAACAACTTTCGGCCCCAGTTGGAATACCCTCCGCAGGAATTGGTAGAAACCACTTTCGACAAAATCTATCTTAGATTGTTGCACTTTATTAGGCCAGCGGGTCGCGGTTTGGTAATTCGGACGTAGAGCAGAAGAATACAACTTTCTAACAAAGCGGTTCCCGGCAACCAACGTGATATGACACTCATCGCGGGCCCGAAATCCATTTAACAAATTGTCTCGTAAAAATTTTGTTGTTGGAGTGAATTGGTGGTTTTTTATGCAGTGGATGTGCCGGAATATATGGGTCTTCCTTGATCCGCGTAACGATTTATTTTTGGGTTTTTCGCGTGAACGCTTCCTTCGGAAGATCCAGGAATGAATACCTCTTGAGATCACTTTAGGGAACGATGCGAGTGTAGATAGAAAAATTACTGACCAGATAATAACCTATTAGCTGTTTGGCCTACTGAGAAATTATTACTCCCGGTGCCGTGTGAAAAGAGCTCGGCAACCGGCGTGTTAGGTGGGCTGGGAGGATGGTGTTTAGTTCCCCAACCCCGATCATCAACTGTTAGCGCGGCCTGTGCGAGATAATGTAACGTCGCGGTGGACATAAACATTTATCAAAAACCCAATTCCGATCATTAGGGTTAACATCGCCGTACCGCCATAAGAAATCATCGGGAGGGGTACCCCGACGACAGGTATAAGCCCCATCACCATTGCAATATTAATAAAGACATATAAAAAAAGTATGGCCGTCAGACCCATGGCAAGCATCCGCCCAAAATGATTACGAGATCGCAATGCAATGCCGAAACCATAGACCATGATTATTGTGTAAAGCCCAAGTAAGATTAACCCCCCAACCATCCCGAATTCCTCCGCCATCATGGTAAAGATGAAATCTGTCTGCTTTTCGGGTACGAAATTTAAGCGACTTTGTGACCCCTCCATGAAACCCTTTCCAAACAATCCACCCGATCCTAAGGCTATCTTGGACTGTAGAATATGGTATCCCGCTCCAAGCGGATCTCTCTCCGGATCAAGGAATGTAAGAATACGGTTCTGCTGGTATGTTCTTAGAGTACTCCAGACTATCGGTACAGTCGCACCCATCCCAGCTAAGACTATGGCAAATTTCCATAGACGCACCCCCGCAGCAAAAAAGAAAGTCCCCCCAATCATGGTGAGAAATAGAGCCGTACCGAGATCTGGTTGCTTCAACACTAACGCCGCCGGCAGAGCAACGAGTAATAACGGCACAAAAAGATAAGGGATGCGTCTTAAATTTTCAGTGGACACGCTATGAAAATAACGTGCTAAGGCCAACGCTAGTGCGACTTTCATCAATTCCGATGGTTGCAACTTTATAACCCCGAGGTTTACCCATCGCTGCGCGCCCATGCCGATAGATCCGGCCACTTCGACAGCGACTAGCAACGCTATAAGTGCAGCGTAAATTATATAGGAATAACGCCACCAAAACTGGATATCGACCAGCGCGATAGCGATTAGAATCACCAAGCCAACCACATATCGCGCGATCTGACGTGCAGCCCAAGGGTCCCAAGAGCCATTAGCCGCCGAATAAAGCATAGCGACCCCGATCGCTGCCGTAACACTAACAATTATGATCAACCCCCAGTTGATCTGGAGAAATTTGCGTCCAAGAGTTAACCTTCTAGAACCTGAAAACTCCCGCATTGTAATCAGATATCCTCGATCTTGGACTTGCGGATTTGTAAAAGCGGGCTTTTACGGCCAGACGGGTCATGCTTCTGCGTTGCCACCAGCAAATCACGACCAATAGGTGCAGCCACGTTTGAGCCTTCGCCCCCATGTTCGACAACTACGGAGACCGCATAGCGGGGCTTATCCGACGGCGCATATCCTACAAACAGAGCATGATCCCTCTCTCGCCAAGGGCGTTCGTGACTCTTGAGTATTCCTGTCTCACGTTCGGCCTTGCTTATCCGCCGGACCTGAGCAGTACCGGTCTTACCAGACATTTCCATACCTTCCATAGAGATCCGCGCCCGATACGCTGTTCCCCCTGGGTGATTTGTAACCTGGTTCATTCCCTCTCGCACAACGTCAAGAGAGCGGCTGGAAATTCCGAGAGACTTAAACTTTGGCTGTATTTGTTCGATTAGTGTTTCTGAGGGTCTCACTATTCGGGGAGTGATGGCGATGCCATTATTGGCCAGCCGCGCGGTCATCACGGCAAGCTGCATCGGCGTGGTCAGAACAAAGCCTTGACCAATACCGGAAATCAACGTTTCACCCTGTTGCCAGGGCGCGCCGATCAAGGCCTTCTTCCAAGCACGTGTCGGAATTATCCCGTTTTTCTCTGATGGAAGTTCCACGCCGGTTTTACTACCTAGCCCGAGTTTTTCGGCCATATCGGCAATCCGATCAATACCCAGGCGCTTCGCGATATCATAGAAATAGACGTCGCAAGAATTTCTGTGAGCACTAAACATATCTTGCCAACCGTGACCATGCGTCTTCCAGCAGTGGAACCTTGCCTTCCCAAGCTGGGTGAACCCGGTACACAAAACGCGGTGGTTAGGTCCGATTATCTTGGCTTCCAAGGCTGCTAGCGCGACAACCATCTTGAAGGTAGAACCCGGTGCATACAGGCCAGAGATGGTCTTATTAATTAGCGGCGTGTGTGGGTTATTGATAAGACGGTGCCACGACCTTGATGAGAGGCCGGTTACAAAATTGTTCGGGTCGAAACCGGGGACCGAAGCTAAAATAAGGATATCCCCATTATGGATATCCATTACAACGGCCGCAGCACTCTTTTCTTTCTTTAGCCTAGTGGCAGCTAGTTTTTGCAAGTCGCGGTCGATTGTCAGCCTCAAATCGTCTCCGGGTTGGCCCTCCTGACGCGACAGTTCCCGGATCACTCGGCCAACTGAGTTCACTTCCACTTGGCTACTACCAGCCTTACCACGAAGATCGAGATCAAATACCCGCTCAATCCCGTTTTTTCCAGTTTTGAACCCCGGGAGTTGGAGGAGAGGATCACCAGTGATCTCTTTCTGGGAAACCGCCGACACATAGCCAAGGACATGAGAGAAATCGTGGGCAAAGGGATATAGCCGACTCTGCCCAACCTCGATCGAGAGGCCAGGAAGGTCAGGTGCATTTACCTCTATACGAGAGACTTCTTCCCACTGAAGATTTTCACGGACAGTTACCGGAACAAAGTCTCGGCGGCGGCGCACCTCCCGGAGAATACGCTGCCGATCATGATCTCCTAATGAAATAATCTCCGATAACGCACTTAGTGTGGCCTCGACGTCCGGAACCTGTTCCGACACGAGGGATACTCGGTAATTTTCCTTGTTTATTGCTAACGGTCTTCCAAACCTATCGAGGATGCGACCCCGTGGTGGCGCCAACAACCGAAGATTAATACGGTTTTCCTCAGCAAGAGTGGAGTATTTATCAGCCTCAACCACCTGAAGTTGGTACATGCGGCCGCCAAGCATACTCAGCAACGCAAGCTTGCCAGCACCGAGAATAGCAACCCGCCGAGAAAATACCTTATATCGGCCTGTCTCTCTATACACCGGAGTCTACTGGCCTCAGCACGGCATGTTGGATCCGTGCAAGAAACCACGCCATGAAGGGGAAAGCCCCGATAGTTAGAAAAGCTTGGAAGAGAATTGCTAACGGGCTAACCAGCGTGAAATTAAGCACACACGCAATAATCCAGGAGAGAATGGCAGCGGCGAACGCTACTAAAGAGAAACACCACCATATAACACCGAATGCCTTTCCTTGAAAAAAAGTTCTTTGAGATACAATCGCCCAATTCGCAAGGAGTAGTATCAGAGCATAAAGGCCTATCGGAGATCCAACCAGGAAATCCTGCCAGAGGCCCACTGCAAATGCCGCAATGGATGGAAATAAATCTGGTCGGTATATCGCCCAGTAAAATACTGTCACTAGTCCAACATCGACTGCAATCTGCCCGTAGCCTTGGACGTTAAACGGCAACGCTGAAATCATGATCAAAAAAGCGCTGATCACAAACGGGAAAAACTGCCTAGTCGACCGATCGAAGCGCTGCAGAACAGTATTAATCATTTCATCCGCGATGTCCTAGTCGTCGATGGAGTAGGCTGGTCCGAAATGTTTCCGGGGAAGTCAGTAATGACGCGGACGTATTCAAGTAAATCAAAATTTGTAAATGGCGCCACCCTGATTACGCCATCTTCAATACTGAATATAATACCGACTGGTAAACCCGCTGGAAAAACCCCACCCTGCCCAGAGGTCACAATACGATCACCGAGATTTAAACGCGCGTTGGGCGTTATAAATCCAAGCTTCAGAGTCGAACTGTTATCACCAGACAGTATTGCGCGGACACGACCCTCCTGGCTCACAACGGGGATCCGAGAGTTTAGGTCAGTAATCATCAAGACACGCGCCGAGCGTCGACCAAACCCGGCAACCCGACCCACAAGTCCTTCTCCACTGATGACGGCGTCGCCGCGGTCAATTCCGCTAGCCGAACCTGCATTGATAAGTGCGGACCGGGCAAATACCCCACCGGAATCCGCGATAATTCGCGCTGTCGAGAAAGTCACACCCGTTTTTTCAGGTGCAAAATTCAACATTTTTCGGAAAGCTTGGTTCTCTGCATCCAATGCACGGGCTGCGCTCTGCCATTTAAGTAGCCGCGCGTTCTGTTCTCGGAGCCGCGAGTTTTGCTCATAGACACTAAAAAAATATTCAGCCCGGTCAATCCCAGCAGAAATCGTGGTTATTGGCCTTGAAAGGCCGTCCAAAACCGGCGCAATCATATCTATCACCCCCGACCGGACTCGCTCTACCGCGTAGTTTTCCGCCTTGCCAAGCAACACGATTGTAAATGCGGAAAAGATCAAAAGAAGTAGAGAAAAACGGTTCAGCAATGCCTTCAACGGCACTGTGAACTTAGCGACAGATTCAGCGCGATGTCTCACTCAAATCCCCAGAATACGATTCTTAACCAACTTTTCGGGCATCCGCCGAGGTTTACCCATTTTCCGATCATGATAATTATACTAACGCCGATCTTAATACATCGACGTAAGAACATTCTTCAACGTATTCATTTCCTCAAGGCAACGGCCTGTGCCCAGCGCAACGCAAGATAGCGGCTCTTCAGCCAGACTAACTGGAAGTCCAGTAGCATGGCGCAGTACTAGATCGATGTTTCCTAGCAACGCGCCGCCGCCCGTCATAACGATACCTTTGTCAACGATATCCGCTGCCAATTCCGGCGCGGTATGCTCCAATGCAACCTTTACCGCTTCAATAATTGCGCTTACCGGTTCTGCGAGACTCTCAGCTATTTGACGCTCGCTAATTACGAGTTCTTTAGGTACGCCGTTCATCAAATCACGCCCCTTGATTTCCATTACTCCACCATCTCCGTCTGGCGGAACGCAGGCTGAACCAATTTCCTTTTTTATACGCTCCGAGCTACTTTCGCCGACCAGAAGATTATGGTTCCGACGGATATAGGCGATGATAGCCTCGTCCATTTTATCTCCGCCAACACGTACGGATCTAGAATATACAATCCCACCAAGAGAAAGTACCGCGACCTCGGTTGTGCCGCCCCCAATATCTACAACCATCGAGCCGGTGGGTTCGGTCACGGGAAGACCGGCCCCGATCGCCGCAGCCATTGGCTCCTCAATGAGGAATACACGCCGTGCACCAGCACTTTCTGCCGATTCTTGGATAGCCCGACGTTCAACCGCTGTGGAACCGGAGGGAACACAGATTATCACTTGGGGCGCCGAAAATCCCCGGCGGTTATGTACCTTCCGTATAAAATGTTTGATCATCTCTTCGGCAATCTCAAAATCTGCGATCACTCCATCTCTCAGGGGCCGTATAGCCTCAATGTTGCCGGGCGTCCTGCCAAGCATCATCTTTGCTTCGTCACCAACAGCAAGAACCTGCTTTCGCCCCTTGATTGAAGCAGTTGCTACGACCGATGGCTCGTTGAGGACAATCCCTCGGCCTTTTACGTAGACAAGCGTGTTGGCGGTACCAAGGTCGATCGCCATATCGGCAGACAGCATACCGAGTAATTTAGAGAACATGAAACCTCTCTTCTTTCATCGTTCAATTGTTCGATCCGGCGGCGGCCGGTTTATCCACGGCCCGGCCCATCCGGGTCATATTTCAGGCGCTCAAAGCCCTGGGTGCAGTTTTTTCCCGCTTAACTAGCATTTTGTTCAATGCATTTATGTATGCGCGGGCGGAAGCAACAAGTGTATCGGTATCGGCGCCTTGACCGTTCACCGTCTTCCCGCCTTCCTCCAGCCGGACCGTTACTTCAGCCTGCGCATCGGTACCCTCAGTAACCGCCTGCACTTGATAAAGCTGGAGACTCGCATTGTAACTGGTAAGTTCTTTGATAGCGTTAAACGTCGCATCGACAGGACCATCTCCAGTCGATTTAGTCTTCCGAGTTTCTTCATCGACCTCCATTGTCAACTCAGCCGTCTGCGGCCCCTCCGACCCACATATAACTTGTAATGACACAAAACGCATTCGGTCATTTCCACGGACGATCTCATCATCGACCAGTGCGACTATATCCTCATCAAAGATCTCGCGTTTTTTGTCTGCTAGAGCCTTAAATCGACGAAACGCATCTTGGAAAGCATTGTCACCAAGATCATAGCCTAGCTCGCTCAACTTTTCTTTGAAGGCAGCACGTCCAGATAATTTCCCTAATACAAGTTTTGATTCGTTTAACCCCACCGAATCCGGGGTCATAATTTCATAGGTATTGGCATTTTTCAGCATTCCGTCCTGATGAATGCCGGATTCATGGGCGAATGCATTCGCGCCAACGATGGCCTTGTTAGGCTGAACAGTGAACCCAGTTATTGTCGAAACAAGCCGGGAGGCCTTGGTAATCATCTCCGTTTTTACATTCGTCATGAAGGGCATAACGTCTTGGCGGGTCCTTAACGCCATCACAATTTCTTCCAACGCTGCATTCCCGGCACGTTCTCCAAGGCCGTTAATCGTACATTCCACCTGCCGTGCGCCGGCTTCCACCCCAGCCAACGAATTAGCAACTGCAAGTCCCAAGTCATTATGACAGTGGGTTGAGAAGATCGCCTTATCGCTATTTGGAACACGTTGTATTAACATCCGAATTAAACTGCCAAATTCCTCCGGAACCGAATAACCGACTGTGTCGGGCAGATTTATACATGTGGCGCCCGCGTTGATCGCCGCTTCGACGCATCGGCACAGAAAATCGTGATCCGACCGCGTGCCGTCCTCTGGCGACCAATCAACATCATCGGTATGATTACGAGCGTAGCTTACGCTATCCACCACGTGCTGATAGACTTCGTCGGGTTCCATCTGCAACTTGTATTTCATGTGCAGTGGACTCGTAGCGATGAAAGTATGAATGCGTGGCCTTGCAGCAGGCTTAAGAGCCTCCGCGGCACGCTCGATATCTGCACGACCCGATCGAGCAAGACCGCAGATGGTCGAATTCTTGACCAACTTCGCTATCTCATTGACAGCCTCAAAATCGCCATTTGAAGCAATGGGAAAGCCTGCTTCGATTACATCGACACCCATTTCTTCGAGTGCTTCGGCAATACGGAGTTTTTCATCGAGGTTCATGGATGCACCCGGCGATTGCTCTCCATCGCGTAAGGTGGTATCGAAAATTATAACTTGGTTGGAGTCAGTATCGCCGCTCATTGATGAGTTCCTCGTGTCTCCTAATTCCTGACTTAGGTTGTTGAAAGTTCTTCCCCTGAATTAAGCCGTATATTCACAGCTATATTCAGGGGTACCTAAGTCGGAGAGCCCCATCACCAATGGAAAATAGCGGCGTAAACGTCGTAGATCCACACACGTATTGTTGGCCACGGAGAGAATCCGTCACCAAGATAGTGCGTAAAAGTCCGTCGCTTCCCATTACCATTGCTTTCGCCCGTAAAAAGATTCCCCGAACACCAAATTCACTCACCGCAATACCAGTTGGCGTCATTTAAAAATGATAATTGTTAACATTGGCGGTTAACATCTTATTACTAAGCCGTTTTTACCAGCGAGCGCAACGGTTTTATTGGCCGAAAAACAGAGGATTTCTATCCGGCCCGAGCCATAAGGCCCGGGTTTGGTGCAATCAGTTCTTATTTTTGTCAACCAGTGCTCCCTCTTTGATCCACGGCATCATATCTCGTAGCTTTGCGCCAACCTCTTCTATGCTGTGCTCTTCTCCGTGTCGGCGCATCGCTTTAAAGTTTGGCTGACCCGCCTTATTTTCAAGTACCCAATCACGGGTAAACTTGCCCGTTTGGATCTCTTTCAGTACATCGCGCATTCGATTCTTAACGGTCTCGTCGATCAAGCGCGGTCCGCTGACAAGATCGCCGTATTCCGCAGTATTTGAGATTGAATAGCGCATATTTGCGATGCCGCCTTCGTAGATCAGGTCAACGATTAGCTTCACTTCGTGCAGACATTCGAAATAGGCCATCTCTGGAGCATATCCCGCTTCTACTAGCGTTTCGTATCCTGCCGTAATCAAGGATGTCAGTCCACCACACAGAACAGCCTGTTCCCCAAAAAGATCAGTTTCGCACTCCTCCCTGAACGTAGTTTCGATAATGCCGGAGCGCCCACCGCCGATCGCAGATGCGTATGAAAGGCCTATCTCTAACGCGTTACCAGAGGCATTCTGCGCGACAGCGATAAGGCAAGGCACGCCGCCGCCGCCTACAAATTCAGAGCGGACGGTATGGCCGGGCCCCTTAGGCGCAACCATAAATACGTCCAAATCCGGACGTGGCTCAATCAGCCGGAAATGAACTGACAGGCCATGAGCAAAGGCTAGTGCAGAACCTTCTTTCAAATTTTTGCGAAGCTCCGCGACATACAGGTCTGCTTGAAGCTCGTCGGGTGCTAAAATCATCGTAACATCAGCCCACGCGGCGGCATCGGCAGGTGTCATGACCCTCAGTCCAGCGTTTTCAGCCTTGGAAACACTGCCCGATCCTTCGCGGAGGCCGACAATGACTTCCTTTACGCCAGAATCATTCAGATTATTCGCGTGGGCATGTCCCTGGCTACCGTACCCAATGATCGCAACTTTTTTGCCCTTGATTAAATTAACGTCCGCATCCCGGTCGTAATAAACTCTCATTGTACTTTCTTTCCCTATAGAAATTCTTTGTTAGATAGTGTCTGTGGCGGGATTTCTAGAGTGCTGCTTTGCCGCGCGCAATAGCCACCACACCCGTCCTAGAAACATCCACAAGGCCAAGCGGCTCCATCAGATTAACAAATGCGTTTAGCTTCTCTGTCGACCCGGAGATCTCGAACACGAAAGATTCGTTTGTACTGTCGATCGCCCGCGCCCGGAAGATATCTGCTATACGCAGCGCCTCCACCCGTTTGTTGCCTCGGCCGACCACCTTGATTAATGCCAGCTCACGTTCAACGCTAGAACCGTCGGTGGTCAGATCAACCACACGGTGAATGGGCACCAACCGGTCGAGCTGCGCCTTTATTTGTTCAATAACCATCGGAGTACCACTAGTTACGATCGTGATCCGGCTAATAGCCTTATTGGCGTCGGTCTCGGCGACTGTGAGACTTTCGATATTGTATCCCCTCCCTGAGAACAGTCCTATTACCCTAGCCAGAACGCCCGCTTCGTTATCTACCAATACTGCGATGGTATGTCGTTCTATTGTCTCATCCACGACCATTTCCCACTCCGTCGTCTTTTTTTAATACGTACCCCAATTTTTAAATCTTACACCAGCACCATGCCCTCTTCGGAAACGGGCTTCGTTGCCTCATCCTCCGGCCCAAGAAGCATATCGTTGTGCGCCGCACCGGATGGGATCATCGGGAAGCAGTTCTCTGTCTGGTCGACCCAAATATCAGCGATAACCGGTCGATCTGTCTCAATCATTTCTTGAATGACGTCATCGACCTCGTCCGGTTTCTTAGCACGTAAACCGGTCCACTGGCACGCCTCAGCTAATTTCACCAAATCTGGTAACGCGTCGGTATAGCTCTCGGCGTAGCGACCGCCGTGCAGAAGTTCCTGCCATTGACGAACCATACCCATATACTGGTTATTCGTGACGAATACCTTTACTGGCGCTCGATACTGAACTGCCGTAGACATTTCTTGCATGTTCATCAGAAAGGATGCCTCGCCTGAGATATCGACTACAAGTGATCGAGGGTGCGCCACCTGAACGCCGATCGCGGATGGCAGGCCATACCCCATCGTCCCAAGCCCGCCAGAGGTCATCCACCGATTTGGCTCATTGAACTTATAGAATTGCGCCGCCCACATCTGGTGCTGGCCGACTTCAGTCGTGATGTAACAGTCGAGGTTCTTGGTGTGCTCGTACAGACGTTCGATAGCATATTGCGGCTTAATCACTGAATTGCCTTGGTCATAGTTGAGGCAGTCTTTTTTCCGCCAGTCGTTGATGTTATTCCACCAAGCCTTCATAGCTTTGGCGTTGACCTTTAGTTTTTTGGACTTCCACGTGCTTAGCACCTGACCGAGCACGTTGCCCACATCGCCGACGACCGGGAGATCGACCACCACATTCTTATTAATTGATGACGGATCGATATCGATATGTATTTTTTTCGAATTTGGTGCAAATGCGTCGAGTCGGCCGGTGATACGATCATCAAAACGAGCGCCGACTGCAATAATCAAATCGGCTTCGTGCATGGCGAGGTTCGCCTCATAAGTACCGTGCATCCCCAACATACCTAAAAACTGCTTGTCGGTTCCCGGATAGGCGCCGAGCCCCATCAGTGTCAGCGTGATCGGTGCTCCGGTCATTTTGATAAGACGATTCAGCTGTTTGCAGGCCTTGGGTCCGGAATTTATGACCCCGCCACCACAGTAAAACAGCGGTTTTTTGGCCCCCGCAATCATCGCCACGACTTTTTCGATTTCTTTTTTCCCGGCTGAAAGCTTCGGCCGATAGGTGCGATGCTCGACCTTCGAGAAATTCTCATACTGGCCTAGTTCCATCAGAATATCTTTGGGTAGATCTACAACTACCGGACCAGGTCGACCACTTCGTGCAACATAGAACGCTTCGTGCATAACCTTGGGGAGATCCTCGATCCGCTTGACCAGATAGTTGTGTTTCGTACACGGACGGGTAATGCCGGTGGTATCCGCCTCCTGAAACGCGTCGTTGCCGATCAAGTGTGTAGGAACCTGTCCCGTCAAGCAAACGATAGGAATACTATCCATGAGCGCATCGGTCAGCCCGGTGACCGCATTCGTCGCGCCGGGGCCTGAGGTCACAAGAACGACGCCAACTTTACCAGTTGACCGGGCGTAGCCTTCCGCCATATGGACGGCGCCACCCTCCTGACGAACAAGAACGTGTCGCAGCTGGTTCTGCTGAAAGATCGCATCATAAATTGGTAATACCGCGCCGCCGGGATATCCGAATACGGTATCGACTCCCTCGTTTAGTAACGCCTGGATAATGATCTCGGAACCGTTCACATTTTTACCGGCCATCGGTCTTCTCATTCCTTAAATTCGTACGTCGGCCAGGGATAACCAAAAATTATGAAAGAAAAACCGGCCCACCGGCCGGCTTTGTATTATCCCCGAGCGTTTTTCGCACCGCACAATTGGTCCAAAGCCGGAAACTATCCCCGTAAACCTAGTCGGTCAACAGAAATTTACTAATATCTGGAAAGATTTTATCCAATGATATTTCCGAATATTTCGTTTGAATCACAATATCTGGAATAATCTGATGTCGAAACCAAGTTTCCTGACGTTTTGCGTAGCGTCTCGTATCGCGCTTAGCCGTATCTATCATACGATCACGATGCATAACTCCGTCGAGAAAGCTACGGATCGGAGGAACGCCAACCGCTCTCAATGGGGGGTAATCGTCTTTCGGGCCGGCAGCAAGCATCCTTTTAACCTCCTCAATGGCCCCAGCATTTAGCATACGATCAAAACGCTCATTTATTGCGTGATAAAGTATGTCACGCTCAGGCAAAATCACGATTGTAAAAAAACGCAACCCCTTTGGGGCCGCCTCTGTCTCGCCAATTTGCCAATCAGATAACCGTTTACCGGTGTAAAGGAAAATCTCAAGCGCTCGGACGATCCTCTGGCCATCAGCTGGATGGAGACGTTTAGCCATTCCGGGATCCATCTCAGAGAGCTCTCGATGAAGCACGGTAGGACCCTCGAGACGCAGGCGTTGGTTGAGGCTATATCTAAATTCAGCCGGTACCGACGGCATTCGGTGGAGGCCTGTCATCAACGCCCGAAGGTACAGTCCGGTTCCACCAACCAAGAAAGGAACTTTGTTGGCTCTATGGCAGCCAGAAATAATCTCCAATGCATTCTGACGCCAGATACCAGCAGAATTTCTGTCATTGCGGCCAAGCACACCATAAAGATGGTGGGGGACACCTCCTTGTTCCATCAGAGAGGGACGGGCAGTAATGACTTGCAGATCGCGGTAAACTTGCATGGAGTCCGCGTTGATTATCTGGCCGCCAACCCGTTGAGCAAGCCCTAGAGCCAGCCCAGATTTTCCGCTAGCCGTTGGCCCGCCGACGACAATTACAGGTTTTGTGCTCAACCCTTAGAAATTTTCAGCGCAACGAAGCGCTGCGCTCCGCCAGCCTCGATCAGGATAAGAATTGTATTCAAATTTGCTTTCGTAGCTTGCTCAACCTTGACGCGAACCTGCTCTGGTGTAGTTACGGCCTCTTGGTCTGGACCAATTTTACGTATTATCGAACCCGCGGGAATACCCTTTTCCGCGGCCGGACCGGTTGGGGAGATTTTAGTTATAACAACTCCCTTTTTAGGATTCTTTAATTTGAATTTTTCACTCAAGGCGGGTGTAAGTATCGAAAGAGTCATTCCGAGCTCATCAACTTTGATGACGTCGGCGGTTTTTTTCATTTGGTCCGGCGCGGTCTCCACCAATTTGGTCTCGTCCTCCGGGAATTCGCCCAACGTCACCGGCAGGCGAATGCTCTTACCGTTGCGCCAGACTTCAACACTAACTGCCTTGCCGATCGATGTCTCCGCGACAATTCTTGGCAGACGCCGCATTTCACCAACAATTTTATTATCAAATTTAAGAATAACGTCACCAACCTTGATATTATACCTTGCGGCCGGACCATCCTTTGAAAGAGAAGCTACAAGTGCACCCGTCGCTTTTTCGAGGCCTAAGCTTTGCGCGATCTCCTTTGTAACTGTTTGGATACGCACACCTAGCCACCCACGTCGGGCTTTACCAAATTTTTGAAGCTGCTCGATGATTGGCCGGGCTAGATTTGAAGGAATTGCAAATCCAATACCAACACTACCGCCGGTTGGTGAAAAAATTGCGGTATTTATGCCTATCACTTGGCCCTTCAGATTGAACATTGGCCCACCAGAATTTCCCCGGTTAATGGACGCATCCGTCTGAATGAAGTCATCATATGGTCCGGAGTTGATATCTCGCTGCCGCGCGGACACTATTCCCGCAGTCACGGTGCCTCCTAAGCCAAAAGGATTGCCAATCGCCACCACCCAGTCGCCAACCCGAGTTTTGCCAGAGTCGCCGAATGGCACAGCGACCAGGGGAGATTTGGGCTCCACCTTAAGCAGGGCGAGATCCGTCTTGGGATCACGCCCTATCAGCTTGGCTTTCAGCCTAGTGTCATTATGAAGAGTAACTGTAATTTCATCGGCCTCTGCGATTACGTGATTATTCGTAACCACGAAGCCATTTTCGCTGATTACGAAACCAGATCCAAGCGAGGTCGCGCGACGTTGTGGCGCCCCGCGTTGTTGGCGGTCGAAGAATTCCTTGAAAAATTCTTGGAAAGGCGAACCTTCAGGAAATTGGGGGACCTGTGGCCCCCCCTCCTCAGACTGCTTCTGGGCCTGGGTCGTAGAAATATTTACAACTGACGGGAGCAACCTTTCCGCCAAGTCGGCAAAGCTGTCTGGCGCTCCCCGCGCTTGCGCGGAAGCCGACACGAATATCACTGATCCCGCCAAAACAAGGACGAGCGGAACTACTCGAGTTAGAAAACTCACGGCGTTTCTCATGTCACTCTTAGTCTCGGCTTGGCCGGTGACAACACTTTCCATTACAGGAGTCCCATATGTTAAGTGGAGATAAACGATATTGTAAATTCCTAGTCTTTTACCAACCAGATTATCCCAACCCCGATGATTGCGGCCAGAAGACCGGTGCTACGAAGCGCCGGTCCCGACACGTGCTGGATATGTAGTGCCATCTTACGCATCCCCTCGGGAAATAGGGCATAAAGCCCACCCTCCAAAGCCAGAATTAATCCGATAGCGACGACTAGTTCGTTTGTCATTCTCCTGTCACTCGACTTGGCTATTTGTCGATGCTTGACCGTGCCCGGCTACTATCTCCCGGGAGATCGTTAAAGAACCTAAAAAATTCACTATCAGGCGATAGTACCATCGTTGTGCCATCGTTAAGGGCGGCCTCGTAAGCTTCCAGAGAACGATAGAATGCAAAAAATTCAGGGTCCTTCCCGAACGCGGAATTGAGTATTAGCGTCCGTTGCCCCTCGCCTTCACCACGGAGGATCTGGGCTTTCCGCTGCGCTTCTGCGAGGATGATCGTCCGTTCTCGCTCAGCCTCTGCTTGAATGCGCGCCTTTATTTCAGCACCTTCAGCCCGTAATTTAGCTGCCTGAGCAACACGTTGAGACCGCATCCTATTGTAAACGGACTCGCTGGTTGTCGGCGGCAAATCTGTCCGGCCAATACGAACGTCAACTACGACTATGCCGAAATCTTTAGCTTGCCGTTTCAACTCTGTGGTGATGCGACTCATTACGTCGTCTCGCTTACTCGAGAGCATGTCTGCGAGAAGCACTCGACCGACTTCCGCCCGTACGGCAGAATTGAGGATACGGCCGAAGATATCGATGAAGTTCACTTCTGTATCTGCACGAAGCTTGAACCGCAGAGGTGAGACAATACGATATCTGACAAAAGCGTCTACGTTGATGCGCTTTTGGTCAGCCAGAATAATCTCTTGGGCCGGCGGATCCAGACTAAGGATACGCTTGTCATAATAGGTGGCCGTGCGCCACGGCAACTTCGTGTGGAGTCCAGGTCTGGGCTCTTCGTGCCGAGGCTGCCCAAATTCTAATATCAGCGCCTGTCGCGTCTGATGGACCGTGTAAAGGGAACTGAACGCAACGATACCAACAATTATGACTATAACACCAAGAACAACTAGTCGTATATTTGTCATTGGTCCCCTCCCTCTTTGCGTTTTCGAAGTTCTGGCAGAGGAAGATAAGGTACGACGCCGGAGCCACCTTGGCCCTTATCAACAATAACCTTTTCGGACCGGCCAAGAACTTCTTGCATACGCTCTAAGTATAAACGACGAGTGGTAACATCTTTACCAGTCTTATATGCTTCATAGACTGATAGAAAACGCTTCGCTTCGCCATCGGATTCTTTGATAAGTCGTTCGCGATATGCAGCAGCCTGCTCTGTTTGGCGGGACGCCTCACCCTTCGCTTTTGGCACGATATCATTTCTGTAAGCCTCGGCCTCGTTCTGCTGGCGCTCTTTGTCTTGACGCGCTCGCTGGACGTCGTTGAAGGCATCAATAACTTTTTGAGGCGGATCAACCTTTTGCATCTTCACGTCTGCGATAAAGACGCCGGCCTTATAGTCATCCATAATTCTTTGAAGAACGTCTCGGGTTCGGGACTCAACTTCGGTACGTTTCGTAGCTAATACTTCCTCTAGTGGCGTCTGCCCAACAATCTCCCTGATCGAGCTTTCCGCTGCGAGTTTGACAGTCGTTTCAGGGTCTCGAATGTTAAACAAGAAATTTGGGGCATTCTTAATGCGCCACTGAACCACAAAATCAATGTCGATAATGTTTTGATCTCCGGTCAGCATTAGGCTTTCTTCGGCGACGTCACGGACATTGTCGCCGCGACCGACAGAACCGAAGGACCGGAATCCGATATTTGTCTGGTTGGTCTTTTCAACATTCGGCTTTTGTACTGAGCCGATCGGCCAAGGTGCCCAGAAGTTTAGGCCCGGCTGTGTGGTGTTCACATATCGACCGAAAAGCAGTTCGATACCATTTTCTCCCGGTTGAACTCTATAGAGCCCGCTCAGCATCCAAACGATTAAGACGAGTAGTAGGGCGATAATAATACCACGTGGGCCACCTAGCCCCCCGGGAATGATGTTCTTCACTCGATTTTGTCCTTGGCGAATAAGCTCCTCTATATCGGCAGGGCCGCCGCCGTTACCGCCGCCGCCCGATGGTTTACCAGCCCACGGACCTTGCCCACCTCCATTACCAGAGCTTCCCCATGGACCTCCGCCGTTCCCGCCTTGCTGTTTCCATGGCATGACGTCAACCCCTATCTGTAAAAGTTAATAACAACATTTTGGCGTGCAAAAATCTCACAAAATTAAATATTTGGCGTCAAAGGCTTTCGACCTGACCGCGCGCCTTATATGATAGCTAGCAATTATGTGCAATGCGGGTTTTTCCTGCAAGTTAGCGAAATTGTAAATTTGACGGAGAAGTCAAGTATGACTGACCTCACCGAAACCGAAATTCAAGCGGTATTGAGTAACGTTTATCTTCCCGGTTCCGGTCGGAGTTTAATTGATGAAGGTATCGTCGTCGGACTCATAGTCAAGGACGGCCACGTCCAGTTTACATTGGAAATAGATCCCAAGGATGCAGAAATTATGGAACCTGTCCGAAAAACAGCGGAAGATGCTGTTCGGACACTGGGGGGTGTTCTTTCGGTTACTGCGGTCCTCGCCGCCCACCGCGAAACCCATCCCCAACACCAAAATCAACAAGGTAAGGCCCAAGCCGGACCGCAAGGGTCAAAAGACCTTCTCCCACAAGTAGGCGCAATCATCGCCGTCGCATCAGGCAAGGGCGGTGTCGGCAAGTCTACGACTGCGGCCAATCTCGCTGTCGCCCTCGGGCAGATGGGCCTCCGGACAGCGATGCTAGATGCGGACATTTACGGCCCTTCCCTCCCCACTATGATGGGTATCACTGACAGACCAACATCAGCAGACGGCAAGACCATAACTCCTATCGAGGCGTACGGCGTAACCTGCATGTCTATTGGTTTCTTGACACCAGAGGACACAGCCATGATATGGCGCGGCCCAATGGTGATGAGTGCGCTGGAACAGATGATGGGCGATGTCGACTGGGGAACGCAGGACGTTCTTGTCGTCGATATGCCGCCGGGAACGGGAGATGCTCAACTGACCATGGCGCAGCGCGTCCCGCTTGCTGGCGCGGTGATTGTCTCTACTCCTCAGGACCTATCGCTGATTGATGCCAAGAAAGGATTAAACATGTTCCGAAAGGTCGATGTACCGGTATTGGGTATTGTTGAGAACATGAGCTACTTTTTGTGTCCGAGCTGCGGCGAACGTTCAGATATCTTTGCCCATGGTGGGGCTGCTCAGACCGCAAACCAGATTGGTGTAGATTTTCTAGGCGAAATTCCGTTAGAGATTTCGATCCGAGAAGGCGGCGATAATGGAATGCCCGTAGTAGCCTCAGATCCCGACGGTGAATTCGCCCGAACCTATCTTTCGATCGCTAAAAGCGTATGGGAAAAAGTGGGGAGTGGCGCATCGAAGGTTAACGCTCCGAATATCTCATTTGAATAACCCAAAGGTTTCGAAAATGGGCTCTGCCGATATCCCTTTTCATAAAGAAATGCAGTTCGAATACGGCAGCGCCCAGCAAATCGCACCCCTAGTTCGGCGCATTGTTGCGGAAAACCCTAGCCCATTTACTCACTACGGCACGAACACCTATATCATCGGTTCGGGAGAAGTAGTTGTAATAGACCCGGGTCCCATGCTGGAACAGCACGTGGACAATATAAAAAACGCAATCGAGGGTGAGACCGTTACTCATATCCTAGTTACTCATACCCATCTAGATCATTCGCCGGCGTCAGACTGGCTTAAACAATTGGTAGACGCTCCGATTTATGGTGCTAATCTAAATCCATTAGATGTTGGGCAGGCTGTTGAGGCCCATCAGGAGGACTTCGTTGCGGACGAAGAAATTACGGACGGGGATACAATTTGCGGTCCGGGTTGGACACTTGAAGCTGTCTATACCCCCGGACACATGTCTAACCACCACTGTTTTGCCTTAAAGGAGCATAAACTGCTCTTTTCCGGAGATCACGTGATGGGTTGGAATACAACCATCGTCTCACCCCCGGACGGAAATATGCGCGAATACATGGACAGCCTGCGGATTTGTATAGAACGCAGTGAAAGTCTTTATCTCCCGGGCCACGGTCCAGAAATTGTTGACTCCAAGCCATTCGTCCGAGCTTATCTCAATCACCGGGTTATTCGTGAAAGTCAAATCGCCAAGCTTCTAAGCGAGGGCGTCGATACCATCCCGGATTTGGTCCGCCGAATGTACACTCATCTGCCCGAGAGAATGCATGCCGCCGCTGCACGTTCCGTACTTGCCCACATGCAGCACATGGTAGATACGGACCGGGCGATCTGTGATGGACCCATAGCATCGGACTCGATTTTTGCCCCGCGGACAGAGAAAATATAGTCAGCACTTCACGTTGAAGTTTCAGTGTATTACGGAATCAGAGACAATTTTTGGCCTATGAATCCATGATAGACCTAAAGCCAACCAATGGTTCGGGCTGGCGAGCGACCTTCAGGGATAAATTTCTATCCGGGTACCGACCGACACCATTTCCCAGATTTCATCCATTTCCCGGTTTGTCAAAGCAATGCAGCCTTGTGTCCAGTCCAACGTAGGGTGACCGACGTCATTTGCACTCCAGTTCGTAGGCAGACCGTGGATCATTATCTGCCCACCCGGGTGCACGCCAAGTTCAGAAGCGCGGGCTCGATCGCGCAAGTTCGGATAGGAGATGTGTAGGGAGCGGTAAAAATTAGATCGATCTGAATCGACGCGGTAATCGATCGTGTAGTTACCCTCCGGTGTCCTAGCGTCGCCCTTTCTAACTTTGTGACCCTTCGGATAACGGCCGAGCGCGACTCTATACACCCGTAGGACTCTATCGCCCCGCATCAGGACCATCTGACGCTCGCTTTTCAGCACCACCACGCGGTCGGCTTTGGCCGTCACAAACATGGCTGTTTTTTCTGATTGAGCCTTTGATGCCTCGACGGGCACCAAAGCCATAATCAATAAAATTACATAAAAAGCTCTCAAGCGCATTCCCCGAATCCAGCTCCCTGAACCGGGGCCAGTCTTAAACTGAGATGCAAATAGATAGCAAATACAGTCCTAAAGTTTACTGAGTTTCCACCCGTTCTAAAACCACTAAGGAGTAATCATGATCATCTTTTTCATCCGCTACCTGTCGTTCCCGAGAAATCTCGCACCAATCAAAAGTATTGATATCTGGGAACGATACATCGCCGGAAATTTTTGCATGCACCTCGGTCAAATAAATTCTATTTACAGAATTAAGTACTTCGGCATACACAGCCGCACCACCAATTACGATAAGTTCCTCTGCACCCCGAGACTTAACCGCGTCAATCACGCTATCAAGCGACCCAAATACCTCAATCCCATCCGCCGAAAACCCGGGATTACGGCTGACGATAAGATTGGGTCGTCCTGGCAGCGGTCGACCAATAGACTCAAACGTTTTCCTTCCCATTACTATCGGTTTCCCCATCGTAACAGTCTTGAAATATTTGAGGTCGCCAGAAAGTCTCCAAGGCAGTCTTCCGTTTTTTCCGATAATACCGTTTTCGGAAACGGCTACGATTAACGAGATTCGCAACGCCTCAGACCGCGACGGCAGCAGGAATATGCGGGTGGAAACGATATCCGTCTAGATTGAAATCTTCGTATGCGAAACCGAAGATATCGTCGACTGCCGGATTCAAAGTCAAGGTTGGCAGCGGATAAGCCGACCGCAACAGCTGCTGGTCAGCCTGCTTGATGTGGTTGGCATAAAGATGTGCATCCCCAAACGTATGTACGAACTCGCCGGGCTGCAGACCGGTCGCTTGCGCAATCATCAAGGTCAGCAGGGCGTAGGACGCGATGTTGAATGGAACGCCAAGAAATATATCCGCGCTGCGTTGGTAGAGTTGGCAAGAAAGCCTTCCATCGGCGACATAGAATTGAAACAGACAGTGACAGGGCGGTAGAGCCATTTTCTGTATATGTGGAACATTCCAAGCACTGACAATCAACCTTCGAGAGTCGGGATTGGTCCTTATCTGATTTACCACATCAGAAATCTGGTCGACCGTGGTACCGTCTCCTGCGTCCCATGAGCGCCATTGAGCGCCGTAGACTGGCCCCAAATCGCCATCTTCGTCAGCCCATTCATCCCAAATCGAAACCCCTTTTGATTTTAGATAAGCGATATTCGTATCACCTCTGAGAAACCAAAGAAGTTCGTGAATAATAGACTTCGTATGAATTTTCTTGGTCGTGACTAGCGGAAACCCGTCAGCCAGATCGAACCGCATCTGATGCCCGAAAACACTGTATGTGCCAGTTCCGGTTCGGTCTTCCTTGCGGGTGCCGCTTTGGCGGACCCGGCGCATAAGTTCAAGATATTGTTGCATAGCTCTCTAAATTTTTCAGTTTGGTCCCGTAGAGATAATCGAAGGTTGTCTTTCAATTTAAGGCCGAATCACTCTATATTAATAGCGCTGGCTTGCCAGCTATGGTGATAAACGGCTTGTGTAATAAGCATAGTGGACCCGGGGGCAGTACCCGGCGCCTCCACCAATATTGAGTGTGGTCTTAATTTGACGAGACCAAGTGAGCAGTATGGGGGCGAAACAGGATCGACACGTGCCTAAAGACTTGCTTTTTGCCCGGTATGGTTCCGCCGTTAGCGGGCCGTTTTTACAAGTGCCAATGATAACGATTTGGCCCTCGCTGCCTAATTATTAGGAAAGCGCGGTTCGGGGGGCACCGGGCAACAGAAGTCCCTCCACATCTCCACTTTGGCATCACGTACGGATTTTCAACATTAGTCTACATGAGAAGACCTAGGGCACCCTATGGAGAATTATGAAGTAATCGGTATATATGCCGGCGGAGTTATTACCGGGATAAAGCTTAAGTTGGAGAACGCTTCTGAGTTAAGAGAAGAACTTTTTCTGTAGAGAAGTCCAAATATAAGATTTTATATGATTTTACGACGGTTTGCGGGTCTAAAATCCAAGTAAAATTGTTTTACCGAGACCCCTTTGAAGACCAATAACTTGTGGTTTAGTCGCTCATGCCATATTAGTTCGCCCGCCATGTCGGAAGATTTGATGGATTATCAGGCTTTAGTTGAGGGCGCGATGAAGGATGTCGTGCGCAACGTTTTATTGCGAGTCGCCAAAGATGGGTTACCTGGCGAGCATCACCTTTACATCACCTTCCAAACTAAACACAAGGGAGTTGAGATTGCTGACAGGCTCGTGGATCAGTACCCAGACGAGATGACTATCGTCCTGCAATACCAGTTCTGGGGCCTCGAAATCTTCGAAGACGCGTTCGAAATCACCCTCAGCTTTTCGGGGAATAATGAACGGCTGTATATTCCTATCGATGCGGTCATCGGTTTTGCGGATCCTTCGGTAAATTTCGGACTTCAGTTTAAGACAGCCGTGGGACAGGATTTGACACAAGACGATATCAATAACGACGACCTGTCGGCTAAAATTTCTGAGAATGTCGACCCAGAGGATAGAACTGAAAATAAAGAGGTTGGTAGCGAGCAGAAAGTAGGTGAGGTTGTCGCGCTCGACGCCTTTCGTAAAAACAAAAACCAATAAATTTAAGCAAATCGTATTGCGGATCCTGATCGATGGATGACGAGACTTTTCACGAGATGTTTCCGCTAAGTGGAGACAAAACTGAATACCGTATCCTGACCTCTGACCATGTATCGACTGCAGAGTTCGACCGCCAAAAAATTCTCGTCATCGAACAAGAGGGTATAAAGATGCTGACGGAGAAGGCTTTCGGAGATATTGCCCACTATTTGCGGCCGGCACACCTGCAACAGCTTGCAAATATCCCAAAGGATGGTGAGGAGTCAGATAACGACCGGTTTGGCGCATTGGATCTCCTTAAGAACGAATATATAGCATCAGCAGGTATTCTTCCGATGTGCCAAGACACCGGCACCGCGATCATCATGGGTAAAAAAGGTCAGAATGTTTGGGTCAGGGGAAACGATGAAGCGGCGATTTCGAATGGCGTTCTTAAAACCTACCAAGAACTCAACCTCCGGTATTCGAACGTCTCGCCTCTTTCAATGTTCCAAGAAATCAATACCGGCAACAACCTGCCCGCCCAAATTGACTTGTATTCTACCCACGGCGACAAATACAAATTTTTGTTTATCGCCAAGGTCTGAGCCGCTCTTATGGTGGTATTACCGGATTTGATCGAAGAGGGTTTAACGACGCTTTTCTGTGGGTCTGCTGCGAGCTATGCATCTGCCCGGTCAGAAGCCTATTACGCCGGACCTGGAAACCGGTTTTGGTCAATTCTTCAAGAGACCGGCCTAACCCCTTACCTTTTTGCTCCAACTGAGTTTCGCCAGCTGGCGGCATTGGGTATTGGCCTGACTGATCTGGCAAAGAATGAAACGGGCATGGACGCCGATTTTTCAACCAATGGTTATAATCCGGCCTGTTTACTGAAAAAAGTAGAAGAATATACACCGCAGATTATAGCTTTTACCGGTAAGCGCCCCGCCGCGGTTTTCATGATGCAAGCACTAGGAATCGAGGTTGCGGGCTATGGTGAACAAGATACACGGTTTGAAAAGACCCGAATATTTATTTTACCCTCACCATCCGGGGCCGCACGACGATGGTGGTCCTCAGAACCTTGGCATAGGCTGGCCGCTATCCACCACGGTATCAGAGGCACGTTATGAAATTCTGCGTTTTTGGCGCTGGCGCGGTCGGCGGGTTTGTTGGTGGTATGATCGCCCGAACCAATGTAGAGGTTTCCCTGATCGCCCGCGGTGAGCACCTATCCACAATTAAAGCCAACGGACTAAAGGTGATTACTTCGGAAGAGCAATTCGTTATCGACGTTCCGGCGACCGACACGCCTAGGGATCTCGGTGTTCAAGACGTGATATTCCTATCTGCGAAAGCTCATTCCCTTACGGACGCGGCGAAAGCTATTCGGCCCCTGTTAGGACCAGAAACCACCGTCATCTCGGCTCAAAACGGGATTCCATTTTGGTACTTTTATGCCCATGGTGGTGTTCTGGAGGGACACACTCTCCAAACTGTGGATCCAAACAGGCGTATCGCGGATACTATTGGTACCAAGCGTTCAATCGGTTGCGTGATCACGTCCAGCAATACGATTGAGGCGCCGGGTGTAGTCCGCAGTATCGGTAATCAAATATTCTCGCTGGGAGAGCCTGACGGATCGATCTCAGCTCGACTCAAGCAAGTTGCCAACCTACTGGAAAGTGCAGGACTCTCTGCACCAACTAGCGGCAATATCCGTGGCGAGCTTTGGTTGAAGATGTGGGGCAACGTGTCTTTCAGCTCTATGGCGGTGCTGACAGTTTCAAAGCTTGGACCATTGGCAGAAGACAAAGATCTGCAGGCCCTAGGCATATCTATAATGAGGGAGGTCAGGAGCGTCGGCGAAGCACTTGGCATAGAGTTCAATGCCACTATTCAGGAACGGCTGGAGAGCACGAAAAGAATTGCTGATCACAAAACCTCAATCCTCCAAGATCTGGAGTTTGGTCGCCCGATGGAAGTGGACGGGATCACTGGTGCAGTGGTGGAACTTGGCAGGCTACTTGGCGTTCAGACACCAATGATTGACCTAATTTATTCTCTGATGCGTCAACGCGCCCGCGAGGCAGGACTATATCCGGAGACTGGCGTCGACCCCCTTGAGGAAGGAAGTTAACCCAAATATCTCGATAGGGGATACCCACATTTATCAACAAAAAATTCAAGACCACGGCACTCCAAACCAAGATCTGGATGTCTGGTTTCTCTGCACTCCCTTGCCGACAACTCGGTTGGCACCCCCATAATCATCAGTCTAGCCGCAACAGATGTCTGTGTCTGGCTGTTCTGAACCAAATAATAATTCTGGGCAGCTTATGGCAGGCAGTATTTGCCTAATCGACCTCAAAAACACCCTCAACTTCGATCGCAACACCAAACGGCATAGATGCAACTCCAACAGCGGTCCGAGAATGACGGCCTGGTTCGCCGTAAAGTTCTATCAGTATTTCTGATGCGCCGTTTAAACAGGCAGACACGTCGGTAAAATCGGGGTCAACGTTCAGATAGCCTTTAATGCGGATAACTTCTTTTACCCTGTCTAAGTCACCAATAGCTTCCTTAATGCACGCTAATACCATCAGAGTGCTGTCCCTTGCCGCTTCTTGACCCTGTTCGAGTGTGAATTCTCGGCCAACCTTGCCAATCCAACAAATCTCGCCGTTTACTCTTGGCACCTGACCAGAAATGAATAACAGTCCGGCACTGCGTTTCCAGTTCAATATCTTAGCTACCTTAGGAGTTGCGGCTTTTGGCAGCGCCAATCCCATTTCGGCCAGCTTACCCTCAACAATCCCCACCATCGTCATCCCCAATAATATTTGTTATTTTATGCACATAGCATCATACAGGATCCACAAAGACCAAGCGATAACCCTATTTTTTGCAACTCCACCACAGGTTCGGCGCTCTAAATATGTTTCGAATATCCAAATGCTTCGCAAAAGATCTGTGACAATCTCTGGGCATCGTACCAGCATATCTTTGGAAGATGAGTTCTGGTCCGAACTCATTCTTATCTCGAAATTTGAGAAGAGATCTCTTAACGAAATGGTCGCAAAGATCGACGAAAACCGAGACACTAACCTCTCGTCAGCAATCCGCCTATTCGTTCTCGCGAGCCTGAAAAGGACTACACCATATTAGTATCTTCAGCGACCAAGGCCGTTAAAAAGTTTCTTGATCAATCTCTCAGCCGGGTCGGCGTTCTTAGGCGATTTTGGATTCTGCCGCCGGGACCTTGAATTCGATCCCGACTTAGCACCCTGCAAGAATTTCTGCAGAAGGCCCCCGATGCCGCTAGCAACCGCATCCTTCGTGAGATCTTCGATGTTAAATCGCGGGTTAGGCTGATCTGGCGGTCCCGTAAGCGTCAACCTTAGTTTCGGTACTTCTCTAACCTTCCTAGGTCGGATATCTGCGACCATATTCATATTCCAGGTCGGCAAGTTAATAATCCCCGACGCCTCAATATCGCCAACTCTAGAACGTAGTAAAGCATTACGGATCAAGACTACTCCTTTCTCGACCTGGATTTCCCCATTAAGCGAAGAAAATGGGGTTTTTTTAGACCCTCCAATCGAGGCAGCCGCAGCGGGAATTAGTTTCATTAGATTTTTGAGGCTACTCTCCTGAAGTTCGCGGTACAATGATGGCAAATCAAACCCGCGTATGACGCCATCTGTAAGGGTTAAGCTGCCATTGCCGCTCAGCCTCTGGAGCAATTCACTTTGGCTATTCCCGCTAGTCTTCATTACCAATTCGTGTGACAAGTTACCGGCCTCGAAATCGAAGAAATCACTATCAAAAAATGAATTCTGAACCCGTGCATTCACGATCTCGATCGCAGCCTCTGCCAACGGTGTTTTCCGTGCATCGAGCCTTGCTTTCATTTTAAAGCTACCGTCAAATATTTTACCAGAGACCTTCCGAATATCTAAGATTCGGTTCTTGAGGGTCGCCATAATTTTTGGCTGATCAAGTCGATAACTCTCGTAAATCAGCGTATCGGCGCTGAGATAAATCTCAGCATCGAGCATCCCCAGCGCCGAAGTATCGATTCTTTCCCGGGACCATTGATCTACTCGCGAATGCGACGAGCTGACGCCTCGAGTGAGAGTTTTTGATTGCGGTGTGGGGGCTGATCGATCACGAGACATAACCCCGGTATGAGCCGGCGCTTGAAAAAAATCGCTAAGTGATATTGTCGAAGATTTGAGCACTAAATCGACAGCAGGACGTCGCTCCTTTTTAAGATAGTCACCCCTACCTGAGAAGATTGTAGCGCCAATGTTACCACTAAGATTGTTTACCTTAAAATCGTCAACCCTCCCGTTAACCTCGGCCGCTAACCTCAGGTTTCCAAGCCGGCGTTTCACAGGCCTATAGTTTGGATAAAAAACTCTTACGAACCTTGTAAGGTCCGGCTGATTAATCTCGAATCGGATGTCGATTCGAGGTGCTTTTTCCTTTAGATTCACCTTGCCGGATATTTTTAATTCACCGTCAGTAAACTCCGACTTGGCACTGACTCTTAGAGCATTCGGATCGCCCTTCACGTTTGCTTTTATGATAAAAGGCCCAGATTGGGCGCCCGATCGGCCACCGAAAATTAATTCCGCCAACCGATCGATTTTAGGGTGATAGCTATCCAATTTAACATCAAACACCGGCTTCGCAGTTAGCCCGATAATATGGCCCGTCAGCTTGGAGTGACTCTTGGCTAGTCTGAGGTCAGCATCGATATAGATCCGATCTGGCGTAATATTTGTCTCTACGGCCAGCAGCATCTGGCCGAGCTTGCGGGGCGGTATGGAACTCTTGATATCGGCGGCGTGAAATAAACCGGTCAGATCTCTTGATTCGGCAAAGACCGTGCCTGAGAATCTGGGAGCGTCCTCCAGCCCTGTGGCGGTCCCAACCACTTTTATACTGGTTCCAGCAAAATTACGGACAGTCGCATCCCTAATTTTCAGCGTACCGTTGACAAGCGTAGTGTCCAGCCAAATATCGCGAAACGTCTTCTTTTGATAGGCGAGAGCACCAACCCTGAGTTGCAAGTTTGCGTCAAACTTCTTCAGCGCGACCAGTGGTCCAGCAGGCAAAGGGAAAACCGGCGATGACGATGATCCAGTAGATACCGACTCACCCGTACCTGTGCCTACCACAACGGATTCCTCAGGAAAGCGTTTGCCGAGATAGGCATCTACGTTGATCTGATCGAAACTGAAACTTGCACCGAAGGCAGGTCGCTCCCGTAAAGCTAGCGTGACACCGCCGCTCAGCCGCGTCGCATCGAGTTGTCCAACGATATTAGCAATCTGTAGCTGACCCGCCGTCCCCATGATATCGGACGACGCCATAAAACTTCGTAGTCTATCCGGAGGAACTTTCGATACATCAACTTTCAGCCATTCCAAAACCGACCGGAGGTTATGAGTTTGGAAAGAAGATTTCCCGTTAAAAATTATCTCCCCCGTCGGCGACTTCAGGTAGCCGGACGCGTTCACGCTAGTTCGCCCGGGCAGGATAGCGGACAGGGTCTCTAGATTAAGTACGCCATCCGCCATCGAGACTTTCATGCGAACATCGCGCACCGTGTCTTTTTGGACAATCACCTCTTTGACTTCAAGATTCAGCTTGGCACGTAAATCTATGGGTGAACTGCCTCGCGCGATTTGCGAGGAAACGCTGGCCGCCGGCTCTGTCACATTGACGGGCGAGCTCGATGTTTTTTTTATTGCGTCGGGCTCGTGCGAAATCTCCGGAGCCGCGAGCCATTCGTCGATGTCCAGCGACTTGGATCGAAACGTCGCCTCGATCTGTGGTGCACCTTTAAGCTGCGCTCTCAGGTCCCCGGTCAATCTTGAACTTCCGAGTGCGATGTTGACGCCGCTGACGACGACTTCGTCTGCGTTCCCCTTCAGTAAAGCAGAAATATTAAATGGCTGTCCCAAGGTAGCCGCGGGGGGGGGGTCCCAAAAGGGTCTGATAAGCGTACCCAAATCATCACCCTTTCCTTGCAAGCTGGCGCTGATCAGGGGCGTATTGCCGATTTCTTTCAAATTGCCATCTAGGCCAATATGGACATTTACACCCGGCACCCCGAGACCAATAACGAATGGCACCGCGCTGTTTTCCGAGAATTCACCTAACTTACCGTCAAATGTAAGGTTAACATCCATGATTTGGACACGACCCTTGATCGTAAATGGGCCTTTAAGAGACGTTGCAGACATATCCGCTGTCAGTTTCTCGAGGCGCAGAACCGATCCGGCCAATTTATCTCGATAGACGATAGTGCCGTTTTGGAAGCGTAGGAGGTCTAGACTGAAGTCCTGCGGACTATTTTGGCCAGAGCTCTTTTCAGCCTCTCGAGGGGCAGTTTCTGCCTTTTTCGAAGGCGAAAAATCACCTTTTTCTGTGGCCAGCTGCTGGAAATACCAGTTGCCCGTGCCATCGACATCCTTCTCCAACTCGATAATGGGCTCCACAAGTTTGATACTGCCGACCTCTACACTTCCCACTATTAACGGTAGCAGCCTAACGCTCACGCGGAGTTCCTTGAGCACCACAATATTTGGGACGCTAGCGTCAGGAGAATTCTTTATTCTTATGTCAGTCGCTCGCATGTAAGGCGCCGGTAGGATACCGAACTCAAGATCGCCGCCGATTTGTAGCGTGCGGCCGGTTAACTTTTTCGCCTCCGCTGCGATCTCCATCTTATAAGAATTCCAGTTAACTACGCTTGGTAAGATCAACGCCGCAGCAATGAGTAATACTATTACCCCGCCCAGTCCGTAGGCCGCCTTTCTCATTAAATCCTCCATAAGCGGTAAATTCCGAACCTACTTTTCACACCCAGAGTTGTCGGGCCTTTTTAATCATACTGACTGAAATTCCCTGTTTGAAGGACGTTCCTAGATGATAGATACCGAAAATCTGAACCAATTTCGAAAAGAAGGGCCGCTCGCTTGAAAAGCCAAAAAAAACCCTGACAAAAGGGAGGACAGCAAAAAAAATAACAATACAAGCAGCTGTTGACGCAACAAAACGTAAAACTTTATAGCTGGACGATCTTACCCGGATTCATGAGGTTTTGCGGATCAATTGCTTGTTTCAGTTCGCGCATGACATTAACAGCGACGGCACCGTGTTCTTCAACCAAATTATCAATTTTACCGTAACCGACACCGTGTTCGCCGGTGCATGTGCCATCCATAGACAGTGCCCTCCCGACGAGCCTTTTGTTCAGGGACACAGCGCGGGCAACCTCATCAGGATCGTCGGGATCAAGCACCATGTCGACATGAAAATTACCATCGCCAACATGCCCAACGATCGGCGCCAATAAGCCTGATTCCTCTATATCCCTCCGGGTCTCGGCGATACATTCGGCCAAGCGTGAGATCGGGACGCAAACATCAGTCGGCCACGCCTTAGCGCTTGGCCGTAGCTGCATATTGGCGTAATGCGCGTCGTGCCGAGCCTGCCACAGTTTGGATCGTTCTTCTGACTTGCTGGCCCAATCAAAATTGGAACCGCCGAAATCATTACTGATCGTACGTACGCTCTCAATCTGCTCCGCAACGCCAGCAGCAGTGCCGTGAAATTCGAAAAAAAGCGTCGGTCGTTCCGCGTACCCTAATCCGGAAAACTGGTTGAGCGCTTGCATCTGGACTTCGTCGATCAGTTCCATTCGGGCGATCGGCACGCCGGTCTGGATGGTCAGAATCACGGTATTGACCGCATCGTCAATCGTGGGATAGGTGCATACCGCCGAAGATATTTTTTCCGGAATTCCGTAAAGCCTGAGTGTGATATCGGTGATCACACCGAGTGTACCTTCGGATCCGACGAAAATGCGCGTCAAATCATAGCCTGCGGAGGATTTCCGCGCTCGCTTACCGGTTCTGATGTACTGTCCATCCGGCAAAACAACGCCGAGTGACAGGATGTTGTCGCGCATTGTGCCGTAGCGAACGGCGTTGGTACCCGAAGCCCGGGTCGCCGACATACCACCTATGGTAGCATCTGCGCCCGGATCTATAGGAAAAAACAACCCGGTATAACGCAGATCCTCGTTTAGTTTCTTACGCGTCACACCGGCCTCGACCGTGACATCGAGATCTTCAGAATTTATCTGCAGAACTGTATTCAAATTCCCCAAATCGACGCTGACCCCACCTTCCAGTGCAGCGATATGGCCTTCAAGAGATGTTCCGACACCAAAAGGAATAACCGGCGCATCGTACTCCCCACAAATCTTAACAATTTCCTGTACGTCCTCTCGCGTATCGGGAAAAACGACTGCGTCTGGCGCCCTCGGAGCATGATAAGATTCGTCAGTCCCATGGCGCTCTCGGATATCCTGATTGGTGCTTACTCGCTCACCGAACCGCTGTCGCAGGATAGCGATTGCGGTTTCGATATCCCTAAGACCGTTATGCATCGGTCAAACTTTCCCGTTTCCGGATAGGATGTCGGAGACGAACATATAGCCGGGTGTATGGGTAATCGCGATACGTGGCTGGGCGTTCCGAATAGCTTCTTGTGGGGTCACGCCGCAAGCCCAAAAGACTGGTAACTCACCATCCATAATAGTGACCGGCTCTCCGTATTCGGGGTCGGTTACATCTCGGATGCCAAGCGTATCCGGATCACCGACCTGGATCGGCCCACCATGAGCCATGGGGAATTTCTCTGTCACCTCCGCGGCTCGCTCGGCATCCTCTGGCGTGTAAGGACGCATACTGACCACAAATGGACCGTTGAACTTTCCAACACCTTCGGTCGGCTTTGTGGTCCTAAACATCGGTACTATTCCGGTTTCGTTGATATGCCGAGGTTTAAGACCGGCCGCAATCAGCGCTTCCTCCGCCGTAAATGAGCACCCCAGCAAAAAGGTAACGAAATCGTCCTCCCATATGTCGGAAATATCGGTTACGTCGCCTACCGCCTCGCCATCTCTGAACACGCGATATCGTGAAAGATCAGTGCGAATATCGGCACCGGGTGCGCTATTTTTCGGCTCCGGGTCTCCGGGATCGAGGATTTCAAGCAACGGACATGGCTTGGGATTGCGTTCACAGAATTCATGGAAATCATTGGCTTCCGCCGCAGACAGAATCACCATATTGGCCTGAACGTAGCCCTGCGCATGCCCAGATGTCGGCCCGTCATAATTGCCAGTACGACATGCCGCGCGCAAGTCGCGGGGTTTTGCATAAAATGTCATGGTCTACCGTATCCTCCCCCGCCAGGTGTCTCGATGACGTACACATCACCTTTATAAACCTCCGTCGAGTCGGTGCCTCCCTGTTCAGTTACGGATCCATCAACCCTCTCTACATAGTTGCGCCCCAGTTGCCCTTCACCACCACCGTTCATACCGTAAGGCGGTATGATCCGGTGGCCCGATAGCATAGATGCCGTCATCTGTTCACGGAACCTAATTCGGCGAATTACGCCGTTCCCCCCAGCGTGTTTACCCATCCCTCCCGACCCGGGCCGGATCGAAAATGAATCAAGGATCACAGGAAACCGCCATTCGAGAATTTCTGGGTCGGTTAGTCGGGTGTTGGTCATATGTGTGTGCACCGCATCGGTGCCATCGAAATCGGCTCCCGCTCCAGCACCTCCGCAGATAGTTTCGTAGTACTGGTAATTGGCGTTTCCAAAGGTGAAGTTGTTCATCGTGCCCTGCGAAGCACCCATGAGTTTCAGCGCGCCAAGGATGGTATCGGTGATAGCCTGCGACGTTTCCACATTACCCGCCACAACGGCGGCAGGGTATTTTGGCCGCAGCATACTGTCTTCTGGTACGACGATATTCAGCGGTTTCAGACAGCCAGCGTTGAGCGGAATATCGTCGTCCACCATCAGTCGAAACGTATAAAGCACTGCGGCTACCGCAACCGCATGGGTGATATTGAAGTTGTTATCCTGTTGCGGCGACGTTCCAGTGAAATCGACGGTGGCCGATCGCGTTTCTGAGTGGACCGTAATAGCGACCTTCACCCTAGCACCAAAATCCATCTCGTATTCGTATTCACCGTCGGAAAGGTTTTGGATGACACGGCGGACAGTCTCCTCGGCATTGTCCTGGACATGCTTCATATAAGCGAGCACTACGTCGAGACCGAAATTATCAACCATCTTTTGTAGTTCCTGAACACCCTTTCCATTAGCAGCGATCTGAGCTTTAAGGTCGCCAAGATTGTGGTGGAAATTTCGCGTCGGGTAGGGGGCGGTAACAAAAAGTTCTTTCAACTCTTCTTCACGAAGCCTTCCCTGATCAACTAGTTGGAAGTTGTCGATCAGCACCCCTTCCTCGTCGATATGGCGGGAATCTGGTGGCATAGATCCTGGGGTCTTGCCGCCGATCTCCGCATGGTGCCCTCGCGATGCGACATAGAACAGGATATCGTTGCCGTCGCGATCAAATACAGGTGTCATAACTGTGACGTCTGGTAGATGCGTGCCACCGTTATAAGGCGCATTGAGGACAAATACGTCGCCCGGTTTCACGCCATCACCTCGTTCTCGAACGATGGTCTGAACGCTCTCACTCATCGAGCCTAGATGCACCGGAATATGCGGGGCATTAGCAACCAACTGGCCATCATTATCGAAAATTGCGCAGGAGAAATCGAGTCGCTCTTTGATATTAACTGAATATGACGTGTTCTGTAGTACAACGCCCATCTGTTCCGCGATTGACATAAATAGATTATTGAAAACTTCAAGCATGACCGGATCAGCTTCTGTGCCGATGGCGTGCTTAGTTTGACGCTCTTCGATCCGGTTTATTACCATGTGATTGAGCGACGTGATTTCAGCCTGCCAACCCGGTTCGATGATTGTCGTAGCATTGGAATCAATAATCACAGCAGGACCGTCGACCCGTTTGCCGGGAGACAGCGCTTCCCGGTCATAAACCGGCGCTGAGCGCCTAGCACCCGCAGCATACATATCAGCATTTCCGAGCGGCAAAGCGGGTTCGGGGTCAGTGTCGAGTTCTAGCTCCCCGTCGTCAGCGTTCTGACCACCACCAACCACCTCTATCGTGACCGCCTCAACAATATTTCCTTTCTCCGGTGCAACGAAGCCGAATTGCTGCATATGCGCTTCTTCGAACGTCCTCAGCATCTCACTACGCGAGCCGAAGTTTACCACCAATGCAGTATCGGTGCCTTCGTAGCGGAGATGCACCTTGGCAAGCGCATATATTTCTCCCGTTTCAACCCCCTGGCTTTCCATTTCACGGGTACCATCGGCTGACAGCTCATCCACCACGCTCCGAAGATCCTTAACCAGCGCATCGTCTAGAATTTTCTCGATCGCGCGTTCTCGAATAATTCGTTGCTCCGCTAATCCCATTCCATACGCCGAAAGAACACCCGCAAATGGATGTACAAAGACTCGCGTCATACCCAACGCGTCTGCGACCAAACAGGCGTGCTGCCCCCCTGCACCGCCAAAACAGTTGAGCGTATAATCGGTTACATCGTACCCACGCTGGACGGAAATCTGTTTAATTGCGTTAGCCATATTATCGACAGCAATTTTGAGAAACCCGTCGGCAACCTCAACCGGTGACCGTTTATCACCAGTGATATTTTCGATTTTGGCAGCTAGAGCCTCGAACTTCTCCCGCACGATAGAATCATCAAGTTGCTCATTGGCTTTGGGGCCAAATACGCTAGGAAAGAATTCCGCCTGAATCTTGCCGAGCATCACGTTAGCATCGGTGACGGACAATGGTCCGCCACGTCGGTAACATGCCGGCCCCGGATTGGCACCGGCAGAGTCAGGACCGACACGATAACGTGCCCCATCGAAATGCAGTATCGACCCACCGCCGGCAGCAACTGTGTGAATGTTCATCATCGGCGCACGCATTCGAACACCAGCGACCAGTGTCTCAAAAGCGCGTTCGTATTCTCCATTATAATGGGCTACGTCCGTCGACGTGCCCCCCATATCGAAACCAATGATTTTGTCGTAGCCGGCCATTTGGGCGGTCTGGGCCGCACCGACGATGCCCCCAGCCGGCCCGGATAGGATTGAGTCCTTTCCTTGGAAGAAACGCGCATCGGCTAGTCCACCATTGGACTGCATAAACATCAACCGAGCATCGCCTGTCTGTGAAGCAATAAGATTTACGTAGCGACGCAAGATAGGTGAAACATAGGCATCTACCACCGTAGTGTCGCCTCGGCCAACAAATTTCATTAGCGGACTTACTTCGTGCGAGACCGAAATTTGAGTGAAACCGACATCTCTCGCGATTTGAGCTACTGCGACCTCGTGATCGTGATAACGGTAGCCATGCATGAAGCAAATAGCGATTGACCGAATGCCTTCATCGAAGGCTTCCTGTAGGGAAGCTCGTGCACCATCAGCATCAAGTGACTTCAGCACTTTACCTTCGGCATTCAGCCGCTCGTCGATTTCCACGACGGATTCATATAACAGTTCCGGTAATTGAATCTGGCGGGCAAAGATATTAGGCCGGTTTTGATAACCGATCCTCAGCTGGTCGGCAAAACCTTGGGTCACCGCCAGAACCGTCCGCTCACCCTTCCGCTCAAGCAACGCGTTGGTTGCGACCGTAGTACCCATTTTCACTGCCTCGACTGCACCTTCCGGGAGTGGCGCGTCGTCATCAACGCCAAGGGTTTCGCGAATACCCTGCAGCGCAGCATCTTCGTAGCGCTCAGGATTTTCGGAGAGTAACTTATGTGTCGACAGCCGGCCGTCCGGTGCGCGGATTACAAAGTCGGTGAACGTCCCACCCCGATCGATCCAAAATTGCCACTTATCCGTTGTAACGCTGCAGTCGGCCACACGCTTTCTCCTTGGTATATCTTTCAGGCGGTCTGCCGGTGCCCATACTGGACAATCACAGTTTCAGCAAGCGTTCCGCGTTGCCGTGAAGAACCTTTTTCTTATCTTCCGGACTGAGAGAAATATGTTCCATCCATTCTGTACCCTGAATGTTAGGAGCAAAGGGATAGTCGACGGAGAACATGATACGGTCAATCCCCATTTCCATCATTGAACACTGCATCGCCGGATCGGAAAAATTACCCGACGTTGTAATATGAAAATGATTACAGAATTTTTCCCGAAATGGGTAATCGCTGTCGCGGCCTAATGAATCGCTAATCCGCCACAAGAGAAAAGGTAGGCCCTCACCCAAATGGCCAAGGACTATCTGAAGTCTCGGATATTCATCGAATACCTCACTCAACACCATGCGAATCCCGGCGGTCGCTGTCTCGACAGTAAACCCCCAGGCAGCGGTAAGTAGCGAAGGGTATTCCGGCAGATAGTCGGCGTAATACGCCCTAACAACATCTTGATGCGGTACAGCGGGATGAATGTATATGGGTACATCTAAAGCCTCGGCGCGTTCAAAGATCGGCCAGAATTTTTTCCGGTCGATAAACTCACCGTTCGTCAGGCCGTGGATCATCCCGCCCTTGAAACCATAATCCTTGACAGTTCTCTCCAATTCGTCGGCCGCAGCCTCCGGTGAAGGCGAGGGGATAGTGGCAAACCCTGCAAACCGGTCCGGATGACGTTGGCAGGCCTCATGCAGTCGATCGTTAGCTGCAGTCGCTAGCCGGGTAGCCTTTTCCGCATCAAGCCGCTGAACTCCCGGCGCTCCCTGCGACAAAACCTGCATGTCTATACCAGATGCGTCCATATCCTTGATCCGTAAGTCATAGAGGTCATCCATTTTTTTCCGGATTAGCGTCCCCGCAAACCCTGTTTTATCGTCGAATTCGGCGACGATTTCCGGATCGAAATAGTGTTCTTCAATCGCGATAATTCTGTTGCCGGTCTTGCTCGCCATTGGTCTCTCCCTGCAGCTCCGTTGGATTAGTTGGAGAAGAATATATCCGGAGCGGTTCTGCCTGTCAGCTTAGGCTGCCTAAACCTTTTCAGGTCAGGTGTATTACTTTCATTAAGTTGGCTTCAGATCCGAACACAGTGCTACTTTATAAACAAAGTGGTAGCCTTTCTTCGATAAACGTATGAGAGACCGAGTTTTTTTCGACCTCTATTTTATCGCTATATTTTAAGACACCCCTGCACACCGCCTTATGAACTTTGTCCTCTCGAAGCTTCAAAAACTTGATCAAAAACCATATTCCGCAGATCACGTTTTAATACTTTGCCGAAATGGCTTCGCGGCAGTTCATCAACGAAAGCTATTTTTTTCGGGACCTTGAACGCCGACATCTCACCACGCCCCCACGAAAACAGATCTGCGGCAAGTTCAGCGGCTGCGGGAGCGCCCTTGTCAACTACGGCTACAAGTAGAATTGCTTCTCCCCAACGCTCATCTTCTACACCAAGCACAGCACATTCGCGGAGATATCGATGTTCGGAATAGACAGTCTCAACCTCGACCGAGGGCACACTCTCCCCACCTGTTTTAACTACGTCTTTAGACCTGTCAACTAGGGTGATCCGACCATCCATATCCATCACACCGATATCTCCGGTGAAACACCAATGTAGTCCTTCGGGATCACTTTTCCTCGTGCGCCAAGTTTGGGCGGCCGCTTCCGGATTACGGTGATAGCCCAATGCGGTATTAAAATTACGCATCACGATGTTTCCCGGTGAACCCCGCGCCAACGGTTGGTCGTCATCGTCAAGGATCATAACACGCGTATCAATATGCGGTTCTCCTATGGCATGGGGCTGTTCCAGAAATTCGCCTGGCCCCTGGGTAGCAAGATTTAGGCTTTCACTAAGACCCGCAGCTGCGAATATGTCGGCTTGTGGGAACATCTGGGCGAGTTTCCGACGAAGCACTTGAGGCGTCGCGGAGGCAGTGGTCACGACCGTGCGAGGTGCACTGAGCGGAATGCCGTCCCAAGTATCGAACAATGGATTGATAACTGCAGGCACAAGAGGTAGATACTGGATACCTCGTGCACGCACCTCGTTGAGATATTTCGTCGGATTGAAAGACGTGTCAGCAGGGAAAACGACGGTCCCGGCGCGGGCAAAAATCGTGAACATACCCCATTCCATCCCCGCGACGTGATAACCGGGCAAGATGGTCAGCGTCTGCCAACCGCGTTTGATACCATATTCGGCAACATCAGCCAGCACGGTAATAACTGACCCCCCCTGACTATGAAGTACACCCTTACTCTTGCCTGTTGTTCCGCCGGTCATCACGAGTCGGTATGGATCGTCAAGTAAGGTGACTGCCGGCAGCGTATCACCATTTTCAGCCTCAATTAGGATATCGTAGTTCTTCCAGCCGGTTTCTTTTACATCGCCAAACCCAAACTTGGTTTCGATTGGCGCACCCTCGAAGCGATCGATAAAGTCAGCATCGGCAACTACAGCACGGCATCCATGTTCTGTAACATAGTCGGTAACCTCTGTCGCTATCAGGCGGATATTTAGAGGCGTAACGATCGCACCTATACGGGCGCAGGCAAACACTGTTTCCACCAGAGCATGCTCGTTTCGCAACATCGAGGCAACCATCTCTCCCCTTTTTATCCCCGAACCGATTAGAGCCCGGCCAAGCTGGTTAATCCTTCTATCAAGTTCCGCATATGTCAGCTTACGGCAATTCAGCAGGTCATCGATCGCGATTCGGTCGGGATGGAGTTCCGCAGCCCGAGCGATGAAATGGCCAATCCCCATTTTTTGCCGTTCGAGATTTTTAAATTGTTCGGACAACGTGACTTACCCCTCCACCCTGATCGGTTTGGATTATCCAGAAATTTTTTGTCCAAATCCAGCCGCAGTAGATCAAGTCGTTTGACATCCGTCATCAGTGACCGGACCATCAGACTCAATGAAACCTTCTCATATTATGCTTACTATTCTTGTGATGGCGGTCTGGGCATCCAATATAGCAGCTGCTCGGATTGCGGTGGCAGAGATCCCCGGCTGGACTCTCGTCACCCTTCGTATGTTGGTAATTGCCCTCTCACTAATCCCGTTTTGCTCAGTTCCGAGGGGGCATATGACACAGCTTTTCATCCTGTCTTTAACTATGGGTACCATACATTTTGGCCTGATGTTCGTGGCTATTGAACATATTCAAGTTGGAACAGCGGCCTTGATAATTCAAACATCGGTTCCCTTCGCGTTGCTACTAGCGTTTATCCTCTTCGGGGAAGGATTTGGCTGGCGTCGGGCGCTAGGAATCCTGATCTGCTTCGTTGGCGTCACGATGCTATTGGGTGAGCCAAGCATCTCGAAAAATATAGTTTATGCGGGTATGGCGTTGCTCTCGGCCCTCGCCTTTGGCGCGGCGAACCTACAATTACGGACCCTAGGTGGTATCAGCGTGTTTGCGATCAATGGCTGGATGGCCGTATTTGCGATCCCGCAAATGGCGCTAATGGCCCTAATATTCGAAACTGGTCAACTAGAATCGGTAATCAACGCCAGTACCAAAACTTGGTTAGCGATCCTGCACATGGGCATCATTGTCAGTATCTTCGGGCACGGTCTCTGGTATCAGCTGGTACCCCGCTACAGAACCAACCAAACTATGCCATTTACTATTCTGATACCTATTTTTGGTGTCGCTATAGGTATCGTCTTTCTAGACGAGATTTTAACTTGGCTAATCCTTGCAGGCGGTCTTGTGACCATTGCGGGTGTAGCTATCATCGTGTTCCAGAAATCGTAAATAAACGCGTTCAATCATCCACCCGTGCAGGATTTGAAATTTGGATATTCAGAATCGCCCCTCGCCCAATTTAAACGACCGAGCTAAAGGTTCACATATTGATATGATCGTGCTGCATTATACTGGCATGCAGTCAGCGGAGGCGGCGCTAAAACGTCTTTGCGACCCAGAGTCTGAGGTTAGCACTCATTACGTTGTCGACGAGGCGGGCAGCATTTTTCGGCTTGTGGTAGAGGAGAAACGGGCCTGGCACGCGGGAATTAGCTCATGGCAAGGCGCGAGTAATATAAACGACCGATCGATCGGAATTGAAATCGTTAACCCTGGCCACGAATTTGGATATCAACAGTTCCCGCAGTCACAGATGATGAGCGTCCATAATCTTCTCCGGGAAGTTATACTCCGATATCAGATCCCACCCTCGCGTGTCGTTGGGCATTCGGATATTGCCCCAGCTAGAAAGCAGGATCCCGGCGAGTTCTTTGACTGGCAAGGCCTTGCTGCAGAGGGGCTTGCGGTATGGCCTTACAAGGCAGCAGATCCGGTTACCCCCGCCGATGTATCAGAAATCCTGACGGAGATAGGCTACGATCCTGATGTGCCATTATCATACGCGATCACTGCCTTCCAACGACGTTTTGTTCCGCATGCGATCAGCGGAAAAGCGGACCTACGGACCCGAAGTATGATCGCCGCCGTGGCTGCTATAAAAAGTTGACTCTCGCGCTATCTGGACCGACTCTGCATTAGGTCCAGATGGTCGGATGGCCACCTTTCGGCATTGGGGAAACTCGCCGGGGGGAGGAAAGTCCGGGCTCCACGGGAACACGGTGCCGGTTAACTGCCGGCGGGGGTGACCCTAGGGAAAGTGCCACAGAGAGCAGACCGCCATGCCTCAGTGCATGGTAAGGGTGAAAGGGTGCGGTAAGAGCGCACCGCGTCGGCGGTAACGTCGATGGCAGGGCAAACCCCACCGGGAGCAAGACCAAATAGGGACGGCAGCAGGGCAAATGTCCTCAGGTGTGTTCCCGCGCCGCCGTCCGGGTAGGTCGCGACGAGGCGTCCGGTAACGGCTGCCCCAGATGAATGGCCATCCATCGCCGCACTTTTTCGGTGCGGCGGGGACAGAACCCGGCTTACAGACCGTCTGGACCGATTTCTCTTCTTTTCTAGTTACCTCGATAGGAAGATAGGAGGCACATAATATCGCCATAATTCATGGAGATGTTTCTTTTTAGATTGCCACAGGAATGATTTGACAAATAACGAGGTGGGCAAAACGCCGTATCTGCGGATACTACTTAGTCATATTCTTGACTGTTTAGATACTTTAAACTCCATTGATTCCCATATAAACCCATGGTATACCATACTGTCCCAAACTATCTTTTGGGACGATGGTTTCTGTCGGTTCGCCGGCGCAGTTAAGCAGGAAAGCCAGATCGTCCCGTGCCTTCATTTATTTCAACATACGAAAACAAGATAGATAAGAAGGGCCGTGTATCGGTACCCGCGGCCTTTCGCGCGGCTCTAAAAGATGATTCATATCAGGGGGTTATTGCTTATCCATCTTTCACGGGACCGGCCATCGAAGGTTTTGGACGAGGGGCATTGGAAGAGCTCAGCAGGCGCCGGTTCGAGCAGTCCCTAGAGGGTAGGGATTTTGCTCAGGCTCTTGTAGGTGGGTCTGATGACGGTTTAGTCGAGACTATTATGTCGCTCGCATGCGAGATGCCATTCGATGGAGAGGGTCGAATCATTGTACCTCGTAGGCTGGCCGAACATGCCGGTATCTCAGGAAAAGCAACGTTTGTTGGCCGTGGAAACCGATTTCAGATCTGGTCGCCGGAAAAATATCTAGAACAGCAAATGACAGAGGTCGCGGCGCTACACGCAAAGCTAAACGGCGGAGATACCCAATGACGAAGGCGGATACCGCCTTCTCCCACGATCCCGTTCTGATCAACGAGGTGATCAGCGCGCTACAGCCCCGCGACGGCGGGGCCTATGTCGACGGCACCCTTGGGGTCGGTGGGTATACCCGGGCAATCCTAGATGCCGCCGACTGCAGTGTTTGGGCGATTGATCGAGATCCCGATACGATACGCAATGCCGAGGTGATGGCCGAAGAATATTCAGGCCGTCTAACGGTGGTCGAAGGCCGGTTCGGCGATATGGTCCGGATACTGAAAGAAGATGGCGTGTCCACCGTAGACGGTATCGCGCTCGATCTCGGCGTTTCGTCGATGCAACTTGACGATCCTTGTCGCGGATTCAGTTTTCGTCACAGCGGGCCTCTTGACATGCGTCAAGAAAAGGACGGCCCTTCGGCAAGCGACTTAATAAACGAAGCGGAGGAAAGTTTCCTCGCGGATATTATATATAAATACGGTGAGGAGAGGCGAGCCCGGCGGATAGCACGTGCCATCGTTGCCGCCCGCACCGAAGCCCCACTGACCAACACCCTTCAGTTGGCCGATATAGTGCGCAACTCATATGGCCATAGGCGCGACATGAAAATTGATCCCGCCACCAAAACCTTCCAGGCTATCCGGATTCACGTCAATGATGAGTTAGGTGAACTCAGCCGCGGTCTTGGCGCTGCAGAAATTCTACTGGCACCTGGAGGCCGGCTAGCCGTAGTCTCGTTCCATTCTATCGAAAGCCGCATAACCAAGGAATTCGTTCGGTCCCGAGCCGGCAATCAACCGGTAGGCTCTCGTCACCTTCCTCTAGTGGATATCGGCTGTGACGAACCAACTTTCCGCCCGGTCCACCGGGGAGTTATCGAGCCCACCGAAAAAGAAAAACAACGCAACCCTCGATCCCGTTCTGCGCGGCTACGTGTCGCGGAGCGGACCAACGCACCTGTAACCGTTGAGACGGAAAGGGGCTAACATCATGCGCAAATATACCGTTCTGTGGTGTGTACTTTGTATCGCGGTCGTTCTGGGTCTTTTCGTCATCAAACATCGTGTGCAGGGGCTTGAAGATCGGCTACATGCATTAAATGCGGAGATTCTGCTCGATCGCGACGCGACACAGGTCCTTGAGGCGGAATGGAGTTACTTAAATCAGCCGGCGCGTTTAGAAACTTTGAGTCGCAAGCTTTTAGGTATGGAGGAGCCGTCGGAGAAACAGATTGTGACGCTGAGGGAATTCCACTTGCATATGACACCCGCTCTCAAAGAGAGCGCCAACTTTACCAAGGCGTCGCCAGCAGAAAAACCGGCCATAAAACCCTCAAATCAAACAAAACCTAAACGCACACAGCCCAAGCGGGAAGAATACGAATGGCTGGCTCCGATTCTTGCAAAAATGAAGAAGGAGCAATGACGGATAGTCGAGATACTGCGCCTGAAAAAATTCGAATCGAGGGCGACCGTAAAACCGCGATTGAAACCGGGCGTAACCGGTTGATGGTTGCAGGCGCACTGTTCTTAGCCGCTTTCTTTGCGATTGGGGTTCGCGTTGTCGACGTCTCCATGTTCTCGAGCGTCTCGGAACCTCGCTATACGCGAAGCATATCGAAAACCGAAAAATATATTGGCCGTGCCGAGGTAATGGACCGTAACGGCGTACTCATGGCAACTAGTTTGAATACAGCCTCACTCTATGCGAATCCACGACTAGTATTAGACCCCGAGCAAGCAGCAATAAAACTAGCCGGGGCCCTACCGGGAATAAATATTAAGCTGATGGAACGCAAGCTGCGAGCAGACAGAGGATTTGTATGGCTTAGACGCCATCTAACGCCCCGACAGCAATACGCAGTTAATCGTTTGGGCATCCCAGCTTTGAATTTTCAACGTGAGGCTCGGCGGATGTATCCTCTGGGGGCCCTCGCTTCCCACGTACTCGGATTCACCGATATCGACAACAAGGGACTCGCTGGGATCGAACGGTACTTCGATAAGGAACTACGCAGCCGGCAGGAGAATCTAACGTTGTCGGTTGATGTTCGTGTACAGCATGTGCTGGAGCACGAGCTATCGCTTGCGATGAAGAAGTTTAGTGCCATCGGAGCCGCCGGCCTAGTCATGGATGTAGACACCGCCGAGATCGTCGCCATGGCCTCTCTTCCCAACTTCGACCCGAACCAGCCCGGAGCGATCGATAAGGCGCTGTTATTTAACCGGACTACTCAAGGCGTTTACGAAATGGGGTCAACATTCAAGATTTTCACAACGGCAATGGCTTTTGATGCAGGCACTGCAACAATGCGCAGCGGATATGACGCGACCAATCCTATCCGTGTCGCGCGTTTCGTGATTCGAGATTTCCACGCCAAGAAACGTTGGCTCTCCGTGCCGGAAATTTTCATGTATTCTTCGAATATCGGTACAGTAAAAATGGCGTTAGAAGTCGGCGTCAAAGCTCACCGGAATTTTTTGACCCGGCTTGGATTTCTTAAACCTGTCAGAATAGAACTCTCCGAAACGGGCACCCCGCTCTCACCCGACAGCTGGCGCGAAATCAACTCTATGACAATTTCATTTGGCCACGGCTTGGCGATAAGTCCCCTACACCTTGTTGCCGGAGTCTCGGCTATAGTAAATGGTGGAATATATCGCTCTCCTACTCTAGTCCGTTACGATTCTGACGAAATCACAGAGGGCCGACGCGTTATATCAGAAGAAACCTCCCGAGATATGCGGCGTCTGATGCGGATGGTTGTTGAAAATGGTACCGGCAGGCATGCGGCCGCCCAAGGTTATTTAGTCGGAGGCAAGACCGGTACAGCGGAGAAAGTATCGGGTCAAAAATACAAAAAAAAGGCGCTGATCTCGTCTTTTGTCGCCGCGTTCCCAATAAACAAACCAAAATATGTAGTCCTCGCAATGTTAGACGAGGCCAAGGGCAATAAGGAAACATTTGGGTACGCAACTGGCGGCTGGGTAGCGGCACCGGCAGTCGGCAAGATCATACGACGTATTGCGCCAATTTTGGACCTATTTCCGCAGAGGAATGAAAATGATGCCCGTCGGGCACTTTCGATGAATATTACCGATAAATCCATTCAGGGGCGGCGGGTTGCAACTCATTGATCTCATCTCGGGAGATAAAATTAAGGTGACACTGACAGCCGATATTAGCGAATTAGATATAACCGGACTGACCGCCGACTCCCGCGACGTGCGGCCCGGGTTCCTGTTTGCAGCCTTGCCAGGTTTAACCGTCGATGGACGCAATTATATTAGTACCGCTATCGAAAAAGGTGCGGCCGCGGTTCTTGCTCCGGATGATACCGATCCGCCGGACGGCGCGGCCCTCATCAAAGCCGCGGACGCCCGTGCCACCCTCGCCCATATGGCTGCCGCTTTCTATCGCGGTCAGCCCGGAACAGTTGCTGCAGTGACCGGTACTAACGGCAAAACGTCAGTTGCGCATTTCACGAGTCAGATTTGGTCTAAAATTGGCAATTGTGCCGTGAGTATCGGAACACTGGGCCTGCAGAGTCACGACGGCACCATTATGCGGAATCTTACTACACCTGAACCCGTGTCCCTGCATGAGAACCTGGCAAAATTAGATCGAGACGGTGTTACACACGCAGTACTTGAGGCGTCCAGTCATGGCCTCGACCAACATCGGATAGACGGCATCCGCCTGACGGCAGCAGCATTTACAAACCTGACACGCGATCATCTGGATTATCACGGTACGGCTGAGAATTACTTCACCGCAAAGGCGCGCTTGTTTGCGGAACTACTCCCGAGTGACGGTGTTGCCGTGCTAAATGCAGACTCTCCTGATTCTGTCCTACTTTCGAAGCTATTCGGCGGTCGCACTCTTACCTACGGACGTGCTGGATCCGACTTCATCTTGCGCGACGCTGCCCACACGCCCCGAGGAACTTATGTCAAACTGACGATTATGGGACGTAATATCAACGTGGAACTCCCGCTAGCTGGCACATTTCAAATCCATAACGTCTTGTGCGCTGTGGGTCTCACTATAGGTTGCGGCGCCGACTGCGATACCGTCATTAATTGTTTAGATACACTGGAAAGTGTACCCGGTCGGATGCAACTTGCTGGCACGGTATCGGGTGGTAGCGTCTATATCGATTATGCTCATACGCCTGATGCATTGTTGAATGTCCTTACCGCTTTACGTCCCCATACAAAGGGACGGCTGATTTCCGTCGTCGGTTGCGGCGGGGACAGAGATCGCGGCAAACGCCCTGAAATGGGGAGTATTTCAGGGCGCCTAGCGGACATTACCATTGTCACGGACGACAACCCACGCTCGGAGGATGCTTCTCAGATAAGATCGGCAATTCTCGCAGCCGCACCGGGGGCTATGGAAATAGGAAACCGGTCAGATGCTATCCATGCGGCTATTTCAGAAATCACCAGCGGAGATGTGGTCCTAATAGCAGGTAAGGGTCACGAAACCGGCCAAATTGTCGGCGACAAGACCCTACCCTTTAACGACCTTGATATAGCGCAGACCGCTATAGATACTGCAGGAGGCAAACTGTCATGACTGGGGTTTTGTGGACCTCGGCAGAGGCCGCTACGGCCACCGGTGGTACCGCAACCTCAGATTGGGCCGCAACTGGTATCTCGATCGATACGCGAACTTTAGATGCCGGCGATCTTTTCATTGCACTAACCGGCCCAAATTTCGACGGAAACGACTTCGTAAACAAGGCATTCGAAGCAGGTGCTTCTGCAGCGCTGGTTAAGCGGGGCGTCGCACTTGAAAGCCGACCTGGCTTGATTGCAGACGACACTTTACAGGCGATGGAATCCCTTGCTGTCGCCGCTCGGGCGAGATCCGATGCAAAAATTGCGGCCATCACGGGGAGTGTTGGAAAAACAGGGACCAAAGAGGCATTAGCCCATGTTCTTTCCAGCCAAGGCGAGGCGAGCTATAGCAGGGGTAATCTAAATAACCATTGGGGCGTGCCGCTTTCAGCGGCACAAATGCCGGCAAACACAAATTTTGGAATCTTTGAGATCGGCATGAATCGGGCGGGCGAGATCAAACCGCTTGTAGGTCTAATTAAACCGCATGTCGCCGTTATTACTGCAATTGCATCTGCGCACCGAGAATTTTTCGAATCGGTCGAAGGAATCGCTCGCGCCAAGGGAGAAATATTCTCCAGCATTGATGGTGGAATCGCTGTCATAAGCCACGATACGGAGTATTTCTCATTGCTTTCCGATATGGCTTTGGATGCTGGTGCAGGGGAGATCGTCTCTTTCGGTCAGCATTCGGGCGCCGATATGCGCCTTATAGACTCTATGCCTGACACAACCGGTTGTTCTATCGATGCGCTCTGGCGCGGAGAACCGATCTCCTACAGGTTGGAACAACCCGGCATACACTGGGCCCATAACAGCCTTGCCGTGCTAGCCACCGCGGAGGCCTTGGGCGCAGATATGCAACGAGCTGCAAACGATCTTGCAACCATACCTACCCTGCCAAGGCGTGGTGTCGTCCACATTATCCCTTGGGAAGAAGGTACAATCCGCCTAATCGATGACTCATATAACGCCAATCCGGAGTCCATGAATGCAGCTCTAATGACACTTGGGCTAATGCAACCGGAAGGTGGCCGCCGCGTTGCAATCATCGGTGACATGCTAGAATTGGGTGATACCTCCTACGCAGCCCATGCAAGTCTCAAGGATTCGATCGAGAGGAACGGCGTCGATACAGTATTTTTAGTGGGCACCGAGATGACTGCGCTTGCCAACGAGCTTGATAGCAACCGGATCAGTGCAACTGCAGACACCGCAGCCGCACTAATGCCAGCGGTCATGTCAGGACTTAAGGCTGGCGACGTCGTCACTGTAAAGGCGTCAAACGGTACCGGACTTAGTCAGATTGTGGATGCTCTAACAGAACCCGAAACTTTTCCTATCACCTCTAATAGAAACTGAAGAAGGAGAACAAGAAGCATGCTCTATAATCTCCTGTTCCCCTTTGCAGACGACGTCAGTATCTTCAATTTATTCCGCTATATAACTCTTCGTACTGGCGCTGCAACTGTCACCGCCCTTTTCGTCAGTTTTTTAGTTGGACCTGCGTTCATTCGGTGGCTGAAGAAAAAACAGGCTGAGGGTCAGCCAATACGGGAAGATGGTCCCCAATCGCACCTTGTTACCAAAAAGGGTACTCCAACAATGGGCGGGGTACTGATATTATTTGCACTCGGCATTGCAACTCTATTGTGGGCTGATCTTACTAACCAGTATGTATGGGCGGTGTTACTGGTAACGCTCGGTTTCGGAGCAATCGGTTTTATCGACGACTACCAGAAACTGACAAAACGTTCTAGCGACGGACTACCCGGGCGCATAAAGCTTATTTTACAAATAATAATTGGAGGTGTCGCAACGATTTGGATTACGGTCATCTCTGACCCAGATCTTTCCCAAGGTCTCGCCATTCCTTTCGTTAAAGACTTCCTAGTGCCACTAGGCTGGTTCTTCCTCCCATGGGCGATTATCGTCATGGTCGGGGCTTCCAACGCAGTGAATTTGACCGACGGTCTCGACGGTCTCGCTATTATGCCGGCGCTCATCGCGGCCGCGTGTTTCGCACTGATCGCATACGTGGCCGGTAACTTTGTATTCTCAAATTATCTGCAAATTCATTTCGTTCGTGGATCTGGCGAACTAGCTGTCTTCTGCGGCGCACTGGTAGGCGCGGGACTTGGGTTCCTGTGGTTTAACGCTCCGCCTGCGATGGTTTTTATGGGAGACACCGGATCACTAGCTATCGGGGGGGCGCTGGGCGCGGTCGGGGTTGTGACAAAGCATGAAATCGTACTAGCCATCATAGGCGGCTTGTTCGTTCTGGAGACCGTTTCTGTCATCGTCCAAGTAGTATCCTTCAAGCTCACCGGGAAGCGAATATTCCGAATGGCACCCCTTCACCACCATTTCGAGCAAAAAGGCTGGGCGGAACCAACCATCGTAATCCGCTTCTGGATCATCGCATCAATCCTCGCTCTCGCCGGTCTAGCAACGTTGAAGTTGAGATAGGCAGCCCCGAATGATTCCAGTCACTTCCCGGCATTCTCAGAGTATCGCTGTTTTCGGGCTCGGCACGTCCGGACTTGCAACCGCATTAGCGCTTTCAGCCGGCGGAGCAATAGTATCGGCATGGGACGACAACCCAGATCGTCGCGCCGAGGCCTCGAATAAGAATATCGTGCTCACCGATCCTACGATGATGGACTGGTCAACGCAGGATGCACTCATTCTCAGTCCAGGTGTGCCATTAATGCACCCTGCACCTCATCCGGCGATTACGGGAGCCCAAGCGGCCGGAAAACAGGTGATCGGCGATGTGGAGTTATTATTCGAGAATGTAGCTAAGGCTAGGTTGATCGGGATTACCGGCACCAATGGGAAATCAACCACCTCGTCGCTGATACACCACGTTCTCCGGTCTGCAAACGTCCCTGTCCAGATCGGCGGGAATTTTGGTCCACCCGCACTCGACCTCGAACCCATCAGGACGGATGATACACTTGTGCTCGAGCTATCTTCCTATCAGCTTGACCTAATTGAGACCGCTGCCTTCGACGTTGCGGTTTTCTTAAATCTGGCACCAGATCATCTCGATCGGCATAGGGATATGGAGGGATACGCGTCGGCGAAGAAACGCATATTTCAAAACCACCGTAAATCAAAGCAGACTGCGGTTATCGGTGTGGATGATATCCACGGCGTTACTGCGGCTGCGGAATTATCTGAAAGGGCAGCGTGGACGACCATCGAGGTGTCAGCCGAGCGGGTGCTCCCTAAGGGAGTATATGTAACTGAGGGCATCCTCACTGACCAAGACGGCTACCGCTACGATATCTCGAAGATCTCAACACTCCACGGACCCCACAATTGGCAAAATGCTGCTGCCGCTTGGGCTATCGCCCGCACGCTGGGCATTGCGCCTGATGTCATCGCAACCGCGTTCAAAAATTTTCCCGGCCTGCCACACCGTCTAGAAACCGTCGCCACTCTAGATGGCATCCGTTTCGTCAACGATTCGAAAGCGACAAACAGCGAAGCCGCGTCCAAAGCATTGTCATCCTACGATCAGATATACTGGATCGCTGGCGGGGTGGCTAAAGATGGCAACCTAACGCCTTCGTTGGCAGACTTGGCCAGAGTACGGAAGGCTTACCTTATAGGGGATTCTGCCGCTGACCTTGGCGAAGAACTGGCGAAGTATGGTGTTTCTGTTTCAGAATCGGGCGACCTAGCTACCGCGCTCAATGAGGCGAGGGCAGATGCCACCACCGACAAACTTAAAGGATCGGTTATTCTATTCTCGCCTGCTTGTGCCTCTTTTGATCAATATCCTAATTTTGAGAAACGGGGCGATCATTTCCGGGAATTAGTAATGTCACTGACTGCGGAGGAAAGGGTATGACCGTCTTCGCCCGTTCCGACACATCAGTACTAGGTCGCTGGTGGTGGACAGTGGACCGGTGGACACTTACCGCAGTCTGCGCTCTTATCGCATTCGGAATTATCATGGCTTTGGCCGCGAGCCCCGCGGTGGCGGAACGCATTGGACTTGATTACTTTTATTTCGCGCGTCGCCAGCTACTTTATATCCCCGTTACTTTAGGTATCCTGGTGGCTACCTCCTTGTTGTCCCCCACCGGGGTGTTCCGCGTTGCAGTGGTTACACTGGCGATATTCACGATTCTTCTAGTGGCAACGTTTATAATGGGAACCGAAATCAAAGGTGCCCGCCGGTGGATCGAGATCGGACCCATCTCGCTCCAGCCGTCGGAATTCCTTAAGCCCACTTTCGCAGTTGTAGCGGCTTGGCTTCTTGGATCAGCTAGGACCGGGGACGTCGCGCATGGGAATCTATTATCAATAGCCGCGTTGGGTACCCTAGTTGGATTACTTCTGCTGCAACCCGATGTAGGAATGGCAGTTGTTATCTCCTCAGTATGGTCCACACAATTCTTTCTCGCCGGTCTGCCACTTTACTGGGCAGTACTTATTTTATTGGGAGGCTTAGGCGCGATAGCTGCAGCATATTTCTTCTTGGCCCATGTTTCCAGCCGCATTGACCGCTTTCTCGACCCATCATCTGGCGACAGCTACCAAATCGATCGCTCACTTGAGGCTTTCATGAACGGCGGCCTTTTCGGTCGCGGACCGGGTGAGGGAACCGTCAAGGAGGTTTTACCGGACGCCCATTCGGACTTTGTTTTTGCGGTCGCCGGAGAAGAATTTGGCCTTTTTATCTGCCTGATAATCGTTGGCCTATTTGCCTTCGTCGTCCTGCGCGGTTTTGCGAGGGCGCTACAGGAAACAGATCTATTCATTTTACTAGCGACTTCAGGGCTATTGGTCCAGTTTGGCTTGCAGGCTGTCATCAACATGAGTTCTACGTTGCGGTTGATGCCAACCAAAGGTATGACGCTGCCATTTGTTTCTTATGGTGGATCATCACTGATCGCGATGGGCCTCTGCATAGGGTTTCTGCTTGCCCTGACCCGCAAGCGCGTCGGCCCGGAGACACTAAGATGACTGGGGGTAGGCATGTTATGTTAGCCGCCGGTGGTACCGGCGGACACATTTCTCCCGCAATTTCTGTAGCGGAGTCACTCTTAGAACGCGGTTACACTGTTTCGATAATCACGGACTCTCGGGGCGTGAACCTCGGGATGTCTCTACCCGAAGTCAGAGTATACCGAATTAGTGCTTCGGGTTTCAGTGGCAATGTTATCGCGAAATCTAAAGCTATATCGTCTATTTGTATTGGTGTGTTTCAGGCACACCTTCTTATCAGGAATTACCGTCCTTGTTGTATAGTCGGATTTGGCGGATATCCGTCAGTTCCGACGATGCTCGCCGCAACGACGCGCCGCCTGCCGTCGGTTATCCACGAACAAAACGCCGTACTCGGCCGTGCTAATCGTTTGGTTGCCCGTTGGGTATCTCGAATCGCTACTTCGTTTACCGAAACAAGAGGAATAGCAACCGGAAATAAATCAAAGGTGGTCGTAACGGGGAACCCAGTCCGGCATGCTTTCGCGGACGTTCGAATGCTCCCCTACCCGCCAATCGGACAAAACGGTGGAGGAATAAAGGTTCTTGTTCTTGGCGGAAGCCTCGGTGCGACAGTTTTCAGTGACATCGTCCCCCGCGCGGTTGCTGAAATGCCAAGTTCTCTCCGACATCACTTTGCGATCGTTCAACAATGTCGTAAAGAAGATATTGACCAAACGCGCAAGATATATGAATCGGTCGGCATATCACCGGAACTCTCAACCTTTTTTGAAGACATTCACGAACGCATTGCCGCAGCTCATGTCGTTATCTCTCGGGCCGGCGCCTCGACCCTTGCCGAGCTAGCAGAAGCGGGTAGGCCCGCGATAGTAGTACCTTACCCGCTAGCACTCGACGATCACCAAACGGCGAACGCCCGCTTAGTCCACGATTGTGGAGCCGGATGGTTGATCCCACAAGAAAATTTCACACTAGAAGTTTTGTCTAGCCTCCTGAAAGGTTTCGTCAATCTCCCGAATACCCTAACTAGCGCCGCAGAGGCAGCAAAATCTTTAGGGGGCCATAACGCAGCAAATGTCGTCGTGGACCAAGTGGAACAATTAAGCGGGTTACGACCGGGAGGTGGTGCCGGCGAGCCCCCCCGATCGGCAAGGAAGATCGCAGCATGACTGTTCTTCCCCTCAATATTGGCACAATTCATTTCGTTGGTATTGGTGGAATCGGAATGAGTGGAATTGCCGAGATCCTGCATAACCTCAATTATTCTATTCAGGGAAGTGACATTGCGGATAATGCAAACGTGAGACGCCTCCGCCGCCTTGGGATCGACATTTCCGTCGGCCATGCCGCCGAAAATATTCGTGAGGCGGAAGTTGTCGTCATATCTTCTGCAGTCAAGCCAAACAACATAGAAATCTTGGAAGCGCGATCCCGCCTGATCCCAGTGGTTCCGCGAGCAGAAATGCTTGCAGAAATTATGCGGCTAAAGTGGGGAATTTCGGTTGCCGGTACACACGGGAAAACTACAACCACATCGATCATAGCTTCGATACTAGACGCTGGTCGGTTTGATCCCACCGTTATCAACGGCGGCATCATAAATGCTTACGGTACAAATGCCCGCCTAGGTAGCGGGGAATGGATCATCGTGGAAGCCGACGAATCCGATGGAACATTTACGAAGTTGCCTTCCACTATCGCAGTAGTGACAAATATCGATGCCGAGCACCTAGATTACTACGGAGATTTCGAGACCCTTAAGATCGCATTCGTCAAATTCGTCCAGAACATTCCGTTTTACGGATTTGCTACAATGTGTATCGACGATGCCGAGGTACAAGCCTTGATACCTCAGGTTTCAGATCGACGGGTCATTACTTATGGTTTTAGCCCGCAGGCCGATTTTCGGGCAATAGACGTATCGTCAAATCCTGCAGGTTCAAGCTTCACGGTTGTGGCTTCCAACAGAGGCGCGTCGCAATCCATTGAGCTCGGGCGGTTCGCCATGCCGATGGTTGGAGATCATAATATCCGCAATACGCTGGCGGCGATCGCGATCGCTACAGAGATGGGTGTACACGCCGACGTGGTTCGCGAAGCTTTGGGGGATTTCAGTGGCGTCAAACGTCGGTTTACCCAAGCCGGTACAGTAAATGAGGTTACAATCATCGACGACTATGGGCACCACCCTGTCGAGATTTCAGCGGTTCTTGCCGCGGCGCGGACCAGTTCGCGCCGCAACGTTATCGCTGTTGTTCAGCCGCACCGCTACACGCGTCTTCGAGATCTGTTCGACGATTTCTGTACCTGTTTCAATGATGCAGATACCGTCATCGTCGCAGACATATACGCTGCCGGCGAGACGCCGATAGAGGGTTATGACCGAGACACCTTAATCGAAGGTATACGCAGCCGAGGACATCGAAATGTTTTAGCATTGGAAAACGCCAACGCCCTACCCAAACTAATTTCCGAAATAGCACGCCCATACGATTATGTGATCTGTTTAGGGGCCGGCAATATTACGGCATGGGCTAACGATCTACCCGGCAAGCTGTCAGATTTCTGGCGCACGGATAATGAAGCAGCAACATCAGTGGGAGGTGTCTGATGTTAGCCCGAGCGTCAACAGATCTCTTCGCATCCCTGCCCCCCACTCGCGGCGAGATTTCGATAAACGCTTCTTTAGCTGGCATCACTTGGTTTCGGACTGGCGGAACTGCAGAAGTCCTATTTCTCCCGGCTGATACCGACGATCTAAAGAGTTTCATCGAGTCTTTAGATAAGGAGATCGATATCACGGTTTTGGGTTTAGGTTCTAACGCGTTGATTCGGGATGGCGGCGTGCCCGGAGTGGTCATACATCTTGGCAAAAATTTCGGAGAAGTCACGTTTGACGGGGATGACGTTATCGCGGGCGCCGGGGCGCTAGACGTAACGGTCTCCCGTTCGTGTCATGAGCGGCGGCTGGCCGGACTCGAATTTCTCAATGGTATACCGGGCATGATAGGCGGCGCGCTTCGGATGAATGCTGGCGCCTACGGGTCCGAAATCTCGGACGTTCTGATATCCGCAGAGGCCATGGATTCCTCTGGAAAGATACGTAAGTTATCGAAGTCCGATTTCGGGTTTTCGTATCGACGCTGCTCGGTAGACGAAGACTGGATCTTCCTCTCCGCTCGCTTACGCGGGGTGCCTAGCGACCATGCAGCGATCGCCAAACGGATGTCGCAAATCAAGGCCAGCCGAAAATCCACCCAACCAATCCAGGAACGAACCGGCGGTTCTACATTCAAAAATCCCCCCGACTCCCCCGCCTGGGAACTGATCGACGCAGCTGGTTGCCGTGGCCTTGTCGTCGGGGATGCCATGGTGTCCGAACAGCATTGTAATTTTCTGATAAATCGCGGAAACGCAACTGCCGCTGACCTAGAATGCCTGGGCGAAGAAGTCCGCCAACGGGTCAGGGCCCACTCGGGAATTTTGTTGGAATGGGAAATTCGGCTGATAGGCATCCCGGCGAAAGATGCATCATGAGTACCTCTGTAGCTTTACTGACGGGTGGGTGGTCAGGTGAACGAGAGGTATCCCTGATGGCTGGCGAAAATATCGCCGCTGCCCTTCGCGAGGCAGGCTATGAAGTACAGGAAATCGACGTAACGCAGGATATAACGTCCTTATTAAACGATCTGACCCCGCCCCCGGACATAGTCTATAATGCGTTGCACGGACCTTACGGAGAAGACGGCTGCATTCAGGGCATTCTGGAGTGCCTGGGCGTCAGATACACGCATTCCGGCGTACTTGCTTCAGCAATGGCCATGAGCAAACCAATGGCGAAATATCTGTTCAAGGCAGCGGGCATCCCCAGCCCGGAATATTGTGTCGTCTCACGCGCCGATTTCGAGGCAGGAAAACGTATTGACCTTCCATATGTAATAAAACCTCTAAATGAAGGCTCCAGCATCGGTATTCGGATTATCCGGACAGAGAAAGACGTCGCGGTACTAGGCGACGAAATCTGGGGCTATGGAAACCAAATGATGCTGGAAAGTTTCATTAACGGCCGGGAGATCACAGTATCTGTTCTGGGCGATAGGGCACTTGGCGTCACGGAAATACGCGGTCTTGAGGGTTTTTATGATTATGAAGCCAAGTATACCGAGGGGCGAGCTGAACATCTCGTTCCAGCGCCTATTCACGCAGATGCCTACAAAGCCGCTCTGGATTACGCGTTAAGAGCGCACCGGGCACTGGGATGCCGAGGGGTATCGCGAGCTGATCTGATATATGACGATCGCGACGGAGAACCCGGCAATCTATATCTCCTTGAAGTCAACACACAGCCAGGGATGACTCCGTTATCTCTCGTTCCCGAGCAGGCCGCCCATGCCGGAATCAACTTCAGCGACTTAGTTTGCTGGATCGTGGAGAACGCATCATGCGATGGATAAGTCATAGGCGCTCAATGAGTTTAAATGGCAAACTAACAAAGAATACGCGGAAACGCCGTATTCCGCGATTGGGGCGATATTCTCTCCGTAGCATAGGCGTTGCCTGTTGTTTTGTGTTTGCTGTTGGGGGATCAACCTGGGTATGGAATTCCAGTTGGCCAGACAAGGCTTTACATTTGGTTTGGCAGTCTGTCGCAAAACATATGGCTGGATCAGGCTTGCGGGTAGAAGAAGTGGTGCTTCAGGGACGCCGTAACGCGTCTGCCGACCGTATTAGAAATGTTCTCGGGATCCAACGTGGAACGCCACTTTTAGCAATCAACTTGCAACAGCTCCGCCAACAGCTTGAAACCCTGCCGTGGATCCGGTTCGCGAGCTTGGAACGACAGTACCCAAATATTATTCACGTAAAAATCGCCGAGCGCCGACCGATCGCTCTTTGGCAGCGCGAAAACAAGTTGGTACTTGTCGACGAGGGTGGGACCATAATCACATCCAATAAATTGGAAAAATTCAGCAACCTTATTGTGGTAGTTGGTAAGGGCGCCCCTCTTGAGGCCGCATCACTGATGTCCTTTCTTGAGCAGGAACCGAAGTTAAAACAACGGGTCAACGCGGCGGTACGCGTTGGGGATCGTCGGTGGAATATCCATATGGATAATGGAGTTCATGTTCGTTTGCCGGAAAAACGCCCTGAAGTAGCTTGGCGGCGGTTTGCCCGGCTCGAACAAAAACACAAACTTTTGAAACAAAATCTGTTGTCGATCGATCTGCGAATACCGGACCAGATGATTGTCCGAACCCGCACCGCTCCCCCGATAACGAACCATAATGTCAATCATCAAGAGGGAAAAAATACCTGATGTTGATAGTTTCCAATTTGTATTTGATTCGGAGAAATTATTGAATATGCCAAAACTACGCACCGGTATTATTGCAGCGCTTGATGTTGGCAGTTCCAAAGTTTGCTGTTTCATCGCTCATATGAATGCCGAAGGTGGAATACGTGTCATCGGCGTTGCTCAGCAGGCATCTGCAGGCGTTCGAAATGGCTCCGTTATCGATATGGAAGCCGCCCAGAATGCCATTCTAACGGCGATAAGTGCAGCCGAAGAACTCGCCGGGGAGCGAATCGACCGCATATTCGTCAATTTATCTGCCGGTCTAATATATTCGCATATTCAAGACATCGAAGTTTCCATTGCCGGACACGAAATCGCCGGGACAGATATCCAGCGGGCGAGAGAGCGAAACTTCCAGATTGAGCAGCCGGAGGACCGAGAACTAATCCATTGCCTACCTGTGGGATATTCAATTGACGGCAATCGTGGCATCCACGATCCACGTGGGATGTTCGGCGAGCAGCTCGGCGTGAGCTTCCATCGGATAAACGCAACGCCGGGACCTGTTCGAAATTTAAAGAACTGTGTCGCCCGCTGTCATCTCGATATCGAAGAAATTATCGTTTCACCGTACGCTGCCGGACTGTCCTGCTTAGTCGAAGACGAAAAAGATCTCGGCGTGACTCTAGTCGATATGGGGGGTGGAACGACGACAATCGGCGTTTTCTATGACGGCCAAGTAGTTTTTGCAGATTCGATCTCGGTTGGTGGCAGCCACGTAACTAACGACATCGCACGTGGACTTTCCACGCCTGTTGTTCACGCGGAGAGGATGAAGATTTTATATGGGAGCGCGGTCCCTTCGCAGTCCGACGATAACGAAATCATCGATGTCCCTCTGGTTGGTGAGGACGATCACAATAATCCCAATCACGTACCACGTTCGATTTTAACCGGCATTATCCAACCCCGGGTTGAGGAAACTCTCGAGTTGGTTCGTGAGAGCCTTGAGGTTAGTGGTGCTGATCGGGTCTCGGGCCGTCGATTAGTGTTGACTGGCGGTGCATCCCAACTTCACGGCGTACAGGAACTAGCGAGTATGGTGCTAGAAAAACAGGTCCGTATCGGCCGCCCGCTGAGAATCAGCGGTTTAGCCGAGGCAACCAGCGGTCCAGCCTTTTCGACCTGCGCGGGGCTCTTGCGTTACGGCGTTGAGAAATTCGCGGGTACTATTGAAGACACCCCCGCCAATGAAAACATCCCGTCAAGTCGAATATCTCGGATCAGCCAATGGCTAAAAGAAAGTTTCTGAAAATATGACCAGCCCATGATCAAACGACTTTTAACCCAATCCGCCGCAGGTTCGCGGCACCATCGAACTGGGTGGACAACCACCACCCGTTTTATCCCTTCCCCGGCTAGGAGGCCTAAATGACTATTAACCTTACTGTTCCCGACTCTCAGGACCATCTGAAACCTCGGATAACCGTTATCGGCGTCGGCGGCGCAGGCGGTAATGCCGTCAACAATATGATTTCCTCGCAGCTTGAAGGCGTTGAATTTGTAGTCGCCAATACTGACGCGCAGGCACTAGCACAGACAATGGCGGAACGATCTATCCAGCTTGGACCAGGCATCACCAACGGGCTTGGTGCCGGTTCACGTCCAGATATCGGCCGTGCAGCGGCAGAAGAAGCTATGGACGACCTCATGGAGGCTCTCAGTCCAGCACATATGGCGTTTATTACTGCCGGCATGGGCGGTGGCACCGGAACCGGTGCAGCCCCGGTAATAGCGCAGCTGGCCCGAGAACACGGCATCCTGACCGTGGGTGTTGTCACCAAACCATTTCAGTTCGAAGGCATCAACCGAATGCGTATTGCAGAGGCAGGAATCGAGGAAATGCAGCAGTATGTCGATACCCTGATAATTATCCCAAACCAGAACCTGTTTCGAATAGCCAATGAGAAAACGACTTTTGCGGAAGCTTTTACAATGGCGGATGAAGTTCTGCATTCCGGCGTTCGGGGGGTCACCGACTTAATGGTGGTTCCCGGACTGATTAATCTGGACTTTGCCGACATCCGGGCCGTGATGAGCGAAATGGGTAAAGCGATGATGGGTACTGGCGAAGGAGACGGAGAAGATCGCGCCCGTCTTGCAGCTGAGGCCGCGATTTCCAATCCATTGCTCGACGATGTTTCGATGAAAGGTGCCCGCGGTGTACTGATCAATATAACGGGCGGTCAAGACATGACCCTTTTTGAGGTTGACGAAGCGGCTAACCGTATAGGTGAGGAAGTCGATCCCGACGCCAACATTATTTTCGGCTCAACAATGGACTCTTCAATCGAGGGAAAAATGCGAGTGTCGGTCGTCGCAACTGGAATCGATGCACAAGCCGAGGCCCAACCTCGTCCGGTTTTGAAGGTATATTCTCAAGCCCAGAGACTGGTCCGGGCCGAAGAAACAAAAATGCCCAGTGAGGATTCTGAAAGTGTATTAACCAACGCTGAGAAAAGACCCGAAACATATGCGGAAACAATGATTTCGGAACCAACATCCAAGCTCGCCGACGATACAGTCACCTCGGAATCAAAAACCGAACCTGTCTTACGCAAAGATCCGGAGCCCTTCGCAGCAACCGTATCAACACCTCCAAGCGATATGACGGCCGAGCAATCAGTACCGGTAGATAATCCGAAAGCGGCGGCCACCGCCCATACAGAACCCCGCCTCGTTGCCGAAAACGATGCTTTTATGCCGCCACCGCCTGTTGACCCGGCGGCGCAAGCGGGACCCCTACCAGAGTCCGATCCATTTAAGGAAGCAGATCTGTTGAACGGCCGACAAAAAGACGAATCAGGTCGCCGAAGCGGGAGCCTGTTCCAGCGTATCACCGGCAGCGGTCGAGAACGCGAGTCAGGGCAGGAAACAGCAGTGGAGTCTGGGCCAGAATCTATAAAAACAGCCCCTATTAGTGAAGGTACCGAGAAAACTGGACTTCACCAGACCCGTTTGGCTGGTTTAGACACAGAGGATCGGCTCCAAAAATCGCCCTCGGCCGACGATTTACTCGAAATTCCGGCCTTTCTTCGCCGCCAAGCAAACTAACGGAGGTCTTACACCTGCAAAGAACGTAACATTCTGTAACATTTGTTGATTTGGGTTTTTCGGGGGGTGTTTGGTAGTTTTACTATTGAGGATTTGGATCCACTGGGTGTTGTTATTCTGAACACTCGACTTGCTTCGGAAACAAGCCTCAATAGTTAATAAAACAAAGATAGCTGACGTGATTAAACAAAAAACTATAAAGACCGAAATCAGCTGCAACGGTATTGGCTTGCATTCGGGACGAAAAACCGCCCTGACGCTGAAACCAGCAGAAGAGAATTACGGTATCCGTATCTGTCGAACCGATTTATTTAACGGTGCCCGTGAAATTATTGTCAACTGGAAGAATGTCGTCGACACACGACTTGCAACTACGGTCGGTAACGACCATGGCGCATCGGTTAGCACCATAGAACATTTGATGGCTGCCCTCGCCGGCTGTGAAATCGATAATGTCCTAATTGAAGTCGATGGTCCGGAAATTCCGATTATGGATGGTAGTTCAGCCCCATTTGTGTCTCTCATCGAACGAGCTGAAATTTTGGAGCAAAATTCCGTACGGACCACGATCAAGATACTTAAGACCGTCACAGTTGGCAACGAGAGCCGTTCATTAACTATCTCCCCGTCTAATGAATTCAGTCTTGATTTCGCGATCGATTTTAATTCCGCAGCAATCGATTGCCAGGAGCGGGTCTTTGCTGGTACCGGTGAGAATTTTAAATCTGACATCTCCCGGGCGCGTACTTTTGGCTTCAAGCAAGAGGTGGACGCGATGCGTAACGCGGGACTTGCGCTTGGCGGATCTCTTGAGAATGCTGTCGTCATCAGCGGTAACAAAGTTCTAAATGAAGGTGGGCTGCGCTACGATGATGAGTTCGTTCGCCATAAGATTCTTGACTGTATCGGCGACCTTTATCTGGCAGGCGGACCGATAATCGGAGCTGTTCGTGCCAGCCGCTCGGGGCATGCTCTCAATAACGATCTATTGCGCGCAGTCTTTATGGACAAAACCGCCTGGACAACGGTCAAAGAGACTTTAGACGATGGCGAGTCAAAAACATTGCAGGACGGCTCTTTGGTAGCCATGGAAAATTTTTGAATTGATCGAATTATATTACCGGTAAGGGGCGCCATTTTTCGTTTAGAGTCTCGTTCTCCCGCCTTACATTCACCATATCATCAATGATATAGATTGAGTTAACAAAGGACCCGGGAATCAGAATTTTGTTCCATTACATACGCCAGATAATTTTGGGATTAGCCGTATGTCTTATTCTGGCTGCGTGCGGTACCAGCAAAAATAACCAAGACGTATATATCGAAAAGAAGGTAGAGCCGCTCTATAACTCTGCAGTCAACGCCCTTCAAGCCAAGGACTACTTGGCCGCAGCAGGAGCGTTCGAAGAAGTAGAACGCCAGCATCCGTATTCTCTCTGGGCCATAAAGGCTAAGCTGATGGCCGCGTATTCTCATTACCAAGCAAATCAATACGACGAAGCGGTGATCGGACTTGATAGGTATATTCGCCTCCATCCGGGCAACCCGGACGTACCTTACGCTTATTATCTGAAAGCGCTCTCGTATTACGAACAAATTTCCGATGTCTCAAGAGACCAGAGGGTCACCGAACAAGCTCTAGATTCCCTTACAGAAATCGTGCGCCGTTTTCCGGATTCAAAGTATTCGAGGGATGCGAAATTAAAGATCGATCTTACGCGAGACCATTTAGCCGGGAAACACATGGAGGTGGGTCGCTATTACCACGACCGCGGTCACTATCTAGCAGCGATCAACCGGTTTCGGCGCGTCGTCGACAATTACGGCACTTCAACTAACGTTCCCGAAGCCTTACATCGGCTGGTCGAGGCCTATACAGCCATCGGCGTCATGGATGAGGCAAGGAAGGCCGCTGCAGTACTGGGGTATAATTATCCGGGCAGCGAATGGTATCTTGACTCCTATAAGGTTGCGACCGGATCCGATTTGCGAAATCCGCCGGAGAAAAAGGGATTCTTCGCTCGAACATGGGAACGGCTATTCTGAGGCCCAATGCTATCGACGCTTTCCATACGGAATTTCGTCCTGATCGAACGTCTCGATATCGACTTCAGCGACGGTTTATGTGTCCTGACAGGTGAGACGGGAGCCGGCAAATCAATTCTCTTAGATGCGTTAAGCCTCGTCATCGGCGCCCGGGCCGATGCTTCCCAAGTTCGGAAAGGTGATGATAAGAGAGCAAGCATAACAGCTACTTTCGAATTGCCAGACGATCACATAATCCTTGACCTGTTGCGCACTCACGAAATCGACCCGCCTATCGATGGCGACCCGCTGATCCTGCGTAGGACCTTGCGTGCTGATGGCGGTAGCCGAGCCTATATCAATGATCAACCCATAAGTGTGAGCGTCTTAAAGAATGTCGGCGAGTCCCTTATAGAAATCGAAGGTCAGTTTGCTAGCCATGGCCTGCTTGATCCGGCAAACCATCGGGGTGCCCTAGATTCCTTCGGTGCGCATAAAGAGCTCGTTGTAGAAACCCGCCAATCGTGGGATGTACTGAAGGCCGCGAAAGCGGCGCTGGCGAAAGCACGAGAGGAAATCGACAGAATTCTCACCGAGGCTGATTATCTGCGCCACGTACACGCCGAACTCGAGGAATTAGATCCTCAGGACGGAGAAGAAGCATCGCTAATTGAATCTCGATCTTTGATGATCAATGCTGAGAAGATCGGCGAAATCATAAACCAATCATTGAATATTTTGTCGGGGAACAAAGGCTTTCAGCAGTCCCTATCTAAATCGACGCGAGCGCTTGAACGCGTAAATGAGAAGGCAGCCGGGATTCTGAAACCCAGCCTCGACGCATTGGAACGCATCGAGGACGAAATTGCCATTGCCACTGACCATTTAAATGATGCCCTGAGGGCAACGGATCGGGATCCCACGCAGTTGGAGCAGGTTGACGAACGCCTATTTGGCCTTCGCGCCCTCGCCCGAAAACATGGTACCGATATAGATTCCCTTGCATCATTGAGGAACGATTTTGCTATCAAGCTTGAACGCATAGACGCAGCCGACCAAGATATTTCCCGGTTAGAAGCCGAGCTAACGGAAGCGCAATCAAGATACGATACCCAAGCAAGCGAACTGCACGACGCGCGGGTATCCGCGGCGACTGCACTAGATGTAGCGATAAATGAAGAACTGCCGCATCTGCGCCTTGAAACGGCATCCTTCTCCACTGGCATTGAAGAACTCGAACAAAACGGGTGGTCCAGCCACGGTATAGACCGAGTAGTGTTCGAAGTGACCACTAACCCAGGGCAGCCCGCGGGGCCGATCAGCAAGATAGCGTCGGGCGGCGAGTTAGCCCGTCTGTTGTTGGCACTGAAGGTGGCCCTGTCGAAATCTAACCGGGTCACGACACTAGTCTTCGACGAGGTCGATGCGGGCGTCGGCGGTGCGACGGCGGCGTCCGTGGCGGATCGATTGTCGCGATTGTCCGAAGGCGTGCAGGTTCTTGTAGTAACCCATTCTCCGCAGGTTGCAGCTCGGGGGAAAAGGCACTTCCATGTAATTAAGACAATCACGGACACCGCGGAGGGTGAAGTTACCACGACCGCGGTAACTCAGTTATCCCCAGAAGAGCAGCGCGAGGAAATAGCGCGTATGCTAGCCGGGACCCAAATTACCGAGGAGGCTCGCGCCGCGGCTGACAGCCTGATCGCGGAAATCGATAAGTCATGAAAATAATCTCCGAGATGTCTGAGTCAGAAGTCGCCTTAGAGCTAAGACAGTTGGCAAAAGATATCGCATTACATGATGAGAATTACTATCGGGATGATGCGCCCACGATCTCGGACGCGGAGTATGACGCACTGCGCCTCCGGAACGAGGCCTTGGAAACAGCTTTTCCGCAACTTACTCGGGAAGATAGTCCTGCTAAAAGGGTCGGCGCGAGCCCGGCGGCGCGGTTCGATAGGGTCCAGCATGCAGCGCCCATGTTGTCCCTCGCAAACGCCTTCCAAGAAGAGGATATTCGCGAGTTCGTCGCCCGGATAAAACGTTTTCTAAACTTCGGGAATAACGAAAAAATAACCTTTGTGGGCGAACCCAAAATCGACGGGCTCTCCATATCTCTGCACTACGAAGACGGCCAACTCATCCAAGCAGGAACGCGTGGAGACGGTCGGGTCGGCGAAAACGTCACCGCTAACGTAAAGACGATTTATGATATTCCGCATAGATTATCCTCTGACTTTCCGGCAGTTCTCGAAATTCGTGGTGAAATCTATATGAGTCACTCTAACTTTGAGGCGCTTAACGATAGCCGCGCGGCTTTAGACCAACCTGTTTTCGCGAATCCTCGAAATGCAGCAGCGGGCTCCTTACGTCAAATCGATCCGAAGATCACCGCCACTCGACCGTTGCGTTTCTTCGGCTATAGCTGGGGAAAAATCAGCCAGCCGGTAGCCGAAACCCAGTGGGATTTTCTGCGGATTCTGAAAGACTGGGGATTTCCAACCAACCCGGAGGCTCGTCGCTGCGAATCACCAAAAGAAATAATGGCGCTACATAGTGAAATTGGTAAAAAACGAGTCTCACTAGGTTACGATATCGACGGCGTAGTTTATAAAGTTGACCGGCTAGACCTCCAGGACCGCCTAGGCTTCGTAAGCCGCTCTCCAAGATGGGCAATCGCATATAAATTTCCGGCGGAAAAAGCCTATACTATTGTGAAAGAAATTGGCATCCAGGTTGGTCGCACCGGCGCACTGACTCCCGTCGCCAGGTTGGAGCCTGTGACGGTCGGCGGTGTGGTTGTCTCCAACGCAAGCCTGCATAACGAAGACTATATCGCTGAAAAGGATATCCATATCGGGGACACGGTTACAGTCCAGCGCGCCGGGGATGTTATTCCACAATTATTAGACGTAATTGTCGAAAAGCGGCCTTTCGGCGCACAGCGATACGAATTGCCGGACCATTGTCCAGAATGCGGAAGCGTGGCTGTACGCGAGGTGGGTGAAGCAGTCCGCCGCTGTACTGGTGGACTTGTTTGCCCAGCCCAGAGATTGGAGAGGCTTAAACATTTGGTTAGCCGCGAGGCTTTCGATATTGACGGGCTCGGGGGACGGCACATCGAATCCTTTGTCGCCGACGGGCTAATAGTCAACCCCGGTGATATTTTTCGCCTCATTAACCATTCTAACGACTTGAGAAACCGCGACGGCTGGGCTGGGAAATCGGTCGATAACCTGCTCAGGGCGATCGAGAACCGGCGGTCCATTGAACTCCATCGGTTTATTTATGCCCTTGGCATTCCCCATGTCGGCGAAACTACGGCGCGACTCCTAGCACGTTACTATGGCTCTTTCATTTCTTGGCGTTCGGCGATGGAGCAGGTCAGCCGCCAACGTCATGATAACCGGGAAGAAAATAAAAAACCCGATTTGATCGGCGACGCCTATGCAGAACTGTGTAACATCGACACCATCGGCATGGTAATAGCGGATGGACTCGCTGGATTCTTTGACGTCGACAACTTCGAGAACCGCCTTTTGCTTGACGATCTCGGCACAGAGATGACTGTCAAAGATGCGGCAGCGCCGATGAATCGGGAATCCGTAATCAGTGGGAAAACATTGGTCTTTACCGGAACGCTCGAAACTATGACCCGTCCGGAAGCCAAGGTGAAAGCGGAGTCCCTTGGCGCTAAGGTGTCCGGATCAGTGTCGAAAAAAACCGACTACGTTGTCGCCGGAAAGGATCCCGGATCGAAAGCAAAAAAAGCCGTTGAACTCGGTGTTACCGTGCTTTCGGAAGACGACTGGGCAGATCTAATCGGGATTTCTGGTTGAAGACCAACCAATGACCACTGATTTAATGTCGAGCCATCATCCCGTTTGTCTGTGATTCTACGGCCGTTTTTGAAGGCGCTACCTTATATCTCGCAACAGAATTTGGCGACTGTCGGAACTTTCTTGGTTTTGACCGAATGAAAAAGTCAAATAGCTGTCGTTGCGCCCTCCAGCCATTCCCGCACGTCGTCGGCCACCAGCGGAGACAGTGTCTCGCGCACCCGAACGTGGTAAGCGTTTAACCAAGCACGCTCGTCATCGGCTAGGAGCTCTGCGTCAATCAAATCGCGATCAATCGGGGCGAGGGTAATTGTCTCGAAATCCAACATTTTCCTCTCGCCCGTAGAGATACTCTCGGGAATTTCTCTCGCCACTACTAGATTCTCGATGCGAATTCCGTAAGCGCCATCCTCATAATATCCGGGCTCATTTGAAAGTATCATACCGATCTCTATCGGTGCACCTCCATTTACCTTGGAGATCCGCTGCGGCCCCTCATGCACTCCAAGATAGGCGCCAACCCCGTGACCTGTACCGTGATCAAAGTCGAGGCCAACTTCCCAAAGAAATATGCGCGCCAACGCGTCAATTTGGCTTCCGTGGGTACCGGCAGGAAAACGGGCAGTAGCGATAGCGATATGTCCTTTCAGAACACGGGTAAACCGGTCGCGTATCTCTGCGGACACACCATTACCGTCGTCTATGAAAACGCTGCGTGTGACATCCGTGGTGCCATCTAGGTATTGTGCACCTGAATCGATAAGATAAATGTCCCCCGGCTCGAGGGTACGGTCCGTTTCCGGCGTTACCCGATAATGTACGATAGCTCCATTCGGTCCGCTGCCCGAAATTGTCTCGAAACTAAGACCTCGGAAATGGTCTTCCGACGCGCGAAATTCTCGCAAACGAGCCGCGGCCGTCAACTCCGTCACCCCACCCTTAGGGGCTTCCGTTGCCAGCCAAGCAAGAAATGATGTCAGCGCGACTCCATCGCGGATATGGGCCTGCCGCGCACCAGCGATTTCCACTGTGTTTTTTCGCGCCTTGGGCAAGACACACGGATCTTTTCCTGCGGCAACATCGGCGCCAGCCTCCAACAAGCACTCACGCACGGCCTCTGGAATTGTTGAACTATCGAGACGAACGGTTTTACCTGCACGACCCAAGGCCGAGAGACCCTCAGAAAATTCGGTTGGATCGCATACTGTCACACCGCTTCCCAAGGACGCACGCGTCTCCTTCAGGAGTTTACGTTTATCCACATACCAATCGACCTCACCGGTCTGGTGAATTGTAGCGTAAGACAGTGCCAATGGCGTGTTAAATACATCACAGCCCCGGATATTCAACAACCAAGCGATCGAGTCAGGCGCACTAAGCACCGCGGCATCGACACCTGTATCTTTTAGGTCCTGTGCCACGATGCAACATTTCTCAGCTGAGCTCTGGCCTGATAAAGCTTCTGGATACGGGATAATAGGGCCTAACGGCAGGGGTGGTTGATCCTGCCATACCGCGTCGACAGGGTTAGCGTCGAGAGGCAACAATTGCGCGCCGACAGCGCTGCATGCCATTGTCAAGCGGTCTATCCCAGCAGGGGTATGTAACCAGGGGTCAAAGCCAATCTTTGCACCATTTGAAACGTTCTTTCGTATCCATTTATCGGGCGGAGTCTCGGCCACATGTTCTGGTACGAACACATCGGTATCAACCTGACTTCGAACCTGCAAAGTGTACCTTCCATCGATAAAGATGGCAGCAGCATTTAACATCACTATAACCATGCCCGCCGATCCACCAAAACCGGAAATCCAGGAGAGGCGCTGTGACCTGGAAGCTATGAATTCCCCTTGGTGTTCATCGGCAAGAGGGACAAGAAATCCGTCTAGTTCCTGCGCCACAAGCTTTTGGCGGAGGGCCGCGAGGCGTTCCGACGGCGCTGGAAGAGCGCCAAGGCTCTCCATCTGGAGCTCTCGCTTATTTAATAGTTCAGAAACCACTTGTGGCACATTGTTATCGCCGAATATTTCGACCAATACATCCTCAGCATCCGGCATATCAACGTTAAACGCCGACGCAGCAAGACCTTCAATCAGATTTTCATCTATTTTATTGTCCTCCCAGATACCATCCGAAGTTTTCGGCTGATTATAAAAACCTCTGAATTCCAATGATAATCCGCAAACAATACCATTAGAAACTAATCGTCGGATGTTATCAGTTCGAACCAGTTTGCCAAAAAATGATCGGCGTTAGTGAATACTTAATATAGATAACAGCTCTTCGTCAGCATCCGAACTTTTATTTATCGTAGTCTACATTGTCACCAGAACGGCGACGTGGGCAGCAAATAATTTATAGGCGTCTAGACGATTTCCAACTGTGTCTGGCGCTGAGGCAAGATTTGGTAACCACCCCATTATGGGAGACCGCGGATGATGGTTACTCGTATATATCAGCATCGACTTGGTGATTTCTGATGGTTTTAAAGGCAGTTTTATTTTATCCAGCTCTTTGGGCTGTAATTATGTGCTAGCAACTCACGCTGCAGTCACGCAAATTCTTTACCGAACCCGGGATACTATTTTCGACCGAACGTCAACGCCACCCAGTCCCCGACGGTTATCTGTCGTTTCAACTTCAATTCGTTTTCCAAATATGAATCTATAATGTCGTTTGAATCTCCCAATAGTATCCCTGATAGAATTATGTGCCCGTACACGGTTAACGCACCGGTGATATGGCTAGACATAGCGATCAGTGGTTTAGCCAAGATGTTGGCTACGATTAGGTCGTAAGGTGCCTTTGCTAAGGGTCCGGCAACGTCAATTCCCTCCGCAACATATAAATCGATCTGTTCGCTAACACCATTGAGGCGGGCGTTCTCAACGGCCACATTGACGGCGATTGGATCATTGTCAGTGGCCGTAACGTTGATACCGAATCGTTTAGCGAGCGCGATAGCCAAGATCCCGCTACCGGTGCCAAGGTCTAGGGGGTTTAATGGTGGCTGATCAGCACACAGCGCTTCAATCGCCCAGAGGCATCCGCGGGTGGTTTCATGATGCCCAGTTCCGAATGCCTGACCTGCGTCGATTTTAACACAGACTGCTCCTTCCGGCGGGGTATCCTTAACGTGCGACCCAAAAATGTAGTACGGGTCGACATTGATGGGCGTGAGTAAGCTCTGGCTCTCTGCGACCCAATCTTTGTCCTCCACTAAAGAAATCTTAAACTCGGGCAGATCAATTTTCACCTCGGCAGATGCAGCTTGCAGCCGGTTCAAAATATCGACATGGCCGGGTTCCCCATTCGTATAGACAGTTACACGCCAGCCCGAGGTTCCGATTATTTCAAAACTCGACAGTCCAATGACGACGTCTTGAAACGCCTCTTCAAAGACCCTTAGACTTGTGCTTTCGGGCAGTGCAAATGAGATCTGCCACATATCGACCGAAGCCAATTCATTGCTGTTCATACCGGCTCCACAAAGCTCTCAAGAACTTTCTTGGTGCCAGCTTTCTCGAAGTCAATTTCCAATTTACTGCCGTCTTTTGAAACCACCATCCCGTATCCAAACTTCTGATGAAAAACCCGGATGCCTATGACAATAGCGCTGACAGTAGAAGCTTCTCCCTCCTTCGGCATGAGCACTGTTGATCCCTTATTCACTCGCATACGCTGGAAACCGGGGCCTCGGCGGCCAGCGTTTTTACTCCATTTCTCTTCGGTCACATATAGATCCGGTTCCGCAATCCCTTCATATAGTCCAGCTTCCATCTTGTGATCGACGAGGTCCTCCGGCAGTTCGTCAATAAACCGAGACGGTGCGCAGGCGAGCCACTGGTTGTAGACCCGGCGGGTCGACGCATGGGAGATCCACACCCGACGACGCGCCCGCGTAAGCCCGACATAAGCCAGCCGACGCTCTTCCTCCAGTGCCGCGCCACCGCCATCTTCGACCGAGCGACGGTTCGGGAACACTTCCTCCTCCCATCCAGGCAAGAAAACGTTATTGAATTCAAGCCCCTTCGCAGCATGCAGTGTCATAATACTCACCATTTCTCCGATGGCGTTATCTTCGCGGTCCATCACAAGGCTAATATGTTCCAGAAAACCGCCAAGCGAATCAAATTCGTTTAACGCCGAAACAAGCTCTTTGAGATTTTCCAGCCTTCCCGGGGCGTCCACGGCCTTACTAGCCTTCCACATGCTCGTATAGCCAGATTCATCAAGCACTGTCTTAGCGAGCTCGATATGGTCAATAGCCTGGACCTGTGCCCGCCAACGTGCCAAATCCCCGATTATCCGCCGCAGCGACGACCTAGTCTGTGGCTTTAATTCATCGGTTTCAATCAACTGTATTGCCGACTTATGAAGCGAAATACCTAAGGCCCGAGCATGACCGTGCATAGTCTGTAACGTAGCGGTTCCGAGACCACGCCGGGGAGTATTAATAATACGTTCTAATGCCAAGTCGTCATCAGGCTGAACGACGACACGTAAATAGGCAATGGCATCCCGGATTTCCGCCCGTTCATAGAACCGTGGCCCACCTACAACCCGATAGGGCAATCCGAGCGTGATCAGGCGCTCTTCAAACTCGCGCATCTGGAAGCTAGCGCGCACCAGAATAGCAATTTCATTCAGTGATTCTTGAGCCCTCTGAAGGTGTTCGATCTCATCTCCAACGAGCCGGGCCTCAGATTCACCATCCCATACCGCGTTAATACGGATCGGCTCGCCATCCTCTAATTCGGTCCACAGATTTTTTCCGAGCCGACCCTCGTTTACGGCTATTAATTGCGACGCTGCGCTTAATATCTGCTGAGTGGATCGATAGTTCTGTTCCAGACGAATTACCTCTGCACCCGGGAAATCTCTCTCGAACCGCAAAATGTTGCCAACCTCGGCACCGCGCCAGCTGTAGATCGACTGGTCGTCATCTCCAACGCAGCAAATATTGCTCCGGGCCTGCGCAAGCAGCCGCAACCAGAGGTACTGCGAGACGTTCGAATCTTGGTACTCGTCCACTAAGACATAGCGAAATTGGCGCTGAAATTCCTTCAACACATCCGGCTGCGAGGTAAATATGGTCAGGCAATGGAGGAGCAGATCACCGAAATCAGCAGCGTTTAAGATAACCAGTCTGTCCTGATATATTTTATATAGTTCGCCGATACGGCCATCAACGATGTCACCCGCCTCCGCGACACTTATCTTAGCAGGAGTCAGTCCCCGATCTTTGAAACGCTCGATGACGGCGTGTACTGCCCGCGCTGACCAACGCTTGTCATCAATATCTTCCGCCTCAATGATCTGCTTCACTAAACGGATCTGGTCGTCCTGATCGAGAATTGTGAAGTTGGACTTCAATCCGACGACTTCGGCGTGGCGCCGAAGTATACGCGTTGCGATGGCATGGAATGTACCAATCCAAAGACCCTCTGTAGCCCGACCGATCATTCTGGCAACACGGTCGCGCATTTCACGCGCCGCCTTATTCGTAAAAGTAACGGCAAGAATTTGGTTGGGCGATGCACGCTGGGTCAGCAAAATATGACTGATCCGAGTGGTTAACACCCTAGTTTTTCCGGTGCCCGCACCTGCAAGCACCAGCAATGGGCCGTCAACAGTCTCTACGGCTTGCCGCTGGGGATGATTTAGGCCCTCAAGGTGGGTTAGCAATGGGCCATTCCCATCAGCGGGCCGAAAAAGAGTCTGATCGTTCATTAGAGGAGTATATCAGCCTGACCGCGTCATATCGCTTCGAATGATACAATTTTCGAATCAAATGATATCAGCGGATAGTAAAGTCGGGAAATAACCTAATCCAGCTCCTCTAATTTTTCGTAGGGTATTTTGGGATTGGAGTTTGTGCGATTTCTACTATTTATAAACAGACCATTGTAGGTGTTATATTCATAGTCATATGGATCTGGTCTGCTCCTGCACTCCCGCAACAAAACGCAGCGGAATATCTTAGCGCGATAGTGAAAATCACCTCCACTGTTCCCAGTGAAGCGCGGACAGCGGGATCACTAGGTACATCTAGGGAGGGGTCAGGAATAGTTGTAGACAGTGAAGGGCTTATTATCACCGTAGGCCACGTAATTCTTGAAGCCAGCGCGGTCGAGGTGAAAACGGCGGCTGGGGTGAAATTGGCCGCAGAGATAGTGGCTTTGGATCATGATACCGGCTTCGGCCTCATTCGAACAGTATCGCCGCCCGGAGTTAAACCTCTTGAACTAGGAGAGTCCGACGGGCTCAAACAGAAACAGCCTGTTTTAGTAGCAGCCCACGGAGGTACTGTTAACGCCATGGGCGCGCTTGTTATCGACCGTCGTGATTTTGCTGGTTACTGGGAATACCTTTTGAGTAATGCAATTTTTACTTGGCCCCCGTTTCCTCTGTTCGGTGGCGCAGCACTTTTAGACACAGCGGGGAAATTGGTTGGCGTCGGATCGCTCTTAGTGCCGAATGCAATCGAAGGAGAGAAAACCTCAGTACCCGGCAATATGTTTATTCCAATCGACGCGTTGAAGCCCATCCTTGGTGATCTGCTCGCAGACGGTAGATCGTCTAAGAAATCCCGACCATGGCTCGGACTATATTCCGAAACGCTTCGAGGCAGACTTTTTGTATCCAGAGTTCCAGAAAAAGGACCTGCGTGGGTGGCTGGTATTCGGCCAGGAGATCTGGTTCTCAGTGTTGCCAGCGAACCGGTTACCGGCCTCGCCGATTTTTATCGGAAAGTATGGGCGATGGGGGATCCGGGAGTGAAAGTTCCGTTACGAATTCTTCGTGGCACTAAACCAACAGATGTGACTATCACGACTACCGACCGCTACACGTGGTTGCGATCAATACCTACTTATTGATTCGTTAATGAAAGGATGATGCGTGGCCCAGTCTCGGCAGGTTTGCAAATGGCGGCAAAGATAATACTGATTTTAAGTTTGCCCCGACTATCGCACAGTGAATACATAGTTTTTTAAACCTAAATCTCTCCGCGTTCCTCACGCCGGGCCTCCAGTAAGGCTCGATTATAGACAAACATCACGTCTATTTCGTGAACAAAGCCTACTAGCTTCATATTTGCAAGATTATCGACGACCGCAACATGCTCTTCACCCGTATCCTGCATCATCTTAAGAGCGTGATCCAAGGTCGCCGCAGCCTCAAGGAAAGGCGGATGTAAACGTGCTACATCACGGGCATTCACGACGTCATCGATGGAATGGTCGAAAGCGCCGTCAGCGAGGTCTGCTAGCGTGATTGTACCGGCCAAACAACCACCATCATCGACCATAAAAAGCTCCCCGTGTGGGGCAGTTAATAACTTTTCTCGCACGCCTTTTATGTTCAGGTCCTGCGTTACGGGCGTAAACTTCAGGCTCATGACATTTTCAACTTTGGTGGTCGTCATCAGACCGTTTTCTCGTCCTCCACCAATACTAATTCCGCGCCGTTCGAGCTGCCATGTGAAGAAGGAATTGCGATGTGCCTGTTGGGTAATCACAGACGAAATTACGACAGCAACCATGACCGCAATTGTGAGTGCATAGTCCCCCGTCAGTTCAAAGACGATTAAGATCGTAGAAATGGGTGCTCCAAGCACTGCCCCCGAAACGGCGCCTAAACCAACCAACGTGTATGCAGAATGGCCCGACGATAATTGGGGGGAAACTTGTGTAGCAATTATACCGAATGCGCCGCCGACCATTGCCCCCATAAACATTGATGGCGCAAATACTCCACCGCCAAATCCCACTCCGATACTGATTGCGGTTGCGGCAACCTTCGCGGCGACCAACGCGATCAGTATCGCGAGTTCGTATTTACCGTTCAACGCTTTATCTGTTGCTTCGTAGCCGACACCCATCACCTCGGGGAATACAAGTGCAATAACACCGACGCAGAACCCACCAACCATCGTTTTAACGTATGGCGCAACGGGTACTTTAGCTGCAAAATCCGTCGCTATGTTAGCGGAACGAAGAAATATGATCGCCGTCAGCGCACAGACCACCCCCAGCAATGCAAAGGCAGGAAACTCCCAGAATGAAACTAAAGACTGATCCGGCACCATGAAGGCAGGGAAATTTCCAAAATAAACACGGGAGATAATGGTACCAATGACGCCTGCAATGACGATTGGGGCGAAGGCGCTGAGTGCGTAGTGCCCTATAACGACTTCGAGTGCGAAAAATACGCCGGCTATTGGTGCATTGAACGATGCTGCGACCGCCGAGGCAACCCCGCAACCGAGCAATGTCACGGCCTGTGACCGGCTTAGTCGCAACCGTGTGGCCACGAAGGACGATAGCGACGCCCCCAGATGTACGACGGGACCCTCTCGACCTACGGAAGCGCCAACGCCAATCGATGCTGCGCTTACTGCGGCGGCACCAAGTCCCGCTTTGAGCGGTATCGTACCAGATCTTAGCGCAGCAGCTTCCATGACGTCGGCGACGCCCTGACCGCGCCTTCCCGGCATTAAATAGTAAACAAATAATCCAATCAGAAGGCCGCCGATAGTGGGTACGGTTACCACCTGCCAGCCCGGTAGATTATCAATGACATTCACAGAGTTTTCGAGCGACGCTCCGAATGTTCCTGTTTGCAATAGGACAACGATTTCTCGAAATAGGACTGCGCCGAATGCCGCCGCTGCGCCGGTAACAATCGCAAGAATGATCATAATCAGTTGTTTATTTCGAATGAACCGGCGCACCGGTTCTATCATCTTTGGGAAGATCACTTCTTTGCACCCGGTGAGGGCGAAAGGCCGATTCTTAAATAACGGCATGAATTCAGATACTTAAAGGCCATCGCCGACATTTATCCTGTCTGGGAGACCGGGAAAAGATATAATCGAGAATATAAAGTTCATTTCCGGACAATCCCCATATGACGCCCGGCTAAATCAGGCGGTGGTAGACTCCGATGATCCTGAAACAATGCTTCCACCTTGGCCAGGATATCTTCAGCCATTGGCGTCACTTTTCGCTCACCGAGGTCAACATGGACGGTCATCACCTCCGTCGTTGCGGCGAGAAAGCGCTTTTCGGCGTGATACATCCGGTGGAAATAGTGGAGACGCTTTTGATCAAAATCAAGGAGTTGTGTAGTGACTGAGACCTCATCTCCATCGTGCATCTCAGCCAAGTAGTTCGTGTGGGTCTCGACCGCGAAGGTCGAACAATTAGCCTTAACCCGATACGTTTTATCCAGTCCTAGATTGGCGTGAAAAACATCCGTGGCATGATCGAAAATAAGAACGTAAAATGACATATTTAGGTGGTTGTTATAGTCGCACCACTCTGGACGTACAGTTTCCCTCCAGATCTCAGGGAGGCCGTCACTTTCGATCATTTTTTCAAAAATTGCCGTGCTCGAACAAGAATGTCGAGCGCCTTGAAGGCATCCTCAATTAACGGAAATGTCGGCACGCCGCGAGGTTCGAGAAATGCCTTTGCCTCCTCGTTGCAGGCGTGTTCTCCACTGAAAGATATATAAACAGGCTTACTTCGATGCTTTTTCGCCAGTTTTGGAATAAAATCTAGGGCCGGCATACCGAGTTCCTTAGTCAAAATCATAATCGATACAACCGCGTCGACGTTGGGATCCTTGAGCACGGCTTCCATGGCTTCCTGGTAGGCAAATTCCATTCCATGCACAGTTGCGCTAGGAAAAATATCGACCGGATTACCAAGCCGGATAAACGGCGGGCTAATTTCCATCAGCCGTCCCATCGTCGTCGACTCCAATTCGGGAAAACAGAGGTTGAGACGCTGGCGGCAGAGATCATTTATATGAACGATAAACGCGCCCGACGGCGAGACGAAACCCACCCGGTTTCCAGCTGGTATTGGCATTGACGCAACCGCCTTCGCCGCTAGAAACAGGTGCGAGAATTCCTCAATCCTTACTATGCCCGCCTGTCGCAGAGCACCATCAAGAATTCGGTCGTCAGATCCCATTGACGCGGTGTGAGAAAGTGCCGCCGCCGCGCCGTCGGCGGTCGCACCGCCCTTGAGAAGGATTACTGGCTTTTCGGGCGTCACCTGCTTGGCGATTTCTATAAACTCGCGAGGTCGGCGAATGTTCTCCAAGTAAAAGAATATTGATTTGGTATGTTTATCAGTCGAAAGGAATTCAAAAACGTCGGTTTCGTCTATATCGACCGTGTTACCGAGCCCGATACATCGAGAAACCCCGTAATTTTCTGCTGACATAATATGCTTCATCATCGCACCGGTGAAATTCCCCGTCTGCGCCACATAAGAGATTCCACCCGTCGGAATTTTTCCAAGTGGAAAAAAACTGGAGGTAAAATTAGAGGGTGTCGAAATATGACCGGCGGTGTTAGGGCCGAGGATCCGCACGCCAGTCTCCCGCGCAGCGGATTCCAATTTATTCTGTAAGTCCTCCCCGGCGTGGTCGACTTCGGCAAACCCGCCCGCGACCAACACGATAGAACCAATCTTTCGCTCAGCACATTCACGCACCGCCTGCGGTGTCGCCTGCGCCGGCAGGATGACTATAGCGAGATCAATCCCGCTCGGCAGTTCCTCAATAGTCTTAAACACCTTAAGACCTAACAAACAGCCGCCGCGCGGATTAACTGGGTGTATGGCTCCCTCGTAGCCGTTAGAAAGCATGTTTTCTATCACTACTCGACCTGGTTTGCCCTTGGTCGTCGATGCGCCGATAACGGCGACGTTGCGGGGAGAGAAAAAGCGTCGAAGATTGCGTTTAGTCATTTTTTATCCCCGACGGTTTAAGAATGACTAGGCCATCAACAGCAACCGGGCATTTGCCAGAAATGATAAGAGGATTGATGTCAATCTCAGCTATATCGGGGATATCATGAGCTACCTTACCAACTGCAACAATCGTCCGGGCCAGCAGAGCTCGGTCTACCCGGGGCAACCCGCGTACAGAGTCCAGAATCTTTGCCGCCCGAATCTCGGACATCATTTGCCTCGCATCGGTAATTCTTAGCGGCGCAAGCCGGAAGGCAACGTCTTCAAGAACCTCGGTAAAAATACCCCCGAGACCAAACATTACTGAAGGTCCGAACTGATCGTCGCGTATCATTCCGACCATCAACTCGCGGTCTCCACTCACCATCTCCTGAACCAGAAAGCCGCCACTAAAGTTTTCCCCCGTGCGGGACTTCAGCTTTCTAAAAGCGTTCGCTACTTCTTTTGCGGAGCTGAGACCTACCACCACTAGCCCCGCTTCAGTCTTGTGCTGAAGGTCGTGGGAACAACCCTTTAGAACGACAGGATATCCGATTCGATCAGCCGCTACTCGAGCATCTTTTGCCGTATAGACAAGGCGTTCCCGCGTAATAGGCACACCATATGCGGCAAGGACCCTTTTACTTTCATATTCGGAAAGCGCACCGTGACCCGCCTTTATGGACCGTGCAACCAAACGCTTAGCGGCTTCGAATTGCACGCTTATCTCCTTTGCTATTAGTCAATTCCACAGACGGTTTACAGAGGCCAGCCCACTGTCGCTAGCTTAATTTGTCTCGCTTTGAATAGTCTCGCTCTTCGTGTTTGGCAATGTTTTCAAAACTGAAATTATACTTATAAGGTTTCTATGTTAGACCAAGCGCTAGAACGACGCTCGATGAAAGGGTGAACTTTTTTGAAAAAATACGTGATTAAGGACTTGCACCAAGTGCAATTCCTAGTCACAACCGTGCACGGGTAATGATCGTAAGTCTGTAATACGCTGGATAAGGGTGATTTTTAGCTCATATTAGGCGCAAAAAACGATCCCCGCTTATGTTGTAAAAAATTGTGTCGAGTCGGATTTTAGCTTAGTGTCAAAGGGCTGAATTTTAGTAGTGATAAATTATGTTCGGGTGTTGTTTAACCAATTAAGAGGCGTTTTCTCGTGAGCGTGAGAGGTAAATTCAAAAATTGGGCTTACAGCACATTTCTTTCATTGGCTTGTGCCGGCATTTTACTTTCAGGCTGTGCTACCGCACCACCGCCTGAGGATAAGGAAGCTACTGCCGCATTCAAAGAAGCGAATGATCCCTACGAGCCATTCAACCGAGCGATGTGGGAATTCAATCTTGGACTAGACAAAGTAATCCTGCGACCGGTCACGTCGGTTTACCTAGCGATTGTTCCCGATCCAATGCAAAACTCTGTTCATAATTTTCTTCAAAACCTCCGTGGTCCGGTCATCTTCGTTAATGATCTATTCCAAGGTGACTTGGACCGTGCAGAAACAACGCTGCTGCGCTTCACCATGAATTCCACAATCGGCGTCCTAGGAATTTTTGATGTAGCCTCCGAACTCGGTTATGAGGGTCATGATGAAGACTTTGGACAGACCCTTGCAAAGGGAGGGGTAGAGCCAGGTCCTTATCTAGTATTACCCATATTCGGACCGTCCAATCCGCGGGATGGTGTAGGTCTTGTGGCCGATATGCTGATTGACCCATTTACATGGTTAACGCCTCTCGAATTCCGTATCGGACGAGCTATGGCTACCGCTGTAGATAAGCGTGCCAGAAATTTCGATCAAATTAACGATATGGAGAAGAACTCTCTAGACTTCTACTCGGCCGTTCGTAGCCTTTATCGTCAGAAACGTCGTGATGAAATTAACAACGGCGCGCCGATGGAGAATAACTCCGTACCGGGTAGTCTCTCGGTCTTGCCCGAAGACAAACCCGAAGACCAGCAGAGTGAAGCAGCGCCGATCGGTCAGTAGTATGCACCGCAAACCATTTCTTGCGCTTGGCGCGTTTGCTTTGGTCGTGTTCCTGCACACGAGCCCCGCCGTTGCGTTAGATGGCGAAGCAGAAAATTTTGTAAGGGTAATGGGCAAAAAGGTGTTCGCGTCGCTCGGCGAAAAGGGTATCTCCGATCGAGAACGTACAAAGCGTTTCACAGTACTTCTACCGGAAGCTTTAGATCTTGAGTATATTGCGCGCTTCACCCTCGGAAGATACTGGCGGGTTGCGACTGAAGATCAGAAAATAGAATATACTCGACTATTCAAAAAATTCGTTATTCAGGCATACGCCAATCGTTTCAAGGGGCTAAGCGGGAAGACCTTCAACGTTCTTCACTCGCGCAGTATTGCAGCTAATCAAGTTCTTGTGCTGTCCGAAATCATTATTCCCAACCAACCCGTCGTTAGAGTCAATTGGCGCGTCCGATCGAAAGAGAATACGCACAAAATCACCGACATCATGGTTGAAGGTATTAGCATGAGTGTCACCCAACGTGACGAGTTTGTGTCGGTTATCCGCCAAACGGGTGGTAAGGTTTCTGGCCTGATCCGGGCGTTACGCAAAAAGACGTCGGGAAATTAACAGCTCCTGCGTTTAGCTGCGAACTAAAGGCTTGTATTTGATACGTCTCGGATTAACAGTATCGTCACCCAAGCGCCGCTTGCGGTCTTCTTCGTAATTCTCGTAATTGCCCTCAAACCAAGTTACTTGGCTATCGCCCTCAAAGGCGAGGATGTGAGTGCAAATCCGATCTAAAAACCATCGATCATGACTAATCACCAACACGCAGCCTGCAAAATCTAGTAATGCGTCTTCAAGTGCCCGAAGAGTGTCCACATCCAGATCGTTCGTTGGTTCATCTAGTAAGAGGACATTAGATTGGGATTTCAGCATCTTCGCGAGGTGAACACGATTTCGCTCTCCACCCGATAACTGCCCAACTTTCTTCTGCTGATCCGGCCCCCGAAAATTGAATGCGCCGCAATATGCGCGGCTTTGCATCTGTTTGTCCCCTAGATGCACTATGTCCTCTCCGCTTGAAATCTCCTCCCAAACCGTATTATCGTCAGTCAGCACATCACGGTTCTGATCGACATACCCGAGTTCTACCGTTTCGCCGAGACGCAGGGCACCGGAGTCGGGCTCCTCCTCACCGGTCATCATTCGAAAGAGCGTCGTCTTCCCGGCACCATTCGCGCCTATAATACCGACGATTGCGCCAGGCGGCACTTTGAAATTCAAATCCTCTATCAAAAGCCGGTCTTCAAAACCCTTATTTAGTCCCTGTGCTTCAATCACAAGATCACCTAAACGCGGCCCGGGAGGAATAATAATTTGGGCAGATTCCGGCGTTCGTTCCTTTGCCTCAGCAAGTAGCGTCTCGTAGGCTGTAATCCGCGCCTGGTTCTTAGCCTGCCGGGCCCTAGGCGAAGCTTGAATCCATTCGCGTTCGCGAGCGACCGTTTTTTGTCGGGCCTTTTCCGTCCTTTCCTCCTGGGCAAGGCGTTTCTGTTTCTGCTCTAACCAACTCGAATAATTACCTTCGAAAGGAATGCCCCGGCCCCGATCAACCTCGAGAATCCACCCAGCCACGTTATCCAAAAAATACCGATCATGGGTTACCGCGACGACTGTTCCCTCATAATTTTCTAAATGATTTTCTAACCATGTGACTGATTCGGCGTCGAGATGATTGGTTGGTTCGTCTAGTAAAAGCAAATCTGGCTGACGTAGCAGTAGTCGGCATAACGCGACGCGCCTCCTTTCACCACCCGATAGCTTGGTCACGTCAGCGTCCTTTGGTGGACAGCGTAGTGCATCCATCGCTATTTCTAATTTGCGCTCTAGGTCCCAGCCACCAACCGAGTCGATCCTTTCTTGAAGATTTCCCTGCTTTTCGATCAGCGCTGTCATCTCATCATCTTCCATCGGTTCGGCGAACTTGGCGCTGATTTCTTCGAATTCTCGGAGCAAGGCGTGAGTTTCGGCCATACCTTCGAGCACGTTACCGTATACATCCTTTTCAGTGTTTAGGTCTGGTTCCTGTTTGAGGATGCCGACTTCCGCAGTTTCTGCAGCCCAAGCTTCCCCGTTAAACTCGAGGTCCTCCCCGGCCATAATTTTCATTAACGTAGACTTACCAGCACCGTTAACACCGAGCACGCCGATTTTCGCACCCGGTAGAAATGCGAGGGTCACATCCTTTAGAACTTCTCGGCCTCCCGGGAAATTTTTGGTGAGGTTCCGCATTGTGTAGACATACTGGTAGGACGCCATGGCACTGGAAACTCCTGATCAGGCTATATTAATTTTGCTACCCTTGTTACCGCTCCTAATGATGATTTTCCAGTATTGGTTTGCTCTTCCCTTAAGGCGAGTACCGCATACAATAATAGTATGCCAAAATTCGATCCTATCTCCGTTCAAATCATACGTAATCGCGTGTCTAGCCTGATGGAAGAAATGGAGTACCATTTCTACCGGTCCGGATATTCGACGATCGTCCGCGAATCTCGAGATCTCAGTTGCGTAATAACCGACAAACAGGGTCGCCTTGCAGTTGCACCACCGATGTTTTTCCATAGTCCAGTTTATTTCCACCTGATACAGCGGATCCTAGATCTATACGGAACGAACCAACTCTCTGAAGGCGATACGCTCGTCTGCAACCATCCCTACGAGGGTAATCTGCCACACGTTCCCGACATGGGGCTGGTCACCCCCATTTTTCATGGGGGAAAACTCATAGCATTTGCTGCATCAATTTCTCACAAAGCAGACATGGGCGGCGCAGTGCCAGGAAGTACTTGGGGTCAGGCAACAGAATTATTCCATGAGGGTCTGCTGCTTCCACCGATAAAAATCGTAAAAGGTGGCGTACCTAACACCGATCTTGAGAGGCTAATATCGAGTAATAGTCGGGCACCCGAACTAGTGTTGGGCGACATGCATGCCCAAATCGGGGTCGCGAGGATCGGGGATAAAGGCGTCAAGCTTTTATGTGACCAGTTCGGAGCGGAAAATTTTATTGACGCCCTAGACACGGCAATCAAAGCATCGGACCGTCAATTCCGCTCCGCCATAACCTCTCTTCCAGACGGTGAATATGCCTCCGAAGGATTCCTTGATGGAGACGGTGTATCATCTAAACCGGTGAAGCTGCACGTTCGAATACAGGTGCAAGACGGAAGGATAAATTTCGATTTCTCGGGGTCCGCCTCACAGACGCGTGGCCCGGCAAATTTGCGTCTGGCGATGGTCGAAGCCTGTGTATTTTATAGTCTGATTGGCTTTCTTAATCCATCAATCCCCTATTCGGATGCCGCCCGCGACGCTATCTCCTTCAAATTTGGAACCAGTTCGGTGCTGAGCCCAGAGCCGCCGGCACCATGCTCGTCTTATATGAAAACCTGCCACAAACTTGTCGATGTAATACTGCAAGCATTGCACCCCTTTTTACCAGGCCGCGCCATCGCTAATTCCGGTGGCAGTGGCGGTAGCATTGTCGTCTCCTGGCAGAATCCCGCCCCGGGTCGTGTTAACCAGTACGAGATTTTCGGGTCCTCTTACGGCGCGGGCAAGGCTCATGACGGTACTATCGGCGTCACTACCCATCTGGCAAATCTTTATGCTACCCCGCTGGAAATTATTGAATCTGAATTCCCTTGCCGAATCACGCGCTACGAAACTGTGCCTGATAGCGGCGGTCCCGGCCAATCGCGCGGCGGGCTTGCCATTCGGCGAGACTATGAACTATTAGATACCGCAAGCATCGTCTATCGCTCAGACCGCTCTCGGATAGCGCCCAGCGGACTTGCAGGCGGTAAAGAGGGTGCAAAAAGTAGCTTCCTGCTGTCCCCAGATACCCCTGATCAGAAACAGTACCCATCCTCTTTTCGCGAAACATTCCAACCAGGAACCCGGTTCCGCCTACAGACTGCAGGAGGGGGTGGATACGGGGATCCGGCTGACCGCGACCGTGATGCACTAGCGCAAGATATTTCCGAAGGGTACGTTACAGCCTTCGCCGCACGCAAAGATTATTATTACAGCAATTGAGGAATTTCATGAAGATTGAGCTTTTTTATGCGCCGGGCACCTGCGCGATGGCGCCGTTCATTAATCTTGTCGAGGCTGGCGCCAACTTCGAGGTACACGCGATGAATTATCGCACCAATGATCACATGTCGCCTGAATACCTAAAAATCAATCCAAAACATAAAGTGCCGTTGTTGATGGTCGATGGAGAATGCTTAACCGAAACCCCGGCAATCCACATCTGGATGGCCCGAACATTTCCGGATGCCGGACTAATGCCAACGGATGCTTGGGGACAGGCCCAAGCAGTCTCCCTTCTCTCGTGGGTTTCGGGCGGCATACATCCTTACCTCAGCCGCATCAATAATCCTAAAAAAGTATGCGAAATAGACGGTACCGCAGAAAACGTAATAGAGCTCGGCTCCGGGTATCTTGAGGAATGCTTCGGGATTGCCAATGAAATTCTTGACGGCAAAGACTACTTGATGGGTGATTATACCGCACCGGACGCATATTTTTTCTGGGCCGTTCGTCGTTTTACGCAGTTCAAGATGGACCTAAACCGGTTTCCAAACGTGCTTGAATATTTCGAACGCATGCGGATGCGGCCCAGCGTCGAAAAACTAATGACGTTCGAAAAAACAACAATTGAGGGTTTCAAAAGTGTGGCTTAGTCAAAACCAAAAAACATGTGCTTTGACCCTAGTTTCGATCCAACGTATTCATTTTACTTGCAAAATACTGGCAGAAACTCCACCGAACTGGGAGTCTACGGATAGAAAGATTTGGGGGCAAAAAAGTGATGTCTGAATATATGCTTAGTATCGAAGGCAAAGTCGTTATCGTAACTGGCGGTGGCAAAGGAATTGGGCGCGTTTATTGCCGAGAGTTGGCAAAGGCAGGATGTAAAGTGGTATCCGCCGATATCGACGATGCCGCGAATGCGGAAACTGTCGCCGAAATCCGAGATGCAGGTGGAGAAGCTATAACTGCAACGACAGATGTATCGAATGAAGTAGCGACACAGGAAATGGCTGCAAGGACTGTCGACGCGTTCGGTCGAATAGACGGACTAGTCAATAATGCGTCACTAATGAGCGTGCTAGAACGACGCGACTGGCATCTAATTCCAACCGACGAATGGGATCGGGTTCAAGAGGTGAATTTGCGTGGTCTTTTCCTCTGCTGCAAAGCAGTTTACCCGACGATGAAAGAGCAAAACAACGGCACTATTGTGAATATATCCTCAGGCCGTTTCTGGAGCGGCACACCTAACCGTCTGCATTACTCGACTTCAAAAGCGGGCGTTATAGGATTTACGCGTTCACTCGCGCGGGAAATTGGCCCAGATAACATAACCGTCAATGCGATCACACCCGGCTTCACACTATCAGATACACAGGTATCTTCGTCCGGCGATTACGCCAAGAACAATGCACCCCCTTCCGATCGCTGCATTCAGCGTCACCAATATCCCGAGGATCTATGTGGTGCTGTCATGTTCCTCCTATCCCCGGGCGCAAGTTTCATTTCCGGCCAGACCTTGAATGTTGATGGCGGACAACATATGCACTGATGCCGGACACCGGAAATAGCAGGATGACTACTATCGCGCCGCGGCTTTCTAATATCGGCGTCGATACTGGCGGAACGTTTACTGATCTTGTCGTTATAGATGACAGTGGGTTTATCCGAACTGATAAGGCCTTCTCAACCCCGGACGCTCCTGAGCGAGGGATCTTCGATGTGCTGGACCAGGCCAGCGCCGCCCTTAACACATCAATATCGGAGATGCTCACCCGCACCGATACTTTCTCTCACGGCACAACTGTCTCTACTAATGCGCTTATTACACGCAAAGGTGCGAAGGTTGGTGTTCTATTCACTTCAGGTTTCGAAGACACCTTGGCAATCGGACGGGGGCCTATCGGACGCGTTGGCGGGCTGCCGCAGAGCCGCGCTATGGATTTTCTGCATACGGAGCCTCCCCCACCACTAGTCCCAAGTGAAATGATCCGAGGCATATGCGAGAGGATGGATGCCAAAGGAAAAATTGTCATTCCACTGGACAAGGACTCTGTTCGGAATGCGGTCGGCGAACTCTTAGATAAAGGCGCTGAGAGCTTCGCTGTCTGTCTATTGTGGGCGTTCCAGAATCCCAGACACGAACAACAAATCGGTTCGTTGATCCAAGGGATTGCAGGAGACATACCAGTCAGTCTGTCATACGAAATTGCGCCACGGATGGGAGAATACGAGCGCGCGGTTACCACCATAATCAATGCTTATGTGGGCCCGATAACCCAAAACTATATACGCGATCTGGATGCCGGACTATCAGCGAGAGGATTATCGCATCCGGTCCAGATTGTAACCTCTGCAGGCGGCGCAACCCGCGCGACGGATATGAACCGGCAGGCGGTATCCGTTATTAATTCAGGACCGGTCGCAGGACTAGTAGCGGCGCGGTTTGTCGGAGATCAACTCGGACATTCCAAAATCATTACCGCGGATATGGGCGGCACCAGTTTCGATGTCGGACTTATAAACGGTGAGACCCTTGAAGAAGATCCTCAGCCGTTTCTTGATCAGGGGCTACCGGTTAGCTTGCCAACTGTAAAACTGGTCACCATCGGAGCAGGAGGTGGCAGCATCGCATGGACCGACGGATATCGCCTCCAGGTAGGACCACAGAGTGCTGGCGCAAACCCCGGCCCAGCGGCATACGGCCGTGATGGGGCAGAACCAACCGTAACCGATGCGCTTGTCGTTAGTGGGATAATCGATCCGAAAAACTTCTTCGGTGGCAAATTCCAACTTGACCCCGACCTTGCCGCAAAAGCAATTGCCGAGCGCATTGCGAGGCCACTGAAAATGTCTGTCCAGGATGCAGCGGCAGGAATTTTAGATATCGTTAACGCGCGTATGGCCAACCTGATCCGCAAGGTATCCATCGAAAGTGGCCACGATCCAGCAGATTTCGCGCTTTACGCATATGGTGGGGCGACCGGCGCCCATTGTGCTGAGTTCGCAAAACAACTCGGGATAAGTAAACTCATTCTGCCCTATGCAGGACCTGTTTTTTCGGCGCTTGGAGTGGCAATAACAGATATCAGATACAGTCATTCCCGTTCAGAACCTGTCCTTCTTGGAAACGACGCTGTGAGGGTGATAAACCGGAATCTAGCCAAGTTACGGGACCAAACGCGTAACGATATGATTGAGGCAGGGTTCGACCCGTCCGGCTGCCAATATCGCTACCGGATAGATCTTCGATACCAAGGCCAGATGAATGAAGTCACGCTCGAATGGGCCAGTGATAATGTAAAAACCGCCGACCTCGAGTGCCTAAGAAAAGAATTCGAGAACCTGTACGAGCGGCGATTTGGCGTAGGAACGATCCGAGCCGGTAGCCCGATGGAAATAATCACCTTCCGCGTGGATGCAACTCGCTCAACCAATCGGCCAGTGTTAGCAAAAGTTAATGCTGTATGCCCCGCAAGTCATAAATCGAATACGCGACAGATTTATCTCCGCAATTCGGGCCACATTGAAGCGAGCGTTATCAACTTCCGGACAATTTCCCCTGATAGTCTAATATCAGGACCGGCGATCTTGGAGCGCGATACCACAACCATTTGGATTCCACCCGGCTGTTCAGCAAGAATGGACAGTTGGGGCAATATCGAGGTCAATCTGTCGGAGGCATCATGACCGATCCCGTCATCTTTGAAATCATCAAACATCGGCTATGGCAGATCAACGACGAACAAGGAATCGCAATCAAAACGATTTCCGCCTCCCCAATCGTAGTGGAAGGTAACGACTATAACGTTGGTCTGTTCACCTCTGCCGCCGAGTTGGTCACAGCGGGTGTAGGCAGCCTGGTTCATGTAACCACGATGGGTGATGCGTTGACCTCCATCATCGAGAGGGCGGAAAGTATACAAGATGGTGACGTCTTCATGACTAACGATCCCTTCCTAGGTGCACTCCACCAGAATGACGTTGTCGTTGCTAGTCCGCTGTTCCGGGGTGGAAACATTTTTATGTGGATAGGGAACGTACTTCACCACCCGGACGTGGGCGGTATTGATGCGGGAAGTTTTTGTATAAATGCCCGGACCCTCGATGAAGACCCCCCGCGTTTTTTTATGAAAATCGTGGACTGTGGCGAACTCGTTATAAAAAATGAACAGGAGTTCGTTAATAATTCGCGTCTTCCGGATGCGGTCGCACTCGACCTGCGCGCGCAGATCGGCGCGATAAACGTTGCGCGCACCCGGCTTAACGAACTTTTGGACGAGCGCGGCGAAAATCTTGTGGCGGACGTGATGACCCACTCCATCAATCTTGCCGAACGCCAGGTTCGCGATTTTATTCGAGAACTCCCGGATGGTGAATGGCATGGCGAAGCATTCATGGATGGCGTGCGAGTTGGCGATGAACGTATTTGCCGCGTCGCGCTCACACTCATCTGTAACAGTGATACGCTACGTTTTGACTACACGGGAAGCTCGGAACAGGTTGACGCAGCGGTTAATAGCACTTTACCGGCGACCGTCGCAGGTTCAGCGGTACCGCTTTACAGTTTTTTATGCCAAGGCGACATAGACTGGAACGATGGCTTAAAGAGGTGCATCGAAGTCATCGCACCTGAGGGTAGTGTTGTGAATGCGACATATCCAGCACCAGTCAGTATTTCGACCGTCGGTTTTCGTTGGTTGGTTACCGTGGCCGCGACTCAAGCGGTAGCAAATATGTTTAATGCGACGGATAAGTTCCGAGATCGGGCGTGCCCGTCGTGGAATTCTTCCAGTAATTGCAATAATATCTTTGCTGATTCGCCTGACGGACGCCGGACGGGCGGATTACTGTCAGATCACCGCGGGTCAGGTGCAGCAGGCCGCTCATTTGGAGACGGATTTCATCATGCTGGCACGGTCACCTCATATGCAAGTAGTTTAGGAAATATCGAGGGTGCCGAGTGGAAATTTCCAATCCGATATCTTTATAGACGTCGGATGACTGACTCAGCTGGTGCTGGTCGTTTTCGCGGTGGTGCAACAAGCGAAGTAGCATTGACGCCCCACGGGGTGGGAAGCTTTGACCTAAAACTGACCAATACCGCAGGGACCGAGCAGACAAACGCACATGGTATTGATGGTGGTTTTCCGGGTGCTGGCTCACAATCCGTAATCGTGCGGGACGCCAATCCCACTTTTTTAAATGGCAAACCTCGATCGTTTCCTGCGATTACGGAAATGGGCGGCACAATCTGTTGGCTGCCGTCCAAGGCGGATGAGGTAATCCGCTCGGGGGATATCTATGGGTTCTGGGCGGCCGGTGGCGGTGGGTTTGGTGACCCACTAGATCGTGACCCCGAAAAGGTTCGTGAGGACGTCTGTGCAGCTGTAGTATCGCAAAACGAAGCTGAACGACTTTACGGTGTGATCTTTTTGGACAAGTATGTGATTGATGAGATTGCCACAACAGCACGGCGTGATACCATCCGCCAGTCCCGAATAGAGATGGCCCAAGAAATAGAACTGGACAATGCAGCCAATGGCGTAAAGAGCGCTGAGCCGAGAGGGCTTGGGCGCATTAGACAGCCACTGAGCCATTCAGGACCCCTGATTGCTTTGCGGTATGACGGAGACGGACCGAATTTCGAGATTGAGGAAACGGTCTGCCTTGGCACCGGCGCCTTAGTAGATGTCCGGGAAGTATTAAAACTAATTCCTGGTAACAAAGGTTAAAGAAAATGACTTTTGAAGCATTTTGCGTCATTGGACGAGGAATGATGGTAGATCCCGCAGGTGGAAAATAATCCTTGAACCAACGTTACCAAACAGGTCTATCGTCCTGACTATTGCGAAACAACGCAAATAACGACCTCTATCTTTGCGGCTCGATCAAGGAAATGATAAAAGGTCTTGAGATTAAACTGGATCAGAGTTTGGCACAGGAACATTTAAAAACTTATATGTGTCAGCGCATTCCACGCCTTTATCGGGGAACAATCTATGACAAACAAAACTTGGTCGGTCTATCTGTCGGGTGAGATTCATTCTGACTGGCGCGAACGAATCGAAGATGGCGTATCGAACGCCGGTCTACCGGTAGATTTGTTCTGCCCAATCACTGATCACACCTCGAGCGATAATTGTGGCATCGAGATCTTGGGGATGGAAGGAAACGATTTCTGGAAAGATCATAAAGGGGCACAAATGAACGCTATTCGCACCCGCACACTGATCGAAAAATCAGATATTGTGGTCGTGCGATTCGGTGAAAAATACAAACAATGGAACGCGGCATTTGACGCTGGTTTTGCTGCTGCATTGGGAAAACCGGTCATCACGCTTCACGATGAAGGGCATACGCACGCCCTTAAAGAGGTCGATGCCGCCGCGATGGCTGTTGCGCAGACCCCAGAACAGGTTGTGCGGATACTTGATTACGTAATCGAAGGGAGACTCTAAAATATGGGTGTTAGAAGGATCGTCACCGGCCACGACGAAAACGGCAAAGCAATTGTAATCTCTGACGGGGAAAGTCCAAACGTCGTGAGGCCGGACAATCGCCCAGGCGTAGAAATCAATAACCTCTGGCTTCTTAAAGACGCACCCAGTAAGCCGCTCGGTGAGGAGGAATCCGTCAAAGACACTCAGATTGGTCTTCTCCCGCCAAAAAACGGATCGGTCTTTCGAGTGATAAAATTCCCGCCTGAAAAGGACTGGATTGATGATGTTGATCCAGACGCCGCCAAGGCTAGCTTTGCATCGATCGGCGCCGAGGGCGCATCTGATCAGGGCACTCCACCACACCCGCTGATGCATAAGACCGAAACCGTTGATTTCGCACTTTGCGTGTCAGGCCAAATCTATCTTGTACTAGACGATTCTGAAGTCCTTATGAAACCGGGAGACACCTGTGTTCAACGTGGCACAAACCATGCCTGGTCTAACCGCTCCGGCGAGGACTGCTACATGATGTTCGTCCTTGTGGATGGGACGTTCGAAGGCTGAGTTATAATCTCAATTAACAAAAGAAATCGCCAATGCCACGCGGTTGTTGTTTGGACCCGCTATTTCCCGCCCTTAGATTGAACGTCCTCTTACTTTAGAGGCGACTTGCCACGCTAGATCTGTCGGGCGTGCTTACTCCCATTTTTATCAGCCCGTGATCCAGAGTTAAGAGTGGTCCGTACCTAACTCAAATATCTTTTACTAACGCCTATTTGGTGGCGTTTTAAGACAGTTGGAGTTTACCCATGACCGACAAATATTCTGAGCCTTACACTCTCGTAATGAACGAAGAAAGAAATCCACTAAACGCACTTCCGAAGGTATTACGCTTCCAGATAATGGTTTTCTTATCTGTGATGTGGTCTACAGTGTTTAGTTTGGCGATAGGTTCGTGGCTTTGGTGGGGAGAATTAGTCATCGGTCATGTTGCTATCGTATTGGGTGTGTTGATCACAAGTTTGACGTTCCGAGGAGCGCGCCGCGCAAGTAATGTCTCGACAACCAACCGTTAACCTAGCGGGCCAATCCAATTAAACATGCCCCTCTCCAAATTAAGGGTCGCAAACTCGACCTTGAAGACTTTCTTCCTGAAACGGTGTTCACTATCCGTCGGCTTGGTCGAAAAGATACAAAAAAACTAATCGAACATTTCCAGCGTCTTGGAGACTACGACCGTTACAAGAGATTTTTCGCCGCCGTTTCTGATATTGGGATTGAGACAATAACCAGAAGGTTTGATTGGGGCCGAAGTCTGTTAGTGGGTGCTTTCAATGGCGAGTTATTGGTCGGGGTTGCCGAGCTTGGTTGGGAATCGGGGGAAGCACCAACCACAGCAGAGATTGCAATGTCGGTAGATGAAATATATCGAAATCGTGGGCTTGCGTCTTTTTTAGTGGGCAGGGTGTGTTCGCTTGGGAAAACGTATGGCGTCGAACAAGTATACGCGACTTGGGTGAACGGGAACGATGCCGTAGATAGAATAATGAAGGGTATTGGAGCAACGACCCGTCGCGAAGGATCTTCCTGGCGAGGTGAAGGTAGTCTATAGGCTAAAACAGCCGTCAGGAATTTATCTCCGAGAAGTTCCTTTAAACGGGAATCGATACTAGATAGGGTGTTCTCGACAGTAGATTACTGAGGGAAGCGGAATGAGTAGTTCTACACCTTAAGTTTTTGTTTAAATATCCGGTATAGTTTTCTGTCGCGCAGATGAAACAAGCGCTACTATCCGTTGTATGCCACTAATTTCTGACCTTCCGGCCAATGGAAAAATATTGCTTCGCAACGCAACTGTCCCCGCATGTCTTACCCAAGGGCTTCCGGAAGACGTAGGGTGGGGACCAGACGGTCTCGTCTCTCTCGACATAGAAATAAATCAACGACGGATCGTATCCTTATCTCCTGCGGGAACAATATCGGCTTCAATATCAGGAAGTGTCGATCTCGATGATAGGATGGTGTGGCCCTGTTTTGTCGATCTTCATACCCACATAGACAAAGGCCATATTTGGCCACGGCGCCAGAACCCGGATGGAACTCGCGCCGGCGCTTTGTCATCAACGGCAAAAGATCGAGTATCCAACTGGTCGGCGGCAGATGTTCGCGCTCGAATGGATTTTTCACTTCGTTGTGCCTATGCCCATGGCACGGCTGCAATTCGAACGCACATCGATTCAACACCGCCGCAACACGATATTTCTTGGCCAATATTATCGGAAATTCGGAAAAATTGGGCGGACCGAATGACACTCCAAGCCGTATGTCTTGAGCCGATATGGGGATATTCCGACAAGGGGTTCGGAAAAGAAATCGCTGATATGATGATCGAATATGATGGGATTCTTGGTGCTGTACTCAATATCCAAGAGAACACCGATTCCTTACTGGATTTCATAATTGGTTTAGCAATTGACCGTAACCTCGCTCTTGACTTCCACGTTGACGAGATGGGAGATCCAGAGGCACGGTCTTTTGATAACATCTGCCAAGCGCTAATCCGTAATGGTTATGACCATCCCGTCAACGTCGGTCACTGCTGTAGCCTAGCAGTCCGGCCGGAGATAGAAGTCCGCCAAGCGCTGGACCTCGCTGTTGAGGCGGGGCTTAGTGTAACTAGTCTGCCAATGTGCAATATGTTTCTGCAAGGACGCAACACGGGATATACACCTCGGTGGCGTGGAGTAACTATACTTCACGAATTGAAAAATTGCGGTATCCCAGTAGCCATCGCCAGCGACAATACTAGGGATCCGTTTTATGCCTTCGGGGACCTAGACGTAGCAGAGGTGTTCACCCAAGCTGTTCGGATCGCCCATTTAGACTATCCAACAGGTGATTGGCCAATGGCAGTAACAAGCACACCAGCTGACATCATGGGATTATCCCATGTCGGTCGTTTATCTGTCGGCGGGACAGTCGACATCGTGATATTTTCGGCTCGAAGCTTCAGCGAGTTTTTAAGCCGTCCGCAAACTGATCGACTGGTTATACGACAGGGCCGAAAAATCGATACGACCCTCCCCGATTATCGGGAGTTAGACGTTTTTGTTGGGCATTAACCAAGGTCGAAGATTCTCAAAAAGTCGAGGCTGCTAGAATTTTTACTTATCAAATTCAAAAAGCGTCTCCACCGATCTTAAATTCCTCGGATGACATCCAGGTATTTAATATAACTGCTGGGCTGGTGTTCCGTCTTGGACATGTCCGCTAAAACTATGTGAGAGTTAAGGAAATTAACTATGATCATCAACCATCCAGTACCCTACGAATTCGATAAAAGGTCTTATGAAGGGATGCTCGTCTATGACGATAGCGTCTTGGAGAAGCGACCATCAATATTTATGCAACCTGACTGGTTAGGGATCTGTCCACATACTACAGAAATGGCTGCCGAAGCAGCAGAATCCAACTACGTCATCCTCTTGGCCGATATGTTCGGCAAGAATTACGGGGGGGAACAAAAAACCCACGAGGAACTCGGTAAAACTGCACGAGAAAACCGGTCGAATATTGAGTTTATCATCGGCTGCGGGTCTGCGGCGCAGAATGCCCTTACAGCGGAAGCAACGCGATTGAATCTGATTGATACTTCCAAACGAGGTGCGATCGGTTATTGCATGGGTGGTGGTTATCTGACTGAGCAGCTTCGCGACGGGGCTGATTTCCAGGGGTCGGTCCTCATCCACGTTACCCTACCCGCAACCGTTGCCCCCAACCGACCAAATAATATCTCTGGCCGCGTATTGGTAATCCATGGATCCAACGATATCGTGACACCCAAACCGCAGATCGATGCTTTTGAGGCAGAACTCAGTGCTAACGGCACCGATTGGCAAGTCATAATGTTCGGCGATGCGCCACATGGATTCTGCGTACATGGAGCCGCAGATACATTGCAGCGTTACGACGAAAAACTGTGTCGTAAGACATACAGAATGATTAGAGACTTTTTCGAAGAGATTTTTTAAATCTACGCTGCAACCTATCATTTTATTTTAGGTAATTTTCAAGGGTCAAATGGGATATTTATTTCGCTTCTATAGCGTTATCCGAGGATGCGCTAGCCGACAAGGCTCCCAAGCTGAATCATTAGGATAAATTGGGGTATTTGGGATTTTCTGTCACCATCAGTGCAAACCCATAAGAAAGTGCAACCTCTGCCAGTTTATCGAAACGCCCCGATGCGCCGCCATGACCAGCTTCCATATTGATATACAACAGGGTTTTGGTATCAGCGGTGTTATGATGCCGTAGCTTTGCTGCCCACTTCGCCGGCTCCCAATAAGTTACACGCGGATCTGTTAGCCCACCCGTCGCCAGAACGTTCGGATAGGCCTGTTCGATAACGTTGGTATACGGGCAATATGAAGCCATGTATTCGAATGCGGCGACATCCCGTATGGGGTCGCCCCACTCCACCCATTCCGGCGGGGTTAAAGGTAGAGTGTCATCACACATTGTATTTAACACGTCGACGAACGGCACTTCAGCCAAGATACCGCAAAATAGATCGGGCCGTATATTTGCGACTGCTCCCATCAACATTCCACCGGCGCTACGCCCCTGTGCCACAATATTTCCAACTGATGTGAAGTTGGCCGCGACGAGATGTTCAGCGGAGGCGATAAAATCAAGGAATGTATTCTTTTTGCGGTCCAACTTACCATCGGAATACCAAATATAACCGTTTTCCGTGCCTCCCCGGACATGTGCGATCGCATATACGAAGCCTCGATCGACGAGGCTAAACACATTCGGCGAAAACCCAGCGGGCATAGCATAGCCGTACGATCCGTAGCCATAGAGCAATAATGGCGCTGAACCGTCGAGCGCGGTATCGATCGCATGCAGCACTGTCACCGGCACTAACTTGCCGTCATGACTTTCTGCCATTAGTCGCTGGCAGACATAGCCCGTCGGATCATGCCCCGAAGGAATTTCCTGTTCCTTTCGCAGTACACGCTCGCGGGTTCGCATATCGTAGTCATACACCTTTGTCGGCGTTGTCGGAGATGAATAAGAAATCCGCAGAGTATCGATTTGAAATTCGTATCCCGATATTAGGTTCAAATCGTAGGCTTCCTCATCAAATACAATTTCGTGTTCGTCCCCGTCTGATATAGCCCTCACAACGATGCGCGGTAGTGCCTGTTCCCTTTCGAGCCTGACCAACCAATCTCGGAATATAACCACGGAGCGGATCAGCCTACCCAACTTGTGCGGTACTAGATCAACCCAGTTCGATGGATCTGGGTCGTCTAACGGAGCCATCACGATTCGGAAGTCGACCGCGTCCCGGTTTGTTCTGATAAACAGCGTCTCACCGTGATCCGACACATCGTAGGTCACCCCGGTTTCGCGAGGCAGCAAGAGTCGCGGCGGTGTGATAGGTTCCTCAGTCGGAATCAGACGCACTTCCGATGTATTGGCATGATCGTGCGTATATATGACAACGAACCGGCTACTTTCCGTCTTATTAATTCGGACGAAGAACCCGGGATCAGTCTCTTCGTAAACAAGCGTATCCTGAGCCGGAGGCGTTCCAACAGCATGCCGCATAACCTTGCCAGGCCGGTGGTTCTCATCAAGGATAGTATAGAACAAAGACGCGCTATCTGCCGACCAAACCATGTCGCCCTGCGCGTCCATCAGTTCGTCAGAGAGAAAATCGTTAGTCTCCATATCCCGGAGGATGATCTTGCAGTATTCTGACCCTTTCTGGTCTATTGCTACGGCTAATAGTCTGTGATCTGGAGAATGCACAGCCCCACCAATTGCGAAAAATTTTTCGCCCTGTGCCTCCAAATTGCCATCTAGCAGCACCTGCTCGTTTGTACTGTCAAGATCTTCACACGGCCGCCGGCATAACAACGGGTACTGTCCACCCTCAACGAACCGCCGGTAATAAGCCCAGTCGCTGTCAATTGCGGGCACAGAAGAATCATCTTCCTTAATCCTCCCTTTTATTTCTATGGCCAGTCCTTTACGGAGTTCGGCAATAGGAGACAATGCGGCTTCTGTCCATGCGTTCTCTTCCTCGAGGTGGGCCCGGATATCAGCCTTCAGCGCATCCGGCTCTCGCATGACCCGCTGCCAGCCGTTGTCCCGCAACCAATCATAGGGGTCGTCTATAGTGCATTTGTGCCGTTCGGTGGTGTGCCGCCTTCGTTCGGCGGTAGGAGGCGTCGTGGTCATGGTCAACTTCTCGTAATGTACGCATTAAAAATGCCCAAGAAACGGTAATTCACCTGAAAGAGATCACCATCTATTCAACGGATTTCGAAGAAAGTGGTGGGCCTGGAGGGACTCGAACCCCCGACAACTCCGTTATGAGCGGAGCGTTCTAACCAGCTGAACTACAGGCCCTAATTTATTTTGAACGATAGCCGCAAGCTGCCATCACGCAGTCGGTTACGCAAGCCACATTTAATTCTCTTCCGTGATCGCTGTTGGCCTAACGTACCAATGATTTAAAGATCATATAAATTAGTGAACTAACGCTCTCTGAACGCCGCGTGCTGAAGCTTCAGTAACGGGGACACGAGGTAATCAAAGACTGAACGGCTTCCGGTCTTTATATCTACGTCGGCTTGCATCCCGGGGGTTATAGGCAGTGACCCTGCTTTTTTGCCAAGAAAATTCTTCTCTGTTTCAATCTCGACCCTAAAATAGGGAGCGCCACTAGAGTCTATTGATGTGCCAGCAGCGACATTTCTTACGTAGCCTTTTAATGATCCATACCGAAGAAAATCATACGTTTGGATCTTTACATCCGCTTCCTGGCCGACGCTGACATAACCCACATCTATTGGCGCTAATTTAGTTTCTATTATTAGTTGGTCTCTCAACGGCACGATTTCCATGACCGCTTCACCAGGCTGCACCACTCCCCCAATTGTGTGTTGGCGGAGATTCTTGACGATGCCGTCTATCGGGCTTTTTAGAGAGGTTTGCTTAACAATTTCCGCAGCTGTTTCAAGTTGTTCTTTCGTCTGTGCGATTGCAATCTCAACGTTGCCTAATTCCTCGGAAACCTCTCTATTGAAATCTAGTAATTGGGTCTTTGCCCGTTGATTGGCTTCTTTGACCGCTTCTTCTGCTCTTTGAAGCGAACTTTTCAATTCAGAAATTTCTGATTTTAACTGTTCATATTCATTTTCGAGGTCAAGAGCTTCCATCCGCGTAACGAGTTTATTTTTTTCAAGATCTTTCGAGATCAAGAGACGTTTTTTTGCAAGAGACAAGCTGTTCTTCCGCCCCTGTATTCGGCTCTCCAATTCCCTTATTTCTAAGACCTTCTGCCTCGACTTTGCTTTAAGAATCCTAGTTTTTCCAATCACCTGCTCTTTACGGTTTTCAAAAGCGAGGATTTCCTTTTGGATTATTTTCTGCGTTCTGGAATCTTGTTTTATAGGTAAGAGAAACTGCTTCTTATCTAACTCGGCCTGTAATCTCTCTCGTTTAATTCGCAGGCCGTTTAGTTGAAGTTGGAGCTCCGATGATCTCACGCGGTCGGCGCCAAGCCGAAGCTGGATTAGGCGAGTACCACTACTCACTTTCTGTCCTTCTTCCACCAAAATTTCTGTAACTATGCCGCCTTCAAGGTGTTGAATTAATTTAACCTGACCTTGGGGGATAACCTCGCCACTCGCGACCGCAACCTCCTCTAGCTCCCCTAAAAGAGCCCATACAAGTCCGGAAAGCAGCAAACCAATAATTAAAATAGAGAAGTAGGAATCTCCTCTTGGTTTATACTTTCTAATCACGTCTTCTATTTTGCTCACTTTTCTACCACTTAGAGTTTTTATACATGGAGATGACTACCTCCTCGGGGACTTTGTGATTTTGGGTAGGACGCTCTCTCTATCCCCAGTCAAATAAATTCTTCCCTTATTGAGCACGGTAATTTGGTCCACCATTGCAAGTATCGCCGGGCTATGGGTCACAACGATTATCGTAGAACGATATTCTTTGGCCCGTCTTCCAAGGAAATCGATCATCATTTTTTCTGAACTTTGATCAAGGTTTGAAGTCGGCTCATCGAGCAACATTACTACTGGGCTTCCAATTAGTGCTCTAGCAATCGCAATTTTCTGCCTCTGGCCGACAGATAATGAATATCCCCCTTCGCCAATTAGGGTACTATAGCCATTCGGAAGGTCTGATATATCGGCGTGAAGACCAAGTTCCTGAGCAATTCCTATGACTTCTCTGTCTGGTATTTCGTCGGAAAAGCTCGCGATATTGTCGCGTATAGAACCCGTAAATAGCGTGCAATCTTGGGGAACGTATCCATACCAACTCGACAGTTGGGAATGATCGAACTGTCGAATATCGGCTTCGTCCCACAAAATCCGACCAGCTTGCGGCTTATACAAATTCAAAACAAGTTTGAAGAGGGTCGACTTCCCACTCCCATTATTTCCGACTACCGCGTGGATTTCTCCGGGTCGGAAGCTCAGGGTAATATCCTCTAGGACCCTTTTCTCATCATCGTACGAAAAATTTAATTTATCGATCTGTATTTCGCCTTTCGGGCGGTCAAACTCTACCGGGGTAGTATTTACGTGACCGCTCTCCAAATACAGATCGCGAACCCGGTCTCGGGACGAGCGAAACTGATTCAGTGTTCGCCAAGCAATAGATAGTTGGCTAAGCGGCTGTATTACACGAGTTGCTAACATATTCGCCGCGATCAATCCGCCAATTGTCATTGTTTGATCAAGAACCGCAACCGCTCCAAAAGAGGTGAGCGCCACCGTAACTCCCATTGTTAAGACCACATTTATGTTTGCATACCTATCGGCGATGCGCCCCCTAGACACCGCTTTTTGAATGCTCTCAGAATGTCTCTCCGACCAAATTAACTGCAAATACCTTCCAATATCCAAGGATTTCACGGTGATGCGATTAGAGACAATTTCCACTAACAGGTTTTCAACACCGGAGCGAACATTTTGCTCTTGAAGGGCTGCTTTTTTAACGAACTTCGAGGACGACCACGCCAGCAGTGAAAACGCCAGTATTGTCCCGAGGAATACCCAGATCAGTGGCGGCGCAATCAGGTAGATAATTAGAATAAAAATTATGGAGAAGGGAATATCAATAAAAAGAATGATAGTCGCACCGCCAACGAAGTTGCGAATATGCGCTAAGTCACGAAAAATATTTTGCCAATATGACGAGGGCCGGCTTTCGAGTTGATTTAAATTTAGTTGGGAAAAACGATCGAAAATCTCTTTACCAAGCCGACCGTCGATTTTTAGGGATATAAATTGGAGTAAACGACTTCTCGCCTGTCTAAGAAAAAAATCAAATAAAAGAGCAATCAAAACGCCAAAAATAAGCGCCTTCAAAGTATCAAGACCAGATTGGAAAACCACCCGATCATATACCTGGAGAACGAAAATCGGGGTTGCTAGTGCGAGAATATTGATAAAAAGAGAATACGTGATGACTCGGAATATATCTCGATCTGATAATTTTACGGTCGAGACGAGCCAGGCGGGTAATCCGAGCATTAGCGCCCCTAAACGAGCACGATATCGTTAGCGACTATATCATTAGAAGCCGAGGCATTTCCGTGGTTAAGCAAAATTGTATAACCAGCGGATGACCCATTATCGTCATAAATAAGCGCCGCATCTGACTGAGAATAAATCAGCACCGGATTGGAAGAGGAAAACTCGCCTAACGTACTATTGGTGCCATCGTAACCAGCGTTGATTACCTCGAAATTGACACCATTGCTGATCGAGTTAAATCCGAAGCCCTCTTTTGAGAGGCTAATTTTATCGGTGCCGGATAAAAAGTCGGCTACCGCGTCCCCGTTATTGCTACCTACCGTGCCATTTGAGGTTCGGACGTCGCCATCTGATGAGCGAACATAGGCAAATGTGTCTGCCCCGCCATTTCCTCGCAGCGTGTCCGCTCCGCCGGATCCAGTAAGCGTCTCGGCATTAGAGCCACCGGTTATAGAATCGGCGGAAGACGACCCAGTTACACCCTCGATATTCGAAAAACTATCGGTTTCAGCCGTACCAGAGATCGTTACGTTACCTGAGCCGAAGTCTGCAGTAATCGCGTTAGAATTACGGTAATCGAGCGTATCGGTACCATTTTCGCCGTTGTAGGTGTCGCTTCCGCCTCCAGCTATAATCGTGTCGTTGCCATCTCCCGCGGAAACTGTGTCGTTTCCACCAAGGTCAAAAATTGTGTCATTTCCGTTGCCGGTCGAGATGCTGTCGGCGTTATCTGTAGCGACGATCATGTCGTTCGCTGCGCTATTTGTGGAAGTTCCGTTTTGGAACGACGTGAAAAACGTTTTCGTAACTGAGGCACCGGCTGCGATATCCCCAAAATCAAGCGTAAGTGTTATTGCCTGATCCACCTGGGATCCGCCGCGATCAACTGGTGAATTGAATGCGGAAGCTGCAAAGGCATCATTATTGGTAAAGCCAAAATTGGACGCTCTGGCGGAACCATCGGTAGAGATAAGGTTGATCGAGATTTGTGAAGTCGGACCCTGTGCTTGTGAAATTGCTGTAACATTGTTGCCGCTTGGTTGCGATAAGACATCGTTTCGTGTTTGAAAGTTCCCAAAGAAATCAAAATCTTGATCAGGATCCATCGTCCTCATGTAACGAACGTCTTCCAAAAGTACCGAACCGCTATTTTCAATAGTAACTGTTGTTTTGAAAAAACTATCGTTTCTATCGAGAGAAATTACCTGTTTGAACGTGACTCCGCTGCTTGACCCAGCTGTAAAAGTAGACGTCGTTTCTGCGCTAAGAGTTGAACCGGAGGATGTGGTCACTGTCCCCGCATTAATTTGGTTGGAAGATGACCCACGGTCCTGCACAAAATTTTGGGCGACACCACTAATTTTTAATCCGACTACGTAGCCCTCCACTGGGGAGCCCGGATTAAAGAAATCTCCGGACCGGCCGGACGGGTTCGCCGCAGAGAATCCTATTGGGTCAAAAATAATAGATATAGCATTTGGGGTTGATGCTCCAGCCGGGGCAACGCCTTGGCTACCCAATGAACCCGCTTCCGCAATTCCCAATTCTATAAATTCTCCGATGAGGAAAGTGTCGCTTGCGACGGCTACACCACCGGACGGACTCGACGGGGGGGCAGCAGCGAATACTGGACCAACAAACCGACCGGGGTCCACAAAACCGAACTCTGGCTCCACAACAAACGGATCAAAGAATGGGTCCGGACCAAATCCAAATCCTCCAAACAACGGATCCGGTCCCCCAAATAATGGGTCCGGTCCTCCAAAGAATGGGTCCGGTCCTCCAAAGAACAGATCGGGTCCGAATCCGGGTGACGGGCTAAATCCTGGTACCGGACCAAAGCCTGGGACCGGACCGAAGCCGGGAGACGGGCCAAAGCCTGGTGACGGGCCAAAGCCTGGTGACGGACCGAAGCCGGGAGACGGGCCAAAGCCTGGTGACGGACCGAAGCCTGGTGACGGACCGAAGCCGGGAGACGGGCCAAAGCCTGGTTCAGATCCACCGATACCGGGCGGCGGCGTGCCGCTAAACCCGGGTGGGCCGCCCTCAAAGCCAGGGGGTGGGGGGGCGCCAGGGCCGAACCCGGGTGGGCCGCCCTCAAAGCCAGGGGGTGGGGGGGCGCCAGGGCCAAACCCGGGTGGGCCGCCCTCAAAGCCAGGGGGTGGGGCGCCGTCAGGGCCAAACCCGGGTGGGCCGCCC
>PTJZ01000009.1 GCA_002937455.1 Alphaproteobacteria bacterium MarineAlpha11_Bin1
ATCAGGCTTGCGCCCATTGTCCAATATTCCCCACTGCTGCCTCCCGTAGGAGTCTGGGCCGTGTCTCAGTCCCAGTGAGGCTGATCGTCCTCTCAGACCAGCTACGGATCGTCGCCTTGGTGAGCTCTTACCCCACCAACTAGCTAATCCGACGCGGGCTTATCCGATAGCGATAAATCTTTCCCCCGGAGGGCGTATACGGTATTAGCTGCCGTTTCCAACAGTTATTCCGTACTATCGGGCAAATTCCCACGCGTTACTCTCCCGTTTGCCACTAAGGTGACCGGTGCAAGCACCGGGCCTTCGTTCGACTTGCATGTGTTAGGCCTGCCGCCAGCGTTCGTTCTGAGCCAGGATCAAACTCTCAAGTTTGATATTACCTCGATCCAAATCGCCGAAGCGATTTTAGACCAGGAAATAACGAGATCCATCTCAAGCAAATTACGCATGACTTAATAGTTAGCCGGATGCGCACTGTTAAAGACGGTGCTCGGTATAAACCTAGCGCCGCCGCCTGCGCATCCCTTCCATTATTCACAATTTCAAAGAGCAATTCCCGCGAGCAATCCTGCTCCCGATTTGTTCGGAACCAGAAAATATCTTGGAAACAAAAGCGCCTCGGGATGTCCCTAGGCGCGGAGGCAGGTTATATGGGCTGACAGCACGCACTGTCAAACCTTTTGTGGCTTTTTTTAAAATTTATTTTTATAGAAGGACCCGGTTTCTAAGGGTTGCACGAATAGATAATTGACCTTCTCCAGAACGCTGGGCTCTTTTCACGACATTTTTACATATCATGACTACGGACTTTACCACCTCTGGGATGTCCGCAAACACGGTGTATATGGAAAAAATATTTATCGCTGAGCCGAATCATATTCGCTCATGTGGCGATTCCCGTGATATATTAGGTCATGGCTTTTAATGATTCCTTCCGGCCTAATCATATTATAGTGCCGCTTATATTCGCGATCGGAATTTCTGTTTCGGCCTGTGTGCCGGGAAGCGCTACTACATCTTCTTCTGGTACGACTAGTACACCCACAGCTAGAACTGCTGTCGGCTTCGCACAGTTTTCGGATATCGCGGTACCAGCGGGCGCCACGATGGACGTCGAACGATCTCTTGTACTCGGGACTCGTGATGAATGGATAGGGCGCCTCTCGATGTCTACTGGTCAGGGGCCATCAATAACATACGATTTCTTCCTCCAAGAAATGCCTAAGTACAGGTGGCAGGAGATCACTACCGTGCGGTCGGAGACCAGCGTCTTGACCTATAGCCGCGAAAATCGAATTGCGACCATTCAGATTACGAAGAGGACGCTTGGCGGTTCAAAGATCGACGTTACCGTCTCTCCGCGTGGCCGAGTACCGACTGTACCGTCGCCAATAACACCTGCAACAGAATAAATCCCGAGAGCCAATATCTATATTTCCCAATCCAGACTATTGAATTAAATTAGTTTAAGCTTAAACTAATTTAATTCCGTTTATTGGAGAACAACATGTGGCGACCGCCGGAACGGATCAAATGGGAACCGCAGCCGGGTAAATGGCCGAGCCGGAAGGCAGCATCCCGTTCGAAGCTCTTCAGTTCGATCAATGTTGGGCCGGTAGAGCTTGAGCAGCGGACTTGGATTCCAGCGATGGTACCGTGGCGGTCAACCGGAGACGGAATAGTTACACCAGAGGTACTTGATTGGTATAGCCGATTTGCGCGCGGCCGCCCCGGCGCGATCGTAGTTGAGGCTACCGGTATACGAGACATCCCATCCGGTCCGCTCCTGCGAATTGGTGATGACCGGTTCGTTGATGGCCTGCGCACATTGGTTGAGACGGTGCGTGAATCCAGCGGTGGCCATACTCGTTTATTCATCCAATGCATTGATTTCTTGGCAATTCGACGCCGCCCAAACCCCGAGAAATTTCTTCGCGAATATCTTACGATAACGGACAGTCATCGCAAATTACTTGGTGCAGATGGATGGAGCGAAGACCGCATTCGCGAGCATCTCGTTTCGCTAAGTGATGAAAAACTTTCTAGTATCCTGGATGAGCGCGAACTCGAAAGCTTGAGAATGGGATACCGAGAGCGCGTTACCGATACCCATCTCCCGCAAATTGCCAAACTACCGCAGGTACTTCCGGATCTTTTCGCTGGTGCAGCGGCACGTGCAAAAGATGCGGGGTTCGACGGCATCGAACTGCATTACGCGCATGCTTACACAATGTCGTCACTTCTCTCTCGGCTGAACACACGTCAAGACGGATACGGCGGCACTATCGAGAATCGGTTGAGGCTCCCCTTGGAGGTATTCGAGGCGGTTAGGGCGACAGTCGGACAAGACTACGCTGTCGGCTGCCGCTACCTCGCCGATGATGTCGTCGATGGCGGAAACACGGTTGAAGATGCGGCTCAAATAGGAGTTGCATTTGCGGATGCAGGTATGGACTTCCTGTCCCTCTCTCGTGGTGGAAGATTTGAAGATGCTCAGCAGCCCTCAGTTGGTGCCGCCGCTTATCCCTACACCGGCCCGAGTGGTTATGAGTGTATGCCTCAGTATTACTCCGATGAAAAAGGCCCATTCGGGCGAAATTTTGAGCCGTCCTCTTATATCCGCAACGCGATCCGCTCGGCCGGCTACAGAACACCGGTCGTCGTAACAGGTGGCGTTCATGGATTCCAGCAAGCCGAAGATATTCTGGCTGAGGAGAACGGCGATATTATAGGCTTCGCTCGTCAGTCATTAGCTGATCCTGATTGGTTTTTGAAAGTGCGCCTTGGCCGTGGTGCGGAAAATATCGTTTGTGAATATTCGAATTACTGTGAAGCTCTGGACCAGAGGCACGTACAGGTAACCTGCAAACTCTGGGACCGTCTAAACATGGATGAAGACGGCATCCTAAAAACACCTGACGGGAAACGGCGTCTTAGCGCCCCTGTCTGGGAACCTGACCTGGATATTGATCACGCATTATGTAATCAGGGGAAGATGACACCCGGCCGACCGGTTAAACGAAATATTTGATTTGAGGTCATCGGAACTGGATCGGGAAATACGAGGCCATTTTGGGCGGGGTGCCACCAACACCTTCAATACCTTCTTCCAGCCCCCCTCTTTTTGACCCAGCCGCGGCGCGGTGAGCCTTGATAATAGAACTGTCGATGAAAAGCAGACTGTCTTCCGTCTCTCGAGCCAGGGCATCGAAAACCGTCTTCCAAACGCCTTTAAGCCCCCAAAGGACGTAGCGATTGTAAAACGTCGTCCTGAGACCGTAACATTCTGCCAAGTCCCGCTACGGAGGTCCTGTAAGAAGAATATCGAAGATACCGTTGAGGATCTTGCGATCATCGCCGCGCCTTGCGCCACGACCCTGTCGGGGCAACAAAGGAGCAATCACGGCCCACTCGGCATCGGGTAGATCTAACCTGGCGATTCGAACCTCCATTCATGGAGACCTTGAATCTGATTTGCCAAGCAAAATCAAATTGCTGTATTGGGCTCAGACCCTAGTCGAACATGGCAACACAGTCGATTTCAATATCAATGCCTGCCCTGTGAAGAACACCGCCAAAGCAAGTTCGTGTTACTTTTTCGCCCGCGAAATATTCACGGAAAGTTTCATTGAATCTGGGAAAATCGGCCACATCGCGCAATATGACGCGCATATTGACGATATTCTTCGAAGTTGCACCTGCAGCTTCGAGTATAATCATAAGATTGTCCAACGTTTGACGTGTTTGTGCTTCGATATCACCTGGCACAACTTCACCCGTGGATGGGTCGAGCGACCCCTGTCCAGACAGAAACAGCATGTTGCCGTATCGGATTGCTTGTGCGAGTGGTGAAACAGATTGGCCTGGCGTAAAACCGGTGGTCGGTGCAGTAGCCGACGTGATGACTTGTTTTGGCATGCGAACTCCCTAACCAAATTATAGAAGATACAGAAATCCTCGGATGGGTCAGCACCGGTCCTGAACTAACTGGCGCATCCACAATATATTTACTGCGTCTGCGCGATGGCCGTCAAACCATCTCTGCAAACGGTGCGCGTAGCCCGGCTTTCTCTAAGCGTGGGAGTAACTCCCGACCAAATCTGGCTAGCCCGCCTTCATAGTCTAGCCAAGTGAGTAAAAAGCCATCGACACCGGCGTCGGAGAGATTCTTCAAAAGCTCTGTGACATGATCTGCATCTCCGACCAGTGGATACCCATAAAACCCTGCTTTAAGCGAGTAACCTTGCTTTGATGCTGCCTCGGGCGAAAGCTTCTTGGTATCAATCTCGCTGTTGTTCAAGATATTCTGAACCGCCGCATCGTCGCCTTGCGTAACGACATAGTCATGGACGTATTCTTGCGCCTCCTTGGTCGTATCCTTCAGAACAACGTAGGCAGACATCCAGATCTGGATGTCTTTCCCAAACTTTGTGCGGGCTTCGCTTCTGCATTCATCGACTTGCTTCTTGATCGCCTCCGGAGCTGGATCATGGGCAGAAACGAATGAGATATCACAGTGCTTCGCCGCAAATTCTCTGCCGCGAGCTGAACGGCCGGCGTTTAACAGTGCCGGGCGGGGCTGGACGCCACGTGGCTGGTTATATGCTCCTTTGATATCAAAATATTTTCCGCGATAATCAAAACTTTCCTTCCCTTCCCAAAGTCGGTCGAAAATCTCCATCCATTCTTCACCAACCTCGAAGCGGGCGTCGTGTCCTTTCAGCTCTACTCCAAAAACTTGCAGATCTGGCGGATTCCAACCAAGAACAAGATTCATTCCGGCGCGGCCATTGGAAATGAGGTCTACAGTTGCTTCCGCCTTTGCTGCGAACACCGGATGAATAAGTGTCACATGGAGCGTACTGATAATGCCAATTCGCCTGGTGACGGCGGCGACAGCGCCCGCCCAAGTAAATGTTTCCATTAAGTCGCCGCTGTAGTGGCCGTCTCCACCGAAAGATTTCCAATGAGCCGCCGAAACAAAAGCTTCGAAGCCGAGTTCCTCGGCCATCTCCGCCAGTCGCAAGTTTGAGTCCCAGGTGCACTGATAGCGGTCGGGATGAAACGTCAAAGCCGCGCCATTACCGTTGATACCGAATACACCTAATTTGATCCGATTTTTCGAATCTCGTATCGGGTTAGATTTGGAAGATTTGCTATCTATCATGTCCGTCGTCATATAAAATGGAACACATGGCGGCCTGATCTAAGCGAGGATCTGGCCCATCTGGTTCAAGATATTAAGCGGCGTGTTTGCGGTATTGCAAGCGCCGCTGCTCCATGGTTTTCCGTTTGATCCTTTCACGTTGTTTTAAAATGGCCTGGCCACACCCAAAGTAGACGTCTGCGGGCGTGAAGTTGTTAATGCTCTCGTGATAGCGCTGATGATTGTAATGATCGACGAAATTTTCGATCTGCACTTCCGGTTGATTCCTTCAAGCGACACGCAAGTCCTCTCCAGACACCGAAGAAATATCCTCCAGCATGTACGAATAAATAGAGGTAACGAACCGGGCACATCTAAAATTTGTTTTCACCGAAGAACAAATGGATTTGGCGCATCGGCATTCGATGTTTCGATCCAAACAGATTTGTGCTGTAGGTACTCCTTTATCATTTCCTGTCCGCTCTCACGACCTATGCCAGACTTTTTATACCCGCCGAAAGGAGAGAGATAGCTGACTGCCCTATAAGTGTTTACCCACACAGTCCCGGCCCGCAGCCTCTCGGCCATTGTAATCGCTCTACCTATATTCTGGGTCCATACACCTGCTGCAAGTCCATAAATAACATCGTTGCCGATATTCACAGCATCGTCTTCATCTTCAAACGGAATAATCGAGAGAACCGGACCAAAAACTTCCTCTTGAGCAATTCGCATATTGTTTTTGACGCCGGTAAAAATTGTCGGCTCTACAAACCAGCCTTCCCCGATTTCCGGGCCAGATGGCGTGCCTCCTCCAAGCACTACCTCCGCACCTTCACCTCTCGCCACATTTATGTAGTCTAGAATTTTTTCATATTGGGGAATATTTGTAACCGGTCCGACTTGCGTTTCAAAGCTGGACGGATCACCGATTTTCGCTGAACTACCAAGTTCAACTAACTTCTGCACAAACTCATCATGAATAGATTTCTGAACGAGCAAACGTGAACCAGCGATACAGGTTTGGCCCGTCGCCGCAAAAATCCCTGATATTACACCCTTTACAGCATTATCGAGATGCGCATCAGCAAATACGATGTTTGGTGATTTACCACCAAGTTCCATGGTAACCTTCTTCATGTGCTTCGCCGCTTGAGCGTAAATCGCAGAGCCTGTGACATCCGACCCGGTGAAAGCTACTTTCACCACCTTAGGGTGATCTACCAAAGGACTTCCTGCCTCTGCACCGAACCCGGTAACTACATTTATCACACCAGGCGGAAATACCTGCTCTGCGATTTTCATAAACTCCAGCGTGGAAGCAGAGGTATACTCGGACGGCTTTATTACCGCGGTATTTCCAGCCGCTAGAAGAGGTGCCAACTTCCAAGCGAGTAGAAGGAGTGGCGAGTTCCAAGGAACTATACATGCGCAAACTCCCAGTGGTTCCCATACCGTATAGTTGAAATGACCAGCCTTATCGATGGGGATCACGGACCCTTCAATTTTGTCGCAGAGCCCAGCGTAATAATAATACCATTGGGTCAGGTATTTACACTGTGCACTCATCTCTGCAATCAACTTGCCGTTATCACGCACCTCTATCTCAGCGAGTTCTTCCGCGTTTTCCGTAATCAAATCCGCGAATTTGCGGATCATGTGACCACGCGCCGTAGCGGTGAGTCTCGGCCATTCGCCTTCGTTGAACGCTTTGTCAGCTGCCTCGACGGCTCGTTCAACATCTTTCGCGTTGCCTCTCGGCAGCAATGCCCAAGGCCGAGCGGTATATGGATTGAAGGACTCAAACGTCTCAGCTGACTCGGAGCTGACCCATTCTCCACCAATGAACATTTTATACTTGGTAAGCGCTTCAACACCGGAATCCATGACGTTACTTCCTTTTTAATCGAATAATACCCCCAAAGAGGGTATCCGATGGCGATGTATTTGGGCAATAATACCGATTCAAAATTGGAAAAACCGGGAGCCCGTTTAGCTGAGATATCCTTTAATCAATAATCAAACAATAAATTCTCGATATTATTGGCCAAAAGTTAAATTGACCTTCTTTTATCAGCGCAATAGATCTTAGCGAAGCGCATTCAAGGGTCCTTATTCATCTAAGCCATCCAGCTGGCCATGAAACAGAGCAATAGAAATAAAGCCCGCGGCGAGGCAAACAAGCGTCATGTTATCAAGGACATAGAGATCAATCACTTCGAACTATTGGTATTCTTAATCGAACGCCCTTGCTCCCAAAACCGATTCCCGAAAGCGACTGCGGATCGCCGTACCATCCCTCATCGGCAACACCATCGGCACATAGTCTGTGTTGACTTTTATAGCCACGAATACCGGACCCTCGGTTTCGTAAAGATGGGGAATAGACGCCTTCAAGTCTTTCTTCGTCCAAGCTGTGTGTGTCAGTGCGAATCCAGCACCAGCGGCTATCTGAGCAAGATCGACACCGTGGCCTGTATGTGTTTCCTGCATACCGGTCTCGCCATATCGCTGGTTATCGATGATACACACCGCCAAATTGGATGGTCCAGCGACTGCAATCGTCGCAAGGCTACCAATACCCATCAGCATTTCTCCGTCACCAGTCAAAATAACTACCCGACGATTAGGTTGAGCTCTCGCCAATCCTAAACCCGTAGCCGCCGCGCCACCCATACCACCCCAAAGATAAAAATTATTGGGATGATCACCGGCTGCCGCGGCGTCCCAGGTTGTCGACCCAAGCCCTGTTACAACCAGCGCGTCTCCACGCTCGCGCATAATTTGCGATACGACAACACGACGGTTTAGGATAATTTTATTTTCTTTTGACATTATTTCCGCCAATCCTTGAAGCCAATGACTTTCTGGCCGATTAACACAGCAACTGGCCTGTATGAATTAAACGCAATCTGTGAAGCGGCGTAGACAGTCTCCGCCAATTCATCGGCATCCTCTACGTGATAGACGATCATACCCGCGTCCTCCAGTGCCTTGGACGTTCCTTGCCCCATCGGTATTTGCCACGGATTGAATTCGCCCCACTCGCCTCGCATTGTAACCAGCATCAGTAATGGTGACCGGGTTTCATTAATTATCGAAAGCATGTTTATACAATTACCAACGCCAGAAGATTGCATTAGCAAGGCACTCCGTTCACCGCCGAGCCATGCACCAAGCGAGAGGGCTATGCCCTCCTCCTCGGTAGTCAGACGGGTTGTTTTTATGCGGTTATCCGCAAGGCAAGCTTTGATCAAATGCGCATGTCCTGCATCAGGAACATACGAAACTTGTACGATATCAGCGTCCTTCAGCACTTCAAATATCTGAGCAGGCCATTCCGTGGCCTTCTTTCTCTTAGTCATAAAAATCGCATGTCCAAGTAAGAGGATTAAGACGTCGCCCGAGTACGAGTTAATTTATTATCCGAGTACCAATTCCAGTACAATCACTGCCTTAAAATAGAGAACCGGTTCTGACTCAAGCTCGTATTTATAGATTTTAATTTATCTCTGCCCCCGCAAAGCCGAATACAATGGTAGTTATAAAAATTCATAGTATCGGCCTAGGGTAAACTCTCAAGGTACAAAAAAGGTGCGGCAAGCACTTATTACCCCTTATGATCTGGAAACAAATTGTAGTGCCAGACGCACAAACGGCAGGAATTTACCATTTTCTACTCGCCCTTGAATTCTGCTTTTCGGCGCTCCGAAAATGCTGCAATTCCCTCCGAATAATCGTGAGTCCATCTCAGTTTCTCGTATGAATGACCCTCGACTTCGAGTGAGGTTTTAAGAGGTGAATCATATGCGGAGTTTAATACCTTCTTCAGAGAGGACAGGGCAATCGGCGAGAGAGAATTTAACTTGGCCGCATAATCTTCAACCATCTCCTGTAAACCACCTATGTCCTCCGCAACGTCCGTCAGCAGACCCCAGTCATGTGCCCTCGGCGCTGACACCCTTGTACCAAGCATCACCATATCCTTTGCCCGCGTCAGACCGGCTATACGCGCTACGCGCACACTTCCTCCAGATCCCGGCATCTGCCCAAGAGAACTTTCTGGCAACCCGATTAGGGTATCCTTGGTCGCAAACCGGAAGTCACAGGCCATCGCGAGTTCAAATCCTACGCCAAATGCATATTTTTCCATCGCAACGATCACGGGTTTATCCGCTCGCTCCGGGGCTCCAATATTCCAGTGAAGGTCTGACATTTTATTCTTTGGTATATCCGGAAAAGCTTTTACGTCACCCCCAGAGGTATAAACGCCGTTCGCTCCCTTGATGACGATTACCCCAATGTCATCATCTTCGTCCATCTCCTCGATAATCGCCCGGATCTGCTGGCGACCGATGTACGACACAATGTTTAGCGGCTGGCGATCAAGAATTAGGTATCCGATGCGTTTTTCTGCATCAACGTCAATGCGAATCCCATCAAGGTTTTCAAGAACGGAGGCCCGCTGATGCGCATAATTTTTTTCAACCAATTTTCTCTCCCGGGTTAGAGCGTACTGTTAAATTTATCGTTCAATTCATAATCGCCGTCGCGAAGGAACCGGCGCAAAAGTTTTCCAGCGGCAGATCGCGGAATACGTTTGACAAAAACATAGGCGCGGGGCCTTTTAAAACGAGTTAAGCTGCTATCAAGGCACCAAGCGTCGAGGGTTTCTGCAGAACACTCGGGCGATGCCGGCTCCACAAATGCAACGACACGGGACCCCATACGGTCATCCGGCATACCTATGACCGCCACTTGTTTTACAAGCGGTGATTTTGCAAGAACGTCTTCGACTTCCTCAGGATATATATTTTCCCCGCCGGAAATCACCATATCGTCGACACGACCAACCAGATAAAGTTCGCCGTCTTGATCAAAATAACCGAGATCACCCGTGAAATACCAGCCTTCGCGAATGGATTTCGCATCCGCATCTGGCCGTTTCCAATAGCCAGAAAATGCTTCCATTCCCTCCATCGGCGCTATTATCTCTCCTGACTGCCCATCAGGAATAATTTCATTGGGCCCTCCTTGACCGCTAGGATCCGGCATCACAATCCGCAAAATTTGTCCAATCCCTGCCCGCCCCGCGCAGCCCGGTTTTTCCGCCACATGGTCACAGACTGCAAAACAAAATATTTCGCTGGATCCATAAAAATTAATAAAATGGCGCGGATTAAACTCCTCGACACATCGGGCTGTCAGCGCCGATGTCATTGCCATACCAGCGTATCCGATATTTTTTGATGATGAGAGATCGTATTCTTTTCGTTTAGGATGATGAAGCATGTCATGGAACATGGTCGGCACAAGGAATAACGTATCTATCTTTTCACCCTGAATTAGTCGCATCGCTGTCTCTGCATCCCATGATGGCAAACAGACCAATTTACTGTTTAGCAGCATACACATCAGCATCGATCGAATACCCATCGTATGAAACATAGGCATTACGCCAAGAGTCGATTCACCATGTCGGTAGTAAAGCTGCGCTACGCAATGGGTGGCAGCAAGTCGTTCAGCACGATGTGTTCTAGGCACGCCCTTCGGCCGCCCTGTAGTACCGGACGTGTAGAGCATTAGGCAGATTTCGTTTTCGTCTACCTTTGACGGCCCATTAAGAGGCTCAGCATTTTTGAGAATGTGGAAACCATTATTATCAATATCGTATGTTTTAATCCCAGCTATGCCCGTTTGTTCGAGCGAAGTTATAACAGCCTCCCGCGACCTTGCCTCAAACGCTACCGCAACGGCCTCAGCGTCATCCAGAACGTATCCAACCTCTTCACTATTGGCGCGCCAATTAAATGGCGTAAAGATAGCTCCGAGCATTTGGCATGCCCAATAGAGTGTAGCGGTCTCGTATCGGTTGGACAGAACTGCGACAAAATGATCACCTGATTTCAGACCCTGCAATTCAAGACCACCAGCAACGGCAAGAATTTCACGATACCAATCGCAATAGCTCCGGCGCACCTCTCCATCAACAACCGCCTCAGCCGATTCCTCTCGTAATGTTTGGCGATAAAAAGCCTCACCCAGGTTCATTTTTCGCTAGCCTGTAATATGGCTCGCACAATTTGCTCGTACCCCGTACATCGGCAAATGTGTCCCGACAACATGTCACGAACTTCATCACGTGTCGGATTCGAATTTTCCTGAAGAAATTTGGTTGCCGACATTAAAATTCCCGCTGTACAAAACCCGCATTGTAGCGCACCATTTTCGTTGAACGCTTTTTGCAGGCTATTCAGCATTCCATCCGGATCAGCGAGGCCCTCCACCGTAATAAGTTCCATTCCATCGCACTGCACCGCATACCGTAGGCAACTGCGGGTAGCCACGTTATCAATGATGATAGTGCAAGCGCCGCAGACACCATGCTCACAGCCAACGTGAGTACCGTACATCCCAAGTTCGTGGCGTAGAAAGTCGGTCAGTAATAGCCTCGGTTCGGCGAACCCAGAGAGCTCTTTGCCGTTGATAGTCACGGTCACGCGTTGTTTTTGATTGGCTTTGATACGCAGCATCAATTTGCCTTGCGATCTTTGGTGGCGTCTTCAAAGGCAGCGGAAAGTGCGCGAGCACCCAATACGCGAACCAACTGACGCCGATAATCAACATTTGCCTGCAGGTCGACTACCGGGTCAACAACACCGGCAACAGTCTCCGCAATACACTTTGCTGTTTTTTTGGTCGCCGGTTCGCCGATAAATGTAGCCGTCTCGGCGACGATGGGCCGATCCTCTACCCCGCCAAGCCCGAGTGAAAGATCAGTGATTCTACCATCATTTTCAACCGTCACCTGCGCCGCCACCGCAGTGATGGCAAAATCCCCATGGCGCTGTGCGAGTTCCTCAAATCCGTATCCCATTTTTTCGCGCCGCGCCGGCCAGATCAGCTCAGTAACCATCTCGTCAGCTTTCCGATCAGTCGTTAAGAGGCCATGGAAAAACTCCCTCGCGGGTACATTACGGTTTCCTCGTGGAGACGTAAGTTTTACTGCACCCCCCAGCGTAACTAGCGTCAGTGGGACCTCTGCGCTCGGATCGGCATGCGCAACTGATCCACCAAGCGTCCCACGGGACCGTGTTTGGTAGTGTCCGGCCCAAGGCAAAGCTCTAGCTAGAAGCGGTACACCTGAAATTATACTTGGGCTACTCATCGCAACCGCCTGCCTCACTAAAGCCCCGGTGGTCGCAGTCGCATCACTGATCTTTATTTCGGAAAGTTCATTCAATTGGTTAATATCTATCACCGCGACTGGACGCACGAGGCGCATATTAAGCATCGCGCCAAGCGATAGACCGCCAGAAATTATACTAGCGTCTCCGCCAAACTCGGCAAGCAACTCCATCGCTTCTTCCAATGTGTCAGGTCGGCAGTATTCAAAGGCGACGGGTTTCATTTGACGCGTCGCCTGAATATGCGTCTAAAGATACCATCAAAAGACCTTTCATTTTCTCTGCCGACCTTCAACCGTCTGTCGAATCCCTTGAAGAATTGGGCGATAAGAAGCTTTGTAACGGTACCCAGCATACGCTGCCCCACCGCTGCAACTTTGCCACCTACATTGGCGGTGTATTCGTATGACAGGCGTGTCCTGTTGTCGTTAATCGCTTTCAGCGCAACTCTGCCTTCCCCCTGCCCATAACCCAGTCCCCCAGATGCTCGGCCCACAAGACTAATACTTTCTCCCTCGATCTTGTCGCGAAGTTCGATCTCGGCACTGTAGACACCTTTGATTCCCGCTACGCCAATTTTCACTTCTGCGGTGAAGTTATCGTCGCTTACCTGTCTAAGCTCCTCACAACCGGGGACGACAGCGGCCAGCGTACCCGGGTCAAGCAGGAGCTTCCATACCTCCCCCCGCGATGCAGACAGTTCAACGGACCCACTACCGGTGAGGCCACCCTCAGAAGATACCATTTCTTGCAGGCTACTCCCTACCCTAGCTTTTGCGGTGCCAGCGCGCTGATACGGCAACTCATTTGCAGCCGACCAGTTCTTATTCAGTGTCAACGGCAGATCGATATCGAACGTACCCAGCGCGTCAGCCGCCGCGTTGGCAATCGCCGTCGGCGCTAACATCGACGAGCCGTCTCCCATACCCTTCGCGCCGAGGGCGTTGTGGGGCGAAGGCGTATTGAAGTGACCAATTGTCAACTCGGGTACCTCGGGTGCGGTAATGCAGAGATAATCGGCGAACGTTCCAGCCTGCGGATTAGCACCCGCATCATAGACAAACTCCTCCAGCAGAGCGCCGGCAATTCCATGCGCAAAGCCACCGTATATTTGTCCTTCGACAACGATTTCATTTAGAACGTTGCCGACATCGTGCACCGACACATACTTCACAACTTCTATTTCGCCGGTTTCCGAATCAATTTGGATTGCAGCAAGGTCGAAAACATAGCCAAAAGTAACCGCACTCGCGACACGATCCTGTTCATCTGGTGCATCCAACATTTCGGGATTCATAATTGTAGTCTCGAAAAGGCCGGGTTCCATCTCGTCCGGCAAACCTGCAGGGTGCCAATGGGTCTGGGCAGCGAGCCGACGAATTGGAAGTGACTTATCCGGCACGCCGACAACCTGTGCATTCCCTCCGACTAGTTCGATATCTTCTGGCGCCACCTCCAAGTTTTCCGCAGCGATCAGTTTTATCTTTTTCGCTACTTTGTCCGCTGCGTCGGCAATTGTACCGATCACGACAGAGGAAAACCTGTTAGCGTAGTTTCCCGATGCCAGCGACCACGCGCTTGTGAGCGTGTCAACCTCGGTGACAACGTCTATCTGTTCGGGGCGCATTCCTAGTGCGTCGGCAACCACCTGAGCAGCGACCGTCTGGTGCCCCTGACCTGCAGGGGTAGAAACGGTTTTTACGGTGACAGAACCTGAAGGGTCAACCGAAACCGTTGCTGTTCCAAGGCCACCAGATCGTCCACCGGCCTTGGCCCTTTCTTCAGGTGTCTGGGCGAGCGTCACATAGGCCATATTGGACCCCGACGGTTCTATACCTGCCGCCATTCCAATGCCGAAAAGTTTACCGTTGGAACGCGCATGCTCTCTTGCGGCCTTCAGGTCCTCATATGCGGCGAGTTTAAGAGCTTGCTGGAGGCCGGCTTCGTAATTACCGGAGTCATAAGTGGCACCAGCAGGGGCCTTGTAGGGAAATTCTTCTGGCCCTATGAAGTTCCTCCGGCGAATTTCTGCTGGGTCAATCCCAAGCTCTTTTGCGCCCGCTTCCATTACCCTTTCTAGGGCGTAATAAAATTGGGGGCCACCATATCCCCTGTTTAAGCCGATAGGTGTAGTATTAGTCACCACGAGCCGGTTATCGACCGCGATATTCGCAACCCGGTAACACCCATTCGACGCGGAATGCATACGATAAACAGACGCCGGTTCGGGAGCCCGTACGAAAGCGCCGACATTGACAATGTTATAAAATTTGAGGCCGATCAACTCCCCTTCAACAGTGAATGCCGCCTCCACGCTGTCGGCGCGGTCCGCCGCTGTCGAAGACCCAGTCAGATGCTCTAGTCGGTCTTCTATCCACTTGACCGGACACCCGAGTATGCGGGAACTAGCGGCGAGTAAAACCATATATGGGAACATGGCCTGTTTTATCCCGAAGCTGCCACCGGAGTGAGGCGAAGTGATAAGTCTCAAACGGTTTCCAGGCACACCAAGCGCACCCGTCATTAGCGCGTGCAAGATAAAGGGGCCCTGGAAATTGGACCAAATAGTGTAACGATCCGGCTGGCGTTCGAAATTAGCCACCAGTCCATATGTCTCCATGGGAGTGGATGCATATCTTGGGTATCGCCACTCGAGCCGAACTATCTTATCCGCTCTCTCGAATGCGCCTTCTGGATCGCCGTATCGGAATGTCCGGTGGTGCACGACATTAGAACCGACTTCGTCGTGCAATAAGGATGCTTTCTCCGCCATTGCCATTTGCGGATCTGCAGTCGCGGGTAATTCCTCGTATTCGACATGAATGAGTTCAATTGCGTCCTCCGCAATATACCGATCCTCGGCGACAACCACTGCAACTGGTTCACCCACGTAGCGAACTCTATCGATCGCGATCGGATAAAACTTTATAGGTACTCGGACCGCACTTGGGATTGGTGCGATTGTCTCAGCAATATTCGCCCCCGTCACCACTCCTCGCACTCCAAGCAGGGCCTCCGCTTTGGTCGTATCGATTGAGATAATGCGTGCATGAGGCCGATCAGAGCGCAGGATTGCCGCGTGCTGAATACCCGCTACAGGCTCCATATCATCTATAAACCTTGCGTTGCCTGTCAGCAGCGCCGCGTCTTCCTTTCTAGGATAACGCGATCCTATCCAGCGTTCCTTAACGTTTGTCTCCGACACTCGGGTTGTCCTACCTATTATTCAAAGCCACTGCGGCTGAGCAGTAATCGGCGACCATGGCGTCGAGCATCTCAGCAAGATCCTCATTGACGAGTGTTCCATCATTTTTGAATGCCATCGGTGCCTGAGCGAGCGTGAACATTTTGGGATAGACCCAAGTTCCGAGCGCTTCAAAGGAAACGCGTAGGCTAAGCAAACCTCGCCCTCCGCCGGCCAGCGACGGGCTAGCAGATGATAAAAGGATCGACTTTTTGTCGACAGGTGTGGGTTTTATTCGTGACAACCAGTCAATAGCATTCTTGATAGTCGCTGGCGGCAGCCAATTGTATTCAGGTGAGGTCAGGATCATTCCATCCGCCGCTGCGATCCGGTCAGCCAGTTGAATCGCCCCTTCGGGTATACCCGACGATTGCTGCTCATCAAAATTATACATCGGCATGTCAAATTCACTGATGCGAGCAAAATCTATCTCCGCACCATATGATGCCGCTACCGTAGCAATTAGTTTAGATAACTTGAGGTTGACAGACTCTTCTCGGAGCGAGGCCGAGTAGACAAAGATTTTCATCCCGGTAATTCCTCTTTGGGTTTCGGTTGCAAACCATAGCGACCCAAGACCGGCGGGTCCATTTAGGGCCTAATAATTCTTGGGGCTGCGACCCTCCGCCTTTAGTCGTGCCAGATACCTTAAATTTGTTTATAATCTCTTTCTTTCCAAGAGATTGCGATACAATGCCCCGTCCTGTCATTTCCGAAGCAACAGAGATAAGCGATCTCGACGCGTGCTTTTCCGTCAGGTTTGACGTGTTTTGTATTGAACAGAAAGTCAACCAGAACGCAGAATTCGATGGCTTAGACGATTATTGCCGACACTATCTGGCAACGCTGGATAGTGTTGAAATTGGTACAGCAAGGGTCCGCCCACTTGATAAACGGGTGGTAAAAATCGAACGCGTTGCTGTCACGAGAACACATCGCAACTCAGGTATAGGGCGGCGATTGGTGTCTCGCGCGCTCGATGACGCGCGGAAAAGAGGATATTCGACCGCATTTCTTAATTCTCAGGTCCACGCATGTCCGTTTTACGAAAAACTAGGATTTTTGACAGAAACCAGAATTTTTTCTGAGGAAGGCATACCCCATCGGGGAATGCGTAAAACGTTGTGATTTGAATATAAATTATTCAGTGTTGAGTTTAAAACTCGAACGATTCAAGGCATTTCTGAATCGTATTTAACTAAGAGGGCTGATTCTTTTGAACTCATACAAGATTTTGATAAACGGTGCAGGTCTCGGTGGCTTGGCGGCAGCTGGGTGTTTGCTTAAAGCAGGCCACGACGTGGAGATATATGAGCAGGCTCCTAAGCTTGGAGAAGTTGGCGCCGGCATCCAGCTAAGCGCGAATGCGATGCACGTTATGAATCATCTGGGTATCGGAAATGAAATATCTGCCCTGTCCGTTCGTCCTGCGGCCTATGTATTCAGACTGCACGACACGGGAGAGATTATCGACCGATTCGCCCTCTCCGAAGAACATTTCAAACTTCACAAAGCTCCTTACAACCAGGTCCATCGCGCCGACCTACACGAAATACTCGCTAATGCTGTCCAAAAGATGAAAAAGGGTCTCGTCCATCTTGATAAGAAAGCAAAGGGATACACCGAAAAAGACGATGGCGTGGAACTGCACTTTGAAGATGGGAGCATCTCCAAAGGTGACATTTTGATCGGTGCCGACGGAGTAAAATCGGTTATACGAGATCAGGTCGCGGGGGCAGTCAAAGCGATCTATACCGGTGACTCTGCATGGCGATTGACGGTGCCGAAGAAGAAGCTGCCAAAGAACTTCATGGAAGAAGTCATGTCGGTATGGATGGGTCCTGGCAAACATTCTGTTTCGTACTGGATCCGCGGTGGTGAGCTTCTGAATTTCGTTGGCTGTGTGGAAACACCTGTTGCCCGGGAAGAGTCATGGACAGCAAAATTTCCTTGGAGGGATTTGAAAGCCGATTTTGAAGGTTGGCATAACGATATCCAGACAGTGATCGATTTAGTAGATAAGGACGAATGCTATCGTTGGGCACTCTATCGTCGACCGACAATAGAAAACTGGAGCTCGAACCGGGTGACTATCCTCGGCGACGCCGCTCATGCGACTTTACCTTATTTGGCGCAAGGTGCCGCCATGGCGATAGAAGATGGCGCTGTTCTTACCCGGGCTCTTCAACAAGATGGCGATATCACTAAGGCGCTTAAGCTCTACCAGCGTAACAGGGGTACCCGAACTGCACGCGTAGTCAATGCCTCTGACGCAAACCGGAAACTATTTCACTTGGATAGTGTCGAGGCTATTCGCGATAGCTTTGCTAACCGAGACGAAGGGGCCGACCGAAACGCTTGGCTGTACTCTTATAATCCCCTGACAATTGAGCTCACTTAAACAGCCATTTAAGAAAACGGGGTCTATCCTATCGGACACAAGTAAATGCCGATATAATGAAGTAGGGAGATTCGAAGCGGCCTCCCGATAACGACAGTCCGACCGAAATTAAGGCGCCATTAGCCCAAGTAATTCGGGTGACATACGTCAGGCGTTAAATGTTAGCGATTACACGTCGGGCGAATGTCTCGAAATCAGTGGCTGGACGACCGAGTATCCACTCAAGTATCCGCGGGGATCCAACCAGTCCGTGAATATCATAATGCGCGAACATCCGATGCATACACTCCTGCCCAAATTCTGCCACGCCCGCTTGCGCAGCATGGGCCACTGCTGTGTCGGGTGGGAGTTTTCTCGCTTCTATCTCCCGACCCAACAAACGAGACAGAATTTCTGCTTTCTCGGTTAATGTGATTACCGGACCACAAATTTCGAATATTCCATTCGCGCATCCCGGGTCGTTCAGAATGCGTACCGCCGCTTCTGATACGTCACCGAGATCGACCAAACTCATCGGCACATTTACGTCATAAGCCATTACATGAATACCGGTTTTGATCATCTTAGCCCAGCCAGGCAGCATGTTCTGATAATAGGATCCGACCTGCAGGATGCTGAATGGAACGCCAGACTCTATGATCGCCTCTTCGACAAATAGCCTTGCCCAATGATGTTTTAGGGCTTGTACTTGCGTATGCAGAACAGAATGAAATACTAGGCGCTCAACGCCTGCTGCTTTAGCCGCGGTGATTAAACTGTTTCCGATTTCTCCTTCATTTTCCGTCATATTGGGGCAAATATAGTAGATCGCACGACACCCGGTTGCCGCCAAAGCGGTGTGTTCTCGGTTTTTCAGGTCGCCATGAAAAACCTCAGTTGCGCCAAGTGCAATCAGTTCTTCGTCCATATCGGTTCTGCGCCTCATCGCTCGGACGGGTTCCCCACTCAGCGCAAGAGATTCAATTACTGACTTACCGGTTTTTCCCCCGGCACTGGTTATTAAAATCATGAAATTTCCTTATTTCTGAAATAGCAGGATAGCCCAGTGACGACTTCCCTTCTATCTTCCTCTGAGACTTTCACATAAAACGCAGGAAAAATATAAATGGATACTATTCATAGATTCGATGCCGGCCCACGCATGAGCAAAGCGGTTCGCCACGGGGAAACAATATATACGATGGGCCATGTTGCCCAAGACCGTACAGGCGATATAGCCGCGCAAACTGCGGATGTACTGTCGCGACTTGATTCTACACTTGCGAAAATGGGTTCCGAAAAATCAAAATTGTTATCCGTAACAATTTACATCTCGGACATGGAAGGGTTTTCGGCAATGAACGAAGTGTGGGATGCATGGGTGGACAATCCCAACGCTCCAGCGAGAACAACCGTCGGGGCACCGCTCGCCGCACCCGACATTCTTGTCGAAATGACCGCCGTAGCCTCCGTATAAAATGAGTTTCAATCAGGATTCGCCAACGCGCTCCCCCCCGGGGGATTCAGGGCGGAGAGGCTAGCGTTAAAAGCACCTATTCATCCTTGGGCTCCAGCTTCAGAGACACTGAGTTCATGCAGTAACGTTGACCGGTAGGCATCGGACCGTCGGGAAAAACGTGCCCAAGATGAGCGTCACACCTCGGGCAATGTACTTCAGTCCGCTGCATCAGCATCGACCAATCGGTCTTTGTTTCTACCGCATCGTTCTGCATTGGCTGATAGAAGCTGGGCCATCCTGTACCTGAATCGAATTTATGTTCAGCGTCAAAGAGCGGATGGCCGCAACATCGGCACGTATATATGCCGGGATCCTTACACTGGTCATACTCGCCGGTGAAAGCACGCTCCGTTCCATGTTGGCGGGTAACGTAGTATTCCTCCTCCGTAAGCTGTGCCCGCCATTCTTCTTCGGATTTTATAATTTTCTCAACCATTAGTACTCGGTGTTATTTCTAGCATTCAGTCTTTTCAGCATAGCGCCGAAATCTAGCAAGACCTGACCACCATTACCGGCAAAACTCGAGCCGTGCATGCACGCGAGAGTTTTTGGCCTCAGGGCAGCAAGATTTTCAATTATTGGCAACGTTTCATCGGTAAACGGTACAGCTCGAGACATTGGCCCGGCCGCTTGGTGCTCATTATAGTCTTGTGACCTACCGACAATATCCCCCTCCGTCAGAGCCTCCACGTCACCTCCCTGCCCTACCAGGTCGGAACAGAACAGCGTCGAGGCAGTTTCCTCAAACAATAGGCTTGCATCCCAACCATGTGGAACATGTTTGGTCTCGATCACTCGGAAGATATGGGATCCAGTCTCAATCCGCTCGTCAACATCCAAAATCCTCGGCGGCCGATCGGAGAAATCCGTTATGCTTGTTCTGGCACCTACAAAACTACAAACCGGCTGCGCATGGGGCGCAATCGCTAACCAATCGTTCAATGCACCGCATTCATCCGATTCAAAATGGCTAAAACCTATCCAACGGATAGTCGACGGCTCGATAACCTTCTCTATACCAGACCTGATATCGGGAAATAGGGCGCGCAGATTAGTGTGGTAAAGCATCGGTTCATCGTCCCGCACCAAAAACGATGAAAATTGGAAATTCGCCGATTCCACGAAGCTTGTAATCCGAAAGAGATCCGGTGCGATTTCATCGATTGTCGCTGCCATCGTTCAGAGCTTATAATCGGTAGTCACGTCATCCAATTGTCGGATGAGTGCCGGCCATTCCCTCTCGCCGGTTCCATTAGTTTCATATTGCCGCGCTGTGTGTTCGCAGACGACTTTCGAGGGAAAATGAATCTTTTGACCTGCTGCTGCAGCAGCAGACAAAAGTGAGATTTGCGCTTGGCAGGCCTTTTCAAGAAAAAACATCTGTACCCATGCATCTCCTATTGTATTTCCCGTAGTAAGCAAACCGTGATTGCGCAGGATCATTACTTTCTTATCGCCGAGATCCTCGACAAGACGTTCCCGCTCCGAAAGGTCTAGCGCGATACCCTCGAAGTCGTGATAGGCGGTGTGGCCATAAAACATCATCGAGTCCTGGTTGGTATAGATCAGACCATCTTCTAGAGAAGAAACCCCCATTCCCGCCTCGGTGTGAGTATGAATTACGCACATCGCGTCTTTGCGGGCCGCGTGAACGGCGCTGTGAATAGTGTAGCCTGCGTTGTTTATTTTATGGGGTGTATCGTCAAGGATATTTCCGTCAAGATCGATCTTCACCAAATTAGACGCAGTGACCTCATCCCATCGAAGACCAAATGGGTTCAATAGAAAGTGATGTTCAGGCCCCGGGATACGGGCCGATATATGATTATAGATCAGTGTTGTGGTCCAGCCGTGCAGGTGAGCTAGCCTGTACGCCGCCGCGAGGTCAACACGCACTCTCCACTCTTCCGCGCTAACCCGGCCTCGCACGGAGGAGGCTGAAATATCACGGACTGCGGTCGCGTTCATTATCCCTCTCCGACTTTAGATTAATGGAGCCTAGCACAGTAAGTTATCTCAAACACGCTTTTAACGTATCCGCTAAAGGCCTTTCATAACAGTATCGACAGCTCGCGCGACCTGCGACCTAATATCGCGCTGATCCGGAATTTGTTCTACGCCCAGTAAAAGCCGCAAGTGGGTATAGCCGCGCACCAATTCAAAGAACTCCTCGGCCGTCTTTCGAGAGTTCCTAATTTCTGGTCTACCTTCGTTCGATAAGCTTTGAAGATGCCGGGAAAGCGCCTCAATGTTTTTCTCGGGCCCCGATTTATAAAAAAGCATACCGAGTTCTGGAAAGCGTTGCACCTCTGCCATAACAATTCGATGCAATGATAATGTCTCCGGCGCATAGACTGTCTTAAGAAGACGCTCTCCAAAGTGGAATAGAGATTCCCGTAATGGCAATCCACGCAGAGGAGCGGTCGGGTCCTGTTCAATTATGCGCTCGCATTGTTCCTCGATTAGGCCCGCAAACAACGCCTCTTTTCCGTCGAAGTATCGGTAAAGTGTCATCTTTGAAACCGATGCCGCATCAGCAATCGCATCCATGCTTGCACCTCCAAAACCATGCGCCATAAATATCTCTCTCGCGCCTTTCAGGATGATGTGACGTTTCTTCGCTGCATTCCGTTGGCGGCGCGTTTCTGTTGCCCGCGCCATTTGACTGTTCTGGACCATATTCATACTATACCGTACAGTACAGTTTCATGAAATGGCTAAAAGTAAGGTTTCTTGGAAAATGCCAATCCACGATATTTCTGATATTAGCTCGCTCATCGAGCCCGGCCGGGTACACCGCAGGGTTTATGGAGACCCAGATATATTCGAACTGGAAATGGATCGTATCTTCGGGCGGGCATGGGTTTACGTTGGACATGAGAGCCAGATCAGAAAGACGGGTGATTTTGTAACAACTCGGATTGGACGGCGACCGATGGTTCTTACCCGTCATAGCGATGGTGATATTTATTTAATCCATAACCAGTGTGCCCATCGTGGGGCAATGGTAGTTGCTGCCGATTCTGGCAACGCTGAGGAGTTTACTTGCTGCTATCACGGTTGGACCTATGATACTTCTGGGCGACTGGTCAGGGTTCCTCTTCGGCATGGCTATCCGCCACATTTCGATCCCGACGATCCCGGCACCGCTATGGTTCAAGCACCTAGGGTAGAGACCTATCGCGGGTTCATATTTGCTTCTCTAGCCCCAGCGGGGCAGCCATTAAACGAGTTTTTGGGATATATAACTACTTCGATCGACGATATGGTCGACCGAGCGCCGGACGGTGAATTAGAAGTCGCTGGTGGCGTATTTAAGCATGCGTTTGATGGCAACTGGAAGCTTTATCTGGAAAATCTTTGCGATGCTGCGCATCCGCTTTTCGTCCATCAGTCGTCGATCGAAGCGGCCCGGGAGCAAAACGACGAAACACACACTGATGGCGCCGGTGAGATCGCCATACGCCAAATGCGCCAGAATGGTGCATCATACAAAATGTGGCAGGAACAGATCGGTATTTGGACGTATCCGAACGGTCATTCATTCCTAGGCGACTATCATGACGACGAAAAGTTGGTTGCCGCACAGGGAAACGAGGTCTTTTCGGAATACATTGCCGCGATGGAAGCCAAGAAGGGAAAAGACGAAACCAAACGGATTTTGGATGTAACGCGCTGGAATACAAATATTTATCCGAACATATCATTTATGAGCCAGTTTCGGCAGTTTCGGGTTGTACATCCGGTCTCGGTTAATAGGACGGAGGTTTATAATTATTCGTTCCGGATGAAAGGTGCACCCGACAAAATGTTTGAGGATACTATCGCTTTTTCCAACGTAACAAATGGCACCGGCTCACTCGTTTTAACCGATGATCTAGAAACATATGGACGAATTGGGGTCGGAGTGAACTCTGGCGGAGCGGAATGGATCGAAATAGGTCGCGGTTTTGAAACCGACAGCCCAGACGAGAATGGCGGCGTGAAAGGTGAAGACTCCACCAGCGAAGTTTATATCCGGAATATGTACGACGCCTGGCTCGGATTTATGACGGCAGTATGACAATATGCAGCCCACCCAAATAGCTTCCGCGCATATCACTTCTTTTCTCATAGCCGAGGCACGTCTTCTGGATGAACGTCGTTGGGAAGACTGGCTCGCGCTATTTACGAACGACGGTTGGTACTGGGTACCGATTGAGGAAAATCAGCCCGAGCCCCGGACTACCATCTCTTTGATTTACGATGACCGAAAATTGCTGGAAACAAGAGTCCGGCGTCTTACAAAGGGAGCTCTGCACGCGCAATCACCGAACTCCCGTACCACCCGTACCATCAGTAATGTTACAGTTGAAGATGAACAAGGCGGGGCAGTCATCACCCGTGCAAAATTTCAGATGATTGAATATCGGCGAAACAACCAGAGACTTTTCGGAGGAACCCTGTGGCACCATTTAATTCAGGAAGGCGCCACATTCGCGATCCACTCGAAAAAGGTAGAACTTGTTAACTGTGACGGAATGATGGACGGCCTGAACGTCCCCTTTTAGGCTGAATCTCGAAAGAAGGGAGCGCCGAATGCCAGAAACAACCAACGCTATCCGTTTGCATGAGTATGGCGGGCCTGAGGTAATGCAAATGGACGAAATTCCGCTAGCTGAGCCAGGGCCCGGCGAAGTCCGGATTCGACATACCACTATCGGCGTTAACTACGCTGATATACACACCCGTAACGGGCGTTACCCACTCCCTGAACTCCCAGGCTGTCTTGGTTCCGAGGGAGCCGGCTTTGTAGAAGCCCTCGGGGATGGAGTTGATTTTGTCTCAGTCGGTGACCGCGTGACTTACTCCAGCGGCGGGCATGCCTTACCACGAGGCTCATACTGCGAAGCTCGCACGATGACTGCAGACCGGCTAATCCAGATACCAGACAACATTGATGATGCAACCGCGGCGGCTATGACGACAAAGGGACTCACTGCACATTACCTAGTTCACGATGTCTATCCGGTAGGGTCTGGGGACACGATAGCAGTTCATGCCGCCGCGGGCGGGGTTGGGCAAATCCTATGCCAGTGGGCAAACTATCTAGGTGCCCGCGTGATTGGTATCGTCGGGTCGGAAACTAAAGAAAGGCATGCAGCAAATGCCGGATGTCACCATACGGTTGTCCGAGGCCGTGATGATATCGTTTCTGTTGTTAAATCTCTGACAGCCGGTGAAGGTGTACCTGTGGTATTCGATGCCGTCGGTGCCGATACTTTTGAAGAGTCCCTCCTCTGCCTGCGACCTAAAGGACTCATGGTGTCATATGGGACAGCATCCGGCCCTATCCCACCCCTTGATATTTTCAGGCTCAATCACCTCGGTTCTCTCTATGTCACCAGCGCGGCATACCTCTGGCATATTCGCAATCGGGAAGAAATGTTGGATCGCGCACAGAATCTGATCAACCTTGTATCACGCGGTATCCTGAATATCCCGGTCGAACGGAAATATCCTCTATCCAATGTGGCCGACGCTCACCGAGATATGGAAAGTAGGTCCACTACCGGCATAAGCGTTCTTACCATATGAAATCCGATTGAAGATAAAGCCCGTAAGGGTTCAATATTTGGTAACGTAACATGAAGAACATATGCCGCCTGCTCATGCTCGCCGCTAAACGGTCTCGAGCGATAACGTTTCTCCCGGAAATGGTTTTCTGTCGCGCGGTGTTAGGTTCCCCGAATACGATTTTCTCCGATGGAGGGTATCGGCTTCAGAGCGGAGTGGCTTACGGGGATCACCCGCGCCAGAAATTAGATGTCTATCACTCAAACAACCCAGCATTGGCCTCCCCAATCATCGTGTTTTTTTATGGGGGTAGCTGGAAGTCGGGCCATCGCAGCAAATACAGGTTTGTAGCTGATGCATGGACCCGACGAGGCTATACGGTGGCAATTCCCGACTACCGACTGTATCCCAACGTCAGGTTCCCCGCTTTTATGGATGACGCTGCTAGTGCGCTACGCTGGATTGCTAACAATGTCGCCGATATAGAAAGGTCAAAGCGACCCATATTTTTGGTTGGCCATTCGGCCGGAGCACATATTGCCGCATTACTCTCAGTCGATGCCACATATTTATTAAGACACTCTCTCTCCCCCAAAGACATATGCGGGGTGATTGGCCTTGCCGGTCCGTATACATTGGACCCACTCAAATACCGACACACCCGCAGCGTGTTCAAGTATCTGAATAATCGAGATGATGCCCGGCCTGTCGCACAGGTAACCGCTGCCACACCCCCATTTCTATTGTTTCATGGTGAAGACGACGTAACAGTTAACCCTTCCAACACGATTGTCTTTGCCAAAAAAATTTCCGAAAATGGTGGTAGCGTGGAAGCGGTCCTACTCCCCGATACAGGTCATTACAAAATTATTCTCGCGGTCGCGCGCCCGTTCGACGATATAGCTCCTATTAACAACAGGATTGCAAACTTTATCGAACAACATCGAGGATGCAGGGCAGCGTAACCATCTGACTTGATCGCTTTTTTCCGGCCAGACATTATGCTTACCCCAATTTCAGGAGGTCCGTGCCGATGTCGGAAGATATTACCGTAAACCTTGATGCCGGTGGAAAGTCGTTAGGCTTCATTAATTATCCTGACGAATACCTAATGATAGCCTATGAAGTCGTCAAAAATGCTATTAGTCTTTTGACCCTAACCTGTTTTTTTAGGCAGGCACTCGCTGAGGAATCTAAGATGCCTGGCCTAACGGTTTTCCAGCAGCGGCCTCCCACCATTACTGAGGTAACACTACTAGAACGACCCATAATTTCTAGCGAGTTAATGGAAGCAATTGGGTTGGAAAATGGCGGAGAGTTCATTCGGAAACATAAGGCATGTTGCGCATCCGGAAACCTGGAACGGTTCATTGATGGCCTTTATTTTCTCAAATGAGCCTAGACGTTATATCTGGGATTGTGAATGGAAATCCGGCGCTAGTCCGGCGCGGCCGTTTTCTCTCGTTGTCTTTTATAATCGTCGTCGGGAATAACGACTGGTTGATTGAAGTAACAGAGGGGATGATCTCCACTGTGGCTTCACCGCCGAAAAGAATGTCAAATATACGTTTTACCATCCGCGCATCGGAGGCGGCTTGGAAGGCCCACTGGGACCCGTTACCTGCGCCCGGATACCACGATATTTTTGCGATGATCAAATCTGGTCAAATGACGATAACTGGAGATCTACAGCCACTAATGGCGAATTTGCGCTACGTCAAGGAGGTCTTGGCTGCACCAAGAAAAAATCATGACCGCAAAGATTGAAACGGTAGTAGGACGTTATATACATGTCGAAATTGCCGGCAAGCTGCACCGTATATATTTTGAAGAAGCAGGCAGCGGTATCCCACTAGTATGTCTTCACACTGCTGGCTCGGATAGCACGCAGTACCGACACCTTCTGGACGATTCCGAGATACTAGATAAATTTCGAGTGATTGCGTTTGATATGCCATGGCACGGAAAATCACTCCCACCGGCAGGGTATCACGAAAAGGAATACCGTCTAACCACCGAATTATACACCCAAACAATACGCTCATTCTGCCTCGCTCTAGAACTGGACCAACCTGTTGCAATGGGGTGTTCTATGGGTGGAAGGATAGTCCTTCATCTCGCTGAGGCTTACTCATCGGAATTTCGGGCCGTGATCGGAGTTGAAGCATCCGACTATCAGGAGCCATGGTACGATCGCGAGTGGTTGCATAGGCCCGACGTACATGGCGGCGAGGTATGTGCTGCACTTATCTCAGGTCTTGTTGCGCCGCAAAGTCAGGATGAATATCGCTGGGAAACACTCTGGGGTTATCTCTCGAGCGGGCCGGGGGTATTCAAAGGTGACCTGCATTTCTATCGCGCCGACTCAGACTACCGCGAACGTGTCGAACAAATTGATCCGACAAAATGCCCTGTTTACCTCTTGACCGGGGAATACGATTTTTCCTGTACGCCGGAAGATACGATTAGAACAGCTGAGAAAATCGGCGTTGAGGCGATAATTATGAGGGAACTGGGCCATTTCCCGATGTCAGAAAACCCCGATCAGTTCCGAAAATACCTATTACCAATCCTGACGGAGATCGCCTGAATTGTTCTTGCATTCACTAGGAGTGGCTGAAAACATATAAATCAGAGAAAATAAAAATAGGGGAGTCCAGAAAATGGAAACACGTGCCGCGATCGCTACTGAAGCCGGAAAAATACTTTCTATCGAGACGGTTACGCTGGACGGTCCTAAGACGGGGGAGGTACTTGTCGAGATAAAAGCCACAGGCGTCTGTCATACCGATGAATTCACATTGTCTGGTGATGACCCGGAAGGCATATTTCCGGCAATCCTCGGACATGAGGGGGCCGGTGTAGTTGTTGACTGCGGACCAGGGGTCTCAAGCCTAAAAAATGGAGATCACGTCATCCCCCTTTACATTCCCGAATGCCGTCAGTGTAAATCGTGTCTGTCCGGAAAAACCAACCTATGTACCTCTATACGGGATACACAGGGCAAGGGTCTCATGCCCGACGGTAGCAGCCGGTTTTCGATCGGAGGTGACAAGATTTTCCACTATATGGGGACCTCAACTTTCGCCAATCACACCGTCGTGCCAGAGATCGCGCTCGCCAAGGTGCGTGAAGACGCACCGTTCGACAAGATTTGCTATATCGGCTGTGGAGTAACGACTGGAATAGGCGCTGTTATCAATACGGCAGGGGTCGAACCTGGTGCTAACGTAGTAGTTTTTGGCCTCGGTGGTATCGGTCTGAACGTAATACAGGGTGCTAGGTTGGCCGGAGCGAATAAGATTGTTGGCGTGGATATCAACGCGTCCAAAGTGGAGATGGCAGAACGTTTTGGAATGACGCATTTTGTCAATCCGAGGGAGGTCGAGGGTGACTTGGTGCCTTATCTGGTCGATCTAACTGATGGTGGTGCCGACTATACTTTCGAATGCATCGGCAACGTAAACACTATGCGACAGGCATTGGAGTGTGCACATCGAGGCTGGGGTGAAAGCATCGTAATCGGTGTTGCTGGCGCCGGACAGGAAATCTCTACCCGTCCATTTCAGCTTGTTACGGGCCGCGTATGGAAAGGCACGGCCTTCGGCGGCGCGAAAAGCCGCCGCGACGTTCCAAAAATCGTTGACTGGTACATGGATGGTAAAATTGAAATTGATCCAATGATTACCCATACGATGTCCCTAGAAGATATCAATGATGCATTCGACTTAATGCATAAAGGAGAGAGTATCCGAAGTGTAATACATTTCTGATCCGGAACAGTCGCCTTCTTATTTAAGGTCGACGCGATGTGACCATTCTCGCCCATCGGAAACTGTGATCTGTTTAAAGCCAAGCATTTTGGCGAGATCATAAAATGTAAAAAGGTTCTGAACTCCGAGATCGCCAAATAACGGCGATGCACGAACATGGGCCGTCAACGTTGCTAATACGGCCCGCGCACGGAACAGAGATGCAAAAATATCGTCATCTAACGCAACAATGATGAGTTTTTCCGCCTCCGTACCCTTAGCGAAAACAGTAAACCGCATTGGGGACGGATCCTCCGACAGTTGTTTAGTAAATCCCACAATAAAACCCAGACGACGGTCACGATCACTATCGGGGAGGATGCGCGCACGGGCCTTATAGGTCTCAATAGAATATGGTGTGGGATAATAATATCCATCGTGGCGGTCTCGGGCGGAAGCCGCCGGGACTAAAAATATTATTACCGCCACCGCAATACTTGACGCTCTCCAGATAAATGTTGTCATCCTCCCTCCTCCTCGTCCCGTGCGCTCTTGAAGACAAGAAACATTAGCCCAAACCCAAGGCCCAGGCTTAGAACGATACCTGCAATCATAGCAAGAATACCGGCGGTGCTTATTTCGATTTCTCCGACCAAAGTCCAGACATAGACCGCCGCCCAAACGGTAAGCGCAAGGATGGAAAATAGCGACGCTGCAACAATTAGGGTTTTCATCTTACCGACATATCCCACAGATTAGGGACTTCGGTATTTGAATATCCAGAAATAAAACTCTTTGGAGCGCCCGAGAAGGGATCATAAACATTTCGATTAACAGCACCGATATTTGTGCCGTAGACATGTATGCTGATCGAGGTTTTATCGTCGCAGGCATTCGATACCTTATGAATATCGCCTAAGGTCGGCGAGACGATATCGATGTCACCCGCCGCCAACAGGTCAGTTTCTCCGGGGACCAAGGAGCCGTCTTCGGCGAAACCGAAACGCTGTCCGGTCTCTGCCCCCCTCAACATACCAATTAAACCCCAGACCGTATGGTCGTGAACCGGTGTCGTTTGTCCAGGCCCCCAAACGAAGCTGACCACCGAGAACCTCTGACTAGGGTCGCAGTGGAGAAGATATTGACGATAAGTATCACCATCGACCGCGCAACTATCGGGTAACCAGCCGTCCTCGGCGATTAGATCCAACAGCAAAGGTTTTGTTCCGTTTACCATAGCTTGTTCATTACCATAGTATTCGTTCGCAAGAATGGTCATTTCAATAATGAACTGCCGCAAGGGTGAAATATCTGACATTCATAGATTTCCGGAGTAGCTCAAAGGAAATTAATCCAACGCGAGAGTCCCAGCAATACGGCGAAGTGCTGCAATAAGGACCTCTCTCTCCCCTTCAGATAAAACCTGCTCCATGCGCCTTTCTTGATCTTGGATAATCTCAGTAACGGTATGGAGAACGGCCCCACCCTCCCGGGTTATGAATAAGCCATGAAAACGACGATCACTGGGGGTTTTCCTCGGCTCTACCAAACCCCGATCAGCAAGGCGCTTTACCGCAATCGAGAGCGTAGATTTGTCCAGCCCGTAAACATCCACCAGATCGGTCTGCCGTATCTGCGGGTTATCACGAACAATTGTGAGGAGGCTGAATTCTCCCGGGGTAATACCTAACGCTCGAAAGGGTTCCTGCAGATCCCGAAAAGAGGCTGTTTGAGCCTGACGGATCTGGTAGCCTAATAGTCCGGTAAGACCGTTTAGATCAACTTCCTTATCACCGCGGTCCGCCGAATTCTGTATTTTTGATAAAGGCATAAAGCAAAACTAGTTGGCTCATCAAACTATTTCAACTAGCATCAGGTATAAAACGAAACAGTCTGGAATGACCAATGCTTAACCAGCATCTTAACCAGCTGATCACGCGTGTGGGCGCTGACACTGGTTGCGGCAAGCTAATGCGTGAGTACTGGCAACCTGCGGCTCTTAAAGAGGAATTAGAAGGAGACCGCCCCGTCAAGGCAATCACCTTAATGGGCGAGGATCTCGTTATTTATAGTAACGGAGAGGGCGAGTATGGGCTGATCGGGAGAGCATGTCCCCATCGCGGGGCCGATTTGTGCTTCGGTCGGCTGGAGGACGGCGGCCTGCGATGCGCCTTCCACGGATGGCTTTTTGATCACAATGGCAAATGTCTGGAGCAGCCTGCAGAGCCCGCCAACAGTAATTTTCACAATAAGATTAAGCACACTGCCTACCCGTGCATTGAACGTAATGGGATTATCTTTACCTATATGGGTGCCGGCAATCCCCCCCCCCTGCCCGCCTTTGACTGTTTCGCCGCGCCCGGTGAGTTCACTTTTGCCTTCAAGGGTTTCGTCGATTGTAATTGGTTGCAACTGAACGAAGTCGGGATCGACCCATCACACGCATCATTCCTGCATCGTTTTTTCGAAGACGAAACTGATAAGGATTCCTACGGCCAACAATTCCGTTTCTCGACCGAAGAAAATGATATTGCGATTACCAAGGTGTTGCGGGAATACGACTGCCCGGAAATCAATATTGAGCAAACCGAGACAGGCATCCGTCTCTTCGCATTACGGCGCCTGGACGAATCCCATATGCATGTCCGTGTAACTAACCAAATATTTCCTAATGCTATTATCATCCCAATCAGTAATGAGATGATGTTAACTCAATGGCACGTACCGATCGATGACACCAAGAGTTGGTGGTACGCGATCTTTTCCAATTTTACGGACAAAGTTGACAAAGAACGGATGCGGAATGATCGCCTGTCACTTTATACGCTGCCAGATTACCGGCCCCGCAAGAACCGTGATAATGATTACGGGTACGACCCCCGGGAACAACGAGAAAGAACATACACGGGTATGGGGGAAGATATTAACGTTCACGACCAATGGGCTGTCGAATCCCTTGGCGTAATTCAAGATCGGACGCGGGAGCATCTCGGCACCTCGGATAAGGCTATCATCGCCAACCGTAAATTGATGATCCAAGCGATCGAAGCCATGGAAAATGGCGAAGAGCCGGAAATTACTCTTCGGCCAGATGACCCCGGCCTATGTCGCGGGCCAGTCGCTATCGATACTATTGCTCCCGCGGCCAACTGGCGAGATACCTGGAGGCACACCGCCATTGAACGTCGGTCTAAATCTTCTTGGGCCGAGCACCCTTGGCCATTGGAGACCTAAATTGGCAGTTCGAAATGATACCATGGGCCGCACAGGTTTCGTGGAAGAGTTCCAACTATCGTCTGAGGAGGACCAGGACGAAGCGGCACGCGTGAAGGGTCTTGTTGAGGAAAACCGACTAGAGGTCATCCGTTTATCATACCCAGATCAACACGGCATACTTCGAGGCAAGACTGTAATGGCGAGCGAGATCGAGCAGGCGCTTCGAAACGGCTGCGCCATTACGACTACTCTGCTCGCAAAAGACACTTCTCATAAGACGGTTTTCCCAGTTTTTAGCCCAGGTGGCGGTTTTGGTATCCCTGAAATGGAGAACGCCGGCGACTTTGTTGCCGTCCCCTTACCTTCAACATTTCGTATCCTTCCATGGGCACCGAATACCGGGTGGATGTTATGCGACGGATATCTCGCTAACGGCGAACCTGTTCCATTTTCAACCCGACAACTGCTAAAAAAAACGCTTTCGGCTCTAGTCGATAGGGGCTTCGATTATGTAGCCGGCATCGAGGTGGAATGTCATATTTACCACTTGGATGACGCCATGTTGCAACCTGAAGATGCCGGCCAGCCAGCAACTGCCCCGAAGGTTAGTCTTATTAATCGCGGATACAATTATTTGACCGAACTCCGTATGGATGAGCAGGATCCGGTATTTGAAATACTCCGTCGTGGACTTCTCGCAATAGGATTGCCGTTGAGAACCCTTGAAACCGAATTTGGTCCAAGCCAGTTTGAGTTTACTCTTGGTCCCACATCGGGCCTTGAAGCGGCGGATAATATGATCCTGTTTCGTAATGCATTGAAACAAATCTGTCGGCGGAATGGTTTCCACGCTACTTTCATGTGCCGACCAGGCCTATCTAATACCTTTGCTAGTGGCTGGCATTTACACCAATCATTGGAAAATAAATCCGATGGTGCTAACGCGTTCGCTCCAACCTCTACCGACAATCTGTTGTCTCCCACGGGGCTTTCCTTCGTCGCCGGAATTCTGAAAAATGCACCGGGCGCAGCCGTGTTTACGACACCCACGATCAATGGCTACAAGCGCTACCAACCAAACTCTTTAGCGCCGGACCGTGTGGTTTGGGGGCGGGATAACAAAGGCGCAATGCTGCGCATCATCGGCGCCGGACCGAACGATTCTGCGACCCGTATAGAAAATCGTGTCGGCGAGCCTGCAGCTAATCCCTATCTTTATCTCGCATCGCAGGTGGCGAGCGGGCTCGACGGTCTCAGAAATGATCTCGTTCCCCCGCCCGCCACAGATGACCCCTATGCTGCTAACGCGGAACAGCTTCCGACGAACCTAATGGACGCGGTGATAGCTCTCGATAAAAACAAAACCTTCCGTGCTGCATTCGGAGATCAGTTCATCGACTATCTGCTGCACATCAAACGAGCAGAAATTGAGCGTTTCCTATCAACCGTGACCGACTGGGAACATCGAGAGTACTTCGAACTCTTCTGACCCTGCCAAAATTTTTCCTCAGTTTCTAGGTTATACGTACCCGGCTGGTCTCAAAATCAGGAGAATTTTATGGCAGTGTTAAAGTATCCGATTGTCTTCGCCGGCGGCTGGTTATTCAATTTTATCGTGGATATCCAATTTATATCTGGCTTTGCCGCTGGCTGGCTCGCCCACACATGGGTTGGAGACCTCTTCTTTTAGGAGAAGTTCTTAAGGCGCATCCGGACTACGCCGCGAAAGTCCTCTGGATCAACAACCTCGCCCTTTCGCAGGATTTCTATGCGTCCTTCCCGCGCGAGATGCAGCATCTGCTGTTTGACAGGATTCATGAAGCGTCGCCAGGAATCGGATTTTTCGGCCGGTTTACGGCGCAACGCTCCCAAACCCCTCGCTATATCTACCGGCGCCGCCGACGCCTCATTTTTCAGTGTTTTGAGGATAAATTCCGCGACCGGATCGAGTTGTTTTTCATCTGTCTCTTCCATAATTGGTTTTTACTCATGGTTTAGAAAGGAGACAAGTGAAACTCTAAAGAGTAACAAGGGGCATGGCCTTTAAATATAAGCTTGGCGGTATTTCAGTCGCGATGGCGAACCGCAACTACCGTATTTATACAATTGGCGCAGTCCCATCGTTATTGGGCACATGGGTTCAACGTATGGCTGTAGGCTGGTTTGCATGGGAACTTACAGGATCTGGTGCCTGGCTAGGTCTAATCGCCTTTGCCGATCTGGCTCCATCGGTTTTATCTGCCCCGATTGCGGGAGCCTTCGCAGACAGGGTGAACCGGCTTAAAGTCGTGCGACTTGTTCAGTATATGTCGCTGTTTCAAGCGGCTGCCCTTGCAGCTATTACGCTTTCCGGTGTCATGACAATCGAACTTCTTTTCGCACTAGCACTGATCCAAGGCATCGTTCAGGGAATCCATCAGCCGTTTAGGCATGCTCTCTTGGGTACGATCGTTAGCCGCTCCGAAATGACGGCAGCCATCGGCATTAATTCAACGATCTGGAATTCATCGCGGCTCATAGGTCCCGCAATATCAGCGTTAGTTATCCTGCAACTCGGTGTTGGCGCCACATTTTTAATTAATGCCTTCAGTTACGTTCCGATGCTGGTAGGGCTCTATATGATTTCAGCCGAACAACGTCCAGCAGCAAAGAAATCGCTTTCGCGGGTACCTGCAGAGATACTAGAGGGAATCCGCTACGCGACGGGTCATAAATTTATCGGCTCAATCATGTTCATGCTTTTGATTTTCTCTTTCTTTGGGCGAGCGACCGCCGAGTTATTACCTGGATTCACTGGGGCAGTTTTTAATCTGGGGCCAGACGGATTGGCGGTGCTAACCGGTGCGGCGGGATTTGGATCCCTGTTTTCAGGTATTTGGTTATCTCGTAGGGGCACCCTCTCAGGCCTTTCAGATATTCTGATTGTGATGGTATGCCTTATCGCCGTGACGCAGATCGCCTTTGTCGCCACTGACATATTCTTTGTGGCTGTCGTCGTTTTTATAGTATGGGGCTTTGTAATGAACGGCTCCGGGATTATTTGTCAGTCATTGATCCAAGCTTCGGTACCCGACGCAATTCGGGGACGAGTAGTCAGCCTATACGGGATTCTGTGGCTTGGCACCCCAGCAGTCGGCGCTTTTGCAATGGGCGTTGCCTCAGACTTTTTCGGTTTCCGTATTCCGGTTGCCGCTGGTGCAATTGTTGTCTTTACCACTTTCCTATGGTCACTCACCCGCCGGCGGCGTCTCCGCGATAATATAAATTTAGTTGCCAAGGAAAATAGCTAGGTTACCGGTCCTTCAAGTACTGTCACCCTCCGCATATCGCGTGGGTTAGAAACGTCATCGAATGGCACGCCACGGTGCATAGTTTGCATATTATCCCACATTACCACGTCGCCCGCTCGCCACTTATGACGATAAACATACTTACCCTGCGTTGCATGAGCGGTTAGGTAATCGAGCAACGCGCGTCCCTCCGTCCAACCCATGCCTAGTATACAAGAAGCATGGCTAGCCAGATAAAGAGATCTTCTAAGAGTTCGTGGGTTAACGTTGACAAGAGCGTGTGCAGCTGGTGGGCGGGTAGCCTTTGCCTGTTCGCTGACATCGTCCATTCCACTCAGTGTCCGCGAATACCATATAGAGTGCTTAGCCTTAAGGGCACCTATCCACAGTTTTAGATCTTCGGGTAAGTCATCGTATGCAGATTTCATATCGGCAAATTCGGTATCAGCTCCTCCGGACGGCACGATATAAGCGGCAAGTATTGAATATGTAGCCCGAACGCGATCAAAGGTAACATCGGAGTGCCAGAGAAGATTTCCCTTATGGAACGCTCGGCGAGGATCGTCTGCCGAATGAATATTCCCATTCTCGTCTAGGTTTCCTACATCGATAATCTCGTCGGTCGACAACCTTATTCCGCGGCCGGAAATCGTTTGCTGCATCCTTTGTCTCATAAGGGGTCCGAATTTTCGGCCAAACGCAAGGTGGCCGGAATCACTGATTGGCGAATTATTCCGGAAAATGCAGATTCCGAACCTGTCTATTAGATCGATAACTTCTTTACGTTGGGTGTCGCTAAGCGCGCGCGTTATATCTATTGAATTGCATTCAGCAGCGAATTTTTCGGTTATCGGGCTAAAATCCATCCCGAGGCCCGCATCAGAATTTATGAAATTCCGCAAACTCTTCGACTCGGTAATGGGGTTCCCAACCATCTATAATCACATCTATCACCGAGGTTGTTTCCGCTTTAGCCGCCCGCCTTAACGCCGGCTCGAGCTCACTGGGACTTTCGACCTTCTCTCCCCTAGCGCCATATGCCTCTGCAAGCTTGGCATGATCGGTCTGACCGAAGTGAGAACCAATGAACCTTTCACCATAGTGTTGTTTCTGGAATACTCGCAATGCCCCAAAGCTACAGTCGTTATAAACGACTATAATAACGGGAGCATTTTCACGAATAGAGGTCTCAATTTCCTGCGCATTCATACCAAAATCACCATCACCGATACAGACGACAACCTGCCGATCCGGAAAAGCTAGCTTAGCTCCTATTGCACCGGGAAGAGCCCAAGCCATGGTCCCAGAACCAATCGAATAATTGTATTGGTCTGGTAGTCGTATCTTTATGCCATGAGCAAACTGGGTATGCAGTCCGGAACCGAAAACAAATATTGCATCTCGGTCGCATATCTTCTCGATTGCCTTGGTAATCCGCTGAGGTTTGATCGGGACTGCATCTAAATCTGTATCGTAATACCGAAGACTTTGATCGGCTAGCAACTCCGCGACCCTTTTGACACGTTGGTTATCTTTATCAACTGTCGGTGCTGCCAATGCACCAATCTCGGCACACAAGTCACCAAGAAATGTGCAGGAATCCGAATATATCCCAAGTTCTACCGCGTATTGTTTACCAATTTCCAGTGGATCCGCCTCGACCTGTATTATCTTCGTATCAGGTGCAATCATCGACCAATTAATAGTACTGACGTTAAGAAAACGGCTACCAAGACCGAGAACAACATCAGCTTCTCGCAAAAGTGCGTTTGCAGCAGAGTGACCGAAGTGACCCACCAACCCCCCGGCGAGGGGATGGTCCTCGGGAATTGTACCGCGACCCATCTCCGTGGTGATAACTGGAATTGTCATAGCCTCGGCCAACATCACCAGCTGTTGCGACCCACCTCCCCACCGAACACCACGTCCTGATAGAATCAGTGGTTTCCGGGCTCCTCTAAGAATTTCCGCCGCACGTGTCACCGCCCACGCTTCAGGCCTCGGGCGATTAGATGTCGCCGCAGAGTGGGCCCCACCCATAAGCGAGAGATCCGTAGACTCCACATCGGCCGGTTGTGGAAGGATATCTTTTGGAAAATCAATATGCACTACACCCGGCATTCCGGACTTGGCGGCCTGGAAAGCATTACGCATTAGTCGACGCGTATCTTTTGCCTGGACTAACTGGCCCTGCCACTTAGTGAACTTACTGTAGACTCCCATGACATCGAATTCATGCCAAATATTCCGGTCTAACCGGAACGTATCCATATTTGCCGACATCACAAGCAACGGTACCGCATCCTTCTGTGCCGACCAGGCTCCGAGTATGGTATTTGCGATGCTAGGGCCAACATGGAACAGGCAGCAGCCGATTTTCCCCGTCGTACGCGAATAAGTATCAGCCATCGCCGTCGCACCGGTTTCCACGCGAGCTGTCACGTAACGAATCTCGTCCTTACGCTGGTACATAGCGTCCAAAAGGGGAAGAACGGTATCACCTGTCATTCCGAAGACAACCTCAACACCCTCCTCTATCAACGCGTCGACCACGGCCTCTGCAGCGGTAAGGTTATTCTTTTTCATTAGTTAACCTCCCTGAAAAGCTGTCGCACTCTTCTAATTATTTGCCAGGTTGGATTTTTCATATTCTGCATCCAGCGGTACCTCACCAAATTCCGAGTATTGCTGTGACAGCACATCGGCCTCTTCTCGATAGTTATAGCGACCACTGTTGAAATGCGGAATCACGTATCGTGCAAAAAGTTCTAATGATTTCCTGAGCTTATCGGAGGTCGCCCATTCATGGGTAGTCAGCATTACCCCACCAAATTTTCCGTTCTGCTCGATTTTTTTCTCAATCCAAGAAATCGCATCTTCCGGCGTACCGATAACCCAATCTCGTCTTTCGACTGCGGATTCTGCGGTAACTTCCGAAGTCGGCTGATCCGGATAGGACTGATACAAAGGCTTAAAACCGATCGACAGGAAATAGCCGGTTTCTCGCATAATACCCTCCCTAACGTCAGACCAAGCCTCCTCCCTGCTTTCAGCAAGGTAGAAACTACTGACCAAATGCCAGTTATCTCGATAAGCAATTTTGTCGTGCCGTGCGCAGGCATCCTCGAAATCATTCCAGAACTTTGTAAAAATGCCATTACCGGGGCGATTTAGACCGCAAGGCGTCCATAATTCTGCATCGTAGCGTGCTGCCAAGTCTAGGCTTTCTGGGCTACCGGTGGTGGGCAAAGCAAGTGGCAGACGTGGCTGCTGATAAGATTTCAGCTGTAGTCTCATATCTTCAAATTGCCAGAATTCACCCTTATGGCTGATTGGATCATCGGCCTCGAGCAACCTTACAATCACATCCGTCGCCTCGACCATCATTCGGCGTGCCTTTGCACTATCGATTTTGAATAATTTCTTATCCGTGACGAGGCTCGACGGTCCAATGCCAAGAATTGCCCGGCCATACGTTAAATGGTCTAGAAACGCGATCCGCTCCGCAACCTGAAATGGGTGATGAAAGGGAAGATTGACTACAGATGTACCAAGCCTTATCCGTCCCGTCTTCGCGGCCGCCATCGACAACGCCATTTCTGGCAACGGCATAGTTTCCCATCCACCCGAGTGATGCTCACCAATGTGGAAGGAATCATAACCGAGGCTCTCAACATAAGGAATCAGATCGATATCCCGATGAAATGCAAGGGTTGGATTTTCCGACGGGTGATGCGTTGGCATCATAAAGAAAGAAAATTTCATTTCGAGCTTTCGTGTCTGATCTGGCTCCAAATCATCCCCAAGGCCCCATGAATTGTTCACCAGCAAAACTATCGGTCACCGGTTCGATCATATCCGGCCAATTATTATTGTCGATCTCTCGCCGCTGTTCTTTTGGCCGCGGTCGACCGTCCCAGCCAAGCTGCTCCATGTAACAATACAGCTGTATCGCGTGCCCATCAGGGTCCATAGCAAATGCTGTATAATCCATCCCGGGGGATAGCTCGGGGGGAGGATAACGAATTTCAACACCTTTATCCCGTAACCAAGAGATCGAACTTTTTAATTGAGCATAATCGTTAACCCTTATTCCAAATGCCATACTCGTGGAGCGTTCTGTCAGACCTAGCTCCGATCGTAGTGCTATAGGATAGAGTGCAAGAGAATGGTGCTCCGTTGTGCAACGAAGGAAATAACTGACTTCACCCCTCCACTTGACCGTTTCCGTTACAGTAAAGCCAAGCCGACTCTCGTAGAACTGAAGCGCCTCTTCCATATTATGGGTAAATAAACTCACAGGGCCTATCCCTGTAATTTTGAAAGGCCGGGGAAGCTTTATACCGCCAACGTCGTACTCCGCCTCGCCTGTCTCAAGGGAATTCGTTCCAGAAGCTAGATCGACATTTGCGTTCTTCGCAATAAGAACCTCCTCGGCTTCCCGGATATAAGGCAATTCCGGCGTATCTATGAATTTCCGATCATACATATTTCTTGGTTTCGAGAGACCATCCCATCCAATTTGCTCGATTCCATAAAATAATTCGTTGACCCGTCCATCGGGGTCATTCGGGTAAACATGCCAATTTGAGCCAGGAATATCGCGTCCCGTTCGGCTATAACCTACCCCGACTTTTGTGAACCAATCACTCGCATTCCGGACTTCGCGTAGGCTTCCTACCTGCCAAGTGATTTGGTTCATAGTCGCACCATTGGCCATCGTATTTTTGTAATCAATGGCCTTACGCACCCGATAGGGAAACAATACGAAGGCATGATGATCGGTGCCGTAACGCATAAAATAACCAAGAGTTTCGCCGAGACCTTCTATATCTTTCGGATCGTTTGCCCTAGGCGCAAAGTCTAGCGTGTCTGTAATCTGAAATCCGAGAAGATCACGGTAAAACGTAAGGGAGGCCCTCATATCGTTGGCATAAAAACCAAAATGGCCCAACCGTCGTATTTTAAACGGTCGATTTAGTTTCATTCCGCCAACGTCAAAGCCCGCGGCAGGTTGATTTATCATCGCCCCCTCCTTTTATTTTACCCACCCTTCGCAGGTGCGAGATATGACTTTCCAAGTATATTGTCACTCACCTTCTCGGCAATCATCAATACCGCGGCATGTATATTACCAGACACTAGGTCCGGCATTGCCGAGGCATCTACCACACGCAGGTTATCCGCACCTTTTACTCGGCATTCGGTGTCCAGAACGGCTTCCGAGTTGTCACCCATTGGGGTTGTACAAGACGGGTGGTGCGCCGTAATTGCGGTACGCCTTATCCAATCGTCAAGCTGATCATCATTCTTGATACCATTTCCAGGCGCGGTTTCTTCACCGCGGAAAGCATCCAGTGCCGGCTGATTCAAAAGATCCCGCGCAATCTTTACTCCCTCTCGAAGGGTCTCGAGGTCACGCGGTATTTCCAAGAAATTTTGGATAATTCTTACTTTATCGAAAGGATTAGCGGACCTAAGCAATACCTCGCCCCTACTCTCCGGGTGCAATAGCACAGGCCGGAGCCCGAAGCCGTCAAGGTAGGGCCGCTTTATACCGGGAAACCACATTTGGGCATTACCAGGCGCACCTCGAAACAGAAACTGGATATCAGTAGCGCTCGAACTAGATCTGAGTTTTAAGAACCCGTGTAAGCCTCCTGGCAGCACGGTTGCCGGGCCTTTTCCGAACAAATGGGCGCGGACAATCGACGTCACCATGCGATCAAACCGCATCTCTGCCCTGAAAGGGCCCGGGTCTGGTCGACTCGCCGTGGGTTGAACCGCAAGGTGATCCTGCAGATTCTTACCAACATAAGGAGAGTCTATCACTGGTTCGATTCCGAAACTACGCAGATGGCCCGCTGGCCCTATCCCGGAGAGCATCAGTAATTGTGGTGAATTAAAAACTCCGCCAGATAAAATGACCTCTCTCGAGGCCATTATTGTTTCAGGTCGTCCAAGGCGGAAATATTCAACACCTGCAGCTCGCTTGCCCTCCATTACGATTTTGCTAACTAATGTGTTGATCCGCAGATCGACGTTCCCGCGTCGCATGGCTGGACGCAGGAATGCGGTCGCTGCACTGTGGCGGCGCCCCCGATAGATATTAGACTGACTGCGCCCAAGACCCTCCTGTTTCTCGCCATTATAGTCTTCTGTATAACCAATTCCGGTAGCCTTGCCGGCCTCAATCCAAGCGTCCCATAAGGGATCCTGAGACTTCGCGAACTGCGTATTCAACGGTCCGTCACCACCACGCCAAGTGTCCTCGCCGCCCTCCCAAGACTCCATCCGCCGGAAATATGGCAAAACATCAGCATAGGACCAACCATTAGCTCCATTATCGGCCCAACGGTCGTAGTCGCCCCTGTTACCACGCACGTATGCCATCACATTAATCGACGAAGAACCACCAACGACTTTGCCACGCATAGCCTCAATCTCACGGCCGTTTAGACGCTGTTCAGGCTCCGCATCATATCCCCAATCATGGGCTCTCTTGTCATGCATTTTCCCGAGGCCAAGCGGTATATGGATGAGTGGGTCCGTATCTGGACCCCCGGCCTCCAGTATCAAAATATTATTATTCGGATCCGCACCAAGCCGATATGCTAGCATACACCCAGCGCTCCCTGCGCCAACAATTATATAGTCGTACTCTTTGGACCCGGCCATTTTTCCGTCGTCTCCTTTTACTTTGGTATCATACGTTTCTTGCGGTCTTCGCTGTGCCATATTAGACCGGTTATTATTCGTTTCACAAAGCACACTGATGATAGAAATTTATGTTGATGCCGATGCATGCCCTGTAAAGTATGAAATTGTTCGAGTTGCAGACCGCCATAACTTACGGGTTAACATGGTCAGTAATGGTGGCATCCGCCCTAATCAGCACCCGCTTGTTACTACGGTCATTGTAGACTCAGGGCCGGATGCAGCCGATAACTGGATAGCAGATCGTATCCGCAATGGTGATATTGCGATAACCAACGACATTCCACTGGCGGCTCTCTGTATTGAAAACGGCGCCAATGTTATCCGGCCAAACGGTGATGTCTTAAACAAACAAACAATCGGCGGGATTCTGGCAACACGCAATCTGATGACAAATCTCCGAGCCGCAGGGGAAGTTTTTGGGGGACCAAAGCCGTTCGGGAGTAAAGACCGATCAAAATTTCTCGATTATCTGGAACGGACGGTTCAGGCCGCCAAGCGTTGTTGAGTTAATGTAGGCTATAATTTGATAGAAATTCGCCCAGAATAATCCAGTCGATTTAACAATATGCTCGAATTTGACGAGAAGTATTCATCGGTCGCTTCTCGCGACCCACGCCAGTGGCCGTAATCATCAATAATCAGGACCCCGCCCATCGATAAAACCGGGTACATGTATTTCAGTTCATGCGCAGTGGACTCGTACCAGTCTGTATCGAGCCTTAATAGCGAGATAGCCTCTGGAGACTGGTCGGGAATTGTTTCTTCCACCCCGCCCTTAATAAGGTGAAAACGATCGCTGGGAAGCCCGACCTTACTAAGGTTACCGCGAACCATCTCAAGAGAGGCGTAAGCCCAGACATTTGATTCACCATCAACCCGGCTCTCTGGTTTTAGGAAAGCGTTAGCGTGAACACCTTCATGATTGATGTCCTGATCGCTTGGGGGGGGCATGCCCTCAAAGGTGTCATATAGGTATAGCTCTCGTGAGGTGTCGCCGACCAGTTCCAGTGTCATTGCGGCCATCATCGCGCTGCCACCCATCCATACACCGCATTCAACTATATCGCCGGGGATATCCTTGTCGACCACATACCGAACTGCCTTATATAAACCATACATGCGCTCGATCGATGTCATCGTGAAAGGATCGCAAACTTTGTGGATCCGCATGAAATCGTCGTCCGAACAAATATCCGGATCAATTTTTTGCCGGCTACGAACAACCCGGTAACCAAACGGCCGAACGAATAGATCGAAAACACCTCTCATGTCAGCCTAGCCTCTAGTTTCTCAGTAACTGGTCGCGCTTCTCCGCGACCAAGGTATGGAAGCCCACTATGACCTCCGTAGCAGAAATCGTTATTTGAACAGAATATGAATATCCAGAATGGAGGGCAAATCTATACAGATCTCCTATAGTTTCAGAATATTGATTCTGCAAATCATGGCGAAAACATATTATTTAGCATAGGCTGAACATGACGCCCGGAGCCTCTCTTGGAGTCCCTGTCAGAACACAGCTCGCACCGAGATTGAATTTGCCTCAAAACACATCATCAATACTCCGTTCGTCTGGATCAAACCAGCGGAAACTAACATTAAGATCTCTTAAGAGACGAAATTTCCTAGCCTTAGTCACCGCGGTTCTGGGAACTATGCCCAACAGTCTGGCACATGCCTCTGTAAAGAGCGAGACAATGTCGTGCGGCCAATCTCTTATATGTTTGCTGGATCAGCTCGTACCGGCAAATGAATTGGCGCTCGACCTGACCAAAGGCACAGCTATCCCGGAGACGGTTGCGCGAAAAAGCACGTTGTTGGAGAATCAGCTTACAGAGCTAATCTATAAAGAAACGGTAATCGATGTGGATGCAATTCGGTCGTACATAACCGAGCAAATCCGCGTTGACTTCGAAAATGCCTTAATCGTAAAAACCAGGGGATGGTACCTGGCAAATACAGAAGCAGCCCTCATAGTGCTTGCAGCTCAGCATAGGTCAGTGTGAATTGTTCACGGATCTCAACGGTTTTCCTGACGGATACATTGCAAATTTTGATCTGTGTATCATAGGTGGCGGCGCGGCAGGGATATCGATTGCGCAGGAATTTGCAGGAATGGAAACATCGGTATGCCTGCTTGAGAGCGCAGCCGAATACCATCATCCGAGTCAAATGCTTTACCATGCTGATCAACAGCCAGAAAAGCGCTCTCGGAGCATAAAAAATGGTATCCATTACGGGGCGGAGGCCATAGATAGCCGCCTCCGGTATTTTGGCGGAAGCACCAATCACTGGGGTGGATACTGTACACCTCTCACGCCTTATGATTTGCAGAAGCGTGATTGGATTCCGGATAGCGGGTGGCCGATAGACTGGGAGGAACTCGTTCAGTTTTATCCTCGCGCTCAGGATCTATGTGAAGCCGGACCGTATATTTATAATGAAACACTATGGTCAGGTCTTAATATCCGGCATTATGACTTCGATCCGCAAAGACTTCAGAACCGATTCTACCAGTTCAGCCCTCCAACTCGTTTCGGACACCGACACGGCCCCGAGTTACAACGGGCATCTAATATCAATGTCATCTTTAACGCTAATGCTATCGAGATCGGACTTTTGGATAATGCCCGATCCGCTGACACCGTTACCGTTAGATCCTTTACTGGCAAAACTGCATTGGTTCGAGCCCGTTATTTCGTTCTAGCCTGCGGTGGTATAGAAAATGCCCGCCTATTATTAGCGTCCGACAATATTGCTAAAGCCGGAGTTGGTAATAGCCGCGATTTGGTGGGGCGTTACTTCATGGACCACCTATACGATACAGTCGGATCTTTATTGGTAACACAGAGGCCCGACCTATTGATGGACCAGTACGCACAAATCACGCCGGATATTCCTCGCCATCCCCTGTCAGGTCCAGAACCCGTTGCTTTTCAAGCCGCGCTTTGCGTATCAGAAAATTTGCAAAGACGTAACGCTACCGCCGGGGCGGCTATACACCTACGTGGCGACTGGGAAAACGCAGATGCGGGAATCCGGGCCGTCTACGAAGCAATAAATGAAAACGAGAGCGACCAAGCCGTTAGCCAGGGAACCCAATTATTGGAAATACTCAGCAATTTGGATACGGCCCTGCCAGAGTTAAAAAACGTTGTCCAAGGAAGATCGCCGGAGCATCTACCAGCTCTATTTTGTATCGCTGAACAGGTCCCAAATCGAGCCAGCCGCGTAATGCTCGATAAAAAACTTGATGAAATTGGTATGCGCCGGATTATACTCGACTGGCGACTAACCTACCAAGATCGGCAAACTTTTGCGCAGATGCCGGCGCTACTCGCCTCCGAATTCGGACGTCTCGGTATAGGACGCGTTTTCACATCGCCTTGGCTGGATGATGAGGCGTTATACCTCTACAGGGACGATTTCTCCCGTATATTAGAACCTGGACGTCATCATTCTGGCACAACACGAATGGGGTCTGACCCAAGCCACGGGGTAGTGAATTCGGATTGCCGACTGTTCGAAGTAGAAAACGTATTTATCGCCGGTAGCTCAGTTTTTCCGACTATCGGGTATGCAAACCCAACTCTAACAATTCTTGCCCTAGCTCTCCGGTTAACCGATCATCTTAAGGGAATACTATGATAAACTGAGAACGACTCAGGCACGGGTTATTTCCTTGATTGCCGGTTTGGGCACCCCGGACAGCTTTGAGACCTCCGCATCCTGTTTCTCGATCGCGCTTCGCGCAAGGTCCATTACATCTTCGGCCCCGAACGGATCGACCAACATCTCGCCAGGAATTCGGCGGTTAGAGCTCAGGCTACCGTCTTCGTACACGACGTTAAAAACCTGAGCGACCGGTTTGGTAGATTTCTTTTTTCTTCCAGCCACGGTCACGCCCCTATAGATTTTATACAAAAACAACCCCGTGTTTGGCGGGGAAAATTGGTAGCGGGAGAGGGACTTGAACCCCCGACACGCGGATTATGATTCCGCTGCTCTAACCAGCTGAGCTACCCCGCCACGGGCCGGAGGGTATAGGCCGTTGCCCATTTTTCGTCAAGACTTGGGCGCATCGTGAGTACAATGACAGACCGTGAAAATTTGAGCCTGTGCCATACCCCATTTATCTATCCGTAACTTATAAAAGGAGATGGAAAACGTCGCCTTACTCGAGGACAATAGCGCGTTTATCACGCAGCGCCTCGTATCCAACCTCCGCCCAGTAGGCGCTCTCTATCGTAAAAGACACATGCCTGACCTGGCGCCACTGCTCTCTCCGGCGAGACTAGGGTAACAACAGCCGTACGATCACCGTTAAGTTTCAGTGAGGCCGGCACAGGTTCCTGAGTGGAGCGTAATTTAACTGTCACGTTCTTCAGCTCAGCCTCAGATTCGCCTAACCAGTTTACGCCACCGAGATACACAGCCGTTTGTCCCAACGCAGATGCGGGGCCTACCATAACGCGTCGAGATTCCGGTTCGATCCGAATGACGTAAAGCGGCTCCCCTGCGCCGCCGACACCGATTCCTCGGCGCTGCCCAACAGTGAAGTTGATTATACCGTTATGACTGCCAATTATATTACCGTCTAGATCGACAATGTCTCCGGGATCGATTGCTCCGGGCCGGATCCTCGCTACCGTCGCCGCATAATTTCCGTCCGGTACGAAGCAGATATCTTGGCTGTCCGGCTTTGCCGCAACGGGCAGGTTAAACCGTTCCGCATGCGCCCGAACATCGTCTTTTGGTAGCCCTCCCAAGGGAAAGCGCAGAAAATTCGCCTGTTCCTGAGTAGTAGCGAACAAAAAATAGCTCTGGTCCCTAGCCGGATCGACCGCGCGATGTAATTCGGCTTTGGTTTTCCCAACCACATGCTGAATATAATGGCCTGTCGCTAGGGCATCGCCATCCAAATCTCTGGCGGTCTTAAGAAGGTCGCGGAACTTAACCGTTTGGTTGCACAGAACGCAAGGTATTGGGGTTTCACCCCTGACGTAGGAGTCGGCAAAGGCATCGATGACATCTTCGCGAAACTTGGTTTCGTAGTTCAAAACATAGTGCGGAATACCAACGGTCTCGGCTACGCGTTTGGCATCAAAAATATCCTGTCCCGCGCAGCAGGTTTTTTCACTCTTCACTGCTTCACCATGATCGTAAAGCTGAAGGGTCAAGCCAAGAACATCGTAGCCCTCTTCCGCTAATAAGGCAGCGGTAACAGAACTATCTACTCCGCCCGACATAGCTACGACGACACGCGTTGCTGCAGGATTTTTGGGAAGACCAAGGGAATTCATGGCGCGGAATATAGGGCTTTTTTGTAACCCGGCAAGTTGATTAAGTGGAACGAACCCAAACGGCTGTATCGTGGAATACCGCACCGCCATTAGGTTTCGCTGGATCCGCACTAGTCAGTAAATTGATCCCGATACCACCTTCGAATGCCTGGTTTGGCCATATACTCTCAACTACGGCGACCCCACGTTCCAATCCATCAAACGGCTGCGCGAACAACACTAGCTCTCCTAGATCGTTGCCGATACGAACCCTCTCACCATCGGTTACCCCAAGATCGTCGCAGTCTGCGGTATTCAATAAGATAGTCGGCTGATCTTCGTTGACGATTGACGTTTCTGTTTCTGTGAAACTGGTATTCAGATAGTTCCGGGATGGTGCGGTCACTAACCGGAAAGGCCTCGCTTCATCTGCTACGTCGACTATATCACAGTAATCGGGCAAATCGGGTAATTCTGTATGATCTGGCCCTTGCGCTGACCAGTCAGCCCTAAAACGAAACTTTCCATCCGGGTGAGGAAAACCGTTTAGAAAATGGCTCTCCTCGAAGGAAGGCCGAAATTCGATAAACCGCTTTTCTTTTAGATTTTTCGCACTTCCTAGGCCGTTGGTCTGCAGAACCTCATCTATCACGTCCCAAGCCGACATCTCGAAGGCTCGGTGATCCGCTCCGAGTCGACTCGACAATCCTGCAAGCATATCGTGGTTACTACGTGCTTCGCCCAGCGGTTCGAGAATTTTCGGCCCCATTTGCAGATAAGGATGTCCATAGGACGAGTAAATATCATCATGTTCTAGGAACGTTGTGGCGGGCAATACGATATCAGCTAGTTTGGCGGTGTCGGTCAAAAACTGTTCATGAACACAGAGAAACATATCCGACTTCATCAGCCCGGCCCTTACCTTGCCGGATTCGGGAGCGACGACCGCCGGATTAGAGCTTTGGACAAGCATAGCAGTTACAGGAGGGCCACCCGCCATAGGCTCTGCCTCATCGTTGAGTATTGGCCCTAGGCGCGACATATCAAGCTGGCGCACATTCGGATCATCCACTCCGGTGACCAGCGAGGTATTTAGGTTGAAGTTCTGGCCTACTGAGCCGTACAAGCCTCCTCCTCGAAACCTCCATGCGCCCTTAATCGCCGGAAGACAACTCACCGCATGCAAGGAGGAGGCCCCGTTGCGCGACCGAGAAAACCCATACCCCATTCGAATAATTGCGCGATCAGTATTACCATAATCCTTCGCTAGTGCTTCTATATCATAAACGGTAATGCCCGTGATCTTTGCCGCCCAATCGGGATCGCGAGTTTGCAAATGGTGTTCAAGCGCAGCTGCATCATTGGTAAACTTTGTCATATAATTTTGGTCAGCATAGCCATCGCGAAACAACACATGCATAACTGCGCAGGCCAATGCAGCATCTGTTCCTGGACGCGGACGCAAATGGACATCTGCCTGGCGGGCCGTTGGTGTTTTATAGGGATCTATTACGATCAGCTTGGCGCCCCGCTCCTTGCGAGCACGGCTAATATGGGTCATTAGATTGATCTGCGTATAGACCGGATTCCCCCCCCAAACGACGATGAGATCGGCCTCACCAAATTCTCGGGGATCACAGCCTCTTTGCGCCCCGATTCCCGCCACCATACCCGCCAACATGATTGATGAGCATATCGTGTTGTGTTGACGAGAATATCCCATTGCGTTCCGCAGCCCCTGAATACCGTCTCGCTGCACCTTTCCCATCGTTCCGGCATAGTTATATAGCCAAACGGTTTCCGATCCGTAGCGTTGGGTAGCTTTGGTATAATTCTCAGCGACGATATCGAGCGCACTATCCCAAGATAGGGGCTCGAAATCATCAATAGAAGAAGTCGGCGATTTTGTGCCCTTTCGACGCATCGGCTGTTTGAGCCGAGCAGGGTGATGAACCCGTTCTGCATACCTTGCAACCTTGGCGCAAACAACGCCCGCCGTATAGGTGTTTTCATCAGACCCATGCACGCGGCCGATCTTGTTCGGCGACTCTACCTCTATATCCAGCGTACAAGCACTCGCGCAGTCATGCGGGCATACAGAATGAGCGATCTCGAAAGACTTCATACGTTATCCCTAAGCTCTCCAATCGAGTGTATCATACGCAAACGATGTCGAGATGTGCATGACCATATTTTTTTTAAGAAATCACGCCCAAGGGCTTAGGTTCCGATCAACACCATGGAAGGCCGCAGTTTTAACCGACCGTAACCCTCTCGCCCGTCGCCACTGATTTGATGATTGCCTCCAGAACCAGCGTGGCGTGCAGAATTTGGTCGGGGGTCGCTGGGAAAGGATTACCCCCTTCGCAATCTTGAGCAAAACATACCATCTGATCTTTAATCGTTTGTATCCCGGGATACTCATAACCATCCCAGGTTAACGTTTCGTGGGTGCCATCCGTTTTCATCGCGTCAAATTGATTATGTCCATATATGCTGCCCCAGCCCCGTGTACCAAACGCCCGCACTTGCCAGAGATGGCCAGTGGCGGCCACAGTTCCTAAATAGCCTACCTGGCCATTTTCGAAATCCATCAGAATACCGGTCGCGTCGTCGATATCAAAAGGAATAGCGACACGGCGGCTAACAGCAAGCACACTAGACACTCGGCCAAATAAGTTGATGTACATGTCAACCGCATGGATACCAAGTGAAGTCATCCCTCCGACTGGGCTCTCTTCCCTGCTGTCTCTCCATTCACCTGAATACCCAGACATATTCGCCGAAAAGTTACCTTCTATCTGAATCAAATCACCGAGTTCGCCGGAATCGATCTGCTGTTTCAGTTTAATAGCGTTAGGCGAAAAACGCCGGTTATGGCCAATCGCCACTTTCAGCCCTTTAGCAGCAAGTGTGTCCAGCGCTAACCGTGCTTCTCCTCCGGTCAGACAGAATGGTTTTTCGCAGAAGACATGTTTGCCAGCTTCAGCAGCCGCCATTATCTGATCGAAATGTACTGTATGGGGGGAAGCCAAAACTACAGCGTGGACGGCGTCGTCAGCTAATACGTCCTCGTATGTTGCATGAAGCCGGATGCCTGTTTCCGCCGCATAATTCGTAGCCTTAGAGAGCGTGCGGGTAGTACCCGCAACGAACTCTATCGAATTGTTACAATCAGCGACAGAATTGACTAGCGTCCGTCCCCATCGGCCCATTCCTACGATGGCTGCATTGATCATGGCCGTCCCTTAAACTGTTAGTTACTCCGCTGCGTCCCGCGGGACCAGCATGTCATACCAGGGCTTGTTCTCCCGGGTTTTTGCATCGTCTACATGTAGAGCTTTAACTTCGGTGTATTCATTCATCCCCTCTTCACCAAACTCTCGACCAATACCAGACTGCTTGTAGCCTCCGAAGGGCATCTGTTCGGAAAGAAGATGCCAATCATTAATCCAGACCGTACCAGTTCTCATCCGACTCGCCACCTCGCGGGCGCGGTCGAGATCTTCAGACCAGACACCGCCACCGAGCCCGAAAATAGAATCGTTCGCGATCTGTATGGCTTCGTCCTCGTCCTTGTATTTCATGACACAAAGCACCGGTCCGAAGATCTCTTCTTGCGCGATGGTCATATCGTTGGTCACGTCTGTAAAGACCGTTGGTTTGATAAAATATCCGTTGGCTAAATCACTATCGGTAGCACGCTCGCCACCACAGACAAGAGTAGCACCCTCGGTTTTACCCTTCTCGATGTATTCTAGAACCGTTTGCATATGCCCTTCCGACACGACTGGGCCAACCTTGGTTGCCGGGTCGAGAGGATCACCCATCGGCAGAGAGTTGAGCTTCGCCACCATCTGGCTTACGAAATCGTCATGCTGGTCGGCAGGTAGTAGCAGCCGGGTACCTGACTCACATACCTGACCCTGATGATAGAACGACGCGAAGATTGAACCATCGATCGCAATATCCCAATTGGCATCGTGCAGCACAATATTGGCAGACTTGCCACCACATTCCAGCGTCACCTTCTTCAACGTGCCAGATGCCTTCGCCATGATGTCCTTACCGACTTCGGTCGAGCCGGTAAAGGCGATCTTGTCAACGTCCGGATGTGTTGTCAGAACCTCGCCAACCGTATTACCGGGACCGGAAATAACGTTTATTACGCCGGGCGGAAAACCACATTCATCAGCAGTACGAGCCAGCTCCATTGCGGAGAGAGGCGTGTCAGAGGCGGGCTTAAGAACAATTGTGTTTCCAGTACCCAACGCTGGCCCGAGCTTCCACACTGCCATCATCAAAGGGAAGTTCCAAGGTATGATCGATGCGCAGACACCCATTGGTTCGCGAATAGTGTAATTGTAGGATCGTCCGGGGCGCGACATACCTTCAATCTCGACAGGCTCAGAATTGTATTTCTCGGCCATGGTACCGAAATAGTTCATCTGCCTCTGACCTAAAAATGCATCTGCTCCGGTCTTGGCGATAGTGCCACCAGAGTCAAGAGACTCCAAGTGCGCAAAATCCTTCATCCGTTCCTTCATCTTCGCGGACAAAGTACAGATGATCTCGCCTCGCTCCGTACCCGACATTTTAGGCCAAGGACCATTGTCAAAAGCATCTCTCGCCGCCGCAATAGCAGCATTAGTGTCTGCGACACTTGCAACTGGGATATTAGCGATAGCTTCGCCGTTATAAGGATTAAACGTTGGCTTGGTCTCCCCGCCTTCCGCGTCTACAAATTTGCCATTGATATAGAGTTGATAGGTATCCATGTCCCGACCTCTGGATTTCTTTCTGTTGAATTCGTAGGAACTTATCTCAGGCTACATGGACCGTCCATACGGCAGAGCTTCAGACCCGAGGTTGAAAATCTTCTGAGGAATAGGCACGGGGATGCCGGACAGCAATCTGCCGTAACTCTTCTACATTCTGGCAACCGAGCTGGCCGAGAGTCGCGCTTAAATCATCAATAAAAACGTCGATCAAGTGGGCCGGCCCCTTTTCACCCAGAGCACCAAGGCTCCAAAGAAAAGATTTGCCAGCAAATGCGGCGTCCGCGCCCAACGCAACCGCCCTGGCTGCATCTACACCTGATCGAACACCGCTATCGTAGATCAATGTGGTTTTTTCGCCCACCCGTTCTGAAATCTCTGGAAGCACATCGATCGGAGCCGGTAAGGCATCGATCTGCCGGCCGCCATGGTTGGTGACAAACAAACCGTCTAGGCCAAGTTCCACAGCCCTCTCTGCATCATCCGGATGCATGATACCTTTCAGGACGAGTGGACCCTGCCACTTATCTCGGTAGAGTTTAATTTCGTCCCAAGTGAAGGCACCACCACTCTCCCGCCGGATGAAGGCAGCGGATTCTGATATACTTAAGCCAGCGTCCATATAGGGTGCAAGCGATGTAAATCGTGGAATTCCATTGCGGCGCAGCGAATGCATCCAATGAGGGGAGCGGATAGCGTCCATTCTAAGGCGCATCGTGAGTTTGAATGGGTTCATTATGCCACTTTTCACTTCGCGTGGGCGCGTCGTGCGAGTCGGTGTATCGACCGTCAACACGAGTACATGGACACCTGCCTCCTTGGCACGGCGCACTAAATCGAGCCCGATCTTGTGATCGTTTTTTGAGAACCTATAGAGCTGTAACCACAAAACATCGGGTGCAATCTCGGCAGCGTGTTCAACGTCGATGCCCGACAGCAATCCAAGCGTATATGGGATATTCGCCAACTGAGCGGCGCGGGCGAGATAGGTCTCTGCCCCGGGGAACGTAGTTCCAGGCCCACCGATGGGTGCGATCCCTATGGGTGCAGCATATGGTTTGCCGAACAATCTCGTATCCGCCGGAGGTGGTGCGACAACCTTACCATAGCGCGGTATCATCTCGACAGCGTCCAAGGCAGCCCAGTTACGTTGAATTCCGGTATCGGCACCAGCCCCGCCGTCAGCATATTCAAACGCAAAATTCGGAAGTCGGCGGCGCGCCCGGTCTCGCAAATCTAACGCGGTTGGAAACCTTCGCTTTAAGGCAAGCTGTTCGAGCGTCGGTATGAAGGCAGGCTTGGCAAAAGTGTTATCGACTGACGAGGCGTCTGGCATCAGGAAATCTTTCTGGTGCAGAATATTCAAAAATTTCGTAACATCATACTCTTATTTTATACCCTTCTGCCATCTCTGATCTTCTGGCTATTTTACCTGTTTGAGACCTTATAATTTATCTATACCAAACCATGAAGGTACCGAAGACTAGCACCGACAATTCTACCGGTGTGTGACTCAAATTTTTCCGATGAAAATCTCTTAGTTAGCAATTTATATACATCTGCCCCAGCAAACAGTCAGCAGGCGCGGGAAGCGTTTGGCAGATAATAGAATTCTGACCACCCTGCATGATGGAAATCGTGCAACCATCGGGACGACTAAAAAGGCTCGCTGACGCAGTCTAAAGTTCGTGGACAAAGCAATTTCCAAGACGGTAGAGTTCGTTGTTCAACTGAATAAATAAATGCTCAAAATGGGTATACTAGCAATGGACAAGGCTTCGTAGAGGTAATTTACTTGGGGGAACAGGGTGAATAGATTGCTCTCTAGATAAACTCGTTATTCATTTATGCTGGAAAGTCAGAAGGGAAATCGATGGCACGAAATCTGAAGTCCTTCAGCCGCCCAAAAGGTGGTACTTTGAAAAAATCTTACGAAATGATAATCGCGAAACGGCGGAAGGGCGCCTTGGAGATCCAGTTTAATCGGCCGGATCGCCTTAACGCGGTGAACGAGCAAATGGCCGAAGAAATCATGCACGCAATGGATGCTGTAGAACTTGACCGCAAAACTGTTGCGGTCGTTCTTTTCGGTGACGATCGGTCTTTCTGCGCCGGCGCTGATCTTGGGGGTTTTCAGGATTTACCGGAAGACCGATATGACAATTATCGCGCTCGCTACAATCAAAGAAAAAACCGACTCTTGTATCGTTTCTTAATGAACTACACGAAACCAGTCATATCCGCGGTAGAGGGGTATTGTCTGGGAGGTGGGTTCGAGATGGCGATGATGGGGGATTTTATCGTTGCCAGTGAAAGTTCTAGCTTCGGCCTTCCGGAGGGTAAACACAGTTTGATACCGGGCGCCGGTGGCACACAAAATCTACCTCGCCTTATAGGCGCACCATTAGCGAAGGAATTGATATGGACGGGCCGACGGATTTCGGGCACAGAAGCTAAGGAATATCGGATAGTAAACCACGTGGTGGAAAAGGGAAAAGCACTTGCCAAGGTGCGAACTATTATCGAGGAAATGAAGGGCGTCGGCCCTCTTGCGACGATGATGACGAAACAATCTGTAAACCGTGGGGTGGACATGACTCTGCAACAGGGGTTCATGCAGGAATCCGACCTAGCTTACATGCTATCTTGGTCGGAGGATCGAGAAGAGGGCCTCAAGGCATTCGCGGAACGTCGCAAGCCCGATTTTAAAGGACAATAGGAAAAGGAAAAAGCATATGGCTCAGAGTTTCCTAAAAGATAAGGATATTTGCATCGTCGCTTACGGCGAGACCAAAATCGAACGACGCGGCGGCCGGTCAGCGTATGAAATTGCCGCCGAGGTAGCAGAGCAGCTTTACAAGAAAACCAAGCTGGGCCCTTCAGACATCGATGGTGTTACCTTTACTGTACCACTCAGCGAGTGCTCTAACCCATTCTGGTCAGGTTACGCCACCGAATATCTCGGTATTTCTGCAAAGTGGTTGCAGACCAGCGATTTAGGCGGTGCGTCAGCAATAGGTAACATTGCCCGGGCTGCAATGGCCATCAAATCGGGATTATGCGAAACTGCAATGATTCTCGGCGTTGATGCACCTTCGACACAGTGGCGAGCATATTACGGTAGTTATCGGAACCAGTTCTGGGATCCTGTCGGCGTTCAGGGACCACCCGGCGCGTTCGGGCTCCTGATGAACCGGTATGAACACCAGTACGGGCTTGATTTTGAGGGTCTCGGCGCCCTCGCCGTAGCACAGCGTAACGGCGCTATTAAAAACCCCAATGCATATGAAAAATTGCGTCAAAAAATCACGGTCGAGGATTACATCAACTCGCGCCAGGTTTCGTCGCCACTTCGTCTTCTCGACTCCGTGATGTGGTGCGACGGTGGCAATGGCCTCATCGTCATGAAAACCAGCCGTGCCAAAAGACTGGGCTTAACCAACCGGGTTTACCCGATCTCATATGCGGAAATATCCAACTATAACTGCGCCAAACAGACGCCAGATATCACTGAAACCGGCCACTCAATCGTTGGCCCACAGGTTCTGAAACAAGCCGGAATGACGTCTAAGGATGTGGACATGTTCCACCCTTATGATGACTTTCTATTCGCGGTGATGCTTAAGACCGAACAGATCGGGTTCGCGCGTAAAGGCCGTGGTTCGCAGTTCCTGAGGGATACTGACCTAGGGCCTAAGGGAGATCTACCTCTTAATACCGGAGGTGGCCAGATAAGTTGTGGACAACCCGGCCTCGCCGGTGGCGGGGTAAACTTAAGTGAAGCAGTCCGGCAATTGATGGGTGAAGGCAAAAGCCGTCAAGTGCCTGACGCCCGTAATGCACTGGTAACTGGTATCGGAGTAATCCCTTATGGCCGCAACTGGGGTACGGCAAACGCTATGGTCTTGGTCAATTAGAAAGCGGAGACGAGAAATGCCAAAGACAGAAATTAAACCCCGTCCACTCCCGAAACCTACTCCCTCAACCCAAGCTTTCTGGGACGGTGCGAAGAAGGGCAAGCTGATGCTACAGTGGGATCCTAAGGCGCGCAAATACCAGTTCTGGCCGCGGGAAAACAGTGTTCATACAGGTAGGCGAAATCTTCAGTGGAAAGCGACTTCAGGGAGAGGTGAGCTTTATTCATACACCGTCACCTACGTGCCAACACCTGGCTTTGAGAACCGTGTACCCTACGTGATCGGTATGGTGGAACTGGACGAGGGCGTCCGGATTATTGCGAATATGTTAAACTTGACACCCGAAGATGCTGAGATCGGCATGCGAGTAAAGGTCGCATGGGAAAAATTAAGCGATGAAATTACTTATTTCGCGTTTGAACCCGATAAACGGCCACCCAGAAAGGCCAAGGGTAAAGCTGGTTTAAAGAAAAAGTAGCCTAAGGTGAAGCTTGCAACCCTAATTCAGGATTGCGCACTGCGCCATCCCGACAGGGAAGTCATGGTCTGCGGTGATCGACGTCTTTCATTTGGCCTATTGAATACAAATGCTAACCGGTTAGCAGACGCATATGTCGCTCGCGGAATGAAGAAGGGGGACCGTATAGCGATGTTCCTGCCAAATAGTGCGGAACTTATTGAAGCTATGTGTGGGGTCGCAAAATCCGGTGGGATCATTGTTCCAATTGCTGTCCGGCTGGCAGCCGCAGAAGTTGCTCATATCCTTGGTGACTGTTCGCCATGGGCAGTTTGCTACACACCGGCGCAGCGGGACATCGTTCATTCGGCAATCAAACAGCTAGAGAATCCACTTCTGGTCGTTTTCGATGGCGAAGCAGGGGAAGACGAGATCACTTTCGACCAGCTAATGTCGGAGGGCCGAGATATTCCCCCTCCGCCTTTATCAGCAGACGAAGACAATCTAATGCTGGGATATACCTCTGGGACGACCGGTCGGCCCAAGGGTGCTCTAGCCACGAATACCGCGCTTGTATTGACCGGCGGCTTTATGAACCTCGCGGAGTGGGAACTGACGCCAAAGGACCGCATACTCGCAACGACGCCAATGGCGCATCGAACCGGTCTTGGTCGAGTCGCTAACGCCGTTTGCTGCGGCTGTACAGTGGTCATCATGGATAAGTTCGATGCCGTCGCGGCAGTGGACCTGATTGAGAAGGAGAAGATTACCGTCATTGGCCTAGTTCCCACCATTGCTCGAATGCTAATACCGGAAATTGAGAAACGTCCCAAAGCATTGAGATCGGTGAGGCTTATGGTGGCAACCGGTGAAGCTTTTCCTGTTCCAGTAAAGAAACGGTTGGCCGCAGTGGTGCCGAATATAGGCTTGTATACATTTTTTGCCCAAACAGAGGCGGGGTTCATCACAGGACTAAGGCCTCACGAGCAGGCCTCTCACCCCGAGTCATGCGGCCGTGCAGTGCCCGCTGTCGAAGTCCGTATCGTCGATAAAGACTTTAATGATGTAGCAACTGACGTGGTGGGCGAGATAATCTGCCGTTGCGGCCCCCCTGGTATGATGTCGATGCCGGAGTACTGGAATAATCCCGCGGCGACACAGGCCGCTATCCATCATGGGTGGCTCCGCACCGGCGACCTCGGACGTATGGACGCAGACGGATATATCTACTTCGTCGATCGCGCTAAGGACATGATCGTGTCTGGCGGACTTAACATCTACTCCCGGGAAGTGGAGGATGCGTTGGAGGCGCATCCTGCGGTGAACGAGGCTGCGGTAATCCCCATTCCCGATGAAGAATTTGGTGAATCGGTCTTTGCTTACGTGACCCTGTACGAGGGCAAAGACGTGAAAGAACAAGATCTTATAAATCACTGTCGAAGCCTTATAGCTAGCTATAAGAAACCCAAATTCGTCCGGAAAATTGATACCTTGCCACGAAATAGCACTGGCAAAGTTGTCAAGATGGCCCTTCGCGAGAGTGCACTTGCGGAAACAAACGGAAACTGATGGAACTTCTTCTCAACGAAGAACAAACGTTGGTACGAGATAGCGCCGCCACCTTCACCGAACGGCAAGCTGGCGCGGAGCGGCTACGAGGTATGCGAATTTCGGAAACGAAGGTTGATGTAGATGTTTGGCGCCGGATCGCCGATGCCGGATGGCTGGGAATCCTCGCATCGGAGGCAGAAGGCGGACTTGGGCTTGGATTGACTGAACTTTGTCTTGTCGCCGAGGAGCTTGGTAAGGGGCTCATCCCCGAACCAGTTGCTACTGTAGCAGCCGTCGCCAAAGCCATGGAAAGTGATTGCCGGCACGTCATCAGTGGTTCTGTTCTCGTTATGCCAGCGCTAATGGAAGGGGCCCGAACCATCGGCGACGAAACGCCTACCGTGATTGCAGTTCGGACTGGAGACATAATAGCGCTTTCTGGCATCAAAACCGGAGTGCCTATCCCGGGCGATGCGAGACAATTCCTCCTATCCGCTACCGCGCCAGAGGGTGTCATCCTCGCGCTAGTGGATGCAGACGACGTAGAAATTACCCAAAAAGCAACTACGGATGGAACGTCGATCGGGTCAGTCATCTTAAACCAATCAGCGGCATCCCTTGTTGTAGAGCCAAAAGAAGCACCTGCGCGGATTGCCCATCTTTTGGACGCACTACACCTCTCTAACGCAGCGGAACTTCTTGGGGTGATGGAAAAAGCCCAGATTATCACGGTCGAATATCTTAAGAATCGAGAGCAGTTCGACCGACCAATCGGGTCTTTTCAGGTGCTGCAGCACCGCGCTGTCGATAATCTGTGTGCCATCGAGATGTGTCGCTCGCTTATTTATCAAGCTGCTCGCGCTATGGATGAAGTGGGAGGCGAACCTGGGCTCGCGTCTGCAGCTCTATCACGAAGTGCGAAATCCTCCCTCGAGGTTTGCAAATCTGCCTTGCAGATGCATGGCGGTATTGGTTTTACTGATGAACACGATATCGGACTATGCCTCAAGCGAGCCGTGACGCTTGTAGCGCGTTACGGCAATGCCGGGTTGCACCGTAAGCGCTATGCAAAACAGACAAAAGCGCAAGAATGAGCGTTCAATTGCCCTTTAATCTCCATCACCGTAAAAAGTAAACAGTTTTCGAGGATTATATTTAATGCCTGATCAGTCATACCGTACATTTCTCCATAATCTTGAACAGCAAGGCGAGCTGGTGCGGTTCACTAAAGAAGTTGACCCAGCCCAGAACATGGCGGCTATTGAGTGGAAGACATTCAATGAGTTAGGCAAAGCCAGCCTTTTCACTAACCTGAAAGGTCACAAGGGCTGGCAGGCGGCGAGTCAAATTCTTGCCGACCGAAAAAAATGGGCTATTGGGCTCGACGTGAGCGAAGAAGATATTCTTGACGAGATCAGTAATAGGTTGAAGAACACCATTAAGACCGTTGACGTGGATGCCAGCTCGGCGCCGGTTCAGGAAGTCATTTTCAAGGGCGATGACGTAAACATTTTCGACGTACCAGCAATGATGACATCAGAAGATGATGGCGGGCGTTACTTTGCGTCGGGTATGGCAATCGTCAAAGACCCCATAACCGGCATTCGCAATATGTCCGTTCATCGGCAGATGGTTTTGAATGAGCGGGAGACTGGATTTATCATGGTTCCACGTCAGGCCAAGCGTATTTACGACATGTACGTGGCTGAGGGGCGCGGGATGCCTGTGGCCATGGTCTACGGAGCGCATCCTGCTATTTTTTATGGATCCGGTTTCACTACGTCTTATGGCAAGGATGAATTGGAAGTGGCGGGCTCACTAATGGGCGAAGGCGTGCGGATGGTGAAATGCAAAACTATCGATATTGAGGTGCCGGCCGAGGCTGAAATGGTCTTAGAAGGCGAAGTCTTATTCGACAAACTGGTTCCGGAGGGACCATTTGGCGAAATCCCCGGTACCTATGCCGAGGCGACACACGCCAACGTATTCCGGGTTAACTGTATGACCCGACGCAGGGATCCTATTTTCTATGCAGTACACTGCGGTTACCCAACGACTGACACCCAGGGTACGATGGCGCTGGGGATCGAAATCGCGACTAAAGAACAGCTTAGAAATGTGGAAGGGGGGCTCGACCTGATAGATGTCCGCTGCCATCCATCAGCGGGCATGATGATGTTAGTTCTTAAGATTCGGCCACGTGTGGAAGGCCAAGCCAAAACAGCGCTTATGGCAGCATTGTCAGGTGCCTATCTGCACCCGAAACTCGCCGTCGCTGTCGATGATGACATTGATGCAGATGATCTAAGACAGGTCATGTGGTCGATGACCACCCGCGTTCACGCTGAACGCGATATTGTAATGATCCCCAATACCCGTGTTTTCGCGCTGGATAATATTTCGCCGGTCGTGCCAGGTCAAAACAGCTTCCACCGGATAGGTACCAAGTGGATGATCGACGCTACTAAACCAGCAATTACACAGGGAGAAGCCCGGGAACAGTTCGAACGTGCCATGCCACGTAATTTCGATCAGGTCAATTTAGACGAATTTCTTCCATAAAATGCCCTCTTTGTTTTGCGAATTGTCGGACTTCAATAAAGTAGGCTTACTTAGGTTCCTGAAAAATAAAATCTCAAAACAATCGGAGCACCTGATATGACGGCCTCACCGATCTGGATTACTGAAGCCGACGTGGTTCGTCTCATAAATCTGCCCGATGCGATAAATGCTCTTGAACGTACACTCCCTCTAGAAGCTCGAGATCACGCAGCAAGTATGCCAAAAACTCACCTAATGGTCGGTTCCAACGACGCGATGCATGCCATCGGCGGCGCTGTATCGGCTGAAGGAATCTGCGGTTTCAAAACTTGGATAAACGTTCAGGGAAAATCTGAAACTACGATGACGCTATTCTCGCTGAGAGATGGTACTTGTCTCGGTGTGATAGAAGCGACAGCTCTGGGACAGATGAGAACAGCTTCCGTCACTGGTGTGGGGACAAAACGCCTTGCCCCAAAAGGCGCAGATACGATGGGGATAATAGGCACCGGCAAACAAGCACTGCCCCAGATTGCCGCTGTTCATGCAGTGCGACCACTGAAGGAAGTACGGGTTTTTAGCCGTAACCCGGAAACGCGCCAAAGCTTTGCAGAGAGGGTTACTGCGTCTCTAGGAATCCAAACACTTAGCGTCAATACGTTGGGAGAGGCAGTTAAAGACTCACCGCTCGTAACCTTGATCACAAATTCTACGGAAGCATTTCTCACTTCGGATATGCTAGCAAAAGGCAGCCACCTCAATGCTATGGGTGCTATTGTTCCGTCACGTGTGGAATTCACGGATGACGTTTTTGATCGTGCTGATCTTATCTCCGTAGATTCTATCCAAAGTGTGCGCGATCTTTCGACAGAATTCCGGGCCCATTACGGTGAAGACGATAACGCTTGGAAAGATGTTCATACAATTGCTTCTGTAATTTCAGAAAACAAAACGCGTCCGGATGGGGCGGACATAACATTATTTAAAGCAATGGGCATGGGACTGTCGGATCTCGCGCTTGCAATCGACGTATTAAACCGCGCCCGTGCCGAAAATCGGGGACACAAAGTACCGGAGCGGGTCAAACTGCCGCCTCAATTAATATAGGAATTATATTGGTGGATTTTGATGTGATCGTTGTGGGAAGCGGCAGTGCGGGGCTTGCGGCAGCAATCTCTGCAACTGAGAACGGCGCATCCACGCTGATGATTGAAAAAAACCCCGAACTTGGCGGAACGTCCGGATGGTCGGTCGGATCAATTACGACCAGCGCCTCTCCGCACCAACGGGATTCTAACATTTACGATACGCCGGATCAGCACTATTTAGATATGGAGTTATTCCACGCCGAACGTCTGAAGGGCCGCGATAATACAAAGCTACGCCGTATACTAGTTGATAATATGCCGCCTACATTCGATTGGTTACTGTCACTAGGTTTAGTTTTTTACGGGCCAATGCCCGAACCTCCCCATACCCAGCCGCGTATGCACAACATCCTCCCGAATTCCCGGATGCTGATTCACCATTTATCGAAATATGCAGCATCTTTAGGTGTCAAAATTTGTCGCTCGACCCCCCTACAAGACCTGATCGTTAACGATGGCTGTGTAATCGGTATTATTGCCAACGGCCGAGAGATCTACGCCCGAAATGGCGTTATATTGGCGGCGGGCGACTTTTCCTCAAACAACATTCTTAAACAAAGGTACATGCCACCGCACATGGCTCGGGTCGACGGCTTCAATCCGAGTAGCACTGGCGACTGGCATGATCCCGTTGTCGCTCTAGGTGCGCATGTGTTGAATGGTGATGTTGCTCTCGGTCCGGAAATTCGCTTCAGACCGCCGACAAAGATGACACTTGTGAGAAAACTCCCGCCGTGGCTCTGGCTGGCGCGCGCCGTTAGGTGGTCGATTGATCAACTTCCGCCGAGGATACTACGGCCTTTTGTTATGGGTTTTCTTACGACAGCGCTTATGCCATCGCTAGATCTTTATCGTCAAGGGGCATTGCTGATCAACCGCAACGGCGAGCGCTTTACAGACGAAACCGCCAATCCGTCCAATGATATGCCGGACCAGCCAGAGGGTGAAGCGTTCATAATCATGGATGAAGATCTATCACAGTCCTTCCAAACATGGCCTAATTTTATTTCGACCGCTCCGGGAATTGCCTATGCCTACCTAGAGGATTATCGCCACAATCGGCGAGATATATTTTTTCGCGCCGACAGCTTATCGGAACTAGCTACTCAAACCGGTATGGATCCAATAAAATTGGAAGCATCGGTCTCCGAATACAATTCGACAAACGCCAGAGGCGAGAGGAGACCCTGCGTAACGCCTCCCTTCATCGCACTCGGGCCGGTTCAAGCCTATATAATGACGTCGGATGGGGGTCTTGCCGTGAGCGAAAATTTACAGGTGCTAGGAGAGAATGATCGTCCTATTCCTGGCCTTTATGCAGCGGGTTCGACGGGTCAGGGCGGCCTGCTTCTAGAAGGCCACGGCCATCATCTTGGTTGGGGGTTTACCTCGGGGCGGATCGCAGGCCGACATGCGGCTGTTGCCGGACAGAAACGCCCCAATCTACCTGCTCACTAACCTTAGTCTTCAGTCTGATGCCATCGATTCCTCATCTTTCCGAGTAGCCGCGCCGTCGCTCAACAGAACGCATTTGCCACGGCAGTTCAACAGATCGCTGAGCCACTAAATAATTTTCCTCCGATCATTTTGTCATCTTCGGTAGTTCTATGTTCCAGGCGTCATAGGCGTAAACCCAGTCGGGATCTGTCTTCTCGCGCATAAACTCGTTTAAATGAGAGGTCTTTTGGACTTTAGTCGTGCGAGGCTTGCGCGCAGCCTCAAACTGGCGGAATGCTCGTGAAAGGTCATCAAGACCGCCATTCGCCACGCACCGGGAAAGCACAACGGAGTCCTCTAACGCGTTGGCTGCCCCCTGCGCCATATAAGGCGTCATCGGATGACAGGCGTCACCCATCAAGACAACATTTTCTTCCGACCACTTAGGCAGCGGGTCACGTTGAAAGATCGCCCATTTGTGGACAGAGGGGCATGCATCTAATACAGCGCGAACATCGCTATGAAAATCTGAAAAAGCCGCGCGAAGTTCATCGACGTCTCCAGTCTCCGACCATGACTCAATCTGAAAATCTGGTTCCGGCTGACTGGTTGTAAAATAAATTTCATCTCGGGCTGCATTGACATAGTAAATAACAATGTGACGGTCCGGCCCCCACCATTTAACGCAATCGTCTAACAGTTGGTAACCATTCATCAAATTTGCGGGAAATGCTGTCCGATAGGCTAGGCGTCCGGTAAAGTGAGCCTCTTCTCTTCCCAGCATCCAGTCACGCACAGGAGAGTGAACCCCATCCGATGCGATCACAGCATCGCAAGTGATAGTTTCGTCATTCTCGAATATCAGCTGCACCCCTTTGCCGGCTTGATTGATACCGCACAACTTATGTGAATAGCGGATGGTTTGGTCCGGGACTGCGCCATGAAGCGCGGCATGTAAATCACCTCGGTGCATCAAAATATATGGGACGCCATACCGTTCAAACGCATCTGGTCCTAGTGGGTGATCATTTGTCAGATACCCGGTATCGTAATCTCTGTTGCGCCAATGCGGGGGCTCAAATGCGGATTGCCGGATCTGATCTCCCACACCAATCCCGTATAATACTCGCATTGCATTGGGGCTCATCTGAATACCGGCGCCAATCCGAGTAAAGGCAGGTGCCTGCTCGAATATCGTGGTCTCGATACCAAAACTGCGAAGACAGCAAGAAACTGCCAAGCCGCCTATACCGGCACCGATAATAGCTATCGAGGGCTGTGATATCGTCACTGACCCCACTCCAATAATATCGAGAGAGAGATATTAAGAGATAGCAGGTAACAACCTCTCTTTAGACAAGATGCAGGAAACAAAGAGATATCTCTCATTTCACCTATCCGATTAAACGTTTTCGGTAACTCATTCATATCGCTCGTCACTACATTATCAGAACTGACTTACCAACAATCTTCCTCTCTTCAAGCATCTTGATACCATCCATATAGTCTTCAAAGTTCAGGCGGTTCATAATGTTCGGATCAATCGTGCCAGCCAACAGTAGATCGTATAGAGCCGCTTGAGCGTCACCCACAAGAGGAGAGCCGGCCTTGATGTAGTAATTGACAGTTGAACCTACTACCGAAATGTTTTTGAGCAGTAGATAATTAGTCCGTATTGACGGGATAGTACCAGACGTGAAACCGGATACGATCACGCGACCTTCGTTTGCAACAGCACGAAGCGTTGCATCGAAAACCTCCCCTCCTACTAGATCAAATGCAAGATCAATACCGTGCTTATCAGTCACTGACATTACTTGCGACCGAATACTATCTTTTAAATCCTCGACACTCAGATCGATTATCGCATCTGCACCAGCTGCTATTGCGCCGTCCGCCTTCGACGGTGTCGTGAGCCCTGCCAGCACTATCTTCGCCCCCAGCGCTTTGGCCAGACTGACCGAAGCTAGTCCGACGCCGCCAGAGGCACCATTTATCTGGACAACTTCGCCTGCTTGTAATTGCCCTCGGCGGGTCAGTGCTAGGTAAGCCGTCAGGTAAGCAAGCCCCATAGCTGCCGCAGCCGTGTATTCGACGCCATCTGGCAAAGAAAAAGCGAGATCCGAAGGACAGACTACTTTTTCCGCCATCCCGCCGTGAATCACATGGGCAATCACGCGATCACCTACCTTGTGAGTGGTTACTTTGTCTCCAACAGCCTCGACGAGGCCCGCCGCGTCTTTACCTGGGGTAAATGGCGGTGGCGGGTTGTTCTGGTACTTCCCATCCAGAGATAGCAAGTCGGTAAAATTAACGCCGCAAGCCTTTACATCGACTAGGATCTCATTTTCACCCGGCGTCGGATCGGGCACCTCTGCAATTGAGACGCTGCGGTTGGAGGTATCAGTGATAACAACGGCACGCATAGTTCTTCTCCTATTATTTTATTCGAAACCAAGTCAGTCATTCGTCCTTAGTCTCTGAGAACAGGGTTCTTCGGAGCAGTAGACCCCGAAACATCCTCGCGGCATCCCTTTGGGTTATTCCGGCGACACCCTAGGCCAGTTTCATCGATATCCCACTCTTCGGATTCGATCGATTTGAATATAGTTTCCAATTAAAGTGAGTTGTATTCGGCTATCAACATTACTTGTCTTCCTATCGGTAAGATTCTATTCGCAGAATAAACCAGAGGTTTGGGTGGTGCAAAACACCCCATGAATCCGTCTGTCATATCATTGCCTTGTGGCAGGCACTACACGGCGTTTATTTTGACTCAATAGATTAGATTTCAAAACAACCCGCGACCATAAAATAAGACTGGATACATGATCATGATCCCCTCCGGTACAATTGGCGACATTACTTGGCACCGTATCCTGGAAGAAGAGAGGCCGGAATTCGAGATAGGTTTTCTGCTGCCCGACGCTACCCCGGAGGCAATCGCTCCCTACCGCGACTGGATGGAACCCAAATTCCTTGAGCCCGGCACTGACAAGTTGGTTATGGCAACCCAGTCCTACGTTCTTAAAAATCGTCACCACACAATCCTAATCGACTCCTGCGTCGGCAACGATAAGGAACGTCGGTTCTATCCTGACTGGTCTGGGCTATCGGGGACGAATTACATCGATAATCTAGCATCTATCGGGCTCTCCGTTGACGACATAGACTTCGTCATGTGCACCCATCTACATGCCGATCACGTAGGCTGGAACACTCGACTTATAGATGGGCGCTGGGTACCAACGTTTTCTAATGCACGTTACATATTTGCTGAGACAGAATTTGAATTCTGGTCCGAGTTGAATAAGAAGGGCAAGAAATATTCCGACGGATGCATAGACGACAGCGTACTGCCAGTGGTGGAAGCTGGCCAAGCGGATATCGTCTCTGACGACTACGCTTTCAACGATAATATTTGGTTCGAGAAAACCCCTGGTCATACCCCCGGGCACGTCAGCATTCGTCTGCGCTCGGACGGCGAAAACGCTATTGTGTCAGGCGACGTTGTGCACACACCGATCCAATGCCGCGAACCGGGCTGGAGTGCGGTGGGCTGTTCAGACCGAGTGCAATCGGCTGAAACCCGCAAACAATTCCTGGATCGTTACTGCGAGACCGACACGTTAGTGATGACAGGGCATTTTCCATCGCCGTCCGTCGGACGCGTCTGCCGGCGCGGAAATGGGTTTGGGTTCTCATTTTCGGAATGATAAGCTTCCCGTAACAGGTGCTGGTATTAAGCCAGACAGGGGAGGGGGAATTTAATGCTGCATAAAACTATCGGGCAAATTCTGCCCGAAACCGCTGAAAAATATAGTCACAAAACCGCCCTGATCTGCGGTGATCAAAGTTTCTCGTTTTCCGAACTCGACCGGCTCAGCAATAGGGTAGCGAGTAGTCTTGCAGAAATCGGAATCACATCCGGCGACAGGGTGACACTTTATGCCCAAAATGGCTGGGAATGGATCGTAGCGTATTACGGTATCGCAAAGACCGGCGCTGTATTGAACCCAATCAACGTTATGCTCACGCCAAATGAAGTAGCCTATGTGGTAAAGGATTGCGGTGCCAAGGCGCTTTTCACCACTAGCGATAGGGCTACTCCGATACTTAAACTCAAAGAAGACATCAACCTACAAGAAATCATCACTTTTGGCGATAGCACTCCAGACGGCGCGTTGGCCTTCGACGAACTAATTGCCTCCGGAAACGACTTATTTGACTTAGTCCCAGTCGACGCCTCGGAGCTCGGTAAGATTTGCTACACGTCCGGTACCACCGGGTTTCCTAAGGGCGCGATGCTTAGCCATCGCAATGTAGTACTCAATGCCGCCATGACGGCAGCTATGAACATGCGCGTCGCTGACGATGTGCAACTCACCGCATTACCCTGTGCCCATGTGTACGGTGCCGCCATCATGAACCTCTGTTTTCTGTTCGGTAGCACATTCGTTGTGATGGAACGATTTGAAGCAACGGAAATGCTCGACGCCATCCAAATTCATAAGGCAACGGTAATGGACGGTGTGCCAACAATGTATTTGTATATGCTGGCCCACCCTGACTTCGATTCATACGATCTCTCGTCTCTTACCCGTTCAGTTGTTGGCGGACAGACCATGCCATCCGCTAAATCCCTGGAGTGGGAAGAGCGAGCCGGCAACCCACTACTTGAACTGTGGGGAATGACTGAGCTGGCAGGACCCGGGGTCATGCAGCATTCTTATGGTGAAAACCGTCTGGGCTCAGTAGGAGTGGAGATGCTTTATGTTCGGGCTCGGATTGCTGACGCCGAGGACGCGTCTAAAACTATGCCCAACGGCGAAGTCGGCGAACTGATGATCGCCGGCCCCCTCGTTATGCTTGGTTATTTTGGCAACGAGGACGCTACGAGGGAAGCGATCGAACCAGACGGATGGCTCCATTCAGGAGATCTGGCTAAAATGGACGACGACGGCTATATTTTCGTTGTCGACCGCAAGAAAGATATGATACTGACGGCGGGTTACAATATTTACCCGGCAGAAATCGAACGTGTGATTTCTAGCCATGCAATGGTTGCTATGGTCGGCGTTGGCGCCAAAGAAGACCCCGAAAAAGGCGAGGTCGCGAAGGCCTATGTGGTACTGAAACAAAACGGTACTGCTACGACGGAGGACATAAAAAAATACTGTCGCGACCATCTCGCCGCCTACAAGGTCCCTCGCGAGGTACAAATCGTTTCGGATTTGCCAACCACATCAACCGGCAAAATTCTAAGGCGGGAACTCCACACTCTGGATGGCGAAGCCGCTACAGGTGTTGATTAGAAGTCACCGCTTCGCTGCTTCCTCCCGAAGCTCTACCCGCCGGATCTTACCTGATATGGTTTTGGGCAGCGAATCACGGAATTCTATAACGCGGGGGTATTTATACGGCGCGGTCTGTTGCCTCACGAATTCTTTAATATCGTTCGCGAGATCTTCGGACGGTTTGAACTCAGCCGCCAAAATTATGTAAGCCATGACAATTTCGCCTCGTATTTCATCAGGCTTGGCTACAACGGCAGATTCGAGAACAGCTTCGTGTTCGATCAATGCGCTTTCGACCTCAAAAGGACTTATGCGATAGCTGGCCGATGAAATAATGTCATCCGAACGGCCCACAAACCAGATATAACCGTCGACATCGCGGGTGGCCTTGTCACCGGTATAATACCAACCGTTACGGAATGCCTCCGCAGTGACAGCATCATCTCGGAAATATCCCTTGAACAAACCCGGTGGCCAAGGATCAGAGATCTGAACCCCGATATGCCCAACCTCGTCATCGGCTAGTATGTTGCCATCTGCGTCGATGATATCAACCGTGATACCCGGCACTGGTTTTCCCATAGATCCGGGACGAATTTCCATCCCAGGAAAATTGGCGACAATGTTAATCGACTCTGTCTGACCGTATCCATCGTATATATCGCAGCCGGTTGCAGCTTTCCATGCTCTCATGGCCTCTGGGTTTAGCGGCTCACCAGCACCAAAACAGTGCCTCAGGGACGAAAAGTTGGCCGCCGAAAGATCCATCTGTGCCAACAAGCGATAGATCGTTGGTGGAGCGCAGAACGTTGTCACCTTGTGTTCACTAATGATCCTTAAATGAATGTCAGCGTCGAAACCCTCTCCGTCGTATAAAACAACCGCAGCGCCCGCGAGCAGCGGCGGATACAGAAGTCCCCATGCCGCCTTCGCCCAACCGGTGTCTGTCAACGTCCAGTGTACATCATCGTCACGTAGATCCATCCAGTAATCGCCAGTAATCGAGTGTGCCAGTGCATAGGCATGATCGCGGACAACCATTTTGGGCATATGGGTAGTGCCGGACGTAAAATAGATCAGCATATCTTCGTCGGCACGTGTCGGTGGAAGTACCGCGCGATCGACGGTTTCATTTTCGGACGCGCAAATATCCCGGAGCGTCATCCAGCCACAACGCGCATCACCGATTAGAATAAGGTATTCTATAGAAGGACAATTATTCTTTATCTGATCAACCTTCTCAGCGTGATCCTCTGTCACAATCACGAGCCGAGCCCTGGCCCGGTTGACTCGATACTCAATATCCTTCGCCGTCAATAGGTTGGTGCCCGGCATGGCGACAACACCCATTTTCGTGCAGCCAAGCAGAACCTGATACCATTCTACGATACGTGGGATCATTACGAAGGCGAAATCACCTTTCTCGGCACCCAATGTCATCAAAGCGTTAGCGAAGTAACTCGACATTCTGTCAAGATCTGCATAACTGTGAAGTACCGTGTTTTTCCCTGTGCGGTCGATCGCGATCAGCGCGGTTTTGTCATTTTCCCGGCCGCGTTTGGCAACCACATCAAAAGCAAAATTGAAATCATCTGGCACGTCGAGCGAAAATCCCGCCCGCACCTCTTCGTAATTGAACTTTGAAAACGCCTGAGGCATTGGATACACCCCTCCCCCGTTATTACTAGAATTTCCTCATATCTAAGGCTAAGACGCAAGACTGCCAGTTCGACAATCCCATTGCTCATGACTAACGTATCGGGGTTTGGATACCAGCTTAGAGCGAAGACATGACAGATATCGCCTTTTATCCCGCGAGGAGATTGGCCAGCATGATCCGGCGGCGAAAGATCAGCTGCCTTGAATTGCTTGACCATTACCTCGACCGAGTTGAAAGACTTAACCCTTCACTGAATGCTATAATCTCTACAGATATCCCCGTCGCTCGCCGCCTCGCTCTCGATGCTGATAATGCGCTGGCCCAAAACCATAAGGTGGGCCCGCTACATGGCATACCAATGACGGTAAAAGAATCCTTTGACGTAAGGGGTTTGCCAACTACATGGGGCGTGCATGCGAATAGAAAAAACATTGCCAAACAGGACGCAGTCGCCGTCCAACGCCTGCGTGAAGCTGGCGCTATCATATTCGGAAAGACCAACATCCCGATTTGGCTGGCCGACTGCCAGAGTTTCAATGCTATTTATGGGAGGACTGCCAATCCATGGGACGTCAAACGTACGCCAGGTGGGTCGTCCGGTGGGTCGGCGGCAGCGCTAAGTGCGGGTTTAACGGGCTTTGAGGTAGGGAGCGATATTGCGGGTTCCATCCGAAACCCCGCCGCCCATTGCGGCCTATTCGGCCACAAACCAACAATGGGTATTTGTTCTACTATCGGGCATACACTTAGCCAAAACGTTGCGCCGATCGATATGTTAGTCATCGGTCCACTAGCCCGCAGCGCGGGAGATCTTGACGTCGGACTATCCGCTATTCAGGGCCTCGACGAGATCGAAGAAACCGGTTTACGGCTCTCACTGCCGCCACCGATAAAGAAAAGTATAGAAGAATATAAGGTGTCCATTCTTGTGGAGGATGACTCAGTTAAGCTTTCAAGCGACGTGATCACACTCCAGCAGGAACTGGCCGATTTCCTAAAGAGTAGCAAAGTGGAAATCGAGGTTGGCGTGCGGCCCGATTTTGATGCAAATGAGGCGCATCGGCTATATGATATAATGTTACGCGCCACGACATCAGGCCGACAGACCGAGGAAGATTTTTCTGAAAATCTAAAAGCTCGCAATGCGCTTGAACCTGGTGATGATAGTAAGTGGGCGCGGATGCTGCGCGGTATGACGCTATCGCATCGCGACTGGACGACAATTAACGAGGCACGCCATCGCATCCGCTGGAAATGGCACGAGTTCTTCCAAAAATATGATTTGATGCTAACCGCCGCTACCGTAACAACCGCAATCCCACACACCGATACTCCGCCTTATGAACGAATCATCCCGATCGATGGGACGCTGCAGCCCTTCATGAACCAGATCTGGCTACCCGGCTATTCGAACTTCACATACCTACCGACCACAGTAGCACCCATAGGATTCGCAGGAGACGGCATGCCTGTTGGCGTCCAAATTATCGGGCCGCAGTACAGCGACCGTACCTGCATACACTTTGCGGGTCTTTTAGAAAAATACTACCGACGCTTCTCACCCCCTCCGGGATACGACTAAGCGGAAATCGCGTCGCACCAACCCACCAGCATAATTTATACCGGGACCTCTCTTGAGACCGCCTCATGAACTCACCGATAATTTGAGTTCAGGGTTTTGCCTCCTCTATTAATCGAAATATCCTTTCAGGCGTTGCAGGAATTTCCGTAATTTCGACTCCGAGCGGGCTTAGCGCATCAGAAATTGCATTAGCGATGCAGGCTGGCGCACCAATCGTACCGCCCTCGCCAAGTCCTCGAAATCCACCGATAGTGCCCGGCAGTTCAGCTTCGACATGTATAACGTCCATTGACGGCACCTCTGCCGCGGACGGCACAACATAATCTACAAGACTTGCAGTCAAGACCTGACCATTATCATCGTGAACAACCTCTTCCATCAGCGCGACACCGATTCCTTGCGCAACGCCGCCATGGGCCTGCCCGTCAGCGATCATCGGATTTATAACGCGCCCACAATCTTCAACCACAATGTATTTATCGATCTCAACCTTGTAGGTTTCGGGATCAATTTCAATTCGGCAAATATGCGTGGCCGCCGTAGTGGTCCCAAAAAAAGGATCGTAAACCTTAGTGGCTTCCAGATTATCGATCTCGTCACGCATTTCTTTGGGTACTCGGCCCATGTCAGAATAGAGAGCGCGAGCCAGATCGCGAACAGTCATAACGCGGTCCGTGCCCTTGACCCAAACGTTACCGTTGCCAGTTTCGATGTCTTCCTCCGCCGCCTCTAAAAGATGACCCGCGACACGGATGATTTTTTCACGGACCGCTTTTGCCGCGAGCGTACCTGCTCCGCCGCCAAAGACAGCGCCACGACTGGCGTAGGTGCCTGTTCCATGAGAGACCGCTGACGTATCTCCTAGTATAATATCAACGTCATCAACCTTCACACCAAGTTCCTGTGCCACCACCTGTGCCAAGGTGGTTTCCATTCCCTGCCCCTGGCTCGCGAGGCCAAAGCTCGCCGTAATCGCTCCGGTTGAGTCAATAGCGACACTACAGGTTTCCGTTCCGGTGTTGATTGGCATACCTGGCGCCACTGCGATCCGGGAGCCAACACCGGTAAGCTCCGCGTAGGAGGCCACACCGATACCGACCCAACGGCCTTCTGAGCGCGCTGCTTTCTGGTCTCGTCGCAGGTCGTCATAGCAAATTCCAGCGGAAGCCCCCCCCAAACAGGCTTGAAAGGCTGATTTGTCCCATACCAGACCCGACGCGGCCTTGTAGGGAAATTCGTCGTCGTTCACCAGATTTCGTCGTCGTATCTCAACCGGATCCATACCGATTTTACGCGCAGCCATGTCGAGGAGGCGGTCCATTACGAAAACCGATATTGGTCTCCCGACACCTCTATAAGCACCAGTCAGTGTTTTGTTAGTCGCAACTGAACGGACGCGCGCGGAATAATTTTCAATCCGGTAAGGGCCGGGCATGAAACTAACCACTTGCACCGGCTCAATCGTGGCAGTCCAGGGGTAAATCGAATAGGCGCCAACATCACCAATTACGTCGGTTTTCAGTCCAAGGATGGACCCGTCCGCCGCTAACGCGAGATCGGCATAAACGACCTCATCGAACGCATGACCTGTAGTCATCAGGTCTTCCATTCGATCACTAACCCATTTTACGGGCTTGCCAAGGGATCGGCTGACTGCACAGGCGACAATTTCCTCGGAATAAAGCGAAGTCTTGCCGCCGAACCCGCCACCAACATCCGGGGCAACTACACGAATGCGCGGACCAGCCAAATCAAGAATCTCCGATAGCTTATCGCGCAGAATTCCTGGTATCTGGGTAGTGCAGTGCAACGTCAGAGACCTTGCGCGGGTGTCATATTCAGCGACGGCCGCTCGGGCTTCGATAGTGACTGGTGTTGTGCGGGTAAAATGAAACTTTCCACCTACCGTGGTCGTGGCCTCTTCGAATGCTTGATCAACTTCCCCACGGGTGAATTCTCGTTCGGCTAAAATATTCGATTCCAAGTCGTCATGAATTTTCTGCGCATCCGATGTAAGAGATTTCTCGGGGTCGACCATTACCACCAACGGTTTGTAATCAATATTGATCATTGAGAGCGCGTCTTCTGCTACGTAACGGCTCTTAGCCACAACAGCGACAACCGCCTCACCGACATAGCGCACCTTTCTAACGGCTAACGGCGGGATAAAAGTTGCCTGATAATTTTTCATCCGCGACGTCGCCTGATAAGGTTTCGCCATCGCCGCGATATCATCGCCGGTATAGACGGCGACGACGCCGTCCACGGCTTTTGCCTGTTCAACATCGATTGAGATGATCGCAGCATGAGCATAATCGCTGCGACGGAACGCCATATGCAACATGCCGTGGCGCTTAATATCCGCAACATACATTCCGGCACCGCTTAACAGCCGTGGGTCCTCACGCCGAATCACTTTTGCGCCGACGAACTGCGGCCGAGTCACATCTATATCATCCGGCGCACTCATCCCCTATCTCTCTCATCTCGGGCCGCTCGTACCGCATTAACGATGTGTTGATAGCCGGTGCAGCGGCATATGTTGCCCGACAATCCATCACGGATGTCTTCTTCAGATTCCAGTGGATATTTGCGCAACATATCCGTCGCCGTCATCAACATACCGGGAGTGCAGAACCCACATTGTAGCGCATGATGCTCACGAAATGCCTTTTGGAGACCTCCTAACTCTTCGGCATCTCCGAGGCTCTCTACAGTTTCGATTTGAGCGCCGTCAGCTTGAACGGCGAGCGTCAAACACGAACGGATGCTATCACCATTCATCAGAATGGTGCAGGCGCCACATATTCCATGTTCGCATCCGACATGGGTGCCGGTAAGGTCTAGGTTTTCACGGATGAAATCGGCGAGTAGCAACCTAGGCTCTACCTCTACACTGTGGCTAGTGCCATTAACCGTTAGCGAGATAGCAACCTTTCCCATCATCAAGCGGCCCTTTCCATGGCACCATGCAGTGCTCGTTTACATAGAACTCCTGCTAGGTGTCGCCGGTAATCCTTAGAACCTCTAAGATCGCCGGATGGGTCAATCTCCAACCGCAGCATATCCACCGCTGCGTCTATCCCGGCTTCTCTCATAGCCTGTTCCGCCCGAACCGCTCTGAGCGGCGTATTGTGGGCTCCGAAAACGGCGATCCGAACATCGCTTAGAACATCGCCATCTTTAGTGACTATCGCCGCCACCCCTGCTACCGCAAAATCGCCACGACGTTGCGAGAATTCTTCGAACCCCCAGCCGGTCCCGATGGTCAATCGCGGTAACTCCACGGCGGTAACAATCTCTGTAGTGTGAAGGCAAGTTGTCAAAGGAGCCTCAAAAAAGTCACTAGCTGCGATCCTCCGCTCACCATGCTCACCAATCGCAATGATTTCGGCATCGAGGAGAACGGATATTGCCGGTAATTCAGCCGCCGGATCAGCATGAGACAAACTGCCCCCAATCGTACCACGGTTTCGGATTGCCAGGTGCGCTACGTGCTTCATCGCTTCGTGAAATACCGGATAATGGTTTCGGATCAGGTCTGATGTCTCGAGTTCAAAGTGTCGGGTAAGAGCACCAATGCGAACACCACCTTTTTCGTTTTCAGAGACCCCTGAGAGGCCTTGTATTCCATTTATATCTACGAAGAGTGGTGCATCTACCAGCCGGAAGTTAAGCATTGGCACGATGCTCTGGCCGCCCGCAATAACCTTAGCCGTGCCATTGCTGCCGGAAAGGGCAGCTATTGCGTCTTCTATTGTAGCCGCGCGGATATAGTCGAATGGTGCAGGTTTCATTCCGGTTTTCGGTCTCGGAAGCTGCCCTGGATACCCTTGAACATCATTTCCGCTGCCATACCCTCGCCGAGGGCCCACTCTGCAAAGTTCTCAGGTGTGGACTCCCATTCCTTTGCCTCCCAGTTATCGTCCACTACGTCGGAGTCAAAATCGTATTCAGCCGCACCGCCACAGGGGTTCTTAAAATACCAGAAATAGCAGGATGAAATCGGATGTCTTCCCGGACCGATCATCGTTTCCCAGCCTTGGCGCGTCATATTATTGCCACCGCCAAACAATTCGTGGATGGTTCCGACCTCGAACGCGACATGATGGAATCCTCGCTTACCCGGTCCGGTATTAAGGAGGAACAAGTTGTGGTGATGATGAGCTGCCGCACCGCGGGTAAAATACCCCCGCCCCGGATAGGCGTCCGTCAGTTTGAAGCCAAGGCGGTCAACATAAAACTCCTTGTGAGGCTCTATATCGTCCGTTACGTATACGATATGTGAAATTTCCAGTGGCGCCGCCTTATCAAATTTCTCTGCTCGTTTGTTGATTCGATTTGCGCGGCCGGGCACGTTCACTTCCAGTTCTGGGGCTTGTACCGACTTTGTCTGCGTCACACGGAAGGCGAGCCCGTATCCAAGCGGATCGACACTATGAATAGAGCCATCCGGATCTTCACGGACCTCGCGATCCTCTGATAAATTGGCCGCCAATCTATCCAGATCCTCGGCAGAGCGGACACCGAACATGGCTTCTCGAACAGTAGCCTCAACATTGTCTCCGACTGGCGGTGGCAGGGAAGGATCATCAACCGGTCTCAATTCAACAACTGCACCATTTTGAGTCGTAAAGGCGGTGTGGCCGTTACCAATATCTACCGGCTGTAGCCCAAAATCAGTCCAGAATCTCGAGCCCGCCTCAATATCCGCAAGCCCATACGTAACCTTATCTATACCGGTATGGTTCATCAATGCCTCCTAGCGCGCAGGTTAGAATTTAGCGCTTTTTGTTTTCTTAGGAAAACAGTTAGACCACTATATCCGCATAAGCACTACAAACCACCCGGTCCCAAAGATCACTGACCCAGCTCTGATCAATATCACGAACTACAAGCACCAGCCTCGTCTCAGAGACACCACCGGGCCAAGCATCTAATCGCCTTATCGGATGAATTACGTGCTGGATCCCATGTACCACTGCCGGCCGATCCAGACCGTCGGATAGCAGCACCAGACCTTTCAGGCGAAGTAGCTTATCGCCCTTCTGGTCCGCCAGCATCTGCATGAAAGCCCCGAGGGCGCCTCTGCTAACCGGATCTTTGCGGATAAGTGTAAACGTCTGGATATCGCTGCCATGCCGGTTAGTATCGGGATTGGAACCGTGAACATGATCCCGATGCGTCCCTTCTTGGCTAAGCCAATTGTTCACCTCATTACCTTTCCCGTTTGGATCGTATAGTCCGCCCACAAATAAGAGAGTAAAATCAATAGTGCCATTTATACAAAATGTAATTTCGGCAGACGGGTTAATTTCGGCGAGGTGAGACTCTAGCGACTCTATAATTTCATTATCTTTAACAAGATCAGTCTTGGTGATCACTAAATCATCAGCAACTGCCACCTGTTTAACAGCCTCAGGATAAGATGAGAGCGTTTCCATACCGTTGATAGCATCAAATGTCGTTACCATTCTGGCAAGTCGGTAGTGTTCGAAAACAAGTGGATCCTGCATCAACGTATGAATGATCGGCGCGGGATCAGCGAGCCCAGTGGTTTCCAACACAACGCGTTGAAATGACCGAATTTCTCCGGCCTCACGGCGCTCATATAGATCAACCAACGTAGACACCAGGTCACCGCGGATAGTGCAACATATGCAGCCGCAGGAAAGGTCGATAATGTTTTCCTCAGCCGCCTCTAGGAGCACGTGGTCCAGTCCCACGTCTCCAAATTCGTTTACGATAACTGCAGTATCGATAAACTTCGGGTGCGAAACCAAGCGTGATAGAATCGTAGTCTTTCCGCTGCCGAGGAAACCGGTCAGTACCGTCACGGGGATAGGATCGGATATCGTCACTCTAACTCGCAAAGCTCTCTAAATCAGCCTCACCGGCGACTCGACCGGCGGTGTAACGTCAATCGCGTTGGCAGTCGTCGCTACCATGCCAAGAAAGCCTTTCACCTTAAACAAGAAGTCCAGATCCTGTTCCCAAAGCAGTTCTCCTGCTTTGGTATAGTTCTGCTCAATCAGTCGATGGTTACCTGTCAGCTGCCGGCTAATCTCGTAAGCCATCTTTTCGCGCGGCTCAACCAAACTAGGGTCATGTCGTTCATTGATGGCGTCTACGACATCCTGACCGATTCCCGCCGCCAAGGAGCCCCGCACCCGGACTGCCCAAGGGTATTCGGCCTCCCAGAACCGAAACGTCGTAAGTCCGGCGATCTGGCGCTCTCGATCACCCAATTCAGAGGTGCGGATCCAGTCTCCTATATCCCAGCAGATATTCATCAAAGTCGAGTTCCTAATATCTGTTCAGTAGTGACAGGCATTAGGCTTACCCGCCTGATCGAATGTATCGTACAACAATCCCTGCCCCTCATTCATATCTTCGCGGGACAACACTCTTATTCTAGCAATTTTATAATCGTTAAAGGTTATTCAGCAGCATCAGAAAAGACGCCTAGCATTGGCATCACCTCTTCAGAAATCCGCCGGATAGTGTTCATAGTTTGGTCGTGTTTCAATCCCGCATAGCGGGCTATAAAAGAAATTTCCGTAAAGCCAAGATCAATGTAATGCTGAATTCTCTCTGCCGCCTGTTCTGGCGAACAAATCAGTGTGCGACGACGAAAAACATCACGCCAATCGTCGTTCTCACACATATCTATTAAAACTGATATATCGCCCGCCCAGTTGTTATCCCACTGTTCGCCACGCATTACCTTACCGAATGCGCCAGCGTGCTCCTGCAATGCGGCTTTTGCCTCTTCAATTGCCTGCTCTTCAGTATCTGCAATGTGGGTCATGAAAGCGATCATTGCTTTTCGGTTTGACGGGTTGCGACCCGCTCGTTCCCAACTATCACAATACCATCTAAATTTTTGGGCCACCGCATCAGCGCTCATTGGATAATGGTTCATCATCAAGTGGTAACCAGTCTCGGCGGCATTAACAAAACTTTCTTGGGAATTAGACGCCGCGTTCCAGATCGGCAATGCACCGTTGACCGCAGGCGGCCATGGCTGCAAACGGTCAAAGCTGAAATACTCGCCCATGTACTCGAAAGCCTCACCGACCCAAAATTTCTTACAGATTTCCAATCCCTCGGAGATACGTTTCTGGACCTCCGCTTGGTCAATGTGAAAAGCTTGGAATTCATGAGGTACAAACCCCTTCGCAACTCCCATATCGACCCGCCCACCTGACAATTGGTCCACTAGAGCGTAATCCTCGGCAACTTTAAGGGGATCACGTAACTGCATCAATGATACCGCAGGCGCTAGGCGGATATTGGTTGTCTCCCTAGCCCAAGCCGCAAGAATGATTGCTGGATTTGGAACAGCCCCGCCGTAGTAATGAAAATGATGTTCCGTGGTCAACGCCCTCGCCCATCCAAGTTGATCAACAAGCTTAATAGTTTCTGTCAATTCCTCGTAATAATCGGTTAGCGTGGTCCCGTAACCCTCACGCCACATCGGTAAGTAGAATAGAGATAGGTTCATGGACAACATCCTAGTCATTTAATGGGGTGATTTGCCGGACGGAAAAGAGTTGATACCAAGGAATTCTCTGAAATCAGCGGTAGGTTCCAACCGCGCCTCATCAATCGGAATACCCGTTGCGTCGGCGACGCGGTCGATAGCGTTGAAAGTAGCAGCGACGCCACAGGCGTCGACCAATGCCTCTGAACCAATAGCCTCTACAACGTAATTGCGCGCAGCGTCCAATTTTTCTGCATCCCCGACAAGTATTGCCTCGGCAAACCGGCCCAGTATGTCACCATAAGGAATCCCACCATCTCCTTTCGCCTCACCAATAATAACGTTCAGATCGACCTCTTTTTCATCGTGTTGGCTGCTCGCACGGAGCAGAAGCGCATGGCTTGTCGTTCAATAAGCACACTGGTTGATCGCCGAAATTCTACCCGCTATTAACTCTATCTGCTGTCGGTCGAGCGATCTTCCCGTTTTGGAAAAATCCTGTATCGCGTCGCCTTCTATATACTGCGCGCCCACCAACGACATGAAACCAACAGCCTCATCGGGTACAAGGCTCATGGCGCGACGAACGTTTGAAGCCTCCGGTGCGAAATCAGCAATCCCGGTCAATTGTCCATCATCCGGGGAAATCCACGGCACCCATGCCGCCCCCTGAGAAGCGAGAGGTGGTCTTATTCGACTGGGCTGACCGGGGTTGGGCGCCGGGAGGGCACGCCGCGACAAACCGGCCGCATCTGCGAAGGTATCAACCGCAATAGTTGAACAGGTGACACCTAAAATCTCTACATATTTTTCCGCCGACAATCCGCTCTCGAGGCGATCCTGATACCATTTTTGGGTTAAACGACCGGGGTCAGTCACAATCCGATGGATCACCTCTACCATTTCCTCCGGCAACTCTCCAAGGCTGTCATGAGTCCCTTCTAAGGTGATCGGCGAGAGAGCATCCTTACGATTCAAACACAGACAACATTTTACCGCGTTCCGGGTCTCCGCTGCGATAGCAACCCGGGTCTCACCGTCAAACCAAGTGCCCGGCGATTTGATACGATCCCAGGTCGCCGCATGCGCGAAAGTAAGGTCACCCCGGATGTCAAAGGGCGCATCGGCGTAATTCATGTCTGCCATGTCAGATCCTATCTTTCATGGGTTTTATCTCAGGGCAATCTTCAAAGTCTATCAAATTCCCCGAACCGCCATTCAACTTTATACTCTGGCCCTAAAAGGATGAATATATGGCGGAAACAATTCGGCGCGTAGTCACAGGCCATGATCAAAACGGAATTGCAATCATCGCGATAGATGGAGACGCGGAAAATGTCCGAGTACGGCGAGCAAACGGCCTCACGTCAACCCTGCTTTGGGTCAGAGACGACACTCCATCTGATAATTCTGGAAATGCCGATAAAGCGAGTCGCGAGATTGGCGTCGTCCCGCCCGATGGCGGCTCGGTATTCCGCATCGTTGAATTTATACCTGACAAAAATAGCGTCAGTAACGAAGAGATAAAAAAAAGAGCTTGGCCTAGAGCACACTATTGAAGAGTCGGTGCGACACCCAGGAATGCAAAAAACCCGTAGTCTTGATTACGGCATCATATTGTCAGGAGAGATAGACATGCTCGTGGATGATGATGAGGCCCACCTTTGCGCAGGCGACGTAATCGTGCAACGTGGAACTAATCATGCTTGGGCTAATCGCAGGATCGAGCCGTGCCGTATCACCTTCGTGTTGTTTGATCCCAATTCATTGTGAGCAAAGTTTCATCCACTTAAATCTAGATCTTGGGCGTCGTGACGTTCAGGAAGTTGAAGTTCTATCGGTCCGCGAATCTTGTTAACCCGCCGGCCACGCCTTACGGCTGGACGAGCGTCTATCTCACTCGCCCAACGGACCACATTCTTATAGGTCTTCACGTCAAGAAATTCGGTTGCCCCATATTGATCGTGCAGAACTAAGTTTCCATACCATGCGTACGTTGCGATATCCGCGATGTTATAAACTTCGCCGCAAAGAAACGAGCGATCCGAGAGGTTTCGCTCCAGTACATCGAGCTGTCGCTTAACCTCCATCGAGAAACGGTCAATCGGATATTGGAATTTTTCGGGCGCGTAGGCATAAAAATGGCCAAACCCGCCCCCCACATAAGGTGCACTTCCCATCTGCCAGAATAGCCAAGACATACATTCCGCCCTTGCTGACGCATCGGTGGGAATTAATTCGTTAAACTTTTCTGCAAGGTAAAATAGGATCGCCCCAGACTCAAATACACGCGTCGACGGCGAAGTGCTCACGTCAAGTAGCGCCGGGATTTTGGAGTTTGGATTAATTGATACGAAGCCGCTCGAAAATTGCTGTCCTTCGATTATTTTAATTAGCCAGGCATCATATTCCGCATCCTCATGTCCCAGCGCGAGAAGTTCCTCGAACATGATCGTTACTTTAATACCGTTAGGCGTCGCCAGAGAATAAAGCTGGTGCGGATGCTCACCGATAGGGAGGTCTGCCTCATGTGTCGGACCCGCGATCGGCCTATTAATATTAGCAAACTGACCGCCACTTGGGGCTTCCCAGGTCCATACTTTAGGAGGAGTATACGTATCGCTCATGTTCTAAAATTCCTTCAAGGCGTCAGCTCAATCTTTGGTACTCTGGCGGAGACCCGCGAGCTTTTCTCCTGTCTCAAAGTAGCGGCCGGTTATGGCTTTTTCAGCTTCTTCCACATTTTCGTCCGACCAGGCCGACAGGGGATAGCCGTGCCAAGGCAACTGAAGATCAAGATCCGGAAGACCGAGGGCTGTCCATTTTTCCTTAGCTGCGGTCATAAATTGTTCTCGGGGCAACGACACCGGCAAATAGGGATGTTCCCGAACCGCGTTGATTAAAATCGCAGAAGATCCTTGTCCGTCTGGATAAGCATATTGAGCATCGTTATCGGATGGAGTTATTGACGGGTCAAGCCGCGGCACCTTGCCTCGGATTATTTCTGCGTCACGATGTGGTTGCGTCGCATAAGATAAAGCCCATAGCACCGCATCCATAGAGTCTGGATCTACATCGGCATCGACTGCTATGAATATTTTTCCAAGTGAAGCGTCAAATGCAGCGGCGGCCCTCAGTGCTTGCCAAGGCTGTCCCAATTGGGGCCGATCAAGCTGAATAACGAATAGCATGTTACAGCTCGCCATCTCGTGACAAGCTACCTTAGTCACCGAAGGAATGTTGCAAGCATCGCGTAAATGTCGCAAATAGATTGCATCAAAAGCCGCCTTCCGCATCACTGTACTCTCGCTTGGCGGAAACTCACTAATGATTCCCTGATATATCGGATCAGCGCGATGAGTTACGGCAGAGACCTCAAATACCTTCTCCATCTTGCGCGGGCCGAGATACCCGCTAGCCTCTCCAAATGGCGCCTCGGGTTCAAGGATGTCGGTACGGATAATACCCTCCATCACGATCTCCGCCTCGGCCGGCACTAAACAATCAAAGGTCTCGGCTGGTACCACAGAGATTGGCTCACCATTAAGGGCGCCCGCGACCCCGTATTCCTCCACGCCATATGGTACTTTACTCGCTGCTGCCAATAGTAATGCGGGTGGCCCGCCAAGGAACACTGCACACTCGAGGTGCTTACCCATACGCCGGGCCTTTTCCCACTGAATAGCAAGGTGTTGTGTCGATACATCCGTCGCGCAGCCGATCCGATCGGGTGCTTTAATCATTCCGCGGTAAATACCCAGATTATAGGATCCGGTTTCTGGGTCGCGAGTTATCCAAACTCCCGCCGTAAGGAAGGGGGCGGGATCAAATCCGGGGGTTGAGATGAGATGTGGAAAACGATCAACTCCATCGCCAAAACTATTGCCCTCATAAACGAATTCTTTTACCGGCGCATTTTCTCGTTCTACTTCCACAGGGTTCAGCGGCCTTCCATGGGTGCTAGCCCATTTAGCTCCAATCTCATGCGGCTCAACGCCTAAGGCCGATGCATATACCTGCCGAGAGGAACCTAACGAACCTAATACTACTGATGTATCGAAGTCGCGCCCGCGGGCGTCGGTCACATTTCTGAACCAAAACGCCTTCCGCTGCGCCTCCGCCAGACCACGGAACTGTAGGCGCACCAAAGGGACGAGCTCAGTATCCTTATTTATACGGTCCTCAACCACATGCAGTAAATCCAGGTTCTGCAGGTGGGCAAGGTAGTCTCGAAGATTTTTATAGGCCATAGAGAAACGCTGCTGCGAGTGTTGATTACTACCGTAATAAACTAAAGGCGCTCAAAAGTGGATCCCTCCAAAGTTCTTATTCGAGTCATCTAATACTAATCTAAAAACAACGCCTCATAGAGATACGATCAGATCGGATCAATTTTTATTTACAATAATAGTTCGTTTGAAGGCTATTCGTGAGGGTCTAAGCTTAACCCTTAAGCGCGCGAAGAAGTCCGTCGACACTATCTTTGGCATCACCAAAAAGCATTCGGTTGTTTTCTTTGTAGAAGAGCGGATTGTCTACGCCCGCATAGCCACTAGCCATTGACCGTTTAAAGACCACGGACGTCCGTGCCTTCCATACCTCCATTACTGGCATCCCAGCGATCGGACTATTTGGATCATCCTGTGCACCAGGATTCACTATATCATTAGCGCCGATCACCAGCACCACATCGGTATTTGGAAAATCGTGATTAAGCTCGTCCATCTCTAGCACAATGTCGTAAGGAACCTTTGCTTCCGCCAACAGCACATTCATGTGTCCGGGAAGACGCCCAGCAACAGGATGAATACCAAACCGCACATTAGCACCCTTATCGCGAAGTAATTTGGTGATCTCGCTGACCAAATTTTGCGCCTGAGCAACAGCCATACCGTAGCCCGGTACGATGATGACCTCGTCAGCGTCGAACAGCATTGCCGCCGTTTCATCGACCGAAGTCGGTATCACCTCTCCTTGCTCGGTGTCAGCCGCAGCGGCGCCGCCGGAAGTACCGAACCCGCCCAAGATAACACTTATGAAACGTCGGTTCATAGCGCGGCACATGATATAACTTAGGATCGCTCCAGAAGAACCAACTAGCGCACCGACCACAATCAGAAGATCGTTTGCAAGCATGAAGCCGGTCGCTGCTGCCGCCCAACCCGAATAACTATTTAGCATTGAGACCACAACCGGCATGTCAGCGCCGCCGATCGCCATCACGAGATGGATACCAATCAGACAAGCTATGGCTGTCATTACCAATAATGGTTTCAGCCCCACGATATGGTCAGGCGACGCCAGAAATTCAAAGCCAAGCCAGAGCGAACCTATAATACCTGCTAGGTTCAACCAGTGGCGCGCCGGCAGCAGCAGAGGTTTTCCTGAAATACTACCCTGTAGTTTCCCAAACGCGATTACTGACCCAGTAAACGTAATTGCACCGATAAACACACCTAGGAAAATTTCGACCTCGTGGATAGTCTTCTCGACGCCTTGATAGGCCGAGTTGGGATCCACATAGCTTGCAATTCCAACTAGTACCGCCGCGAGCCCAACGAAACTGTGTAAGATAGCGACCAGCTGCGGCATCTGGGTCATCTCTACTCGAGACGCCACAAAGATACCTATCGCCGCCCCAACAATTACCGCGAGGCCAAGGATAGTGTAGTCCTCAATCTGAGTTGCCGCGATTGTCGCAACAATAGCGATCATCATCCCGACAACACCGTAAATATTTCCCCGGCGCGCAGTCTCCTGATTGCTGAGTCCACCGAGACTAAGGATAAAAAGGATACTTGCCCCAATGTAGGCGACGGTCGTTATTCCGATACTCATGTTATATTTGGGCCTTAACTTTTGCGGAACATGCTAAGCATGCGCTGTGTGACGAGGAAACCGCCGGCGATATTTATTGTCGCGATAAGCACTGAGACGGCAGCAAGGACAACCACAAGGTTTGAGGGATTTGAGATCTGCACCAAGGCTCCAATCACAATAATGCCACTAATGGCGTTGGTAACACTCATAAGGGGCGTGTGGAGAGCAGGCGTGACCTTCCAGATCACCTGATAACCGACGAAACAGGCTAGCACGAACACTGTTAAGTGTCCCATGAAAGACGGCGGCGCCACTGTCCCTAGACCCAGCAGTGCTAGACCGCCAATTGCCAGCGTGATCAGTGATTTAAGTCCGACGTTGCGGGGTTCAGCCACCACCTCCTGAGGCTCAGTTTCCATAGCCTTCGCGGGCGCTATGCTGGGTATTTTTGGTTTCGGTGGTGGCCAGGTCAGCTCTCCTTCATTCACAACTGTTGCGCCGCGAATCACGTCATCCTTCATATTTACAACAATAGAGCCGTTTTTTTCCGGTGTGAGCTCAGACAACATATGACACAGATTAGTACCGTAGAGCTGACTTGACTGGGCAGCCATACGGCTAGGTAAGTCGGTATAACCGATCAGTGTAACGTTATGTTCGACCGTAACTTCTCCGGGTTTGGTCAGTTCGCAGTTACCGCCTTGTTCCGCTGCCAGGTCAACGATTACGGATCCCGGCTTCATAGACTTGACCATTTCCGCGGTGATCAGCTTGGGCGCTGATTTTCCTGGGATCAGGGCGGTGGTTATTATAATATCTACGTCCTTTGCCTGTTCGGCAAACAATTCCATTTCCGCCTTGATGAACTCTTTACTCATCACTTTGGCGTATCCGCCGGCGCCGGAACCTTCCTCATCAAAATCAAGCTCGAGAAATTCGGCGCCCATACTCTCTACTTGCTGCTTTACCTCGGGCCGCGTATCGAAGGCTCGGACGATGGCTCCCATGCCGCGTGCTGCACCGACCGCGGCAAGACCGGCAACACCGGCACCGATGATCATCACCTTAGCTGGCGGCACCTTGCCAGCGGCAGTGATCTGGCCAGTGAAGAACCGTCCAAAATTATTTGCCGCCTCCACAACCGCTCGATAACCCGCAATATTAGCCATGGATGATAAAGCATCTAACTTCTGGGCCCGGCTGATCCTCGGTACTGCATCCATCGCAATCGCTGTAGCTCTGCGCGCTTCAAGCTTTTTTAGCAGTCCCTCGCTCTGTGCTGGCCAAATGAAGCTGATCAGTGTGCTACCCTCCGTTAGTAGCTCCGTCTCATCTACCCCAAGTCCGGGGTGCTCTTCTGGCTGGCGTACTTTCATGACAATATCGCAGTCACTCCAAAGTTTACGAGTGTCGTGGATTACTTCGACACCGGCATCTTGATAGGCATCATCGCTGAACTGCGAGGCGGCGCCCGCCCCTGACTCGATCGAGATATCGAAGCCAAGCTTAAATATCCGGCCGGCTGTTTCCGGGGTCAGAGCCACCCGCTGCTCACCTGCGTGAACCTCTTTTGGAATACCAATCTTCATTTTGGAAGTTTCCCCTGTCGGATCGCGTCCGATAAACGGGACCCATTACTCTCGACGAGTGGATCCGAAAAGACATAACTAACTCTAATTTAATGTAAAATCCGTTGTCATGACAAGGCGACAGGACGCCGCAACCGAAGTTTTTCCCTATATGTTTCTCTATTTTATCCGGAATTCACTGTCACCGGCTGCCCAGCCATCAGCGGATTGATAATTTTATACCAGACACTTCAATTTGGGAGATTAGAAAACATTGGCCCCGTAAAGCCACTATAAAATTTTTAGCTGATAATTATGTTGCCTGATCGAAAATCAATTCTTCTCCTTTTTCAATTTTACCAAGGCAGTGTATCAGTGGACTGTGGAGGAATAACTTCCATTTACCGCACCGTCTTATAATTGGGGGTGGCAGAGACGCCTTTAAGTCGGGGCATAGTATTCTCCTAATATAAAAAAGGGCCGAGTCTTTCGGCTCGGCCCTGAATCAATGTTATCAGTACTGCCTCTTACTCTGCCGCTGTACCTTGTGAAGCTGTTTCCTCGACCATCTGTTCCTTGAGTGCCTTAAGAACCTTAGGTGGCGACATCGGATGGTCCCGCAAACGAATGCCGACTGCATCATATATCGCATTTGCTATTGCAGGTAGCGGTGGAATGATAGGAACCTCGCCGATACCACGGATGCCATAAGGATGATCGGGATTTGGGACTTCGACTATCTCCGTGTTTATAAACGGCACATCAGACGCTACGGGCACTCTATAATCAAGGAAGCCCGTATTTTCGAGAACACCTTTATCGTTATAGATATATTCTTCGTTCAAAGCGGTGCCTATACCCTGTACCGCCCCACCTTGGAACTGACCTTCGATGAATTCAGGATAGACAGCCTTGCCGGCATCCTGGATCAAGGTATAGCGTAGAATTTTGACTGCCCCGGTTCGACGGTCAACTTCAACATCTACAACATGAGTACCAAAACCGGGACCGCCTTGCGCAACGTTAATCTCTGCGTGGCCCGCGATTGTTCCACCAAACCACGATGCTTCTTTAGCAAGCTCTGCGACGGTCATAGGTTCAAAATCCCCTACGTTAGCGCCGGCAGGGCGGGCGCGTCCGTCTTCCCAGACGACCTGTTCGGGCTCGACCTCCCATTTTCGAGCAGCGATTTCGCACATCCGCGCAATCGCTTTTCGCGATGCTGTGACTGCTGCCATTGAGCCGGCGGCAGTGCCGCGGCTGCCGGCCGTCATAAAATTGAAACCGAGCGCACTTGTATCACCAGACATAGTCCGCACCCTTTCAAAGGGGATTCCTAACTCCTCCGCCACTATCATAGCAAAGGCGCTACGCGAGCCACCGGTTACATCTACCGTACCGAAAATAAGTGTCGCCGTCCCGTCTTCCCCGATATTGACAGTGGCCGATGTCTCCGCGCCCAATGTAAACCAGAATCCGGACGCAACACCTCGACCTTGATTAGGGCCTAACTTTTCCTGCATATGTGGATGAGCCTTGGCTCGCTCAAGCGTCTGAATATAACCAACCGGTCCAAGTTTCGGGCCGAAATGGGTCTGCGTACCCTCCTTCGCAGCATTCTTCAGCCTAAATTCTATGGGATTCAATCCGCAGGTTTCGGCCATCTCGTCAACAACAGTCTCGACGCCAAACGCAACCATGGGAGCGCCTGGGGCTCGATAGGCTGCTACTTTAGGGCGGTTGGTTGTAACATCGTGGCCAACAACTGCCACGTTCTCTAAATCATAGCGAGTAAATACCGTGATGGTTGCAAGGGGCAGTGATGAGCCCGCATAAGCGCCAGATTGGTAATTCAATTCGGCCTGAGCAGCTGTGATCCGGCCTTCCCTAGTACAGCCCATCTTGACCTTAACATTAGTACCAGATGTCGGACCTGTGGCCCGGAAAACTTCATCGCGATCCATCACCATTTTGACAGGCCGGTTGCTTTTCTTGGATAGTACGACCGCAAGTGGTTCGAGATAGACGTTATTTTTTCCGCCAAAACCACCACCTAACTCAGTAGGAATGACTTTCACCTTCGACAGGTCCATCTTGAGCAATTTTGCGATCTGTGCCCGAAAAACGAAATGGCCCTGGGTACCCGTCCACACCTCCGCGATTCCTCCCTCTGTGTAGTTCGCGATACTGGCTTGGGGTTCGATATATCCCTGATGAACCGGCTTCGTATTAAATTCACGCTCAATGATTATCTCAGCCTCTTCAAAGCCTTTTTCTATATCACCGAGCTTACTTTCCATCCGGGCCGCTATATTCGAAGGCTTATCTGGCTTCGGATCAACGCCCTTTGTGAATTGGTCATCGTGGAGGACCGGGGCATCAGGTTTCATAGCATCTCGAACGTCGATCACATGAGGTAGAATTTCATATTCAACTTTGATTAGTTTCGTCGCTTGTTTGGCGATTTTATCACTGATTGCCGCCACGGCCGCGACCGGGTGCCCATCATAAAGAACATTTTCTCGCGCCATCATGTTACGTGTCACATCACGAAAATTGACCATCAACTCTCCGGATGCGGCATGTTCAATTTCCATATCGGGGAAATCATCACGACAAACGACAGCCTTGACGCCGGGCAACGCCTCGGCTTCGGATATATCAATCGAAAGAATGTTAGCATGGGCATGAGGGCTGCGAAGAACTCTGCCAACGAGCTGTCCCGGGAGTCGAATGTCAGACGCATATCTAGCTCGACCTGTTACTTTATCGACGGCGTCGCCGCGCGCCGTCGGATTTGAACCGATGACCTTTAAATCTTTCTCTTCGTATGGAATTTTTGTCGCAAAGGGGGATGGTGCTCTGCCCATGGATCAGGCTCCTCTCATTTCGCGGGCGGCATCCTGTACCGCCTCGATGACTTTATGATAACCAGTACAACGGCATAGATTACCAGCTAGCCAGTAGCGGATTTCCTCTTCAGTCGGATCTGAGTTTTCCTCAAGTAAGGCCTTTGACGCAACAAGTAGACCGGGCGTGCAAATACCGCATTGAAGCGCAATGTGTTCGATAAACTTCTGCTGTAATGGATGAAGATCATCGCCGTCAGCCATGCCCTCGATTGTTTCAATAAACTTTCCGTTTGCTTCGATTCCCATCACTAAACAAGAGCATACCAGAACCCCGTCCATTGTAACGCTGCATGCGCCGCAATCACCGGTTCCACAACCTTCCTTCGTGCCGGTCATACCAAGTTCATCACGCAGCACATCCAGCAGAGTCTGGGTCGCATCGCAAAGCAACTCTTGCTCGTCTCCATTAATTGTGGTGTTTACATAATGTTTGGCCATCAGGATTTTGCCCTTTCTAGCGCAATGGCGGCGGCCCGCTGGGCGAGTACGCCTGCTACTTCGGTTCTGTATTCGATTGTGCCGCGCTTATCGTCGATAGGGGTGCACGCTGCGCTTGCAGCGGCCGCAAGCGCATCCATGGCATCATCATCCAATTTAGTGCCGATCAACGCATTGGCGGCGGCCTCAACCAAAAGCGGTCGCGCCGCGACGGCGCCAAGTGATACGCGAGCCGCAGCGCACGTGCCGTCGGCGTCGAGTGTCAAATTAACGCCGCAGCCGACCACCGCAATATCCATTTCAGTTCGCGGCGTGAACCTTAAGTAGGCATCGCCCGAGTTCGCCGGGCGTTTGGGTAAGCTGAACGACACAACAATCTCACCATTTGCAAGTGATGTCTTTCCGGGCCCAACGACAATCTCCGCCATGGGGATATCGCGTTGGCCTCTCGGTCCTATGACATTAGCGATCGCTCCAGCAGCAATCATCGGTGGAACGCTGTCAGCAGCAGGTGACGCGTTACAAAGATTACCACCAACGGTCGCCCTCCCACGGACCTGAACTGAACCGATTAGACGCACGCCGTCCATCACGCCGGGCCACGCGGCGTTAAAGGCCGAATTATCCATGAGTTCCTTGCCGGTGACAGCGGCGCCAAGGCGCCAGACGCCATTTTCCTCAACGACTTCACGCATTTCAGCAATATTTTTCACATCGACAATTAGATCAGGTTCGATCAAATCTAGATGAATTTGCACCATTACGTCCGTACCGCCGGCGAAAAGTTTTACGTCGCCACTCTCCGAAGCAAGCAATCCTACCGCTGCATCGAGAGTTGCGGGGGACTCATATCTCATGTTAGTCAATCTCGCCTCACCGTTCACATATCCTAGGTATTCCCCTCTTAATATAGCACGCTGAGCCGCACCGGGCCATCAGCGGAAATAATCAAATCGTCAATGTACTTTCCTGTACCGAGTGGATGTCCTAAACCATCGAATCTATTAACAGCGATATGAGGTCGCGTAATGTGTGCAATAGCGGGTATTGCAACGCTGTCAGCCGTAAATCAGCTGGCAGTGAAGGCGATGACCGATCTGATGATCCATCGCGGGCCAGACGGCGAGGGCCATTGGCTCGCCCCTGACGGGAGTCTTTGTTTCGGACACCGAAGGTTGTCAATTATCGACCTTACAGATCGCGCCTCTCAGCCGATGCAAGATGCCAGCGGCAGACTCACACTAACTTATAACGGCGAAATATATAATTATAAGGAATTGCGTGCTGAACTCTCGGGCGCTGGCGCGAATTTTCGCAGCGAAAGTGATTCAGAGGTCATTCTGGAGGCATATCGCAAATGGGGCGATGCTTGCCTAGATCGGTTCAACGGAATGTTTGCCTTTGCTCTTTATGATGCGAAACATGATCGCATCCTATGCGCGAGGGACCGTTTAGGTGAGAAACCGTTTTTGTTTGCCGAGGACGCCGGTTTTTTTGCATTTGCATCGGATTACAAAGCCCTGTTGACGCTCGAGGGTGTAGGGCCCGATATTGACGACAACCTTTTGGCGCAATTCCTCGTGACGCCCTCAAATGCACTTGATCAAGACCGAAACACCCTGTTTCACGATATTCAGCAATTGCTCCCGGGTGAGAAACTAGTTCTGAATACCCGTGACCTAAGCTTCAATGTTTCATCCTATTGGCGGCCCCTCTCCACCTCGGTCCTTTCAGGTGTTCCAGCCAAAGACGCCGTTCCAGCCTTTAAATCCCTGCTCGAAGATGCGGTCAGGATTCGGTTGCGTAGTGACGTACGCGTCGGGTCCTGCCTTTCTGGCGGCCTAGACTCAGGATCAATCACATGCATTGCAAGGGATCTGGTCGGAGATACGACGGATTACGACACATTCACTGGTCGATTTCCAGGCAGCGATTCGGATGAGGGCACTTGGGCAGAAATTGTGTCCACGGCTTCAGGAACTAGATCACACAATGTATTTCCGACCGGCGAGAAACTAGTAGAGTCCTTAGACACATTTTTGTGGTTGAATGAGCTTCCTGTTGACAGTACTAGCCAGTTCTCTCAGTGGAGTGTATTCGAGGCCGCGAAAAATGCCGGGGTCACTGTCTTATTGGACGGACAGGGTGGCGACGAAATCTTAGCGGGATACGAACAGTACTTTGTACCCTATATCGAAAGCCGACGTCGCAAGGGAGAGTATGACCCTGCCGAAGAGAAGGCTATTCGAGATCGCTATCCGCTGGCGTTCTCAGAGAGGGATCAGGTCTGGAAAAGACGGCTCCCGCCAATACCCAAAAAAATCTTGGCGCGTTTTCTTGGCAGGGGGACTAGCGCGATACTCTCTCTCGACTGGAAAAACGCGTCGCGGGTTCGGGAAGATCTGGCAGTCCAACCCGACGATCTTCATGCAGCTTTAAGAGGCGACGCATTTACCGGTTTTCTAACTACCCTTTTGCGATATGGCGATCGCAACTCGATGGCTCATTCTAGGGAGGTACGGCTCCCCTTCTGTGATCATCGCATTTACGAGTTTGTCCGAACGCTGCCGGTAGAATTGCTCATGGGTGATGCAGAGACAAAGCATATACTGCGACGAAGTATGCGGGGAATTCTCCCAGAACCGATAATAACACGCTGGGGCAAGCAAGGTTTTCTTCCTCCCATTGCACGCTGGCTAGAAGGCGACTTAGGTGATCTAGCAGACGCATTATTTAAGAGTTCCGACTTCAGTAAAAATGGTTTTTGGGACACCTCATGGTGCCGCCAATCGTGGAACCGGTTTCGGGCGGGCGAGACCTCGCTTGCACCCACAATTTGGAAGGTGATTATAACGCAGAAATGGAGAGATCTTTTCCTCACTCGAGTTTCAGAAATAGATCGATTCTCTCCGCACGGCTAGGTGTCAGCACTGAGAAACTCTGCTCAAAACTGGAACAACTCTATCTATGTATCCTTCCCACGTATTTTCTCTACTTTCTGCCACTTGCCGCGCTGCTTGTCCGATTATTTTTCTCAACTTCGAATTAAAAATTAGTTCAGCGAATATCTCGGTTAGCACCTCTTCTGATGCGACAGGAAATACGTACCCGGATTCGCCATTATGAATTACATCAGCCGCACCGACTTGATCAGATACGACAACCGGCAATCCGGATGCCATAGCTTCGAGCACAACCATCCCAAATCCTTCATGAATGGATGGCAAACAGAAGATATCAGCGTTTTTATAGAAATCGGATACCTTTTCTTTTGCAATGGGTCCATGAAAAGTTACGCCATCTGTCGGCAAACCCCGAAGAGCGCTGGAAAATTCGGATTCGACTGGCCCCACCAAGTGCAATTCTGCTTCCCGTCTCAATTGCGAGAAGGCCTGCAATAGTCGAGGCAAACCTTTCTGGATACCTATCGACCCGACAAAGAGAATTCTGGGTTTGCGAAATCTTGAAGATCGGTCAACGGGTTGAAAGCGATCAACATCTACGCCTAACGGCACAACAGCTAGCTTTCCAGACGGAATGCCTTGATGAATAAATGATTTTTCGGCAACCTTCGACGGCACCATTATTTTGTCTGCAGCAAGATATTCTGTCGTTTCGCGTTCTATCAAACGTTGGGAAATTCCGGGAAATTTCAGATCTAATTGCTGATATGCCGCCGCCAGAATATTGTTCTGGTGCAGTATGTGAGACGCACCCCGGTCAACGATTATAGCCATACCTTTTTCCCTCGCCACCGGTATTGCCTCAACCGTTGCTGAACTCCAGCCCACCAATAGGTCTGCCCCAGACTGCCCCAGGTTCTGTGCCACAAAACGCCCGAAACGTGGCAAAATAAAATCGGTCACATCATGCCCCGTTGAGCGTTGCGCGAGCCGGCGTATAACTTCTAGATGCGGTGCACAATTGAGTGTAAGCCCGGTCCCAGTGATACGACGAACCGCGAAGGAGGGATATGTGGTGTGAAGTGTGCCCAGAAAACCCTCTCCATAGAGTCCTTTTGCGAGAGCAAAGGCGTGAAAGCGACCGTGAACAGCTACTTCAACCTTCATACCCATCCGTCCATCACATCAGAAAATATCTGTCGAAGTTTCTTTGTCTGGCAGGACCATGAGTAGGGCTGAAGCCGACCCTGATCAATTTCTGTTCGATCGTCGCCTATTACCGCCAACGCCCCGGCAATCTCCCCCGGGGTCTTGGCGCCGATCAATTCTCCGCCGATCTTCCTGGCGATATCTGACGCCTCGGCGCTCTCTCCCGGTATTGCCATTACAGGTCTACCCAGAGCCAACAATTCAATAACCTTTTGTTGGAACAAGCTTTCTTCGTTCCGGATATATACATTAACTGTGGCACTAGCCTGCAGTTGAACCAGTGCGGCTATATCCAGATAACCCAGATTTTCAAACTCCACAGGAAAATTTTCCTGTTCGACAATCTTGTCGACGACTCCGCCGTCGTTCCCAGCATAGAAAAGGACAATCTTCTGACTTAATGAAGTCCGGATCATACCCTCTAGCAACAGCCGGACCTTGTCACCATCATAAACACTGCCACTAAGACAGACCCTGAAAATATCGTTTTTCTTGGTCGATTTTTTCGTATTTGGTTCCGCTCGGTAACCACTGTAAACGACGTACTTTTTCCCGGGAAACCAAGCAGAAGCGTCGCGCCCGTGGGCTTTAGAAAAGACCGTCATTGCAGCCAAGTCGGTAAATCGGGAAGCGACATTATGCCGTAGCCCGATAGGTATAAATTTATTCCATGGGTCTTTGTAATCCGCGACCCAAGGGCATTTAGCTGTAACCGCAAGACTTCGTGCAACGTACCAAGCGTCTGTATTGCCGAAGGTTCCGTAAACCAGATCGGGACAAAACGCCTTTGCTACCGGCGTTAAGAAGGCAGAGGAACCAGCACGCCAATCGCAAAATATACCGCCCCAGAAAAGATACGTCGCACCGATGATCACCTGGCGGAATGGAGGTACAATTTTTCCCTCCCGTGCTGCACGCCGAATTGGCGTTCGAACCAACGGTCCAGAAATGTATAATGGCTTAGACCAATCATGCGTCTCTATCCTCGTCTCGACCAATGCCGGGTCATCGCCGGGGTCGTCAATATGGAGCGGGCCAGAAAATAAAATAGTCTGATCCCCAGCTGCCGATAAATGTTTTGCAATTTCAGACATTCGCAGCGCCGCGACGTGCGGGGAATCCGGATGAGTGTGATTTACTAGAACGATTTTCATCGAAATCCCGTAGGGAGATACATGAAAGATTTGCTGGTCAACAGACCCGGCCCGCTAAAACTGTTTTGAAATTTTCAAGTAGTCGTTTGACGTGACTATCCCATGTATAACTCTGTTTCCCAAGGCTAGTCGCGAGAGAGAGAACAGATGCGCGGCGGCGAGGATTTTCATCCAAACTCTGGATACTCTGAACTAAATCGTCAACAGAAGTACCGGAGAAATAAACGGCAGAGTCTTGGCATACCTCCCTATGGACAGGAGTGTTTGAGGCGACAATCAAAGTCTCACTTGCCATTGCCTCGATTAGAGGGTGCCCAAACGTTTCCGAAAGGGACGGCGTCACGAAAAGATCACTTTCCGCATATAGAGCAGGTAAATCTGTGTATTTTACATCACCGAGCATCGTGACTTCGCCACGCTCTGCGCCTCGACGAAGAAGAAAGAGATCTTTTGACCCGCCCGGTGCATTTTTTATCTGGTCAAAATCCATCGTCAGGGTAAGGTGTGTCTTGATCCCCGCGTCGTTAAGCTTACGGGCCGCCTCAGCAACCAGACCTGGTTGCTTGTGAGAGTAGTAGGCCGACACGAGCAAGATCCTTAGCATGCCGTCCTCTCTCCATATACGCTGTTCTTTGGAATTGTCTCTGAAATGATCCACTCTCGTTCCGTACGAGTTTTTTTGTATTTTCCATGATAGATCAGGTGCCCAAGTCTGAAATAAATCTCCCATCGCATCTGTGGGTGTCAGTATCAGATTAGACGATCTGGCTGACGCGATTATAAGACGTCGGCGCAAGGATCTCTCAAGAACGCTCCGAGAACCCAGTGCGGGCGCTATATTAGTAAGATATGTCGGATCGAATAATCCTCCTTCGCGGACAAGGAGGACTTGGGGAACTGGCGATCGAATTATTCCAAAATTTGCGGAAGAATAGAGTATATCGGGGTTCAGGTCCTTTACGATACGGCGCCAGGTAGTCTGTTCCCACAATACTCGTGATAACGATCTAAGCTCGGTAACCGGTAAGCAAATGGTCTCAGCATCTTCATTTTGAAGTGAACTCCCGACTGGCAGTGCAAATACCGCATTAACACCTTGCGACCGGAATGACTGCATTAGGTTGCGGGTATAAGTAATGATACCGCCCCGGCGGGCTGACAGGGCATTTACGACAATTTTCATTTGTCAGGTTCCCGTCGGTTGAGTTCAAGTTCTGTGAAAATTCTCAAAATATTTGCCTGATGCGTCAAACTTAGTTCCTGTACTCGGAGGTGGGCATTCTCCGCAACCGCCTTGCGCTGCTCACCCATTTCGAGCCAGCGGCGGCACACATCAACGAGTTCCATATCGTCAGAAAAATATGCCGCCTCCTTCGACTCTCGCAGCAGCTCTTGGATTTCTCGATTTCGTTCATGCACCATGAAGCCTGCGCATGCGGGTAACTCAATAGACCGACAAGTTTGTAAGTCACGATTAGCATGCCTTAGAAAGCACAGATTGATCGGACTGGCAGCAACGACTTTAGCAAACTCATCATTATAGGCAGGCCTACCCTCAATCCATAGATTTTCGTGTCGTTCCGACATTCGACCCCAGCCGTTACCCCATACGCGAACCTGCAAACCCGACCGTGCAAGATGAAGTACTGATCTCGCACGAGGTGATTCATAAGTGCCAATAAAACTGACGGGTGCGCCATATTTCTTGGTGTCTGCAACACTGATTCTAACCGGTCGATGGATATCGGGATCGTAACTATTGTTGACAAACATCGGATTACGAAGCCTCAGCACACTATATTCTGCCGGGCTTGAGTTTAAAGATTTAGTGGTGGCCCATAGATCAAACAGTGGCATTGCCCGCTGCAGCCAGATTGTCCTGTTAAGCGGATTCAACATATCGTCTTCGGAATAGTAGACAATTGAAACATTAGGGTGTTTGGCTTTCAGTAAGCGTAACGTCTGCGCTCGAATCATATCGGCGGTCTCTAGCCAAAGAACGTCAATTTCACCGCCGATCGACAAAATGGCGGCATTCGCGTCGGCCGGATCAGCAGGCAAGCGAAGACGGTATCTCAACCGCGTCATAAGGGAAGGTCGTGTTTCATAGTCTTTACCGTCTGGCATTGTCGAGATCACTCGGACTGAATGACCAAGTGCACGCATCGCAGCAACTCGTTGCGGTGTCCGAGAAGCCAAGAAAGTCTGACCAACGACGACGATCTCTCGCCGCAGCGAAGATGAGTTTGCCCGTGTCACGTCAATGTCGCCGCTCTCGCAAGTGCGGCCCTCAGTCCCTCGATATCCTGATCGAATCCCCACTGTAAGATTCGCTGTTGCGCAGCTTTTCCCATCTCTTCAGAGTTATTTAGACATACGACTAGGGCTTTGGAGAGGGATATTTGATCACCAGCGGGGACGATGCGCCCGTTTCCGCTATCGATAAGATCAGCGGCACAACCCACCTGATCACTTACAATTGCGGCAGTGCCGCAAGCCATGGCTTCGTTCACCGCAAGCCCCCAGGGTTCACGAACTGAAGGAAGCACGAAAATATCGGCTAGGTCGTAGTAAGCTGGCATCTCGGTTTGGTTTACGAATCCTGTAAATATTGCATCGGGCGCTAATTCTTCCAGCTCGGCACGCGATTCTCCATCGCCCACGAATATCAATGCTGGCTCCTCTATGGCCCAGTCAGCACTTGCGATCGCCTTGGCCAATAGTTGCGGATTTTTGCGAGATTGAAGCTTCCCCGCAAATAAAACGACTCTGCGTGTAGGTGAAATCCCAAGTTTTTCTCGGAGTGCGTTTCGATTTTTTTTTGCATACTTCGCTAAATTCCCAAATGCCTCGTTATCGACGGCGTAAGGCATGTCAATGATTTGAGGGGGGGGAACGCCACGGTTAAGATAATACCGTCGGTTCTCTGATCCTATAGCGAGATAAAAATCACAGCTTTTAAAAATCTTATTGACAAATTTCCGCTTCAGCCAACCCCGAACACCAGAGCCGTCCGGCATCGCCAGATCGCAGTTCTCGCCGCGCATTAGCACCGGGCGACCGCTCCGCTTCGCCTGCCGAAGACAGGACCTCATGCGCGGCGTTTGCCAACCATGTAGCCAAATAACGTCAGCACGTCCTATTTCTCGCTTGATATCAACCCCAGCCATGGGGGCATTTTCATATCCGTCGATTAGATCGACATCCCATTTGACTTCGCGACCGAACCCAGTATCAAAATAACGGTTATCCGGATGGGTCCGCTCGAATAGCACTCGCAAGTCAATATCCGACTGATCAGCTATCCTGCGCAACAATGGAGCCTGATATTGAATGGGATGAGACACAAGGTAAAGCAACCTAGTCACCCTAGAGCTTCGCCCCATGTCTTCTCCCACGCCCTCGCGATATTTTCTTCGAACGCAGACTGACTGTAGTCTTTTTCAACCAACGCCCGGGACTTTAACGCAAGATCATTTCGACGTTCCCGGTCTGAGATTATCCATCCAATGCCATCCGCCAACTCTCCTGGTGTATGCCCAGTGAGTTTTCCGGTCACGCCATCAATAACATAGTCCTCTGGCCCACCACACCGTGTGGAAACCACAGGCACCCCGCAAGCCATGGCCTGAATACCGGAGATTCCAAGCCCCTCCTGGCCTGACGAAAAAACAAAAACGTCTAGCGAACGATAAAAATGCGATAGACTTTGGGGATCCAGCCAACCCGTCCACTCGATTCGATCAGCAATATTAAGCGTCGAAGCTAATTCGTTCAAAGCAGTCGAGGGGTCACCCGTAAGTTTCAACCTAACGGGGATACTCCGTCTCGCAAGAACCGCAACGGAACGCAACATCAAACCGATATTTTTTCGGGGATCATCGATCCGCCCGGCAAAACCTATCTGCGCCGTGGGCGGCGACGAAGTCGACGGGATATAGTCTTTGAGGTTCACCGGCATTGGTACGTGCTCGACCATCTCTGGTCTCACACCAGCAGTTACAAGTGAAGCCCGTGTGTAGCGGCTAATCGCCAAGAACAGGCCACAGCCCCGGAGCACTCTCTTTTCCATAGCTCTCTGAACCGAACCAACCACGACGCTGTCGAAGACACGCCGCGCGGCAGGCATTCGTGCTCGCCGGTCTATCCTATCATCAAGCATCGCACTCGCACACCAGACAAAATGGGGTACGCCAGAAACCACAAGGGTATTTGCTACGAGAACCGTCCCACCAACCGCAATGTGGCGATCATAGGCGCCAATGAGCTTCTTCCATCTGTCCGTGGCCCAATAATATGGGAATTCCAATTCGGGAAAGCGGCAACCCACAGTAACGCTGGGAATATCTTTAAAGCACAAACCTCTGTGGATGTCTGGTTTTTTCCCTGAAAGGAGCTCCCAGCTAGGTACAACTAAATCCGGATCGTCGGTCAGAGTGGCGTAGTACGCGATTGTCACATCACATCCCTGACGCATCAGAAAACGCGCCAACGCCTCCGTCATCGTAGGCACTCCCCCTTGATGGGGCGGTAACGTCGTTAATAAGACCGATCTACTCATCGCGGCTTACGGACATATTTACTCCCTACAAAACCGGCATTTCGCAAAACATCAATCGTGAACTTGGCAGTAGTGTCCAAAGAAAAACTCTTAGCCCGATAAGACGCTTTTTTACCTAGTTCTTCCCTTAATGATGGATTTTTCACCAGTCTCTCGATCGTATAGACAATATCCGAGATATCGTAGGGATCGAACGTGAGACCAGCATCTCCGATCACTTCGGGCATAGCCGCGGTGTCAGAACAAGCAATAGGAGCACCAATCGACATCGCCTCGAGCAAAGGATTACCAAATGTTTCAATAGTCGATGGAAAAACGAATATATGGCATTCTTGATAAAGGTCTCTCAACGCTTCGGTATCAAGGTGCCCAACAAAATGTACCGCGTCGTCGACCCCGAGCGATGCGGCCAACCTTCTTACTTGATCAGAATAGCTACTGTCTATTTCACGACCTGCGATTGTCAGAGTAAGCTCTGGGTATCGCTGATGTAGTTTTCCAAATGCCTCGATCAATGAATGATAGTTCTTTTGAACATAAATATCGGATACAGCTAGTAATGCACTTCCCGGAGACCGATTACTTTCGCGCTCTCTCAATGGTTTTGTTGTACCGTGATAAACGACGTTGAGCTTACGATTAAATAGGCGCCGCAGTCCAAACGTTAATACTCGGGCCGCATATTCGGAAACCGCAATTGCTCGTCGAGCGAACAGCAGCGATATAAGCGTCGCCGCCGATAGTACAAGCCAATACCCCATAGGTCTTAATGTAGTAGTTAGTCGGATCACAGACGTAGCGTTCCGGAGCATAATGACATGGTTCCGAGCAAAAATTGGGCCAAAATTAGCCGGCGAGAAAACCACATCCGCCCCCATTGCCCATGTAAGAACCGGCAGCGAAACCTGTTCCCACCACAATGTAGGCCAAAACCCGAGTTTGTGATCAAAGAGTTGGAGTCTAACACCCTCGCAGATCGGATAGAAATGTTCCACCTGATCTCGATGCAAAAATAAATGCAGTTCAATTCCTTGTTGCTTTACCAACTCCGGCAGTATTGCACGCAGATATGTTACCCCTCCACCACTTTTGGCGTGTGTGCCATTAATAACGATCCGTAGACGCCTCGTTAGGTCTTTTTCCGGTATCAAATCGTCAGATGGAGTTTTTGACATTCCGTCTACCTCGGAAACGTAAACGTTTTTCCGGAACGCCGAATGACACGATCAGAAGAAAAAATGATGAAGGGTGCCATAAATAATCCGAACTTAGCGAGATTACCGATGTATAGCGCAAAATCTTGGTCGAAATCGATCCACCAAGGCAACAATGCGAAAACAGCGATCCGACAAAGTCCGGGCGTATAGCATGAAAAACCCGAAACAACCCCTAGGAACAACAAAAGCAGTGTCCCATGCATTATTAACCCGGCCATACCTCCGTGAGTAACGGGCTGACCAAGCAATGTGATTGACGAACTGTGAGCACTTTCCCCCTTTATCCCGCAATAGTCAGATTTATACTTTCCGCCGAGAGAGAAATTGGGTTTATCTCGCCATATAATGCGGGGCACCAAAATTTCCAGCCAGAAAGTTTGCCTGAAAATGTCCAGTTTTTGGTCTCCATGTTTTTCAACGGCCTTATCAAAACAATATCCGGTTTCCATCTGCCGCCAGACCAGTTTTGCAGCTAAAACCTCGCCCGAGTTTTGCAGAACGTTCCTAGGGCTATAAGATTGCAGACTATATGTACCTGAACGGGATTCCAGCTGTTTGTCAGGATTAGCGATTGAGGCATGAGGCAATCGTACGATCTGAGCAGCTTGTATCAACAGAAGAAGGGTCACACTGCACAGGACAATGACTTTTAAAATCTGCAGGAATGGGAGCCTTTGGATCACGATGTAGTAGATAAACGCTGACAAGACCATGAAGGCGGGTATTTTACCGCTACTTGCGAGCACCATTACCCCGGTAACAGCCACAATCAACAACATCACCACAAAGACCCGGAGGTGGCGATGCATAACTGCAGAATTCAGAAGAAAGAGCAGCAGGAAAGACTGAATCGGACTGAAAATCGTTTGGAGCGTCGAGGTAACTGATGGTCCAAAAACCGGGAATTGAGTCTGGATCAGAAAAAGCACACATAAAAGAGTAGAGATTCCATACAAAAAGAGTGGTCGCCGATCAGTGATTTTATAGGCAGTCCGCGACTCAGATTTATCTTTACCAATTAACGTTATCAAAAAACAATGTATTACCAGCCCTGATGCGCAAAAAAGAAGAATGAGCGACTCGCCGCGGCTACCTAAATAATCGAGGCTATCGGGCCTAGCCGACTGGTCAGGCCGAGCCGGCCGGCCCAGCAAACTGTCACCAATCAACTCAAGCTGATTAAACATTCCGAAAGTGTTTACGACCAAGTTAGGTAAGATAGAAAATATTATTAAGGTAACGACAGCCAATAGAAATACAGGAGATAGCAGAAACCCTCGTTCGTCGCACTTTAGCTCGTGAAAGATCTGCATTGCAGATAGAATAGCCAAGATTATCCATGCAATTGAGGGCGAAACGACGTTCGTTATCAGACCAACAACAATGCCGATTGTCATGATAACAATAATTGTTTGAACAACGAAGAAGCCGCCTGAGCGGCTATCAGAAATCGCCAGATGTGATGGATTTATCATTGTGCACGATTTTGGCATGTATCATACGAATTAGCGATTCTGTCATACTTAACAAAGCTCTACCGCCAACGAATTATATATCTGATCTAGCGTCACTCAATCAGCAAGGTTTTTTTGGTTTCTGACCCATTTAATTCTTAATCACAATTCACATCAAACCGACCCCGCATTATCCGCAGCAAGCGACATAAGCGTGTGAGTGCTAAAAAATAACCAATAACCGGGCTATTAAGCTTAAACGAAATATTCACACGGATAGTAGTCAAAATTTTTGTAGAAAGAAATCGGCCCGTTAATCGTTGGGTACACCATGGATTGGTCTCTGTTTAGAACGGTTTCTCCTCATGGAGCTTGAATGACTACGCCAAGCTCTCGGCTATAGCCCGGCCTGCAATTCGTCCAATTCCAAATGCCTTCATGAGACCACCAACATATCCTGCACGAGGGCCACCCTCCAAACCACCCACAGCCGAGCCCGCTGCATAAAGGCCCGCAATAGGCACGCCGTTCTTATCCAAAACCTGGGCATTTTTATCTACCGCTAGCCCACCAGAGGTGACCGTGATCCCGGCGCATAGCGGAATCGCAAAGAATGGCGAGTGCTCAATCGGGTAGGCTGGATACATCTGCGTCGTGCGAGCCGGCAGCAATGCTGAGCTATTTCCGGATCTGACTAAATCGTTATATCCTGAGACTGTCGCTGCAAGCCCATCTGGGTCGATCCCAGAAATTTGGGCCAGTTCGTTTAAGCTTGCAGCTTCGAGCAGGGTTCCACCATTTTCAGTTAACGAAGGATTAGGCGGGACTATATCGGTCTCCCGCGCGTCCTCCCAAACGGTACGATCAAACACTGCGGTTGCCGACAGCGGGTCTGCGAGAGCGGCTATTTCGTTTGTGAGGTAGATGCCGCCGAAACCCTCATCGGCGAAGCGACATCCATCCGGTGTCACAACTATACCCTTGGCACATACAATATCTAGTTGAGGGTAGGGCCATAGATTTTCTTCCGTCATCGCCTCTCGGCTGAGGACATGACCGTAAAATTTATCCAGAGAAACGGTATCCGCGCCCACCCTGATTGCCATACGTAGTCCATCCCCGCGGCCAGTTTCGGTATTTCTCTGCCGTAATTTATTAGGCGCCCTCGTGATATATTGTCCAATTAGATCCCGGTCGGCCTGAAAACCGCCATCTGCGATCACGACGGCAGTGGTTTGTAATTCTTGGCCATCCTCCGTGATAACACCCGATACACTTCCATGTTCCATTTGCAACTCGATAACACGAGTACCAAGACGCAGCTCACCGCCACGTTGTCGGAGCTTTTCCGTAAGCGTGCCAAGAAACAGATTTGGACCGCTATTTTCCCAATCAAGCCCTGCCCTCATTTCCCTACCTGGCATCATCATTGGCATACCCCAAGACCGTCGAGGATGTTGCATGAACTCACATCCCTCCTGACGCATCCAGTCGATGGTAGACTTGGCGTTGGCGGCAAGTGCCCAAGCGATATCCTCACGCGCACTCCCGTCCGTACCGGAGAGGATGCTCTCGAATAGCTCACTCGCCGGCTCATCAGGACTTCGGAAGGCCAGATGAATAGCGCCTGTTGAGACGCGCGAATTACAGGGATAAAATTCGCCTGTCCCTGTCTCAAGAACAAGCGGCCTAAGGCCCGCTAGTGCGACATGGTTGGCCACCGTAAGACCTGCGAACCCAGCGCCTATAATCACCACATCGTATCTCATATAGCTTGACCTATCTGGCTATCCCATAGGTTGTCAACTTCATAAGGTTACGGTTCAATCTGATCAAATTCGAACTAGAGGAGCCCAGATGATAAAAACGAGGGGGGTCGCCCACTTCACTCTTCCTGTTACGGATACCGTTCGAAGTATGGCATTTTATATGGACAATTTGGGGATGACTCCAATCCAGGTGAATCATGAGCGCGGAATGGTCTTTCTTGATTGTGGCGGCGACTGTATCATCCTCGCTAAATCATCTGCGAAGATCGACCCGGACGACCACGATGTCCATCATGCATTTATCGTCGACCCAGATGATTACGAAGCCGCAAAAATGCTGCTGAAGTCAAATGGTATTGAGGTCTTTTTTGAAGAAGACCGTCAAGGTGGTGCGGTGAACGGCCCACGGGCTTATTTTCACGACCCGGATGGAAACGTTCTCGAGATAATCAATCTTACCAGTTACAAGAAAGGTATCGCCTAGATCAGGGTGTTTTCCGACCATAGTGGAGAGGACGATTTACCCCCAAAACATTTCGGAAACTGGGGGTATCTCGGCCATCCACAGGACGATCTTTCGTGGCTCAACTTTATTACAGTTCAAAAACAGTGGTTTACGCAAAGTTTTCCCCAATATGAGCTTTCCACAGGAATCTCGTAGCTTTCGGCAGATTCGGGTTGCCCATGGCTGTAGCCAATATGTAGTATCAGTGTGTCGGCTTGGCACTGCATATTGCGCTTGCAGTGAAAGGCTGACAAATGAAGTGAGGTACGAGGAGGAAGTTTGATGCAGTGGAGTCCTGAACGGGTCGAAACTCTCACGCGATTGTGGGCAGAGGGCTTGTCAGCGCGACAGATCGCGGAGAAGTTGGGTGGTGGCGTAACGCGGAATGCGGTGATCGGTAAGGCGCACCGATTAAATCTTCAACGCGGCACTGAAGTTCCCAAAAATGAGCCGGAGCCAGAGCCTGTCATCTTTGAAGAGCCTATCTTCCATCATCCTTCGGCGGACGTCGAATCTTGGATGTGCCGCTGGCCCATAGACGAACCCGGTAAATACGGCCTTCATATATGCGGCAAGACTGTTCAACCTGGCCGCCATTATTGTGCCGAGCATTGTACCGCTCACTATTTGCTCCGCCGGCGGTCTACTGTCGCAGCCTAACCACACTCTATCGCACTACTATTTATTTAACCTTTTGATGCCGTTGAATTCACCACGGACTTTGGAGTTCAGCAACATATTCTTCACGGTTGGCGCCAGCTGCGGTGTAACGCGCACCTGATAGGCCAAATAAATTGGGTCAGCAGATAAAAATGTTACGCTGGAATGATAGAAAATCAGGAGCTAATTCCGCTGTACCAGTTCTACAAGATCGGAATTTTGAACCAATCCCTACGACAACGCTTTTGCAAATTAGACCGCTTTAGGGTCGGCTTCTGCCGTCCTACAGGCACTCCATTGGCGGAGGACTGGTCAACCTCCAGCCACCACAGCTTAGTAGCGGAATTTCGACCTCGGGAATACACTCAGCCCTATGACGAAACACATTAGTAAAATAGATGAACACAGATTTCGCGATTTGCTAAATAATCGCCGGGACAAATTGACAGATCTTGTTGCAGCTGCATCAGACGCCACAGCCCCTGTCCAACTTGACCAGCAGCTTCAAGGCAGACTGTCACGCATGGATGCGCTGCAGGTCCAGGCGATGGCCAGCGCAACCAACGACCGCCGCCGGATCGAAATAGCGCAGATTGACTCCGCTTTGCGCCAAATGGAAATAGGTAAATATGGCTATTGTGTAGAATGCGGCGATAAGATTCCTGCGAAACGGATTGAGTTAAACCCAGCTGTTGCCCGGTGCATCGAATGCGCAACCTAAATTCATCCCACCAAGAATAACAATCTAATACTGAATATTCGTTGACCTTTTTTTTCAACGGGATTTGGTACCCGATCAGTTTTGTAGCCGCACTGCTAGATAGATCGGCCGTATCAGGTACCGATTTCGCGATGCGTAGCTCGCCACAATCTACCTCGAAGATTTTGAAATCGGGAAAAGTCCCGCTACTACAAATACCGACCATCCAAGAACCATAAATTTGGACCCAATCAAATTGTCGCGGCTGCATCAATATGGACATGCACAGCCTCCGTTCCATCAACGATTTCCCGGCCCAAGACCTTTACAGCGGTTTCTGCCTTATCAACCGGATAGCGATGCGTGCACAGCTTCGCAAGTGTATCTCCCCGGCGCCGGATTATATCAATCGACTTTTCAACGGAAGACCATGTTGACGAAAGTACACCGAGCATTGAGATTTCCTTTGTAATCAACTTGTCGGAGACAAAGTTAGGAATCGGCTTAAAACTCTTTAGCCCAGCAATGACAACCTTGCCACCAGGGCGCACCATTTCAAGCGCTTGGGTAATAGGCTCGGTAGAAAATGCCGATACGTCGACTACGATGTCTGCAAGGTTTCCATCCAACGCGTCAATCACCTGCTCCACTGGATCACCATCATCAACAACTATTGTCTCATCGGCTCCCAGCTCATGCGCCAAGGATAAGCGAAGCGTATCAGCGTTCGTCCCAGTTACTATGACTTTGCCAGCGCCAGCCTCTCGTGCGGCTACCACAGCGAGCAGTCCACGCTGCCCAGGCCCCTCGATTACGATAGTGTCACCAATACTCGTCTCAGGTCGCTCAACCGCCCAGCGAACAGCGTTCGACATTGGATTAAATAGGCTCATGATATCGGTTGGAACATCTGTTGGTGCCTGATGCAGCGTCGCACCCGGGTGCAGGTACATATGTGTCGCATATCCACCCCAAAGGTGAGGTGGGGTATTAAAACCCATCCGCAGGCCATATCCCATGCCATCTTTACATAGCACCGGCCGTCCAACTTGGCACTGAAAACACTGACCACACGGGATTGAAGCCTCAACAGTGACACGGTCACCTTCCTTTACAGCCCACTTTTTTGCGGCATTAGGACCAATCTTCTCTATCCAGCCTAAAATTTCATGGCCGGGAATAATCGGTCGGACCGACCACGGAGTGTTGTCGAGATGACCGAGATATTGTTCCCAGTCAGTACCACACAATCCTGCGGCTTCAACCCGCAGGATACCCTCATCAGGCCCGATCTCGGGAAGATCAACCTCCCGATACTCAAATTTCCTTGGATCCGTGAGTACAGCGACTTTCGCTCTCTCTGCCATCGTCCCTCCCCATTAACTGTTTTGTTTTCCAATGATCTTGCCATGTGGCAATGCAATCGACAATCTGGGCCGAAATAAACCCAAACATAGATCCGCAACCATCTACCGATAAGATTTTAAAAAATACTTCGGACAACGTTATTTATCATACCTTGCCGAGGGCAAATCCACCCTTGTCTTCACAGCCTGGACTTCTTTCCAAATAGCTTGACCGACCTATCGGGCAGCATCTTCAACACATAACCATAAACCGGATCGTGTTTGATGATAAAACCCAACCTTGGGCCTTTTGATTAGGAAGCCTCCATCAACGGCTCAATGCAGCCCTCATCGTCATTATAAACGTTATTGACGCGCGTCGATACGCGGTAGAATGCCATATCATCGGGTGGATATGCTCGAATGAGGTGGTCAGCGTCGCTAGTAGCACCTCTCAGCCACAATTCACAATCGCCAAGACCCACTATCACCGGCATTCGGGGGTGGATCGGCGCAATCTTCTCATTCGCTTCAGTGGTTATGATGGTATAGGATTCTATTACTTCTCCAGAATCTTCCGCGGTTACGGGGGCCTTCCAAGTCTCCCAAAGACCAGCGAGCAGAAATGGGGCACCACTTTTAAAACCAATACGGAATGGTTGTTTTGTATCACCCTCCTTTCGCCATTCGTAGAAACCATCGACCGGGACAAGACATCGCCGTGCCTTATAGGCTTCTCGGAATGAGATTTTATGTGCGATGGTCTCACCCCGCGCGTTGATCATACCGGACGCAATTGTCTTGCCTTGTGACCAAGAGGGAATGAGCCCCCAGCGCAGCATATCCATGCTGCAGCCACCGGCTGTCAGACGCACGACCGGCGCTCTTTGGTTGGGAGCAATATTAAAGCGGGGCTCAAGGTTTAGCGTCGCCTGTATGTTTACAAGTGTTCCCAGCATTTCAGGCGTTACGCTGAGTGAGTATCTTCCGCACATGTAGGTATTCTAATGTATTGTCGGCATTTCCGCCTTTATTATCACTTAACCCCGCTTTAACTATATATCCACACTCGAAAGGCAAAATTTCCGTGGTTTTTAGCAAAGATGACCGCCGCCGGCTGATGGAAGCAGCCACCGAAATCGCTGACCGTGCATCTAAAGTGATTCTCGAAATCTACTCAACTGACTTCGAAGTCCGGCACAAGGACGATGCGTCGCCCATAACCGATGCCGACGAACTTGCAGAAAACCTCATACTTGCTGGTTTGCTAGATCTGTTGCCGGGCGTTGCCGCCATCGGAGAAGAAGCAACATCCCGCGAAAAGATTCAGAATTTGATAGGCCCCAGATTCTGGCTGGTTGACCCGATCGATGGTACTAAGGAATTCCTCCAACGTAACGGTGAGTTCACGGTTAATATAGCGCTGATTGATGGGGGCGTTCCAGTTATAGGGGTAGTGATGGCCCCTGCGATGAACCGAGCGTTCCGAGCCTGCGGACCAGGCACCGCGGAGCTGCGTGAAGAAGCAGGTGCTTGGACGTCGATTTCAGTAAGGAATGTTCCCGCCGAGGGCGCAACCGTCGTTTCGAGTAGATCTCATGGGGACCCGATCAAGCTGGAACAGCTCATTAAAGATATTCAAATTAGAGAACATAGGACCATGGGCAGTTCTCTAAAGTTTTGTCTTATTGCGGAAGGTCAGGCTGATATTTACCCCCGCTACGGACCGACTTCAGAGTGGGATACAGCGGCAGGCCACGCGATTCTACTGGGCGCAGGCGGGAACGTGCGCCAAACAGACGGAACAGAGCTTCCTTATGGAAAAACCGGCTGGCGAAACCCAGAATTTATAGCCCGCGGTTCGGAATGATTATCCCAGCCACGCCAGAAAACATCTCCCTCGCGGCCAGGCGTCTTAGAACTGGACAACTGGTCGCCTTCCCAACTGAGACCGTTTACGGCCTTGGTGCAGATGCGACACTCAGTAAGTCCGTTGCGGCCATTTTCTCTGCCAAAAACCGACCCGAATTTAATCCTTTAATTATTCATGTACCGGACATGGAAATTGCAGTCAGGCTAGGAGAATTCAATGAACTTGCGCAAGAACTTGGTGATACCTTCTGGCCGGGACCCCTGTCGATTGTGGTAAATAGACAACTGGACTGCCCGGTCTCCCTGCTCGCCAGCGCCGGCCTTAATACGCTCGCAATTCGCGTGCCTGCACACGACACAGCGCAGGCAATTCTGCGATCGGTAGCGCGTCCAATTGCAGCCCCCAGCGCAAACATGTCTGGAAAAATAAGCCCCACAACGGCATCGCATGTTGGTGAGTCAATCGGCAAAACGGTGGACCTAATTGTTGATGCTGGTGCGTGCTCCGTAGGTGTGGAGTCGACCGTCGTCGATTGTACTTCTAATGTCCCTATTATTTTACGTCCCGGCGGCATTACCGCGGAACAAATCGAAAAAGTGGTTGGCCGCGTTGAAACCACTGATATTGGTTCTAAAAACCCCAGGTCTCCGGGGATGTTAGCGAGCCATTATGCTCCAGACGCTGCAATCCGACTGAACGCAATATCGGTTAGTGCGGAGGAAGCGTTATTGGCATTTGGTCCTCAAATTATTCGAGGCGCCTCTATTGAGAGGAATTTGAGCGCAGCCGGGGACTTTGAAGAAGCCGCCGCCAATCTTTTTTCCATGCTCAGGGCCCTAGATTCGGTGTCTGGACGTATCGCGGTGATGCCTATTCCCGATCAAGGCCTCGGTAGGGCAATAAATGATAGACTCCTGAGGGCAGCTGCCCCACGAACCAGTGTTTGACCCCATTGCCCGAACATCACACTTAATTTAAATCTGACTTCGGATTTTAGAGAGATCTAGGATGAATGCCACGACTTTCAGGAAAATAGATAAGTCTATCCTTGATCTACTACACTCAGTAGTAGGGGATGCCGGTATCATTACAGATGCAAACGACAAAGCGCCCTATCTAAACGACGAGCGAGGGTACTACTCGGGGTCCACGCCAATGATCGTTCGGCCTGCGTCAACTGCTGAAGTCTCAAAAATCATTAGTATCTGCAACGAAAGTCAGACCCCGGTTGTACCGCAGGGAGGTAATACGGGCCTTTGCGGAGGTGCAACCCCCTATGAGCACGGTGGAGAGATCCTGCTGTCACTCACCCGCATGAATAGAATTCGCGAAATTGATACGCTAAATTACGCGATAACTGTGGAATCTGGAGTTATCCTTGCCGACGTGCAAACGGCAGCTGAAAATGCGGGCAGATATTTCCCACTTAGCCTTGGGGGTGAGGGCACCGCTCGTATTGGGGGAAACCTATCCACCAACGCTGGTGGGACAGGGGTGTTGCGCTATGGTCCGGCGCGGGATCTTTGCCTCGGCCTTGAGGCGGTTTTGCCAGATGGCCGTGTCTGGAACGGTATGACGGGGCTCCGTAAGGACAATACAGGATACGACCTAAAACATCTATTTATTGGCGCCGAAGGCACACTCGGGATTATTACCGCAGCCTGTCTGAAGCTATTTCCGAAGCCAGCCGATATTCAAACAGCGTTCGTGGCGGTTGAGAGCGAGCACGCGGCGGTAGAACTCTTGGCCCGAGCTCGGCAGATCACAGATGACCGGGTCGTGACATTTGAATATATGCCTCGCGATGCCATTGGTTTTGCACTCAAACACATTGATGGGACTCGCGATCCAATGTCGACGGCGTATTTACATTATGTACTGATAGAACTAGCCGCTGGCGAAGCCGCCGCGGTAGACCTTCGGAATATGTTAGAGGAGGTGCTGGGGGATGGTATGGTAGACGGGCTCGTGCTTAATGCCGTGTTCGCGGAAAGTGGGCAGCAAGCTTCAGACTTCTGGAAAATCCGGGAAACCATCCCTGAAGCTCAAAAATACGAAGGTGCTAGCTCTAAGCATGATATATCGGTACCTGTGTCCCGGGTCGCTGACTTCCTTGTAGATGCTATTGCGGATGTAAAGAAATTGATACCGGGTGTCCGCCCCTGCGCTTTCGGCCATGTCGGGGACGGCAACATCCACTTCAATTTGAGCCGTCCAGTGGATATGTCAGACGACGAGTTCTGGTTACTAGAGCCAGAATTACATAAAATGGTCTATGATCGAACAGTTGCCATGGGAGGGTCAATAAGTGCGGAGCATGGTATAGGGCGATTACGGCGAGACGAGCTCAAAGCATATAAATCCCCAGTGGAGATGGACGTTATGCGAAGCATTAAAGAAACGCTGGACCCCAACGGAATTATGAACCCCGGCAAGGTACTTTAGGAGCAGAGAATGGCCGAATACGCCGCCCCAATAAGGGATATGAAATTTGTTATCGAGGAATTGATAGGCCTTGATACCATAAACGGGCTTCCCGGCTACGAGGAAGCAACGCCGGATGTTGTAAAAGCTATTCTTGAGGAAGCCGGAAAACTTGCTTGTGATGTATTATCGCCAATCGACCGAACCGGTGATCTGGAGGGGTCTCGACTGGAAAACGGTGTGGTCGTCACTCCAACGGGTTTCAAAGACGCGTATAAAGCTTATATCGATGGTGGGTGGAACGCGTTGCAATTCGGTCCAGAAATAGGTGGGCAGGGGCTTCCGCTCTTGCTCGCAACCCCCGTCTTCGAGATGTGGGATGGTGCCAATCTTGCATTCATGCTCTGTCCGGTTTTGACAATAGCAGCGGTTGAATGTCTCGAACAGTTTGGGTCGAAAGCTCAGAAAAATACCTGGCTCCCCAAACTAGTATCGGGCGAATGGACTGGCACAATGGTCCTTACAGAACCGCATGCTGGGTCTGATGTAGGTGCGCTTAAGACACGAGCGCAGGCTGAAGGAGATCATTATCGTATTTCCGGGCAGAAGATTTACACCACCTGGGGCGAACACGACTTAACAGAGAACATCATTCACATGGTGCTAGCTCGCACACCCAATTCGCCACCCGGTACCCGGGGCATTTCGCTGTTTATCGTCCCGAAATTCCTTGTAAATGATGACGGGTCGCTGGGAAAACGGAATGATCTGCGGGCCGTATCATTAGAACACAAACTTGGAATCCACGGCAGCCCAACCTGTGTTATGCAATTCGGCGAAAACGAAGGTGCAATTGGTTATCTGGTTGGAGAAGAATCCCGCGGAATGGAATATATGTTCTCGATGATGAATAGTGCTCGTCTTGCGGTTGGACGCGAGGGCGTTGGCATTTCGGAACGCGCATACCAGCGGGCTGCAGACTATGCACGAGAGCGCATCCAAGGCCGTGATGCTGCGGATCCAAGGGCTGGCGATGTGCCGATTATCAGGCACCCTGACGTTCGCCGTAATTTGATGAAAATGCGGGCCTTGACCGAGGCCAACCGAGCACTGGGCTGCTACGTAGCTGCTCAGCTCGATACTGCTCGCAAACACCCCGATAGCGTTACGCGTAAAAGCGCCCAAGACCGAGTTGACCTCTTAGTTCCCGTCGTTAAGGCATGGTCTACTGATTGTGGGGTCGAGATCGCATCAATGGGGATACAGGTCCATGGTGGCGCCGGCTTTATCGAAGACACTGGTGCAGCGCAACACTATCGTGATTGCCGGATAACTCCTATTTACGAGGGCACGAACGGTATTCAGGCGCTTGATTTAATTGGCCGAAAAATCCTACGCGACCGGGGAGAGGAAATGAGCAAGTTTATTGCTGAGATCAGAAAAACTGATATACCGGATCAGATGATCGCAGATGAGATGTGGTCGGCGTTAGATGCGCTAACCGAAGCAATTGATTGGATGCTCGGGTACGACGGGGATGACCCGCGAGCCGTGATATCCGGCGCAACGCCATTCTTACAAGCCTTCGGGCTGGTAACGGGCGGGTGGTTGATGGCCCGATCTGCGGCAATCGCCTCTGCGGCGGAAGAAGAACCGGACTTCTACTCGGCAAAGCTTGCAACCGCGCGTTTTTATGCGGCAAACCTTCTTCCACAGGTCGCTGGCTTTGCTAAGTCTTCGATGGTGGGTTCGGAAGAAATCATGGCTCTCTCTGCAGAAGCGTTCTAAACGCTCGCGAAGGTGCTTGCGTCTCGATGATAAAAGCGCGATAAGGCGCGACTTTTATTCGAAATGTTGGGTGTGCGCCCATCAGACGAGGCTAAAGAAATGGAAAAACCGGCGGCTCTGACCGATGTAACTTCGTCGATTGAATTTGGTGATGATGTACCTCCAGAAGCCACTTTACCGACCAGAGACTTTCTTATAAGGAGAGGTGGAAAAATCTATGCTGGTGTGCACCTTCTTATCGATTTCTGGGGAGCAATTAACCTTGGTGACATCTCGTTTGTGGAGAACACTTTACGCGACGCCGCTGAAGCCGCCAATGCGACCGTTTTATATATTCACGTCCATGAATTCGGTGGTTCGGGCGGCTTGTCCGGGGTTACCATTTTAGCGGAAAGCCATATCACTATTCACACATGGCCGGAATTGGATTATGCGGCTTTTGACGTATTCATGTGCGGTAAATGCCGACCTGAGAATGCCCTATACTTGCTTGAAGAGAGGTTCAAACCATCCAAAAAAACAGTGACTAAATCGAGGCGGGGTTTAGTAGGGTGAGAAATTCTGGAAAAACTTGGTTTTCCGAAACCCTCCACGATTCTTTTGAACTACGATTCGAGATATCGGAAATTCTTTACCATTCAAAAACGGTACACCAAGATCTAATTATCTTTGAAACGCCATTCTTCGGTCGAGTCCTGGCTCTAGACAATGTCATACAGACCACCGAGCGAGACGAAGCAGCCTATCACGAGATGTTAACTCATGTACCAATCTTAGCTCACGGTGGCATTAAGGATGTTTTGATAATCGGTGGCGGCGATGGTGGAACACTGAGGGACGTCCTCAAACATCGTTGCGTAGAACGAGCAACAGTAGTGGAAATTGATAGTAGCGTTGTTGAGGTCTGTCGAGAGTTTCTACCTTCTCTCAGTGACGGCGCGTTTGAGAACCCACGTGCTCATCTGGTCATTGCCGATGGACTAAAATATGTTAAAGAAACTTCGAATACGTTCGACCTAATCATCATCGATTCTACCGATCCAATCGGACCATCCGTACCCCTTTTCTCGCACGATTTTTATACAGACTGCCGAAACATTTTGTCATCGGACGGTATTTTTGTCTGCCAGTCGGGAGTTTCTTTTGTCCAAGAAGTGGAGGCGCGGACGACCCGCAAATACCTCGCCGATATTTTCGAGGACTCGGCTTTGTACGTGACATTAGTCCCCACATATGCATTCGGATTCATGACTCTCGGATGGGGAGCAAGGTCTACCATGGCTCGATCGACGGATATCGATAAGGTCCGAGAACGCTTTACCGCTGCCGACATTGGTACGCGTTATTATACGCCTGAGGTCCACGCGGCTTGTTTCAGCCTCCCCGCCTATATGACTTATTGATCGATATTTTATGGGAATGTCCGGCGAAAATGATCACCCAATAATGGGTGTATCGAGAATTCTTTTCCTCCCCTGATAGACTAAAAAATCCGAGACCCGCATCGCTGAATTTTCCGTTGAGCATATTTGTCCGGTGGCTAGGACTGTTCATCCAAGCATTCGCCACAGATTTGGGTGAAGACGTCCCTGCAAAGAGATTTTCCGCAATCAATCCCCCAAAGTAACCTTCTTTTGAAACCCGCTTCTCTAAATCGCTTCCGTCGGACGATATATGACTAAAAAAATCACCCCTCGCCATATCCTCCGCATGTTTTTGGGCAACGGCGCTCAACTTAGTGCTTAAGTTTAAAGCGCTAACTTTGTTCAGCGCCCTATGGACATTCACTTCCTGCATAAGACCCTTGATCAAACGGTATCTTTCAGAATTGGCATGAACGTGATTGGGCACAATCGCCAAAAGCACCAAAGCGGCGAGAAAAACGAAGTATCCGTCAAGTCGCGTCGTCATCCTCTCGGACTTTCTCCACAGCCCTAGCCTCTAGGGCGCGGCGGTCAATCTTATTTGTGCCGCTTAACGGAAGGGCATCAACGAAAAAAACCCGTCGTGGGTAGGCATAGACTGGCCCATTTTTTAGAGAGTGCTCTTTGACCGCCTCTTCGTCGAGTATCGATCCATCGCGTTTAACTACCCAAGCGAATGGAACGTGGGATTTAAGCGGGTGGGGTGCCGGTACAACAGCCGCCTGCATCACGTCTTGATGGCGTTCCAACATGGTCTCGACATCGCTTGGATATATATTTTCTCCGGCGCAGACAAACATATCGTCCGCCCGGTCAACAAAATAATACCAGCCGATATCATCTCGGCGGAGTATATCGCCGGTATCCATCCAGCCTTCTGCCGACAGCACATTCTTCGTGGCATCCGGTAAATTGTGGTAGCCCTTCATCACACCCGGGCTTTTAACATGCAGCACACCCTGATCTTCGTCGGGACCACCTACAAGTTTGATTTCAACCCCATCTATCGGGAAGCCAACCGATGTAGGCGGCCTCGGGAGGCCGTCAGGATGTGTCCATGCGAAGAGGATGGGACCACCCTCGGTGATTCCGTAATTAAGATTGAGTTTGGCGTCGGGAAACCGAACTGCAAGTGTTTCTAACAGATTATCAGACGCAGGCGCAGATCCCATGGAGCAGTTACGAACCGACGATAAATTCGTCTGATCAAGCAGTTTCTCTTCCTGTAGTATCAACGCGTACATCGTTGGTACCCCCGTCAGCATAGTTAGGCGGTACCGTTCGATAGCGCGTATATATTCCTTGGCGTCAAATCGAGAAAATAGAACTATACGCCCCCCGGCTGATAAAGCGGACTTTACAGCGAGCAAGGCATTTTTGTGATAAAGTGGAGCCGAAATAACGGAACAGTCATCTTCTCGGATATCCCGGCTTTCAACAATTTTTTCAGTCATCCACACTTGGCCGATATGATCCAACAATACTCCCTTCGGCCTACCGGTCGATCCTGAGGTATAGGGTTGTTCCGCTATATCGCCATGACCGGGAAAAAAAGATGGAAACGCCTCATCCGAACGAATCTTAAATTCATCAAACGGATCCTTACTCTCTCCAAAAGAGACGGTACGCACGTTTTCGGGAACCCGCGCGGTCTGTTCAGTGTCTGCAAAAACTATTTGCATTCCTGCATCGCAGATTATGTATTCGACTGTCTCATCTGGCAATTTGACATTGATCATTACCGGTACGCACCCAGCACGCATTGCTCCAAACAGGACTTCTAGGAATTCAACCCGGTTGAGCGCCAGAATGCCAACCCGATCATTGGGCTCCAAACCAGCAACGAGCAAGCCGTTTGCCACCGCGTCGCAATTCTCACTAAATTCCTGATAGCTGTATTCACGCGGAACTGCAGGATCGTACAGATCGATAATCGCGACCCGTTCGGACCCGGCATATGCAGCAAAGACATCTCCCAGATTGCCGGACTCGGAGGGGTTCATTTATACTGGTTCCTTAAGGAGTAATGATGATCTTTCCGATCACTTCGCGATCCCGGAGTTGGCGGACACCTTCCGCAGTTTGCTCGAGCGGCAATACGGTATCTATCACGGGTGACAGTTTTTTTTCGGAGATCATCTTCATTAGGATCTCAAGATCTTCGATAGCCCAAGAATTCGATCCTAGAACCTGAAGCTCAAACGTCCATATGTAGCGTAGATCTTCTTTTGGATCGAACCCCGCTGTCGCACCGCATGTAAGGATTTTACCACCGCGCTGTGTCGCCTTTAGCGAAGGTACCCAAGTATCACCCCCGGTGAAGTTGATGACAACATCGACCCCACCCTCGAATCTACGGCGGTGTGGTTTTCCGTAGATCCCATAGATTGTTTTTTCAAAATCCTCATATCCGATGACATGGTCAACTCCCCAGTCCTTAAGCGCATCGAGTTTTTCGGGGCTCGAGCCGGCCGCAACCACTTCGCAACCCATGGCCTTTGCAAGAAGAACGCAGCAGGAGCCGACGCCACCCGAGGCGCCGAGAATAAGAACCTTCTCACCACCTTTCATTCTCCCATTTGTGATCATCATTCGATGTGCCGTACCATAGGCGACAGGTAGGGCCGCTGCTTGCTCATAGGAGCATCCGTCCGGTATTTTTATAAGGCGGGTAGCCTCGACGGCACATAACTCGGCCGTCCCACCATCAAGCATTTCACCCATCAAACCCTTTTCTGGAGTCACAGGATCTAGCGGGTTGACGAGAACTCTGTCACCGACAGACCAGCCGTTGACCCCAGCACCAATTTGAGAGATTTCACCAGAAATATCGAGGCCAATAACGATGGGCAACGGTACCTTAATGCCCGGCATCCCCTTTGTGGTGAAGACATCATGGTAATTCAATGACGTTGCCTTCACCGTGATTACGACCTGGCCTTCGAGACATTTCGGATCGGCGTAGTCTTCATGATATTTGAGATTTTCAATATCACCGTGTTCGTGGAGAACAACTGCGCGCACTATATTTCTCCTTTTTGACGCGATACGTCTCTTGACTGCAAAAGTAATATCGCTTCAGTCCGATTAACGCGATTAATGGGGCACCGTCAAGCTATGGCGATGTCTGCTTCCTGGTATATTTTGATCACATTTGGCCCGAGTTTCTCGGAATTTCCGCCATAAACATGCACTGAAACAGCCGTTCGGTCCGTCGGATTATGCATACAGTGAATATCACCGTCCCCGACGGGAAGATGAGCTACATCACCTGCCACCCACTCCCTCGTTTCGGTTGAAATTACATCGAGACTCCCGGGGTTCATAGGATCAACTTCGTAACGAGTTTCCTGAATCACGCCTTCGAAAACACCGAATGTACACCAAGTCTTGTGATCATGGATTGGTGAAACTATGCCCGCCGGCCAGACCGCAGCAATAATAGAAAAGTCGTCATTGGGGCATAGAAAAACATCGTGTCGACCATACCCTGTTGGCGGAAGGAGTTTTTGTTCTTGGGTCAAAAGTTCCCGATCTTTGAGTATTTCTGGCAAATAGGATGAAATGAGTGCGGGTACATCCCCAATCGGATTTTCGGCAACGAGATCACTCACTGTTCGGCAGAACGTTTTCATTTCCATCGAGTTTCTCTGAGCCTCTTAAGAAATTATTTTTATAAAATACATTAAGCTGTAGTTTACAGAGTCTTGGCGATATTTGTTTGCGAATATTCCATTCGATTCGAGGTTTTTAGTAAGTTATTCTAATATACTAGGAATTATAAGGATATTATTACATTGGACGCAATAGATAAGAAAATTTTAGGCATCCTTCAATCAGATACGACCCCATCGGTGGCTGAAATAGCTAAGAAGGTCGGTTTATCAACAACGCCATGTTGGCGTCGGATACAAAAGCTTGAAGAGAAGGGCATAATCCGCTCGAGGGTAGCACTCCTCGATGCAGAAAAACTAAATGCTGGGGTGACTGTCTTCGTTTCAATCAAAACCGATAAGCACGATGCCGCATGGTACCAAGAATTTTCAAACGCCGTTAACGCGTTTCCAGAGGTGGTTGAGTTCTATCGCATGTCCGGAGACATCGATTACCTTCTCCGCGTAGTAGTACCTGATATCGGGGCTTATGACCGATTTTATCAGCGCCTGATCGAACAAGTGGAACTTTATGACGTTAGTTCTTCATTCTCGATGGAACAGATTAAATACACTACCGCGTTGCCTTTGGATTACGCCTGACCGTCCAACCCAGACGCATTAATCAGCGTTGCCAGATCAAACACGTGCGTATCCTTGGCCTTCATATGTCTCAACGCACGCGCCAGTTCTAGCACATATTCGGTATTTCTGCCCGACTGGCCGGCGCTTTCGATTACTTGTGCCGCTATTTCAGCCAAGGGTGCATCACCCAACCAATTTGGATTTTCGGGCCCGGCGATGTAGACCAAGCTTCGTACACCACCACCGGTCGACTGAGGAAAAGAAATCTGCACCTCATTCATTGAATAGCCTTCTTTTTCCCGGTAATCGAGATGACCAAATACTCTATCTCGATCCTCTGCACTGATCAGGTAGGCCATTCCCCAACACACTGCGTGTTTGTCTTTGACCAGTGTAACAACTCGTCCAGGAGCACCCGGAATACCCCGGTGGTCAGTTGAACCCTGCCAGAAACGACGTACCCAGCCATTGAGCGTCGCGTTACGGCGGTCTACAAATGGAAAATCTGGCCGCCAAACTAGCGAACCATACCCAAATACCCAGACATCAGTCACAGTCGCGCAAACGGACGCTGCGTCGGGGTATGAAAGACGAAGCTAGCACCCATTCCCGCTTCGGCGTCTACGACCAAGTAGTCTGGCCTTTCCAGAAGCCGAGGAATGCAGTTAGCGGCTAAATAGTCTCGTGTCTTGGTGATATCGTCACTCATTATTGCGACGGCCGCGATGAATGGTAGGTCTGGAATCTTGACACCAGGAAGTAGGGCACCGCATTTCCCTGATGCGCAGATTACGATTTCACCTCGGTTCAAAACTATACGAAAACCGTCTTCGTTCATTTCTGATGTCTTACCGGTAAACCGTTCATAACGTTTGACTGTCTCTAATGGGTCGTCTGCACATATTAAAATGCCCGACAACATAGCCGCACCGTTGGCGTGGGCGGTAACGGATGGCTGCCAAATTACATCGGGCGTCTCCTGACAAAGAACTTGAACGCGCCCCTCCGCCATCGCATCGTTAGGCAAACGGATCACTGAAAACGCTGCCGTACCTTCTCCTCCATCATCCAAGGTCACTGGACGCCGCAGAGAAACCGGGGGATCTGGTGCAAATCCAGATTCGCTGAGACGCTCGGTCGTTTCTTCCGTATCCTTTACAGTCAATGCAATTAAGTGGATTCCGGTATATCGTGCTAAGCTAGCATCCATTTGCGCGGTAATCGGTGAATTAATGTTATGAGCCCTAGTAAGGACTTCTAAATATCCGCGCCGGATCATTCCGCATCGGTTTGCTGTACCTGATGGCACATGGCTACCATCCGGCAGTTCATTCATATGGACAGTAAGGGGCGTCAATGGGAAACCGAGCGCTTCAAAAATGGGGGCAGCAGCCTCCATCTCCGGTACGAACCAACCTACGTGGTCGAGAAAGATTTCGTCTGCGCCCGGGATTTGAGGATATTTATCTATCATGCGGTAATTATAACGTTTGCCGGATCTATTGTCGTCAAAACATCTACCCCACCAAACAAATTAGCCATCTTTGATTCTCCGTAGACATAGCGGGCAAGCTCGAGATACATGCCAACCGAAATATGCGACTATGGTATGGAAAACAGTCTAGTTTCACTCGATCCTTGCATAATCGGTTAGGCGTGTTCATCCTAAGTCATACTGGTTCCGACGAAATGGGACCGTATAACGTATGGGAGAAGAATTATATGAAACGATTGATTTTCGCCGGACTTGCGGCGGCCGCAGCGGTTTTAGTTGCGGTACCTACCAGTGCGATGGACTATTCCGGTAAAACGATCACCGTTATTTTCGGATACGGCACAGGTGGGACCTACGGAAAAACGACGCTACTTCTCACACGACATCTCGGAAAATTCATCCCCGGAAACCCGACGCTGATTGCCAAATCAATGCCGGGTGCCGGTGGGCTAAAGTCAGCGAACTATGCATACAACGCTATGCCAAAAAACGGCCTTTATCTACTAATGCCGCCAGATATGTCACTTGTCTCCCAGGTATTGCGGCCAAAGAAGGTCAAGTACGATGCTAAGAATTTCACTTGGCTCGGCCGCGTCTTTGGCTCGAATAACCTCATCGCAATCCGGCGGGATACGAAAGTTCTCACCTTCGATATGGCGAAGAAAAGCGAAGTAATCATGGGATCGACGGGCAAAGGTTCGCCAACATTCATCATTCCGTCGCTCGCAAATGGCCTTCTAGGTACAAAATTTAAGATCGTCTCTGGCTATAAAGGCTCCGCGCGGACACGTCAGGCGATGGAGCAAGGGGAGGTAAGGGGCGTATCCCTAGCTTGGGCCGCTTGGAAGAATGGTCATCCGCAATGGTTCCGGGGAGACAATTCATTTGCGGTTCCGATCCTGCAGAGTGGCTTTAAACGTGATCCAGATCTCCCCAACACACCTTTGATTTCGGAACTCGTTAAAGATCCTAATGCAAAAGCGGCGGCTGACCTTATCGCAACCTCGAGCTTGATCGGCCGCGGTCTCGCATTGCCACCCGGGACTCCCAAGAAACTCGTTCCGATTCTACGGGAGGCCTTCTGGAAAGCCGTAAACTCACCCGGGTTCATAGAAGACGCTAAGAAATCCAAGTTGCCCCTATCACCGCTAAAGGGAGCAGAAATCCAGAAAACCGTAAACGAGATCCTCGGTATGTCGCCGACAGCTGTTAAAGCAGCCCACACCGCAATCTTCGGGAAGAAATAACTCGGGTCTATAAATCAACTTCATAGGGGGCCGGTAGCAGTGCCGGCCTTCTTCGTTTACTTCAGAAGATAGACTTACCCACGCAAAGAGGTAAATTGTGGCGACATTTTCATCACCAATTTTGCCTTCTCATATATTACGGAATTAACCACCAAGTATTCGGCCCTTGCCAGGCAGGTGGATGGAACATTACGTCACTAGAACGCTTAAACAACATCCGACACTAATGTCTGTTGTATCTAATCGTGGGCCCAGCGAGAGATTCGCGGACAAGCCTAAGTAAAGATCAGGCCCAGACATCCTCCCAAGACCCCTGAGTAGCAGCCTTGGAATATTCCGTCGCCCGGTTCTCGAAAAAGTTCGTGTGTTCCATACCGTTCAGCATCTCGTCCATCCACGGCAATGGGTTCTTATCCAGTCTAAAAATCGGCTGCAATCCAAGCTGCGTCAGCCGCCGGTCAGCGATGTAACGTATATATTGTTTTACCTCTGACCCATTTAGGCCCTCCACACCGCCAAGCTCAAATGCAAGATCGATAAAGGCATCCTCATGCTCTACCATTTCAGAACAAATAACATAGATCGATCTCTGAAAATCCTCAGTCCAGATCTCCGGATTTTCTGAGACAAACGTCCGGAAGAGCTTAATGATCGATTCAGTATGAAGACTTTCGTCGCGTACCGACCAAGAAACGATCTGCCCCATACCCTTCATCTTATTGAAGCGGGGAAAATTCATCAGGATCGCAAAGCTAGCAAAAAGTTGAAGTCCTTCGGTAAAACCTCCAAAAACCGCGAGTGTGCGCGCTATATTTTCCTTAGTATCGACGTCGAATTTCTGCAGGTAGTCAAATTTATCCTTCATCTCTTTGTATCGAAGAAACGCTTGGTACTCGGTTTCCGGCATACCGATAGTGTCCAATAGATGAGAATAGGCAGCTATGTGTATTGTTTCGATGTTCGAGAACGCCGATAGCATCATCTGAACTTCGGTCGGTTGAAACACTTGCGAGTAGCGCTTCATGTAACAATTATTAACTTCGATGTCAGATTGGGTGAAGAAGCGGAAGATTTGGGTCTGTAGATTCCGTTCTTCTGCTGACAGTTTATTATGCCAGTCCTTGACGTCATCGGCCAGAGGCACCTCCTCGGGTAACCAATGCACCCGTTGCTGCGTCAGCCAAGCGTCGTAAGCCCAAGGATACCTAAATGGTTTGTAAACCGGATTGGCTTCTAGTAGCGACATAGCGGTATATACTCCCTACCCTTTCCGTCTAGCAGAATCGGGTATTTTACCTAAGCTGCGGAATTACTGGCAGCTCAGGCATTCCTCATAATCGTTTTCGTTTTCGTTTTCGCCAGCAGCCGCTATGGGCAGGGGTTCCATATTACCATTGGCTGCACCGGCGACGCCGTGGGCTGTTGCGCCGGTGACGGACTCACTAGCATGGCTTTCCGCCCGAGCGACCGATCTTGATCTACAGTAGTAAAGAGACTTCACTCCCTTTTCCCAGGCTCGCCAATGAACATCATGGAGCATCTTCTTCTGCACATCCGCAGGCAAGAACACGTTCAGAGACTGGGATTGACAAATATATTCCGACCTGTCGCCCGCATGGTCGATCAACCAACGCTGGTCTAGTTCAAAGGCTGTCTTGAAAATGTCTTTTTCATCATCGGACAGGAAGTCCAGGTGCTGGACCGAGCCTTCATTTACGGTAATAGATGACCAAGTATCGTCGGTGTCTTGGCCTTTTTCAGCCAACAATGCTTTCAAGAACTTATTTCGGACACTAAAAGAGCCGGAAAGGGTCTTGTGTGTATAGGCATTAGCTGCGTTCGGTTCGATACCAGGAGACGATCCTCCGCAAATGATCGAAATCGAGGCAGTCGGAGCGATCGCCATCTTATTTGAGAAGCGCTCCATGATCCCGTACTCCTCAGCATCCGGACACGGGCCGCGCTCCTCTGCCAACATGACCGAAGCGGCGTCTGCCTGTTCTTTGACCTGCTTGAAGATACGTTTGTTCCATACTTTTGCCATCACGGATTCCATCGGCACGCCCTGACTTTGCAGGAACGAATGGTACCCCATCACCCCAAGCCCGACGGACCGTTCACGCATCGCCGAATATCGCGCGCGAGCCATAGTATCTGGAGCACGATCAATGAAATCCTGAATGACGTTATCGAGGAAGCGCATTACATCTTCCACAAAGGTTGGGTGATCCTGCCACTCCATGTAGGTTTCGAGGTTTAGCGACGACAAGCAGCAAACCGCCGTCCTATCCTCCCCATCCTTATCGATCCCAGTTGGCAGCGTGATTTCGCTGCATAGGTTCGACATCTTGACCTCAAGCCCGGCAAGCTTGTGATGTTCTGGAATCGCTTTATTCACATGGTCAATATAGAGAAGGTAGGGTTCTCCGGTCTCGATACGGGTGGAGAGCATCCTGATCCAGAGGCTTCGCGCCGATACCTTACGGATGACTGCTTGGTCCTTTGGGCTTTTCAGCCCCCATTCCTCGTCTTTCTCAACTGCACGCATAAACTCGTCGGTTATAATAATACCGTGATGCAGGTTCAACGCCTTGCGGTTCGGGTCACCGCCGGTGGGGCGGCGCAGCTCAATAAATTCCTCGATTTCCGGATGGTCGATCCGAATATAAATCGCTGCCGATCCCCGGCGTAGGGATCCCTGCGAAATTGCGAGGGTCAGAGAATCCATCACACGGATAAAGGGGATAATGCCAGAAGTTTTGCCGTTGGCACCTACTTTCTCTCCGATCGAGCGCAGGTTTCCCCAGTATGAACCAATCCCGCCGCCAAGTGCGGCGAGCCAAACATTTTCATTCCAAAGTTCAACAATGCCATCAAGGCTATCATTGGCTTCGTTCAGGAAACAGGAGATGGGAAGACCGCGTTCAGTCCCGCCGTTTGATAACACTGGAGTGGAGGGCATAAACCAAAGATTTGACATGTAATCATAGATACGCTGGGCGTGGTCCGAATCGTCAGCAAAATGGCACGAAACGCGGGCAAAAAGGTCTTGGTACTCCTCACCCGGCATGAGATACCGGTCAGTCAGAACAGCCTTCCCAAAATCCGTCAGGTTCGCATCACGATCTCGATCGATTTTTACCGAAATACCGTGTTTCGACTGAAAAAGATCATGTTCCGTCTGTACCAGATCAAGCACGCCCAACCTCCTCGTTGTACGACACGTTAGGGGGGGAGTTAGCGTGTCCGGTGCAAATCCACCCCCTAGGTGATCTACGCCGGTCGGCAGGCTTTTGCTGCTATGTGATCCCGACCCGAAAGTGGCCGTTTTTCGCTGCTTACGCCTCGCCCCGCAGCCAGAGTCGTTATCCACAATCGACTGTGGATAACTCTCCCCGTTGGCCGCGACATCGGAGTGTGCATCAACATCTGGGGTATCGTCAATTAAAAACGACTAAATGATGAGGTATCCACAATATCTTGTGGATATCCTGTGAGAATGGCAGAATTCAGGACCTATTCGAATCAGGGATCATGGGGACGAAATTATTTACGACTGAATTAGGTTAATAATTACACGGTTTCGTCAGAACTTGATTCGCAAACAACACCACCGATCATGTTGATTGCAGATAGTTTTCCAGCGCCGTAAGCGTTTCCTCTGAAACGTGATGTTCGATACCCTCCGCGTCGGCCCGGGCAATTTCCTCACTTACACCGATGGCAGTAAGGAACTCTACAACAATTTGGTGACGACGCCGTGATGCCTCTGCGATCCTACGGCCTTCTCGGGTGAGAAATATTGCCCTGTATGGACGTGCTTCGATCCATTCAGCCTCTTTCAAACGCTGAATCATTCGCGCGACAGTCGGTGTGGTAACGCCTAGACGTTCAGCAATATCGACCGACCTCGCCTCACCAGTGGAGTCTATCAAATCGGCAATCAATTCGACGTAGTCTTCCATAACCTCTGTCTGGCGAGCAGCACGGACCTGTCGATGGTGATCTGCTTGCTTGTCAGGTTCCGGCAAAACCGGCGCTATCGGTGGTCGGTCGTCTACGGGATCAATTTTGAGCTTACCGGGCATGTGGACACTATGCCTGATGGATCCGTAGCTGCCAATGCACGCTATTCTCGAAATATTTACTCAGATTAAACGTCATTACCGAGGGAATAGCCTCTTTTTAATCAATATTTTACATGTTAATTGCAGGTGTTTCGAATGGTCATTTTCCCGTTTATAAGAACTCTCTTACTGAATTTCTGGGTTCTATGGCATCACATAGATTGCAAGTTTCAATATTCTCTATTACCGGAAGATAATGCGCCGGTGCCGTGCCAAGAATAGCTAAGACTCTACCCAGACAGGCGGGTCGCTTTCCAATGGGGTTCCCCTACTTCTACAATAGGCCCATTTACTGATGTTCTTCTCATTTAATTCGACAACGGGCCAGAACTATGGTCTTACCAGATACCCACCGGTGTTATTTCGTCTCTTGTGACAGATGTGCAGTCCGCTCCGTCTAATGAGAATTCTAGTAATAGCACCTGTTATTATGGTGGTGAGTGACAAACAAATGGTCTTGATACCCCGCTATAATGGTTAGTTATAACGCTTCTCAAATTCGATGACATCTTCGAAGCCCATCAAGTCGTTGAACTCGGCAAAGGAAAACAGATCCACACCACCATCTTCGGCGTCTCCTCCTCGCTTTAACGATTGGTAAACCGCACGCAAAGCATTACACGTGGCGAGGAAGCCGGCGGAGGGGAATATCGCAATGCGATACCCAAGCTCCCCCAGTTCCTCGGGTTTCATAACAGGCGTCACCCCACCGTTCACCATATTCGAGAGAAGCGCAACGTCATTCCCGAAAAGCATGCCAATCTCTCTCATTTCCTCGATATCGGAAGGCGCTTCATAGAAAAGAATATCTGCGCCAGCCTCAATGTACAGTTCCGACCGTCGCATAGCCTCGTCCCGCCCAATAGCCTTGCGAGCATCTGTCCGGGCAATGATCAAAGTATCTTCAGAAAGCCGACTATCAAGGGCGACCTTGATCTTTGTAACCATTTCTTCCGCAGAAATCAGTTTGTGCCCGGATAGATGACCACATTTCTTGGGGAAGTCCTGATCCTCGATCTGTATTGCCGAAACCCCCGCCATCTCATAGCCCCGCACGGTTTCCCGAACGTTGACTAGCCCACCATACCCGGTATCCGCATCGGCTATCAACGGCGTCTGAGTGCCCCCGGCTAACCGGGCGGCCCTAGACACCATATCTGTGTATGTCGCGATCCCCGCATCTGGCAAACCAAGGTGTGAGGCGACCGTCCCCGAACCTGTCATGTATAGGGCATGGAACCCGGCCCTATCCGCCATTTTTGCCGAGATCATGTCGTAAACACCTGGTGCTACAATAAATTCGTTTGTCGTACGTAGTTTCCCGGCAAGAGTTGGCGATTTTGACTGCATTTTCGAGCCTCCATTTGTTTTGTTAAAACTATAGAATACAACTTGCGGTAAACAACTAATGGTTTCCAGTCTTTACGCGTTCTGGAGTTCTTGGAGTATACTGATTGAATAAGCGATCAGCGCCGCGTCACCCCCGACCCGGGAGGTAATCTGAATGCCGACAGGCATACCATTCGGCCCGGTCGAGCAGGGTAGAGTGATCGTCGGGCCGTGCATCAACGTCCACAGACGATTAAAGGATGACATGGTAACGCTCACAAGGTCTGATGGCGCCTCCCCCGCGGCCGACGGCGTGAGTAGAACAGGGTATTCGTCATAGACGTTCTTGAGCGCAGCGCGTGCATGATCTGCAGCCACGATTGCGTCCCGGTATTCCTGCTCAGACCAGTTAGAATTACCGGTCTCCTGCATCCATGCATTCATCTTATCCATGTGATCACGAAACTCACGAGCGAGGGCGCACTTGCCCTCATAGTTAGAAATCACGCGGAATGGCTGTTCGATTGTATCGAATATCCGTGGCAGTTCCACATCCGCCACCTCGTATCCCGATGCCGACAGTGTTGACGCTGCCTTTTCAAGTGCCGCTCTGGAGCAATCCTCCGCCTCATCCCACATCGGCGTTTTGCAGACACCGATCTTTGGTCGTCCGGCATCCACTGGCAATATTTCCCCTTTCACAGATTGATAGACCAGGCCGATGTCCTCAGCAGAGCGGGCAAAGTAACCGAGCGTATCTAGAGATTTTTTTAAACCAGAAATTCCCGCTCGATCTAGTCCGTCTAAACTTGCCTTGTAACCTACGACACCACAAAATGACGCTGGCAGGATCACCGATCCGCCTGTCTGGGTACCATTTGCGAGCGGTACCATAAAATCGGCTACCGCGGCGGCCGATCCGCTGGACGAAACACCAGGTGTCCGGTCGGTATCATGAGGGTTGCGCACGCCGACCGGCAGCGGGCTTGCAAACTGGGTTGTTGTTGTTTTGCCAAGTAGAACTGCTCCTGCGGCCCGCAGCGCTGCCACACAGTGTGAGTCCTTAGTCGGTCTGTGATCCCGGTAAATATCTGATCCGTATTCTGTCGGCATATCGTAAGTATCAAGTACATCTTTTATGCCAACGGGAATGCCGTGCAGCGGGCCTGTCGGTGTGTCAGAAAGATCGCAGGCGCGGGCCTGAGCTAAAGCTTGGTCAGCATTTACGAATGCCCAAGCGCGCAGTGTCTCATCGTGTTTTGATATGCGGTCTAAACAATCTTCAACTAAATGCACCGACTTCAACCTCCCCATCGCGAGTTTGCGAGCCGCTTCGCTTGCGGTTAGGGTGTTTAGACCAGACGGTGGTTCATTCAATATTGATGACATATGCTCTCCGAGCGTTTGATCAAATATTAGGTCGCATCCTCGCGGAGAGCTTCCTGCGCATACTGCGGGTCAACATAACGATCGCCGGCAGCTTTCACGTGGGCATAGACTTTTTCATCTCGGTCTGTCTCGGGGACCGGGTCGACATCCCAGTGACCGTATTCGTCTACGCCGCGTACGAGGGATGCAGGGCGTCGGCCGATGGTGGATCGGACATACGATGGAAAATAGAAAATTCCTAGGCCGATACGCATATGTTCGGTTTCATTGGGATTAGATCCGTGCACAATCCTCTCGTGGTGGCAGGAAAACTGCCCAGCCCGAAGAACTAGGTCGACGGCGCCGCTATCGTCTATTTCCTGGATTGACTGCCCCCTCGCCAGAAGGTTCTTCTCGTCAAAGGTCTCGACGTGAGAATAGGTGTCTCCGTTATGGGTGCCCGGAACAACCCGCACACATCCATTCTCAGGTGTACTATCGGTAATAGCTAACCACACCGTGACAAGTTGGTTGGGTTCCAGTCCGAAGTAAGCGGAATCCTGATGCCACGAGACAAAAGACCCATCCTGGCCGGGCTTCATCCAAAAACGGGACGATAATGCATATATATTCGGACCAATCAGGTCTTCGACTACGTCCAGAATATTCGGATTACAGGAGAACTCGTATGAACGCCGGAAGCAAAGATGACCTTTGACGATAATTTCGGATGCACGTATGCCTTCCTCGCGCTCAAAGTCATCTAGATCTCTGCACATGGCAGCCGCTTCAGTGGAACTAACCCCGTCAAAAGGAACTAAATAACCGTTTTCTCTGTAATACGCGATCTGTTCATCGGTCAGCACCTTAGGCATCATCTCCCCCGATAAAGTTCAAGCGGCCAAGACTTACTGGCTAGCGCGGAGCTTGAAACGCTGGATTTTGCCGGTCGCGGTCTTAGGAAGTTCGTCCACAAAATAAAACCACCGAGGGTATTTGTATCGAGCCAAGCCATCCTTGCAGTGGTCTAGTAACTCGGCGGCTAGATCGTCATCAGCATCGCTGTGCTCTTTTAGGATTATGTGTGCTTCCGGTTTTACAAGCCCATCACTGTCCTCGCGGCCAACCACACCTGCTTCGAGTACCTTTGGATGATCGATTAGGCGAGCTTCGATTTCAATCGGCGAGCACCAGATACCACCGACCTTGATCATGTCGTCTGATCTTCCATTGTAGACGTAATAGCCACCCGCATCCTGAGTATAAGTATCACCCGTATTCAGCCAGTCATCACCGAGCATTGTCTGCTCTGTTCTTTCAGGCTGATTCCAATAATAGGGGGCCATCGATTGACCCTGCACCCAAAGCCGGCCAACCTCCCCCTGTTCGACATCTTTGCCATCGTCATCAACTATCCGGGCGTTATAACCCGGTAATATCTTGCCACTGGTTCCCGGTTTAGCATCTGTAGGCCGATTAGAAATGAAGATATGGGTACCCTCTGTCGATCCGATCCCGTCTATCAACGGATGCCCGACTTTTTCTTTCCATCGGTAAAAAATTGGGGCGGGCAGAGACTCCCCTGCGGATATCGAAATCCGAATACTCGAAAGGTCGGGCGTCTCGGTTTCCAGCGTGCGACACTGTGCTGCGTAAAGCGTCGGCACGCCAAAATAAATCGTCGGCCTGAATTTCTCGATGATCCGAAATGTCATCTCCGGCGAGGGGCGTTCATCGGATAGTACCGTACAGGCTCCATAGTTGAGTGGGAAATTCATAGAATTCCCGAGCCCGTAGGCGAAAAATAGCTTCGCCGCCGAAAATATTATATCGCTTTCGGTAATACCAAGGACCGGTTCCGTATATAAAACGCTATTGACAAGTAAATCCCGCTGTCGATGAACTGTCCCTTTTGGACGTCCCGTGGAACCTGAAGAATAGAGCCAGAAACATTCGGCCATAGAATCCGATGGGTACGGCGCCAAGTCTATACTAGCCGCATCCATCATCTCCTTTATCCCGCTATCACCTTCCGTCTTGGCCAAAAACGTCGGATTGCGGGAAGCCGCAGCCAAGGCTGCTTCAACTTCGTCAGAGAATTCTGGAGAATAGACCAATGCCTCACACTCAGAATCCTCAATCATGTACTGGTAATCTTTTGCCCGCAGCAGGGTATTAATAGGCACGGGAACGATGCCGGATTTGATCGCACCATAATATAGGTACACGAATTCTGGACAGTCTTTGACGATCATTAGCATACGCTGACGCGGGTGCAGGCCGGCTGCAAGCAAGGCATTGCCGCAGCGACTTACCCGCTCTGCTAGTTGTCTGTAGGTGACCTGCTCTTTATCCGTAATATAGGCAAGTCGGTCCGCACGCCCCTCATCCAGATGACGATCAATCATATGGACTGCAACGTTAAACGATTCAGAAAAATTAAACACCGGCGCATCACCGGAGCGGTCGATATGAACCGTATTGGTCTCCATTGTTAACCCCCTAACCATCTTTTCTGGCCTTTTAGCCAGTCTTTATGGCTTGTTTCTACCGCTACCCGGCGACAGATGGAAGAAGGGCGGGCTAAAATCAGCCCTTATCTTCATCAATGGAATTTTACGTATTCGTATTCGAACGGATTTCCGTGGATACCTTTGGCCGGAGGCGCAATCCAGCTGGCTATCTTACCCGGCTCATAACAGGGTTTCATAAGCGCTTTTACAAACTCCCGATCACTGTCCGTCGGCAGCCAATCAGATTTATTCGTACTCCATTCTGCGTCTGAGATTACCTTGCCATCGGGCGAAACCTTCACTTCGGCAAAATTACCAATAGCACGGTGGAAGCCCCGGTGGGGTAATTGAAACTTAAAATCGTGCCCGTGCTTTTCGATAACTTTATTCCAGCGGGTCATCCCACGTTGGCAATCATCAATATAATCTTGGCGGAGCTTTTCATTTACTGAGGTTAGTGCTGGATGTTGTTCTTCCACGATCTTATTGCCCCGAAGCATCAGCACTGGATAGCAGTAATCGATCAGACGATGGTCGTCCTCAATTTTGCCCTCATGGAAACGACCCTTTAGTCCCTGAGTATAATAATTTGCTGCGTTCGTAGATAACTCCTGGCCGAAAAGATCGACCGATACCGAATAATGGAAATTGATCCACCTTTGCATAGTGGGTAAATCAATCGCGCCGGCTTGGCGGATACGCTCGGGATCGTCGGTACCCAGTTCTTCCATCACCTCACTCGTCCGTTTGACGATACGCATTACACCGGACTCCCCGACAAACATATGATGCGCTTCCTCCGTAAGCATAAACTGACAAGTCCGTGCTAATGGATCGAAACCACCCTCCGCTAGGGATGCAAGCTGATATTTACCGTCTCGGTCGGTGAAAAACGCAAACATGAACATTGAGAGCCATTCCGGGGTAGGCTCATTAAACGCCCCAAGGATACGGGGCTTATCAGGATCCCCCGAGTGTCGCTCGAGCATCATCTCTGCTTCCTCGCGACCATCCCTACCAAAATGGGCGTGGAGCAAGTAAACCATTGCCCATAGGTGTCTTCCCTCCTCCACATTAATCTGGAAAAGGTTACGCAGATCATAAAGCGATGGAGCCGTTTGTCCGAGTATACGTTGTTGTTCGACCGATGCCGGTTCCGTATCTCCCTGGGTAACGATAAGACGCCGCAGCGTTGACCTATACTCACCTGGGACTTCCTGCCACACAGGTTCACCTTTGTGGTCGCCAAAACCAATTTTGCGATCTGGTATAGGTTCGTTGAGAAAAATGCCCCATCGATATTCTGGCATTTTCACATAGTCAAAGTTCGCCCAACCATTCGCGCTCACATCCACTGCCGTCCGCAGATAAACATCGTAGCCCTGAGTTCCTTCTGGTCCGAGTTCATCCCACCAACTCAAATAGTTAGGAAGCCAAGATTCGAGCGCCCTTTGCAATCGGCGGTTTTCGCTTAGATCAACGTTGTTGGGGATGCGTTCATTGTAATTTATGGACGACATATTTAAGTCCTCAATAAGTAGAATGGTACCGGAGAGATAGAACACGCATAGGTTCAGACCCGTTGTTTGTTATATTCGGCCTTTTGCCCAGATCCGTAGACCTGCAGGGCACCATCTTCGCCAACGGCATTTGGTCTCTGGAAAATCCAATTTTGCCAGGCCGAAAGCCGGCCAAAAATCTTAGTTTCTAGCGTTTCAGGACCAGCGAATCTGAGGCTTGCCTCCATTCCCGTCAAAGCATCTGGCGAGAAACTCGCCCGTTCTTCAATTGCTATGCGAACTTCATCCTCCCAGTCGATATCGTCTGGAGCGAATGTGACCAATCCAAGTTCTTCAGCATCCAAAGCTACAATGTCTTTTCCTACTTCCGATTTAATATTATCGGCCTGAGCTGGGTCGCTGAGAAATCTATGCTCTAGCCGACTCAACCCATTGGGCATCTCAAGTGACCCAAAGTTCATTTCTGTAAGAATGAGTGTGGCTTCGGGGACGTTAGATCCCTCAAAGGACCCATCCAGCATATAAGACCGGTCAGCAGCAAGCACCAGTTCTAATAGGGTGCCTGTAAAGCAGCTACCGGGCTCGATGAGCGTGATGATTGAACGGGAGGACACATCGACCCGCTTAAATGTTCGTTTCATAAATAAGGTGATTTCGCGGATCAACCAATGATCAGCGTTTTCTATAAGAACTCTGTCTGCAGCTTTCACATTTTCTGAGTGGCCCTCAGTCTTGAATATCCAAGTACCGATTGCCTGCTCGTTTACGCGAAGTTCCATGATAGCGTCCTCAAGATCACGGCACATAGCGAAAGGCCAAAACTTAGCCCCTTGTAACTCGACACCTTCGACATCGCTCGGCGGCACTTCCGTGGGCGAGGAAATCGTGATTGTAGCCGTTGCAAGCTCTCGGTCGATATCAACCGCCAGAGTATCGTAAACGATTCGGTTGTCATCGATCTCTCGATTAAGCGGTGTTAGATTGATCCCTCTTGTATCCGTTGGCCTATCACTATCTGCCGCAAACTCCGCTGCACGTTCGGCCACGGCGTCATTGAATTTCGAACGCGGAACAACCTCATCGACTAGACCCCAATCGGTTGCCCGTTTCCCGCGGATACCCTCCGAGGTTGTACAAAAGTAATCCGCCCGATCATGGCGGACCTTACGCTTGTCAACAAGCCTAGTTAGGCCTCCAGTCCCGGGTAAAACGGCAAGCAGAGGTAGCTCGGGTAGCGATATTGTGGAGGAACCGTCATCAATGAGCATTATATGGTCACAGGCAAGCGCAAGCTCATATCCGCCCCCAGCACATGCGCCGTTGACGGCGGCAAGAAATCTAATTCCGGAATGCTGAGTGGTGTCTTCTATACCGTTACGAGTTTCATTGGTAAATTTGCAGAAATTTACTTTATGGGCATGAGTCGACTGGGACAGCATCCTGATGTTTGCGCCAGCACAAAAAACCCGGTCTTTGTCGGAGGTCATTATGACAGCGCCAACCTGCGGATGCTCAAATCGTATTCTCTGTAAAGCATCATGGAGTTCGATGTCTACGCCAAGATCATAGGAATTTAGCTTCAGTTCATAACCCGGAACGAGCGTCGCATTCTCATCAACATCGAGCGCTAAACGCGCCACCCGGCCATCAATCGTCAGTTTCCAATGTTTGTATTGGTCTGGGCTCGTCCGAAAGTCGATACGCGGCTCGCCGGCCTCGATCACTGGTGAAGATTCGGTCGACATATTACCTCCGATGTCATCCTGCCTTTGCGGGATTTCCAAAACCCATTGGACCCATGGATCCCTACTTACTAAAATAATACTGACTATTTGGATAGTATGTTAAATCAAAGTTAAGATCAAGACCTTTTACCAAAAAAAATTTGATGACCGTTGACGCTGTCTGATGGTTGCCGCATGTCGGCGATCTGCTAAGGTCGCGTCCGATATAAAATGGACCTCCAACAACAAAAACTATCATTACCAACGGATTTCTAGCTGGTTAAAACGGGCCAATGGCGGAAACAAAAATCACACAACCGACTTTCTTATCATGGCTGGAGCGTAACGCCAGGGAAACGCCGGATAAGATCGCGATTTGTTCGCTGGACCAACAGAAGCAAATCTCACACGGAGAGCTGTTCCGAATTGCGAACCAAATCGGGCATTACTTTAGAGCTCGTAATATCGAAGCGAATGACCGTGTCGCCCTTCTATCAAACAACTCAATCGAGCATCTCATCATTTATCTAGCATCATTGGCCTATGGGTGCACGATCTGCACCATTCATGTCGAGATGAATGCGCGTTATTTCGAGAGTATTCTAAAAGCTGTAAATGCCCCTCTAGTAATCGAGGAAACGGACATTCCGGCGCTACAGGGAATTCAGGCAAAAGTCGGCGGAGATTGGCGATCTCTCGGCGAATGGATGCCGGAGGGTGGCACCGGTATATTCGCCGAACTCGCAAATTTTGAAGACACAGTTGGCGACTGGCCCGTGGCATCAAGGACAGACGACATATCAATTTTTTATACCTCTGGCACCTCCTCCACGCCAAAGGGCGTGGTCTGCTCTTATGCGGAATTATTCGATAACACCATGCCAATCTCGGATGCCTTTGGCATCACGTCCGAGGACCGTATTCTTGATTACCGATCTATGAATTGGATGTCCGCACAGGTCCTGTCGGCGATTGGATTCATTGCTAAGGGAGCAACCCTGTTTCTAGCAAGGAAATTTTCAGTCAGCCGCTTCTTCACGTGGGTAAACGAACACAAGATCACGGTTGCCGCGGGAAACCCAACAATCATAAACATGTTAGTCAATCGAGAAGGACACCGCGGCAAAGGCGCGGCGCATAGCCTGCGATTTATCACGTCCAGCTCGGCTCCTCTACTAGTATCGGAATGGCAGCGCTTCGAAGAGACTTTCGGCATCCATGTCTGTCAGGGATATGGCGCCAGCGAAGTCGGCTGGATAGCAGGAAGCAATGAAAAGTCGCGCAAACTGGGGTCTGTTGGGCGCCCGGTCGACTACCAGAAAGTCACTATAGTAAATCCGGAGGGGAATGAACTACCACGAGACGAAATCGGTGCAATCCAACTGAACGGAAACCCTGCAGGAAAATACCGGTATTTAGACGAAGACGGATCTATTCGAATCAATTCTGAGCGTTCAGCACTTACTGGCGACCTCGGGTTCATAGACAAAGATGGGTTTCTATTCGTAACCGGACGTGAAAAGGACCTTATCATTCGGGGTGGCGTAAATATTTCACCCCTTGAAATTGACAATGTTATCTTACAGATGCCCGCCGTCGCGGACGTCGCCACAGTAGGTGTACCAGATGTGACCTATGGGGAGCAGGTGATTGTCTATATCCAGCCTAAAGAAAGTTCCCGGATCACGCCTGAAAATGTTCTAGACCACTGCAGCCATTTGCTCGCTGAGTTCAAGATTCCATATCAAGTAATCTTCCGTAAAACATTGCCAAAGACCGAGCGCGGCAAAATGGATCGGAACGCCCTTTGCGAAGAATGGAAACGGGAGCAAGCTACCACCTGAGTCAGCAATCTCAGATCACCGCTTAAAGAAATCGGTTTTTCAGGTCCCCGCGCCAAGAAACGCGGTGGCCTCAATCTCGACCAATGCATCTGGTGACGCCAGCGCGGAAATCGCAACGAGTGTTGAACACGGCATTCTGCCGGAGAAAAATTCGCTGCGAGCTCTACCGAAGCCCGGCCGGTTATCCATGTCCGTAAGATAAATATTGAGTTTAGCGACATCCTCGATACGCCCACCCGCTGCTTCGATAAGAGACTTAATCTTCTGGAAGCAATCTACAGATTGGTGGTAAACGTCGCCGTTAGTATCGCTTGCTATCATTCCGGACAAGATCAACTGGTTACCGACCTTGAGACAGTTACTATAAATGTTACCGTTTGGTTCCGGCACTCCCGGTACAGATAATTTTGTAATTTTGTCCATTAGACTTTCCCTTTACTATGCGGCCATCTCAAATCTCCTACCTGCTCCCACCACGAATCCGATTGCTTGGGCAATATTTCAGCCCACGTTGAAACAGCCAACCGGTTCACGCTGAAAAAAAGCGCGTGTTTAAGCTGATAGAACTTGGTCGTATCTATGAGTACCATGTTGCTCACGGCGCCTTGGGCTCCTGGTCAGCAGCGATCATTTCTCGGAGAATATTCCGGAACTGCAAGGGTGCGTTATCGATATTAATATCCACGACTGGACGGTCGCCCATCTCTGCTAGCGCCTGCTGTTGTCGTTCCAGAACTACGACATCCTCCTTGAATGTTTGTAACCCGCCCTCAGCAAGAACTTCGGAGACAGCATCGTCATCGAGTTTGTAGTTGCGAGCGAAGGCCCAGTGATAATGGGTCGTCGTTTGTGTTTCTGGAGTGATAATATGGTTTGACCACATTGAAATACCCATAGATCTATCACCTTCGGGTGCGCCAGTTCCAGCATCGGCGCATCCGATATCCAAAGTTACTGTTGAAGGCGCTTGCCACTTGATGAGTTGCCAGCGGTCAACTTCCCCATTGAACTTGCGGGCTTCGTTGTACATAGGGGGCGCCGTGAACCCAAGCATCCAGCGCTCGACTCGGATACTCTTTCCCTCGCGAGTGGTCTTAACGGGAACCAAGGCCTCTTTGGGATCACCAGCGATAGTGTCCTTGTGCACATAACTTACATGGGTCAGATCGAGCAGGTTGTCGATCAGAAGCCGGTAGTCTGCCTTCATATGAAGGTGACCACCGGTTTGCACCCAGTCTGGGTGGTCAAGCCAAAACAAGTCAGGAATATCATCGTCATCTGCACGCACAGGGTCTCCACACCAAATCCAGATCAAAGCATGGCGCTCCCGAACAGGATAGGAGCGGATCTGCGCACCCGGTGGCACACGACTCTGGCCCGGCACGTTGACGCAAATACCTGACCTGTCAAATTCGAGCCCATGATAACCACACTGCAAGGTATCGCCCGTCACCCGCCCTAAAGACAGTGGAAGATGCCGATGACAGCAACGATCCTCCAGCGCAACAGCCGCCCCATCAGAGTCGCGCCATATAACGATTTGTTCGCCCAAGACGGTCTTACCGAGCGGAATTCCAAACTCGAGATCGCTGCCCCAACAGGCCGCATACCAGGCGTTCCTTACGAAATAATCGGACATCACCACCCACCCTAATGCATGATCATACCACCATCGACCACGATGGCTTGGCCGGTTACAAAATCAGACGCGGGCGACGCCAAATAAATCAACGCACCCAATAGATCATCTGGCGTTTGCTCTCGTTTTACACACCGACCGTTTAAACTCAGATTTACATAGAATTCTAGCTTATTTCGCTGGGCCTCAATCTGGTCACTCATCGTCAGCCCCGGGGCTATCGAATTCACTGTGATTCCGTCACCACCTAGCTCGCGAGCTAACGCCTTAGTCATTGCGTCGACCGCCCCCTTTGAAGCTACATAGTGAAGCATCAACGGCACGCCGGAATAAATTGTGGTTGAAGAAATATTGATGATCTTGCCATAGCCTTTTTTTTTCATTTCTGGCGCGGCGGCTTTAATACAATTAAACATGCCACGGGTATTAATAGCCATCACTTTATCCCACTCGTCTCCATCGATCTCAAGAAAACTGCGCCGTTCCAACGCAGCGAATAAAGCTGCGTTAGTGACGAGAATATCAGTCGTCCCGAACGCGGACAGAGTTTCCGACACCATTACTTCACACGCAGCCATATCGGTCACATCGACCTTCATCCCCATCGCCTCACCTCCTTTCTCCTCGATCGCCCTAACGGCATCTGTTGTATCGAGGATGTCGGACAGGCAGACCTTAGCACCCTCCGCAGCTAACGCCCCCGCGTAAACCGCGCCTATCCCCTGCGCAGCGCCGGTGACGATAGCGGTTTTACCTTTCAGTTGCGTCATTTTGAAACTCCCACTTAGGTACAATTATATTATTCTCTAATCATATACCGGCTTTAACACCGGTGCGACATTTGAGACATTGGGGCTATTTTGGAGGCAAAATAAACGACTATGAAATATTCCGATGGTTTAAGGCGCACCAAACCTTCTCCGGAGTTATCGGCATATCCAGATCCCGTACCCCGCTATATTTGATCGCATCGCACACAGCGTTAACAAAGGCTGCGGTAGCCGATACTGTGGCACCCTCTCCACCACCCTTCACACCCAACGGATTATTAGCTGTCGGGACCTCGTGCAGCATTGTATTGAAGTTCGGTACGTCTTTCGCACGCAACAAGCCGTAGTCCATAAAAGAGCCCGCGATCAGCTGTCCCGTATCGGGGTCGTAAACGCCGTTTTCAACAAGCGCCTGCCCGATCCCCTGTACGATGGAACCGTGGGCTTGGCCTGTCAAAATTAACGGGTTTATCGCCTTACCAGGGTCGTCTACCGTGGTGTGAGCAATGACAATTAGTTGTCCTGTTGCGCGATCAATCTCGATTTCGGATACAGCCGCACCATTTGGATACGCCATAGAACGACCTCTAAAAAGATGGTCCGCCGCTATCGAACCGTTCTCAGCCCGCGCCGCCACGTCGAATAAACCGACGCTTTTATCGGTTCCTGTGATGTGGAAAAACCCCTGCGAAAAAGAAACATCCTCTACCGCCGCTTCAAGTAGCTCAGCCGCCCGGTCGCGGCCAATCTCAATTACCTTTTTTGACGCCTCTCGAATAACTATACCTCCAAGTCTCATCGATCGGTCCGAGTGCGATCCGCCCCCAAGTGGCACCAAATCCGAGTCACCAGTTACAATTCTGACGTCCTCATCAGACACACCTAATATTTCAGCCACTACTTGAGGAAATACTGTTTCATGTGCCTGCCCGCTGGATTGGGTACCAATAAGTACTTCCACGGCTTTGTCACCCCGGATGATAACTTTGCCATATTCTATCGGCGCACCCACCGGCGCCTGAATATAAGAGGAGTACCCAATTCCGCGAAGCATTCCGCGACTGGCGGACTGGGCCCGCCGTTCCGCGAAACCATCCCAATCGGCGGCCTGGAGGGCCTTATCCATACAGACCTCAAATTCGCCGCAATCGTAGGTGGTTCCCATGGCGTTAGATGCTGGCAGCTCGTTAGCTGCAATAAAATTCCGCCGTCGCAAATCGATCCGGTCGATACCGATTTTTTCGGCTGCAATGTCGATCAGACGTTCAATAGTGTGCATCGCCTCAGGTCTACCCGCCCCACGATAAGGACCCGTCGGAACTGTGTTGGTAAGGACGCCGCGGATACGGGCATAACTCGCTCCCACCCGATATACCGAAGGCAACAGCCGAGGGCCATTGGACAAAGGCACAAAGGATACTGTGTGAGCGCCGACATTGCCGACTAGGTCGGCCCGGATAGCCAAAAAGTTTCCCTGCGCATCTAGCGCAAGGGCTGCGTCGGAATAAAGGTCACGGGCCTGATAGTCCGTCACAAAAGCTTCCGACCGATCGCTCCGCCACTTGACCGGACGACCCATCTTCTTAGATGCCCAGCACACGATCACGAATTCTGGATACATCATATTGCGAGGGCCGAACCCGCCACCCACATCACGAGAAATAACACGGACCTGCATCGGTTCCAGACCGAATATCTCACCTAGTATCATCTTATGGCGATGCACTCCCTGCCCACCTGCATGAAGCGTCATTTTTTCGGCATTAGAATCCCAGAAACCCAGTGCCGCACGTGGCTCCATCTGACAGTTGATAACTCGATTGTTATAGAATCTTGCCGTCACAACATGCTGAGCGACCGCAAATGCTTCCTCCGTTGCATCCGCGTCACCTAACTCGGCGTCAAGGGGAACGTTTCCGGGACAGTCAGCCCAAATATCCGGAGCCCCGGTCTGGAGTGCATCCATTGCATTGGTGACAACTGGCAAAGGCTCATAACTGATTTCAATAAAATCGGCAGCGTTAAGCGCAATAGCCTCCGTTTCCGCAACGACTGCAGCAACAATTTCACCAACATGCCTTACCCTATCGCGCACGATCGTTGGTTGTGCCCGATCAAAGGGAACAGAGCCGTCGCGGTTAACGAATGCGGGGCGCTGCCAATTTACGGCATCGGCTGGATTTGCCGTATGTCCAATATCACCAATATCATCCGCCAAGTAGTCTGCGCCGGTCAAAACAGCGCTCACGCCACTAACTTCGCTGGCGGCGCTGGTATCGACACGGCTGATCTTGGCGTGTGCGTGGGGCGACCTGACCATTACGACAAAAAGCTGGTCAGCAAGATTGAAGTCGTCACTGTAGGAACCTGCCCCACGAAGAAGTCGATCATCTTCGCGCCGTCTCGCTGGCGCGCCGATCCCATTCGGCTGTCCCAATTTCATTCGTCGGATAGGACGTATCGACCGTCATCACTACGGTCGAGCCGTCCGTTTCTACGGAGTTTGTCGAGTGTACGAACGATTTCTCTCCCATCTCGAGATCCCACGGCAACCATTATTTCGCCGAAAGATTTCGGGCCATCTGCCAACGCACACTCCAGATTATCATGGGTTTTCTCGCCGGTAATAGCAGTCTTAGGGACGGTATGTTCGAGTGTTCTTTCCCCTACAGGCAAGGTCAAATCAAACCCGGCTTTTGAACCGACAAGACTGCCGCCAAGCGAAGGATCGAGCGGCAGTGTGCGAAAGCCGGATTCAACGACCAAGTCGCGATTGGCTTGGAAACGTGTCGCAAGCGCCCAGTCCATCTGCGCATCGTCGAATATGTCGATATCCGGGTCGACAATGAATACGTGCTTCGAGTTAGACAAGGATCCCATAACCGCAGCAATGGCGTTTCGCGCTTCCCCGGGTATGCGTTGTCTTAGCGCCACCCTAACGTTGAAGCTACCGCCCGAGGCCGTCGTGATGTTAACGCAAACGGGTTCGCGAACAGCTGTCTGCAGGGCTCGCCAGACCGTCACCTCAGCGCGGATAGCGTTTAGCTGCGCGGTGTCGGTCCAACCAATGTGGTCACCGGAAATGGTGGAAGTCTGAAAAAGAGCATCTTTACGCCGTGTGATCGCAGTACAATGAAATACCGGATTTCTTTTTACTACCCCGTAATATCCCAGAAACTCGCCGTACGGCCCTTCCAGCTCCGCATACCCGCGCTCATCAAGATATCCTTCAATAACATACTCGGCGTCAGCAGGAACCCGGATATCATTTGTTAAGCATTTGACTACAGGTAATGTTCTACCGCGTAGTCTTGCGACTAGGGAAAGCTCATCCACCGGCAACCGCATCACGGCCGCAAGATGGTCACAGGGATGCGCGCCAACGGTAAAGGCTATTGGCAGACAATCTCCGTTAGACACGCAGTTTTCGTATATCGCCCTCAGATCCGATGGAGCAACAAGGTCAATACCGGTTTCGGACTTCCCGCGGAGCATCAAGCGACGCACGCCTGTATTGGTCCAGCCAGTTTCAGGGTTTATTACATAGTCTACCGATGCCGATATATAAGGTGCACCATCTAATTCGTGTTGCAAATGGACCGGCAAAGCGGTGAGATCGACGTCTTCACCTGTGATAATAATTTCATGGACCGGCGCATCGTCACTGTCGATTTCCACGACATCTCTCGGTACCTCGAGGCGGTGATTTACTTCCGGCAAAAGGGCTTCGGATGCGACACCAAGCGCCTTTGCTATCCGACGACGCCCACCGGTGACACCGCCAACTATCTCAGCTTTCTCCGGCCCAACCTGACTAAAAAACACAGCTTTCTGATTCCCGTCCATGCGAGAAGCTACGTCGGCAAGATCTATCGACTCAGACACAACGTCGATTTCACCTTCGTCGATCATCCGGTCTACAAAATGCCGTAGCCGAAATTCTTCGAGATCGGGCACTGGGTCTTTTTTGAGGCGCTTCGCCATCTTTCCACCTCCCGTATTCGATCAGTGTAGGCACACTGGCCAAAGCCTTCCAGCCCCGCTTGCCATTTTACTGACACAAGAGGGTGGTCTTCTCAGAAAGCTAGCCTCCGAATCTCCGACCTAGTATCAAGATTTCTTAAAATGTCTGATTGAAACAGAAGGCTAGTGTTTGCCATCAAGATAGTCCGCAATCACAACCACTCGCTGCATAGAACGGATAACAGGCCGCTCAATTAGTTCGCCGTCCACGACGACTAAACCAGTCTCGTCACTTTCGAACTCCTCGAGAATTCTTCGGGCACGATCGACAAGCGCCGGCGTGGGCGAGAAGACCGAATTAATGATAGGAATCTGTTTGGGATGGATGGAAGCCTTGCCAGTGAATCCCAATGCGGCCGACATTTTCGCTTCTTCCTCCAATCCATTTTGATCATCGAGATTTAGGTATGGAACATCCAATAAGTCGAGATCAAACCGAGCCGCTGCATGAACAACGCGGGATCGGGCATAAAGCATCGTTTCCCATGTTTTAGCGGCACGGAGGTCGGCGGACATATCGACTGCACCGAAAAGAAGCGATTCTATTCGGGAAGATGCATCGGCAATCTCCATAACGTTCGCGAGCCCCTCTGTCGATTCTATAATCACATGGAACCGGATATCTGAGCAACTGCCCTGCAGAAGTTCATCATACAATCTTATTTCTGCAGCCGACCCTGGCTTGGCAAGCATCAGGGCTTTTGGTGGTTTCTCCGCTTCTAGTAGTGCCAAAATATCTCGGAGCCCATCTGGTGTCGAAATAGGGTTAACACGAACCATGGTTTCCACATTTGCCGGACCGTCAGTGGCAAATAGCGGAAACGTCAGACCTCTGGCTTCCTCTTTCCGCGGCAGAGGCACCGCATCCTCGATATCGATGCACACGATATCAGCGCCGCTGTCCAGCGCTTTAGAAAAACGGTCCGGCCTGAGGCCCGGCACAAATAGAAGGCTGCGGCGGGGACGGATTTCTGATTGAGTCATTTTATCCTCCGGTAATGGAGCTACACCAATGCCGCACGGCGGTCTAGGTTAGTCAGATATAAATAGGAACTTTCAAGCGCCGAACACCGGTTCAGGTATACCCCGCACATCTGTCTCAACTGCAAAAAGAGAACCGGCGTCTGGTTCTCGCTCAAAATCCTCCACCTCAAACCGAGACGAAGCGGTCGTAACATACAGTGTCGACATGTCGGGTCCACCAAAAGCCGGGCAGGAAGTCATCGATGCAGGAAAAGAGATTTCCCGCTCGATTCTGCCATCTGGATCGTACCGCTTTACCTGACCGGCTCGCATATGTGCTACCCAAACAAATCCCTCGGAGTCTACGGTGGCGCCGTCAGGAACCCCGTCGCCCTCTTGCACTTGTATAAAGTCTCTCCGATTCTCGATTGTACCGGTCGAAGCGTCAAAATCGTACGACCAGACTTTTCGCTTCAGGGAATCTGCGAAATACATCGTTCTGTTATCGGGGCTCCAACAGATTGCATTAGATATGCACACAGGACCCTCCATACGATGGACTGTGTGGTCAGTATCGAATCTATACAGAGATGCAACCTCACCATACCCAGGATCTTCCATAGAACCACACCAGAAACGGCCACTTCGATCAACTTTGCCATCATTCATACGAACCGCGTTCATACGGCCTTCGCCCTCCGGATCTTCAAGCAAATGAAACTCTCCGTCCGCCAAATTTATGAAGGCAAAACCCATCCGAGTTCCAGCGATCAGTCGTCCGTCGCCGGCAAAGCCAATCGAACCGATCTCGGTCTGAACACGCCAACTCTGCAGGGCCTTAGATTCTGGATACCAACGGAATATCATCGGGTTACGGATGTCGACCCAATAAAGCGCCTGCTCGACTTCGGACCATATCGGCGATTCGCCTAGGACACAGGATTGTCTTACGGCTACATAGGGCTCGGACATTTTACCCTCTCGCAATTGACGGTTTGATATGCGTAATAGCACACTTTAGCCTAGAATGTCTGATCCCTCGGATTAAAATACCGTCGCGAAGTTCCAAAATCAGCGCTAGCATAGGCATTAGCTAGCACCTATGCCTTCTCAGCCCGTAGATCGCTGGGTTCAAATTACTCTGAATGCTTGCCTATACGTTGGCGCCAAACATATACTCCCCCCCAGTTTATAGGGTTTCGGCGAAGATGACATCAACGGTTCCTCCTGATTATCGGCCGACCGAAAAAGAACCATTTATGAACGAAGTTATGTTGGAATACTTTAGGCAGAAACTCGTTTCATGGAAAAATGGACTATTGCGGGACGCCGATCAGACACTTCAGAATCTGCAGGAGCAGGAATCTAAGTCTGCGGATCAGTCCGACAGGGCCACCGCCGAGAGTGACAGGTCTATAGAACTTCGCACCCGTGACCGTGCGCGTAAACTTGTGCAGAAAATCGACGAAGCCCTGCAGCGGGTCGAGACGGGTAGTTTCGGATATTGTAGCGAGACCGGCGACCCGATCGGAATCAAACGACTGGAAGCGCGTCCAATCGCAACACTCGGCATAGAGGCACAGGAAAGGCACGAGCGCCGCGAAAAAACACAACGCGACCAATTAGCATAACAAACACGTAGGATTCGTATCTAAGTATGTTTCCACCATTTTGAGTTACCGTAAAATCTTCAAAGAGGCCGGCGCTCATATACTGTAGTGTGGCACGCCATAATTCCTTTCCATGCGTGACCTCCTAGTCCGCGAGCGAAGACCTAAGACGCTATTAACGATTGTGATCTTCATATTCATGTCATACGACTCGGTCTTAACGAAACCCAAATTTCATGTAAATTGCCCTCACTAAATCAAAGGCTTGGTGTATGAACCACGATATAGTACCCGGAACTTATGTCCTGCATCCAACCGAGCATGAATGGGGCCTTGGTCAGGTTCAGTCAGTAGACGGCTCGCGGATAACGGTGAACTTTGAAAATGTTGGAAAATATCTAATCAATGCCGATGTTATCGATCTCAAAGCGGTCAACGAAACAGAAATAGATGACTGAAAAAAGACCTGAGATCGTCAAATTTCGTAACCCAGGCCGAGGTGCTAAAGGATCAGCTACGCCTAAAGGCAGGCAACTCTCTTTTGGAGCAGCGTCAGAGGTGTTTGAATTGCTGGGCGATATGCCGCGCTCCCGAGATCTTTTGATAGAAGCTCTGCATCTAATTCAGGATCGGTACAAGTGCCTTAACCGGCACCACTTGGTAGCGCTGGCGGACGAGTTCAGTCTGTCACTCACGGAAATTTACGAAACGGCTACATTCTACCACCACTTTGATGTTCTAGAAGATGACCGGATGCCACCACCCGAAATTACCATTCGGGTATGCGACTCTTTAACCTGCGAAATGTGGGGTGCAAAGGATCTAAAAACCGAGCTCAAGAGCACTCTGGGCAAAAATGTGCGCGTTCTTTCTGCGCCGTGTATGGGTGCTTGTGACCGTGCGCCTACTGTTGCCGTTGGCCAGAACCAGATTTTTCACGCTACGCAAAAAAAAATCCAGAGGGCCATCTCCGACCGCTCACTTAACCCGACGATCCCAAGATATATCGATTACGAGACATATGTACGAAACGACGGCTATAAGACACTAAGGCGTTGTTATTCCGGTTTAGTATCGCGTGAAGAGGTAATTGTTTCGTTAGAAGATTCAGAACTAAGAGGACTCGGAGGTGCCGGCTTCCCGACTGGCCGAAAATGGAGAATCGTCCGCGAGTTTTCGGGGCCCCGCCTGATGGCGGTAAACGGCGACGAGGGCGAACCGGGTACCTTCAAGGATCGGTATTTTATCGAGAAAGACCCGCACCGCTTCTTGGAAGGGCTCCTAATCGGGATGTGGGTTGTGGAAGCAGAGGCATGTTACATCTATCTTCGCGATGAATATCCTGCAGGACGGGCTATACTGGCGGAAACGATTGCGCAACTTGAAAAATCCGGCCTACTGAAACCGGGAATTGTACATCTTCGACGGGGAGCCGGTGCTTATATTTGCGGCGAAGAATCTGCGATGCTCGAGAGCATTGAAGGAAAAAGAGGTATCCCCCGCCATAAGCCGCCCTTTGCCGCCGAAGTTGGACTATTCAGAAAACCAACTCTCATCAACAACATCGAGACCCTCTTCTGGATCAGAGACATACTGGATAGGGGACCAGAATGGTTCTCAGAGCATGGACGAAACGGTAGCAAAGGACTCAGAACTTTCTCGGTTTCAGGCCGTGTTCGCAAACCCGGCGTCAAGATCGCAGACGCAGGTATAACAATCCGCGAACTGATTGCCGAATATTGCGGTGGTATGTCTGAAGGTCACACTTTCAAAGGGTATCTTCCGGGAGGTGCGTCGGGCGGTATTTTGCCAGCCGCCAAAGATGATCTTCCATTAGATTTCGGAACGTTAGAGGAACACGGATGTCTTATCGGCTCAGCAGCAGTGATAGTATTATCAGATCAGGACAGTGCCGCCGGCGCCGCATTAAACCTGATGAGGTTCTTCGAGCACGAGTCCTGCGGCCAATGTACACCCTGCCGCTCGGGTTGCGAAAAATCAGTTAAACTAATGGAATCAAGCCACTGGGACCGCCCGCTTCTGGAGGAATTGAGCAAAGTGATGATAGATGCTTCGATCTGCGGCCTCGGTCAGGCGGCGCCAAACGGCCTTCTCTCGGTCTTCCGTTATTTTCCTGAAGACGTGACATAGGCTAAGGAAAAGACCATGCCGCTTGACGGATCTGCGGAGAACATCAAATTCTCACTCGATGGCCAAGAGGTATGGGCCGAACCGGGTGAGTCCATTTGGCAGGCGGCCCAACGCTACGGAACAGAAATTCCACATTTGTGTTATTCGCCGGAACCCGGTTACCGCGCGGACGGCAATTGCCGCGCCTGCATGGTCGAAATCAATGACGAACGGGTGCTTGCTGCCTCATGCATCCGTCAGCCGTTAGAGGGAATGGTGGTCAAAACTGCAACTGAACGTGCAGTGTCCGCGCGAAAAATTGTTTTCGAACTCCTAATCGCTGATCAACCGTCGCCCGAAAAGGCACATGATGAAGGGTCTAAGTTCTGGCGATGGGCTAAAATACTGGATGTCGGATCATCTCGCTTCCCGGCAAAAAGGAGGCTCGACGCCGACCTTTCTCATCCTGCCATGGCCGTGAATCTAGATGCTTGTATTAACTGTACGCTATGCGTACGCGCTTGCCGGGATGTACAGGTCAACGATGTGATCGGCATGGCCCATCGCGGCGCCGACTCAAAAGTTGTTTTTGATTTCGACGACCCAATGGGCGATAGCACTTGCGTCGCTTGCGGAGAATGCGTTCAGGCATGTCCGACTGGCGCGTTGTTGCCGGCTGCCGTCACTTCCCCCAACGGGCGGGTGCAACCGGATAGACAAGTTAAATCGATCTGTCCTTATTGCGGTGTCGGATGCCAGCTAACATACAATATAAAGAATGATAAGCTGCTTTTTGTCGATGGTCGCGATGGGCCTGCTAACCGAAATCGACTGTGCGTAAAAGGTCGCTTCGGATTCGATTACGTACACCATCCGGATCGCTTGACCTACCCGCTAATCAGGAAAAATGATGTTCCTAAGGACGCTGACGCGTCATTCGATTCGTCTAATCCAATGCGATATTTCCGGAAAGTGACATGGGATGAAGCGCTAGATTTTGCAGCGCGTGGTCTGAAAAAAGTGGTTAATGAAACCGGTGGGTCAGGACTTGCCGGTTTAGGTTCTGCTAAGGGGTCGAACGAAGAGGCGTACCTTTTCCAGAAACTTGTCCGGACCGGTTTTGGAACTAACAACGTCGATCATTGCACCCGGCTCTGCCATGCCTCCTCGGTGGCGGCCTTGATGGAGACAGTGAATTCTGGTGCAGTATCCGCACCATTTTATGATGCCGCAAAATCAGATGTAATTATTGTAATAGGTGCCAATCCAACCGTTAACCATCCAGTTGCGGCAACATTCTTCAAAAACGCAGTTAAGAACGGAGCAAAGCTGATCGTTATGGATCCGCGCGGCCAGTCGCTTACCCGTCATGCCACTCATATGGTCCAGTTCAAGGGCGGGACGGATGTTGCATTGCTAAACGCCATGATGCACACGATTGTCGAAGAAGATTTGACAGACGAGAATTATATAAAAGGTTTTACCGAAGGTTTCGATGAACTCAGAGAACACCTGAGGGGATTCTCCCCCGAAAATATGGCAGACATTTGTGGGGTCAATGCTGAGACAATCAGAACCATAGCCCGCGAATTCGCACAAGCAGATCGTGGTATAATTTTTTGGGGTATGGGTATATCTCAACATGTGCACGGAACGGATAATTCTCGGTGTCTGATTTCCCTTGCATTAATGACTGGACATGTGGGGCGGCCCGGAACAGGCCTTCACCCCTTGCGTGGCCAGAACAACGTCCAGGGGGCGTCGGATGCAGGTCTAATCCCAATGTTTTTCCCTGATTACGTATCGGTCGATGAACCTTCCATACATGCTCAGTTTGAGGAATTCTGGGGGTCCGAGCTTAATCCAAATCGGGGGCTAACTGTCGTAGAAATTATGAACGCGATCCATACTGGGGAAATCCGTGCGATGTACATTATGGGAGAGAACCCTGCTATGTCAGATCCAGATGTACGTCATGCTCGACAGGCGCTCGCTGCGCTGGACCATCTGGTCGTTCAAGACCTCTTCCTAACGGAGACTGCATTTCATGCGGATGTCATTTTGCCCGCTAGCTCATTTCCAGAAAAGGAAGGTACCTTCACTAATACGAACCGTCAGGTTCAAATCGGGCGCAAGGCACTGCCGTTGCCCGGCGATGCCAGACAGGACATATGGATCATCCAAGAAATCGCGCGCCGGATCGGACTGAACTGGAAATACGCCGAAACCGCCGAGGTTTTCGAAGAAATGGCGGCCTGCATGCCCTCGTTTAAAGGTATAACTTGGAAACGTCTGCAAGAAGAAGATTCTATTACCTATCCGCTAGATAATAATGGCATCAGCCAAGAAATCATTTTTCGGGAGGGGTTTCCAACGGATACAGGACGCGGAAAATTTGTGCCCGCCGATGTACTGCCACCCGACGAGGTACCCGACGATGAATTTCCAATGATCCTGACCACAGGCAGGGTACTTGAACACTGGCATACCGGCAGTATGACAAGACGGGCTGGGGTCTTGGACGCTCTGGAACCGGAAGCAACAGCTAACCTCTCGCCAAAGGCGTTAGTCCAAATGAATATTAACCCGGGAGACACAATCCGGGTCGAAACCCGACGCGGCGTTATTGAATTGAAGGCCCGCGCAGACCGGGAAGTTCCGGAGGGCGTAGTATTTATCCCGTTCTGCTATGCTGAAGCCGCCGCAAATTTGTTGACCAACGCTGCACTCGATCCTTTCGGGAAAATTCCCGAATTCAAATTCTGTGCCGCGAAGGTAGATAAGGCGCCGGCTGTTGCTTTAGAGTAATTCCTAAAGCTCACGAATCACGGTCCTCGGATAATTTCCAACTATAGCGTCTTCAGAAAGGATCGCCGATCTGGCTCGGCGAACGCCTTCATCTTCTATCTGCGAGAGGATAAAAGTGTCGAGGTCCTCGTTTGGAGCAATCCGATCTCGAATATGTTCAAGAACTTCCAGCTGTGACATTGACGAGAATGCCCTTTCACATGCGGAAATTTCACTTAGGGCAATGGGCGTACCGGCATGATTAACACATCCGATCTTGGCGGTGTATGCATAGGCCTCTCGGAGTAACTCTCCTAGACCGTCTATTTCTACTCTGATTTCGTTAAGGTGGTCGTATGTATAATTTCGCTCAGTCTCGTGCATACGGTTCAGCTGAGCGTCATCGAGCCACAACAAATAGGTAGTTACCACAGTTCCCGGGGAGGGATAGAATGTGGATGGTACCGAGCCGTAACCGGCCAAATGAGCTGCATATACCGAGTCAAAATCGTGCAGTCTTCCTTTCTGAACCGGTATTTCGACATTCCCCGAAATCCGATAAAACTTTCTGGCCAATTGCTCATGTGACTGGTTTGATCCCGCTGCCAGAACTGGTCTTCTTCCCGTGCTGTCGAAGCCTTCGTCTGGCATATCTGTCACGCGGCCATCACAAAAAGTATACGACCGCCCCGGAACGGGGAACGGATAGGATTTCGCGTGTGCAACAGGATCGTTCATTTCTTCCGCCATACGTTTATTGAATAGAGCCGATCGGGGTGGCACACCGATGCTTGACCGTGAGATCACCTTAGTGCAGAACCCCGAAACCATGGCCTATGCCAATATTCGCGACTTTATAGTCAAACTGGAAAAAGAAAACCGGCTAATCCGGGTTTCTGAACCCGTCTCGACATATCTGGAAATGACAGAAATCCAGAGCCGTCTTCTTGCGGAAGACGGCCCTGCCGTGCTTTTCGAGAATGTAGTAAATGCCGCCGGCTCTTCTCAGCGGATACCGGTTCTGGCCAATTTATTCGGTACTGTCGAACGGGTTGCCTGGGGTCTAGAGAAATCGCCTGAGGAACTCCGCGCATTCGGCGAACAGCTGGCTTTTCTTCGTCAGCCGGAACCGCCCGGGGGATGGCAGGAAGCAATCGATATGCTTCCTCTCCTGAAGACAGTAATGGCAATGAAGCCGAAAAGGGTCACCAGCGCACCTTGCCAAGAAATTGTCTTAACGGGCCACGACATTGATCTGCAGAAATTGCCAATTCAGACCTGCTGGCCAGATGAACCTTCACCTCTGATTACTTGGCCTCTCGTGGTTACCCAAGGCGATGATAGAAAGACGAATATCGGTATTTATAGAATGCAGGTCACTGGCCGAGACACAACCCTCATGCGCTGGCTAGCCCATCGCGGTGGCGCCAAACACGCCGACGATGCTGCCCGAGAAGGATTGGTCTCGGTGCCGGCAGCAGCCGTGATCGGCGTAGATCCAGCAACCATTATCGCCGCCGTCGCCCCGGTTCCGGAGACAATGTCGGAGTACCAGTTCGCCGGGCTGCTTCGGGGCAAAAAGCTTACATTGGTCGACTGCAAGACTGTTCCCCTTCAGGTGCCGGCAGAGGCGGAGATAGTAATCGAAGGACACGTATCTCTGACCGAATCTGGAATGGAAGGACCGTTTGGCGATCACACGGGTTATTATAATGCTGTTGAACCGTTTCCAGTTTTCACCGTCTCTGCGATCACCATGCGCAGAGACCCAATTTATTTGACGACATTCACCGGCCGACCGCCAGATGAGCCATCGGTATTAGGACGGTCTCTAAACGATATTTTCATCCCGCTTTTAGTCCAGCAGTTTCCGGAAATTGTCGATTTTTGGCTTCCGCCGGAGGCCTGTTCATACCGGGTCGCCGTCGTATCGATCCGGAAGACATACCCGGGCCAAGCGAAACGTATCATGATGGGCGTTTGGTCATACCTAAAACAGTTCATGTATACCAAATTCGTGATCGTGGTTGACCAGGACATCGACGCGCGGAAGTGGGAAGACGTAATTTGGGCAATATCCACTAATGTGGATGCCGCGCGTGATGTTACGACGATCGAGAATACGCCTATAGACTATCTTGATTTCGCATCACCGGTCGAAGGCTTAGGATCAAAAATGGGAATAGATGCAACGGCGAAAATCGGTTCGGAAACGAACCGTGAATGGGGCCAAAAGCTCCGCATGAGCGACGAAATTATAGAAGAAGTTACACGCAAATGGAACGATTACGGACTGCCCGGCGAAGGACGGGATATATGGATCTCTAAAGACGGGTAGACAGCATGGCAGAGTCATACGATCAACTTTCACTTCTCTCGAACCTGATGGACGACGCTCTTAAGCAGGGCGCCGACGCGGCCGATGCAGTCGTCTTTAATGCGTCATCGGTCTCAGTATCCTGTCGTTTGGGAAAACTAGAAAAATTAGAACGTTCCGAAAGCAATGACCTTGGACTTCGGGTTTTCGTCGGCAGGCAACAGGCAATCGTATCTTCTACGGATTTCGAAGAGGGAGCGATAAAGGATGTTGTCGCCCGCGCCGTCGCGATGGCAAAGGCAGCGCCCGAAGATCCTTATTGCGGCATTGCCACCGCAGACTCCCTAGTCACTGATCCACCAACGCTGCAAATCTACGATGCAAAGGAACCAAGAGATGAGAGTCTTATTGAGGCAGCCTGCAGCGCGGAGGATGCTGCACGGTCAGTGGCGGGAATCACCAACACCGAGGGCGCTGAGACCGCATGGAGTAAGGCGCGCATCGCCATTGCGACATCGAATGGTTTTGCGCGAAGCTACGAAACTTCGAGCCACAGCCTAGCTGCCTCAGTACTCGCCGGTGAAGGTACAAGCATGGAACGAGATTACGACTATACGTCATCGGTTTACCATGCAGATCTAGCCGACCCGGTGGAAATTGGCCGCAATGCCGGCAAACGGGCGGTAAAGCGCCTGAATGCCCGTAAAGTCGAAACCCAACAGGTGCCGGTGATCTACGATCCCCGGGTATCCGGCGGTATAGTTCGACATTATGCCGGAGCTATTAACGGATCTTCCATTTCTAGAGGAACATCTTTTCTGAGGGATGAAATGGGTAAGAAGGTCCTTGCTGACGGCATCAACATCGTTGACGATCCCCACCGGGACCGGGGTTTGCGTTCCAAACCATTCGACGCAGAAGGCCTAGCCAATTCTAAGAAATACCTCGCTAAAGACGGTGTCCTCGAAACTTGGGTACTCGACCTCGCTTCAGCGCGGCAATTAGGCATTGAATCGACGGGGAATGCCTCCCGCGGTACCGCGTCTCCGCCGTCACCAGGCGTCACAAACCTCTATATGGAAGCCGGGAGATACTCCCCCGCCGATCTTATATCCGATATAATTCGCGGTTTTTATGTTACGGAATTGATCGGCATGGGTATCAACATGGTGACGGGCGATTACAGCCGAGGAGCATCAGGATTCTGGATTGAGAACGGCGAAATTACCTACCCGGTCACTGAAATGACCGTCGCCGGCAACCTCAAAGACATGTTCAAAAAATTGATCCCAGCGGATGATTTAGCGTTTCGAGATGGTACAGATGCGCCCACACTTCGCATCGACGGAATGACAGTTGCAGGTAATTGATTCACGAGAAAAAAATTCCCGCATCTTTTCAATTAATTGGCCGCCCTCGGCAGGCGTGGTATTCTAATTTTTGGTATTGAGCCCATGAGAAATGGAACCTTTTACATTGGCCGATAACGCGAAGGCGCCCGACACCGGGTTGGAACTGACTGAAGAAGCGCATGAGACTTCTAAGACGCTGGTCAACCGGCTTGTTCGCGAACAACTATGGCCCCAACACAAGCGTATACTCTTAACATTTCTCTGCATGTTGCTGGTTGCGGGTACCTCAGCGAGCATGATCTACCTATTGAAAGACGTGGTTGACCAAGTCCTGATAGCCCGGGACCGGACAATGCTTTACCTTCTCCCCGGCGCTATAATCGGACTCGCGATCATCTCCGGACTGGCCGGCTACTTCGAAGCTGTAAACATGGAGGTTATCGGACATCGAATGGTAGCGAACCTGCAGTCCTCGATGTATCGCGGTGTAATCCGTACCGATCTGCAATTCTTTCTCGATAATTCGGTGGGTATCCTTATTTCCCGATTCATCAACGATGCGAACTTACTTCGCCATTCGATGGCAAAGGCGCTTACCGGACTGATCAAAGATTCGCTGCTTGTGATTTTTTTGTTGATGATCTTGGTCTTTCACAACTGGTCGCTGGCGCTTCTCACAATAATAGTTTTTCCGCTGGCACTTTATCCCATCGTAAAGATCGGCAAACGAATTAGGAAAATTTCCCGTAATACGCAGATAGAAACTGGAGATCTTACAACTTTACTAGATGAGACATTCCAAGGAGCGAGGCATGTCAAAGCTTACACAATGGAAAAGCGCGAATCCGATCGAGCGTCCGATGCCATAGAACGGGTCTACCAGCTAACCCGAAAAGCAGCGCGCATTCAGGCGATAAGCCGGCCTTTGATGGAGTCGCTGGGTGGCATCGCGTTAGCCTGTGCCATTTTGTTTGGCGGTCTATTGGTAATCGACGGCCAAATGACAACAGGCGAGCTAGCGTCATTTATGGCGGCTTTGCTTGCCGCCTACAAACCGATGAAGAACATTGCTAACCTCAACGCCACCCTGCAACAGGGGCTTGCGGCCACTCAAAGGGTCTTCGCAATACTGGACCTTGGTTCCAAGATCACGAATTCTGAAAACGCACGTACGATTCACGACATCCGGGGTCAAATTAGTTTTGAAGACGTGCATTTTCAGTACAACGAAAAATCCACTGCACTCAACGGTATTAACCTTCAGGTGGACGCTGGTAAGACGGCGGCGCTAGTCGGGCCGTCCGGATCTGGCAAATCGACGGTCCTAAACCTAATTCCTCGATTCTATGACGTGGGTAGCGGCAAGGTGCTAATTGATGGTCAAGACGTTCGTGATATAACCCTCGAAAGCTTGCGCAGTGGAATTGGCCTGGTTAGCCAAGAAATTCTTCTCTTTGACGATACAATCCGCGCCAATATTGCCTACGGAAAACCGGATGCGACCGACGAGGAGATCGTCCGTGCCGCGTCTGATGCGGGCGCAGCAGAATTTATCTCTGAATTCCCCAACGGATATGATACTCAAGTGGGTGGTCGAGGGGCCAAGCTCTCGGGTGGCCAAAGGCAGCGCATCGCCATCGCACGAGCGATGTTAAAGGATGCACCAATTTTACTTCTAGACGAAGCGACATCCGCTCTCGATACGGAAACAGAGCGGCTTGTGCAAGGTGCATTATCGCGGCTCAAACAGGGGCGGACTACATTGGTAATTGCGCACAGACTTTCGACGATTATCGACGCGGACTTTATATTCTTCATGCAAAATGGCAAAGTCGTGGAAACTGGCACCCATATTGAGCTAATGGCTCAAGGTGGTGCCTACGCAAAACTGTATTCGATGCAGTTCGTAGACGAAGAAGATCAAACCGCAGCTGTTGTGCAGTCTTAATCGATGGTGTCGCTGCGAAAGATCACTAGTAGGCCCATAGTTACCTCTGTGCTAAGTTTGCTTGCAGCGTCTTACCTCCGTATCGTCTGGTATACTGGACGCTGGACAGTGGAAAATCAGCATATAGCGTCTTCAATGGTTGCTAAAGGTAAGCCGTTTATCGCCTGTTTTTGGCATGGACGGATGCTGATGATTCCCAATGCATGGATTTACAAAGCCCCTGTACGGATTCTGATATCTCAGCACCGCGACGGGGTATTTATCTCTCGGACACTGAAACACTTGGGCGTCGGTACCATATCGGGCTCATCATCAAAAGGTGGCGGAAGCGCTCTGATCGGAATTGTGCGCGCGCTTAAACGCGGGGAATACATCGGTATTACGCCCGATGGGCCACGGGGACCTCGGATGCGTGCAGCACCTGGGGCGATCTCAGCCGCCAAACTTTCGGGCGCTGCCCTATTACCAATAACTTTTTCCGCGTCGCGCTGTAGAATTTTTTTTTCATGGGATAGGTTTGTATTGCCCTTCCCTTTCACCAGGGGTGTGGTAAGGATTGGGCACCCGATTGAAGTACCCCGCGACGCTGACGAAAGCCTCACGGAGCAAACTCGGCAAACTCTGGAGCGAGTTCTTATCGACCTCACAATGACACTTGATTCTGAACTGGGGCGCTACCCGGTTTCGCCGGAAGAAGCTAATTCGGAAGCTGATCCATCAGCACCCAGAGGTAATTAATGAGCGTTTCTTTTTATCGAGCCATAACTTGGATATCCGGGCCACTGATAAACCATTATCTCTCCCGGCGGCTAAAGGCAGGAAAAGAAGACCCTCATCGGTTCGAAGAACGTAAAGGGTCCGCATCCTGTCGGCGGCCTGAAGGCCCCCTTGTCTGGATACACGCGGCAAGCGTCGGCGAATCACTTTCGATGATAAGTCTTATCGACCGACTAACTTTGGAACGGCCTGAGATAACGATCCTCATGACTTCCGGTACCGTCAGTTCGGCCCGATTATTACACAATCGATTACCCGAAACTGTTATCCATCAGTATATCCCAGTGGATCGGGTGCCTTGGGTAAAACGATTTCTAGATCATTGGAAACCCAACCTAGCTCTCTGGGTTGAATCCGAATTCTGGCCATCGGTACTGTCGGAGGTCAAAGAAAGAGAGATTCCTACCCTTCTAATGAATGCCCGAATATCGGCGGCTTCTTTTCGGGGCTGGAGGCGAGCTCCTTGGATGATCGGCCAACTCTTAGAAACATTTGACCTTTGCATGGCGCAAACGGAATTGGACGCCGATCGGCTGCGGGCTCTAGGGGCCAAGAATGTTGCATGCCCGGGGAACCTAAAATTTGCTGCAGCGCCCCTGCCCACCGATGCTGACGCACAGTCCGAATTTGACTCTAGTATTGCCGGACGACCCAGATGGGTAGCCTTCAGTACCCATTCGGGTGAGGAAGAGGTTATCGCGGATACGCATGAAATACTTATTCGAAGTTTGCCCGACTTGCTAACAATCGTGGTCCCCCGGCACCCTGAGAGGGCGGGTGCTATTGAGAAGATCCTTTCGGAAAGAAATCTCTCAGTTTCGGTTCGTAGCCGATCTGAGCCGGTAAATGCATCGAAATTTGTTTTATTAGCTGACACAATCGGAGAACTTGGTCTCTTTTTTCGAGCGACGGATATCGCATTTGTCGGAGGAACTCTGGTGCCCCACGGCGGACAAAACCCAATCGAGCCAGCGCGATTGGGTTGCGCTATCGTTCATGGTGTTCATATGGAGAATTTTCTGGCCGCGCAGGGGGAGCTTATGACTGCGGGCGCTTCGTCTGTAGCCCGGTCGGCAGATGAACTCGCAAAGGAAATCGGAACTCTTCTCTCTAATTCGGTAGTTCGGCAACGCCGAATGGCTGCCGCCCGCTCTGTCGCTGATGGAAAACAAGGTATTCTCGACGCGGTTTTCCTCCACATCGACCCGTATCTTAATCGCATTTCTCCCGCGTGGCCGATATCGGTTACAGGTAATGCGCGCGCCTAATTTCTGGTATAAAGAGGGGGTCCTCCCAACCCTGCTCTCCCCAATGAGCCAAATCTGGGCATGGCGAGCGCGTCGCCGCCTCACTAAGGTCAAGCCTACTAAAGTGGACATCCCTGTGATCTGTATCGGTAACGTCGTCGCGGGCGGCGCCGGTAAGACGCCTGTTGCACTCTCCGTAATGGAACGACTGCACACATCTAATATTAATGCAGGATTTCTAAGTCGCGGATATGGTGGGTCCATAAGTGCGTCAACTAAGGTGGAAACATCCAAACATTCTTCGCGAGACGTCGGTGACGAGCCATTACTTTTAGCAAGTGTAGCGCCGACCTGGATTGGGAACGATAGGGTAAAATCGGCCCTCGCAGCTGTCGATACGGGTATAGGCGCGATCGTTATGGATGATGGCCTACAAAACCCGGCGCTTCACAAAGATCTCTCAATTTTGGTCATTGATGGTCGATACGGTTATGGAAATGGCCGGGTGATGCCGGCAGGACCTTTGAGAGAACCGTTAGAATGTGCAATGCAACGTGTCGAAGCAATAGCCCTGATTGGCGATGTATCTGATCCTCTGCAGGCAGCAATGCCGAAAAATATACCTATTTTGATGGCCCGTTTTGTGCCCGCCACCAAGGATGACGATATCTCTGGAAAGCCGGTCGTAGCCTTCGCGGGTATCGGACAGCCGGAGAAGTTCTTCGAAACACTTGCCGGTATGGGTTGCGATCTGATCGACATCGCGGGTTTTCCAGATCACTATTACTATTCTGTCGATGAGATCATGAGGCTCATAGATACCGCAGCCATGGCGGATGCGTTGGTTGTTACCACAGAGAAGGATATGGTTCGTGTACCGGTGGAAGCAAGAGACATGATACGTTCGCTAAAAATTCGTCTGGATTGGAATGATTTAGGTGAACTGGACGAGGTCCTCGGACAAGTCTTAAAAGAAAAGGTTTAATTGTTGGCGCGCGTTGCAAATCGATACTGGCGGAAGCCAACCGTACAACACCGAATCGAGATCGCGCTTTCGTGGCCGATATATGTTTTGTTGCATAAGCTCCCTGTAAGCCTTGTGGGTAACCTGCTCGCATTCGTCGGTCGGTCGGTCGGACCTCATCTCGCGCTCAGTAACCGGATTCGTGAGAGTGTGGCCCTCGTATGGCCCGAAACATCAAACAAAAGAATGGAGGAAATTGTCCGAGGGGTCTGGGACAATTTTACCCGTGTGATTTCCGACTACTGGAGCCTCGATCAGATACGCCACGATCGGGAAAACCGTCTAGAAATTGTCGGTGCCGAACACCTCGATATGCTCCGAGAGAGTGGTAAGTCGGGAATTTTACTTGCCGGACACATGGGCAACTGGGAAATGGTAACATTGGCGGCCCGAATGCACGATCTACCCCTTACGGTTGTCTATCGACCCTTCAATAACCCATTTATAGACGCTCTCGTCCGCAGCTGGCAGAGACGCAGCGGGGTAGAACTCATCATGAAAGGTCGACAAGGGGCCCGTCGTCTCACTCAAGTTCTAAAGGGCGATGGACACACTATCATGCTAGTAGATGTACGTATGAACCAGGGCGTAAACATCCCATTCCTAGGTATTAATGCCATGACCCCGACCGCGCCCGCGGCGTTAGCCATGAAATATGAAGCGCTCCTTATACCTATACGAGTGGAAAGGCTGGATGCCGCACACTTCAGACTAACTGTCGAGAAACCCCGACCGCCGGTCAACACCGGTAATAGAAACGCCGATATAGAAGCCACCATGAGGAGGATAAACGATCTTTTCAGTATTTGGATCACAGAACGGCCGGAGCAGTGGATGTGGTTTCACCGGCGTTGGGGAAAGAAACCAAAAAGACCAGATGAATAGCGTTATTGGGGCATAGGGCCAGCCAATAACATTGGATCTAGTCTCTCTTGGAACCAGTTAATACGCCAGTCAAGATGAGGTCCCGTCGACCGCCCGGAGGACCCGATAGCGCCTATCTTCCCGCCCTGACGTATGCTGTCTCCTTTTCTGACCTCGATTTCGCTAAGATGTGAATAAACGGTAGATAGACCGTGACCGTGTTCAATGATGATAGTGCCGCCGGTGAAATAGAGATCCATCTCGGCAAGAGTCACCTTTCCAGCAGCTGACGCGAGAACAGGTGTTCCCTTTGGAGCCGCGATATCAACTCCGAGATGCGGTTGGCGTGATTCGCCATTCAAGATACGTTGGCTGCCATAAACCCCCGATATTTGGCCCTTAGATGGCCAGATGAAACCGGCTCTGAAGTGCGTCGCCATTGTAAATACCGCACGCGCGGACCGTATAGCCTTACCTTCCCGTCTTATCCGGTCCATCGTCTCGGGTGATGGTGTCACCATCTTTTTAGGCAGGCCATTGATCCGCTGGATACGATACTTTCTTTTCTCGATCTCAAAATTTTCCAAATAGATTTCCCCGCTTGGCAACTTAGTTTTTATAACTACCTCGCTTTCCGCATTTCTCCCTAGTCCGAAGACAAATAATCCGTCGGGAGACACTCGGAGCTTTTTACCATCAAGCGAGACTTTGGCGCCCGGATTGGTTTGCCCTGTTATCAACCCACCCTGCATGAAGTGCCCGGTTAAAGAGAGGGTCCTCGCCGATGCCGGAGTCGAAATCAGGCATAGGGTGATTATTCCTGCAGATAGACGGTGCATCGATCAGAAAAGCGACCCCTGATCGCGTCCAGAAGAAACCGAACATTTTTTCGATTTCGTTTGTTTTCTGCGTTTTAATTTACCAGACAAAGGGTTTGACTTTGCCACGGCTTTTTCTCCGATAGTCGCCGAGACAGTTCCATCTGAAAAGCTTATTGCGACTTCTTGTCCGGATTGCGTTTGAAATGCCTGCATCACAGGTTCACCGTCCGTATCGCGTATCAAAGTAAACCCCCGCTCCAGAACCCGCTCATACGACAGACTGTTCAATAGCTGGGTGCCGGTTTGCAGCCTTTTTTCGTCCTCTGAAATTTTCCGGCGCATAGCACCGTTAATTCGCTCGGATACGGAGAGGCTTGAAAAACTTTTCTTTCTCTCTCGCACGAGCGCCTGTAGGGCGATTGAGATGCGGGCACCTTTGCTCGAAAGTTCTAGCCCAGCCTTCGTAATGACTTCGCGCGGGTGTGGAAGCCTGACACCGGTTTTTAAGAGATGCGCCCTGGATCTCTCTAATTCTCTAGTTACGAGATTACTCAGCCGTTCCGAAGCGAGGTCCAGTGCCTGCATGTTACCTTCCAGCAATTCACTCGGGCGCGGCAACCCTCGAGCGATTCCTTGAATATGGTTTCGTCGCTCCTGTATGAACCGGCTCATAGAGGCAACTAGCCGACCTTCATCCTCCAGAACCTGCGACTGCAGTTCAGATCGAACGGGTACCGCAATCTCTGCGGCCGCAGTCGGTGTGGGAGCTCGCCGATCGGAAGCATAATCTATCAGTGTTATGTCCGTCTCATGGCCCACGGCCGATATTAGGGGGATTTCTGAATTTGCAGTTGCCCGCACTACGATTTCCTCATTGAACTGCCACAAATCCTCGAGACTACCACCGCCGCGAGCGACGATAAGCAAGTCCGGACGGGGAATTTCTCCCCCCTGCCCAAGGGCATTGAAACCTTCTATGGCCGCAGCAATTTTATCGGCAGCGCCTTCTCCCTGAACCGGGACTGACCACAAGAGAACATGTCGAGGAAACCGCTCTTTTAGGCGGTTCAGAATATCGTGGATAACAGCGCCGGTAGGAGAAGTAATAACGCCAATAACCTCCGGAAGGAAAGGCAGGTCTTGCTTCTTATCCGCTTCGAATAAACCTTCGGCGCCCAGTTTCTTGCGGCGGTCCTCAAGCAGCTTGAGTAACGCCCCCTCGCCCGCGAGTTCGACCGATTCGACAACAATTTGGTAGCGAGAGCTTTTTGCGTAGGATGAAATCCGGCCAGTTGCGATCACCTCCATACCCTCTTCAAGCTGTAGTGAGAGCTTCCCGACTGTCCCTCGCCACGCCACTGCATCCATCGCCGCATCCGCATCTTTCAAGGTGAAGTAAAGATGTCCGGACGTATGGTAGTTAGGTCGCCCAACTTCTCCGCGCACTCGAACAAAACCAAAGGCACCTTCCAACGTCCGTTTTATCGCCTGCGAAATTTCCCCAACGGAAAGTTCGCTAACGTTGTTGCCAATAGCGGGTTCTTCGCCTTCTTCTGAGAATTGATCGGTCATGACGATTCGTATTCTATGTCATCAGATGGGTCTTATGGCAATGACATAGATAAAAAATTGGAAGCAGGTCTCATGAGAGTACTAGTCGTCGGAGCGGGAGGAAGGGAACACGCCTTATGTTGGACAATCTCAGGATCGCCACTAGTCGAGAAACTATGGTGCGCGCCCGGGAATTCTGGCATTTCTCAGGATGCAGAATGCGTGGATATTGAGGTCGAGGATATCGATACGCTAGTCGGTTTCTGCACAGAAAACGCCGTCGACCTCGTAGTGATCGGACCTGAGGCACCTCTAGTAATGGGGCTTGCCGACCGGTTGAGGGAAAAAAATATACGTGCCTTCGGCCCCAGCGCGGATGCGGCGATCCTTGAGGGTTCCAAAGGCTATATGAAGGATCTCTGCGCGCGGTATAAAATCCCGACTGCCGAGTACGAGCGATTCAAGGAGGCAGGTCCCGCAAAAAAATTCATCGACACCCGGGAAACGCCGATAGTTGTTAAGGCCGACGGCCTCGCCGCTGGAAAAGGCGTAATAATCTGCGAAACGGCCGCGCAGGCATATCAAGCAGTCGATGACATGCTGAAGGGACGAACATTTGGCGACGCGGGTGCCGAGATTGTAATCGAAGAATTTATGGAAGGTGTCGAAGCCAGTTTCTTCGCCCTTGTCGACGGCGAAAACGTCTTACCCCTCGCCTCCGCCCAAGATCATAAGCGCGTGGGTGAAGGAGACACCGGGCCCAATACTGGCGGCATGGGAGCTTATTCCCCAGCCCCCGCTATCACAGACGAAATCGCGGATACCGTGATGGACCGAATTATCTTACCCACTGTCGCCGGCATGAAAGCAGACGGAAGACCCTACCAAGGTGTGTTATACGCAGGACTGATGCTAACCGACGAAGGACCCAAACTGGTTGAATATAACGTACGCTTTGGCGACCCCGAATGTCAGGTTCTGATGACCCGCCTAATGTCTGATCTGGTACCGGCACTCATCGCCACCTGCGATGGTGAATTAAAAGATTTCGACCTTCGATGGTTCGACGAAGCGGCGTTGACAGTCGTTATGGCTAGCAATGGCTATCCCGAAGATTATAAAAAAGGTTCCGTAATTGGTGGCCTAGAAAAGGCGGGGAAGATTGCTGGTACGCTTGTGTTCCATGCCGGAACCCGCAGGGGAGATGGAGGAGAGATTTTAGCTTCCGGCGGACGCGTTCTCAACGTCACAGCTAATGGCAAGTCGATCGCAGAAGCACAAGAACGCGCCTATAGAGCCGTAGACCGAATCGAGTGGCCGGGCGGATTCTGCCGCCGGGATATCGGCTGGCAGGCGGTTTAGTCATTCTCTTCTCTCTTTTGACGTTCGCGGGATTCGTGTCGCGCCAGCCAGGTAGAGGCCGCCACTATCAACGCACCACCAAGCCAGATCCACAAACCCGGGAATTCGGAAAACATAAACCAGCCGACAATTGCCGCCCACACCAATCTCGCGAAAACAACGGGCTCCACCGCAGAAATATCCGCGATCTTGTATGCCGTCGTCAAAAGCATGTGGCCACAGCTCCCCATGAAACCGATAGCCACCATGAATATTAGCTGGGTGAGCGTCGGCGTCTGCCATACGAAACACAACGCTACGCCTGAAGGTACCATCATTGTCAGCGATAAATAGGCGACAATCGTAGAAGGCTCATCCGTCCGAGACAGTGATTTTGCAATCAGTTTTGAACAAGTCACAAAAATCATGGAAATAAACACCAGAATCATCCCGTAGTTAATCTCTTGGAATCCTGGCCTTACGATCACCAAGGCACCCAAAACCCCGATGACAAGCGCTATCCAGCGGGGGCCGTGCACATTCTCCCCCAGAATAAAAATAGCGCCCATAGTAACGAATACCGGACCCATGAGCGAAAGTGCCGTCGCATCACCCAGCGGCACGAGACTAAGCGCGGTAAACCAGAGAAGCAGCGACGCGCCGTTAAAAAGGCCTCTGAGTAGATGGAGTGGCAGCCGAGATGTGCGCAGAACGGAAAGTCGAGTCCGGAATAAGATGGGGGCAAAGAATACAAAGCCAAATAATGCTCGAAAAAATGCGATTTCCGTCGCATCGAGGTCTCGGGATAGAAGTCTCACGGATCCATGCATCGTTGCAAAAAACGCCCCGGATACCAGAGCGAGTATAATTCCACGAATGGTTGGAGATACGCTATCCAACTCCTCTATAAACCGAACAGGGTTTTTCCAATCCATTATTCCCCACCTAAGCCTGTGATTGATAGATCGTCAAATTCGTACCTATCATTCTCCCTCCCCCTCAACGATTTTACGGTGTAAGACAGAACTCCGTTGAGGAGAGAATACTGATGCGACCGAACAAAATCATCGACGCGTGGAATGAAGGACGCTCCGCCGTTAACATATTTTTGAGCACACCGGGCTCATTCACCGCGGAAGTAATGGCGTCGCTCGGTTGGGATGCCGTTACAGTGGATATGCAGCATGGGGTCATCGATTACAGCAACCTGATACCGATGTTCCAGGGAATCACGCAATACGATCCTGCCCCAATGGTACGCGTCCCATGGAACGATCCGGCAATCATTATGAAGTCTCTTGATGCCGGCGCCTACGGTGTAATTTGTCCAATGATTAACTCGATGGAAGAATGCGAGCGCTTCGTCGGGGCATGCCGCTACGCTCCTCGCGGTTACCGTTCAACTGGCCCAATTCGAGCAGTCTTCTATTCGGGTGCGGACTATCACGAACATGCGGACGAGACGGTGCTAACACTCGCGATGATTGAGACGCAGGAATCTGTTGATAATCTAGACAGTATCTGTTCGGTTCGAGGGCTTGATGCGGTTTATATCGGCCCTTCCGACTTATCGGTTTCCATTGGCGGCGGCCCCGGCGGCGACCAACGAGCGCCGGAGGTCATGGAACGTATCGATCTAATACTCGAGGTAGCGCACAGTCATGGGATCAAGGCCGGAATTCATTCAATGTCATCAGACTATGCAAATGAAATGGTTGCCAAAGGTTTTGACCTCGTCACGCTTTCAAGCGATTTCAGACACATGATGGCAAGCGCCCAAGGGATGTTATCGGCTACCAACTTGACCCGTGACTGACTCAAATCAGAGGGGATGAAGGCGATGAAAAGAAAGTTTAACCGGCAGAAAGAAGATGTCGGTAACGTCATCGCGTTCGAACATGTGAATATTTGTATTCCGGACCAGCGACTAGCAACCCTTTTTTACATTACTGGGCTGGGCCTTACCCGTGACCCCTATCTGGTGACTAGCGTGACAAATATGTGGGTAAATATTGGCCGAAATCAGTTTCATATGCCCACTAGAGACGCTCAAGTGATAAGGGGAAATATTGGACTCGTCATTCCCGAACGCCGCAAACTCCTAAACCGACTGAAAACAATTAGAACTGAGATGAAAGGTACTCAATTCTCATTCAGGCCAGAAAAAGGGTATGTATCGGTAACATGCCCATGGGGAAATCGCTTTAGAATTTACCGCCCAAGTAAGTTGTTTGGTCCCATGGCGCTGGGTATCGCTTACTTAGAATTCGATGTTCCCAAAAACACCGCCCGACGAATTGCCCAATTCTATAGGGAAATCATTTCCGCTCCGACGGAGATTCGCCATTCAGGCGGGATAGTTGCCTATGTCCAGGTGGGAAATGGCCAGAAAATTATCTTCCGGGAGACGAACCGAAAAATTCCGGTATTCGATGGACACCATATCCAGCTCTATGTCGCGGACTTCTCTGGCCCGTATGAAAGGCTATTGGAGAGAGAGTTGATTTCTGAGGAAAGCAATAAGCATCAATACAGATTTGAAAACATCATCGATCTGCACTCGGGCAAGGTTTTGTACACTCTTGATCACGAAATTCGGTCACTCACGCATCCTCTTTTTGCCAGGCCACTCGTGAACCGGAATCCAGACCAAACTAACAACACTTTTAGTGCAGGACACGAAACCCAATCCTGGTCCTTACCGTATTCCGATTAGATACTCCTTGTCTAATTTTCTCCCTATTCGGCAGCGTCGGCAAATGAATTGCGCTCTTGATCGATCATGGATTGGAGCATCCGTATCGCCTGCATAGCAGCACCATCATGATTGATGTCGACTCGCGGATGGGTCTTACCGGTATCCATATTTTCCTGTTGAAGTCCGATGATCCAGAGGTCTTCCGAGAAAGCCTCGTGAGTAGTAGTGACAAACAAATCGGAAATCCATTCCTCATCGATACGAAAATCCCGGGCCTGAGCCCAGAAATAGTGCGCAGATTTCTCAGTTTCCGGCGTGATCGCATTTAAATTTCGATAACCGAACCCCTGCGATCGATCTCCTTCGACGGCACCAGTGTTAGCACGAGCGGCTCCGACGTCCAGTTTTACGAAGGCTGGTGGGGTCCAAGTGACATGCTGCCAGCGATCAACATGTTCATTTTTCTCAAATCGACCAAGTTTCTGAAACATTGTCGAAACCGGGGAATCTAATATCCATCGAGTAAGGGTTACCGACCGCTCGCCTCTCTCGAACTTCATCTGTTCCTCGGCGACCGCGCCGGTCCCCAGGGTAGTCGCATGTACATAGGACAAATGGGAAAGCTCCAGAAGATTCTCGATTAACAATTTGTAATCTGCTTTGAGGTACATCCGCTCACCTTTGGCACGCCAGTCGGGATCGTCCATCCAGTGGAAGTCTTCGATC